>NZ_JACIJC010000001.1:0-245000 GCF_014199215.1 Sphingobium boeckii
CTCTGATTATGCCGAACCGTCGCGCGGCCGATGGCCGGAAAACCAACCTCAACCAGAGACCGCGCGGCATAATCCGGGTCCCGGCATTATGCCCCAACTCATGGAAAGCCGTGCGATACCAATTGATCGGATCGGCAAAGGCAGCCTGTGGCGGCACGCGGATCAGATCGAGGTCGGGCATGTAAAAGGCTTCACTACCCCCGATCCGGAAATCCGCCTGTGTGGCAGTGATCAGGGCATCGGCTTCAGGGATGATGGTTTCATGCGGCCGTGGCGGCGGTGACAGCCGCACATCGTCGGGCAGATACTCGCATTGATCGACGTTGAAGACGGTAAATCGCTTCAGAAAGGCAAAGCGCCGGGCCTCATCACCGCTATCAGATGCCCGTTCCTGTTCCGAATTCGGCGTGAAGCGATCGGTATAGCAGATGATCGTGCCACGCTCTCCAGCCCGGACATTGCCACCCAGCGCCAAAGCCTGACGGTAAGTGAGCCAGCGCTGGCTGGAAAAGCGCCGCGCAATGACCGCGCTCCACAGGATCAGAATATTGATCCCCGAATAGCGGCGTTCCGTGCTCGCATTGAGCGGCATCCCGCAAGCACACGCCGAACTATCCCAGGGCTGAACCCAGGGCACGATCCCGGATTCCAGATCCGATATAATCCGCTGCGTCACCTCGCTGTAAAGGCTTACACGCGGAGTCTGATGATGTGATGCTGATGTCTTTCCCATGGCTCTTTCTCCCTTCACACCGCACCCCGGGCAGGCGGGGTGGGCGGCAAGAGCGAGACCGGCAGGCCCGCCATCAGTGGCGGGACGCATCCGAAGGACCGGAACAAGGAGGAGGACCTGAAGCGCAGCGCACAGGTTGCGGCACGCCGCGGCGGGCCTAGAGGAAGAGCGACGCCCGCACCGCTTGACCGGGGCTCTTCAACCAAATTCAGCGCATCAGCGCTGACCGCTTTCAGGCTGGCCGAAGACCGGCCGCGTCAGGGATCGTCATGGCAAAGCCGACGAGACGGCAAAGCGACAGCGCAATAGACCGCCATCGGCGAAGCCGTCGGACGTCAAATGCCAGAGATTTGAGATGAGATGCGCAGTCATGGTCCAGAGCGAGACGCCTTGAGACAAATCGACACCATTTCCGGTACCAAAAAATAAATTTGAACGCGCTAAGTGTACGCTGATGGACGCCGGAGCACGCTATGGGACGCCAAGATATCACATAGTTAAATGGCACTGTTTTGGCACCATCTTGCGAAAGGCGATCAAGATATCAAATATAGCTGAGTGCACCAACTGTCCTCATATAGCTGGAGTTCTTGATATGCCTGAAAACCACGATCGCATCATCCGCATTCGTACAGTTCTCGATCGCACGGGCCTGAGCCGTGCGACACTCTATCGCAAGATCGACAACGGTACTTTCCCCAAACAGTTCAAGATCAGCGACCGTTGCGCGGGGTGGCGGGAGTCAGCCGTCAGCGCCTGGATGCAAAACCCGATGTTTTACCATATCGATGATGACCTGATCTGATCGGGCCATGCCTTGCGTCCATTCCGTTCGATCACTGACGACTGGCCGTCGCAATGCCCCCGTGGGATTGGCCGGGTCGTTCCATTGCTCAGAAACTGAATTTCGTCGCGACGCCCCCTGGGAGGCGTCCGTCGATCATTGGCGAGAGACATTCAGGGTAAGACCCTTCACGCCGTTTTGGCGGTGGTCTCAAGCTATGCGATGTTGTTGATTGTCGCCTCGATCGCCGTCAGCCCATCCAGAAGACCCTCGAAGGCAGGCGGGGCGGTCATGAACATTTCACGCATAGCGCCATAGTCTTGTTCGAGCTGGTCGCGGATCGCGGCCGTTACAATCAGGCGCAGTGAGCCCTGAATGGCGGTTTCATAGGACGCCGTTTTGTCCGCGAACATGAGGCTCTTGTTGTGCACGACCTGGACGAGCAGTTCCGGTCTTGCCAGCGCTTGGTTTGTGATGCCCGCCTGGTCGAGCATCAACACATCATAATAGTGGCGCGACATACCATCGCGCAGCTTTCCATTGTGATGGATCGCATGAAGGATGGTGATCTTTTCCCAGAATGTGCGCTCGACCGCGAGCGTTGACACCTCGGCGACTGCATCGGGTAATTCCAGGGGAAAATCTTCTCCAAGGTAAGAAATGATTGGCCGCATTTCGAACGGTTCAGTGTCTCCCCGGGCGCCAAATTCGAGTTTTATGCGAGGCTTGACGTAGCCATTCTCCGCCGCGCCGCCATAGTTATTGCCATAGTCAAAGCCGTAGCCTGAGGTGCGTGGATAGTTAAAGAGCAGCGTCTGCTCCTCCTTGTCCTCGGGATCAAGGGTCAGATTCCAGCCGTCGACCGTACCGAGAGCTGCTTCGATCTCCCGTGCAAGCGTCGGCATCGCGACCGTGTCGACATAGGCTTTCGCTGCGGCCTTGAGCGTTTTGATGCGGCGCTCCCGTTCTTTACCGCTGATATCGTCGTCCATGGGTGAGGCGACATCCTTTAGAAGCGGTGCTGAACGGCTGATGGTGAGGTCAATATCTTCGGAGAAACGCTCGATGATACCATAAGCCTTCGACAGCGACGTGCCGCCCTTGAACGTCAGATGGCCAGCAAGATCGGCACACATCATCAGGCGGCGCAACGTCCAGCAGACCCAGAAATCCTTCTCGATGATGACTGGCGTCAGGTCGCGCCTCGCAGCTGATTCACCGATATAGGCCCGCCGGTCGTCGGCCAGCCTGCGCGCGAACTCATCCATAGCGCGCTGCGCCTATTTTGAGCACAATATCGCTCATCCATCCCGACATCTCTGGCCTGGCGTGGGTGAGTATCTTCATATCGCGATCGTCGAGGCGAGCCGCGAAGCGCATGATCTTGTCGCTATCGATATTGCCCTTTCCCAGATGCGCGAGCGCCTGCAGCACCGCGTTTACGGACTCCGGCGCATTGTCGATCACAGGTGCGCGGCTATGCCTGAGCGTGAGGCTGCGCCCGCCCGCCTTCTTGACCCGGGAGCGACCCGTCGTGGCATAGCTGGTCTTGGCCGGTACCTGCGTCGAAATTCCAAGGCTGTTCGCGGCCGCTGCACCCGAAGGCGCAAACCTGTCCCCGCTTTGCGTGGAGAGAGCTTTCGCGATGTTTGCCGGATCGGGGCTGAGGGCGCCAAGTTTCTCGTGCTGACGCGGATAGTCATAAAGTCCGCGACCGATGCGGCGAATATGGCCGGCCTGGGCCAGGCGAGACAGCGCCATATCAACCGATCCGCGCGTGCCGAAGTCGATGAAATGTTTGGGCGTGAAGACCCAGCCACGCCCTTTCCCCCGCACACGCTTCATAATTTGATCGACTACAGCAGACATTTCAATACGCTCCTATCTGTTAGATAATAGCATGTATTTTTCTAACAACCTATAGCCCCGAAAATTCATTAAGAAGCCTACAAATTATGGATAAATATGACCTTTCCGGATAGGCCTGCCTGTTACGTTCTGCGATTAATTATAAGTTCGCGGACAACCGAACTTCCGCTCCGGGGAAATCAGCTTTCAGAACCTCGGCCATTCCTGGTGCGATCCCTCGCGTCAGCGTGGAACTGACCTGGACCTGAAAGCTAGGCACCGATACCTTACACTGAGCTTCCCGATAGGTAAGTTTAAGGCCGATGGATGCCGCAAACAGAATATTACTTACCGTTTGGTAAGATCTCGCGAGGAAGGGCATCCTCACCCGCGACCAGGGCAGAGGTCGCAACACGGGTGTGCTGGTCCGCTAACGGACAGCGGGCCATGCCGAAACGCGAGGCGAGGACAATTGCAACTTTAGCAGACCAGCGCGTGGGACGTTCTGGCAGTTAACGGCAAGCAGTCGCGTTTTCGCGCAGGCTATCCAGATAATCGCTCCACCATTGGTGCATAGCGACACGTTCATCCCAATAGCGTCCACGATTATAGATTCCTCTGATTGGATCCTTGTCGGCATGCGCGAGCGAACGCTCGATCGCATCCGCACTCCATTTGCCGCTTTCGTTCAATAATGTGGACGCTGTTGTCCGCAAGCCATGCGCGGTGATTTCCCCAACGACATAACCCATGCGGCGAAAGGCCTGGTTGATCGTATTCTCGCTCTGCGGTCTCTTCGAGGTGTGGAAGGCGGGGAAGACGAAACCATCAGGCCCCGTCAAAGGCCGGAGTTCGGCCAGATAGGCCAGCACCTGTCGCGACAAGGGCACTTCGTGCGGACGACGCATCTTCATGCGCTCGGCAGGGATTCTCCACACGGCGTTGGCGAGGTCGATCTCCGACCACTCCGCCTTTCTGAGCTCTCCGGGACGGGCCATGAGATGCGGCGCAACCTGCATGGCGGTTCGCGTGAGAACATTTCCGCTATAGGCATCGATGGCCCTCAACAGTTCACCGACCGCGTCGGGCTCGAGCAAGGCGCTATGATGTTTTGCCTTGGGCGTGATGAGCGCGCCGCGCAGTACCGCGGTAGGGTCGGCTTCCGCGCGGCCGGTTGCAACGGCATAACGGAACACGCGGCTGGAAAACGATCGACACCGGCGCGCCGTCTCATGCTTCCCTTTTGCTTCAATGCGCTTGAGCGCCGCTAACACTTCGATTGGTTTCAAATCCGCCACCGCATTATTGGCGATTGGCCCGAGCTGCTCCAGAAGCCAATTGGCCTTGGTGGTTGTCGCATCGGCCCGGCCTTCGGCAACCATCTTATCGATATATTCTTTTGCAACCTCCCCGAACGTGTTTGCCGCCTTGTAGATTGCGATGAGTTTGTCGCGCTTGCGTTCGGCGAGAGGATCGACGCCCTCATGGAGCTTTCTCTTTGCGTCATCGCGTTTGCGCCTCGCTTCGGCGAGTCCGACTTCCGGATAACGCCCGAGCGCAATCCGCTTGTCCTTTCCCAGATGGCTGTATTTGTAGCGCCAGAGCTTGGAGCCGCTCGGATGCACCTCCAGGTAGAGACCACGATCATCGGTCCGCTTATAAACTTTGTCCGCCGCCTGAAGGGCGCGGATATCGAGGTCTTTCAGAGCCACCGCCATTCTCCTCACTGGATTCGGCTTCGGCTCCTGGCGTTGGCGGGTTTTTAGAGGCCATCTTCGGTCAAACGGGCCATGAAAAACGAGGGGCCATCAATGGCCCTCGTCATGGCCCGTTTTGCTGTGAGATGGCCCG
Organism: Sphingobium boeckii; assembly: GCF_014199215.1. Lineage (GTDB taxonomy): Bacteria > Pseudomonadota > Alphaproteobacteria > Sphingomonadales > Sphingomonadaceae > Sphingobium_A > Sphingobium_A boeckii. Next base: position 5,217 of record NZ_JACIJC010000001.1, read on the forward strand.
AAATCTCCTCGGACGTCACGAAACAAAACCAAGGACAGAATGGCAGATTTCTGCCACTTTGTCGATGATTTTGGGATGTTCTGAAGAGAACAAATGGTGCCCAGAAGAGGACTCGAACCTCCACGCCCTTGCGAGCGCCAGCACCTGAAGCTGGTGCGTCTACCAATTCCGCCATCTGGGCACGGGGTAGGTGGGCGCGGATAGGTGGGGTGGGGGCGCTTGTCAACGCCGCTTGTCATCGGAGGCGCGGATTGGCATGGCGGGGCACACAACTTTTTAGGAATGTATGATGGACCGGCTGGTGGTGATGTTTGGCGGCAGCGGCTTTGTGGGCCGCTATATAGCGCAGGCGCTGCTGGCCCAAGGCGCGCGGGTGCGCTTTGCCGAGCGCGATCCCAAGCGCGCGTGGTTTCTGAAACCTCAGGGCAATCTCGGGCAGACGCAGTTCGTGGCTGCGGATATCGCCAAGCCGGACAGCGTGGCGCGTGCGGTGCAGGGTGCCGACGCGGTGATCAATCTGGTGGGCGTGCTCAAGGGCAATTTTCAGAAGCTTCATGTGGACGGCGCGCGCAATGTGGCGGAAGCCGCCGCGGCGGCGGGGGTGCCCGTGATGGTGCACATGTCCGCGATCGGGGCCGATCCGGCGTCGCCCTCGGTTTATGGCCGCTCCAAGGGCGAAGGCGAGGCCGCGGTGCGCAAGGCCTTTCCGGCAGCGACGATCCTGCGCCCCTCGATCATCTTCGGGCGCGAGGATCAGTTCGTGAACCGCTTCGCAGGCATGATCCGCGCAATGCCATTGCTGCCCGTGATCCGCAGCGATGTGAAATTCCAGCCCGTCTATGTGGGCGATGTAGCGCAGGCCGCGGTCAAGGCGCTGCTCGATCCGCAAGCCCATACCGGCAAGACCTATGAACTGGGCGGGCCGCAGATCCTGAGCATGGGGGCTCTCAACCAGTGGATCGCCACCGAGACGGGCCGCGCGCCCGCCATCGTGCCCGTGCCGGACGCTTTTGCGAAAATCCTCGCGCGGCTGCCCGGCGGCCCGATCACCTGGTATCAGTGGCTGATGCTCCAGCGCGACAATGTGGTAGCGAACGGCGCGGACGGCTTTGCAGCCTTGGGCATCATGCCCACCGCGCTCGCGGCGGTCGCGCCGGGCTGGCTGGTGCAATATCGTCGCCATGGGCGCTTCGGCGCTGTCGGCAAGACCGCCTGAATTCTCCGTTTCCTGTTATAAAGGCGTGCCTTCATGAGCACCGGTATCCTCACCTATATCCTCCTCGGTATCATCGAGGGGCTGACGGAATTCCTGCCGGTGTCATCGACGGGCCACCTCATCCTGGCCAGCGCGCTGCTGGGTTTCGAAGGCGATTCCTCGGTTGCATTCAAGATTGCCATCCAACTCGGGGCGATCCTCGCGGTGCTGGTGGCCTATTGGGACCGGTTCTGGAATGTGGGCAAGGGGCTGCTGGTGCGCGACACGGGTGCGATCGCCTTTACGCGCAATATCATCCTGGGTTTCCTGCCCGCCATGGTGATCGGCGTTTTGGCCTATGATGCGATCCGCGCGGCGATCCAGACTCCGATGATCGTGGCGTTCATGCTCGTGGCGGGCGGCGTCGTTATCCTGGTGATCGAGCGGATGGTGAAGCATGTGCGCTATGACAGCGCCGAGACCATCCCCACCAAGACCGCGCTCGGCATCGGCCTGGTACAGTGCCTGGCGATGGTGCCGGGCGTCAGCCGCTCTGGCGCGACGATCATGGGCGCGTTGCTGATGGGCGTGGAGCGCAAGACCGCGGCTGAGTTCAGCTTCTTTCTGGCCGTGCCGACGATGACGGCGGCCACCGCTTATGCGCTGTGGAAGGATCGCGCGCTGCTCAGCATGGACGATCTGGGCGCGATCGCCATCGGCTTCGTAACCGCTTTCATCGTGGCGCTGCTGATCGTGAAGGCGTTCGTCGCCGTGGTATCGCGTTATGGTTTTGCACCCTTTGCCTGGTATCGGATCGTGATCGGCACGATCGCCATCGCATGCCTGCTGGCATAAAAGACCGCATCGGACTTAATAATCAATCGCAATAAGGTTTGGCAGCCCGATCGCGCAACGATCCGGCCCGTAATAGGTCAGTTTAGCTGTCTTATATGCCAGAATCCCCGTGACTTCGGGGAAAATTCCGCTATGGGATTTTTCCGCTATCCGGAGAAGGGGATCCCATGGCCGATTCGCCAATGCTGAAATTCGTCGCACGGGATCAATCCTATCCCGAAAAACGTGCACCTGCTCTTCGCGCCGAGGATTTCCAGGAAATCTCCAACCGCTTCCCCGTGGAGAAGGCGGAGGATCAGGCCGGGCGCTGCTCACAATGCGGCGTGCCTTATTGCTCGGTGCATTGCCCGCTGCACAATCACATTCCGGACTGGTTGCGGCTAACCGCCGAAGGCCGGCTGCGCGAGGCTTATGAGCTGTCCAACAGCACCTCGACCATGCCCGAAATCTGCGGCCGCATCTGTCCGCAAGACCGCCTGTGCGAAGGCAATTGCGTGATCGAATTTTCCGGCCATGGCGCGGTCACCATCGGATCGGTGGAAAAGTTCATCACCGACACCGCCTGGGAAAATGGCTGGGTGGAGCCGCTTCATGTGGGCGCGCCGCGCGGTCAGTCGGTGGGTATCATCGGTGCCGGCCCTGCGGGCCTGACCGCGGCTGAATATCTCCGCGCGGGCGGCTATGACGTGCACATCTATGACCGGCATGACCGCGCGGGCGGCTTGCTGACCTATGGCATCCCCGGCTTCAAGCTGGAAAAGCCCGTGGTCATGCGCCGCGTGCAGCGCCTGAAGGATGGCGGGATCGTCTTCCATGAGGGCTTCGAAGTGGGCCGCGATGCCACGCTTGAAGACTTGCGCACCAGGCATGATGCGCTGCTGATCGCGACGGGAGTCTACAAGCCGCGCGAGATCAAGGCGCCCGGCGTCGGTGCGCCCGGCGTGGTCGAGGCGCTCGACTATCTCATCACGTCGAACCGCAAGAGCTTTGGCGACGCCGTGCCCGCGTTCGAGGATGGCAGCCTGAATGCCGAGGGCAAGAATGTGGTCGTGATCGGCGGCGGGGATACCGCGATGGATTGCGTGCGCACCGCGATCCGCCAGGGCGCGGCTTCGGTCAAATGCCTCTATCGCCGCGACAAGGCCAATATGCCCGGATCGCAGAATGAGGTGAAGAATGCCGAGGAAGAGGGCGTCGATTTCGTCTGGCTCTCCGCCCCCGAGGCTTTCGACGGCACCGAAAAGGTATCGGGCGTGCGCGCCGCCAAGATGCGGCTGGGCCAGCCCGATGCGTCGGGCCGCCGCGCGCCAGAGCCTGATCCCGGCAGCGAATTCCGCTTGGACGCCGATCTGGTGATCAAGGCCCTGGGCTATGATGCGGAAGATTTGCCGCACATGTTCGGCGCGGACGATCTCTCGGTCACGCGCTGGGGCACGTTGCGTGTGGATCATAAATCCATGCAGACCAATATCGAGGGCGTGTTTGCCGCAGGCGATATCGTGCGCGGCGCAAGCCTGGTCGTCTGGGCGATCCGCGACGGCCGCGACGTGGCCGATCATATGCACAAATTCCTGAAGACCAAGGCACGCGCCAAGCTGCTGGAGGCCGCATGACCATGAAACTGATCCGTGCCGCTTTGCTCGCCGTGACATGCGCTTTGACTACGCCTGCTTTGGCGCAGCCTGCTGTGCTCGTTCCGGCCCCTATCGCGCCCGCGCAGCTCGAGGCGGCCACGGTCGTCGTCGCCAAGGTGTTTCCCGATGGCACCTACAAAAGGATGTTGGGCGAGAATCTCAGCAAGATGATGGATGGTATGCTGGATGGCGCGGCCAAATTGCCGATGCGCAGCATCGCCGCCATGGGCAATCTGGATGAAGACCAGATCGCCGCGCTGGGCGACGCCACGCTGGCCGAGGTGATGGTGATCTACGATCCGCATTTCCGCGAACGTCTGCAGATCGGCACCCGCGCGATGATGGATTCGATGACGGATATGATGACCAGCATGGAGCCGCGCGTGCGCAGCGGGCTGAGCCGCGCTTATGCCCGTCGCTTCACCGCGCAGCAGCTTGGCGAATTGAACGCCTTCTTCTCCACGCCCACGGGCGGTGCCTATGCCGCCGAATCCATGTCGCTGTTCATGGACCCGGAAGTGATGACCGAAATGACGGCGATGATGCCGGAACTGATGACCAGGATGCCCGAGTTCATCAAGGCGATGGAAACCTCCACCGCCGGCCTGCCCAAGCCGCGCAAGATCGATGAACTGAGCAAGGCTGACAGGACGAAGCTCGCCAAATTGCTGGGCGTGAAGGAAAAGGATCTGCGCGATCCGCCGGCCGCCCCCACATTCGAACAGGAGAGCGGACTATGAACCGCATGGCATCTGAAGCCGAACGCGCCCGCATCGCCGAAGTCGGCATGTATCGCCCCGATATGGAATCCGATGCCTGTGGCGTCGGTCTGGTGGCGGCGACCGATGGCAAGGCGTCGCGGCGCGTGGTCGCCTCCGCAATCGATGCGCTGAAGGCGGTGTGGCATCGCGGCGCTGTGGATGCGGATGGCAAGACCGGCGATGGCGCGGGCATCCATGTCGATCTGCCCGCACGCTTCTTCGATGATGCGATTGCGGATTCGGGCCATCGCCCGATGCCGAACCGGCTGGCCGTGGGCATGATCTTCCTGCCGCGCACCGATCTGGGCGCGCAGGAGAATTGCCGCACGATCGTGGAAAGCGAAGTGATCGAGGCGGGCTACACCATCTATGGCTGGCGCCAGGTGCCGGTGGACGTCTCCGTGATCGGACCCAAGGCGCAGGAAACGCGCCCGGAAATCGAGCAGATCATGATCGCCGGCCCGATGCCGGACGATCTGGACGCCGCCGAGTTTGAAAAAGAACTCTATCTCGTCCGCCGCCGGATCGAGAAGAAGGTGATCGAAGCCCAGATATCGGGCTTCTACATCTGTTCGCTGTCCTGCCGGTCGATCATCTACAAGGGTCTGTTCCTCGCGGAATCGCTTTCGGTCTTCTATCCCGATCTGGTGGACGAACGGTTCGAGAGCCGCGTCGCGATGTTCCATCAGCGCTATTCGACCAACACTTTCCCGCAATGGTGGCTGGCCCAGCCCTTCCGCACGCTGGCTCACAATGGCGAGATCAACACGATCCGCGGCAATAAGAACTGGATGAAGAGCCACGAGATCAAGATGGCCTCGTTGGCCTTTGGCGAGCATTCGGAGGACATCAAGCCCGTGATCCCGGCGGGCGCTTCGGATACCGCCGCGCTCGATGCCGTGTTCGAAGCGATCTGTCGTTCGGGCCGCGACGCGCCGACCGCCAAGCTGATGCTTGTCCCCGAAGCGTGGCAGGACAATGAGGAAATGCCCGCATCGCACGATGCGATGTACCAATATTTCGCCTCCATGATGGAGCCGTGGGACGGCCCCGCCGCGCTGGCGATGACCGATGGCCGCTGGGTGGTCGCGGGCGTCGATCGCAATGCGCTCCGCCCGCTGCGCTACACGCGCACCGTGGACAATCTGCTGATCGTGGGTTCGGAAACGGGCATGGTCGTGGTGCCTGAATCCACCGTGCTGCAAAAGGGTCGCCTCGGGCCGGGCCAGATGATCGCGGTCGATCTGGACAGTGGCACGCTCTATGATGATCGCGGGATCAAGGATCGCATCGCCGCCGAGCGCCCTTATAAGGAGATGATCGGCAACTTTCTGACGCTGGACGATCTCGCGCCTGTCCAAGGCGATGCGATGCCGCTTTATGACCGTCGCGAACTGATGCTGCGCCAGATCGCCGCCGGGCAGACCATGGAGGATATGGAGTTGATCCTGTCGCCCATGGTGGAAGACGCCAAGGAAGCGATCGGATCGATGGGCGATGATACGCCGCTGGCGGTCATTTCGGACAAGCCCCGCCTGATCAGCCATTTCTTCCGCCAGAATTTCAGCCAGGTGACCAACCCGCCGATCGATTCCCTGCGCGAATCGCAGGTGATGAGCCTCAAGACCCGGTTCAGCAATCTCTCCAACATCCTGGACACTGGTGCCCAGAGCGACGGCGTGCTCGTGCTCGAATCGCCGGTGCTCACCTGTGCGCAATGGGCGCGGCTGAAAGCGCATTTCGCGTCTCAGGCGGCCGAGATCGATTGCACCTTCGACACCGGCGGCGGGCAGGAGAATCTGCGCGCCGCGATCCAGCGCATCCGCGCGGAGGCCGAACAGGCCGTGCGCGAGGGGCGTTCGGAACTGTTCCTGACCGACGAGCGCTCCGGCCCCGACCGCATCGCGATCGCCGGCGTGCTGGCGGCGGCCGCCGTGCACACGCATCTCGTGCGCAAGGGGCTGCGCTCCTACGCATCGGTGAACATCCGCACCGCGGAATGCCTCGACACGCATTATTTCGCCGTGCTGATCGGCGTCGGCGCCACCACGGTGAACGCCTATCTCGCCGAAGCGTCGATTGCGGACCGCCATGCGCGCGGCCTGTTTGGCGATCTTTCGCTCGCAGAATGCCTCAAGCGGCACAGCAAGGCGGTGAACGACGGTTTGCTCAAGATCATGAGCAAAATGGGAATCGCCGTGATCTCCAGCTATCGCGGCGGCTATAATTTCGAAGCCGTGGGCCTGTCGCGCGCGCTGGTGAACGATTTCTTCCCCGGTATGCCCGCCAAGATTTCCGGCGAAGGCTATAGCTCGCTCCATCTGAACGCGGCGCTGCGCCATGAAGCGGCCTATGACGCGCCGGTCAACAGTCTGCCGATCGGCGGCTTCTATCGCCAGCGGCATGGCGGCGAAGTTCACGCTTATTCCGCGCAGCTCATGCACCTGCTGCAGAATGCGGTCGCAACCGATAGCTATTCCTCTTATCTGCAATTCGCGCGCGGCGTGCGCGATCTGCCGCCGGTCTATCTGCGCGATCTGCTCGAATTCAATTATGCCCGCGAAGCGATCCCGATCGACAGCGTCGAGGCGATCACCGAGATCCGCAAGCGATTCGTGACGCCCGGCATGTCGCTGGGCGCGCTCAGCCCCGAAGCGCATGAGACGCTGGCGATCGCGATGAACCGGATCGGCGCGAAAGCCGTGTCAGGCGAAGGCGGCGAGGATTCGATCCGCTACACGCCCTATGAGAATGGCGACAATGCCAACTCAGTTATCAAGCAGATCGCCTCGGGCCGCTTCGGCGTGACCGCGGAATATCTGAACGCCTGCGAAGAGGTGGAGATCAAGGTCGCGCAGGGCGCCAAGCCCGGCGAGGGCGGACAATTGCCCGGCTTCAAGGTGACCGAGATGATCGCGCGGCTGCGGCATTCGACGCCGGGCGTGATGCTCATCTCCCCCCCGCCGCATCACGACATCTATTCGATCGAGGATCTGGCGCAGCTCATCTATGATCTGAAACAGATCAATCCGCGCGCGCGGGTCTGCGTGAAGCTGGTCTCCTCCGCCGGCATCGGCACGGTGGCGGCGGGCGTCGCCAAGGCTCATGCGGATGTGATCCTGGTCGCTGGCCATGTCGGCGGCACGGGCGCGTCTCCCCAGACGTCGGTCAAATATGCAGGCACACCATGGGAAATGGGGCTGACCGAGGTCAATCAGGTGCTCACGCTGAACGGCCTGCGTCACCGCGTGAAGCTGCGCACCGACGGCGGCCTCAAGACCGGGCGCGACATCGTCATCGCCGCGATCCTGGGTGCCGAGGAATTCGGCATCGGCACGCTCTCGCTCGTGGCCATGGGCTGCATCATGGTGCGCCAATGCCATTCGAACACCTGCCCGGTGGGCGTTTGCACACAGGACGATGCGCTTCGTCAGAAGTTCGTCGGCACGCCAGAGAAGGTGATCAATCTGATGACCTTCATCGCGGAGGAAGTGCGCGAGATCCTGGCGCGACTGGGCTATCGCTCGCTCGACGAGATCGTGGGCCGCACCGAGCTGCTCCGTCAGGTCAGCCGCGGCGCGGAGCATCTCGACGATCTCGATCTCAACCCGATCCTGGCGAAGGTGGATGCCGACGACGACAAGCGGCGTTTCAACATCGAGGGCTTCCGTAACGAAGTGCCGGACAGTCTAGACGCGCAGATGATCGCGGACGCGCAGGCGGTGTTCGAGCGCGGCGAGAAGATGCAACTCACCTATACCGTGCGCAATACGCACCGTGCGGTGGGAACGCGCCTCTCCTCCAAGATCACGCGCAAGTTCGGCATGTCCAAGCTGAATGACGGCCATGTGCAGGTGCGCCTGCGCGGATCGGCAGGGCAATCGCTCGGCGCGTTCCTGTGCAAGGGCGTGACGCTCGAAGTGTTCGGCGATGCGAATGATTATGTCGGCAAGGGCTTGTCTGGCGGGATCATCACCGTGCGTCCGATGGTCAGCTCGCCGCTCGATTCCAAGGCGAATACGATCATCGGCAATACGGTGCTTTACGGTGCAACCTCGGGGAAATTGTTCGCCGCGGGTCAGGCGGGCGAGCGGTTCGCGGTGCGCAATTCGGGCGCGACGGTGGTGGTCGAGGGCTGCGGCGCGAATGGCTGCGAATATATGACCGGCGGCACCGCGGTGATCCTAGGCGAAGTCGGCCAGAATTTCGGCGCTGGCATGACCGGCGGCATGGCCTTCATCTATGATGAGGCGGGCACCTTCGCCCGCCGCGCCAATCCGGACAGCATCGTGTGGCAGCGGATCGATTCGGCTTATTGGGAAGCGCGCGTGAAAGCGCTGATCGCCGAACATGCGGTGGCAACGGACAGCAAATGGTCCAATGCGATCTTGGATGACTGGGACCGGACCAGGGGCGCTTTCTGGCAGATATGCCCGAAGGAGATGCTCACGCGCCTCAGCCACCCCTTGAGCGATGCGGAAGCGGAGATGGTGGCGGCTGAGTGAATTTTCATTCCGTTTGTGTCGAGCGCCGTCGAGACACGGAGTGCCAGGCTCCAACGTCCCTCGACCTCGCTCGGGACAAACGGTTAGAGAAAGAGCGCGCTACCTGGCCGACAGATCTGCCAGCCTGGTCATATCGCTTTCCGACCAATCTTCCGGCATCAGCATCAAACTGCGCAGCGGCGGCATATACCAGAACAGCCGCTGCATCGCGTCCGCCACGTCCTGTTCGGATTCGTACTGGCTGCGTCTGATGCCGATCACCAGATTGCGCGTGGGGCGCAGCTTGGCATCCACCAGAAGTTGCACTCGGGGATCGGTGATCCCCAGCGTCCCGGTCATATAGCCGGCCAAGGCTTGCGCCACCGGCGGCGGCAGGAAGTCTGCCGACGGCGCGCCGGTCATGATGCGATGCGCCTCGGTCAAGATCGTCGCCCGATGTCCGCCCTGCAGGCCGGCGGACTCGGCCTCGTCGACGGGATCGCCATTCCAGCTATCATAGCGCAGCAGACTGTCGAGCTTGCCCAGCGAGAATACATATTGCGCGGCATCTGCGGGATCGTCGGGAGACGCGAAAAACGCGGCACCCGATCCGCGCTCAACACAGATGCGTGCCAGATTGGCAAGAGACTGCGACTCGAAAGGCGCATCGGGACGCGGCACGTTCAGCCGGAGATAGCGAAAGCCGTCCGGCCCCGTGAATTCCTGGGGATCGGCCAATTCCACCGAGGCATTCCACATCGTATCGAAAAAATCATCATGCCAGCCATCATCGCGCTGCGGCGCCGGAATATGGAACAGCGCCTCCAGCCTGCGGGTAAGCGACAGATCGAACATGCGTTCGCGCACAACGGGAAAGCGCGGACCATCGCTGCGCGGCGCACGGGGCGGCAGGGACGGGGGGACCGCAACCGTCTTGGGCCGCAGAAAATCGAACAATCCCATGGCATATCCCCCGATAACGCATCCGCCTTTTTGTTAAGCCCTGGAACGGGGCAGCGCAAATGGCGTTCAGCCAAGGATCAGACTCGCTTCTTTACGGATGGCGTGTTGCCCGCATTTCATGGGGCCGGAGATTGCTATGCGCCTGCTCATTCTCTCGCTTGCCGCCTTGTCGATGGCCACGCCCGCCTTGGCGCGTGAACCTCTGCCGGAGCAGCGTGTGGCGGATCGCATGAACGATCCGGCAGTGCAGAACCGCATCGAAAGCGGCGTTTCCGCAGCCCTCGCCGCGATCCTCGATCTGCGCATCGGCGCGATGGAGCGCGCGATTGATCCCCATTCGCGCGCGCATCCCGATGATACGCTGCGCGATCGCGCCGAGCGCGACGATCCCTATTTCGAAGACCGGATTGCAGATCAGACCCAACGCTCGACGCGGCAATTGGGCGCGATGGCGGGCGCGTTCGCGGTGGTGATGCCGCAATTGCGGACCATGGTGGCGGAGATGGAACGCCACATCGGGGATATCGGAATGCACGCTGATGGCGATGACGGCTGGAGCGATTGATATTGCCTGCAAGAAATCCGCGCTTGCCCCCCGCTAAGGGTGGACGCACCGGCGCGCGCCGCTAAAGTCGCCGCCGCATGTGGCAGCTCTTTCAATTCCCCCTTTGTCCCTTTTCACGCAAGGTCCGGCTTTTGCTGGGCGAGAAGGGCGTGGGCTATGAATTGGTGCGCGAATCGCCCTGGGAGCGGCGCGACGAGTTCATCGACATGAATCCCGCCGGGCAAACCCCGGTGATGGCGGAAACCGCCAAGGGGCTGTTGTTCATGGATTCGTCTGCGATCTGCGAATATTTCGAAGAGACGGTGGATAAAGCGCCGATGATCGGCGGCACGGCGGTTAACCGCGCCGAAGTGCGCCGGCTGGTGGCATGGCTTGATCAGCAATTCTATGGCGATGTCGTGGCGCCGCTGATGCACGAGCGGATGCGCAAGCGCCTCGTGCATCGCGCCACGCCCGACGCCAGCATGTTGCGCGAGGCAATGAAGAATGCGCACAGCCATTTCGATTATCTGGATTATCTGCTCGATCACCGGAGCTGGCTGGCCGGCCCGACGCTGAGCCTGGCCGATCTGACCGCGGCGGCGCATATCTCGGTGGCGGATTATCTCGGCGGGATCGATTTCAAGGGGCATGAGCCGATGAAGCGCTGGTATGCCGGGCTGAAATCGCGTCCCAGCTTCCGGCCCTTGCTTTCGGAGCGCATGGAAGTGATCAGCCCGCCCGAACATTATGACCGGGTGGATTTTTAGTTCGGTCTCCATGCGTCATGCTGAACTTGTTTCAGCATCTATTCGTCCGCCCGCACATGGGTCGCGACTTTGAAATGGACCCTGAAACGAGTTCAGGGTGACGGTTATTTCGCAATTATTGCGCCACCGCCGTCACCAGATAATTCAGCGCGCGATTCTCGCTCAGCGCAAAGCCGTGACCGACTGAAAAGCTGAGCCCCGTTACATCAGTCACCACCATTCCGGCGCCTTCCAGCAAAGCGGTCAGTTCCTCCGGTGTCAGGAATTTGTCCCAGTCATGCGTGCCCCTGGGGATCCGCCCCAGCCCTTCGCCGACCGTGATCATCGCAAGCCGCGAGACCGCCGTGCGGTTGGGCGTGGAGAGGATCATCAAGCCGCCGGGTGCGAGCGACGAAGCCAGCGCGCGCACGAACGCCGCAGGATCGGCGACATGCTCGATCACCTCCATGCTGGTGACCAGATCGAAGCGCTGACCCACCAGTTGCTCCACTTCGCCCGCGCGATAGTCGATCGCCAACCCTTGGCCCGCCGCATGAATCCGTGCGGCCGCGATATTTTCGGGCGCGGCATCCACACCCGTCACCGTGGCGCCAAGTCGCGCCAGCGGCTCGCACAGCAGCCCCGCGCCGCAGCCTAGATCAAGCGCGCTCTTGCCCGCCAGAGGCCGGCGCGCGGCGATGTCCGTATGCCAATGCCCATCGATCGCGGCGCGGATATAGCCGAGCCGCACCGGATTAAGGCGATGAAGCATCGCCGAACTGCCCTTGGGATCCCACCATTCCGCCGCCATTTTTCCGAAATGCGCTGCTTCTTTGGGGTCGATGGTTATTGCGTTTGCCATACCCCCTCTCTATCAGGGCCGCGCCCGCCGCCATAGTCCTTTGGCAGCAGGCTTTTCAGGGAATTTCCAAGGCGTTTCCATGGCCCGTATCGTGATGAAATTCGGCGGCACTTCAATGGCCGGCATCGAGCGCATTCGCAACGTCGCAGAGCGCGTCAAACGCGAGACCGAGCGCGGCAACGAGGTGGCCGTGGTCGTCTCCGCCATGGCGGGCGACACCGACCGGCTCGTCAACTTCTGCCGCGAAGCGAGTTCGCTTTACGATCCGCGCGAATATGACGTGGTGGTCGCGACCGGCGAACAGGTGACATCCGGGCTGCTGGCGATCGCGCTGCAATCGCTGGGCGTGAAGGCGCGTTCATGGCTGGGCTGGCAATTGCCGATCCGCACCAATGACGCTCATGCCTCCGCCCGCATCCAGGATATCGACACCGAAGCGCTGATCGCGGCGATGGCGGCGGGCGAAGTGGCGGTGATCCCCGGATTTCAGGGCATGGCGGAGAGCGGCCGGGTGACCACTCTGGGTCGCGGTGGTTCGGATACGTCTGCGGTGGCGATTGCGGCGGCGGTGAAGGCAGATCGCTGCGACATCTATACCGATGTGGACGGGGTTTATACCACCGACCCCCGCATCGTCCCGCGCGCGCGCAAGCTCGCCAAGGTGACCTATGAAGAGATGCTCGAACTGGCGAGCGTTGGAGCCAAGGTGCTTCAGACGCGCTCGGTGGGGCTGGCGATGAAGGAAGGTGTGCGCGTTCAAGTGCTCTCCTCCTTCGATGCGCCGACGGATGACGAAACGCCCGGCACGATGATCGTGGGCGACAATGAGATCGAGGAAAGCGAAATGGAACGGCAACGCATCACCGGCATCGCGCTGGACAAGAATGAGGCGAAGATCACGCTGACGGAAGTGCCCGATCGCCCCGGCGCGGTGGCCTCCATCTTTGCGCCGCTGGCCGACGCCAATATCAATGTGGACGTGATCGTGCAGAACATCGCACATGACACCGGATCGACCGACGTGACGTTTACCGTGCCCGGTGCCGAACTGGCGCGCGCGATCGACGTGCTTGAAAAGGCGCAGGGCAGCATCGGCTATGGCAATCTTCGCCATGACACGAAAATCTGCAAGGTCTCGGTGGTCGGCGTCGGGATGCGCAGCCATGCAGGTGTCGCCTCCACCATGTTTACCGCGCTGGCCGGCCGCGGCATCAATATTCAGGCGATCGCCACGTCGGAGATCAAGGTCTCCGTGCTGATCGAGGAAGATTATGCCGAACTCGCCGTGCGTGTGCTCCACACGGCTTACGGGCTGGACGCCCCCGAAGCGCTGGAAGCGTGACCATCGGACAAGAACGCCTCGCCCGCCGGATGGCGCGGGGCGCTGCATTCCTGGGCAGCGAGGTCGCCATATTGGGCGGCGCGATGAGCTGGATTTCCGAGCGCCATCTGGTCTCGGCCATTTCCAATGCGGGCGGCTTCGGCGTGATCGCGTGCGGCGCGATGTCGCCCGAATTGCTGGACGCCGAGATCGCCGCGACCAAGACACTGACGGCGAAGCCCTTCGGTGTGAATCTGATCACAATGCACCCGCAGTTGTTCGATCTGATCGCGGTCTGCACCCGGCATCAGGTGACCCATGTCGTTCTCGCCGGTGGCCTGCCGCCGACGGGTGCGCTCGACGCGATCAAGGCGGGTGGCGCGAAGGTGATCTGCTTTGCGCCGGCTCTCTCTTTGGCGAAGAAACTGATCCGGTCGGGGGTCGATGCGCTGGTGATCGAGGGGATGGAAGCGGGCGGCCATATCGGCCCCGTCTCCACCTCCGTTCTCGCGCAGGAAATCCTCCCCGAAATCGCCGATCAGGTGCCCGTGTTCATCGCGGGCGGGATCGGCAAGGGCCAGGCGATCGCCGGCTATCTCGATATGGGGGCGGCCGGGGTCCAGCTTGGTACGCGCTTCGTCTGCGCCACCGAGTGCATCGCGCATCCCCTGTTCAAGAAAGCCTTTATCCGCGCTTCGGCGCGCGATGCGATCACCAGCATCCAGGTCGATCCGCGCCTGCCCGTCATCCCGGTGCGCGCGCTGAAGAACAAGGAAACCGAGGCTTTTTCGGCAAAACAGCGCGATGTGGCGGCGCAGCTTGACGCGGGCACGATCGAAATGGGCGAGGCGCAGCTCCAGATCGAGCATTATTGGGCCGGCGCCTTGCGCCGCGCGGTGATCGACGGCGATGTGGAGAATGGGTCGGTGATGGCCGGGCAATCCGTGGGCATGGTGAAGGCCGAAGAACCCGTGGCGGATATTATTGCAACATTGATGGATGAGGCAGCGCAAGCGTTGAAAGCGCGGTTCGAAGGCTAAATCGCGGCCCTTGGTCACACGTTAATACATTCTTACATTTTGTCCCTCCGCGGGACGGTCATTTTTAACCCAAATTTCACACTTGAGGCCCGTCAGGATTCGCTGCACTGCAATAGGCGAAGAGTAATTCGGGGAAACATCATGACGATAGCACGCAAGGCCAAGGCGCTTCTGGCATCCGCCATTCTGACATGCGGGTTGGCGACAGGCGCAAATGCGGCGACGACGATCAATCTAAACTCAACTGCCCAGGGAAGCGTCTCCAGCAACGTAGGCACGTTTACCCAAGATGGCGTCACCGTGAAGATTACAGCTTGGACGCTTGGCCTCGATGGCAAAATCAGCCGGTCAGCCCTCGGCCAGTGGACCGGAGCCACCGCCGGTCTGGGCGTTACCTCCACCAGTGAGGACGGCAGCCTCAACACGCACACGGCCGACAACAACGCCGGCAAAGACTTCTTCATCTTCCAATTCAGCACGCTTGTAGACGTCACCTCGGCGCAATTGAACACCTACAGCGTTCTCAACAAGACCGCCGATAGCGATGCCACGGTTGGTTTTGGAAACAGCGGACTGGCCTATGGAACATTGCCCACCCTGACCAACCAAAGCTTGAGCGATCTTACCACGCTGATCAACGGCGGAGCGCTGTGGGATTCGGAAGGCGGGCCTTCCAGTCGCCCGCTATCGCTCGATCAGTCGCTTGCAACCGCTGGCAAGATTGGTGACATGTTGCTGATCGGCGCGGATTTTGATGGCTCTGATGGCAAGCTCAAAAACATCACCAGCATTGATGGCTTCAAGCTTGGCAGCATCACCTTCAACAAGGTGACGCCGCCCATTCCCGAGCCCGCCACCTGGGCGATGATGATCACCGGCTTCGGTTTCGTGGGCGGCTCGATGCGTCGTCGCCGCAACGCCGACGCGGCTGCGCAGACCGCCTGAACCCGGATTATTTTGCCCTGAGCGGGGCGTGAGCGGCAATGGATGAAACAATTCCCGCCTTTCGGGGCAGAATTGTGGAATCCGTTGCCGCTTTCTGTTAGCCGCTTGCACTATGGTTTCCTCCACCACCGCTTCCGCCCGCGAAATCCTGACCGGCCTTCACGATGTGATGGCATCGCGCACCAATGCGCAGGCCAAACTCAACAAGGTCGTCAACATCATTGGCGGGGCGCTCGATTCCGAAGTCTGCTCCATCTATCTGCTCCGCGATGGCGTGCTAGAACTGTTCGCGACCCGCGGGCTGAAGCAGGAAGCCGTCCATGTGACCAAGCTGGCGCTGGGCGAGGGCCTGGTCGGCACGATCGCCGAACATGTCGAGACGCTCAATCTGGACGAAGCCGCCAGCCACCCCGATTTCGCCTATAAACCCGAAACGGGCGAGGAACTGTTCCACAGCTTCGCCGGTGTCCCGATCGTGCGGCGCGAGGAAGCCGTGGGTGTGCTCTCGATCCAACATGCCGAGCCGCGCAAATATGATGATGTCGTCATCGAAGCGCTGCAGACCGTGGCCATGGTGCTGTCCGAATTGATCTCCAACGCCGGGCTGATCGACGAGACCGCCACCGCGGTCGGCCGTGTGAACAATACCGCGCCGATGCGCCTCACCGGGCTAAAACTGGTGGACGGCATGGCGCGCGGCCACGCCGTCTATCACCAGCCCCGCGTGACGATCGAACACACCGTGGCAGAAGATACCGAAGCCGAGCGCCACCGCGTCTATTCGGCGTTCGACAAGATGCGCGAACAGATCGAACGGATGGCGAGCCAGGCGGAGTTCGGCGGCGGCGGCGAGCATCAGGAGGTGCTCGAAATGTACCGGATGTTCGCTTACGATGAAGGCTGGAGCCGCCGGATCAACGAAGCGATCGACAGCGGCCTCACCGCGGAAGCCGCGATCGAGCGCGTGCAGCAGCGCACCCGGATGCGGATGCGCCAGATCGACGATCCCTTGCTGGCGGACCGGATGCACGATCTGGAGGATCTCTCCAACCGCTTGCTCCGCATCGTTTCGGGCCAGCTCGGCTCGGCGGCGCAATTGGGCCTGCGGCAGGATACGATCCTGATCGCGCGCAATCTGGGCCCGGCCGAACTGCTCGAATATGATCGTCGCCGCCTGAAGGGCGTGATCCTGGAGGAGGGATCGCTCACCTCGCACGTCACCATCGTCGCGCGCGCCATGGGGGTGCCGGTGCTCGGCCGCGTCGCGCATGTCCGCCGGATGATCGGCGAGGGCGATCTGCTGCTGCTGGATGGCAATGAAAGCACGGTCTATGTGCGCCCGAGCGATCCGATGGAGGAGAGCTTCGAGGGCAAATTGGCGATCAGCCAGAAGCGCCGCGCCGCTTTTGCGGCCTCGAAGAACGAACCGTCGATCACCAGGGACGGCACGAAGATCACGCTGATGGTGAACGCCGGCCTGCGCGATGACGTCAGCGCGCTCGACGTGACGGGCGCGGACGGCATTGGCCTGTTCCGCACCGAATTTCAGTTTCTCGTCTCCGCCACGTTGCCGCAGCGCGAAAAGCAGCAGCGGCTGTACCGCGAAGTGATGGAGGCCGCGGGCGATCGCCCCGTGGTGTTCCGCACCGTCGATATCGGTGGCGACAAGGCGCTGCCCTATATGCGGCTGGACGAAGAGGGGCAGGAGGAAAATCCGGCCATGGGCTGGCGCGCGCTCCGCGTGGCGCTGGAGCGCGAAGGCCTGATGAAGGCGCAGGCGCGCGCACTGATCGAAGCCGCCGCGGGACGCACGCTCAACGTGATGTTTCCCATGGTCTCCGAACCGTGGGAATTCGATCAGGCCAAGGCACTGTTCGAAGCACAGCGGGCGTGGCTGGCGTCGCGCAACCGGATGCCGCCGACTGCGATCCGCTATGGCGCGATGCTCGAAGTGCCCGCGCTGGCCGAATGCCTCGATATCCTGCTGCCCAATCTCGATTTTCTCTCGGTCGGCACCAATGATCTGACGCAATTCCTGTTCGCCGCCGACCGCGCACATCCCAAGCTGGCCGAACGCTATGACTGGCTTTCGCCCGCCATATTGCGCTTTCTGCGCCGCCTGGTCGCGCCGGTGCACGATGCCGGGGTTCAGCTTGCGGTCTGCGGTGAAATGGGCGGGCGTCCGCTGGAGGCGATGGCGCTGATCGGGCTGGGTATCAACCGGCTTTCGATCACGCCGGTGGCGATCGGCCCGGTCAAGGCGATGCTCCGTTCGCTCGACCGCGCGGCGCTCGCGCCCGTCATAAACGGGCTGCTGGATCGGCCCCCGGCGGACATGCGCGCAGCGCTACGCGACTGGGCGGTCCAAAATGGCGTCGAAATCGCATAATCTCTGTCTTTTCCAACGCATCCCGGCGAGACTGATCATTGACAGGCCGGTGCATCGGGTGAGACAAAGCCGCTCGACGTGTCGCCAAATCAGAAAGCCAGCATAGCGGATGACGGACCCTATTGAAGGCGCAGGCATGTTCCCCAAAAGCGTGGGAGAACGGCTGGCTGAGGCCCGCAAAAAGGCGAAGATCGATCTCGCCGATGTATCGTCGCGCACACGCATTCCCTTGCGTCATCTGGAAGCGATCGAAACCGGGCGTTACGCCGACCTTCCCTCCGCCACTTATGCGACGGGCTTCACCAAGGCCTATGCCCGTACTTTGGGGATGGATGAGGTCGAGATCGGCCGCGACGTGCGCGCAGAGCTTCAGGCGATCGGCGCCGGCTATAGCCAGCCGGACTATTTTGAACCCGCCGATCCCGCGCGCGTTCCACCGCGGGCGCTGGCCTGGACCGCAGCACTGGTCGCGATCCTGATCATCGGCGGCTTTGCCCTCTGGCGATCCGGGGTGATCGACGGGCTGGGCGGACGCGATCCCGCCGCCATCGCCGCCGGCACGGATGTGACAGAACAAGGCGGACCGGCGAGCGAAGCGACGATCAATCTTGCCGCCCCCGCGGCGACGCCTGCCGCCCCCCCCAGTGGCCAGGTGGTGCTCACCGCCAATGACGAAGTGTGGGTGCGCATTTATGACGCCGCCAACCAGCGTCTGCTGGAAAGCACGATGAAGCCGGGCGACCGCTTCGAAGTGCCCGCCGACGCCAATAATCCGCAGATCAACGTGGGCCGCCCCGAGGCGCTGACCGTCACGGTGGGCGGACAGCCTGTGCCCGCGCTCGGCATACCCGGTCGACCGATCCGTGATGTGGGCGTAAGCGCCGCGGCGCTGGCCGCCCGCCCGGCCCCTGCGCCCGATCCGTCCGCGCCGCCCACAGCGGCCACAGTCACACCGGCCGCAGCAGCGCCCGCCGCAAGCAACGCGGCCACACCGGCCGGGCAGCCCTGAACTTTCAAAAGAAATCGGTCCCGCAACAGACGGGAATGGAGAGATAATGCGTAAATTCCTGATCTTATCCCTGCTGCTTGCCGGCGGCGGTGCCGCGCCCCTGGCGGCGCAGGACAGCAGCGTCACGGGCCGGGTGACCAAGCTGGAAAAGGAAATGAAGGCCGTCCAGCGCAAGGTGTTTCCTGGCGGCACCGCGCAATTTGCTGAACCCGACATTCGCGCACCGGTCATCCCGCCGCCGGTGATCGGCGATCCAGCCTCCAATCCGGTTGCCGACCTTTCCGAGCGGGTGAGCGCACTGGAATCGCAGGTGCGCGAACTGACCGGGCAGAGCGAACAGAATGCGTTCAAATTGCGCCAGATCGAAGACGCCCAGACCCGCCTGGATGCCCGCCTGAAAGCCATCGAGATTCCCCAGGTTCAGCCACCCGCGATGGTGGAGGCACCCGGCGTCGGGGCCGCGCCCACACCGGGCGCGACATCCGATACGCGCAAGACAGAACTGGCGGCGATCCAGAAGCCCAAGACCGCCGATCCGGCTGATGACAGCTACACCTATGGCTATCGTCTGTGGGCCGCGAAATTCTATCCCGAGGCGCAGACCCAGCTTCGCCAGACGGTCGAAAAATATCCCAAATATAAGAAGATCAGCTCCGCGCGCTTCTGGCTGGGCCGCGCGCTGCTCGAAGACGGCAAGCCTGCCGCCGCCGCCAAGGAATTGGCCGCGAATTATGACCTTTCCCCCCAAGGGGAGCGTGCGCCCGATAGCGTCTATTATCTCGGCATCGCGCTGACCCGCTATGGCAGCCAGGCCGGTGCCTGCAAGGCATTCGCCACCTTCAACGACGTTTATGGCGCAACCGCGACCCCCACGCTGAAAGCCAGCGTCGCCAAGGGCCGCGCCGACGCCAAGTGCAAATGATGGTTTGCACGGCCTGTTGAACCCGTCTGCCCTACAGGGATTCATATGCTTGGCTGTACGCGGGCTCTCCCACATGGTTGAGCGGCGAGACCGGGTATGGCGTCCGGCATGAGCCAGACCGTTTTGGCAAGGCGGGACGATATGCGAATCCACTGTGAACTTTCGCCGAAATCCGCCGGTTCTGATCGCGCCATTTCCGCGAAATGAGATTGGCGGTAAGGCAGCCCATGCCTGTCGCCATCTCCCCCGATCTGATCGAACGCTTTCGTTCACCTTTGGCATGGATCGACGCCGCGACGGCGCGGATCGGTGTGGCGGTTTCTGGCGGACCTGACAGTCTTGCGCTGCTGATGCTGGCGCACGGGGCGTGGCCGGGTCGGGTGCACGCCGCCACCGTTGATCACGGGCTGCGTCCGGAGGCGGCCCATGAAGCCGCGTTCGTGGCCGGCCTGTGCGCCGCGCAGGGGATTGCGCATAGCACGCTCTCACCCACTTGCCCCATTACCGGATCGGTCCAGCAGGCGGCCCGCAGGGCGCGCTACGCGCTGCTCGAAGAATGGCGGACGACCCACGGCCTGATGTGCATCATGACCGCGCATCATGCCGATGATCAGGCTGAAACGCTGTTGATGCGACTCAACCGTGGCGCGGGTGTCGGCGGCCTCGCCGGCATCCGCGCGGAAAACGGCCATGTGATCCGCCCCCTGCTGGCGTGGCGGCGCGAAGACCTGGCCGCGATCGTGTCGAACTGCGGGCTGCATCATGTGAACGATCCCTCCAATGCCGACAGCCGGTTCGATCGCGTGCGGATGCGCACGGCGCTGCGCACTGCAGAGTGGATCGATATCCCGGCGCTCGCGCGAAGCGCAGCGCATCTGGCCGATGCCGAAGCCGCGCTCTCATGGGCGGCGGACCGGCTGGAAAGCGAGCATATTATCGAAGAAGAACAGCGACTTGTCTTTGATCCGGCGTCGCTTCCCGAAGAGCTGGTGCGGCGGCTCCTGTTGCGGGCCATCGCGCGGCTCGATCCATCTGCGGAGCCATCCGGTCCCGAACTGGATCGCGCGCTTGCGGCCCTGCGTTCAGGGAGGAAGACAAGCCTGGGTGCGCTGGTGCTGAGCGGCGGCAAACGCTGGCGGATCGCCCCTGCACCCCCGCGCCGCGCGGCGCATTAATCTGTTTCCGTCGCAAATGCGGCGAGCACACATTGTCTTTAAGCTTTTCCGGCCTATCTTGAAACGAATCCAGCATAGCGGAACCGATGATGAACGACGACGACAAGCAGCCTGAAGGCAATCCATGGATGAAGAGCCTGCTCATCTGGGTGGGCATCCTCGTGGGGCTGGCGTTGTTCGTCGCCTTGTTCGACGGCCCGACGCGCGCCACCGCGGGCGAAGGCATTGCATATTCCGAGTTCATCCAGAAGGTGGACGAGGGTGCCGTGCGCAAGGTGGATATCGCGGGCAAGGTTGCCACCGGCACCGTGGACGGGGACAAGACCTTCCGCGTCTATCTGCCCGATGATCCCTCGCTGTCGCAGCGCTTGCTCGAAAAGGGCGTCGTCCTGACGGTGAAGCCCGAGGAACAGCCGAGCATCTGGCAATATATTCTCGTTCAGTCGCTTCCGTTCCTGCTGATCATTGGCGTCGCCTTCTTCGTGATGCGCCAGATGCAGAAAAATGCCGGATCCGGCGCGATGGGCTTTGGCAAATCACGCGCCAAGATGCTGACGCAAAAGGAAGGCCGGATCACGTTCGCCGATGTGGCCGGCATCGATGAGGCGCGGGAAGAGCTTGAGGAAATCGTCGAATTTCTGAAGGATCCTTCCAAATTCGCGCGTCTGGGTGGCAAGATTCCCAAGGGCGCTTTGCTGGTCGGTTCGCCTGGCACCGGCAAGACTTTGCTCGCTCGTGCGATCGCCGGCGAAGCGGGCGTGCCCTTCTTCACCATTTCCGGCTCCGACTTCGTCGAAATGTTCGTCGGCGTCGGCGCGAGTCGTGTGCGTGACATGTTCGAACAGGCGAAGAAATCCGCACCCTGCATCGTCTTCATCGATGAAATCGACGCCGTGGGCCGCCATCGCGGCGCTGGCCTCGGCAACGGCAATGACGAGCGCGAACAGACGTTGAACCAGCTCCTGGTGGAGATGGACGGCTTTGAAGCCAATGAAGGCATCATCATCATCGCGGCCACCAACCGGCCCGATGTTCTCGATCCGGCTCTGCTGCGTCCTGGCCGTTTCGATCGCCAGGTCGTTGTGCCCCGTCCCGATATCGAGGGTCGTGTGAAAATTCTCGAAGTCCATATGAAAAAGGTGCCGCTGGCCCCTGACGTGGATCCGCGCACCATCGCGCGCGGCACACCCGGCTTTTCCGGTGCCGATCTCGCCAATCTGGTGAATGAAGCGGCGCTGACCGCGGCGCGCAAGGGCAAGCGGCTCGTGGCCAATGCCGAATTCGAGGAAGCCAAGGACAAGGTGATGATGGGGGCCGAACGCCGCTCCATGGTCATGACCGATGACGAGAAGAAGATGACCGCCTATCACGAGGCCGGCCATGCTATCGTCTCGGTTCACGAGGCGGCCTCCGATCCGATCCACAAGGCCACGATCATCCCGCGTGGCCGGGCGCTGGGCATGGTCATGCGTCTGCCGGAGCGGGATAATTACAGCTATCACCGTGACAAGATGTACGCGAACCTCTCCGTTTCGATGGGCGGGCGCGTCGCCGAGGAACTCATCTTCGGCTATGACAAGGTGTCTTCCGGCGCATCGTCGGACATCAGCTACGCCTCCGGTCTGGCGCGCGACATGGTGACCCGCTGGGGCATGTCCGAAGCGCTCGGTCCGCTGGAATATTCGGAGCCGGATGGCGAGACCTTCCTCGGCTATTCGTCCGCGCGCCCGATCCGCATGTCCAACCAGACCGCACAGCTCATCGATGATGAAGTGAAGCGCATCGTGCTGGGCGCGCATGAACGGGCGAAGGATGTGCTGACCGAGAATATCGATCAGCTTCATATCCTGGCCAAGGCGCTGCTAGAATATGAAACGCTGACCGGCGACGAGATCAAGCGCCTTATCGCGGGCGATGATATTGGCCGCGATCAGCCCAAGGGCGCACGGCCCGTGCCGCTGGGCACCGGTGGATCCTCGATCCCCAAGACCAAGCGTGGCGGCTTTTCCGGGGATCCCGCGCCGCAGGGCGCCTGATCACCTGAACCCGAATAGCCACCGCTCTTCATGCCGATTTATTGCGATGAGAGCGGTGGCCTTTCAGCCGGCGCGATGATCTTCGCCGCGGTGAAGATCGAGGCGGATGCGGCCGACGCCCTGCTGATGCGCTTCAAGGCGGTGGCCGGCCTGCGCGGCGAAATGAAGGGCAGCCGGATTTCGCTGGTCGAGCGCGGGCTATTCTTTGAATTTCTCGAACGCTTTGGCGGCCGCGCCATCATCGGCGAAGCGCGGCGGGAGCGGTTGGCCCCCGGCGTCCGCCCGGAAAAAGATCTCGATCTGAAAACCTATGCCGCCTTGCTGGAGCATGTGGTGGAGGCGTGGCTGCCCGAAGTGAACGGTTGCGCCGAAGTGGTGATCGACGATGGCCGCTATGATGCGGCCCGGCTCAGCTTGGTACGCCAGGATATCGCCGCCATGCTTGGCACCTGCGGACGGGCACGTCTCGAAGACAGCAAGAGATCGGCCGGCGTGCAGATCGCCGACGTGATCGCCAACTCGATGTTCAATCTGGCGATATCCTCGCCGCGAACCGAGCGTATCCGCCGCATCGCCGCGCCGTTCATCGACGCTTCCATTCTGCGGATCCGCCCGATCTGATCCCGCTCAGTTGGGCAGCGCGTCCGCGTCCACCTTTTCCACCCATTGCGGATAGAAGATCGGTTCGCGATTCGACCAGCCATGCGCGGTCGCCGCGGCCTCGCTGATCGATTGCAGCAACAGGCGGCGCTTTTCGGGATGCAGATGCGGCAGCGCCGCCGCCGCGCAGAAAGCACCCGGCAGCCAAGGCCGCGCCCCCGCGCCGATCAGCCGTTCATAGAGAAAGCGATAGGCGCCGAAGCTGACCAGCCGGTCCTGTCCGAGATCGAAAGCCGATACCGTGACCAGCGGGGCCATGAATGGCTCCATGGCGTCAAGACCGCTGTCGTCGGGCACCATCGCGCGGATTTCGTGCAACCGCTCGTAGACGCGGGTCTGGGCGTTGATGCTGGCGGCTTCCACCACGTCGCGGGACCAAAGGTCCATCGCGTCGATTCGATCCAGCCCGATATCGAGCGATCTGCGGATATAGCGCTGCGTCCCCGCCGGAAAACTCGCGAATTCCTTCATTTCCGCCAGCGTCAATGCGCCTTCTGCTGGCCGTGCACTTATGCCCATAACCCAGTCTCCAGACTTTTGTCCCGAAGCAGACCGTGCGCCCATTGTGGTTAGCAAAGGCTTAAGCTCGCGTTCGGCCCCGATTAAGCTATGGAATCAGTTTTAGGGTCGCAGCGCAACCGGCTTGCGACGAAATTATTGCGCTGCACAAAAAGCCGCGCAAACAGTGTCCGCGCGGCAACAGTGGGAGGCTGTAAATCAGGGTTTATTTGCAGCGCTGGCGCTCTTCCTCCGCATCATAACCCGAGGAGGGTGCAGGATCCGTGCCGTTGCCCGGCTGCGCGATCGAAGGTGGATCGGAGGCGTCCATCGATTCGTCTAGCCCATGATCGAGCTTGGCGTCCTCGTCGGCCGGATCCTGATCAAGCCGCTCTGCGATATCGGTATCGCGGCCTGCGTCGCCGCGCCTAGCCTTGGTTTCGGCTGAATTTGTCATGGCATCTCTCCCTTGAGCGGAGTCGATTCCGCAACCGAAACAACGGACGACACCGGATACGGGTTCCATTCGACCAAGCAGGGCCGCATTTCGACCAACGGCATAAGGGTTATGGCGTCTTTGGGACTTTGGCCGCTAAATGGCGTGATGGATTTCGAACAACACGAACCGGAACGGCATCGCGCGGTTAGGCCGATCGTCGCATTTTATTCGATCATCGGCTTCTGGCTTTTCTACACCGTAATCGTCACGGCGAGGGCGGCGGTCATGGATTTCCCTTCGCAGGGCGAAATGATCCAGCGACGCGTGTTCGTGACAGCGGCCGGCATCGTGCTGACGTGGCTGCTCTATCTGCTGCTGAGGCGATTCGACCGGCAACCCTTGTGGTTGCGGATCACGACCGCGTTCATTGGCGCGATGCCGTGTGCGATCGCGGTGGCACTGGTGAATTATTATGTGTTCAACATTTACGATCCGTCCAACCTGTTTGACGAGCATGATCTCAAGCAGAAGCAGGAAGAGATGAGCATGATGAAGGAGATTGCCGAACTGGCGATCTCCCGCTTTTTCTTTTTTGCGGCCTGGGCTGCGCTCTATCTCGCCATTTCCTATGCCGGGGAAGTCCGCGCCGCCGAGCGCCGCGCCGCCCAATATGCGCGCGCGGCGCAGCAGGCCGAGCTGCGGTCGCTGCGCTATCAGGTGAATCCGCATTTCCTGTTCAACACGCTGAACTCCCTCAGCTCGCTCGTGATGAAGGGCCAGCCGGTGGAAGCGGAGGCGATGATCATGAACCTCTCCACATTCTATCGCACATCGCTGTCCGGCGATCCGCTGGACGATGTCACATTGGAAGAAGAGGTGAAGCTCCAGCGGCTTTATCTCGATATCGAGGCCGTGCGCTTTCCCCAAAGGCTCAAGACCCGGTTCGAAATCCCGGACAAATTGCTCAAGGCGTGCGTGCCGGGCCTGATCCTTCAGCCGCTGGTGGAAAACGCGATCAAATACGGCGTCTCGCGCGCCAAAAAGCCGGTGACGATCGCGATCATGGCGCGCAGCGAATCGGGCCGGCTGATCGTGACGGTGACGGACAATGGCAATCCGATCGAAGACGCCTGCGAACATGGCAGCGGCATCGGGCTGGCCAATGTGCGGGACAGGCTGGCCGCGCGGTTCGGCGCTCAAGCCTCGATCGAATGGCTTGCGCCCGAAGGCGGCGGCTTCGTCGTCCGCCTGATCATGCCTGAAGTCTATCGTGGCTGCTGAAGACACGATACCATGCTGCGCCATGCGCACTTTGATCGTCGACGATGAACCGCTGGCGATCGAAAGGCTCCAGCTCATCTGCGCCAAGGAGCCGATGATCGAAGTGGTGGGCACGGCCTCGGACGGGGCCGCGGCGCTGCGGCTGGTCGAGGCGCTTCAACCCGATTTGCTGCTGCTGGATATCTCCATGCCCGAACTGGATGGCATCGGAGTGGCCCGCGCGCTCGTCCGTCGCCCCGGTCCGCGCCCCGCAATCATCTTCGTCACAGCCTTTGACGGCTTCGCGGTGGAGGCGTTCGATATCGAGGCGGTGGATTATGTGCTCAAGCCGGTCTCGCCCGAAAGGCTGGTGCGGGCCGTAGCGCGCGTTGCCGAGCGCAGCAGTCAGCAGGGAGATATAGACGCGCCGCCCGTCGTTGAATCGGCTTATGCCGATGAATTTTGGGTGCCGCACCGGGCCGAACTGATCCGGATCGCATCCCAGGATATCGAGCGGATCGAGGCGGAACGCGATTATATGCGGCTTCATGTGGGTGGCCGCAGCTTTCTGCTCCACCATACCATCGCATCGCTGGAGCAACGGCTTGATCCGGCCCGATTCATCCGGCTGCATCGCTCGCTGATCGTCAGACGCGATCGCATCCGCAAGCTGCGCCATGACGGCAGCGGGGTGTGGTTCGCCGATCTCGGCGATGATGGCGAAGTTCGGATCGGGCGCACGTATCTGACAGCCGCCAAATCCATCGCGGGTCGCTAGATAAAGAAACGCCTCCGGCCCAAGGGTAGGCCGGAGGCGTTTCCGTCATGAGCCGGTGTGGGGAAAACCGCTTAACCCCGCATCGGCTACGGGATCAGCGTTTGCTGACCCCGATGGCTTCGGTCGCGCCAAGGCTGGCCAGGCGGCTTCCGCTCGCCCGCTCTGCAATGGCGACCTGGATATCGGCACCGGCCTTTTCCAAGGCAGCGATCCGGCACGTCCGCGCATTCTGCATCGCACGCAGATCCCGGCTGTCGCGAACGCCGCAAATGCGGTTTGCGGCCGATTTCACACGCTGGTTGAGACGGCTTACGCCCTCGGCGGTGGAAAGGTTGAGATCGCGGAACGACACCTGCGTCGAGACCGATTCCTTGATAGTGCCGGCATGGGCCGGCGCCATGGCGGCGATCAGCGAGAGGCTGGCGGCGGTTGCGAATATGGCCGAATAAACGGCGCGTGCCTTGTGAGCATACATGGGACTATCCTTCCTGAAACAATGGGTCGCTTTGGCAGCCCCCTTAAGGGAAGGAGCAGCCGGGGTGCGGGCGGGCCGTTTCGGGTCTGGGAACACCGTCCGACCCGCCGCGCATCGTTCATCTACAAGCGACGTGAGACAGTTTCGCGTCCGCTTCGACCGGCGTCAGGCGCGGGTCTGCAAACGGAAAATAGCCCGACGAACAGCATAGAGCGTTCGACGAGCGGTTTTGCTTTATGAATGTTTCGTCAGGAAGGGCGCGTTTGTTTCAATAACATGACCCGAACACGAAACGAATCACGCGGTGCGTTTTACGTTCACGCTCTGGGCCATCATCTCCGCGGTGCCGAATATCGTCATGAAGGCGATATCGGTGGCATCGCGTCCCGTCGCGATCCTGGCGATCTCTCCTGGCAGCGCCATGTTCGTGGGGTCTACCAGATGCCAGCCATCCGCGAGCCAGATTTCCACCACGGCATGAAAATCCTGGGGCGTCACATCGGGTGCGTAAGCGGAGACCATCCTGGCAGGAATGCGCGCCGCCCGCGCCAGCGCGATAAGCAGATGCGCATA
The DNA here is from genome assembly GCF_014199215.1 of Sphingobium boeckii. GTDB lineage: Bacteria > Pseudomonadota > Alphaproteobacteria > Sphingomonadales > Sphingomonadaceae > Sphingobium_A > Sphingobium_A boeckii. The sequence goes on from NZ_JACIJC010000001.1 coordinate 32,784, forward strand.
ATCCCGACACACGCCCTGGCGCTGGACGAAGGTTGCCATAGCACTCGTCTCGCTATCGCTGGATCCGGGCACATACGCCATTTCACGGTTCATCCAATCCAGCATGGCCATAATCTTCTGGCCACCCATCGCATCGCCGAACCGCGATTCGACGAACGGCTCAAACCGATCCGCCTCCACATAGCGGCTGGGCATGATATAGGGCAGCACGAGCGAAGGCAGATCGCGCGGATCGGCCGCTTCCAGCCCATCCAGCGCGATGAGCGGACGATCGATATCCACCAGCGCGCTGTAAACCGCGTGAAACGTGCCTTGGCCGACAGCCCAGGTGCGCTGCCCGATCGATTCCTCGCCGGCCACCGGACGCAGCTTTTCGGGAGAGCTGACCGTCAATTTGTCGCCTATCAGACGCTGGTCCGCCATTTGCGCGACCTCGATCTGCAAAAGAACGTCCGCCGCTTCGGCAAACTGGTAATCGAGCATAACGTCTATTTCGAGCTGCATGTGACTGCCCTAGTCTTGTGGAGAACGCCCCGCCAGCGGGAAAGATTGTCATGGGAATGAAGCATTTGAATTCTAACCGGAGCGCATATGGCCAGCGGCAAACATAAATTCGCACGCAACGCGGCCCCAACGATCAATGATGATCTTCGGTTGCGGATCGCCGAAGATTTGTTGCTGGGCGCGGATCGCGACCTCGTGATCCAGCGGCTGGCATCCATGGGCATCAGCGGCCAACTGGCGCAGAGCGAAGTCGAGCGGGCCGAAAAAAGCCCCTATTTCAAGGCCGCAGGGCGACTATCCGCGCGGCTGAAGAAGCGGGACTGGCTGCTGGCCAATCAGGCGAAATTGGCAATGGGCGTGACCGAAGTGCCGCGCAGACATAAGCTGGCGGCCGCCGACTTCTTTCGCGATTTCTACCACGCGCACCGCCCAGTGCTGCTGAGCGGATTGATCGATCACTGGCCCGCGCGCGAAAAATGGTCGCTGGATCATTTGCACGCCCAACACGGCTTTGCGCTGATCCGCGCGCAATGGGAGCGGGAACGCGACCCTGATTACGAAGTGAATTCCACAGCGCATGGCGAGACGCGGCCTTTCGCGGAATTCCTGGCCAGGCTGCGCACGCCCAACAATGATGTCTATATGACTGCGAACAATCATGATCATAACCGGCAGGCGCTGGCGGCCTTATGGGAGGATGTGGGCGGCATCCCCGGCTATCTGTCCGATGAACCGGGCCGCGACGGCTTTCTGTGGATCGGCCCCAAGGGCACGATCACGCCCTGGCATCATGATCTGACCAACAATTTGCTCTTGCAGATTTCAGGCACCAAACGCGTCCTGCTCGCCGCCAGCCACGATATCGCACTGATGCGCAACAGCCGTCATTGCTTCAGCGACTGGGGCGGCGAGGCGTTGCCGCCCGGCCCCGCAACGGGTCAACGCCCTGCGATCCTGAGTGTGGATATCGCACCGGGCGACATCCTGTTCATCCCCGTGGGCTGGTGGCATCATGTAGAAGCATTGGATGTAACGATCGGCATGTCTTTCACCAATTTTGCCGCCGACAATGATTTCTACAGTCATTACGATAGCTATGGGGCGCATTGAGGCGCTGGGTTAACCAGTTAACATCCGGTTTCGGCACTGTGCCACGGCGGAACAGCGCAAAATCGGGGGCAGAAGCAATGCCCGAAGCGCGATAGACGCACACACATGAGCGCTCTGAATGCCATCATCCGCTGGAAAAAGGCGATCGTTCTCGGCGCTCTTCTGCTGGGCATAGCTTCCGGTCACGCAGGGCTTGACGCAGTGGCGGAGCGCGCGGGGCAAAAGCGTGCGATCGCTCCCATCATCGCCCAACGCTATGAAGCGCAACAGCATTTTCCCGGCAGCGCCACATTGTATATGGCCGAAGACGATGCCGCGCCTGCGCCCGGCGTGACGGGCACTGCCACGCTGCCGCCCTTGCCGGCGTTCGCAACGCTGCCATCGGGCGGCGATGGCAGCGTGATCGCGGCGGCATCCACGGTGTTTCACGGCCGCACCGCACTGGACGCCGCCCGCGCGCTCACCTGCCTGACGGCCGGCATCTATTATGAAGCCGCGAGCGAGAGCGACGAAGGGCAGCGCGCCGTGGCCCAGGTGATCCTCAATCGCGTGCGGCACCCCGCTTTTCCCGATAGCGTTTGCGGCGTGGTGTATCAGGGATCGGAGCGGCTCAGCGGCTGCCAGTTCAGCTTCAGTTGCGATGGCGCGATGGCGCGTGCCCCTTCACGCGCGGGATGGGCACGCGCGCAGCGGATTGCAGCGCACGCTTTGGCTGGATCGGTCTACGCGCCGGTTGGCCTGGCGACGCATTATCATACCTTTGCAGTCCGCCCGGCCTGGAACAGGAGCCTGGTGATGACCGATGCGATCGGCGCGCATTTCTTTCATCGCTGGCAAGGCTATTGGGGCACGCCCGCGGCCTTTGCCCAAGCCTATTCGGGGATGGAACCGGTGCCCGGCCCCAAGCGCCCCGTCGCTTTGCGCGCGGCGGCGATAGCGCCGGACGAAACCAGGCCGGTGACTATAGGCGTCACGTCTCCCGCCTTTGCGCGCATACAGCCTGAATACAGCACGAGCGGCGAAGCGCTTTCGGGCATGGCAACGGGCGATCCGGACTCGCAGATCGTGGAGAAATATCGCGATAGCGGGACGTGGATCGGCAGCCATAGCCAATAGTCTACGCCGCTTGGTTGACTAAGCGCGCAGCCTTTCAAGCGCCCGATCCCGGCCGATCAGCGGCAGCATCGCCGCCATATCCGGGCCATGCTCTAGTCCCGTCAGCGCGAGGCGAAGCGGCAGGAACAGCGCCTTGCCCTTGCGGCCAGTCCGTTCTTTCAAAGCGGCCGTGAGCGCCAGCCAGGGAGCGCTTGCCCAGTCGATTCCGGCCGCGATCTCCGCCGCCTCGGCCAGATAGGCGCGATCCTCGTCGGATAGCGTGGCGCGCGCGATCGGGCCTTCGACCACCGCCCACCAATCCGCCGCCTGGGCCACGGTCTCTAGATTGGGACGGATCGCTTCCCATCCCTTGTCATCCATCCCCGCGGGCAGACGATCCACGACATCGGCAAAGGGCAATTGATGGATGATGCGCGCATTGAGCGCCGCCAGTTCGGCCTCATCGAACCGCGCGGGTGCGCGACCGAATCGGGCGAAATCAAAGCTCTCGATCAGCGGCGCGGGATCGATCAGCGCTTCCACCGGATCACTGGTGCCGATCCGCGCCAGCTTGGCGATGACCGTGGCGGGTTCGATCCCCTGTTCGCGGAAATGCGCGACGCCGAGCGAACCAAGCCGTTTGGAGAGCTTGCCCTCGCTGCCCGTGAGCAGCGCCTCATGCGCAAAGGCGGGCGCGGGCGCGCCGAGCGCGGCGAACATCTGAAGTTGCGTGGCGGTGTTGGACACATGATCCTCCCCGCGCACGACATGGGTGATCCCCATATCCACATCGTCGATCGCGGACGGCAGCATATAGAGCCAGCTCCCGTCAGCGCGGCGGATGACGGGATCGGACAGCAGCTTCGGATCGAAACGCTGTTCACCGCGGATCAGATCGGTCCACACGATCGGCGCATCATGATCCAGCCTGAAACGCCAGTGCGGCGTGCGACCTTCCGGCACCGGCGCATCAACCGGCTGGCGCTCATAGACCGGCGGCAGGCCGCGCCCGAGCAATATCTTCCGGCGCAAATCCAGTTCTTCGGGCGTTTCGTAACAAGCATAAACCCGGCCCGCGGCCTTGAGCAGCTCGAACTTCGCTTCATAGAGCGCAAAGCGTTCGGACTGGCGCGCTTCACCATCCCAGTTCAGCCCCAGCCACGCCAGATCAGCGCGGATCGAGACGACATTTTCCTCCGTCGAGCGCTCGGCGTCGGTATCGTCGATCCGCAGCAGGAAGCGGCCGCCCTTCTTTTGCGCCCACATCCAATTGTGAAGTGCGGCGCGGATATTGCCGACATGAAGCCGCCCGGTGGGCGACGGCGCGAAGCGGGTGATGACTGTCATGATGTCCGGAAAGCGTTGGTGATGGGATAGCGACGGTCGCGGCCGAAATTGCGTTTGCCCAGTTTCACGCCGGGCGGTGCCTGACGCCTTTTATATTCGGCAAGATACAGCAGCCGTTCGATGCGAACGACCATCTCGCGGTCCAACCCCTGATCGACCAGCGCGGCGACGGACAATTCTTCCTCCACCAGGCCGTGCAGGATCCTGTCCAGCACCTCATAAGGCGGCAACGAATCCGAATCCTTCTGATCGTCGCGCAGTTCAGCGCTGGGGGGCTTGGTGATGATCCGTTCGGGCATCACCGGGCCGTCGGGGCCGAGGCCGATGCGTGGCCGGTGTTCATTGCGCCAGCGCGAGATCGCAAAGACGGTCATCTTATAGGCGTCCTTCAGCGGATTGTAGCCACCCGCCATATCGCCGTAGATCGTGGCATAGCCCACGGACATCTCGCTCTTGTTGCCGGTGGTCAGCAGCATCGGCCCGAATTTGTTGCTCAGTGCCATCAGCGTGACGCCGCGGATGCGCGACTGGATATTCTCTTCGGTGATATCGACATTCTTGTCGGCGAAACTGTCTGACAGCATGACGTCGAACGCCTCCACCGCAGGCGCGATCGCAATGGTATCGAGCCTGCACCCGATCATCCGCGCGCATTCCGCCGCATCGTCGAGGCTTTCCTGGCTGGTGAAGCGTGAAGGCATCATCACGCACCAGACGCGATCGGGGCCAAGCGCATCGGCGGCGATCGCGGCGCAGATCGCGGAATCGATGCCGCCGGACAGCCCCAGCACGACCCCGGGAAAGCGATTGCTGTCCACATAATCGCGCAGCCCCATCACCATCGCATGATAGACGTCGGACGGATTGGGTTCGAGCGTGGCGATCACCCCGGGTTCGCAACGCCAGCCCTTGTCACCCCGAGTCCAAACCGTCTGCACCAGCGCTTCTTCCCAATCGGGAAGCTGGTGCGCCAGGCCGCCATCGGCGTTGAGCACGAAACTGGCACCGTCGAACACCAGCTCATCCTGCCCGCCCACGCGATTGAGATAAGCGAGTGGCAGGCCCGTCTCGCTTACGCGGGCCGCGGCGATCGTGCTGCTGCGCAGATCGTCCTTGTCGATCTCATACGGGCTGCCATTGGGCGAGAGCAGGATTTCCGCACCCCGCGCCTTCAGATGCGCGCACACCGCGGGGAACCAGATATCCTCGCAGATCGGCAGGCCGAGTTTGACCCCGCGAAAATCCACCGGATCAGGCGCGGGTCCGGAGGCGAACAGCCGCTTCTCATCGAAGGTGCCATAATTGGGCAATTCATGTTTGCGCGTGATCGCGGCGATCTTGCCGCCATCGAGCAAGGCCAGCACATTATAGAGCCGCCCGGCTTCAAGCATCACACTGCCCACCAGCATCGCTGCGCCGCCATCCGCCGTGGCGGCGGCGAGGCGCTGCAATTCCATCCCGGCGCGTTCGATCAGCGCCGGCTTGAGCACCAGATCCTCCGGCGGATAACCGATGAGTTGAAGCTCCGGATACATGATCAGATCGGCATTTTTCGCTTTTGTCCGCCAAGCGAGCATGGCATCGGCATTGCCGGCCAGATCGCCAACCCTCTGGGAAAGCTGCGCGAGCGCGATTTTGAGACGGTCTGTCATGATGCTCAATCCATTAGGCAGCGGGGCCGCACGGGGCAATGCCCCCTTTACGAATGCGCACTGGGCACTAAAGGCAAGCGCACTGCGCACGATCAGCGGGAATGGCACACATGAAATTGATGACCGGCAATTCGAATCTGCCGCTGGCCAAGGCGATCGCGGAATATCTGGAAATTCCGTTGACCGATGCAAGCGTCCGCCGCTTTGCCGATGAAGAAGTTTTCGTGGAAATCCACGAGAATGTCCGCGGCGAAGATGTGTTCGTGCTGCAATCGACGGGCTTTCCCGCCAATGACAATCTGATGGAATTGCTGATCTGCATCGACGCGCTGAAACGCGCCTCGGCCAAGCGCATCACCGCCGTCATCCCTTATTTCGGGTATGCCCGCCAGGATCGCAAACCGGGGCCGCGCACGCCGATTTCCGCCAAATTGGTCGCCAATCTGATCACCGTCGCTGGCGCCGACCGCGTGCTTTCGATCGACCTGCACGCCGGGCAGATCCAGGGCTTTTTCGATATCCCGACAGACAATCTCTATGGCGCGCCCGTGATGTCAGCCGACATACAGGCGCGGTTCGGCGACAAGAAGATCATGGTCGTCTCGCCCGACGTGGGCGGCGTGGTGCGGGCTCGCGCGTTGGCCAAGCGGCTGGACAACGCCCCTCTGGCGATCGTCGACAAGCGCCGCGAGCGCGCGGGCGAAAGCGAAGTGATGAACATCATCGGCGATGTCGAAGGCCGCTTCTGCATCCTGATCGACGATATCGTCGATTCGGCCGGCACGCTATGCAACGCTGCCGCTGCGCTAAAGGCGGCGGGCGCTGAAGATGTGGTTGCCTATTGCACCCACGGCGTACTGTCCGGCGGTGCCGTCGCGCGCGTCGAGGGATCGGAACTGGCCGAACTGGTGATCACCGATTCGATCGGCAGCCACGATGTGATCAAAGACGCCAAGAAGATCCGCCACCTGACGATCGCCCCGCTCCTGGCCGAAGCCATCCGCCGCATCGCGGACGAAAGCTCGGTCTCCAGCCTGTTCGATTGATTACGGCTGGGTTTCGGCAAACGGATCGTAATTGCCGAAATTCCAGACATTGCCCTCGCTATCCCACACATCATAGGCACGGCCGGGATAGCCTTCATTGTCATACGGCCCCTTGATGATCCGCGCGCCGGCGGCCTTGGCGCGGGCGGCGTGGCTGTCGGGATCGTCGATCACGGCGCAGATGCTCATCGTGATGCCGCCCGCCTCGGCCGGGGTCTTCCATTGGTAGAGCCGCGCCGATTCGGAGCCGTTATTCGTGCTGCCGAGCATGATCATATTGCCGTCCAGCGTGAGCTGGGCGTGATGGACGATCGCGGGATTCATGTCGTCGGCATAAACGACATGCGGCACGAAGCCGAAGGCGTCGCCAAGGAAACGGATCGCGGCGGGCGCATCCTTATAGCGGAGACAGGGGATCAGGGCATTGCGGATCATTTACACGACTCCTTCGCTCTTGCCCCGGAAGCCTAGTGAACGCATGAGATGATGCAATGATGCTTTCCGATGATGATATCGCCCTGTCGCACGCCCTTGCCGATGTCGCAGGGCAGGCCATCCGTCCCTTTTTCCGCGCCCGCTTCGAAATCGACACCAAGAGCGACCAGTCGCCGGTGACCGAGGCGGATCGCGCGGCGGAAGCGGCGATGCGACGCCTGATCGAAGCCGAACGCCCGATGGATGGCATCATCGGCGAGGAATATGGAGAGAAACCGGGTGTCAGCGGCCGCATTTGGGTGCTCGATCCGATCGATGGCACACGCAGCTTCATCGCCGGACGCCCCATCTTCGGCACGCTGATCGCGATGCTGGGCGAAGGATGGCCATTGTTGGGCGTGATCGATCAACCGATTGGCAAGGAACGCTGGGCGGGTGCGGTGGGGCGCAAAACGACGTTCAATGGCAAGCCCGTAACCACGCGCGCCTGCACCGGGCTGGACAAGGCGATTCTCGCGACCACCGGCCCGCAATATTTCAGCCCGCACGCCGCCGAGCATTTCTCCGTGCTGGCAGCGCATTGCGGCGACACGCTGTTTGGCGGGGATTGCTATAATTACGGGCTCTGCGCCTCGGGGCATGTCGATCTGGTCGTCGAATCGGGCCTGAAGCTCTATGATTTTGCCGCGCTGGTGCCGATCGTGGAGGGCGCCGGCGGCCGGATGTGCGACTGGTCCGGCGAACCGCTGGATCAGGACAGCAAGGGCGATGTCATCGCCGCGGGCGATCCGGCGCGGGTGGAAGAGATTTGCGAGGCGCTCGCGCACCGGCATTGATTTAATGGATATCTAACCCCGCTTGTGTCGAGCGCAGTCGAGACATTTTCCGATATGTCCCCACGTCCCTCGACTAGGCTCGGGACAAACGGCCCAGCGGAGTTGGCCTCAGAAAATCCCCAGAAACTTCTTCTTCTGGCTCTTCTTCTCGTCTTTTGACGTCTTGCCGCTTTCGCTTTTCGCGGTGGTGCCCTTGCCCACATCGTCGCGCGGCTGGCCCTTGGTGGTGCGCTGAGACGCAGCATCGGCACCCGCCAGAACCGGGCCGCACGCCGCAGATTTCGCATCGCCAACATCGACGAACGCCAGCACGGCGGCAAGCGGGCTGGCAACGATTCCCAGTCCGAGAGCGGCACCAGCCCGGCCGACCAGTTCGGGGCTGATGATGTCCAGCTTCGGCGCCGCAAAATAGCCACCCAAGCCTACAGGCGACTGCCCCGAGAGAAAGCTGAATTTCTTGCCATCCGCCCTATAGGCCAGATCGAGCGATTCATTCTTGAAGCTGAACCCGCCGCGCCCGAGCATCACATTCTTCTTCGTATCGATCAGGATCGGGTCCGCCGCCGCAATGCCGTCGCGCACCGTGAACGCGATCACCCCGCAATTGATCTGGACCGGCTCCTTCAATTTGCCCTGAAACATCTTGGTGACGAAGGTGCCCACATCCAGCTCGCCAAGCTGGATGTTGCGCGTCCAGAAGCTGCCCTGCGGCAGGATCACGGCGATCCGGCCGTCGGCACTGGCAAGCGATTCGTGCACGGTATCGCCTTCACCGGTCATCTGCACCCTTGCTTTCAATGTGCCGGTCGTGCCGGACTCCTCCACGCCAAAGCCGGCCAGCAGCTTGCCCATCGGCGTGGGAGAAAGACGGATGTCATATGTCGTCCGCACGGGCACGCCTCGCGCATCGATGGCGATGTCCGAAGAAAGATGCCCGCCCGCTATATCGAAGGTGAGCGGAGAGAGTTTGAGCAGGCTTTTGTTGAGATCGAGTGTCAGTGCGATGTTGGATATCGGGAAGCTCTCGGCGCGCACGCGGGCAACGCTGTAATCCACATGGGCGTCGAATCGCTTGAGCGCGTCCACCCGGAGCGGCGCATCGGGCAGGATGCGCGGCGTGCCGCCCACCTGCGTGATCGCACCTTTGCCACCCTGGGCATCCAGTCGCTGCGGATCATAGCCGAAGAACGGCCCAGCATCGATGATGTCGAGCGTATCGGTCTTCAGATCGGCATCGATCATCAGCCGGTTTTCGGGCATGGATACGGTCATCAGGCCCGCGAGATCGCTTTCGCCGAACACGCCTTTCAGCCGGGTGAAGCGCCACGCGCCGCCCTTTTTGGTGAGATTGGAAACGAAGCGATAGGTTCGTGTATCGGGGATGGCGACACCGAGGAAATCGAACAACAGGCTGAGATTCGGGCCACGCACGCCCATCTTCAGATCGGCACCTTCGATTTCTGTCGCACCGGGCAAGGTGCCGGAAACCGCGAGCACTGTTGGGCCGGACCGCGCTTCGAAACGAAGCTGGTTCCTGCCCCCGACCACCGTCTGATTGGGCGACATCAGGCTACCCGCCAGCGTGAAAGGCTTGGCGCGCATCGTGCCATTGCCCGAAAACCGGATATCGTTGGCGAATTTCGTATCGGCCGCCTTGATGGTGTCGAGGGTGATATCGGCATTGAGCTGAAGCACCGGATCGCGGTAGCGGACATTGGTGCCCTGAATGATAGCCGCGCTGATCAACGGCAGTTCGAGCGGCTCGGCCTTCTTGTTCGGATCGCCGAAGGTCCAGGTGTTGCGTCTGGATTGCGCATCCCATTCAAGATCCACATTGCCATCGACCAGTTGCAGCCAGTTCACCCGGCGCTTGCCGAACAGCAGCGTCCAGGTGGCGATGTTGGTGTCGATCAACGTCGATTCGAAAAAATTGGGCTTACTCGCCCATTGCGGATTGGAAACGGTCATCCCCTCCGCCAGAAATTTCACGTCGAGCGGATTGAAATAGAGCTGGAAATCGCCAGCGACCTTCACCTCACGCAGCGTCATCGCACTCACAGTGCGTTCGAACGGCCTTTTGAGGAATCGCCCCTTGGTGACGTAAAGCACCAGCCAGGCGAGCAGGATCAGGCCTATGACTGTCGTCACGAACGAGACGACGGCAGCGATCGCAAGCCGAAGCGGATCACGCTGCTTGGCTGGATTGCCCGGGGGCGCGGCTTCTAGGGTAATCTGGCTGGCCATAGGGGAGGAAACCCGCGCCGCATCGATACGGTTCCGATTCGAGATGAATCCGCATGGTTGCAATATCGGCGACTCTCCTTTATGCGCCCCACTTTCCGCGATCTGAGGGACTGTCCGGCCACTAGGGCTGCCGCGACCGTCTGCAATCGTCGAACTTGAGGAGACGAAAATGCCCAAACTGAAGACCAAGAGCGGGGTCAAGAAGCGATTCAAGATCACCGCCACCGGCAAGGTGAAGCACGGCGTAGCCGGCAAGCGTCACCGTCTGTCGCATCACAATGCCAAGTACATCCGCCAGAACCGCGGCACCAGCGTGCTTTCCGAGGCCGATTGGGGCCATGTGAAGCTCTGGGCGCCCTACGGCCTGCGTTGAGGAGATACTGAATGGCACGCGTCAAACGTGGTGTAACCACCAAAGCAAAACATAAGCGGATTCTGGATCAGGCGAAGGGCTTTTACGGCCGTCGCAAGAACACCATCCGTATCGCCCGTCAGGCTGTCGAAAAGGCCGGACAATATGCGTATCGCGACCGCAAGGTTAAGAAGCGCACGTTCCGTGGCCTGTGGATCCAGCGCATCAATGCGGCTGTCCGCATGGAAGACCTGACCTATTCGCAGTTCATGAACGGCGTGAAGCTGGCGGGGATCGAACTCGATCGGAAGGTCATGGCGGATCTCGCCATGAACGAACCGGCGGCGTTCAGCGTCATCATCGCTCAGGTGAAGGCGGCTCTCCCCAAGGCCGCCTAAACCGGCCTGAGTGAGCGTTCTAAAGGGGCGCGGATGGTGAAAGCCATCCGCGCCCTTTGCTTTTGATGCTCCGTCATTCCCGCGCAGGCGGGAATCCATACGCGCCTGTGCTAGCAGAACGGTCCGGGGGCGTTCGAAGGGGCAGAAATGAAAGAGCGCGAACCTTGTGTCTACATTCTTTCCAATGGAAAGCATGGAACACTTTATGCGGGCGTCACTTCCGATTTGATCGCCCGGCTTTATCAGCATCGGACCGGCTTGATCAAAGGGTTCACAAGCCGCTACGGCGTTGCACGACTGGTTTATTTCGAGCGCTTCGAGGATATGCCCTCGGCGATCCTGCGCGAGAAGCAGCTTAAAAAGTGGAATCGCTCTTGGAAGATCAATCTGATCGAAGAAAATAATCCGGAATGGCTTGATCTGGCGATCGATCTCGGTTTCGAGCGCGTGAAAGCACGATAAGATTTGGTCCCAGTTCGTCAAAACTCGCTCAGACGGAAATCATCCGCAGCAGCGAATATATTGATGAATATTTCCGGACCGTTGAGTTTATGGATCCCCGCCTTCGCGGGGATGACGGAATAGGCGTAGAATGACCGATCTGACCAATTTGCAAGCCGAACTGATGGCGACGATCGCCGGTGCGACGACCACCGAAGCGATTGAGGATGTTCGCGTGAAGGCGCTGGGCAAGCAGGGCGCGATCACCGCGCTGCTGAAATCGCTGGGCGGGATGACGCCGGAGCAACGGCTGAGCGAAGGGCCGAAGATTCACGCGCTCCGCGAAGCGGTGACCCAGGCCATTGGCGATCGCAAGGCGGGTCTTGAACGCGCTGCGCTGGATGCGAAGCTGGCCGGGGAAACGCTGGACATGACGCTGCCGCCGCCGGCTGCCGTGCAGGGCAGCGTCCATCCCGTTTCGCAGGTGATGGACGAACTGGCGGAAATCTTCGCGGATCTCGGCTTCTCCGTGGCCACCGGGCCGGAGATCGAGGACGATTGGCATAATTTCACCGCGCTCAATATTCCCGAGACGCATCCCGCGCGCGCGATGCACGATACTTTCTATTTCCCCGATGAGGTAGATGGAAAGAAGATGCTTTTGCGCACGCACACGTCTCCGGTTCAGATTCGCACGATGATGAGCCAGGACGCGCCGATCCGCATCATCGCGCCGGGCCGCGTTTACCGTTCGGATTCGGATGCGACGCACACGCCGATGTTTCACCAGATCGAAGGCCTGGTGGTCGATCGCGGCATCCATATGGGGCACCTCAAATGGACGCTGGAAACCTTTCTCAAGGCGTTTTTCGAGCGTGACGACATCGTGCTCCGTCTGCGCCCCAGCTATTTCCCCTTCACCGAACCCTCGGTGGAAATCGACATCGGCTACACGATCGAAAAGGGCCGCCGCGTGCTCGGCGGTTCGGATGGATGGCTCGAAGTGCTGGGCAGCGGGATGGTGCATCCCAAGGTGATCGAAAATTGCGGGCTCGATCCCAAAGAGTGGCAGGGCTTCGCCTTCGGAACAGGCATCGACCGTCTCGCCATGCTCAAATACGGCATGGACGATCTGCGCCCCTTCTTTGACGGCGATCTACGCTGGCTGCGCCATTATGGCTTCGCAGCGCTCGACATACCCACGCTGAGCGGAGGAGTCGGCGCATGAAATTCACCCTCTCATGGCTGAAAGAGCATCTGGATACCGATGCCACGATCGACACGATCCTCGATACGCTGAACGCGATCGGGCTCGAAGTGGAAGGCGTGGAGAATCCGGCCGAGAAGCTGGCACCCTTCATCATCGCCAAAGTGCTGAGCGCCGCGCCGCATCCGCAGGCGGACAAGTTGCAGGTGCTTTCGGTGGACGCCGGCGACGGCCCGCTTCAAGTGGTCTGCGGCGCGCCCAATGCGCGTGCGGGCCTCGTCGGCGTGTTCGGTGCGCCGGGTGCCTATGTGCCGGGCAGCGACATCACGCTGAAAGTCGCCGCCATCCGCGGCGTCGAATCCAATGGCATGATGTGTTCGGTGCGCGAGCTTCAACTGGGCGAAGAGCATGACGGCATCATCGCGCTTCCCGAAGATGCCCCGATCGGCGCGGTTTATGCCGTCTGGGCCGGTCTCGATGATCCCGTGATCGATGTTTCGATCACGCCCAACCGACAGGATTGCATGGGCGTGCGGGGCATCGCGCGCGATCTCGCGGCCGCCGGGATCGGCACGCTGAAGACGCTCGACGTCACACCCGTGCCGGCCACAGGCGAAGGCCCGGATGTGCGGATCGAGGATGCGGAGGGTTGCCCGGCTTATTATGGCCAGTCGGTTTCCGGCGTGTCCAACGGTGCCAGCCCGGACTGGATGGCCAAACGGCTGAAGGCGATCGGGCAGAAGCCGATTTCCGCACTGGTCGATATTACCAATTATGTGATGTTCGATCTGGGACGCCCGCTTCATGTGTATGACCGGGCGAAGCTGACCGGCGCGCTGGTGGCGCGCAAAGCCCGGGATGGCGAGACGGCGCAGGCGTTGAACGGCAAGAGCTATGCGCTGGACGCGACCATGACCGTGATCGCGGATGACAGCCATGTGCACGACATCGGCGGCATCATGGGCGGCGCGGATTCGGGGGTGGAACTCACCACCACCGACGTACTGATCGAATGCGCTTATTTCACGCCCGACCATATCGCGCGCACGGGGCAGAAGCTGACATTGACCAGCGACGCGCGCAGCCGCTTCGAGCGCGGAGTGGATCCGGCCTTTTTGGAAGACGGTCTGGCGATCGCCACCCGGCTGGTCACGGAAATCTGCGGCGGCAGCCCGAGCGGGATCACGCGCGCAGGCGCAGCGCCCGTGTCGATGCCCGGCTTCGATTACGATCCGGCGCAGACCGAAACTTTGGCCGGCGTGGCCGTGCCCGCCGAGCGGCAGAAGGCGATTTTGGAGAGCCTCGGTTTCGCTGTGGATGCTGATTGGCGGGTCGGCGTGCCGACATGGCGTCGTGACGTCACGGGCACTGCGGACCTCGTGGAAGAGATAGTGCGCATCGTCGGTCTGGGCTCGGTGCCATCCACGCCGCTGCCGCGCATCGCCGGCGTTGCCACGCCAACCGCGACGCCCGAACAGCTTATGGAGCGCAAGGCGCGACGCGCAGCCGCCGCACGCGGCTTGAACGAAGCGGTAACCTGGAGCTTCGTATCCGAGAAGGACGCCGCGGCGTTCGGCGGTGGCGATTGGGTGCTCGCCAATCCGATTTCGGAAGACATGAAGGTGATGCGCCCCTCGCTGCTGCCCGGCCTGCTTTCGGCCGCCAAGCGCAATCAGGCGCGGGGGGCGGACAGCATTCGTCTGTTCGAGATCGGGCGGCGCTATTTCAAGGATTGCGAGCGGCTGACGCTGAGCTTCGTGCTGACGGGCGACCGGACGCCGCGCAACTGGCAGGCCGGCAAGGCGGCACCCTTCGATGCCTATGACGCCAAGGGCGAGGCGCTGGCGCTGCTCGCCGCAGCGGGCGCGCCGGTCGATAATCTGCAGAATTTCGGGGAAGCGGGCGATCATTATCATCCCGGTCAATCCGCCACCTTCCGCCTGGGACCGAAGACCGTGCTGGCCGCTTATGGCGTCTTGCATCCATTGACCGCCAAGGCGTTCGATCTGGATGGGACGGTGATCGCGGGTGAGATCTTCCTCGACGCACTTCCCGCCAAACGCACGAGCAGCCCGATGCGGACAGCTTATGCCCCCCCCGCGCTGCAGGCCGTGACGCGCGACTTCGCATTTCTGGTGCCGGTGGAAACGCCGGCCCATGTGCTGGTCCGTGCGGTCAAAGGATCGGACAAATCATCGATCGTGGACGTGCGTCTGTTCGACGTGTTTTCCGGCCAGGGCGTCACGGAGGGTCATAAATCGCTGGCCATCGAGGTCGTGATGCAGCCGGCGGACAAGAGCTTCACCGATGAGGAACTGACCGCGATTTCGACGAAGATCGTGCAGGCGGCCGAGAAGGCCGGCGGGAAGCTGCGTGGCTGATCCACGGTGCCTGCCGATCGCCATCGCCGGCGCGGCAATGGCGATGATGGGCGCTTCGGCATCGGCTGCGCCGCCAAGGCCGTGCGCCATGGCGGCGTCCGATCGCACATGGATCAATGGCGCGCTGGGCCATTGGCGGACGAGCGAGCGGACGCTCCTGAAACTGGACCAGCAGCCTTTGCCCACCATCTACGCGATCGATGCCCGTTGCACCTATAGGCGCCACGCGGGCACCGGCGCATGGCGCGGCGATCCCCATGGCGGATCGATCCGGCTGCCGGGGGCCCCCCCCCCCAAGGTCGGCCCGATCGCTTTTGCGTCCGCGCGCGGCGCGACCCGTTATTTCGCGATCGGACTCCCCTCCGTATGGCGCGCCGCTGGCGTCACGAGCACGATCGGGCTGGAGCGACTGATGGATGGCGTGATGCTGCACGAACTCGTCCACACGCGACAATTCCATTTCGCCAATCCCACGCTGAAAGCGATCAGCGCCCGCTACGGGCTGGGCGACGACATCGATGACGATTCGCTGCAGGCGCGGTTCGGCAAAGACCCCGCTTACCGGGCCGCCTATTTCAACGAGCGCGACATGCTGTTCGCCGCGGCGGCGGCGTCTTCCGATGCGGAGGCCCGCCGGCTCGCCGGAGAAGCGCTCAAAATGATGCGCGCGCGGCATCAGCGCTGGTTTGTCGGCGGCGATGCGCGTTGGGCGGCGCTGGACGACATTTTCCTGACGATGGAAGGGGCGGGGCAATGGCTCGCTTACGCCTGGCTGACATCGCCCGCGGGCGAGAAGCTGCCGCGCGCCACCGCGCTCCGGGGCGTGCGGCGGGATGGGAAACAATGGTCTCAGGATCAGGGACTGGCTTTATTCCTGACGATCGACCGGCTCGTTCCAGGATGGCAGAGACTGGCGTTTGCAAAACAGCCGCACCTCGCCACAGCGCTTCTGGAGCGCGCGGCCCGTGGATGAACTCGAGAGCGTCATCATCACGTCGAACGGGCTGACCGCGAAGATCGCGCGGCTGGGTGCCGAGCTTGTCAGCCTTCGCGACCCGCAACACCGCGAATTGATGAGCGACGGCGATCCTGCCTATTGGACCGGCCGCGCGCCGATCCTGTTTCCGATCGTCGGACGCCTGGATGGCGATCGCTACACGCTGGATGGCGACCGTTATGCCCTGCCCCAGCATGGCTTCGCGCGGCGGACCGAATTTGCGATCGCCGAGCAAGGCGAAAGTCATGTGCGCCTGCGGCTTACCGACAGCCCGGTGACCCGCGTCGCCTATCCCTTTGCCTTCGTGCTGGAAATGGATTTCCTTCTGGATGGCGCAACCCTGACGATGGCTGCCACGATCCGCAATCCGGGTTTGGTGCCGCTGCCGGCAAGCTTTGGCTATCACCCGGCCTTTGCCTGGCCATTGCCCTATGAAGCGGCGCGCACGGGTCACCGGATTGTTTTCGAAGCAGACGAGGCCGCCGATATCCTTGCGATTACATCGGATGGATTGATTGACGGCAAACGCCCAAGTCCCGTTGAAGGCGATACATTGCGGTTGTCCGATGATCTGTTCGCCCATGGCGCGCTGATCTGGAACACGCTCGACAGCCGCAGTCTGCGCTACGGCCCGCCTGCTGGCCCCGCGCTGGAAATGGACTTTCCCGATACCGAATGGCTGGGCGTCTGGACCAAGCCGGGTGCCGGCTTCGTCTGCATCGAACCCTGGGCTGGCATGGCCGACACGCTGGGCTATCACGGTGATTTCCGGGATCGGCCCGGTGTATTCGAGATCGCGCCGGGCAGCAGCCGGACCTTCCGGATGACCGTGCGGCTCGCCGAGAACTGACCGCTTTCGGTCCGACTGAGCCATTTCTACGAGAATTTTTCCGAAAGCAGTGCAATGACCCCTTCCTATCCCGATCGCCGTACCTTTGCGATCATCTCCCATCCTGACGCCGGCAAGACCACGCTCACCGAAAAGCTGCTGCTGTTCGGCGGCGCGATCCATCTCGCGGGCGAGGTGAAGGCGCGCGGTGCCAACCGCCGCGCCCGATCGGACTGGATGAAGATCGAGCAGCAGCGCGGCATCTCGGTCACATCCTCGGTGATGACATTCGAGCGTGAGGGGATCACCTTCAACCTGCTCGACACGCCGGGGCATGAGGATTTCTCCGAAGATACCTATCGCACGCTGACCGCGGTCGATTCCGCCGTGATGGTGATCGACGCCGCCAAGGGCATCGAGCCACAGACGCGCAAATTGTTCGAAGTCTGCCGCCTGCGCTCCGTGCCGATCATCACCTTCATCAACAAGGTGGACCGCGAGGGGCGCGATCCCTTCGAGCTGATGGACGAAGTGGCCGACATGCTCGCGCTTGACGTGACGCCGATGAGCTGGCCAGCGGGCATGGGTGGGCAATTCGAGGGCGTTTACGATTTGAAGGCGCATACGCTGATGCAGCCGACGGGGGACAGCCGCGCCTTCGAGGGGAAAGTGACCCAGCTTTCCGGCCTCGACGATCCCAAGCTGGCTGACGTGCTGAGCGCCGACGCGCTCAAGCGCCTTCATGACGAGACCGAACTGGCGGTGGGCGGCTATGACGCGTTCGACCCGGTGGCCTATCGCAATGGTGATCAGACCCCGGTCTATTTCGGATCGGCGCTGAAGGAATTCGGCGTGGGCGAACTGATCGACGCGCTGGCGAAATATGCGCCGCCGCCGCGCACACAACCCGCCGAACCCTTGCCCATCGGCCCCGAGCATGAGGGCGTGACCGGCTTCATCTTCAAGGTGCAGGCGAATATGGATCCCAATCATAGGGATCGCATCGCGTTCATGCGGCTCTGCTCGGGCCGATTCAAGCGCGGCATGAAGCTGACGCCTTCGGGCAGCGGCAAGCCGATTGCGGTGCACAGCCCGATCCTGTTCTTCGCGCAGAATCGCGAACTTGCCGACGAGGCGTTTCCCGGCGACATCATCGGCATTCCCAATCACGGCACGCTGCGCGTTGGCGATACGCTGACCGAAGGCGAGGCGATCCGCTTTACCGGACTGCCCAATTTCGCCCCCGAAATTCTGCGCCGTGTGGCGCTGATCGATTTCACCAAGACCAAGCAGCTCCGCAAGGCGCTGGACGATATGGCCGAAGAAGGCGTGACTCAGGTCTTCTATCCCGAGATCGGATCGAACTGGATCATCGGCGTGGTGGGTCAGTTGCAGCTCGAAGTGCTGCTGAGCCGGCTCGACGCCGAATATAAGGTTGCGGCCAAACTGGAGCCGTCGCCCTGGGATACCGCGCGGTGGATTTCGGGCGACGAGGCCGCGATGAAGGCATTCGCCGCCATCAATCAGAGTTCGCTCGCCAAGGATCGCGACGGCAATCTGGTCTATATGGCCAAGAGCGCGTGGGACGTGGGCTATGTGCAGGAGCGCAATCCGGACATTACATTCTCCGCGACGCGGGAGCGCTAATCCACCCAGTCTTGCCGCAAATGCCTGGCACCCAGCGCCATGAGCAGAGCGGCGAGCAGATAGAAGCCCAGGGCGATCAGCATCGAATAGCGCAGTGCCTGATCGCCCTGGCTGTGCGTCAGCGCATCGGACAATGCACCCAACACGAACGTACCGCCGCCGATGCCGACCAGATTGTTGATCAGCAAGAAGCTGGCCGACGCGGTGGCGCGCATATGCGGGGGCACGATATGCTGGACCGCGGTGATCACCGGGCCGAGCCAGATATAGGCCAGCGCCTGCGGAATGAGGAACAACGCGAACGCCGCGCCGACGGTATTGGACAGAATACCCGCGGCAAACAGCGGCACGGCGAGCACAAAGGCGATGGCGGGCATAAGCGCATAATTGGCGCGATCCTTTGCCCCCAGCCGATCGCCGATAAGACCGCCGCCCAGCACGCCCACCGTGCCGCCGAGCAACAACACGCCCCCGTAGAAATAGGATGTCTGCACCAGATCGAGCCCGAAACTGCGCTGGAGCAATTGGGGAAACCAAAAGGCGAAGCCATAGCCCAACATCGAACTAGACGCGGCACCCAGTGCGAGCAGCCAGAAGCTCTTCTTCGCCGCCAAGATCCCGAACACGGCGGACACGGGAGTCGTCTCAGACGACTTTGATGCGGGGCGCGCGGGCTCGCGCACGATCAGGCGGAACAGCGGAGCGATCATCACGCCGGCAAGGCCGACCGCGATGAACGCCGCGCGCCAGTCGACCGTCGCCGCAATATAGCCGCCGAAAATCACGCCCAAGGCCGCGCCGAGAGGAATGCCGAGCGAATAGATGGAGAGCGCCCGCGCGCGTTCGTCCGGCGGGAAATAATCCGAGATCAGCGCATAAGAGGGAGCCACCCCGCCGGCCTCTCCGACGCCGACACCCAATCGCGCCAGAAAGAGTTGCCAGAATCCGGTGGTGAGGCCGCATAGTGCGGTAAATCCGCTCCAGACCGCCAGCGATCCGGTGATCACCCAGGTCCGGCTGGTCTTGTCGGCTAGCAGGGCCAGCGGCACGGCGAGCGTTGAATAGAGCAGCGCAAAGGCAATGCCGCCCAGCAGGCCAAGCTGGGTATCACTCAATCCCAGCTCCGCCTTGATCGGCCCGGCGAGGATGCCGAGGATCTGGCGATCGACGAAATTGAACGTATAGACGAGCAGGAGCATCGCGAGAACGGCGAAGCGATAGCGCGATGGTCTCACCGCCGGAGACGTGGCCACCCTAACCCCTCCACGGTATCGTGGAGGGGGATGATCTGAAGGTGGCGCTGTTCATTCAGAACTTCACGCCAACGGTCGCGAACACCTGACGGGGATTGCCGTAAAAGGCGGTGACCACGCCTTCGCGGCCGAGCGTGGGCGTGATGTTGCCCGCGGGCGTCAGGACAGGCTGACCCGTGGTGGGATTGACCACGGCGAATTGATAGCCCGAGGTGATATACTGCTTATCGAGCAGATTCTTGCCATGCAGACCGATCGAATAGCGCTCGTCATCCGAAGTCCAGACCAGGCTGGCGTCGAGCAACGCATAGCCCTTCTGATCGAGATAGGGGCTTGGCGTTTCGAACTGGCTGGTCTTGCTGCGATAGGACAATGTGGTCGAAGCGTTGACCAGGCCCGATGCCGCCGGAATGGCGACGCCGAACGTGCCGGATGTCGTCCATTTCGGCGTGTTCTGGATCTTGCGGAAATCCGCGACGTCCACGCCCAGATTGTTGATGAAGCTGCGATATTGGCCGTCGATATAGCCCAGCGTCCCCGTAAAGGTGATGGCAGAGCCTGCACCTGCAAAATCACGCGCGAGCGCCGCGAAGGTCTCGAATTCAATGCCCTTCATCCGCGCCTTGGATGCGTTGGTGGTGACGCCCGCAAAGCTGTCGAACGTGCCGTCGCCATTGGTATCGACGCCGACGGAGCCGGGGATCTGCACATCCTTATAGTCCGCGTAGAATCCCGTCAGCGCGAGGCGCACACGGCGATCGAACAGCGATGCTTTCCAGCCGAGTTCGTAACTGTCCACCGTTTCGGGATCGAAAGAGAGGAAATCATAGATTTCCTGATAGCTGCGCACGCCATCGCGATTGGTGTCCGGTGCCGAGGTGGAAAGGCCGCGCGGATCGAAGCCGCCGCCCTTGAAGCCCTTGGAATAGGAGGCGTAAAGCGTGTGGTCTTCGGTCGGCTTGAAACTGATCGAGGCCCGCGGGGTGAATTCCTTGAACGTGGCATCGCCCAGGAAATCGGAGGTGGTGGCCAGGACAAGCGGGGTGCCGCCGAATTCGGCTGACGTGCCGATCTTGCTTTGCCGCAGGATTCGGGAATGACGACGATCAACCGTGTAACGCCCACCAACCGAAACCGCGATCTGGCTGGTGAGATCATAAGTGAAATCGCCGAAGGCCGACCATGTGTCAGTGCGCACATCGCCCGCGGTATAGGCGTTGAAGCCGGGTGAGGTGGTGGACAGCAGCACGTCGAAGCCAGTCGAAGCCTTGGCATCGAGATAATAAAAGCCGATCAAACCGTTCAGCTTGTCGCCCTCGTAAAGAAGCTGGAATTCCTGGCTGATCTGTTCGTTGCGATACACCGCCGGCACATCGACATCCACCGCGGGAAGCGCGTCGAAGTCGATCGGGGTGAAGCTGGTGTCTTTGCGCCATGCCGATATGCTGCGAAACGTGAATGTATCGGACAATTCAGCGGTGATGTTCATCGCCAGACCATAGGCCTTCACATCCTGCTTCGGATTGTTGAGCCCGGCGCGCGTATCATACACATCGTCCAGCACCGGCGCGCCGGATTGCAGGCCGGCAATCAAGCGATGGCCGTTGCGCGGATCGGACTTGTCACGCGTATAATCGCCCGAAATCCGAATGAGCATCCGATCGTCAGGCGAATTGAATTCGAGCGTGCCGCGCCCCGCCCAGACATCCTTATTATAGTTTTCGAGGCCGGGGACGGTCAGATTGTCGCCGAAGCCGCCGCGTGACAGGCGCGCGAGCGATCCACCGATGCGAAGCTGATCGCCAATAGGGGCGCTGGCGGAGATGATCCCGTCCGCCTGATTATAGCTGCCATAGGTGCCGCGCACCTTGAGCTGGAACGTGTCGGATAGGCGCTTGGTTACGTATTTGATGGCACCGCCGATGGTGTTGCGCCCATAAAGTGTCCCCTGCGGCCCGCGCAGAACCTCGATCCGCTCGACCTCATAGATATCGAGCACCGCCGCCTGCGGCCGGTTCAGATAGACGTCATCGAGATAGATGCCGACGCCGGCCTCGAATCCGGGGACGGGATCCTGCTGGCCGACGCCGCGGATGAAGGCGGTCAGCGTGTTGTTGGTGCCGCGTGAATTCTCCAGCGTGGTGTTCGGCGTGACATTGGAGATGTCGGTGATGTCGAGCGCGCCCTGCGCCTCAAGCTGCGCACCGGAAAACGCGGTGATGGCGATCGGCACATCGAGCAGGCTTTCCTCGCGACGGCGCGCCGTCACCACGATCGCGCCATAATCGTCTTCAGCAATTTCTTCCTCGAGCGGAGAATCCTGCGCTAAAAGCGGCTGGGCAGTGAAGGCGCACAGCGCGGCACCGAGATTGAGAATAGCGCGCGTCGAAAAACGGGGGCGTATCATGGCATTCCTCTCCAAAATTCAGGCTCAACCTCTGCTGGGTTGTGCCGCGTCGAAAGGCTCTATACTGAAACCTGAACCGGGTTTCAACTTCGGATCGACAGGAGAGTAAAATCGTGGCCGAGCGTAGCACGGATGCAACACTATCGGACCCGCCGCCGACCAGCGCCGCGAAAACCCCCCGCACCGAACGCGGCCGCAAGACGCTACGCGCGATCCTCGACGCGGCTGCGGTGGAATTTGGCGAAAAGGGATTTCACGACGGCTCGATCAGCGGCATCACCCAGCGCGCGGGGGTCGCACTCGGCAGCTTCTACACCTATTTCGATTCGAAGGATGAGGTGTTCCGCGCCTTGGTGCGCGACATGAGCGCGCAGGTCCGCGATCATGTCGGCCCGCATGTGCTGGCGGCGGCGGACGAACTGGCCGCGGAAAAGGCGGGTCTGAAGACCTTTCTGGAATTTGTGCGGCAGCATAAGGAAATCTACCGGATCATCGACGAATCCGAATTCGTCGATCAGGAGAGCTATCGTCAGCATTACGAAACATCCGTCCAGCGGATCGATGCCCGGCTGAAAGCGGGCGCGGCGCGCGGCGAGGTGCGCGCCGATGTGAACGAAGTTCATGCCTGGGCGATCATGGGGATGAATGTATTTCTCGGCTTGCGCTACGGCGTGTGGGACGAGAACACCCCGACCGAAGACGTGGCCGCGATCGCCAATGACATGCTCAGACGCGGGCTCGCGCCAGATTGATCAGCGCTGGAGCAGGAATACCGCATGTTCCGCGCGAAAATTTGCCGCAGCGGCGGTCGTCGCTTTGTCTCCGTTCAAAAACCATGCGCCTTCGACCGTGATCCCGCGCTCTTTCAGCAGCGCCCGGAAATCGTCGATCGTAACATGATGGATGTTGGGCGTTTCATACCAGGCGACCGGCAACAGCCGGGTCACGGGCATCCTTCCGCCCCATAATAATGACAGCCGCACGCGCCAATGCGCAAAATTGGGGAAGGACACGAAGGCCTGTCGCCCAATCCGCAGAAGCTGTTCGAGCACCAGATCAGGCCGCATCGTGGTCTGCAGCGTCTGGCTGAGGATCGCATAATCGAAGCTGTCATCGGGATAATCCACCAGATCGGCCTCGGCATTGCCCTGAATGACGGATAGTCCGCGCGCGACCGCCGACGATACATTTTCCGGATCGATTTCCAGCCCGCGCGCATCGACGCCCAGCCGATCGCGCAGCACCGCCATCAGCGCGCCATCGCCACAGCCGACATCGAGCACGCGCGCGCCCTGCGCGACATTGGCGGCGATCACCGCCAGATCGGGGCGCAAGTCGCTCATCGGCTTTCCCCAGCCCTCAAAAAACCATCCGCGATCCGGTTCAATTCGGGCGATTCCAGCAGGAATGCGTCATGGCCGAACGGACTCTTGAGTTCGACGAAGCTGACCGGCGCGCCCGCCGCATTCAGCGCATGGACGATCGCCCGCGATTCGGCGGTCGGATAAAGCCAGTCCGTATCGAAACTGATCAGGCAGAAACGCGCGCGGCTGGCTTTGAAGGCATGGGCCAGATGCCCGCCATGCTCTTCCGCCAGATCGAAATAATCCATGGCGCGGGTGATGTAGAGATAGGAATTGGCGTCGAACCTATCCGTGAAGCTCAATCCCTGATGACGCAAATAGCTTTCGATCTGGAAATCAGCATCGAATCCGAACGTCTTGGCATCCCGCCCCTGCAGCTTGCGCCCGAATTTCTCGGTCAGCCCCGCTTCGGACAGATAGGTGATGTGCGCGGCCATGCGCGCGACCGCAAGGCCCGCGCTGGGCGGATCGGCATCGGCGTAATAATCTCCGCCACGCCATTTGGGATCGGCCATGATCGCCTGACGCCCCACCTCGTGGAACGCGATGTTCTGCGCCGAATGCCGCGCGGTAGAGGCGATGACCAGCGCGGCCTCGACACGATCGGGATAGGTCGCCGGCCAGGACAGCGCCTGCATCCCGCCCATAGAGCCGCCGACGACCGCGTGGAGCCGATCGACGCCCAGATGATCGAGCAGCATCGCCTGCGCGCGCACCATATCCCTGATCGTGATCACGGGAAAACGCATTCCATAGGCCGTCAGGGAAGAGGGCTCGATCGCCGCCGGGCCGGATGACCCCATGCAGCTTCCCAGCACATTGGCGCAGATGATGAAATGCCGCGCCGGATCGATCGGCTTGCCGGGGCCGACCATCCGCGTCCACCAGCCGGGCTTGCCCGTGGTGGGGTGAACCGACGCCACATATTGATCCCCGGTCAGCGCGTGACAGATCAGGATCGCGTTCGATTTGTCTGCATTGAGCAGACCGTAGGTTTCATAAGCGATTTCGACAGGCGACAGTTTGGCACCGCTATCCAGCAAGAGCGGACCGGGCAGGGAAACGGTGCGGGAAAGCCCGAAACGGGCGTCGTCGATCATGCCATGCTGTTAGGGCCGCCGGGCGCGCGCTTCAAGCGGCACATTGCTTTACGTCCGGATTGCCATGATCCTTGGTTGCGCATCGGGCGTGTTTGGGCCATGCGCCAGCGCATGAACGCACCCGCTCCCGCTCCACAACCCAAGGACTGGATCATGGGCATCGCGCCCTATGTTCCAGGCCGATCGACCACCGATGACGGCCGCAAGGTCGCCAAGCTCTCGTCCAATGAAAACCCTCTGGGAACGAGTGCAAAAGCCGTCACCGCCTTCGACGCGGCGAACGTGTCGCTGTCCCGCTATCCCGATGCGAGCGCGGTGGATCTGCGTGCTGCAATTGGCGCGCAATATGGCCTTGATCCCGCGCGCGTGATCTATGGCACCGGATCGGACGAAATCCTGCATCTGGCCGCCGGTGCCTTTGCCGGGCAGGGCGATGAAGTGCTGTTCGTGCGCTATGGCTTTTCGGTCTACGAGATCGCCGCGCGGCGCGTGGGCGCGGTGCCGGTGATCGCGCCTGATCGGGATTACGCGACCGATGTCGATGCCCTGCTCGCGCTGGTCACGCCGCGCACGCGCGTGGTCTTCGTGGCCAATCCCAACAATCCCACGGGCACTTATTCGCCGCGTGAGGAGATCGCGCGACTGCACGCCGCTTTGCCCGCTGATGTGCTGCTGGTGGTGGATCAGGCCTATGCCGAATAT
This sequence comes from Sphingobium boeckii, assembly GCF_014199215.1. Taxonomy (GTDB): domain Bacteria; phylum Pseudomonadota; class Alphaproteobacteria; order Sphingomonadales; family Sphingomonadaceae; genus Sphingobium_A; species Sphingobium_A boeckii. The sequence continues at coordinate 58,131 of NZ_JACIJC010000001.1, forward strand.
CTGGACGTCACCGAATTGGATGGCGCGTTCGAACTGGCGATGACCGCATCCAATGTGCTGGTGACGCGCACTTTCTCCAAGATTTACGGGCTGGCGGCAGAGCGTATCGGCTGGGGCTATGCCTCCGCCGCGATCGTTGACGCGCTGCATCGCATTCGCGCGCCATTCAACGTGACCGCCGCCGGGCAGAATGCCGCGATCGCCGCGTTGGCGGATAGCGATTTCGTCGATCTCAGCCGCGCGCATAATGCGCAGTGGCTGGCCTGGTTCACCGATCAGGTGGGCGCAATGGGCAATTTCGGGCTGCGCGCCATTCCGTCGCGCGCGAATTTCCTGCTCGTGATCTTCGAAGGAAAGCTGACGGCCGAAAATGCCTATAAGGGGCTGATGGATCGCGGCTATATCGTCCGCTGGCTGCCGGGGCAGGGGCTTGGCCAGGGTCTGCGCATCACCATCGGCACTGAAGCCGAAATCCGTGGCGTGGCGACGGCGCTGCGCGCCATGGCGGAGGCGGCGGGCTGATGCTGCCCTTCGCGCGCGTCACCGTGATCGGCCTGGGCCTGATCGGATCCTCGATCCTGCGCGCAGTGCGCGTGCATATGCCGACCGTGCGGCTGACCGGGCACGACGTCGATCCTGATGTGCGCCAGACGGTGCGGGCGCTCGATCTGTGCGACGATGTGACCGATACAGCGGGCGCGGCGGTGATCGACGCCGATCTTGTCATCCTGTGCGTGCCGGTGGGCATCATGGGCGACGTCGCGGCGGGCTTTGCCGCCGATCTTCCTGCGGACGCGATCGTGAGCGACGTGGGATCCTGCAAGGCCAGTGTGCAGGCCGCATTGCGGGCGGCGTTGCCCGGTGCCATCGTCATCCCGGCGCATCCCGTCGCGGGCACGGAGCGCAGCGGTCCGGAAGCGGGTTTTTCCAGCCTGTTCCACAAGCGCTATTGCATCATCACGCCCGAAGAGGGCGCGGACGAAACCGCCATCGCGCGGCTGGAATCCTTCTGGGAAAAGCTGGGCGCAGACGTAGAGCGGATGGATGCCGCGCATCATGATCTGGTGCTCGCGGTCACCAGCCATCTGCCGCATCTGATCGCCTACACCATCGTCGGAACGGCATCCGATCTGGAAACCGTGACGCAGAGCGAGGTGATCAAATATTCCGCCGGCGGTTTCCGCGATTTCACGCGCATCGCCGCCTCCGATCCCACGATGTGGCGTGACGTGTTCCTAGCCAACAAGGATGCCGTGCTGGAGATGCTCCAGCGCTTTTCGGAGGATCTAAGCGCGCTGCAGCGGGCGATCCGCTGGGACAAGGGCGATGAATTGTTCGAACTGTTCAGCCGCACCCGCGCGGTGCGCCGCAGCATCATCGAGCAGGGGCAGGATGATGCCAGGGAAGATTTCGGGCGCACCCACGAATAAGCGGCGTCACGCGCCGTCGTTCAGCACATTGATCTCGCGGTGCACGATCGCTTCCGCCTCGGCCCGGTCCATGCCGGGCGGGATGACGTCCCCGAAGCGAAAGGTGATCACGCCGGGGCGCTTGACGAAACTGTGCCGGGGCGAGAGCCGGCCGCTATCCATCGCCACGGGCACCACCGGCAACCCGATCTGGCGATAGAGCCCCGCAAAGCCCGCGCGGAGCGGCGGGGATTCGCCATGTGGCACGCGCGTGCCTTCGGGAAAGATCACGAGCGAACGGCCCTCCGCCGCCGATGCCTTGGCCGCCTTGATCAGCAACCGCAGCGCCTTGGCCCCGCCATCGCGGTCGATCGGGATCACGCCATGCAAGGTGGCAACCCGGCCCCATAAGGGAATATCGGTCAGCTCCTTCTTCACCAGCACGGCGGGATCGCGGAATAGCACCAGCACTTCCACCGTCTCGAACATGGATTCATGCTTGATCGCATAGAGCACCGGATAATCCGGGATCACGCCCTCGACGCGAACCTCGATTTTCAGGATATGGCGCGCGCACCAATGATGGAGCTGCGCCCAGATTCTACCCGCATGGCGAACGCCTTTGGAGCCGAAAGGAGCAGCCACCAGCCCGTAAAAAATGGGTACAAGGCTGCCGATGTAGAACACCAGCGCAAACAGCGCGGACCGAACGGCCATTATCATCGGATCAAAGCCCCACCAGCGCAGCGATTCGGCTCAGCAGATATTTGTGATATTCCTTGAACAACACATAAAACCCCGGATCACTTTTCACTGCATCCCCCGTCACGTCCACCTGTCCATCCAGCACGCGCGCGAGCTCGAACCGGGCACGACGCATGTGCCAGTCGGTCGTCACCAGGCGGATGGTGCTGTATTTCTTCGCCTTGAGCCAGGCCGCGGTCTCCAGCGCGTTGGACCGGGTATCCACCGCTTCATGCCCCAGATCGATGCAGCAATCGTACAATGCGATCGGGGCGTTGGTGAGATTGGCCAATTCGCGCGGCTTCACATCGCGATTGACCCCGGACACCAGCATCGCCTCTGCCTTGCCGGCCTTGAGCATCGTCAGGCCGCGCTCGATCCGCCCCGGCCCGCCGGTGAGCACCACGATCGCATCCGTCTTTTCGCCATCCGCCGGGCGCGGCAGCCAGATGACGAAGGCGGCAAAGCCAAGCGCCCAGATCAGCGGCACGATCGAGAGGATACGTTTGATCACAGCATCTTCCGCAAAGTGCGGATCACAGTGATCCGCGCCGCAATGGTGGCGAGCAGTCCCCCCGCCAGCGGCAATATCAAGATAAGCGCCCAAGCCCGCAAACCAAGCCCGACCGATCCGAGCAATTCCGATCCGATCGCGTCCAGCCGGTGGCCAAGCACCAGCATCACGATCACCGCCAGCACGAGACCGATCGCACCGCCGAACAACGCATCCAGCGCGATCCGGCGCTGAAACAGGCGCGCGATCTGAACATCGGTGGCACCCATCAGGTGCATCACGTCAATCGTCGCCCGATGTGTGTTAAGCGCAGCGCGCGCCGCCAGCACTACGGCGGCAGCGGTGGCCATGGCCATCATCAGCACCAACGTCATCGACAACCATTGCAGCGATCCGATCAGTCCGGCGAGCGGCGCAAGCCATTGTGCATGACGATCGACCCGAGCGCCGGGGACCGCTTCGTGCACGGCCTGCTCGATATCGGCGATATCCTTGTCGCCCGTGCGTGACACCGTGACGTCGATCAGCGCGGGCACCGGGAGCGCGTCACCGCCAAGGCCTTCTCCACCCAGCCAAGGCGCGAGCAGCGCGTTCATTTCCTTTTCATCGAGCCGATCGACGGATTGCACCCCGGCAAGCCCATCCAGCGCCTCCATCACATCGCGCGCCTGCGCATCGCGGCGCTTGGCATTGGCTTCCACGATCTGCACCGTGAGCTTGCCCGCCAGATCGCGCCCCAGGCCGTCCGCCGCTTCACCCAGGCCAAGCCCGGCAGCGACGGCAAGCGCGGTGAGAAACATCATGATCGCGATCACCCAGGGCATCGGTCCTGCAAACCGCCCTTCCGGCAGCAGCCGGCGATCCGATGCGGAAGCACGCCATGAAAAGCTCATCTGTTCTGCCCGTCTTCCGGCGGGCGGGGTGGATAGCGCAATGCACCCGTCGGATCGGAGAGGCGACCGCGGTCGAGCCGCATCATGTTGGCATTCTGGATCCGGCTGAGCAGATGGATATCATGCGTCGCCACCACGATCGTCGTGCCGAGTTTGTTCAGCCCTTCGAACAGATGCAGCAGCCGCGCCGCCATATCCGGATCGACGTTGCCGGTCGGTTCGTCGGCCACCAGCAGGTCCGGCCGCCCAATCACCGCACGGGCGATGGCGACCCGCTGCTGTTCGCCGCCCGACAGCGTGGCGGGGCGCGCGCTGGCGCGATCGCCCAGCCCCACCCAGGACAGCATTTCATTCACCGGTGCCTGGATATCCTTATCTTCCATCCCGCCAATCCGCAGCGGCAACGCGATATTGTCGAATGCCGAAAGGTGCGGCACGAGCCGGAAATCCTGGAACACCACACCGATGCGACGGCGTAGCCCCGGCAGCCGCTTGCGCGGCAGCATCACGGCATCCTCGCCAAATAGCCGGATCAGACCACGGCTGGGGCGTTGGGAGAGATAAAGCAGCTTCAGCAGCGAGGTTTTCCCCGCGCCGGAAGGGCCGGTGAGGAAATAAAAGGAGCCGCGGGCCAGGCTGAAACTGACGTCGGACAGCGTTTCAGCGCCCGTGCCATAGCGCAGGCCGACATTTTCGAACTGCACGATGCTGGTCATGCGGCCCGATCCGCTCCCTTTGCCCCAAGGCCCGAATGCCCCTGAAGCGCCATCGCACAGCAAACTCGCCCCCGTAAAGCACATGTTATTGCCAAAATGCGCCTCCACCCCCCTCTTTGCTTGCAAGATGCGCAGCCAACGTGTTTAGAATGTTACAGTGAGTAGCGCGCGCGAGATGGACCCAAGGCCCAAATGATCCTCACATGCCCCGAATGCCGGACCCGATATCTCGTCCCAGACACTGCCATTGGCGGTACGGGACGCACGGTTCGCTGCGCTTCATGCCGTCATAGCTGGTTCCAGGAACCTGCGTTGCTCGATAGCCCCGCCTCAGCGGAAACGGCGGCGCTGCCGGCACCCGAACCGCAGCCATTCGCCGCATCACCCGCACCTTCGATGCCCGCGCCGCCGCCGTTGCCCGAGATCGATCGGCCGTCGTTGGCCGCATCGACAGCGCCACAAGCCGAAGAACCCGGTTATGATGCCTTTGCGCATGAGCCGCCGTTCAAGCCGCGCCGCAATCCCGCACGGCGCTGGACCTTCGCCGCCGCCGCCGCCGCCGTGGTGATGGTTGGCGGGCTGGGCGCGGTTCAGTTTTTCGGCACCCCTGGCCTGGCAAGCTGGTTGGGGCTGCAATCGGCCGAGGTGGATATTCCGCTGCAACTCGATGTGCCGCGCAAACCCATCCGCACACAGCAGCCTAGCGGCAACGAGCTGTTCGCGGTGTCCGGCCGCATCATCAATCCCACGGACCAGGCCCAGATCGTGCCCGATATTCTCGCCGAGCTGCGCGATTCATCGGGTCGTGTGGTGTATGGCTGGCGGATCACCCCGCCCGTCCGCCGTCTGCCGCCCAAGGGATCGGCCCCGTTCGATAGCGCGGAGATGGATGTCCCGCGCACCGCGGATTCGCTGAACCTGAGCTTTTCGGGCGCGCCCGCGGGCTGATCCGCGGCGGAAACGGCGTTAACGGGGCTGGTCTTGCACGATAGGCCTTTCCAAGCCCCGCCCGCTTTGCTAGAGGCCGCGCCTTACCAGACGCCGGGCCGCTTTTTGGGGCATCGGTGGACAAGATCAGTGCGGTCGTGGCGGAACTGGTAGACGCGCAACGTTGAGGTCGTTGTGGGCGAAAGCCCGTGGAAGTTCGAGTCTTCTCGACCGCACCAATTTTCTTCTGACATGGTGATCGGCAAAGTCGTCTGAGACGACTTTGCTACTCGCCCGCTGCGGTTCGCAATATCATCGGATCGACGGGCACCGCGCCCAGATTGACGCTCGGCTGCCGATCGCCGACCTGCGCGATTTTCGCGAGCAAAGGGCTCAACTTGGCGGCGTCCGCAGCGATTTTGCCGATGCGTAGCGTGTAGCGGCCGTAAGGCACGCCTTCGAACAGAAAATAGCCGTCGAATTCGCTGCGCGTAACCGCTGCGACACGCCCTTCCACGTCGATCAGTTCGATATCAACGCCTTCCAGCAGACCGCCACCCGCCCGGACCAGCGTGCCTTCGACCTCGCCGGCGCTGCGCAAGGGCAGATCGACCGCAATGGCAATGCCCGGCCGCGGCGTGACGACCACACCCGGCCCGGCCGGCTGCACGAGCGGATCGGGCAGAGACGATGCGTCCACCCCGATCAATACGGGCTGGAACGGGGTCAGCCCATCAACGATCACCTGTCCGCCCGCGTCGGTCAACGCATCGACCGGCACACGCCCCGCGGCGATCTGGACGTGCTTCTCCACCGGCTCATCCGCCTGGCGGATTCCGTCTCCGTTACGATCGCGATAGACCTGTGCGATCACCTGGCCCTGGCTGGCGAGCTTGGTCGTACTGATCCGCACGCCTGTTCCACGTGGATCACGGCCAAGGCTGAAGGCGAGATTGAGGCCGGCGGCCACCGACCCGTCGCTGGCGGCCTCCGCCGATGCAGACAGCGCAAAGCGTTTGAACCGCTTGCTATAGCCAAATCCGATCCGCGCGCGATCAAGCTCCCCATCATAGCCCAGCTCCGTGCGCCAGTCCGCGCGCGGCCCTGCGGCCCATTCGGCCACGGCGGTCGCGCTGCGAAACTGCGTTTCCGGGGCCATGCGGAACCGGGTTTCGCCACGCAGGCGCACACGGCCGATGCGGGCGTTGGTCAACAATGCGGCTTCCAACCGGCTCGCCGGGTCAGGCCCGACCCTGCGCCGGTCATCGAAATAATCGACTTGGCCGGTGAGCGAAAATCCACGGAAATTTGAAGAAACGCGCGCCGAACTCTCGAAAGAATTGTTGCCGTCCGCACGCGTCTTATAACGGGCATCGATATGGACGGGCATGAAGGCGCGGCCCAGCTTGATGCTGTGATCGAGTGAGACGACGTGCTGGCTGGTCACCAATGCCTCGATTCGTTCCGAACGGAAGCCGCCGCGCGCGAAGATCGATTCGGCGGAGAGATAACTGTTGCCGATCTGGCCGAGCATCTGCGCCCGCAGCGCGCTGGCCCCATTTGTCTCGAAGGAGGCCGAGATTTCGGTAATCGCAGGGCCGATCGCCCGGCGGACCAGCGCTTCGGCATAGCTGTGTCGATCGCCTTCGATCATCAGGCTGTGGACATAAGCGGCGATCGACGTGCGCGTGTCGATGCCGCGCTCCAGCCCGAAACTGCCGCGCCACCCGCGCGTGCGAAAGTCGCGGTAGCGCGTTAGGCCGATCAGATCGGCGTCGGCTTCGTTGATGCCCGCCCAATAATACGTCCTTTCAGCCGGGATGCTCTCAAGCCCCACCGAAACCATCTTTTCATCGCGGCGCACCTGCCCCTGCGGACCATAAAGCACCACTTCGAACCTGTTTTGTCCGTAAAGCAGCGGCACATCGAGAAAAGCATAGCGTCCATCCGAGCGATCGTTGGCGAAACCGAGCAATTGGCCATTGCGGTAAAGCTCGGCATCCCAGCCGGACGGCAATTCGCCACGAAAACTGGTGCGATCGAAGGTTTCGGGGCGGTCTACCGGCCGGTTAGTCACCGCAAACCCCCGCCCGATCGCGCTTTGCGACACCAGCGCGGTCGCGCTGCTGGTGACGTCGCCGATCGCGAAATGCGTAGCGTCGAGCGGACCGAGCAGACCGCCCTCCGGCGCGGTGCGATAAGCGCGGAGGCGCAGGTTTTCAGGAATGCCATTTCGATCGGACGATAATCGGGCGTCGAACGACGCCTTTCCGATCTCGCCCGCGGCATAAAGCTCATAGCGTGCGTCGATCCGCCCCGAGCTGCGCGTGTCGTTGAGACCACCGATGCTGACCACCGCATCCAGGGAGGGCGTGCGCCACCATTGGAACGGCGCATCCGCCTTGGGCAAGGTTTTCAGATCGAAGCTTCTGGCGGGCCGGATGGACGCGGCGCGGGCGCGACGCTCGGCGGCCAGCTCGACGGGTAGGCGCGTCTTGGAATCGATCAGCAGCAGCGCATTGCCCGTATCGGCCCGCAAACTGACGCCAAGCCATTGCGACAGCGCCGGGATCGAAACACACCAGCCCTCGGGCGCGTCGTGAATCGCATCTTCACTCAGATCGGTGGCCGTCTCTCCGATCTGCAGGCGATTCATCGCGCGATCGACCAGGATCGCGCGGCTTTCCGAAAATGCCCAGCCCGTGGCGCGGCCCAGGCGCTTGTCCAGCCGGATGGGCAAATCGAGCGCGAGAATGACATCGGCGAAATCGACGCAGACGCCCTGCGGCCCCTGATAACCGCGCACGCCTTCGCCCAGCCGATATTGACCCGACCGGACATCGAGCAACAGCGCGTCATCCGCATTGGGCGTCCATCCCGCGCGGGCATGAAGCGTCGGACCGGCCAGCAGCGCCAGCAGCGCTGCCGCGCCGGCGATGATAGACCGGAATGGACGGAAATGGGGCAGCCGCATGATGCGCGCGCCCGCCATTTACGCGCCTCTTACCGCAAGACCCCCTTCACCTCGGCCAGAAGACGGCCGCCGCTGTCGTTTTCCTCGACATATTGGATCGTGACCGGGCCAAGCATATTGGCGGCAACCGTTTCGGAAACGGGCAGGGTCACGGTGCGCTGGCCGATCTCGGCATAGACCGCCACGCCGCGTGCGGCGAACACCGGTTCGGCCTGGCCCGGCTTGAGCACACGGATCGCGCCATAAACCGATCGATCCCCGGCGCGGGTAAGCGTGAACGCCAGCGCCTTGCCCGCACCTACGGCCACCAGCTTCGGATCAGCAAGCGCGGCTGTCGCTTGCAAACTGCCCTGACGGACGATCACTGGAATCGTCACGCCGTAGATCGGGGTGAGGGCGATCGAGAAGCCACCCTTTGCCGGATCGGTTTCGGCGGCGGGCAGAGCATCGGGAATCGCGCGAAACAGCATGTGGACGCGATATTCGCCATCGGCCAGGCCTTCGGGCGCGCGAATGCCGATACGGATCGATTGCGGCTGATTGGGTGCCAGCGTGACGCGGCGGGGTGCATAGGTGACCATCTGCAAGGCCGCAGCTTCCCGCGCATCGGCGCTTTCGGGCGCTATATCCTCAAGCTGGCCATCTTCCTTCATCCGGCGCAGTTCAAGCGAGATGCGGTACGTGGCGGGTTTGGTGCCGATATTGTTCAGGATCACTTCGGTCCCGCGCGCGCCGTCGAGCACGACACGGGTCGGCGCGACGAGCAGATCCCCGGCGGCGGACGCAGGCGGCGGAGCCAGCCCGGCGCACAGCGCCAGGATTGCCGCTGCGATGCGCAGCGGACGGCGCAAAGCCATCGTCATGGAAGTCATCTCCGGTCTTCATCATCCGCCCCACGCGGATGCCCCACAAACGGCACCTTGATCGAACAAGGTTACCATCCAGCTAACCACGGCGTGACGCGCGCCACAAAAAAGGCCCGCCGGGCAAAGCGCGGCGGGCCTTCAGATGGGGAATGCTCCTGGCCGCCCCGCTAGCCGGAACGCGCATTCCCGTTCGTTATGCGATCACTGATAATTGACGGTCACCGCGAAGGTGCCAGAATAATTGCCGTCGGCCTGATTGGCACCCACGTTGAGCGTGCCGCCCACGGTGAAAGCAGAACCCGCGGCCAGCGTCAGCGTGGCGGTGCTGGCGGCGAGCGATGCCGTCATGCTGTTCGCGCCCGACGTGAGCGAAACCGAAGCGGGTGCCGACACGGTGACGATGGCACCATTGGTGCCGGCAACACCAAAATTCGCTGCGGTGGTCGTGCCCTGACAGGTCAGGCCCGCGCCGCACGTGACGGCACCGGCAGACGAAACCGCAACGGTCGAAGCCGAAGCGCCCGTTACGATCGTGCCGAAATTCAGGCTGGCGGTATTGGTGACAGTGATCTGCTGCAGAATGCGCGCCTGCGCCGTGGCGGTCGCGGTCGCGGCGTGCGCCGCTCCCGAACCCAGGCCAACGGCCAGAATCGCTGAAGAGGCCAGAACGGCCTTGAGCATACGGATTTTCATTGTGGTCTGGTCCCTTTCGAAGTGCATCCCCCACGGATGCTGAGCGGAATGTCCCCGCCGCTCATGTCATCGCTTTAGAATGCGCTCCGTTCAGGAAACCCTCGCAATGATGGTTAACGCTGCGTTCGTATCCGGCGTTATTCGTAATCCGCGCGAATGGCGATGCGTCCGCGTAAATCTCCGGAAACCTGGCCGTTCACGGTGAGGCGACCGCCGAATCGGAAGCTCAGCCGGCCATCGGGGCCAAGCCGCGGGGTCGGTTGAAGATCGGTAACGATATCGCGTAATTCGGCGATGGAGCCATCCGGCGCGGAGAGAATCGCGCTTTGGGGCATTTCGACTCGGATCAGCCGCCCCGGATCGCCCGACAGGCGCACCGTGCCGCTATATCCCATGCCTCCAAGATCGACCAGCGCGCCGCTGACCAGCCGGCCGCCGCTATGGGCGTCCAGAGCGACCACGCCTCCGCCCTGCCCGACGATGGCGACCCGGCTGAAATCGATGCCGGATTCGATCTCGATCGTCAGCGGGCGATCGGGTTGCGTCTGGTCCGAAAGTATCGCGGTCTCCGCCGGCCCGCAAAGCTGGCACTGCGCATATGACGCTCCGGGCATGGCCAGCGTCATGGCCAGCAGGAGAGTCAAAGATCGGCGAAGAACCATCGTGTACGAATAATACCGCACGGCTCAATATTTTGCTAATCCATCAGCCAAGCGCCGCCATCAGAGCCGACGCGCAAAGGAAAGTTCGCGTGCCAGGCTCCGTCACCGCCCATTTGAACGCCATCGGGACCGCAACGCCGCGCCACGATATCCACCGTGCCTTCGTCGATTGGGCCGCGCCAAGGCTGGAGCCGCGAACCGGCAAGATCTTCAGGCGAATGGTGGAGCGTGCCGAGATCGATCACCGCTGGTCCGTCTTGCCCGAAGCGCCCGGCGGCGGCTCGCCCGTGTCGCCAGGCGGTTTTTATGCCGACGCCATTCTGCCGCCCACATCAGCGCGGATGGCGCTTTACGCGCACGCCGCGCCCGCACTTGCGCTGGAAGCGATCGCAAATCTGGGAGAGGCTTTCGATCTGTCCCGGATCACGCATCTGGTCGTCGCGAGTTGCACCGGCTTTGTCGCGCCCGGCATCGATCAGATCATCGCACGAAGGCTGGGCCTGTCCGGCAGCGTGGAGCGGCTGCTGATCGGTTTCATGGGATGCTATGCCGCGGTGAATGCGTTGCGCAGCGCGCGGCACATCGTCCGCTCGGAACCGGATTCGCGCGTGCTGGTGGTGACGGTGGAGCTTTCCACGCTGCATCTGCAAGATGAACGGCAGATCGAGCCGCTGCTGGCGATGCTCCAATTCGGTGACGGCGCGGCGGCGGCGATCGTCAGCGCCGATGCGAAGGGACTGGCGATCGGCGAAGGTTTCGCGGCCACTTTGCCCGATTCGGATGCGCTCATCCGCTGGGATGTGGGCGACACCGGTTTCGCCATGCACCTTTCCGGCGAAGTGCCGGGGCGGATCGGTCTGGCGCTTGCCGATCCCGCAATTCGCGACGCACTCACCCGCGGTGCCGATATCCGCTATTGGGCCGTTCATGCCGGGGGTCGATCGATCCTCGATGCGGTCGAACACGGGCTGGGTCTGTCGGCTGACGCCCTGGCCGAATCGCGGTCGGTATTGCGGGAGAGCGGCAATATGTCGTCCGCCACATTGATGTTCGTGCTGGCCAGGTTAATCGGCAAGGGCGTGGAAGGGCCGGGGGTTGCGCTGGCCTTCGGGCCGGGGCTGGCCGCCGAAGGTTTCCGTTTCGGTCCCGCAGCATGAAGCGCCTGGCCATCCGTGCGCTGGAGGAAGAGCGGATGGATGCGGCGGACCTCGATCCCCAAATCTATGCCGTGGTGATGGCCGATCTGGCCAAGGTGAACCGCATCACCATGGCGGCGCGGCCGACACTGGCGTTTCTCAGGCGCGCGCTGAAGGGGCGGACGCATTTTCGCCTGCTCGATGTGGGTTTTGGCGACGGGGACATGCTGAGGACGATCGCGCGCTGGGCCGGTGCGCGCGGGCTGACGGCGCAATTGACGGGGATCGATCTCAATCCCAGCAGCGCGCCTGCGGCCCGCGCCCACACGCCGCCCGATCTGATGATCGAATGGCGTACCGGCGATTATGCCGATTTGGCAGGAGACGGTTTCGATTTCGTGATTTCCAGCCTGGTGGCGCATCACATGACGCGAGCACAATTGGTGGCCTTCCTGCATTTCATGGACGCAGAGGCTGCGACGGGCTGGTTCGTGAACGATCTTCATCGCCACGGTTTGGCCTGGCACGGCTTTCCGCTGCTCGCGCGCATCATGCGCTGGCACGAGATGGTGCGTCATGACGGCACGCTCTCGATCGCGCGCGCCTATCGTCCGCACGAGTGGCTGCCGATCCTGGCGGAGGCCGGCATTCCGGATGCCAAACCCTTCCGCGCTTTCCCTTTCAGATTATGCGTCGAACGGCTGCGCTGATCGCGGGCGGCGGGCCGGCGGGATCAGCCGCTGCGATCCGCTTGGCCCATAATGGTGCAAGGCCGCTGCTGATCGAGCGGACGCGCGAGACGGGGGATGCGTTGTGCGGCGGATTTCTAAGCTGGCGCACGCTGCAAAGCCTGGAGCTGCTGGGGCTATCAGCGGATGCGCTGGGCGGCCATGCGGTCAGCCGCGTGCGTGTCTTTGCCGAAGGCCGTGCCACCGAGGCGCATTTACCAGCGCCGGCCATCGGGCTTTCACGGCGCAGGCTTGATTCCCTGATGCTCGCCGCCGCCGCACGCGCCGGTGCAGGGATAGAGCGCGGCACCTCCATCAGCAGTGCCGCGGCGGGATCGGTGGCCTTGGCGGATGGCGCAGACATCGCGTGCGACAGTCTGTTTCTCGCCACCGGCAAGCATGATTGCCGGGGATTGCCCCGCCCGCGTCCTGCAACGGACGATCCCGCATTGGGCCTGCGGCTGCGCCTGCCCGCATCCCCCCAGCTCGCCAAACGCGTGGGCGACGCCATCGAACTGCATCTGTTCCGCGGCGGCTATGCCGGGCTGGTGCTGCAGGAGGATGGCAGCGGCAATCTGTGCCTGGCGGTGCGCAAATCGCTTTTGACCGAAAGCGGTGGCGATGCCTGGCATTTGCTGAAGACCCTGGCGTCCGCTTCGCCCGCCTTCGCCGGGCGCATGGCGTGTGCCGACTCTTCCGCCACCATCAATGCGATCGGATCGGTGCCCTATGGCTGGCGCGCGACCGCCGGCGTGGCGGGTCTGTTCCGTCTGGGCGATCAGGCCGCGGTGATCCCCTCGCTGGCGGGGGAAGGGATGGGCATTGCCATCGCCAGCGGGATGCGTTCCGCCGATGCCTGGCTGAAGCAGGGGCCGGCGGCCGCGATCGCGTTTCAAAGGGATCTCGCACGGCGCACCGCGGCACCCGTGCGGCTGGCGTCATGGCTTCGTAATGCCGCAGAAACGCGCTGGAGCCGCCGCATGGCCCCCGCGCTGATCGGGCATATGCCCCGGTTGCTGGCATGGGTGGCGCATCACACGCGGATCGAATCCTGACATCCTGTCTCCAGTCCGCATCGCGATCGATCGTGCAGCGCATAAGGATGGTTGATGCTTTTTTGATGCAGCCGCTTGGCACCGCCACGGATTGCACGTAAATCCCAAAAAACATGGCCACCCGTCGTTCCAAACCCGAGATATCCCGTTTCAGGGTCGTGGCCACAAGGATCGCGAAAATCTCCTTCTTCGCTGGCCTTGCCGGTCTGATCGCGCTCGTCGTCGCGGTCCTGATCCAGATGCAGAGCCTGCCCAGCTTTTCGGAGCTGAAGCGCGATCCCAACGGCCAGATGATCCGCGTCCACGCCGCCGACGGCACGGTGATCGTTTCGCTCGGCCCCAGTTTCGGTCAGTGGCTGGCGTATGAGGATATCCCCCCGATCATGGTGGACGCCATGATCGCGGTGGAGGACCGGCGCTATCGCTATCACCCCGGTGTCGATCCTGTGGGCGTTCTGCGCGGCATCCGGGTGAGCTTCCAGAAAAGCGGCAGCGTGCGCGGCGTTTCCACCATCACACAGCAGCTTGCCCGCAATGTGTTCCTCACCAACAGCCGGAGCTGGACCCGCAAGTTCAAGGAAGGGATTCTCGCGCTCGCGATGGAGCGCAAATTCTCCAAGGACGAGATCCTGGAGTTGTATCTCAACAAGGTGTATTTCGGCGGCGGTGCCTATGGCATCGATGCGGCTTCGCGCCGCTTCTTCGGCCATGAAGCGCGCCAATTGAGCACAGCCGAGGCCGCGATCATCGCGGGCCTGGTCAAGGCACCTTCCAGTTATTCGCCCACGGCTGACGCCGAAGCCGCCATCCAGCGTGCGCAGGTGGTGCTCACCTTGATGCGCAAGCAGGGCGTGATCACCGCGGCGGAAGCCGAGCAGGCCGATCTGGCCAATGTGAAACTCGCGCCCGAACCCAATCAGAATAGCGTGCGTTATTTCACGGACTGGGCACTGCCGCAGCTCGAAACGCTGGTGGAGGAAACCGAACGCCCGCTGGACGTGTGGACGACGCTGGATCTGAACATGCAGCGCGCCGCTGATTTCGCGATCAAGGGCAATACGCCCGCAGGTACGCAGGGCGCTTTGGTGTCGCTGGATCGCGACGGCGCGGTGCGCGCCATGGTGGGCGGCACCGATTATGTATCCTCCATCTATAACCGCTCGACCCAGGCCGTGCGCCAGCCGGGATCCGCATGGAAGCTGTTCGTCTATCTCGCCGCGCTCGAATCAGGCTATAAGCCGACCGATATGGTCGTGGACGAACCCGTGACCATCAACGGCTGGAGCCCGCGCAACAGTTCGGGCCGCAATGCGGGCGAAATGTCTGTACGGACGGCGTTTACTTATTCGGTCAACACCGTGGCGGCCAAGCTCGGCTCGGACGTCGGCTTTGCCACCGTCGCTGATATGGCGCGCCGCTTCGGCATCACCACGCCGATCAATACGCTGCCATCCATGGTGCTCGGCACATCCGACGTGCGCCTGATCGACATGACGCGCGCCTATGCTGCGGTGTCGAACAAGGGCGTGGCGGTGATCCCTTATGGGATCACCAAGGTGACCACGGACAATAATGAACTGCTCTATGAGCATAAGGTGGATCAATCGCGGGTGCTGGTGGCCCCCTGGGTCGCCGCGCAAATGACCGATCTGCTTCAGACCGCGGTTGCCGCGGGCACGGGCAAGGCCGCGCAGATCGGGCGGCCCGTGGCCGGCAAGACCGGCACGACCAGCTCCAACAAGGATGGCTGGTTCATGGGCTTTTCCAGCGGCCTCACCACCGGCGTCTGGATGGGGCGCGACGATGCAAAGCGCGTCGGCGGGCTGCAGGGCGGCACCGCGCCCGCCCGTGCCTTTGCGCAATATATGAAGATCGCCGTCGCCAAGCGCCCGATCGAGAATTTCGAGACCGACGTCACGCTGCCCGAATGGCAGCTCGAACCCGATGAAGAAGCCTATTATGGCGGGCCGGATGACACGCAGTTCGTCGATGAAGATGGCAATCCCGTCGAACGACCCGGCACCGGCATCGGCCCGGATGATCCCTCATCGCTGCCGCAGGACGACGAGGTGGAAGCACCGCAGAAGCTGGATCAGCAATGGCTGGACGAAGTGCTGGGTCGCAATCCGCCCAAGCCACGCGAAACGCAACCGACACAGCCGCGTGTAACCCCGCCCCAAGCGCAGCGGGCTCAGGAGCCCCGGCCCACCCAGTGAAGCGCGCTGCCTTCGCGTCGCAGCCAGGCGCGGGCGATAGCGGGATCGCTGCCCAGCAATTTTCTGGCCAGCGCATGAAAGGCCGGGCTGTGATCCATATGAACCCGATGCGCCACTTCGTGCGCCACGGTTGATCGCCGCACAAATGCGGGTGCCATGATCAGCCGCCAGCTATAGCGGATATCGCCATCCGCACTGCAACTGCCCCAGCGTGCGCGCGGATCCGCGATCGACACGCGCGCCACGCTGACTCCGGCCGACACGGCAATTTCCCGGGTCTCGCGCTCCAGCGTCTCGCGCGCCTGCCGTTTGAGCCAGGTCTGTACGCGCGACGAAATCGATTCGGATGGCCCGCCGAACACCAGCCGGCCGGGTTCGTGACGCACCGTGCGGGTGAGCGCGGGTTGCCAGTCGATCAACAGTGGTTCGCCTTCGAAAGGCACGCTGCCGCCCGGCAGGATAGGACGCTCCTCGGGCAGCTTGGCAAGCGCTGCGTCGATCCAGCCGCGATGCGCCTCGGCCCAATCCAGCGCCGGCCGCAGGCTGGCGCGTTGGGGCAAAGAGAGAATTACCGCGCCATCGCGCGGATCGACGCTCAGCCGCATCCGCCGCGCCTGTGGATTGCGGCGAATCTGGAGCGGGCGTTCCTGTCCGCCTGCGCCGAAGATCAGATCAGAGCGGTCGGTCGACAATGTGATTTTCCAGATCGCCGGCTTCATCTTCGGAAACGGTCCATCCCCGCACGGACATGCCCGCCTCGTGAATGGTCTCCCGGTCTCCGCTCACCAGATGGTGCCATTGGGGCAAAGGATATCCTTCGTCGATCAGGCGGTAGGAACAGCTATCGGGCAACCAGTCGATATCGCGCAACTTCGCGGGCGTGAGGCGGACGCATTCGGGCACATAGGCCTTGCGGTTCTTGTAATCGCTGCACTGTGCGCTGTGGCGATTGAGCAGGCGGCAGGCGACATTGGTGGCGTGAAGCTCACCTGTCTCCTCATCCTCCAGCTTGTGGATGCAGCATTTTCCGCATCCGTCGCACAGGCTTTCCCATTCGGCACGGCTCATTTCAGTGAGCGTCTTGGCCTCCCAGAACGGTTTGTTCAGCGCACCCATTTGGCCAGCTCGTCCGCAATGAGTTGCGGCTTCCCGTCCTGGGTCAGCAACGCCACCGGCTCGCCCGTCGGCCCCATCAGATAGGCCTGTCGCGTATGATTGACGAGATAGGCCTTGGGGTCCGCCGAATCCTGCTTCTGGAAAAGGACGATATAGGCCGAAGCCACCTGCCTGATCGCGTCGAGACTCCCCGTGAGTCCCATCAGGCGGGGATGGAAATTGGCCGTGAATTCCTTCAGAACCTGCGGCGTATCGCGCTCGGGATCGACCGTGATGAACAGCGGCTGCACCTTGGCGGCGGCTTCCGGATTCATCTTTTCGAACAGCTTGAACCCGGCCATCAGATTCTGGACGTCGACCGGGCACACGTCCGGGCAGAAGGTATATCCGAAATAGAGGATGCGATATTTGCCGGCAAAATCGGTATCGCGCACGGTCTTGCCATCCTGGCTGATCAGTGTGAACGGTCCGCCAATACGCGCACCGGCCAAAGGCGGCTCGCCCGGATCGGATGCGGCATTGCCGGCGGGGTTGCACGCGGCCAAAGCCAGCGCGCCGAACAGCGCCAACAGGCGCAGGATACGGAAATCGTTCATGGTGCGGCCAGCCATGCTTTGCTATGCGCTGGAACGCAAGCCAACAGGGATATCACGCTTACATGGTTTCACGTCTTTCGCTCCGCCATTTTGTCATGCTCTGCGGGCTCTCGCTCGCTTTGGTGGTGCCGATCGCAGCCCCAGCGCAGATCGGATCTGATAGCTATCAGTTTATCGAAGCGATCAAGAAAGTGGCCAAGGGCGATGATGGCGAACCCGCCAAAAAGGCTCAGGATTTCGTCAATGAACCGGGTTCGACGCTGATCAACACGCGGGAGCGCAGCACCAATCGCACCGCGCTGCATTATATGGCGGAATCGAACCGGCTGGATTGGGCTGGCTATCTTCTGGGACGCGGCGCAAAAACGGATTTCAAGGACAAGGACGGCAATACGCCCTTGATGCTCGCCACGTTGCGGCGCGGCTATGAAACCGCCGAACTGCTGCTGAAAGTGGGCGCGCGGGTGGACGAATCCAATAACAATGGCGAAACACCGCTGATCGCTGCAGTGCACGCCAGCGATGTGCGGCTCATGCGCATGTTGCTGGACAAGGGCGCCAATGCCGATCGCCCGGATACCTCTTCGGGCTATAGCGCGCGCGAACAGGCCGCCCGCAACACGCGCGCGCCACAATTGCTCCGCGCGATCGAAGAGAATGACAAGAAACCCAAAAAGGCGAAGATGGGGCCGTGAGCCCGGCGATCAAAGGCCTTCGGGCATCGTCAGTTCTGAATCCATCAAATTCATGACCCGCCCCGCGGCGCGCCGGGCGAAGCGGAGCGTTTCCGATTTGCGGCGGGCAGGCGAGAGTGGCACGAACGGCGCGGCGCGCAGGATCGCACCATCATAGCGATCCGCCACGATCACCCCGGTGCGTTCGGGCAGGAAAAATGCGCCGTCGAGCGGTGACGCATCAAATCCCGGCGGGAGCGCCCAGAAGAAGCGATCGCAATAATCCAGATAATCCGGCCATTTCATATCCCCGAGAAGATCGCCGCGCGCGACCTTGACCTCGACGATCGTCACGCGCCCCGTGGCGTCCAGCGCCATGATATCGGCACGACGGCCATTGCCGAGTGGCACTTCACAGAGAGCCGCCATGCCATGCGCCAGAAACAGGCGCGATACGCCACGGCACACGTCAGCGGCGCAGGCAAAACTCGCGATTCGGGGGGCGTTGGCGGTCATCACCGCTCATCATAGAACAATGAGGGAACAAAAGGAAAGGGGCGCAGCACCTGCGCGCTCCGCCCCTCCCGAATTCCCTGCAAGTGCCCTCAACGATAGAAGACGTGATTGCCCACCGTGGCGACGCGCTTCAGTCTCCAGCCCGGCGAAACGCGCGTGGCATGGAAGAATAGCGCCTTGGGGGCGGCGCTCTGCCAATCATCGTCCATCGCAACCCTCGCGACGGCGACAGCCTCGCGCCAATCGATGCTGGTACGGTTGATCGCCGGCATCCGGCCGCCACGCACGAAGCTGAACTGGCTCGGTTGATAGACCACGCCGCAGATCGATGAAGGAAACCGGCCGGATTCGGCACGGTTGATGACGACATCGGCCACGGCATGTTGGCCTTCCAGCGATTCGTTGCGCGATTCGAAATAGACGGCACCCGCGAGGCATTCTTCCTCGGCGCTCAGCGGCGCTTCGATATCCTCGGCGGCGACCAGCGCGCGGAGGGAAGACAAAACGGGCTCGGCCTCAACCGCATTCGACACCGGCTCGACAGCAATGGCTGGAACCTGGGCAGGGGCGGGGGCGCTATCGACCTTGAGTGTCTCTGCGCTCATGGGGGCCACTGATGTAGCGCCCGAAGCGAAAGATGGTGCGGCCTCTATAGCAGCGGCAAAAACGCAAAATGACACAGCCGCGAGGCTCGCGGCGCGTAACTTGGGACTCATTGATAATTCTGGCATTGCGGTGGACCGGCCGAACACAGGATGCCCAATACTCTGGCATCCCTGGCTTGTCCCCCGACTGCGTTACCGGCCGTGCTTCATGAGATGCAACCGGTCTGACGCGTTGGTGATGCAAGCCCTTTGTTATGCGAGCGCAATGGAGTCAAGCTTAACAAATCGTTTCAGCGGCGAACCGTTCTGCCTCTGCGATATCCAGTTCGATCACCCAGAGATCGGGATCCCGCCCCCGGCGGCGATCAATATAGTCCTGAATTTCAGATTGGTTATCAATATCTTGGGGACCACATTGGATCAGTTCCCAGCCGCCATTCATGGCAGGAGCGCGCTCTACCAGCTTGTGAATCCGTCCCTTTTCGGAACAGGCGATGACGATGGCACCTGCTGTTCGATCACCCTTGGCCAGCACCATGGCATGGCCACCGCCGCTTTCGGTTCGCCGGATCAGCGCGCCCACCAGCATGTCGCTGGACAGCCGCGGCTGCATCAAACCGCGCCTTTTTGCGCGTTCATCACCTCGGCATAGCCAGGCAGGGACGCCAGCGGGATGCGGGATCGCATGAACGTGCCGGTGCCGCGCGCGGCTTCTTCGCCATCGGCGTCGATCAGCCGCGCATCGGCGACATAGACCCGGCGCTTCCCGCTGATCCAGCGCCCCTCGGCGATGATCGGCCCGCGCTTGATCGGCCGCGTGAACAGCAGATTGAATGCGGTCGTCAGCAGGAAATGATCGGAAACCAGGCTGTTGGCGGCGTAAAAGGCGGCATCGTCGAGCATCTTGAAATAACTTGTGCCATGGACCGCGCCAGCGGCGTGATGCACGCTTTCATCCACATCGAAGCGGATGCGCGCAAAGCCGGCTTCGGTAATCGAAAGCTCGGACGGGAAAAGTCGATTGATCGGCGCGGTACGATAGAGCGATTCCAAGGCCCGGAAATGCGCCTCTTCCCCCGAGACTGGTCCCGCAGCCGCCGCTTCAGGCGGCATCGCGGTTTTCGACCGAGACGAGCAACGCATAAAGCGCGTCATCCGAACCCGCGCCGCGCAATTTGGCCAGATAGGGACGATCGCGAAGTGCGCGGCTCACCTTCGCCAGCGCCTTCAGATGCTCCGCACCCGCATCGGGCGGCGACAGGAGCATGAAGACGATATCGACGGGCATATCGTCGATCGCCTGGAAATCGATGGGCTGATCAAGGCGCGCGAAAACACCCACGACCTTGTTCAACCCCTCGATCTTGCCATGCGGGATGGCGACGCCGCCGCCAAATCCCGTCGAGCCCAGGCGCTCGCGCTCCTGGAGACGTTCGATCACCAGCTTTGAATCGATTCCGCCATGTTTTTCCGCAAGTTGCGCGATCTGCTGAAAAAGCGCTTTCTTGCTTGTCACAGGCAGCCCGGCAACCACCGTACCGGGCTGTAGAATCTCACTGAAATCCGTCATGTCATACCCGATTCAGCGGAAACCTTGCTTCCGCCAAAACCCCAAAAAAAGTTCGTAATTGGCTTATACTCAGCCACTTAGCCGGTCGCGCGCTGCGGTTCCACCCAGCCAATCGTGCCGTCGCCGCGGCGGTAAACCATATTATGCGCCCCAGTGCCACTGTTTTTGAAAAGCAGCGCGTTGGTGTTGCGCAAATCGAGCATCATCACGGCGTCCGAAACGCTCGCTTCGGGCACATCGACACGAGTTTCGGCGATGATAGGGGGGTTGTCCGCGGGTTCTTCTTCTTCGTCGACGGAAACGAACACGGTATAGCCCGCATCGCCGTTGAAGCTTTGCAGTTCGGCATTGGCAGCGGCCTGCTGGGCGGTGTGATGATCCTTCAGCCGGCGCTTGTAGCGGCGCAACTGCGTTTCGATCCGTTCGGCGGCAGCATCGAATGCGGGATGCGCATCCTGGCCCTGACCCGTGCCCTTCAGGACCACGCCCTGCATCACATGGGCGACGATATCGCAGCGAAAACCGTGATCATGCGGGCCTTTGCCCATGGTGACCTGCGCGGAAAGCGTGCGGGAGAAATATTTGTCCGCGATGCCATTCAGACGTTCCTCGACATGCGCCTTGAGAGCCTCGCCGGTATCGACCTGATGACCTGAAACACGGATATCCATAATGTTTTCTCCATTCTGACTGCGGCGCGCGCGAGACTGCGCGCGACCATGACGATCAGCCGATGGCGCTGCCCTGTCCCCAGAGCGGATCCTTCAGACGGCTGATGAACGCGGCGTGGCGGGCAAGTTCCTCCGGGCTTGCAGCATGAGGACGGGGCGCACGGGCCGGACGACCCATGGCAAGAACGCGCGAAGATTCCAATTGGCTCCCCGCGGATGGGAGAGGGGTTTCGGCCGCCAGCGACAGGCCGATCTGACGGCCGCCGGTCAACTCGACATAAAGTTGCGCCAGCAATTGCGCATCAAGCAATGCGCCGTGGAGAATGCGGTGGCTGCGGTCGATTCCGTAGCGTGTGCAGAGCGCATCAAGGCTGTGCTTGGCACCGGGATGCTTGGCGCGCGCCATTGCCAGCGTATCGATCATCCGATCGGGCAGGATGATCGCGCGGCCGCACTGGCCCAGCTCGTGATTGAGGAAGGAGAAATCGAACTGCGCGTTATGCGCGATCAGCGGCGTGTCACCGATGAAGTCGAGCAAGGCCTCCACGGTATCGGAGAACAGGGGCTTGTCGGACAGGAATGTGTCGCTCAGTCCATGGATCGCCTGCGCTTCGCTCGGCATCGCCCGTTCGGGATTGAAATAAGCGTGGAACACCTGCCCCGTTTCCACCCGGTTGAAAAGCTCGACGCATCCGATCTCGACAAGCCTGTCGCCGCGCTGGGCGCTTAGGCCGGTGGTCTCGGTATCGAACACAATTTCCCGCATTCCTGCTATTATCGGCGCGATTTGCCCTTGAGGCAAGTGACCAGATCAACGACTTGAGCCCGCGTTTCGCGCAGCCCGACCCCGGTATCGATCACCACGTCCGCGCGGCGACGTTTCTGCGCATCGGGCATCTGGAGATCGAGGATCTGGCGGAATTTCCGGGGGGTCATGCCGGGCCGCGCCAGCACGCGGCGGCGCTGTTTCCAGGCGGGTGCCGAAACCACCACGACCAGATCGACCTTGCCCGCTCCACCCCGTTCAAAAAGCAGGGGAATATCCAGCACCACCATCTGCCGCGATCGATGCCGCCGCAGAAATCTGCGGCGCGCCTCGCCCACAGCGGGGTGGACGATGCGCTCCAGCGCCTGGAGCGCCGCGGCGTTGCCAAACACCTGTTTTCCGATCGCGATCCGATCGAGTCCCGCGGGTCCGGTCGATCCCGGAAACAGCAATTCGAGCGCGGGCAGCAGCCGTCCGCCCGGCCCCTGAAGCCTGCGCACCGCCGCATCGGCATCGAACACCGGCACACCGAGCGACTCGAACATCGCGGCCACCGCCGATTTGCCCATGCCGATGGATCCGGTGAGTCCGATGACGATCATGCGATCAGCAAAGCCCTCAATGCCTCATCATGCTCACGCGGTGGCGCAGCGCCGAAAAACAGTTCGAACGCGACCGCCGCCTGGCCGACCAGCATTTCCAGCCCGTCGATCGTCGCCAGATCGCGCGCTTCCGCCGCCGCCAGCAGACCGGTCTGCAGCGGCGCATAAACGATGTCGTAGACGATGCAATCTTCCGGCTGGGCGGACAGATCAGGCACGAATGGCGGCATCGCCTTCATGCCGAGCGCGCTTGCGTTCACGATCAGCGCCGAAGGCGGGAGCATCGCATCCAGTGGCAACGCTTTCCCCTTCAACCCGAAGGCGGCGAGCAGCGACGCGCCTTTCAGCACGTTGCGGTTGAGGATGGTCACCGGCCCGACGCCGCAACGCGCCAAGGCGAACAGCACCGCGCGCGCACCGCCACCCGCGCCGATCACGGTCACCGGCTTACCCGCCAGATCGATCTCGGCCAGCGGTGCATAAAAGCCAGCCGCATCGGTGTTGGTGCCGATCAGCGCACCTTCCGGCGTGCGCAGAATGGTGTTCATCGCGCCGATGCTGGCGCGCACGCCGCCCCGATCCTCGGCAAAATCCATCACCGCCAATTTGTGCGGCACGGTGACGTTGCAGCCGCGCCACAGCGGATCCGCCTTGCGGCTCTCGAAATAGGCCGCCAGTTCCTCATTTTTAACATGGGCCGTGCGGAACGCCGCATCGATGCCGAGTTTTTTCAGCCAGAACCCGTGAATGAGCGGCGATTTGGAGTGCGCGATCGGATCGCCGATCACCTCGGCATAGGGCGTGTCGTTCATGTCTCGATAATCCCCCGAATCCTCAGATAATCCAGCAATGGCAGCAAAGGCAGACCGAGAATCGTGAACTGGCTGCCTTCGATCTTCGCAAAGAGTTGCACACCCGGCCCCTCGATCCGGTAACAACCCACGCACCCGGCGACATGCTCATATTCCGCGTCGAGATAGGCTTCGATGTAAGCGTCCGAGAGCGTCCGCACCGTCATCTTGACCCGATCCACATGCCGCCAGACGGCGCGACCATGCTCCGCGATCACTCCTGCGCTGTAGAGACTGTGCGTCCGCCCCGATAGCAGCCGAAGCTGCGCCGCGGCCTCAGCGCGATCCCCCGGCTTGTCGAGCATGGTGCCATCGTCGAGCACCAGGGTCTGGTCAGCGCCCAAAACGAGCGCACCGGGCAAACGCCCGGAAACGCGCACCGCCTTCAACTCCGCCAGCGCATCGGCCAGATCACGCGCGCTCAATCCATCGGCCCGCAGACTGGCCTTGGCCGCTTCTTCGTCCACGCCTGCCGCCATGGCGTCATGTGGCACACCGGCGGCGTCGAGCATGGCGCGCCGGGCGGCGCTTTGCGATGCCAGCACCAGGGTCATGCCGCGCCCTGCGCGCTATGGCGTTCGTTGAACAGGTTGATGATGGCCGCTGCGGTTTCCTCGATGGACCGTCGCGTCACATCGATCACCGGCCAGCCGTTATCGGCATAGATCCGTCGCGCGAACGCCACCTCGCGCGCAACAGCCTCTTGATCGACATAGTCGGTTTCGGGTGCCTGATTGAGCGAAAGCAGCCGGTTCCGCCGGATCTGCACCAGTCGGTCCGGACTGGTCGTCAGCCCCACGACAAGCGGGTTTTTGAGATTGTAGAGCGTGTCCGGCGGCGGCGATTCCAGCACGATCGGTATATTCGCGGTCTTGTAACCGCGATTGGCCAGATAGATGGATGTCGGGGTTTTGGAGCAACGCGATACGCCGGCAAGAACGATATCGGCCGCCTCCCAGTTTTCCCAGCCCACGCCATCGTCATGCGCGATGGTAAACTGAATCGCATCCACGCGCGCGAAATACGCCGCATCGAGGATATGCTGTCGGCCTGGCCGGGCCTTGGCTTCCTGGCCCAGCAGGTTTGACAGTGCATCGGTCACCGGATCAAGCGCGGCTACCATGGGCAGGCCCAGCGCCAGGCAGCGCGTTTCCAGCTTGCGTCGGGTTTCGGCATTGACCAGCGTGAAGAGCACCAGCCCGGGATTTTGCGCGATATCGATGAGGATTCGATCCAGATGGCCTTCGGAGCGCACCATCGGCCAGAAATGTTTGATGGTCTCCACCCCATCGAACTGGGCGAGCGCGGCCTTGGCGATATTCTCCAGCGTTTCGCCGGTGGAGTCCGAGAGCAAATGGAGGTGAAGCCGGGTCATTGCGCTTCTTTGTGGATAAAACCGGGATATTTCCAGCAAAAGACGCATCCGCGTCCCGATCGACGATTCCATCCCCGCTCGGATGGATTTCATCCACAGCTTGTCCCCGGTCGATCGTCAAAGTCCAATGCCTGTGGATAACGGGGATCAAGAACACGAATCCGAGCCTTTATGGAGCTTTTGCGCGGTCAAGCTGTTGGCAAAAATGCGGACAGCGAATAAGCCCCGTCATCCACGCGACCAACTACCACTCCAATCCAATTAAAGAATCTTTCTATTATAGAAGAGGGGACACGCTCTGTCCGAAATGCCGAAATTGCTCCGTGTGCTCAAAGGCGCGCAGGAAGAGGTTCCGCCCATCTGGCTCATGCGTCAGGCGGGCCGTTATCTGCCCGAATATCGCGCATTGCGTGCGGACAAGGGCGGGTTCCTGGCGCTGGTGAACGACAGCACCGCAGCGGCGGAAATCACGCTTCAGCCGATCAAGCGGTTTGGCTTTGACGGCGCGATCCTCTTTTCCGACATTCTGGTGATCCCGCACGCTTTGGGCCAGGATCTGCGTTTCGAAGCGGGTGAGGGGCCACGGCTTTCGCCGCCGCTGGTGGATCACGCGCTGGAGGCTTTGCAGGTTGTTCCTGAGCGGCTGGCACCGGTCTATGAGACGGTGCGGCAGGTTCGCGCAGCCTTGCCCCCCCAAACCACCTTTCTCGGCTTTGCAGGCAGCCCCTGGACCGTGGCGACCTATATGGTGGCGGGGCAGGGGAGCAAGGAGCAGGGCGAAACGCGGCGTTATGCCTATCGTGATCCCGCGGCTTTTCAGGCGATCATCGATGCGATTGCGACGGCCACGGTGGATTATCTCTCCGGCCAGATCGAGGCGGGGGTCGACGCGGTTCAGTTGTTCGACAGCTGGTCGGGCAGCCTTTCGCCCGCGCAATTCGAACAATGGGTGATCGCGCCGACGGTGAAGATCGTCCAGGCGCTCCGTGCACGGCATCCTGAAACCGTCATCATCGGCTTTCCAAAGGGTGCGGGTGGAAAGCTCCCCGCTTATGCCCGCGAAACCGGTGTGGATGCGATCGGCGTGGACGAGACGGTCGATCCCGCATGGGCACATGCCAATCTGCCGGCGGATATGCCCGTCCAGGGCAATCTCGATCCCCTGGCATTGATCACAGGTGGTGAGACATTGAAATCTGCAGCGCACCGCATCCTTGCGGCGTTCAAGGGACGTCCCCATATCTTCAATCTGGGCCACGGCATCCTGCCAGACACGCCGATCGCGCATGTCGAGCAATTGCTGTCCATCGTGCGGGATCGATAAGCAATGATCGGATTTCTGGGTGCTGCCTGGCTCTGGGTGAAGGCCGCTCACATCATCTTCGTCATCTTCTGGATGGCCGGGCTGTTCATGCTGCCGCGCTTCTTCGTCTATCATCAGGAATCTGTTGCCGGATCGTCCGAGGATGCTCGCTGGATCGAGCGTGAAACGCGGCTGATCAGGATCATCCTCAATCCTTCGATGATCATCGTCTGGCTGCTGGGATTGGCGCTGGCTTTGAATATCGGCGCTTTTTCGCAAGGCTGGTTTCATGCAAAGCTGCTCTTTGTCCTGGCGCTAAGCGGTTATCACGGCTGGATGTCGGGCTATGCGAAAAAGCTGGCACGGGGCGAACAGCCTTTGGCAGACAGGAAATTGCGGATGCTCAACGAAGTGCCGGGCGCCGCTGCCGCTGTCATCGTGATCCTAGCGGTCGTCCGCCCTTTCTGAACCATGTGGATTGACTTGGAAACCGCCGCCGCGTAATTCGTGCGACGACCATCCTCTGCCGTTCGCGCAAGAGAGACACCCATATTTTCGTACCGCTGTTTCAAGCGGACCCATCCAGACATCACCGAACACCAATCGGAATCTCATTATGCACCTTAAAGAACTCAAGAAAAAAGCGCCCGCCGAACTGGTCGAAATGGCCGAAGAGCTGGGCGTCGAAGGCGCGTCGACCCTGCGCAAGCAGGATCTGCTCTTCGCTATCCTCAAAGTGGAAGCCGAAAACGGCACCCAGATCATGGGCGAAGGCACGATCGAAGTGCTCCAGGATGGCTTCGGCTTCCTGCGCAGCCCCCAGGCCAATTATCTCGCCGGGCCGGACGATATCTATATTTCCCCCAATCAGGTCCGCAAATTCGGTTTGCGCACCGGGGACACCGTGGAAGGCGAAATCCGCGGCCCCAAGGATGGCGAACGCTATTTCGCGCTGACCAAGCTGGTGTCCGTCAATTTCGACGATCCCGATGCCGTGCGCCATCGTGTCAATTTCGACAATCTGACGCCGCTCTATCCCGAGCAGAAGCTCAACCTTGATACGCTCGATCCCACGGTGAAGGACAAGTCCGCCCGCGTGATCGATATCATCTCGCCGCAGGGCAAGGGCCAGCGCGCCTTGATCGTCGCACCGCCGCGTGTTGGTAAAACGGTTCTGCTCCAGAACATCGCCAAGGCCATTACGGACAATCATCCCGAAGTGTTCCTGATCGTACTTTTGATCGACGAACGTCCCGAAGAAGTGACCGATATGCAGCGCAGCGTGAAGGGTGAGGTGATTTCCTCCACCTTTGACGAACCGGCGCAGCGCCACGTCCAGGTCGCCGAAATGGTGATCGAAAAGGCCAAGCGTCTCGTCGAGCATAAGAAGGATGTCGTCATCCTGCTCGATTCGATCACCCGTCTCGGGCGTGCCTACAACACCGTGGTGCCTTCATCCGGCAAGGTGCTGACGGGCGGCGTGGACGCCAACGCGCTCCAGCGTCCGAAGCGTTTCTTCGGTGCTGCGCGCAATATCGAAGAAGGGGGTTCGCTCTCCATCATCGCGACGGCGCTGATCGATACCGGCAGCCGCATGGACGAAGTGATTTTCGAGGAATTCAAGGGCACGGGTAACTCCGAAATCGTGCTCGATCGCAAGGTGGCTGACAAGCGCATCTTCCCGGCGCTCGATGTGGGCAAGTCCGGCACGCGCAAGGAAGAGCTTCTGGTCGACAAGTCCAAGCTGTCCAAAATGTGGGTATTGCGCCGCATCCTCATGCAGATGGGCACCATCGATGCGATGGAGTTCCTGCTCGACAAGATGAAGGATTCGAAGACCAACGAAGACTTTTTCGATTCGATGAACCAGTAAACCGGAGCCGCGTTCAAACCTCATGATTGATCTGCTCGCCTTCGCGTCCGCCGCGATTTCCACGCCCGGCCTTGGCTCCCCCGCGGAGATCTGGGGTCATATCGTCAATGATTTCTCGAACATCTCCTCGCCCAGCCAGCTTGCTGCGTTCGGGCAGGTGCTGATGATCGATATCATGCTGGCGGGTGACAACGCCATCGTGGTCGGGGCGCTGGCGGCGGGCCTGCCCGCGGCGCAGCGCAAGAAGGTGATCCTGATCGGCATCATTGCCGCGCTCGTGTTGCGCATCGGCTTTGCCCTGGTGGTGAGCCAGCTCATGCAGATCGTCGGATTGATCCTGGCGGGCGGCCTGTTGCTATTGTGGGTTTCCTGGAAAATGTACCGCGAATTGCACCCGGCCGGCAGCAGCGCGGGTTCGGAAGAGATTGAAGGCGACGAACATAGCGGCGTAAAGCCTGCCAAGAGCTTTGCCGCTGCCGCATGGGCCGTGGCCGTGGCTGACGTATCGATGAGCCTGGACAATGTTTTGGCGGTCGCGGGTGCGGCGCGGGACCATCCCGGCATCCTGATCATCGGCCTGATCCTGTCCGTGGCCTTGATGGGCATCGCGGCCAACGTCATCGCCAAATATATCGAGCGCTTCCGCTGGATCGCCTATATCGGGCTTCTGGTGATCATCTATGTCGCCGGCAAGATGATCTATGAAGGCGTGATCGATCCCAATGTGGGCTTGATGACCCTGTTTTAGGCCAAGCATGGTCCGGCGGAGCGGGGGGCGAATTGCGCAATCTGGAAGACCGGACCTTTCTTGTCCTGATCGCGATCGTATCGCTGGCACTGGCCTGGGTGATTGCGCCGTTTTTCGGGGCAATCCTTTGGGGTCTGGTCGCCGCGATCCTGTTCGCGCCGCTCAATCGACGGCTGACGATCGCTTTCTCCGGCCGGCGCAATAGCGCAGCGGCGGTCACGTTGCTTGTGATCATCGCCATGATCATCCTGCCCGCCATTCTGCTGGGCATTTTCCTGCTTCAGGAGGCGGCGTCGATCTATGTCCGCATCCAGAGCGGACAGATCGATTTCGCGCATTATTTCCAGCAGATGCAGAGCATCTTGCCGGGATGGGCCACCGCATTGCTCCGCCGGCTGGGCCTGACCAATGTGGGCGAGGTCCGTGAAACGATCGCCGCGGGCATTACCGACAGGTTTCAGGCTCTGGCCGCCCAGGCCTTTATAATCGGTCAAAGCGCCTTCGTGTTTTTCGTCGCCTTGGGCGTCATGCTCTATCTGCTCTTCTTCCTGTTGCGTGATGGCGATGAGATCGAGGCGAAGGTGCGTCGCGCCATTCCCCTGCGGGCTGAACAAAGCGAAGCCTTGGCGGAAAAGTTCGTCGCGGTGATCCGTGCCACGATCAAGGGCAGTGTGATCGTGGCGATCATTCAGGGAACGATCGGGGGGCTGGTATTCTGGTCCATCGGCGTCGAGGGCGCGCTGATCTGGGGCGTGCTGATGGGGTTCTTCTCATTGCTGCCCGCGATCGGCACGGGCCTGGTCTGGGTGCCCGTCGCCATTTACATGTTTGTGACCGGGGCGGTGTGGGAAGGGGCCGTCCTGGTGGTCTGCGGGCTGTTCGTGATTGGCATGGTGGACAATATCCTGCGTCCGATCCTGGTCGGCCGCGAAGCCCGTATGCCCGATTATATCGTATTGGTCTCCACCCTGGGCGGTATCGAGGTGTTCGGCTTTCACGGCTTCATCATCGGCCCGGTGATTGCCGCGCTGTTCATGGCCGCCTGGGATATCCTGACCAATTTGCGCACGGCCGCTCCGCAACAGGGTTAGTCTGTCGTCTTTCCCGATGGTCAGGGGTGGGTTGTAACCCTTATTCCAGATGCTCCGCGAAAAAGGCAGCCGTGCGGCTATCCGCCAGCGCCGCACCGGCCGCGTCGCGGCGCTGGCCCATTTCTGCGGCAAAGCCGTGATCCAGGCCGTCATAGTCATAGATCGTCACTTTGGGATGGTCGTCCAGCCCCGCGTGCATCGCAGCTTGCGCTTCGGGAGAGACGAAATGATCGGCTTTGGGCACATGGAGCAGGACAGGATGAGCAATGGCGTGCTTCTCGCCCAATAACCCATCTATCCCCACGCCATAATAACCCACGCTGGCATTCACATCGGTGCGCGCGGCGGTCATGAAGGCCAGCCTTCCACCCAGACAGTAACCGACGCAGCCGACCTTGCCGCCGCCGATGAGCGCGCGGGCTTCATGGATGCTGGCTTCGATATCGGCGATGGCCAGAGTCTGGTCCATCTGGCCCATCAGCGCCAGTGCCGCCTGGAAATCCTCCGGCACGTCGGCATCCAGCTCCACGCCCGGCTTGATCCGCCAGAACAGATCGGGCGCGATGGCGAGATAGCCCGCCGCCGCCCAATCGTCGCATTTCTTGCGGATGCCCGGATTCACCCCGAAAATTTCCTGAATCACGATGATCGCCGCTTTCGCCGCGCCCGCGGGCTTCGCGCAATAAGCGGAAAACTGGCCGTCCTTCGCCAGCGTTTCGATCGAGATAGGGCTGCCCATGATATGCCTTTCAGATGTGACGGGATTCGTGATCGAGAAGCCATTGTTTCGTCAATGGCCCGTCGCCCGCGGAATATGCGCCCAGCGCGCCGCCCGAAGCCAGGATGCGGTGGCATGGGATGATCAGCGGGTAGGGGTTGCGCGCACACGCCTGGCCGATCGCGCGCGCACCCGAACCGATCGTGCGGGCGAGCGCGCCATAGCTCAGCGTCTGCCCATAACCCACGCTGGCAATGCCCTCGCGCAAGACATCGCCGCGTTCGCTCCGGATGGCGATCAGCGGCAGATCGAAATCCTTGAGCGCGCCGGCGAAATAGGCGCGGATCTGCGCCACGGCTTCCACCACGGCTTTCGACCGCCCTTGCTCTTCCGCCTGATCCTTCGAACCATCGATCAGCACGCGCCCAATCGCATCTTCATCACCTGAAATGCGGATCATGCCGATGGGCGTTGCGATCAGGGCGTGGTCAAGCGCATAAGCCATGGTCAGAGCCTAGCAGTGCTGCCAAGGCTTGCTCAAGGGGAGACTGGCCGTGAAGATCAATGTCGAAGTGGATTGCACGCCGGAAGAGGCGCGTCGCTTCATGGGGCTGCCAGATTTTTCGCCTGTGCATGAAAAATATATCGGTAACATACTGGAATCCATGGATAATGGTATAAATCCGGAATTCATGGAAAATCTGTTCAAGAATTGGGCGCCGATGGGAGAAGCCGGGGTGAAGATGTGGCGGCAGATGATGGAGAATATGGGCGGCCCAAAGTAACGCTGCACGACTTTTCATGACCGACACGATTTTCGCCCTTTCGAGCGGACAGCCGCCCGCCGCGGTCGCGATCATCCGGATCAGCGGCCCGCGTGCCGGAGCCGCGCTGGAAATGCTGTCCGGGCGATTGCCCGTCCCGCGCCGCGCAACACTGACGCGCCTGTTGGACCCCGTCACGGGTGAAGGTCTCGATCGCGCGCTGATGCTCTGGTTTCCCGGACCCGCCAGCGCGACGGGTGAGGATTTGGCGGAACTGCATCTCCATGGCGGTCGCGCGGTGGTTGCCCGCGTGATGCTCAGCCTGTCCGCGATCGAAAGTCTCGTCCTGGCTGAACCGGGCGCGTTCACGCGCCGCGCATTCGAGCATGGGCGGATGGATCTTGCGGAGGCGGAAGGGCTGTCCGATCTGCTTTTTGCGGAAACCGAATGGCAGCGGCGCAGCGCCTTGGTGATGGCCGAGGGTGGATTGAGCGCGCGGGTCAAGGGATGGCAAGACCGATTGCTCGGCCTGTCCGCAGAGGTGGAGGCGATGCTCGATTTCGCGGATGAAGGCGATGTCGAGGATCAGGGGGAGAGCGTCGCATCGCTCAATGCCCGCATTGCCATTTTGGCCGCGGATATCCGCGTCATGCTGGATCGCCCGTCAGGCGAGAGGCTGCGTGATGGTATCCGCGTCGTGCTGGCCGGGCCGCCCAATGCGGGCAAGTCGACTCTGCTTAATGCCTTGGCCGGTCGGGAAGCCGCTATCGTTTCGCCGCGGCCCGGCACCACGCGTGACACCATCGAAGTGCCGCTGGGGATCGCAGGGCGACCCTTTCTGTTTATCGACACCGCGGGGCTTCACGAAGGGACGGGGGACGAGATCGAAGCGATCGGAATGGACCGCGCCCATGCGGCGATCGGCGCTGCGGACGTCATACTCTGGCTTGATGAGACCAGCGAAAGCCCCGCGCCCGAGCGGACCATCGCCCTTTATCCGCGCGGTGATGCGGAGGGCCGGTCGATGTCCCCAAATGGGGACATGATCGTGGTTTCGGCGGCAAGCGGGGCAGGGCTGGATGCGCTTGTGGCGGCAATCCTGGAACGGGCCGATCATCTTCTGCCGCGCACGGGCGAAATCGCGCTCAATCGTCGGCAGCGCGAATGTCTCGCGTCATCCCATGCTGCGCTCCAAACGGACGATGATCTGTTGATCGTGGCGGAGAACCTCCGTGTCGCGCGCGCCGATCTTGATCGGCTGACGGGGCGGGCGGGGACAGAAGATATGCTCGACGCCCTGTTTGGCAAATTCTGCATCGGCAAATAGACTGTTCCACGTGGAACATTTTGACTTGGACGCCGCGCTGCCCTAGCGAAAATCCATCATGACAGACCGGTTCGACATCATTGTGGTGGGCGGGGGCCATGCGGGGTGCGAAGCGGCGGCCGCAGCGGCGCGCATGGGCGCGCGCGTGGCACTGGTCAGCTTTGCCCGCGATTCCATCGGTGCCATGTCCTGCAATCCCGCCATCGGCGGACTGGGCAAGGGTCATCTGGTCCGCGAGGTGGACGCGTTCGATGGGTTGATCGCGCGCGCCGCCGATCATGCCGCGATCCATTACCGGATGCTCAACGCCAGCAAGGGTGCTGCTGTCCAAGGGCCGCGTATCCAGGCGGATCGCAAGCGCTATAAGGACGCGATCCACACGCTGCTGGACGATCAGGCCGGCCTTCATATTGTCGAAGACGAAGCGCGCGCGCTGACATTAGATCATTCAGACAGCGTGACCGGTCTCGCGCTCGGTTCGGGCCGGATCTTGTCCGGCAAGGCCGTTGTATTGGCGACGGGTACGTTTCTCAACGCGCGGATGTTTTGCGGCGCTGATATAGCGGTCGGCGGGCGGGTCGGCGAGCGGGCAGCGCAGTCGCTCGGTGATCAGCTTCGCGCGCGCCATCTGCCGATCGGCCGGTTGAAGACGGGGACACCCCCGCGGCTGGACGGCCGCACCATCGACTGGGGCGTGCTTGAAGAGCAGCCGTCGGACGGCGGGGACTGGACGATGTCGCCCCTGGGACCGGGCCGCGCGGCACCCCAGCTTTTCTGCGCGATCACCCGAACCAACGCCCGGACCCATGAGATCATCCGCGCCGGACTGGATCGTTCGCCGCTTTACACCGGCGCGATCGGCGCGCAGGGGCCGCGCTACTGCCCCTCTATCGAGGATAAGGTGGTGCGTTTCGGCGATCGCGACGGCCATCAGATCTTCCTAGAGCCCGAAGGGCTGGACGATCCATTGGTCTATCCCAATGGCGTCTCGACCTCGCTGCCCGCCGACATTCAGACGGCGTTGATCCGCAGCATGGCGGGCCTTGAGCGCGCCGAGATCGTTCAACCGGGCTATGCGGTGGAGTATGATCATATCGATCCGCGCGCGCTCGATGCCAGTCTGGCGGTCCGTGCGATCCCCGGCCTGTATTGCGCGGGGCAGATCAACGGCACCACCGGCTATGAGGAGGCGGCCGCGCAAGGATTGATCGCCGGCATCAACGCCACGGCCTTCGCTGGCGGGCGCGCGCCGCTCATTCTTGACCGCGCAAGCAGCTATATGGGCGTCATGATCGACGATTTGGTGTTGCAGGGGATCACAGAACCCTATCGGATGCTGACTGCGCGGGCGGAATATCGTCTACGGCTGCGGGCGGACAATGCGTCCACCCGCTTGACCTCGATCGCGCAGGCTGTCGGCTGTCTAGGGTCTGCGCGAGCTGACTGGTTTAACAGCAGGATCCGCGTTCGCGAGGCTCTCCTGACGAAGCTGGAGAAAGAGTCGGTGTCGTCCGAAAGGTTTGCAGAGGCCGGGGTCGACGTCAGCCGTGATGGGTCGCGTCGTTCGCTGTTCGAATGGCTGCGCTTCCCGAACGTAGACGCTGCCGCCATTTCCCGCGTGTCGGACGTGTTCGATAATGTCGATCCAGCTTTGATCGCGGAGATCGCGGAGGATGCGCATTATGCGCCCTATCTCGCGCGGCAGGAGGCAGAAATCCGCGGCCTGCGCGCCAATGAATCCGTGCCGATCGA
Source organism: Sphingobium boeckii (assembly GCF_014199215.1). Lineage (GTDB taxonomy): Bacteria > Pseudomonadota > Alphaproteobacteria > Sphingomonadales > Sphingomonadaceae > Sphingobium_A > Sphingobium_A boeckii. Next base: position 92,582 of record NZ_JACIJC010000001.1, read on the forward strand.
TCCCGCCCTCGATTATCGCGCCATCGCCGGACTGTCCAACGAGATGACCGAGCGCCTCGAACGGGCTCGCCCCGAAACGCTGGCCGCTGCGGGTCGGATCCGCGGTATTACCCCGGCGGCTCTGTCCGCCATCCTCGTTCACGCCAAGCGCCGCGCCGCATGATGACGGAGGATGAGGCCAGGGCATGGTTGGCGGCTCAGCATGTTTCACGTGAAACAGTGGATTCCATCACGGCATTTGTCGATTTCCTGTTTCAGGAAGGGGAAAGCCAGAATCTGATTTCCGCATCGAGCCGCGCCCATGTGTGGGCGCGTCATATCGTCGATTCCGCGCAACTGGCGTTCATAGCCCAAGCGCAAGAGGCGCCTGATGGGCCGTGGCTGGATCTGGGTTCGGGTGCGGGATTTCCCGGACTGATCATCGCCGCCCTGATGCACCGCCCCGTGATTTTGGTGGAATCACGGCGTAAGCGCGCAGATTTCCTGATTGCCGCTGCTGATATCCTGGGCGTTTCGGATCATGTGAAGGTGGATGGACGCCGGCTGGAGTTGATCGAAACCCAAAAGGTGGGGGTTATCAGCGCCCGCGCTTTCGCGCCGCTGGAACGCCTGTTCCCTCTGGCCGAGCGATTTTCCCGTTCCGAGACGCTGTGGCTGCTGCCAAAAGGACGAAGTGCGCAAAGCGAACTGGCAGACGCACGAAAGACGTGGCAGGGTGCGTTTCACGTGGAACAGAGCGTTACCGACCCGGAAGCCGCGATCATCGTGGCCCGCGGGGTCCGGCGAGGGAAAAAATGATCCGGATCGCAATCGCAAATCAAAAGGGTGGGGTCGGCAAGACCACCACCGCCATCAATCTGGCCACAGCGCTCGCAGCAACAGGCTGGAAAGTCTTGCTGATTGATCTGGATCCACAGGGTAACGCTTCGACCGGGCTGGGGGTCTATCAGGCGCAGCGCGTTTATTCATCCTATGAGCTGCTCACGGGCAATTGCACGATGGATGACGCCGTGATCGCCACCAAGGTGCCGCGGCTTGATCTGATCGCTTCGACGCAGGATCTCTCAGGCGCGGAGATCGAACTCGTCGATTTCGAGAATCGCACGCATCTTCTGGAAAATGCGCTGAACAGCGCGCCTGGCCGATGGGATATCTGTCTGATCGATTGCCCGCCTTCGCTGGGCCTGCTGACAATCAACGCGATGGTCGCCGCACGATTGCTGCTCGTGCCGCTGCAATGCGAATTCTTTGCGCTGGAAGGGTTGAGCCAGTTGCTGACGACGGTCGATCGTATCCGGATGCGATTCAATCAGGGGCTGTCGATCATCGGCGTCGCGCTGACGATGTATGATCGCCGTAACCGCTTGACCGAGCAAGTCGCGCAGGATGTCCGCGCTGTGCTCGGCAAGGTCGTGTTCGATACGGTGATCCCGCGCAACGTCCGTCTGTCCGAAGCCCCGAGCCACGGGATGCCGGCCTTGATCTATGATATCCGCTGCGCCGGATCGGAAGCCTATATGGGCCTGGCGCGCGAGTTGCTTGGGCGCTTGCCCAAAAATGCGCAGGTTGCGGCATGAGTGAAGATTCAGCGCCTCGCAAGCAGCGGCCGGCAGCACTGGGCCGAGGTCTGAGCGCCTTGCTGGGGGATGTGGCCCGCGAAGAGCCGGTCGCGCCCGGCCAGTCGCGATCGGGCGGCGTGCAGATGATTTCGGTAACGGATATGAAGCCGCATCCGGGCCAGCCGCGTCGTCATTTCGATGCGGATGCGCTCGCCGAATTGGCGCTATCGATCGCCAAGCGCGGCGTGATCCAGCCGATCGTGGTCCGCCCCTTTGGCAGCGGCTATCAGATCGTGGCGGGCGAACGGCGCTGGCGCGCGGCGCAACAGGCGCAATTGCATCAAGTTCCTGTAATAATTAGAGAATTTGACGATTCCGAGACGCTGGAAATCGCGCTGATCGAGAATATCCAGCGTGAAGACCTCAATGCGATCGAAGAGGCCGAAGCCTATAAGAAGCTGGGCGCGGAATTTGGGCATAGTCAGGAAGCCTTGGCCAAGCTGGTCCATAAATCCCGCAGCCACGTCGCCAATCTCGTTCGGCTGCTCGATCTGCCGGCCAAGGTGCGGGAGCGTGTGGCGGATGGCAGCCTGTCGATGGGCCATGCGCGCGCGCTGATCACCGCGTCCGATCCCGCAGCGCTGGCCGAAGAGGTGATCAGCCGCGGCCTGTCCGTGCGCGAGACCGAAAAGCTCGCGCGGGGTGCCAAACCGGCTAGCGCGCGGCAGGCGCCGATGGAATATAAGGGCGGCAGCGCTGATATCTATGCGCTGGAGCGGCAATTGGGTGATCTGCTCGGGCTGAAAGTCAGCATCAAACATGCCGTGAAAAGCGGGACAGTAACGCTCGCTTATAATTCGCTCGATCAGCTCGACATGATCTGCCAGCGGCTGAGCGGCGAGAAGATCTAGTTTAGCGGCTCCGCGCGGCGGCGCGGCTGATCGCCAGCAATTCAGCCTCCGCGGCCACCGCGCCCAGCGATCCCGAGGATTTAACGGCGCGTTCTGCCGCCATCAGGCGCGACAGCGCGGTCGCCAGCCGGTCCGAGCGCCAGAGCCCGAGCTGGCGCTGCACGGTCGCCTTGTCCTTCCAGAAAAGGGATTTGCCCGCGGCGGCCAGCACGGCGTCGATCGAACTGCCCTGATCCACCTCCGCGCGATAGCCGGCAAGCTGTTGCGCACGCTTCATCACCGCGCGGAGCAGCGGAATGCCCTCGATTCCGACGCTGGCGAGCTTGCCCACTTCGTCGCTGACACCCGCCGGATTGCCGCCCATGACCGCATCGACCAGGCGGGCGGTATCGCCATCATCCGAATCCGCGCCCAGCGCATCAAGCGCCGCATGATCGAGTTCACCCGGACGATCGGGCGCGGCATCCAGATAGAGCGCGAATTTCTCGATCTCCTGCGCCAATATCGCGCGGTCTCCAGAGGCGGCAGCAGCAAGGCGCTTGCCCACATCGCTTCCGGACAGGCGCAGGCCGGCATCGCGCGCCATCGCCGTCGCCAGTCGATCGGCATCCTGTCCCTCGGGCACATAGCTGGCAAAGCTCATGATGGCGGGTTCAGACAGCGCATATTTGAGCAGGGCGCTGGTGCCGCGCAGCGTGCCCGCCATCGCCACGACGGGATTGCCCGCTTGCGGCGATTCGATCAGCGCCTGAATTGCCGCCAAAGCGTCTTCAGCACCCGCCAGAGCCAGCCGGATATGGCGCGCGCCGCCGAAGAGCGAGAGGGAGGCTGCTTCGTCCGCCAGGCGTGCAGGATCGCCTTTCAGCCCGGCGGAATCGAGATCGATCCGCTCCGCATCCGGCCCCATGGCGCGCTCCAGCCGATCGGCCAGCGCGCGCGATCCCGATTCATCGGGGCCGTGGAGCAGGAACATCCGGATATCGGCGGGCGGCGCATCGAGCGCGCGCTCGATCTGGCCCTTATTGGCCTTCATCCGGACCTTGCCCGGCAGAGCGCTGTGCGAAGAGGGCGATCCGGCTCACGATCTGATCGGCCACCACTTGGGAGAGATTTTCCAATGCGGTGTTTTCAGCCGCGATTGTGGCATATTCGGAGGAGACGATATCGATGCCCGCGTCCGATCCCGCCGTGGCATCAAGCACCACCGTGCTTTTGGTGGCCTCGATCAGCCGGTAACGCGCGCGCAGAGTGCGGCGTTCCCGCGTCACGGCGTCATCCGAACGGATGCCGAAGCCGGTGATCTGATCGTCCAGCTCCACTTCAAGGCGATAGATCGCCGCGCTCTTGCCCGCGCCCATGCGGTCGTTCAGCGCATTGCGCATCAGCCAGCCCGCCTTGCCCTCGATCGGCGCGACTTCGATCTGGCCGAGCGTCTGCGCCACCGCGCCTTTGGAGCCACCGCCATAAAGCGGCCGCAACCCGCAGCCCGAGAGCGCAAGCGTGGCGAGGATCAGAAGCGGGATGGAAAGTTTACGCATCAAGCCTGTCCCATACACCAATCTAACGGAAATTGGGTGCGACCCGTCATGCGACGATATTCACGAGGCGATCGGGCACCACGATGATCTTCTTGGGGGTTTCCCCATCGAGCTGACGCACCACATTGGGTGCTGCCAGCGCGAGCGCCTCCAGTTCGTCCTTGGGCATCCCCTTGGCCACGGTCAGCGTATCGCGCAGCTTGCCGTTGATCTGGACCGCGATGGTCACTTCATCGTCGATCAGCAGGGCGGGATCGGCGGTGGGCCATGCGGCGTCAGCCACCAGCCCGGTCTCGCCCAATGTCTCCCAGCCTTCTTCGGCCAGATGCGGCGCCATCGGCGCGACGAGGCGGACGAGCGTCCGGATCGCGGTCGCGCGCGAGGCGGAGGGTTTGGCCTTTTCGATCGCGCCGGTCAGCTCATAGAGCTTGGCGACCGCCTTGTTGAAGCCCAGCGCCTCGATATCGGTGGCGACACCCGCGATCGTCTTGTGCAGCTTGCGGTCAAGATCCTTGTCCTGGCCCTGCGCCGCGTCCTCGATCCCGTCGATCAGCCGCCACAGCCGGTTCACGAAGCGCCAGCAGCCTTCGATCCCCGCCTCGCTCCACGGCAGATCGCGCTCGGGCGGGCTATCAGACAGCATGAACCAGCGCACCGCATCCGCGCCATATTGATCGACGATCAGGTCCGGATCGACGACATTCTTCTTCGATTTGGACATCTTCTCGATGCGCCCGATCGTGACCTTCGCACCGCTGTCTTTCAACGTCGCGATCTGCCCATCGCTATTCACATCCTCGGGGCCATACCAGAGGATCTTGCCGTCGGCTTCCTTCTGGAAATAGGTGATGTGCGTCACCATCCCCTGCGTAAACAGCCCCTGGAACGGCTCCGCCACATCGATCTTGCCGATATGTTTCAGCGCGCGCGTCCAGAAGCGGGCATAGAGCAGATGCAGGATCGCATGTTCCACGCCGCCGATATATTGCCCCACGGGCAACCAGCTTTCGGCCACGGCTCTGTCGAATGGCTGATCATCGGGCTGGCTGGCGAAGCGGATGAAATACCAGCTCGAATCCACGAAGGTATCGAGTGTGTCGGTTTCACGCCGCGCCGGTTTTTGGCATTGCGGACAATCGACATGCTTCCAGGTCGGATGCCGGTCGAGCGGATTGCCGGGAATGTCGAAGCTGACATCCTCGGGCAGCTTCACGGGCAATTGGCTCTTGGGCACGGGCACCACGCCACACTCATCGCAATGAATGAACGGAATGGGTGTGCCCCAATAGCGCTGGCGCGATACGCCCCAGTCGCGCAGCCGCCAGACGGTGGTGCCGATGCCCCAGCCTTCATGCTGCGCGCGTGCCACGATCGCCGCTTTGGCGTCTTCCACGGCCATGCCGTTCAGGAAATGCGAGTTCACCAGCCTGCCGGGGCCGGTATAGGCCTCGCTGCCGATCGCCACGCCGTCCTCGCCTTCGGGCGCGACCACCCGCGTGACGGGCAGATCATATTTGCGCGCGAAATCGAGATCGCGCTGGTCATGCGCCGGGCAGCCGAAAACAGCGCCCGTGCCATAGTCCATCAGCACGAAATTCGCTACATAGAGCGGCAGATGCCAATTCGGGTCGAGCGGATGTGTCACGCGCAGACCGGTGTCGAAACCCTTTTTCTCCGCCGTTTCGATATCCGCTGCCGCGGTGCCGGTCGCCTGGCAATCGGCGATGAACGCCTGCAATTCCGGGCTGTTCCTGGCCAGTTCCTGCGCGATCGGATGCTCGGCGGCGATCGCGGTGAAGCTCGCGCCATAAAGCGTATCGGGCCGCGTGGTGAACACTTCGAACCCGCCCGGCGCGCCGGAGAAGTGGAAGGTCAGCCGCATCCCCTGGCTCTTGCCGATCCAGTTTTCCTGCATCAGCCGGACCTTTTCGGGCCAGTCCTTCAGATCGCCCAGACCCGCCAGCAAATCGTCCGCGAAATCGGTGATCTTCAAAAACCACTGGCTGAGCTTGCGCTTCTCGACCACCGCGCCGGAGCGCCAGCCCTTGCCGTCGATCACTTGCTCATTGGCAAGCACGGTCATGTCGACCGGATCCCAATTGACCGCGGATTCCTTGCGGTAGACCAGCCCCGATTTGTAGAGATCGAGGAACAGTGCCTGCTCATGGCCGTAATATTCGGGTTCGCAGGTGGCGAGTTCGCGGCTCCAGTCCAGCGCGAAGCCCAGCCGCTTCAATTGCTTTTTCATCGACTGGATATTGGCGCGGGTCCATGTGCCGGGATGCACCTTCTTCTCCATCGCCGCATTTTCGGCGGGCATACCAAAGGCGTCCCAGCCCATCGGATGCAGCACTTCATGGCCCGTCATCCGGCGAAAGCGCGCGAGCACGTCCCCCATGGTGTAATTGCGGACATGGCCCATGTGGATGCGGCCCGATGGATAGGGAAACATCTCGAGCACATAGGATTTTGGCTTGGCGCTGGCATCGTCCGCGCGGAAAGTCTCCCGCTCGTCCCAGATTTTTTGCCAGCGCGCATCGGCCGCAAGCGGATTGAAGCGCGTGTGCATCGGATCAGCCGTCGATGGCGCTGCGTCTCAGATCACGCGCCTTGGTGAGGATGATTTCCTCAAGCTTCTGGACGGTCGCGGCCTGAACGGCGCTATCGACCCACTGACCATTTTGATTCACCTGGCGCGCGGCGGAAACGCGCAACGCATCGGCGCGCAGATCCTGATCGAGGATGGTGACGGTCACCTTCATGCGCTCGCTCGGCGTATTGGGATTGGCATACCAGTCGGTCACGATCACGCCGCCGTTGGAATCGGTCTGCAGCAAGGGCATGAACGAAAGTGTGTCGAGGCTGGCGCGCCAGAGATAGGCGTTCACGCCGATGGTGGTCACCTTGGATGCCGCCAGATCCGCCTTCTGCGTGGAGGTCGCGCCATCGTCGCTGGCACCGATGCCGAAGAATCCCTTGCTGAGATCCTGCTTGATCGCATTGCAGGCTGGCAGGGTGGAAACAAGGGCCATCGCGACTGCGATGCGGAAACGGCGGGACATAGGTGCAATCCTTGGGAATACGGTCAATCGGCGTCGTTATAGATGCTCCGGCGCGCCTCGCAAGCGCGCGTTTTCCGGACGCTCGGGCGGATTCTGTGTGTGTTGTGCAACAGGCGGATAAAAATCGCGTGCAAGTGGGTTTATATTCCCGCGAACATCATGATATGGGCAGAGTGAAGCAAGGGGTTTTTGCGTGATGTTGGCGAGTCGGAAGACATGGGCATGGACGGGGGCGGCATTAGCCGTGCTCGCTATTGTCGCGTCTCCCACGATCAGCGCCGCGCAGCAGACATCGCTGGCTTCGGTCAAGGCGCGCATGACGGCAGCGCCGCGTTCGGGAATCGGTTCCTTCACGCCGGCTGCCGCCGATCCCAAGCTGGCCGCTTTGATGGCGCGCAGTGATCTGGCGGGGGCAGGCTTCCGCTTCACGCCAACGGGCGAAGCCGGGCGTAATCGCAAGGTCACCGTGGCGGTCCGGGCACGCACCAGCGCGCCGGCGCAGATATTCTCGTCCAGCCGCGGACTCGGCAATCCGCTGATCGCATCGCTGGGCATCACGCCTTCGGCTTATAATCTCGGCGCATCGATCGGCTGGAAGCGGTTTGCGCTTTCGGGTGATGTCGCGCGGATCGATACCGGCCTTCAGCCGGGCAGCAGCGAATCGGTGCGCGCCGGTGCCAGCTATAATGCACCGCGCTGGAGCGGCCGCGTGATGGTCGATGCCGAGCGTGGCCTGGGTGTCCAGCCGCGCGCGATCACGCCTGAAAAGAGCTATTCGGTCGATCTCGGCGGCAGTTACAAGCTGACCCGCAATCTGGATGTGACCGCGGGCGTGCGTTACAAGATGCAGGATCGCGATCGTCTGCAGACCGTGACCGACGATCGGCGTGACAGCCAGGCCGTCTATGTAGGCACCGCCTTCAAATTCTGATGCGGCCGGCGGGCGTCAGCCCGTCTATTCCTGCCCAGCCATAGGAATTGAGCGTTCTGATCGCGCGCGCGCGCCGGGCATTCATGCCGCCGAGTGCGACCACCTTCAATTGTGTCTGGCGGGCGATCATGCCGAATCGCAACGGTCCCAGCGGCGTGGCACCGGGATGTGATCGCGTGGCATGAACCGGAGAGAGCAGCACCAGGCCCGCGCCATTGCGCGCAGCGTTGCGCAGTTCCGGCAGATCATGCGCCGGTGCGGTGTGAAGCAGTTCGGGATAGGCGTGTCCGGGGCGACGCCCATGAAAGCCGTCCGCGTGCCACGCGCGCGCCAGTTGGGGCGGGCCGGCGAGGATCAGCATCAGGCCGCGCGCGCGCGCCACGCTCCTGATTCTTGCAAACATTGCCTTTCTGGCCGCGGGGCTGAGCGCATAATGCCGGACGATCACGCCCGCGCCGCGCGGGAGCGCGTGCAGCGCGTCCCAAAGCTCATTGCCTTGTCGTTCGTCGGTCATCAGCCAAAGGCGGGGGTAGCGGGGCGGCATCGTGCTGCCTATAGCAGCCGCAATGGATGGGCATGAAGCAGTTATCGACGCCGCCGCACGGCTGGCCGAAGTCAACGAACGCATCGCGCGCACCGCGAAGCTGGCGCGCCGCGCGCCGGCAGACGTGGCGCTGATCGCGATCTCCAAGACCAAGCCGGTGGAAGAGATTCGCCCGCTGATTGCCACGGGGCATAGGCTGTTCGGGGAGAATCGCGTGCAGGAGGCGGAGGCCAAATGGCCGGCGCTGCGCGCGGAGACGCCCGATATCGTGCTGCATCTGGTCGGCAGTCTGCAGTCCAACAAGGCGGAGGCTGCGGTTGCCTTGTTCGATGCGATCCATTCGGTGGATCGCTCGTCGCTGGTCAAGGCGCTTGCGCAGGCGATGGACAAGGCCGGGAAGCGCCCGGATTGCTTCATCCAGGTGAATATCGGCGAGGAAGATCAGAAGGGCGGTTGTGCCATCGCCGATCTCCCCGCGCTGCTGGCAGACGCCCGCGCCGCCCATCTGCCGGTCGTAGGGCTGATGTGCGTGCCCCCCGCCGATCTGGAGCCCGCGCCCTGGTTTGCCCTGCTCGCGAAGCTGGCGCGCGATCATGATCTGAACGGGCTCAGCATGGGCATGTCTGGCGATCTGGAGGCGGGCGTCATGCTCGGTGCCACGCATGTCCGCGTCGGCACCGCGCTGTTCGGCGCGCGTGGATGAAATTTGATGCGATCATCTTCGATTTCGACGGAGTCATCCTCGAAAGCGAATATGCCGGAAACCGTCATCTGGCCGAGACGCTGACGTCATTGGGCCATCCGGTCTCCGTCGACGAATCGATGGCGCATTTCATGGGGTTGGCCGGGCAGGATTTTCTCGACGCCATCGTCGCGCGGATCGGTCATCCGATTCCGCAGGGGTTTGCAGCGCTGCGGGCCGAGGAAGACCGGCGCGCGATCGAAGAGGGGATCGAGGCGGTGGCCGGGGCCGCCGATTTCGTGCGGAGCCTGCCGCGCACGCTGCCCCGCGCGATCGCCTCCTCCAGTGCGACCCGCTGGATCGAGGCGCATCTCGATCATCTCGACCTGCGCGCCTGTTTCGGGGCACACATTTATAGCGGGCGTGAACATGTCACCCGCGGCAAGCCCGCGCCGGATCTCTATCTCCATGCCGCCGATGCGCTGGGCATCGATATCGCGCGCTGCCTGATCATCGAAGACTCCCCCGTGGGCGTCACCGGGGCTGTTGCATCGGGTGCCCATGTGATCGGGCTGACGGCCGGGCAGCATTGCGGCCCTGGTCATGGCGCGCGATTGCTGGCGCTCGGTGTTCCCGAAGTGGCAGGATCGTTCGAGGAACTGGCGCGTCTGATCGCCTGAGAAGATCGGAGCATAATGCCTCTGTCCTACAGCGAAAACATCTGTTTAGATAAGATCGGCTCTTTGAGATCGTCGACCGCTCCACAGGGGCTTGAACCGAAAATTCAAACCGCGTTTCAGGTGCGACCCTAGTGTGACCTTAGGCAGCAATCCGCCACTCGCTAAAGCTGGTGCCCGGTCCGGTCCCGCTTGGCGTCCAGATAGCCGCGATTATGCACATTGGCCTCGATTCGGTGCGGCACGCGCTCGATCACATCCACGCCCAGAGACCGCAATTTTTCCACCTTGTTCGGATTGTTCGTCAGCAAACGGATGGTCGTCTGTCCGATCAGCGTGAGCATTCGCGCTGCCACCCCGAAATCGCGCGCGTCGATCGCAAAGCCCAGCCGCAGATTGGCGTCCACCGTATCGAAGCCCTGATCCTGAAGGCTGTAGGCGCGCAGCTTGTTGATCAGGCCGATGCCGCGGCCTTCCTGTCGCAGATAGAGCAATATCCCCCAATGCGCGGCGATCTCGTGCAGCGCGCCATGGAGTTGCGGGCCGCAATCGCATTTCAGCGATCCCAGCACATCCCCCGTCAGGCATTCGCTGTGCAGACGTACCAGCGGCGGCGTGCCATCGGGCTGACCGATGATCAGCGCAACATGCTCGCCCGATTGATCGGCGCTGCGAAACGCCACGATCTCGCTATTCTCGGCCACCGCGATCGGCAACCGGGCGCGCGCCGCGATCACCAGCTCGGCGGAATCGTCATAGGCGGCGATATCGTCCGGGGCGATGGTCACTTCAGGTAAGCCCGTGCCGCCGATGAAGAAAGCGGGCAGCAATCCAGCCAGCCGCGCCAGTTCCAGCGCCGCGCCAGCCGCATCGGCGTGCAAAACGGGCAGCGCGCGATATGGCCCCTTGAGCGGCGTCGCCAGATCCAGCGCCGGATCGGCCAGCGCCACCGCGCCGGAAAGATCGATCCACGGCGCACGCGCCACGATCACCGGCTTTTCAGGGTGTGCGGCGTCCATCTGATTGGCCAGTTTGAGCGTGACCGCCCGCGCCGCGGAGATCAGGATGGCGGCCTGTTGTGCGGGGTCGAAAGCCGCCAGCCGGCCCCCATCGGCGGTTTCGATCGCCAGCAGGGTCAGCGCGCCTTCGGCCCCCGCAATCGCGATCGGCCAGCCACGCCGGAGCGCGTCGATGGCGCGGGCGGCGGCGCGCGGGTCGCTCAAAAGCGAAACTCCGTGACGAGCGGCACATGATCGGATGGCTTGAGCCAGTTGCGGCAGGGTTCGCAGACCCGGTGCGCTATGGCTTTTTGGGCGATTTCCGGGCTGGCCCACATATGATCCAGCCGGCGGCCGCGATCGTTCACGGTCCAGTCCTTGGAACGATAGCTCCACCAGGTGTGGAGCCGTGCCGGGGCGGGATAGAAATGGCGGCCGAGATCGACCCAGTCATGCGCTGCCTGGAGCCGGCCCAGCGTTTCCACCTCGATCGGTGTGTGGCTCACCACGCCCAGCAATTGCTTATGGTTCCACACATCCGATTCCAGCGGCGCGATGTTGAAGTCGCCCACCAGCAAAGTCGGCACATCGAGCTTGCCTGACCAGTCGATCATGCGCTCGAGGAAGTCGAGCTTCTGGCCGAATTTGGGATTGGCATCGCGATCGGGAATATCGCCCCCGGCGGGAACATAGACATTCTCCAGACGCAGGCCGTTATCCAGCCGGACGCCCACATGCCGGGCCTCGCCATTGGCCTGCCAGTCCAGCCGGTCGTCCTCATGAATGGGGATCTTGCTGACGATGGCGACGCCATGGTGCATCCGCTGACCATGGAGAATCTGGTGCTTATAGCCCAATGCGCGGAAGGCGGCGGCGGGGAACGTGGCATCCTCGGTCTTGGTTTCCTGAAGGCACAGGATATCCGGTGCGTCCTCCCGCAGGAAGCGCTCCACGATTTCCATGCGGAAACGGACCGAATTGATGTTCCAGGAAGCGATTGTGAGCGTGTCGGCCATGAAGTCCTGTAGCCTCCGGGCTGACAGGGCCGCAAGGCCGGGGTTTCCGAAAAAGGAAAGGCCCCCGCTCCGGGGGCGTGGAGCGAGGGCCGACCTGGCGTTTCGTCACGCGAGGCGGGGCGTGAGGCCGATTGGGCAACAGGGGGAAATCCCGATCTGGCCCCACGTCCGCAAATTGGTTTTAGGCCTATGGACCTGTCGCCAATATGAACAGGATCGTCAGCGACCGCGATTTTGCGGGCGTGGGTCGCGCCATTTGAACGTGTTGTCGGACACGGCGACATTGAACTTCTGGTTCGATAGCCGGATCGACGTTCGATTATTCTGAGAATCGAGCGCCACCCAACCCTGCAGCATCAGACCGCCGGGCGCGCCGGCATTGCGCTGGAATGCCAGCGTCAGGGTGCCAAACTCGGGTTTCTTGGGATCGCGCGCTTCGACAAGAACAATCCGGTTGTCAGCCGTGGGCACCACTCTGGCCACACTCGCCAGATTGCCGGCCGGATTGAGCAATACGGCCAGCGGCGATTTGCCGATCGGCCAGCGCTGCACCTGATTCACCTGATAATCGATCATGGTCAGCGCCTTGCCATCGCCGACGATCAGCAAGGGCACACCCTTTTGATATTGGAACCGGATCTTGCCCGGCCGCTTCAGCGTGAGTTCGCCGGTGAGCACCTTGCCTGCGCGGTCGGTCTGCGTGAAGCCGGCCGTCATGCTGGCCACCGCTTGAAGGTGCGCCGAAACCCTGTCCAGATCGGCCGAAGGCGCAGCGGCCACGCCCGGCATGGCGATCCCGGTCAGAATCAGCGGCGCAGCGGCCAAAGCGAGGGCGTATCGGCGAAACATCGAAAACTCCTGAACTGTTCGGAAAGAGCCTATGGAGCCCATGGCTTGAATGCCAAGTGAACCCCGGCAGACCCGCGCCGGTTCCTTGGCACGGTCTCGCTAAAGCGGCCGTCCGTCCGTATCCATCAGAACTTCGCGGCGGCCGACATGATCGGGACGACCGACATGGCCTTCCTTTTCCATCCGTTCGATCAGGCGCGCGGCGCGGTTATAGCCGATGCGCAACTGCCGCTGGAGCCAGCTTGTGGAGGCCTTCTGGCTTTCGGCGACGAGCTGAACCGCCTTGCGATATTCCTGCTCTTCCGGGCTATCTTCGCCATCGGGCGCGCCATCCATCAGATAGCCGCCGTCCTCCGGTTCTTCGGTGACGGCCTGCACATATTCGGGGCTGCCCTGGCCACGCCAGTGATCCGCCACGCGCATCACCTCTTCATCCGAAACGAACGGGCCGTGGACACGCGCGATCTGCTTGCCGCCGGGCATATAGAGCATGTCGCCCTTGCCTAGAAGCTGTTCGGCACCCTGCTCGCCCAGAATGGTGCGCGAATCGATCTTGCTGGTGACGGAAAAGCTGATGCGTGTCGGCAGATTGGCCTTGATCACGCCGGTGATCACATCGACCGACGGGCGTTGCGTGGCCATGATCAGATGGATGCCCGCCGCGCGCGCCTTCTGGGCGAGTCGCTGGATCAGGAATTCGACTTCCTTGCCCGCGGTCATCATCAGATCGGCCAGCTCATCGACGATGACCACGATCTGGGGCAGCGGCTGATAATCGAGCTGCTCTTCCTCATAGATCGGCTGGCCGGTCTCGGCATCATAGCCCGTCTGGACGCGGCGGCCGAGCTTCTGCCCCTTCACCCGCGCCGCACGCACCTTGTCGTTAAAGCCGGCAAGCCCGCGCACGCCGACCGAAGCCATCATCCGATAGCGCTCCTCCATCTGCTCCACCGCCCATTTGAGCGCGCGCACCGCCTTCAATGGATCCGTCACCACGGGGGAGAGGAGATGGGGAATGCCCTCATAGCTCGAAAGCTCGAGATGCTTGGGATCGATCATGATCATCCGGCACTGATCCGGGCTGAGCCGATAGAGCAGCGACAGGATCATGCTGTTAAGCCCGACCGATTTGCCCGAGCCCGTGGTGCCCGCCACCAGCAGATGCGGCATCGGTGCCAGATCGGCGATCACCGGATCGCCTGCGATATTCTTGCCAAGGATCAGCGCCAGTTGTGCGGTCTGATCGGTGAATTGATGCGATGTCACCATTTCATGGAAGGACACCGCCTCGCGGATCTTGTTGGGCAGCTCGATGCCGATCACATTCCTACCGGGGATGGTGGCGACGCGGGCGGACTGGGCGGACATGTTGCGCGCGATATCGTCGGCCAATTGGATGACGCGGCTGGCCCTGATGCCCGGAGCCGGCTCAAGCTCATACATGGTGACGACCGGGCCGGGGCGGACCTCGACGATCGCGCCTTTCACATGGAAATCGTCCAGCACGGTCTCCAGCAGCCGGGCATTGCGCTCAAGCGTGGCCTTATCGAGCACTGGCGTGGTCGATGGTGGCGCGGGGATCAGCAAATCGGGCGACGGCATGGTATAGCGGTCGCGCAGATCGAACGCCGTCTGCACCGCGCCCTGCGGCTTCTTCTCCGGCTGCGGCTCCTTCTTGCCGGGCAGCGAGATGATCGGCGGTTTGCGATCTTCGGCGACCTGGATCTTGCGCGGCTCCGCCTGCACGTCCTCGCGCTTGGGCCGTGAAGGGGCTTCGAAGGCCAGTGGCTCATCCTCGGCATCGTCATGCGCATCGGCCCGATTGCGGCGACGGAATAGCCAGGCGCGTTCGCCGTCGTCCAGCCCAAGGCTCTTGGCCCAGATCACGATGCCCGCGCCGGCGAACAGCAACAGCGCCGCGATCTTCACCCAACCACGAATGTCCGCATGGCCGATAAAGGCCAACGCCCATTGCACCACGCCGGCGATGGCAATGCCCACCGCGCCCCCGAACCCGCCCGGCAGCGCAGGAACCGCGTTGGCACGGAACAGCGCCAGCGACGCACCGACCAGCGAAATGCCGAGCAGCGATCCCACCAACATGCTGCGCCAATGACCAACCTGAACCCCGCGGCAGAGCCTCAATCCGAACACCAGCGTCAGCGGCACGATCAAAACGATCGCCGGTCCGAACACCCAGAGCAGCAAATCAGCGGTCCACGCACCGCCGCCGCCGACCAGATTTCGCGCCGGACCAGCGGCGGCCGTCATCATCGAAGGATCACTTGGACGGTAGCTGGCGAGCGCCAGAATGAGCAAAAGCGTGAACACTATCAAAGCCATGCCGCCGAACAGCGCGCTGCTGCGCACAGCGCCGCGCTTCATCGATTCGCGCCATACCGGCTCCGTCTTGACCAGACTGCGGCTTGCCATGCTGTCCCCATTCGCTCCGAAACATGTGTCTCGTCACGGCACAATGCGCTTTAGCGGGAGTCTGCGTCAAGAGTCGGGCTTAAGAGACTGGATTCCCGCGATGAGTCGATGTGCTCTTTTGCTTGTGCGGCGATGGGTTTAGGAGCGGTTTATGGAACGCGCCGATGTGATCATATTGGGCGGCGGGCTGGTTGGCCTCACGCTCGCAATCGCGCTTGATGCGCATGGCCTTTCGAGCATCGTGATCGATGTGGCCAATCCCGAAACCCAGATTGCGCCAGGCTTCGACGGGCGGGCGTCCGCCGTGGCGAGCGCAAGCTGGAAGATGCTGGAAGCGATCGGCGTGGGCGCGCGGCTGGAGGGGCAGGGCTGCCCGATCCGCGAGATCCGCGTGAGCGATGGCCTTTCGAAAGGCACATTGAATTTTGCGCCCGATCCGGCCGAAGGGCCGCTCGGCATCATGTTCGAGAATCGCGCGCTCCGCCTGGCCTTGCGGGAGACCGCGCTGGCCGCGCAGAATATCACGCTGGTGATGCCCGCGCGCGCCGCCGATGTGCAGCGCGACGAGCACGGCGTGACCGTCACGCTGGAGGACGGCCGCATCTTCACCGGATCGCTGTTGATCGCTGCCGAAGGCCGCAAATCGCCGACGCGCGCCGCCGCCGGGATCAATATCGCGCACTGGACCTATGATCATGTCGCGATCATCTCGGCGCTCGCCCATGATGTGCCTCATGGCAATGTCGCCTATGAGATTTTCTATCCGGCCGGGCCTTTTGCATTGCTGCCGATGTTGCCCGGCGCAGATGGGTCACCGCGGTCCGCTATCGTGTGGACGGTGAAGGCATCCGACGCCCCCGCCATGCTGGCATTGTCCGATCGCGCCTTTCTGGCGGAGGCGGACAAGCGCATGGGCGGGATGCTGGGCGCATTGCGCGCCGCAGCACCGCGCTCCAGCTATCCGCTTGGCTTTCAGCATACCGCGAAGATCACGGCGCAGCGGCTCGCGCTGGTGGGCGATTCGGCGCACGGCATCCATCCGATCGCAGGGCAGGGGCTCAATCTGGGGTTCCGCGATGTGGGCGCGCTGGCGGAGGTGCTGATCGATGGCGTGCGGATCGGGCTCGATCCGGGCGATCCGCAATTGCTGGCGCGCTATGAACGCTGGCGTTCGCTCGACAGCCTGATGGTGGCCGCGTCCACCGACGGATTGACCCGGCTGTTTGGCGTGCCGGGCAAGACCGCGCTGGCGATCCGCCGTTTCGGCCTGGGTGCGGTCCAGCGTATCCCGGCGCTCAAGGCGCGTTTCATGGATGAGGCGCGGGGCGAATCGGGCGCATTGCCAAAGCTGCTGCAGGGTCTGACCGTCTAGCGCGTGCTCATTCGCGCGGCTATTGAGCGCGGTCACAGGCTTTGAAAGGATATCCAATGCAGGCGATTGGCGTGATCGGTGCGGGGCAGATGGGGGCCGGAATCGCCCAGGTTTCGGCGCAGGCCGGCTATCACGTCTATCTGGCCGATGCGAAGCTGGAGATTGCCGAGCGCGCGAAGGAGAGCATCGCCAAACAGCTCGGGCGCCTGGTCGAAAAGGAAAAGATCGCGGCGGAAGCGCGGGATCAGGCGCTGGCCCGGATCGAGCCGGTGGCGACGTTCGAGCCGATGGCCGCTGCCGGTCTGGTGATCGAGGCGGCCACCGAACGCGAAGAGGTGAAGCGCGCCATTTTTGCCGAGGTCGGCAAGATATTGGGGCATCAGGCGGTGCTGGCTTCCAACACATCGTCCATTCCGATCACGCGGCTGGCACAGGCTTCGCCTGATCCCAAGCGCTTCGTAGGCGTGCATTTCTTCAATCCCGTGCCGCTCATGGGATTGATCGAACTGATCCGCGGGCTGGCGACGTCAGACGAGACGGTGAAACTGGTCGAGACCTATGCCATCGCGTTGGGCAAGAAGGTGGTCCACGCCAATGATGCCCCTGGGTTCATCGTGAACCGCATCCTGCTGCCAATGCTCAACGAAGCGTGCTTTGCGCTGGGCGAGGGCGTGGCGACGGTGCGCGATATCGACACCGCGGTTCAGCTAGGCCTCAATCATCCCATGGGTCCGCTGACGCTGGCCGATTTCATCGGATTGGATACCTGCCTCGAAATCTGCCGTGTTCTGCAGGACGGCACGGGCGATCCCAAATACCGCCCGGCCCCCTTGCTGGTGAAATATGTGGAAGCCGGCTGGCTCGGCCGCAAGACGGGGCGCGGTTTCTACGATTATTCGGGCGACGAACCGGTGCCGACGCGCTGAGGATCGGGATCTATTGAGCGCTTTTGCTTCTCCACTTCCACGCCTTTGTGGAGGGGTTGGGGGTGGCCTTCTTCTGATTTCACCTGATTGAGAAGAAGAGAAACCACCCCCAGCCCCTCCAGCAAAGGCTGGAGGGGAGCAGGAAAGGCGCGGCCCGAATGGTTTCGGGACGCTTGAGCATTTGGGTTTCCGCATTCCGCACAAGGCGCTATGCGGGCCAATCCAGTCCGGGGCCGGGGAAATCCATGCCAGTCACGATATCACGTTCTCTGTTCGTATTTTCGGTGTTGTATGGCGGCATGACCTGCATCGCGGGCGTGCTGGGCGTGAAGCAGGTGGCGCTGGGGCCGCTGGCGGTGGAAGCGGGTATCTTCGGCTTTCTTCTGCTCGTGGTGATCAGCAGCGCGATCGCCGAACTGCACGGGCAGAAGACGGCGACGTCGCTCGTGCGGCTGGGCTTCATTCCGCTGATCGTCTCGGCATTGCTGATCCAGATCGTGCTCGCGCTGCCGCATGATTCAGGCATGTATCCGCCCGCCGTGGACGCCTTTCCGATCGTGGTGGGGCAAAGCGCGCGGATGATGATCGCCGGCCTGGTGTCCTACGGCATTTCGCAGACGCTCAACGTGCTGATCTTTTCGCGGCTTTCGCGCGGCGAAGGCAAATTGGTGTGGTTGCGTGGAATCATCGCCAGCGTCATATCGCAGGTGATCGATACATTGCTTTTCATCTCGATCTCGTTCCTCGGCGAAAGGCCGATCATGGCGCTGATGGCCGGGCAGATGCTCGCCAAGGTGGTGCTTTCGATCGTGCTGGTGCCGTTCCTTATCATGTTCTTTGTCGCCATCGGGAAGAAGCTCGATGCCGGAGTAAATACACAATGAATCTCGATCATCTTCCCGATCCCGCCATGCTTGCCAAAGCGGAAACGCTGACCGAGGCGCTGCCTTATCTGCAGCGCTACGCCGGCCAGACCTTTGTTGTAAAATATGGCGGCCATGCGATGGGCGATCCGGAGCTGGCGCGCGATTTCGCCGAGGATGTGGTGCTGCTGAAAGCGGTCGGCATCAATCCCGTGGTCGTGCATGGCGGCGGGCCGCAGATCGGCGCGATGCTGAAAAAACTGGGTGTCGAGACGCAATTCGTCAACGGCCTGCGCGTGACCGATGCGGAAACCGCCCGGATCGCGGAGATGGTGCTCGCCGGATCGATCAACAAGGAAATCGTAAGCTGGATTGCGGGTGCCGGCGGCCGGGCCACGGGCATCTCGGGCAAGGACGCCGGGCTGGTCACTGCGCGCAAGGTGGGCCGGGAGACGGCGGACCCGTTGCAAGGCATCGAACGGCACGTCGATCTGGGCTTCGTGGGCGAGCCCGTAGCGGTGGACCGGCGCATCCTTGATACGCTGTCCGCCGCCGGGATCATTCCCGTGGTCGCGCCGATCGCGATGGGGGCTGACGGGCACACTTATAATATCAATGCGGATACGATGGCCGGCGCGATCGCGGCCGAGCTGAAGGCGGCGCGCTTTTTCCTGCTGACCGATGTGGCGGGCGTTTTGGACAAATCCGGGGCGCTGGTGAGCGATCTCGATCCGGCGGGAATCGAGGCGCTGAAAGCCGACGGCACGATCTCCGGCGGGATGATCCCCAAGGTGGAGACCTGCGTGAATGCAGTGGAACAGGGCGTGGACGCCGCGGTCATCCTCGATGGCCGCATTCCCCATGCGATGCTGCTGGAAATCTTCACCCGTCAGGGCGCAGGCACGCTGGTGCATCGCTAGACCGCGAATTGCCGATCGGTTACAGGCTGCGATAACGCAATGAGGAAAAACACAGCGTCATGATCCTGCTTCTTCAGACCATCGATTTTCTGTTGATGATATTCACCTATATCATCGTCATCCAGGCGGTCCTGTCCTGGCTGGTCGCGTTCAACGTGATCAACATGCAGAGCCAGTTCGTCCGCAATCTGCTGGAGGCGCTGCACCGGATGACGGAGCCCTTCTACCGGCCGATCCGCAAGATCATGCCCGATCTGGGGATGCTCGATCTCTCGCCGCTGGTGGTGTTGCTGATCCTCATGTTCCTGCGCGGCACGCTGATCCCCTATCTGATCACGATGTTCGCCAATCAGGGGCTGGGCTGAGGCTTGCCGGCCTGGACCCGTCTTGACGACGGGATCCGGATCGCCGTCCGCGTGACGCCAAGGGCGTCGCGCGATGCGATTGCCGGCGGGGATGACTGGTTTCAGGTGAGGCTCCGCGCGCCTCCCGTGGAGGGCGCTGCCAATGAAGCGCTGGTGTATTTTCTGGCCAAGGCGTTCGATCTGGCGAAGCGCGATGTGACGCTGATCGCGGGGGAAACGGCGCGGTTGAAGCGTCTGCATTTGAAAGGCGATCCACAGCGGCTGGAAAGCTGCGCGCTTAGGCTTTACAGCGCGGTCCCATGACAGAAAATATCATCGACGGAAAAGCCTTTGCGGCGGGGCTCAGGGCGCGGATCGCGGATGGCGTTGCCGCCTTTGTGGCCAAGGCTGGTCGCGCACCTGGGCTCGCCGTTGTGCTGGTGGGCGAAAATCCCGCCAGCCAGGTCTATGTGCGCGCCAAGCACAAGGCGACGATCGAGGCCGGGATGGAAAGCTTCGAGCATCGCTTGTCTGCCGATACGACCCAAGCCGCGCTGCTGGCGCTGGTCGCACAGCTCAATGCCGATCCCGCGGTGGACGGCATCCTGGTGCAATTGCCTTTGCCCAGGCATATCGACGAAAATGCGGTGATCGCTGCGATCGATCCGGACAAGGATGTGGATGGCTTCCATCCGGTCAATGCCGGCCGACTGGCCACCGGGATCGAAGGGTTCGTGCCCTGCACGCCGCTGGGCTGCCTGATGCTGCTAAAAGACCGGTTGGGTGACCTTTCAGGGCTGAATGCGGTGGTCATCGGCCGCTCCAATATCGTCGGAAAACCGATGGCGCAGCTCCTGCTGGCCGAAAGCTGCACGGTCACGGTCGCACATTCACGCACACGCGATCTGCCCGCCGTGGTGCGCGCCGCCGATATCGTGGTGGCGGCCGTGGGTCGACCGGAAATGATCAGGGGCGATTGGCTGAAGCCCGGTGCCGCCGTGATCGACGTCGGGATCAACCGCATTCCCGCCGATGGCGGCAAGAGCCGGCTGGTGGGCGATGTGGATTTCGTCAGCGCCGCCGCGGTCGCAGGCGCGATCACGCCGGTGCCGGGCGGCGTCGGCCCCATGACGATCGCGGTGCTGCTCCGTAACACGCTGGTGGCGGCGCATCGCAATGCGGATGTGCCTTTCGAGGCGGTATCCCTGTGATCGAGCTGTTCGTCTCGGCCTTCATCACTTTTCTGGTGGTGATCGATCCGCCGGGTTGTGCGCCGATCTATGCGTCGCTCACGCATGGTGCCACCGCCGCGCATCGGCGCGCCATGGCGATCCGCGCGGTCGTCGTCGCGGCGATCATCCTGTTGATCTTCGCGCTGTTCGGCGAAAAGCTGCTGGGCGCGCTGGGAATCAGCCTCGACAGCTTTCGCATCGCCGGCGGCATCATGCTCTTTTTGATCGCGCTGGAGATGGTGTTCGAGAAACGCACCCAGCGACGGGAAGAGCGCGCCAAGGAGGTGATGGAAACGCCGCAGGTGGAGGATGTTTCGATCTTCCCCATGGCGATCCCGATGATCGCCGGGCCGGGCTCGATCGCCTCCACCATGCTGATGATGGCGCGCAGCCAAGGGATCGAACAGACCTTCGTCGTGCTCGCCGCGCTTGGTGCCGTGCTGGCGATAACGCTGATCGCGCTGCTGCTGGCAGGACCGCTGATGACGCTGATCGGCCATAAGGTGGAAACCGTCGTCACGCGTCTGCTCGGCGTCTTGCTCGCCGCGCTTGCCGCCCAATTCGTGATCGACGGGATCCGCGCCAGCTTTACCTGACGCGCCAGACCTTGAACGGCGATCCCTTGGGCAGCGTCACCGGATCGAGCCATGCGGGCACCGTGCCCGCTTCGATCTGCGCATAAAAGCCCTTGGGGCTGCGCGCCTTATAGACCGTGCCCTCCGCGAAATCCGGGCAGATCATCAGCAGCGTCGCTCCGTGCTTCTTCGCGATCGCGCGCGCCGCCTCCGGTGTGCCGTCGAACGCATGGTGCATGTCCAGGATCGCTTCGCCATTGCGGTGATATGGCCCCGCAATCGCATTATGATGCGTCAGCGTGATCAGCCGCGGCCCCAGATCGACCATCGTCATGATCGTCGCCCTGGGCAGCGTGTTCAATCCCGCCATGGACGGGATGGTGGAGCAGCGCGCGCCGGCCAGATTGACCTTTTTGTAAACCGGCTTTTCGGCCTTTTCGGGGATCGCCTGAATGCCAAGCTGGATGAACAGGCCCGATCCCACCAGGAACAGCGCGGGCGTGCCCAATACGCGCGCCAGCATATTCTTCTGCCCGCGCACCCAGGGCAGCGCAATCCACATCAAGGCAAGACCACCGGGCACGGCCAGCAATTGCGCCGCGGCCGTGGCGCGCGACTGGAAAAACATCATCCCCAGGCTCACCAGGCACAGCGTCGCCACGCCGCACCAGGCCATCAGCCGCTTTTGATCCCGCCTGTGGATCCACAGGCTGAGCAGGCTTCCGATCGCGCCGATCACCGGCAATGCGAGCATCGCCCACATCATCTTCCATTCCTGCCGGTAAACGGGTTTGACCTCGCGGATATTATCGAGCCACTTGGCCTGTAGTTCGGGAGATACGCCTTCAGGCCGGCCAAGGCATTGCGGCCAGAACAGGATGAAGAACCCACCGACAATGGCCGCCGCCACGATGCCCGCGCCCAGCCGCATCAGGCGTCCGCGCAAGGGCAGCCGCGCCAGCACGGTGAGCAGCGCGCCGGTCAGAACCATCGTCGACATCCACACCGGGGAGAGCACGTCGCATCGCGGCGCGGCATTGTCCCAGGATGCAAAGAGCGCATAGCCGAGCGCAGAGCCGCCCGCGAGCATCACGCCATAGGTCTGCAGGCGCGCAGCCTCTTCGCGCTCCCAGACCCAGAACAGCGCCATGATCGCACCGGCCAGTGCGAGATAGGGCATCATCTCGAATCCGATCACCAGCGACAGGACGCTTGCGCCGCCGACCAGCAGGCCGCCGCGCCGCCGATCCGGATTCGCGATCCCCGCCACAAGCAGCGCCATCATCGCCAACTGCCAGCCATGGTGATCGATCCGTGCCGGCTGGAACATGCCCATTGTGGACTGCGCGGTGAGCAGCAGCGCCGCCGCCAAGGCGAAACTGAGCGGCGCGACAAGACGCCGTGTGGTGAGCG
Source organism: Sphingobium boeckii (assembly GCF_014199215.1). GTDB lineage: Bacteria > Pseudomonadota > Alphaproteobacteria > Sphingomonadales > Sphingomonadaceae > Sphingobium_A > Sphingobium_A boeckii. The sequence goes on from NZ_JACIJC010000001.1 coordinate 115,427, forward strand.
CGACACCGAACAATGCGACGCCCAGTGGCAGCAACGGCGCGATCGCAATGGCAGCGCGCTCGGCGATCGCCGTCCCGAAAAACGGTTTGACCGCCAGGATGATGCCCGCGATCGGGATGTCCACCAGGCGTGACCAGTGAATGTTGAAGCCCTGGGGCGGGTTCAGTCGATATTGCCGCAGGTCATACCAGCCCTGACCATTCAGCCAGGCGCGCACTTCCATCAGCCGCATATTGTCATCGGTGTCGCCCAGCGCGAGCCAGTGAATCCGGCCCCAGCGCCATGCAATCAACCCTGCGGACGCAATCAGCCAGATCAGGATCAGCCACAATTTCCAGCGGTCCTTGCCCGCTCCGGTTTCGATCACGGCTTGAGCCCCAATATTCCCATGATGTTCACCGCTTGAATGGTCGAACGAATGCTTTAAGGCGACGGCGCTAAAGGGCAAGCATAGTGCATCAATGATCGATACTCTGGAAAAGCGTCAAACATTGGGCCAGTTGCTGCGCTATGGCCTGGCAGGTGGGGCGATCACCTTGCTTGGCGCGGTCACCTATTGGCTGTTCGTGGCACCGCTCGGCATGAGTCCGCGCATGGCGGTCACGCTCTCTTTCCTGCTCTGTCTTGCGTGCGGATTTGGCGTGCACAGCGGCTACAGTTTTCGCGATCACGGTGACCGGGATAATATGCGGCAGCGCATGATGATGTTCGTGGCGGTCAATCTGGTGGCTTTTGCGATGAACTGGCTGTGGGTTTTCGCGCTGGTCGAGCATTGGGCGCAACCCGATTGGGCACCGATGATTCCGATGATATTCGTTACGCCGCTGGCGAGCTTCGTCATGCACCGCCGCTGGACGTTCGGCTGACAGGACCGATTCAATGAAACGCGAAACCACCAACATGATCCGCACCGTGCTTGAAGAGGCGATCCCGCCCTTCATCCGCGATTCGGGTGCGATGCGCTGGCTGTTCCGTCGTCACTGGGGGCCGCTGGTCGACGACATCGAACGCTTCCGCGAACGCATTCCTTTCGTGACGGCGGAAGAATATCGCCATGTCTATGAACGGATGCCGCGGGTTCAGGACGAGACCGACAATTCGGCCGCGTGTCTTGAGCGGATCCAGACCGATGTCGTGGGAGAAGCGGTGCTCGATGTGGGTTGCGGCACGGGCTATCTGCTGGATTGGCTCAAGCACCGCCGTCCCGATCTGGCGCTGACCGGGACCGATTTCATCATCGAGGAGGGCACCCGCACGCGCCATCCCGATATCCGGTTCGTCGAGGGCCATGTCGAGCGTCTGCCGTTTGACGATGACAGCTTCGATACCGTCATCTGCACGCATGTTCTGGAGCATATTCTGGAATTTAGAACGGCGCTGACGGAGCTGCGTCGCGTGGCAAAAAAGCGGCTGATCGTGGTGGTGCCGCAGGAACGCGAATATCGCTTCACCTTCAATCCGCACCTCCACTTCTTTCCCTATCCGCACAGTCTGTTGCGCTATCTCACGCCCATTCCGGAAGGACATGCGATCGAGGGCATCGGACGGGACATCTATTATCGTGAGGACGGACTCTGAACGCGATGATGCGCGAATTGGGGCGGGGTTTCCTCAAGCTGGTCATGGTTTTCGGGCTTTGGGGCGTGGCTGTATGGCCGGCGACGGGATGGTATAGTTACAAGCTGATCCACAAGGAATTGACGGGAATGCAGGGTTTGCATGTCAATTCGCAGGCGCTGATCGGTCGTGATTTCATCAACATCTGGCATGGCGGACAGGAAGCTCTGCACCATGGCGCGGCGGGCGTTTATGACCGCGACATCTATCGCAAAACGCTGTTCGAGAAGGCCGGTTTCGCCGGGCTTTACGCCTATTCCTATCCGCCGCACATGCTTCTGCTCTCGCTGCCCTTCGGCATGACGGGCTATCTGGTCGCGCTGGCGGCCTGGCTGATCCTCACCTTCGGCCTGTTTTGCCACGCCGCGCGCCCGTGGCTCCGCGATCTTGGACTGCCGGGCTGGGCGGGGCTGATCCTGCCGGCAACGATCGTCAATATCTGGGCCGGGCATTTCGGTTTCCTGATCGGCGCGCTTGCGCTTTATGGCTGGCGGCGCGCGGAGAACAATCCGATGCGCAGCGGCCTCGCCTTCGCCGTGATGACCGTGAAACCGCATATGGGCATTTTGGTGCCGCTGGTGCTGGCGATGAAGCGGCAGTGGAAGACCGCTTATTGGGCGGCTGCGGGGACGGGCGCGCTCGTGGCGCTATCGATACTGGTTTTTGGATCTTGGTCCTGGACGACCTGGCTCAGTTCCACACTCAGCTTTCAGGCCGGCCTGATCGAGATCGTGCCGACCCAGCCCTATAGCTATATGATGCCCACATCGGGACGGATGCTGTATGCGCTGACCCGCGATCCGGGACTGGTCATGATCGGCCAGATCGTGATCGGGTTCTATGCGGTGGCGACTCTGATCTGGGCCCATAAGCGCAGTGTGCCGATCCGTGACCTCGGCCTGCTGAGCATCGTCGCGATCCCGCTGATCCTGCCCTATAGCTTCAATTATGACATGGTCGCGCTGTGCGTGGTGGCGCTGGTGTGTGCGGCGCGGTTCGGCGTGAAATGGTATAGCCCGGATCGGGCAGTCTATGCGGCGGCGTTCATGATTCCGCTGATCTTGGTGCCGCTGGCCAGGCTCAATCTATGGCCGTCACCGATTATATTGATGCTGTTTCTGGGATGTGCGGCTTGGCGGATGGTGCCGGGAAGAAACTCGATATGAATAGAAAGCGGAGGCAACCCTTTGGGGATTGGAGCTTCGTTATCGCTGCTACAATTTTAATTATGGGCTTTTCATTTTTGGTCCGCGACTTTCTAACGATCCATGATGGTCTTGCGATCAATCAATATATTCGACTAGGACGCGATTTTGTTAATGTCTGGCACGGCGGAACGCTTGCTCTGGCAGATCAATCTCGACTTATTTATGATCTAGACGCTTATCGAGAGACGCTATGGGCCGCGCTCGGCGTTAAAGGTATATATGCTTATTCCTATCCGCCTCACAGCTTGTTTCTGGCGGCGGCATTTTCTCTTTTGCCATATGGGCTCGCCTTGGCGGTATGGACTGCGTTGGGTCTCGCACTTTTCACACACGCGGCGAAGCCATATCTTGTTGCGTCAGATGTTCCGTGGTGGTGGGCTGCCCTTCTTCCCGCGGGTTTTGTAAACATCTGGGCGGCGCACTACGGCTTTCTGATCGGTGCGCTTGCGCTTTATGGCTGGCGTTGGCTCGATACTTTTCCAAAACGGGCGGGTTTTGCGTTCGCTGTCATGACCATCAAACCCCACATGGGGGTGTTGGTCTTCCTTGTCCTCGCATTGCGTCGAGAGGTAAAGGTTATGATATGGGCCACGACCTTCAGCATTTTATTGGGCGTGGTGGCAAGCCTGTTCTTTGGCGGACATTTATGGATTCTCTATGTCACCCAAACTCTGAGCTTTCAGGCTAGCCTGATTGATATGTCGGGCATGGCTTTCCTCTCGATGATGCCAACAACCACGGTTTCCATGCTTCAATTGGGTGCCACACGCATCCTAGCGAACGTTGCGCAGGCCATTTCCGCCATTGTCGCAATAACCATCGTCATTCGTGCAATTGCGATCCGCATTCCGATAATGGACATTGGGCTGCTCGCGGGCACAGCGATCTTTCTCGTTCTGCCTTATGCTTTTATCTATGATATGCCCGTTCAGTCTCTGGCTGCCCTGGTGTTCGCTGCGCGGGCAAACGGCTTGGACGCAAAAAGACAGAAAGCCATACTCGCTGCCGCATTCGTACTTCCATTTTTTCAAATGACGCTCGTCCAAGTTGGACTGCCCGTTGCGCCATTGATTTTGCTTGCAGCTTTGATCGAGCAAGATCGTATCGCACGTCGTCAATTAAAAGCGCATTCAGGCGTGGTCGCGGCGACCGAGCAGCCGCAGCCTTAGCGCGTTCAGCTTGATGAAGCCTTCCGCGTCGCGCTGGTCATAGGCACCCTGATCATCCTCGAAGGTGACGACTTTTTCCGAATAGAGCGAATGGGGCGATTTGCGGCCCGTGATCGAGACGCTGCCCTTGTAGAGCTTGAGGCGGACGGTGCCCGTCACCTTCTCCTGGCTATAGTCGATCGCCGCCTGGAGCATCTCGCGCTCGGGGCTGAACCAGAAGCCGTTGTAGAGCAGTTCGGCATAACGCGGCATCAGTTCGTCCTTGAGGTGCGCCGCGCCGCGATCCAGCGTCACCTGCTCCACGCCGCGATGCGCCAGATGCAGGATCGTCCCGCCGGGGGTTTCATACATGCCGCGTGATTTCATGCCGACGAAGCGGTTCTCGACCAGATCGAGCCGGCCGATGCCATGCGCGCGGCCAAGATCGTTGAGCTTCGCCAGCAATGTCGCGGGGCTCATCCCCTCGCCATTGATCGCCACCGCATCGCCGCGCTCGAAATCGACCGTGATCACTTGCGGAACGTCCGGCGCATCCTCGGGATTGACCGTTCGCGAATAGACGTAATCGGGGACCTCGTCCCACGGATCCTCGAGCACCTTGCCCTCGGACGAGGTGTGGAGGATGTTGGCGTCGGTCGAGAAGGGGCTTTCGCCGCGTTTGTCCTTGCTCACCGGGATCTGGTGCTGCTCGGCGAATTCGATCAGGCGGGTGCGGCTCGTGAGATCCCATTCGCGCCACGGCGCGATCACCTTAATGTCCGGAGCCAGCGCATAATAGCCCAGTTCGAAGCGGACCTGATCATTGCCCTTGCCGGTGGCACCGTGGCTGACCGCATCGGCATTGACCATCCGCGCGATCTCGATCTGGCGCTTGGCGATCAGCGGCCGCGCGATCGAGGTGCCCAGCAGATAAAGACCCTCATAGAGCGCATTGGCGCGCATCATCGGGTAGATGTAATCCTTGACGAATTCCTCGCGCAGATCGTCGACGAAGATATGCTCGGGCTTGACGCCCATCATTTCGGCCTTCGCACGCGCGGGCTCCAGCTCCTCGCCCTGACCCAGATCGGCCGTGAAGGTCACGACTTCGCAGCCATAGGTCTGCTGGAGCCATTTCAGGATCACGCTGGTATCCAGGCCACCGGAATAGGCCAGCACCACGCGGTTGATCTTTTCGCTCATTCCCGGTCCTTCATCTGCTCGAATTCACGTCAGCGCGCCTATGCGTTTCTCGCGTTTTGCGCAACCTCGTGCCTGAAGCCGCTGGCGGCCATCAGCGCGAAATTCTCGAGTGATGCCGCGCTGGCATTGTCGCGGGCGGCGGATGACATGCCCTTCATCGCAATCATCACCATTTCAGAGAGCGTTCTGGCGCGGTCCGGATAATCGCGGGCGATATAATCCTCTACCATCGCCCGTGACCGGTCCGTCATGCCGCCCGTGATCGTGCGCGCCTCGATATCGCTGCTGTTACGCGTGGAATCGAGCACGAGGCAGCCCGATTTCATGCCCTGGCGCGCATAGATATGCGCGGCGGTGAGCAGCAGCCGCTCAATGCCATCGACGACGCGACCATCGCCCGCCAGCGCCTCCGTGGTGAAGCGACCTTCTGTGTCAGCATAGCGCGCGATCACTTCGGCAAAGAGGCCCGCCTTGCTGCCGAAGGCGCTGTAAAAACTCGGCGGCTTGATCCCCATTGCGGTCCCGAGATTGGCGACGCTCACGCCATCATAGCCGTGTTCATGAAAAAGCTGCTGCGCGGTGGCGATGGCTGCGTCCTTGTCGAACGAGCGCGGCCGACCGCGCGGGGATGTTTTTGTAGTCATCGCTAATTTAATCCTTGCGATCCGCTCCACGAGCTTTATATAGCGTTCATTACATAAATCTCAAGGAGGTTTTGATGACCGATTTTACCGCCAGGAAAGTGCTCGTTTTAGGAGGAAGCCGCGGTATCGGTGCCGCCATCGTCAAGCGATTCGCAAGGGATGGTGCAGAGGTTACGTTCAGCTTTGCCGGATCGACCGATGCAGCCAAGGCATTGTCCGATGACACGGGTGCCAATGCCGTGCAGGCCGATAGCGCCGACCGCGACGCCTTGATTGCCGCGGTGGCGGCTCAAGGGGCGCTCGACGTGCTGGTCATCAACGCGGGAACGCTCGCACTGGGCGATCCGCTGACGATCGATCCCGATGCCATAGACAAGATGATCGATGTCAACGTGCGTGCGCCCTATCATGCCGCGGTGGAAGCCGCGCGCCGCATGAAGGACGGCGGCCGGATCATCGTGATCGGATCCACCAATGGCGATCGCATACCGTTTGAGGGCGGGGCCGCCTACGCGATGACCAAATCCGCCATGCAGGGCATGGTGCGCGGTCTCGCGCGTGACTTCGGAGACCGCCGGATTACGGTCAACAGCATCCAGCCGGGGCCGACCGATACCGACATGAATCCCGCCGAAGGCCCGATGGCCGAACTGATGCACAGCTTCATGGCGATCAAGCGCCACGTTCATGCCGATGAAATCGCGGGGCTGGCCGCCTATCTCGCCGGGCCTGAAGCCGGGATGATCACCGGATCGATGCAGACGATCGACGGCGGCTTCGGCGCCTGATCGTCAAGCCCGCGCGGCGATGCGTTTCTCCTCCACCGTGATCCAGTCGCGGGTGAGGGGGATCGCATCGCGCTTGCGGGTGTAGAGGATCTGGTAATTGCCCATGCCGCCGCTTTCGAACGTGGCGATCGCGCCGGCGAGATAGAAGAGCCACATCCGCAGGAAGCGCGCGTCATACATGGCGGTAATGGCGTCGGCCTTTTCCAAGGTGCGGCTATACCAATGGCGGACGGTCATGGCGTAATGCAGGCGCAGCGTTTCCACATCCGCTGCGATCAGCTTGCTCTTCTCGCTGGCCGCCAGCGTCTCGGACAGCGCCGGGATATAGCCACCGGGAAAGATGTATTTGCGGGTGAAGGCGTCCGTCGTTCCGGGACCGCCGAAACGGCCGATCGTATGGATCAGCATCACGCCGTCCTCAGTCAGAAGATTCCGGCATGTCTGGAAGAACTGGCGGAAGTGCGGCGGACCGACATGCTCGAACATGCCGACGGACACGATCCGATCGAACTGCCCCTCCAGATTGCGATAATCGATCAGCGCGAATTTCACATGATCCGAGACCCCGGTCGCGGCGGCGCGTTCGCGCGCGATCTTAAGCTGCTCTTCGGAGAGCGTGATGCCGAGGATATCCACGCCACAGGTCTTGTGGAGGAACAGCGCCATGCCGCCCCAGCCGCAACCGATATCAAGCACGCGCTGGCCCGGTTTCAGGCAGAGCTTGGCGGCGATATGCGCTTTCTTGTCCACCTGCGCCTGCTCCAGGCTGTTGGCAGGATCGGTGAAATAGGCGCAGCTATATTGCATGTCCGCATCGAGAAAGAGGCGGTAGAAGTCATTCCCCAGATCATAATGATGCGCCACATTCTGTTTGGAGCGCCCCTGCCAGTTCAGCCTGTCGAACTGACTGCCCCAACGGCTCAGCGTGCGGCGGATGGGATTGCGAATCTTCAGATCGCCGCCCTTCTCCCACGGCGCATTCTTGCGGATCAGCGTGATGAGATCGAGGATATCGCCGCGCTCGATGACCATCCGGCCATCCATATAGGCTTCCGCTGCGCCCAGCCGGGGGTGGCGCACCACATAATTTTCAGCGCCGGCGTCGGTGAAGCGAATGGTGACATCGCCATAGTCTGCGTCCGGCGTGCCGAACGTCCGGCTTCGCCCGGAGTGGTCGATCAGGGTCAGCGTCCCGCGTTTGACGATGCGGGTGAGAAAAGTATCGATCAGCGCCATTCGGCCTCCGTTCAAACCAGCCCCCCGGCTGCGCTCTCAATGAAAAGAGACGGCCGCGCGGTCAAGCCATCGGCTTCAGATCCCGGCATACCATTCATATCCGGCGCGATCCTCCCAGAAGCCACCCTTGCCGAGGCCGATGCCATCCAGACTGGCCACCGCTTCTATCCGCTGGACATATTTGGCGTGCTTATACCCCAGATGCCGCTCCACCCGGAGCCTGAGCGGCGCGCCATTGCGAATGGGCAGCACCGCGTCGTTGAGCGCCCAGGCCATGATCGTCTGGGGGTGAAAGGCGTCGATCAGATCGATCGATTCATAATATTGCGTGCCGCCCCCGCTATCGTCGGCACAGTGAAACACGATGTAGCGCGCGCCATCGCGCAGCCCGGCTTGATCGAGCAGCATTTTGAGCGGGACACCCGTCCATTTGCCGATCGCGCTCCACCCTTCCACACAATCATGTCGCGTGATCTGCGTCCGTTGCGGCATGGATCGGATCTGCGCCATGGACAGCGTCTCGGGGCGGCTCACCAGTCCGTCGATTGCCACGCGCCAATCGCTGAAATTGGCGGCGGCATGGGCCTGATAATTCGGATCCTGCGGGTTTTGCGATCCATTGCCACGGAAGAAGGGGGAAAGATCGCTCTGGTCAAACTCCCGCGCCAGTGCCTCACGATCGGTCAGCAGACGTTGGGCGTGGCGGTTCATCGCGTCGGCGGAAAACAGGATTTTGCGAAACCCCTCATTCTCGCCGAGCTTGTCGCAGCCTGCCAGCAAGCCACCTGCGCCCAGCGCTGCCCCGGTGATGAGCCGCCGCCGGGTGAGGATCGCGCTCATTGCGCCTTCTCCGCGGGCAGCCTGAACCAACCGGTGATCATGGAGCGGATGCCGTTCACCGGGCCGGAGAGCAGCACCAAGGCGAGGTGGACGATGATGAAGCCGACCAGAAGCCCCGCCACGATGAAATGGATCGAACGCGCCGACTGTCGCCCGCCGAACAGATCGAGCAGCCACGGCCAGGCGGCGTTCAGGCCCGGAGACATTGTGAGCCCGGTCAGGATCATCAGCGGCAGCAGGATGAAGATCACGCCGACATAGCTGAATTTCTGGAGAATATTGAACCGCGCATCCCCGTGGTGAAAGCGCAGTTTCAGATGATCCATGATATCGCGCCCGATCGCGGCGGGGCGGATATCCGTGCGGCCGATGGCCAGATCCTTGCGGATGTGCCCGTTCCACAGCGATCGGATCATGAAGAACAAAAGTCCGAATGCGAAGACCCAGGCGAAGGTCAGATGCCAGCGCCGGGCCATCGCCAGATTATAGGTGGAGGGGATCGTCGCCCATCCCGGGAAAGCGCCGCGGCCGACATTGCCCTGGCCATCCTTCCAATAGCCGAGCACGCCGGAGGTATCCCAGCGACGGTCGCCGATCTTGAGATAACCCTCGGTCCCGGTCGATCCGATCTCGAGCCAGGCGGAATCCGCATTGGCCCCATATTGCCCCCAATAGAGCCGGGGATGCGCGTTGAAGATCATCAGGCCACTCATCAGCAGCGTGACGAGCGCCACCACATTCACCCAATGCCAGAGGCGGGTGGAAAGCCGGTGGCGGAATACGGAGCGGGCGGGCGGGGCATCGATCACCATGCAGCGAACATCCCACTGTGCGCCGATCAAGTAAAGCGGCGCGCGTCAGTGATAGGCGCGGATGAAGAAGACGACCGTCATGCCCGCGGTGACCAGCAATGTGACGATGCGGATGATGTAGGGCGGCAGGATCCGGCCCAGCCTGGCACCCAATATGCCGCCCACGATCCCACCCAGCATCATCGGGACAGCGAATTGCCATACCACCATCGCGCTTGAGACGAAGATGGTCGCCGCCGCCGCATTGGCCATGGCCAGCATCAGCGTGCGCGGCGCGGCCAGATGATGGGGGGCATGGCCGGCGAGCAATCCCCAGGCGGCGGTCATCATCAGGCCCACGCCACCGCCGAAATAGCCGCCATAGATGCCGAGCAGGAACTGAACCACGATCAGCGTCCTCCGCCCGATGGCCACCCGGCTGTGCAGCGCATTGGAGGCATGTTTGCCGAATGCCAGCACCAGCGTGGCCATCAGCAGCAGCCAGGGGACGATGACGTCGAAGGTCCGCACGGGCGTCGCCACGAGCAGCAGGCTCCCGCCCAGCCCGCCGATGAAGGTGATGATCGTCAGCGCCCGCAAGCTGAGGCCACCAAGGGGTGCCAATCCGTCCCGATAGGTCCAGGCGCTGGCGATGGCACCGGGCTGGAGCGCGACATTGCTCGTGGCGTTGGCGATGGGCGACGGCAGGCCCAGCACGATCAGCGCGGGCATGGTGGCGAATGTGCCGCCGCCCGCCAGCGCGTTCATCGCGCCGCCGAGCAATCCTGCGCCTGCAGCCAGCGGAAGGAAGGAGATATCGTACACCCTGCGCCCATCGCCGGTGACGGCCATAATGTCGAGCAGAGAAGGCAATCCACGCCGCTGGCGGATTGACGAGCCTCGGCGCTAGGCCGATGATCAGTGAAAGGTCCGATGCCATGAGAAACGGATCGAGGGGATGATCAGCATGAACAAGAAGCTTGAAGGCAAGGTCGTTCTAGTGGCGGGCGCGGGCGGCATCGGCAATGCCTTGGCCATTCGATACGCCGAAGAAGGGGCCAAAATCGTGCTCGGTGATATCGAACTGGCAACGGCGGAGGAGGCGGCGCACCAGATTTCCGTCATGGGCGGCGAAGCGATCGCCTTGCGCCTGGACGGCGCGGATGAGGCGTCGGTGGCTTCGGCGGTCAGCACCTGCTGCGATACATTCGCCCGTCTAGACGGCGCTCATATCAATTTCGGATTCTTGGCCGACGGCAATCCGCAGATCGGCGTTCTCGAACTGCCCATCGAAATTTACGACGAAACCCAAAGGGTGAATGCTCGCGGCTTCTATCTATGCACCAGGGCAGTGCTGCCGCGGATGATCGAGGGCGGCGGCGGATCAATCGTGTATACCAGCTCGGCGGTCGCCGATGCACCCAGCCCGGCACAGGTCGCCTATGCCATGAGCAAGGCGGCGGGACATGCACTGATGCGTCATGTTGCGACCCGTTTTGGTGCGCAGGGCATCCGCGCCAACACGATTGCGCCAGCCATGACCATCCATGCGCGGATCGAGAAGCTGGTGCCCCCGGAGATGATCGAGTGGGCGCGATCGGCGGCCGCAATCAAAGCGAGGGTAGGCCGACCCGACGACATCGCCGCGATGGGCGCCCTGCTGCTGTCGGACGATGGATCCTATATCACCGGCCAGGTCATCAGCATCGACGGCGGCACCACGATGCGACCTTAAACCGCGGTCGCTCAGCCGATTCGCAATCCGAAGATTCGCGAGATCGGCGGTTCGTCTTACCCCAGCGCAGCCTGCTTTTCTTCGGCCAGCCGGTCCAGCTCGGCACGGCTCTTCTTTTCCGATGCGGTCTTGAGTTGCCCGCAGGCGGCGTCGATGTCTCGGCCGCGCGGGGTGCGCACCGGCGCTGAAATGCCCGCGCCGAAGACGATGCTGGAGAAGGCGCGGATGCGATCGGGCAGCGAGCATTCATAATCCGCGCCCGGCCAGGGATTGAACGGGATCAGATTGACCTTGGCGGGCAGATCGAATTTCTTGATCAGCCGCACCAGTTCGCGGGCATCGGCATCGCTGTCATTCTTGTCGCGGATCATCACATATTCGAAGGTGATCCGTCGGGCATTGTTGACGCCGGGATAATCGGCGCAGGCCTGAAGCACCTCCTCGATCCCGTATTTGCGGTTGAGCGGCACCAATTCGTCACGCACTTCCTTGGTGACACCGTGCAGCGACACCGCCAGATTGACGTTGATCTCGGCACCCGCGCGCGCCATCATCGGCACCACGCCGGAGGTGGAGAGCGTGATCCGGCGGCGCGAGAGCGAAATGCCTTCGCCGTCCATCACGATCTTCAAGGCGTCCCGCACATTGTCGAAATTATAGAGCGGCTCGCCCATGCCCATCAGCACGATATTGGTGAGCAGGCGCCCTTCGGAGAGGCTGGGCCATTCGCCCAGATTGTCGCGCGCCAGCATCACCTGGCCCACGATCTCACCAGGCGTCAGATTGCGCACCAGCCGCATCGTGCCGGTGTGGCAGAAGCGGCAATTGAGCGTGCAGCCGATCTGCGAGGAAACACACAGCGTGCCGCGGTCCGCATCTGGGATGAAGACCATTTCGTAATCCTGGCCGTCATCGGTGCGCAGCAGCCATTTGCGCGTGCCATCGGTCGAAACCTGCGCCTCGATCACCTCGGGTCGGCTGACCACGAAGCGCTGCGCGAGCCACGGCTGCATCGTCTTGGAGATATCGGTCATCAGCGCAAAATCGGTGACGCCGCGGTTATAGATCCAGTGCCAGAGCTGCTTGGCGCGCAATTTGGCCTGTTTGGGCTCAAGCTGCGACGTTTCCAGCGCCATGCGCAGATCGGCCTTGGACAGACCCAGCAGATCGATCCGCCCATCCCGGCGCGGCACGAGATCGCGCGGCACGGGCACAGGATCGATATGGCCGGGAATCGCCATGTTGAAATCGGAAGGTGCGGTCATGCGCGTTCCCATAGGGAAAAATGCCCGGATTTACCAGCGGGAACGGGGACGGGGTTGGCGTGGCGCTAAAGCGACAAAGGCAGCGCAGCGGCGGGGCGCAACTGTCGGTTTTGTTGCTTTAGGAGGAGGTGGATCTGGATTAGATCGTTCGGCTTGTTTCACCCGACTATGGTTTGGTGACGCAATGGATGCTGAAACAAGTTCAGCATGACGGCAAGGCCAGGCGCTTCACCAACGGCAAATCGCCTTTCGGATCACTGCCCATGCACCGCGCCAGCCCGATACCCAATCAGGCCCCATTTCTTCTTTGAGAAACGCCGCAGCAGCAATGACATCGAGTGTCAGCCGCCAAAAATATAAAAGAACCAGCCTCCAGTGCAGATAGCCCAGAACCACATTGCCCAGCCCCATATCCGGATCAGGCTATCGCTTCCCGGGCCGAGCATCAGAGGCCCGATCGCGACTGCAAGAGCCAGCGGCACGGCAAAGGCCAAGATCGGCAGGACCAGCGGCAAGGTTCGCCAATTAGCCTCCCAGTGCGGCTCGGCTGCCCAATCATAAATATGGCGGAAAGGGTTCACCGCCGCCGCGCACAGCCCAGCGCGGCCGCGTCGATGGCCGTTGCCGCACCGCGCAGGCGGTAGACGTCGGCGAAGGGCTGGCCGGCGGCGTCGCGGCTTTCCACGGACATGCTTGTGGCGCTGCGCATGGCGGCGACGATCGCGGCATCCGCACGCGCATCCTGCGCCCAGGCGTCAGCGCCGCCGGCGGTCAGGCGGAAGCGGCGGTCGCCAATGCTGAGCGTGACCGCGGCGTCAGCGGCGCGGGCGCGGCTCATGCGGATGTGGAGCTGGCTGCGGACCTCCTGCGCGGGCCAGTGCGACACGCTGGCGAACGGTTTCCATCCGGTCTTGGGGGTTTCGCGTGCGGGTTCGGCAATGGCGTAGCACCGTGCCGGGCGGGCATCGCGGAAGGCACCCCAATTTTCGAACACGCCCAGCGAATCGCGTGCCTGCACCGGCGATGCCGCCATGACGGCAAGCAGCGCGATCCCGCCGCGCTTCATGCGGGTGCCTGGCCGCCGCCGCGATGGACGAAGGTTTCCCGGCCATGCTGGATCATCACCATCGAACCCTGCGGCAGATTGCCCGCAAGGCCCGCGCCATAGGCGGGATCGATCGCCATGCCGGTCATCAGGCCGCGCAGCACGCGCGCGGACATGCCGTGCATGATGATCAGCCGGTCTCCGGCCTGATCGGTGGTGTCCGCCAACCATGAGGATAGCCGCGCCGCGATCGCATCATACCATTCGCCGCCGGGCGCGGCGCGATTGAACAGGCCGGTTTCCGGTTCGATCAGCGGGCCGCTTTCCGCGATGATATCCTGATAGGTCCGCCCGCTCCATGTGCCGACTTCGATTTCGCGCAGGCGCGGATCGGTGATCGCCTCATGCCAGTCCGCACCCACATGTTCGGCGACCACCGCCAGCGTCTGAAGCGCGCGGCCATAAGGCGATGCCCATAAGGTGAGCGGCGATCCATCGCCCGGATTGGCATCCAGCCAGCGTTTCAGGCCCGCGCCCATTTCATCGGCCTGGGCGAAACCGGCGCGGGTCAGCGGCGTGTGCACCTGATCCCCCTGAAGCCGGCCGGTCGCGTTGAAAACGGTCTCGCCATGCCGGGCGATGAAGAAGCGGGCCTTGGAATCCATGGCCCCGCTTTCAAGCCCCTGTGGCCAAATTGCAACGCATTTCCTTGTTGTCTGAGGTTCATGCAACGGAGATCGGTTTCGTGCACTGAGCCTCCCGTCCCCGGTTTGGGACCGTGAAGTAAATGGAGTTTATCATGCGTAATCTTGTTTTGGCATCGCTGCTGGCGACCGCTTTCGCTACCCCCGCTCTCGCTCAGGATGCCGATGCACCGTTCACCGGTCCCCGCGTCGAGGCGCTGGTCGGCTGGGATCGCATTCAGGGCGATGATTCGCACAGCGATGATGTCGGCTATGGCGTTGCAGCGGGCTATGACGTTCAGGCTGGCCGCGCCGTGATCGGTGCCGAAGTCGAATATTCCGATTCCGACAATCGCGCCTGTGCCGGAGCGACCACCGTCGCCAATCCGCGCCTGTGCCTGAAATCCGGTCGTGATCTTTATGTCGGCGGCCGCGTCGGCACCGCGATCACCCCGAGCACGCTGCTTTATGCCAAGGCCGGCTATACCAATGCGGGTGCCAAATTCACGTCTGACGACGGCGTGGACGAAGTGACGCTGGACAAGTCCAATCTGGACGGCGTTCGCGTGGGCGCGGGCATCGAGCAGAAGCTGGGCAGCAAGACCTACCTCAAGGGCGAATATCGCTATTCCAACTATGAGGCCGGTGTTGAGCGTCATCAGGCGATGGCCGGCGTCGGCATCCGCTTCTGATCGGATGAAGTGCTTCGTTCGCTGCGACGCCGGCGTCTCCACCTTCGGGACAGCATGGAGATTCGGACGATTGCAGGAATGACGAAAAGAGAGGGTCGGGGCGCTTGCTCCGGCCCTTTTTCTTGTTAAGGAAGGGTTTGAAATGATATGGTGCCGGGAGGTGTCTTCCCGGCTTGTTTTGAAGTCCCCGGGGGATTGTAAATGAAGGCGACGATCGAACGCGCAACGCTCCTCAAGAGCCTGAGCCATGTGCAATCCGTGGTCGAGCGGCGCAACACCATTCCGATCCTGTCCAATGTGCTGCTCGAAGCTTCGGCGGACGGCCGTATCCGCCTGATGGCAACCGATCTCGATCTCCAGGTCGTCGAAAGCATCGAGGCCGCGGTCGATCAGGCCGGCTCCACCACAGTATCCGCCCACACCTTGTTCGATATCGCTCGCAAGCTGCCCGAAGGCAGTCAGGTCGAATTGAACGCCGCCGATGGCAAGATGCAGGTGAATGCCGGCCGCGCGCGCTTCAACCTCTCCACGCTGCCACGCGATGATTTCCCGGTGATCGCAGAGGGCGAACTGCCCACCAAATTCGAACTGCCGTCTGAAACGCTCAAGCAGATCATCGACAAGACGCGCTTCGCGATCTCCACCGAAGAGACGCGCTATTATCTGAACGGCATCTTTTTCCACGTTTCGGACGAGGCGCAGCCCGTGCTGAAGGCCGCCGCCACCGACGGGCATCGCCTGGCGCGCGTTACCGTGCCGCGTCCCGAAGGTGCGGAGGGAATGCCCGATGTGATCATTCCCCGCAAATGTATCGCCGAATTGCGCAAGCTGCTCGACGAAGTGGATGGCTCGGTGGAAATCACGCTTTCCCCGACCAAGATCCGCTTCGGGCTGGGCAATGCGATCCTCACATCCAAGCTGATCGACGGCACCTTCCCGGATTACAGCCGCGTGATCCCGACGGGCAATGACAAGATGCTCAAGATCGATCCGCGCAGCTTCGAAGAGGGCGTGGACCGCGTGGCGACGATCGCCACCGAAAAGACCCGTGCGGTGAAGATGGCGCTGGAGCGCGACAAGATCACGCTGTCTGTCACCAGCCCGGAAAATGGCACGGCGGCGGAAGAGGTTTCGGGCGAATATACGTCGGAAGGCTTCGAGATCGGCTTCAACGCGCGCTATCTGCTCGATATTCTGGGCCAGATCGAAGGCGACACGGTCGAGGTCCATCTGGCCGATGCCGCCGCCCCCACGTTGATCCGCGAGAATGACAAGGCGCCGGCACTCTATGTGCTGATGCCGATGCGCGTCTGACCCGGCGGGTCTAGCGCCCGATCGTCAAAGCGACTGGGGTTCCAAGGGTTCGTCAACGATTTCCGCGGCATCCGTAGCGGCTTCCATGGCGTCCGCCGCGGCATCCATCGCCGCAGCCTCGGATTCGGGGTCGATCGCCATATCGTCTTCGGCGGCGTCCAGCGTGTCATCGGCGGCATCATCCATCGGCATCGCCTCCAGATCTTCTGGCGGAGCAGTCACGCTGCTCTTGCCCTGCTGGCTAAAGCTCGCTGCCAGCGCGTCGACGCTCATCGGTTCAGCGGGAAGCGTGAAATCGGCTGGCTTGGTGTCCACGGTTTCAACGGTGGTCAGAATGAATTTGCCATCGGCGTCCAGCGGGGTGCCAAGCGCGAACACCGTGTTCATGTCGGCCAGAATGCCGTCCATCATCGGGCCGAAGAGGATCGCGGCGGGGGCGGTGACGGCGGCCATATAGGCGGTCAAATTATCGCCAAAGGGCTTGAGCGCGGGATCCTCGCTCATCACGAAATCGGCCGTCTTCGTGCCGCTGAGACCCGAAATCGCATAGAGTTTGCCGGTGCGGCCGTTGATCGTCCGTTCGCCCTTCGGCGTGATCTTCAGATTGGTTTTGGGCACGCCCTTGCCGAGCTGGCCGAACAATTGCCGCATTTCGGAGGGTACGGCCTTTTTCGCTGCAGCGGAAAGATCGCTCGCGCGGGCGACAGTGGCGCCCGTTTCGGTTCTGGTCACGAGATAGAAGACGCCGCCGATCCGCAGGCCATATTCCTTTTCGTCCGTCCCTTCGATCCGCACATCGCCATTGTCGGCCAGCGTCACCATCAGCGCCTTGGGGTCATCCTTGGCGATGAAGGTCGCCCTTTGCCCCGCGAAAACGGCGCTGGGCGTGACGGCGAGGACAAGGGCGAGGATCAGGCGCATGGACAGGCTTTCGGCAAGAACGGGGCAAGGGCTGTATCCCCTGCTTTGATCCGGCCTGCAATCCTTCAGCGCGGCTTGCGCTTCGCCAGCCGCTTTGCGTTGGCGGTGGCCTTGGCATGAATCGGGGCGAGCGCGCGCCCGCCGCTGCCCATGGCGCGCACCAAGATCCGTTCGGACCGCTGCGCGATTGCATTTGCGGTTTGCGAGGAGGGCAAACGCCCGGTGGCCATGACTGCTGCCACGGCCCCCGCCTGCGCAAACATATCCATCTGCAATTTCATGATGTCCGTGGCCATGGCCATGCCCGCGCTGGCGAAGGCTTCCGTCTTCTCCGACATCATCAGCCCCAGTTCGGCATGATCGGCCGTCAGCGGATTGCGCATCGCCGCGTCGATCGTCTCGCCCCGATGCCGCACCACGCTGCCCGCCGCGACCAGCGTTTCGTTCATCCGCTGTCCGGTCGCCGCCATGTCCAGCCCGGCGGTCATCATGCGGGTCCACATATCGAAGGGGGATGCTGTCATGCCCCATCCATCACACGTCCGCCGGGGGATGACCAGCGCGCTTTTGCCTTGGCCGCGATTGGCTATAGGGAGGGTCATGGTCCTCACGCGGCTCAGCCTGTCCGATTTCCGTTCCTATGCCGATGCCCTGATCGTGCCGGGGCCGCGCTTCGTCGTGCTCACGGGTGAGAATGGCGCGGGCAAGACGAACATTCTGGAAGCGGTCTCTTTGCTCGCGCCCGGCCGTGGTCTCAGGCGCGCGGCTCTGTCCGAAATGGCGCGTGACGGCGGGGCGGGCGGCTTCGGAGTCGCGGCGCGGCTGGGCGATGTCGATCTGGGCACCGGTGCCACGGCGCTGGCGCCCGAACGCCGGCAGGTGCGGATCAACGGTGCGCCGGCAGCGGCCACCGCGCTATCCGAATGGCTCTCGATCGTGTGGCTGACCCCGGCGATGGATCGGCTTTTCATCGAAGGCGCGGCCAATCGTCGCCGCTTTCTCGATCGGCTCGTGCTGGCGCTGCATCCCGCCCATGCCGTCCACACCGCACGCTATGAGGCCGCGATGCGCGCGCGCAACAAGCTGCTCGCCGAAGAGGGGCGGCCCGATCCGGTCTGGCTCGGTGCGCTGGAAGCGCAGATGGGCGAGCATGGCAGCGCGCTGGCCGAGGCGCGCAATGATACGGTGACGGCGCTGGCGTCGCGGCTCACCGAAGCGCCGGAAGGTCCGTTCGCGCGCGCGGGACTGGTGCTGGATGGCTGGAGCCATGGCGATCTGGCGACCGAACTCGCGGCGTCACGCCCGCGCGATGCCGCTGCAGGCCGCACGCTGGTCGGCCCGCATCGGAGCGATCTGCTGGTCACTCATTTGGGCAAGGGGCAGGCCGCGGAACGCTGCTCCACCGGTGAACAGAAGGCGCTCTTGCTCGGGCTGGTGCTGGCCCATGCCGATCTGGTCGCCGAACGCGCGGATCGCCGGCCGGTCCTGTTGCTCGATGAAGTCGCCGCGCACCTCGATCCGTTGCGCCGCACCGCGCTGTTCGAACGGCTGGAAGCGGGCGGCGGGCAGGTCTGGATGACGGGAACGGAAGAGGCGTTGTTCGAAGGCGTGCCCCCCACCGCCCAGAGATTGCGAGTCGAGCGCGGCCTGATCGGGACGATCTGACGCGACGCCGCGGTGCAGGCGATTTGCTTTTTATACGAAGGTTTTTTGGTGGCGCCGCCCGGATCGCCGTCGCGCTTCATATAATGGTCCTCGACGCTTCATGCGCATACTGTTGTGTGCCGGCCCGCCAACGGCCGGCGTTCATGGATCGATCCGATCTCCGGGGTGGGCCTGGCGGCATGTCACATGGGTGTTCCACATGAGGAGACCAAGACATGTTGTGGTTCCAGGAAATCGCCCCGATCCGGCAAAAGATGATGGTCGCCTTTACCGGCATGACGTTGCTCGTGGCGCTGGCGGCGTTGACGACGCTGGGGGCTGCCGTGGCGGGTTATCCGGTGGTCGGGTTCATCTGCGGCGCGCTGGTGACGCTGGCCGCCGCCATATCGGGCGCGTGGATGCGCACGGCGGTGTGCGATCCCTATGTGTCCACCGTGGTGCGGATGGAGGGTCTTGCGGCCGGCGACCTCGAAACGCCCATCGCCCATACGGCCTATAAGGATTGCGTGGGCCGCATGACGCAGGCGATGTTCAGCTTCAAGGAAACGGCGATGGCCAATCGCACGCAGGCGGCCTCGCAAGAGCAACTGGTCTCCGTCCTGAGCTCGCATCTGGCAATATTGCGCGATGGTGATCTGACCGCAACGATCACAGCCGATTTCCCGCCGGAATATGCCGCGCTGAAGACAAATTATAACGATGCGCTGGATGCGATGCGTGCGTTGATCAGCGCAGTCTCCGAAAGCGCGATGACGATCCGCACGGGATCCGACGAGATCGCGCAGGCTTCGGAAAACCTGGCGCGCCGTACCGAAGGCAACGCCGCCAGTCTGGAAGAAACCGCGGCATCGGTGACGCAGATCGACGAGCGGGTGAAGGCGTCCGCCACGGCGGCCAGCCGCACGGTGGAGCGCGCCGACCGGGCGATCGCCACGGTGAGCGGCGGCCGCGCGGTGACGGACGAAGCGGTGCAGGCGATGGGCCGCGTCTCAGAAAGCGCCAAGGGCATCGACAGCGTGATCGAAGGGCTGGACAAGATCGCGTTCCAGACGCGCGTGCTCGCCATGAACGCCGCGGTCGAAGCGGGGCGTGCGGGCGATGCCGGCCGCGGTTTTGCTGTGGTGGCCGATCTGGTTTCCGCGCTTGCGATGCGCGCCGAAGAAGAGGCCAAACGCGCGCGCGATCAGCTCACCGTGACACAGACCGACATCGTGACCGCCGTGCAGGCGGTGGAAAAGGTGGATGGCGCGCTGGCGGATATTTCGGGCGATGTGGGCCAGGTGCACGATCTGCTGGCGACGATGGCGGCAGACAATCAGGCGCAATCGGCGGCGATCACGCAGATTTCGGCGGCGATCGGAACGATGGACCAATCGACCCAGCAGAATGCGGCCATGGTGGAGCAGACCTCAGCCGCGGCCCGCAATCTGGCCAGCGAAGTGGGCAATCTGGCCGAACAGTCCAGCCGCTTCAAGGTGACCGATGGCGGGACCAGGGGCCGTGCCGCGTCATCCACCCATCAGCCGATATCCATCCGGAAAGCGTCCGGCGCGCAAATCCGCCATGAAGCGCGCGGGGTCCACGCCGCGGTCTCTTAACCCGGCGATATCCGGCGCGCCGTTGCGCTTGGCCAGCCTTTCCCCATCGACCGTGGCGATCAAGGGGTGATGGATATAGGCCGGGCTGGCCAATCCAAGCAGATGCTGGAGCAGGCGGTGAACATGGGTGGCGGCGTACAAGTCTGCGCCGCGCACCACATGGGTGATGCCCTGATCGGCATCATCCACGGTGACGGCCAGGTGATAACTGACCGGCGCATCCTTGCGAGCGAGCACCACATCGCCATGGATTTCGGGGGTAGCGCGAACCGCGGTGCCATCGCCCGTGATCCATGCGAGCGGCCCAGCCGCTGCGATCGCCTTGGCCATATCCAGCCGCCAGCCATGCGGCGTGCCGGCCATGCGCGCTGCATCCGGCGGCAGATCGCGGCAGAGGCCCGGATAGAGCAAGCCATCGGGGCCATGCGGCGCCGAGGCGCTGGCGGCGATATCCTTGCGCGTGCAGAAGCAGGGGTAGACCAGGCCACGGGCCTTCAGATCTTCCAGCGCCATCGCATAAAGCGCGGTGCGTTCGGACTGGAACAGGATTTCCCCTTCCCAATCCAGCCCCAACCAGAGCAGATCCTCGATGATGCCCGACACATGCGCCGGGCGTGATCGGGTGACGTCTATATCCTCGATCCGCAGCAGAAAATGGCCGCCACGCGCGGTTGCCAGGTCGTGCGCCTGCAATGCGGACCAGGCATGGCCCAGATGAAGCCGCCCGGTGGGGCTCGGCGCAAAGCGGGTAACCGTCTCGCTCATGAAATTGACTCTTGACCGCGAGTCGCCTGAAATGCTGTCATACCCCGGTCATCTTCATCCGCGATGGGGGCGGTGACCGAAGGGGGAGCGAGCGTGACGCCATGTATCATCCCGATCTGATCCGCCATCCGGATAGCTGCCCCGCGCTCGTGCTCAACGCGGACTATAAGCCGCTGAGCTATTATCCGCTTTCTCTCTGGCCTTGGCAAACGGCGGTGAAAGCGGTGTTCCTCGATCGCGTGACGATCGTCGACGAATATCAGCGCGAGGTGCGAAGTCCCACCAGCGCGATCAAGCTGCCATCGGTGATCGCGCTCAAGCAATATGTGAAACCTTCCGAACATCCCGCCTTCACGCGCTTCAATCTGTTCCTGCGCGATCGCTTCTGCTGCCAATATTGCGGCATTTCCAGCGATCTGACCTTCGATCACGTCATCCCCCGCGCCCAGGGCGGGCGCACGACATGGGAAAATGTCGCCACGGCCTGCGCGCCCTGCAATCTGAAAAAGGGCGGACGGACGCCGCGGCAGGCGGGGATGCAGCTTCACATCACCCCGATCCGGCCGACGAGCTGGCATCTGCAGGAACATGGCCGCGCCTTTCCCCCTAATTATCTGCACGATACCTGGCGCGACTGGCTTTACTGGGACATCGAATTGCTGGCCTGAGCGCTACGGAAGCGAGTCAAAAAAAGCACGGCTTCGTTACGCCAGCGACCATAGGCCGTTGACCGCGTTCCTGCCGCAGTGCAGCATCGCATCATGGCTACATCACCCCCCATCACGCAAAATCCCGATATTCGCTTTCTTGGCAAATTGCTGGGCGACGTCATTCGCGCCTATGGCGGCGAGACGCTGTTCAAGCGCACCGAATATATCCGCGCGACATCGGTGGACCGGCATCGCGGCGTGGCGGGGGCGGATGGCATCGATACCGGGCTGGATGCGCTCAGCCTGGACGAGACGATCCAGTTCGTGCGCGGCTTCATGCTGTTTTCCATGCTCGCCAATCTGGCGGAGGATCGCCAGGGAATCGCCGCCGAACCCCAGGCCGATCTGGCCCATGCCATGGCGCGGCTGGCGAAGGAGGGGATAGACGGCAAGGCCGCGCTGGCGATGCTGTCCGATTCGCTGGTGGCCCCGGTGCTGACCGCACACCCCACCGAAGTCCGCCGCAAATCGATGATCGATCATCGCAACCGGATCGCCGAGCTGATGAAGCTGCGCGATGCGGGCTTGAGCGAGACACCCGATGGCGATCTGATCGACGAAGCGATCTTCCGGCAGATCGCCTTGCTGTGGCAGACGCGGACGCTGCGGCGTGAACGGCTGTTCGTGGCGGATGAAGTAGAGACCGCGCTTGCC
The DNA here is from genome assembly GCF_014199215.1 of Sphingobium boeckii. GTDB lineage: Bacteria > Pseudomonadota > Alphaproteobacteria > Sphingomonadales > Sphingomonadaceae > Sphingobium_A > Sphingobium_A boeckii. The sequence goes on from NZ_JACIJC010000001.1 coordinate 137,949, forward strand.
TATCTGCGCGATACATTCCTGCCCGTCCTGCCCGCGCTTTATGCCCGGTGGGAGCGCGCGCTGGGACATCGCCCGGCGAGCTTCCTGCGGCCCGGAAGCTGGATCGGCGGGGATCGGGACGGCAATCCTTTCGTCACCGCCGAATCGCTCACGCTTGCGCTGTCGCGCTCCGCCGAAACCGTGATCGCCTGGTATCTGGATGCGCTGCATGGGCTGGGTGCCGAGCTTTCGATTTCGAGCGAGCTGGCGGAGGCGGGCGCTGAAGTGGCGGCGCTGGCTGAGGCGAGCGGCGACACCGCACCCAGCCGGCAGGACGAACCCTATCGCCGCGCGATCACAGGCATCTATGCGCGACTGAGCGCGACGCTGCAGCAGTTGACCGGCAAGGCGGCACCGCGCCCGTCCGCGATCAGGGGCAAGCCCTATGATGGGCCAGATGCGTTTCGCGCCGATCTCGTGGCCATCGCGCATGGCCTGGCGGCGGCGGGCAAGGGCGCGCTCAATTCGGGTGGCGCGCTGGGGCGGCTGATCCGCGCGGTCGAGACGTTCGGTTTTCATCTCGCTACGCTCGACATGCGGCAGAATAGCGCGGTGCATGAGCGCGTCGTGGCCGAACTCCTCCAGGTGGCGGGCGTTGAAGACGATTATCTGGCGCTGGACGAGGATGCGCGCGTGGCGCTGCTGCGGCGTGAGCTCATGACGCCGAGGCCGCTCTCCAGCCCGCATTTCTCCTATTCCGAAGAGACCGCGGGCGAACTCGCGATCGTGCGGGCGGCCGCGCAGGCGCACCGGCTCTACGGACCGGATTGCATCCAGAATTACATTGTCTCCATGGCGCAGAACGTCTCCGATCTGCTCGAAGTGAACATCCTGCTGAAAGAGGCGGGGCTGTACCGGCCGGGTGACGCTGCCGAAGCGGATATCATGGCGGTGCCTTTGTTCGAGACGATCGGCGATCTGGAGAATGCGCCGGACGTGATGGGCGCGTGGTTTGCTTTGCCGGAAATTGAGACGATCGCCGGGCGGCGTGGGCATCAGGAAGTGATGATCGGCTATTCGGATTCGAACAAGGATGGCGGCTATCTGACCTCCACCTGGGGACTGCATCAGGCGAGCCTCGCGCTGGCACCGGTGTTCGCGCAGGCGGGCGTGGGGATGCAATTGTTCCACGGGCGCGGCGGCGCGGTGGGGCGTGGTGGCGGATCGAGCTTTGCGGCGATCCTCGCCCAGCCGCGCGGCACGGTGCAGGGGCGCATCCGCATCACCGAACAGGGCGAAGTGATCGCCGCGAAATATGGCACCCGCGAAAGCGCGGCGAGCAATCTGGAGGCGATGGCCTCGGCCACATTGCTGGCGTCGCTCGAATCCGATCCGGTGCCTGAGAAGGAGCGCGCGCGCTTTGGTGCGGCGATGGACGAGATTTCGGGCGCGGCGTTCAAGGCCTATCGCGGGCTGGTGTATGAGACGGACGGATTTCGCACCTTTTTCCGCCAGATGACGCCGATCGCGGAGATCGCGACGCTCAAGATCGGATCGCGGCCGTCCAGCCGGAAGAAGACCGATGCGATCGAGGATCTGCGCGCGATTCCCTGGGTGTTTTCATGGGCGCAGGCGCGCGTGATGCTGCCGGGCTGGTATGGCGTGGGGCAGGCGCTGAAAGGCTATAAGGATCAGGGGCTGCTGCGCGAAATGGTGCAGAGCTGGCCGTTCCTTCAGGCCACGCTGGCCAATATGGAGATGGTGCTCGCCAAGTCCGACATGGCGATCGCCGCAAATTATGCGGCGCTGGTGGAAGACAAGGCGCTGGGCGATGCGATTTTCGGGCAGATCAGCGATGGCTGGAACGCTGCGCACGATGGCCTGCTCTCGATCACGCGGCAGACGCGATTGCTGGAGAAGAATCCGTCGCTCGATCAGTCGATCCGGCTCCGCCTGCCCTATATCGAGCCGCTCAATCTGCTGCAGGTGGAACTATTGAAGCGGCACCGCGCGGGCGAGGCGGATGAGAGGATCGCAGAAGGGATCCAGCTTTCGATCAATGCGATTGCGACCGCGCTGCGCAATAGCGGGTAAGGGGTGAAGCAGCATCAACGTCACCCTGAACTTGTTTCAGGGTCCATTTTGAAGTCCTGATCAATGGCGGGGCGGACGAATGGATGCTGAAACAAGTTCAGCATGACGGCGGTTTTGAGGGTGGCCCCAAAACCTAACCACACACCACTTCACCCGACCCCAGTGCATTCACCGTGCAGGCGGGTTTGCCGCCGATGGCGACGCCACCAGCCCCCGAAGACACCACTTTGGCGCTCAGTTTCGCGCCAAGCGTCACATTGCCCGCGCTCTCGCTGGTCACTGTCAGATCGTTGGCGATCAGGCCCGCGCCGTCGATCGTCGCTGCACCGCGCACTATGGCGGTGAGCGCCTTGGTGGCACCGGCGAGCGTGAGATTTCCAGATCCGGCCAAGCCGAGATCGAGCCTGTCCGTCTCCACCCGCCCGATGGTCATGCGTGCGGATCCTTCAACTGCCAGGCTGAGACGGGGGCCGCGCACCTTGTCGATCATCACGCTGCCGCTGCCGGAAATGGCAGCGCCACGCAATTCGCCCGTGGTGAGCCGGATGATGACCGGGCCGCCCTTCTCGTCATCCGGCCAGCCGCCCTGCCATGCGGTGCGGTTGGTGCGGATGGTGAGCAATGTGCCCTGGACGGCGATGTCCACCCGGTCGATCGCCGCGCGGTCGCCGCTGATCTTCGCCGAGGTTCCGCGCCCCGTCACGATTTCCACGCGATAGGGGCCATCCACGCGGATCCGGTCGAAGCTGGTGACGGTCGCAACGCGGTCGGCGGCGAGGGCCGGGCCGGGCAGCATCAACAGGGCGGCGATTAGGAAGCGCGGGGTCATCTCCGGATCATGACGGCAGCAACGGCGGCCTGCAAGCGGCGCGTGCCCTCAGCGGGTGCAGGTGACATCGCCCGATCCGATCTTCGAGACGCTGCACTTGGCTCCGCCGATGATCTCCACGTCGCCCGATCCGACGATCGAAACGCTGGCATGGCCGGTGGCGCCCGCCGTCACGCCGCCCGAACCCGCCACCGAGATATCGGCGTCTCCGGCGGTCAGCGTGCCAGCGTCAATCCCGCCGGAACCCGCGATCGAATATTGGGCGCGACCTGCCGTTCCCGCCAGTTTGGCATCACCCGATCCGGCGACATCAAGCGATAGCACGTCCGCCTTGATCTGGCGGATGTTCAGTCCGCCCGAACCCGCGATGGAGCCATCGAAGCTGGCCCCCGTCACGGCATCGATATCCATATCGCCCGATCCGGCGACCGACGCGGCCTTGATCGCGGGCAGGGCCACCGTCACGGTGGCCGCGCCCTTGCTGCCGCCCCAGCTTAGACCGGATGACTTATCGCGCCCGATCCTGAGCTGATTGCCGACGACTTCCACGGTGAGCCGCGCCAATATGCCGGTGTCGCCCGTCGCGGTGACCGACGGCGGCCCGCCGACGCGCACGATCACATTATCCGGCCCCGTGAGCGAGACCGAGTCGAAGCCCGAGACCGCAAAGCTGCGGGCACCCGACACGCCCGAGGGCTTGCTGCCCGCTTCGGAAGGGGAGCAGGCGGTGACGAACAGGAAAGGGATGGCTACAATGAGGGTGCGCATGATCAGGCTCCTAGCTGTATTGCTATAATAATACAGTTACGGGCGTGGCCTGTCCACCCCCAACAAAAAGGGCGGCCCCTGCGGACCGCCCCTTCTGGTTGTTTTCGATCGAAACGGCCGGATTATTCGGCCTTTTCCTTCACATGCAGCGGTGCCGCCTTGTTCAGGATTTCGAGGATCTTGGTCTGTGCGCCAACTTCGTCCGTCTCTTCCATCGCACCGAGTTCGCGGGCGAGGCGGCTGGTGGCCGCTTCGAAGATCTGGCGTTCGGAATAGCTCTGCTCGGGCTGATCGTCCGCGCGGAAGAGATCGCGGACCACTTCGGCGATCGACACGAGATCGCCCGAATTGATCTTGGCTTCATATTCCTGCGCGCGGCGCGACCACATGGTGCGCTTCACCTTGGGCTTGCCCTTGAGCGTTTCGAGCGCTTCCTTGAGCGTCTTGTCCGAAGACAATTTACGCATCCCGACGCTTTCGGCCTTGTTGGTGGGCACGCGGAGCGTCATCCGCTCCTTTTCGAAACGCAGCACGTAAAGTTCGAGCTGCATTCCTGCAATATCGGTACTCTGGAGTTCGATGACACGGCCAACGCCGTGCTTGGGGTAAACGACATAATCGCCGACGTCGAAGGACAGCGCCTTGGAAGCCATAGGTGATAGACCTTTCCATGGGAGAATTTGACCGGAAATGGGTCGCCTGCCTCTGTGGGCAAGATGACGAACGGCCATGTCCGGCGATCAGATAGGTGTGACTCTCCATCGCGGCGTGCAGGGAGCATCCGCGTTCGATGAGCGCCATTTAGCAGATTCGTAACAAAAATGCCAGCCCGCAGTCTTTTGTTGCGGACTGGTCTGGAAACCGTAGCGTCAGACGCGGCGGATCAGTCGCCCTGGCCGGGTTCCGGGGAGAAGTATTTTTCAAACTTGCCTTCGGTATTCTTGAACGAGTCCGCATCGTCCGGCGCGGGGCGGGCGCGCGTGATGTTTGGCCACTGCGCCGAGAAAGTGTTGTTCAGCTCCAGCCACTGCTCAAGCCCGCTCTCGGTATCGGGCAGGATCGCCTCGGCCGGGCATTCCGGCTCGCACACGCCGCAATCGATGCACTCGCTGGGATTGATCACCAGCATGTTGTCGCCCTCATAGAAGCAGTCCACGGGGCATACTTCCACGCAATCCATATATTTGCAGCGGATGCAGGCATCGGTGACGACATAGGTCATTGGGGCAGTCCTCCTAGAGTACGTCCCGATAAGCGGGGAAAACCGGATTTCCGGCCGGGACGTGCTTCAGATCAATGTCGCCCTGCTATTCCCGCCCTCGCGCTTCGTCAATCCGAGGATTTCTTTACCGGATCGATAGCCAGATCAACATACAGCGTGGCGGCTTCCACGGGCGGACCGCGCCGAACCGGCAGCCGGTCTATGCGGATCAGGCGGATGCCACCGGGCAAGGGCAGGGTGAGCACGCTACCGGTGCGCACCGGGCAATGCGCACGATCGATCCGGCGGCCATCAAGGCGGATATGCCCCTTCTCGCAAAGCGCCTGCGCCGCGCTGCGGCTTTTGCACAAACGCGCGAACCACAGAAAGCGGTCGATCCGCTGCGTTTCGCTTTCCCGCTCAGCCCCCATTCGCGACAAGCACTCCCAATTCGGCAAAGGCATTGCCGGGGTGAACGGCGCGGATCTCGCGCGGCCGGGTGCGCCCGCGATAACGCCAGCCCGCTTCGTGGGTTTCGAACCCCAGCAGCCGCATCAGCCGCGCGAGCGAGTCCGTCGAAAGACCCAGTGACGTGGCGAGCGAAGGATCGGGTAGGAACAGTTTGCGCCCGTCGCGCCCGTCATGCGCGGCGCGGGCGATCCGCTCGGCCAGATCGATCCGGAGCGATTGCGCGCCGAGCGTACGGAATTCGGGCAGCGCTGACGGATGCGCGAGGGTGACGACACCAGGCGCAGGCATGGGCGGCATCGCCGTGCCCTGTCGCACCGCGCGCAACGCCGCCCGCCATCGTATCGCCTCGGGCTTGAGCAATTGCGGGTTGAAGAGATCGAGCGCACCGATCACGAGCCCCAGCCTGCGGGCTTGATGGCGACCATCGCGATCGAGCGCGGCCAGCGCCTGGTCGAGCGGCGCACGGGGGGATAATCCGCCGGATTCAGCCAGCGGCGCCAGCAACGCCCGCAGCGGCGGCGTCATGGCGGCATCGCGCGCGGCATCGGCAATGCGCTGGAGCGGCTTCAGATGCCTGGCGAGCATCGCGGCCAGCCAGCGATCGAGCCGTTCGATCGCCGTGCGCCGCACGGGTTCGTCCAGCGCATCCAGCGCGCGATCCGGCTTCACCCGCGGCGCCAGCAGGGTTTTTCCAGGAGCGAGATGCGCGACCCTGAAGCCCGCCCATGCGATCGACAGGGGGCCGCTCGCCGCGGTATCGAGCGTGAAATCCTCATCCGGGGCGGCGGCGAGTGCGGCGGCGCGGCGGCTCAACTCCCGGCCCAGCCGCCGCTCGGCCACGGCCAGCAATTTGCGTCGGTCCGCCAGCCGGGCATCGGCGGCCACGGTGAAGCGGAATCCGTCGAGCCGCCCGATCGGCTCATCATCCACGCGGACTTCGCCATCCTCGGCGATGGTGACGGGGATCGAATCGGGATCGCTGCCAATCTCGCGCATCAGCACGGCGGTGCGGCGATCGACGAAACGCTGGGTGAGTTTTGCGTGCAGCGCGTCGGAAAGCTTTTCCTCCAACGCGCGCGTGCGCTCGGCCCAATGCGCGGGATCGGCCATCCAGTCCGGGCGGTGCGCGATATAGGCCCAGGTGCGCGTGGCGGCGAGCCGGCCCGCCAGCGTCTCCACATCGCCCTGCACCGAATCGAGCCGCGCGATCTCGTCGGCGAACCAGGGCACCGGCACATGCCCCGTGCCCTCGCTCAAATGCCGGAACACGCGGCCGGCGAGACGACTGTGGTGATCCGCGCCAGACTTGCGGAAATCGGGCAGACCCGATGCGGCCCAGAGGCGGCGGACCATCGCCGGATCGGTGGTGCGTTCGCGCACCCAGGGTTCGCCCGCCAGTCGCTTGAGCACCGCCAAGTCGATCGCTTCCGGCGCAGCGCGGAGCATCGGCTGGGTGGGGCGCGCCTCCAGCGCGCCGATCAGCGCATCGAGGCTCGACAGATCTGGGAGGCCATCGCGCCAAAAAAGATGGTCGAGCGGCGGGAAACGATGCTCCTCAATCCGCTCGATTTCCTCGGGTGTGAAGCGGATGCCGCCATCCTCCGCGCCCAGCGTGCCGAAAGTGCCGTCCTTTTGGTGCCGCCCGGCGCGGCCCGCGATCTGCGCCATCTCCGCCAGCGAGAGCCTGCGGCGGCGGCGGCCATCAAATTTGGCGAGGCCTGCGAAGGCAACATGCGCCACATCCATGTTCAGCCCCATGCCGATCGCGTCGGTGGCGACGAGATAATCGACCTCGCCCGCCTGGAACATATCCACCTGCGCATTGCGGGTGCGTGGGCTAAGCGCGCCCATCACGACCGCGGCACCGCCCTTCAGCCGGCGGAGCATCTCGGCTACGGCATAGACTTCTTCCGCGCTGAACGCGACGATGGCGGAGCGCGGCGGGAGCTTCGAGAGCTTCTTGGCTCCGGCATAGCTCAGCGTGGAAAAGCGCGGGCGGGTAATGATCTCAGCATCGGGGACGAGGTTTCGGATCAGGGGCTTGAGGCTTTCAGAGCCGAGAATCATCGTCTCTTCCCGCCCGCGCGCGCGCAGCAGCCGATCGGTGAAGACATGACCGCGTCCGGGGTCTGCGCCGATCTGCGCCTCGTCCAGCGCGACAAAGGCGACATCACGGTCCAGAGGTCCTTCGGCTTGCCGGCCAGGCCGGCCGCTCAGGACAGGCATGGATTCGGCGGTGCAGAGGAACCACCGCGCCTTGGGGGGCAGGATCTTTTCCTCGCCGGTGATCAGCGCGACCTGGTCCTTGCCCTTGATGCCGACCACGCGATCATAGACTTCGCGCGCCAGCAACCGCAGCGGAAAGCCGATCATGCCGGAGGAATGGCCGCACATGCGCTCCACCGCCAAATGGGTCTTGCCCGTATTGGTGGGGCCGAGGATGGCCGTGACCGGGCTTCGCGCGAACTGGCTCATGAAATGCAAGATCGGCAATCCGGACGCCGGGCGCAAGCATCATGCTGTTAAAATTAAGGTTCCATGCGCCAAACCGCTGAACGGCACGGCTCGTCGCGCTTTGGGGGGATGTTAACCATCTTAATTTGACTTTAACCAGATCGGTCCACAGACAAAGGGCCGGGTCGGTTCAAAAGAACCGCAGGGCAAGTATTTCACGGTTCCGGGGGGCGCACAGCCTTGTATCAGCGTAGTGACCATGGTTTTGGCGCAGGCGGAGCCACCGCAGCGCTGTCTATGGATCATGCACTGCCTGCGCCGGTCGCGCCCGCATTTGGGCGCAAAATTGCCAGGCTGACGCCATGGCAGCGTCTGGAAGCCGCATTCATCGATGTGGATCTCGTCCCCGATCTGGGTGCGCGCGTCGGATCGCGTGAATGGTTTCGCGGTCTCGTCACCTGCACGATCCTGTGTGCCTCAGCCATTTACATGTCTCCCGGCTTTGCGCCGCTGAACGCGGTCTCGCCGCCGGCCATGCCCGAAGCGCAATGGGATGAAGCGCGCGCCCAAGCCATCTCCCCGCTCGCCTTGGGCGGGGATACCGGGCGGCGCATGGCCGCGACCGATGCGGTGGTGCCGCTCACCGATATTCCCGAACGCCCCACGATGGAGCTGGTCGCAACATTGGGGCAGGGCGATGGCTTTGCGCGCGTGCTGACCCGCGCGGGCGTGGCCGAAGCCGAGGCAAGCCGCGTGGCGGAGCTTGTTTCCGGTGCGGTGGCACTCGGCGATATCAGGCCGGGCACGCGCATGGATGTGACGCTGGGCCGCCGCGCCAATCGCAGCCAGGCGCGGCCGCTCGATCTGCTGGCCTTCCGGGCGCGCTTCGATCTGCGGCTCGAAGTGACCCGCGTGAACGGCGCGCTGGCGCTGACGCGCATTCCGATCGCGGTGGATCATACGCCGCTGCGCATTCAGGGTGTGGCGGGATCGAGCCTTTATCGCTCGGCGCGCGCCGCGGGTGCGCCCGCCAAGGCGGTGGAAACCTATATTAAGGCGCTGGCCGGCAAGATGTCGATCGGCGACGTCGGCGCGAACGACCGGTTCGATATCATCGTGGAGCAGGCGCGCGCCGAAACCGGCGAGGTGGAAACCGGCGATCTGCTCTATGCCGGGCTGGACAGAGGCAAGCGCCAGGTCCGTCTGATGCAGTGGAGCGTGGACGGCCGCACCGAATGGTTCGAAGCATCCGGCGTCGGCCAGAAGCGCGGTGCGATGGCGCAGCCAGTCTCCTCATCGCGCGTGACATCGGGCTTCGGGATGCGCCGTCATCCGCTGCTGGGCTATTCGCGGTTCCACAAGGGCATGGATTTCGGATCGCCTTATGGCGCACCCATCTATGCCGCCACCGATGGCATTGTCGCCTTTGCGGGGCGGCATGGCGGGCATGGCAATTTCGTGAAGCTCAGCCATGCCGGCGGGATCGGCACGGCCTATGCGCATATGAGCCGGATCGCCGTGAGCGCAGGCGCGCGCGTGCGCCAGGGGCAGGTGATCGGCTATGTCGGCTCCACCGGGCTTTCGACCGGGCCGCATCTGCATTACGAGCTTTACAAGAATGGCGTGGCGATCAATCCGCGCTCGATTTCCTTCACCACGACCTCGCTGCTCAGCGGCTCCGACCTCGCCAATTTCAAGGCGAAGCTCAATGGATTGATGAGCGTACGGGCTGGCACGCCCGCGCCCATGGCCGGTCGCAGCGGATCGCCGGCGGGCGCTGTGAAGGCTTCGCGTTAAGCACAAGGCGCGCCGGTCCAGTGGACGACCCATTTTATACGACGCTGGCCCTTTGCGCCGCCGGCAAACTCGCTTAATCGGCGGCGGATGACACATTATCCCTTTTCGCCCACCCACCCACTCTGGCTGCTGGGTTGTGGCAATATGGCGGGCGCCATGCTCGCGCGCTGGCTGGAAACCGGTCTCGATCCGGCGGCGGTCACGGTGATCGATCCCAGCCGCACGGAGGCACCCGCCGGCGTCCGCCTGCTCGCGGCACCGCCGCAGGGCGAAGCGCCGCCCGCGGCGTTGTTGCTCGGGGTAAAGCCGCAGATTTTTGCAGCGGCGAGCGCGGGACTGTCCATCAAGGGCAGCGCGATCATCTCGATCATGGCCGGCGTGGATGGCGCGAGCCTTGCCGCCCGCTTGCCCGATGCGAGCGCGATCGTCCGGCTGATGCCCAATCTTCCCGCCGCACTCGGCAAGGGCGTCGCTTTGCTTCACGCCAGCAAGGGCGACGCAAAGGCGATGGCGGACGCGCTGGCCACGCCGCTCGGGCTGGCATTGTGGGTGGAGAGCGAGGCGCTGATCGACGCTGGCACTGCGGTCTCCGGATCAGGCCCGGCCTTCGTCTATCGCTTCATCGACGCCATGGCGGCAGGGGCCGAGAAACTGGGTTTCACCGCGGATCAAGCCCAGGCGCTGGCTTTGGCGACCGTGGAGGGGGCGGCGGCACTCGCCAGCGCATCGCCCGAATCGCCGGCAATATTGGCTGATCGCGTCGCCAGTCCGAAAGGAACGACGCGCGCGGGGCTGGATGTGCTGGATGAGGATGCCGCCATCTACACGCTGATCCATCGCACGCTGAAAGCGGCGGCGGATCGCGCGGGGGCGTTGGCGGAGGAAGCGCGGAACGGCTAGCTCGCCGCGATCACCATCCAACTTTAGGTCAGACGCTCCGGTTACGTCTACGATCCAGCGCCTTCTTGGCGACATAGGCACCGCCCAGGATCAGCCCCAATGGACCCAGCCGGCGCAATCCGCCTGCCGCCGCCGCACCGATCACAGCGCCCTTCAGGCCGCCTTGGCCATCGCGCTTGTCGATTTCGCGGCCAACCAATGCGCCGATCACCTTGCCGATCATGATAGTCTCCCTTGTTCGTCCATGGCTTAACGCCCGAGCATCGTTTCAGGACGCACGATCCGATCAAAAGTTTCCGAATCCACCAGCCCCAGCGCCAGGCCTGCTTGTTTCAACGTCAGCCCTTGCTCGTGGGCGTGCTTGGCGATCTTGGCAGCATTGTCATAACCGATTTCCGGGGCGAGCGCGGTGACCAGCATCAAGGAGCGGCTGACGAGATCGGCGATGCGTGCGCGATCCGGCTCCATGCCGTCCACGGTCCGTTCGGCGAAACTCTCCATCCCCACGCTCAGCAGATCGATCGAGCGCAGCACATTGGCACCGATCAGAGGCTTGAACACGTTCAACTCCAGATGCCCCTGCATCCCGCCGATCGTGACCGCCTGATGATTACCGATCACTTGCGCGGCCACCATCGTGAGCATCTCGCATTGGGTGGGGTTCACCTTGCCGGGCATGATCGAGCTGCCGGGCTCATTGGCCGGCAGGATCAATTCGCCAATGCCCGAGCGCGGGCCGGATCCGAGCAGGCGGATATCGTTGGCGATCTTGGTGAGCGCCACCGCCAGCGTGTTCAGCGTACCGGAAAGATGCACCAAAGGGTCGTTTGACGCCAAGGCCTCGAACTTGTTTTCCGCGGTGACGAAGGGCAGGCCGGTGAGGCTGGCGATTTCGGCGGCGAAGTCTTCACCGAACCCCGCGGGCGCATTCAGCCCGGTGCCCACCGCAGTGCCCCCCTGCGCAAGCTGCATCATGCCGTGCATCACGGCGGGATCGATCCGGTTGCGGCTGCGATAAAGCTGGTGGGCATAGCCGGAGAATTCCTGGCCCAGTGTCAGCGGCGTCGCATCCTGCAAATGCGTGCGGCCGATCTTCACGATATCCTCCCAAGCCTGCGACTTGGCTTCTAGCGCGCTGCGGAGCCGTTCGAGCGCTGGAAAAAGCTGATCGGTCGCGGCGCGCGCGGCGGCGATGTGTAGCGCGGTCGGGAAACTGTCGTTGGAGGATTGGCTCATATTGACGTGATCATTGGGATGTACCGGCGCTTTGCCGCCGCGCGTGCCGGCCAGCATTTCATTGGCGCGCCCGGCGATCACCTCGTTCACGTTCATGTTGGATTGGGTGCCGGAGCCGGTCTGCCAGATCACCAGCGGGAATTGATCGTCCAGCGCGCCCGAGACGATTTCGGCGGCGGCGGATTCGATGGCGTCGGCGATTTCGGGGGCCAGGCCATGTTTGCGATTCACCCGCGCCGCCGCCTGCTTCACCAAAGCCAGCGCATGGACGATGCCAATCGGCATCCGTTCCTGCGCAGCGAACGGGAAATTCTCGATCGACCGCTGGGTCTGTGCGCCCCAATAGACGTCCGACGCCACGTCGATCGGGCCGATGCTGTCGGTTTCAGTGCGGGTGTGAGTCATATCGCTCCATCGTCACCCTGAACTGATTTCAGGGTCCGTTTCAAAGTCCCGACCATCAGCGTGGCGACACAATGGATGCTGAAACAAGTTCAGCATGACGGCGGGTTTGTCGGCTAAAAACGCAAAAAGCCACCGTTCGGGGTGACGTCCCTAGCGAACCGTCATTTCTTGCGGCCGAAATCCACCGTCACCACGTTCGAACCGTCTTCGGCGGTGACCACCGGGCCGTCATTCTCCGCGCGATCGGGCTCGGCATGGTCGTCTTCGCCCTGCGCCTGGAATTGCAGCGCGAAATTGACGGCGGGATCGACGAAGCCGGTGACCGCGGAAAAAGGAATCACCAGATGCGCCGGAATCTGGTTGAAGCTCAGCTTCACCTCGAAACCATCGTCATTCACCTTCAGATCCCAGAATTTATTCTGGAGCACGATCGTCATCTCGTCCGGAAAGCGCTGGCTTAGATGCGTGGGGATCGCCACGCCGGGCGCGCCGGTCTTGAAGGTGATGTAGAAATGATGTTCGCCCGGAAGCCCGCCGGTGACCGCGATCTGCCCCAGCACGCGACCGACCACGGCGCGCAGCGCTTCCTGGACGATCTCGTCATAGGGAATCAGGCTGTCAGGGGCGTCTTCGCTCATGTCGGCCTAGGTGAACGTATGCGCCGTGCGGGTCAAGACATTGCGCCAGCTTTCCGGCGCGCTATAGGAGCCGCCATGCGCACCGCCACGATCAGCCGCAAGACCAAGGAAACCTCGATCGACGTTTCCCTGAACCTCGATGGAACCGGAATTTATTCGGTCTCCACGGGCATTGGTTTCCTCGATCACATGCTTGAGCAGCTTTCACGCCATTCTCTCATCGATCTCGATGTGAAGATTGCGGGGGATCTGCACATCGATCAGCATCACACGACCGAGGATTCGGGGATCGCGATCGGCGAGGCGTTCAGCCAGGCGCTGGGCGACCGGCGCGGGATCACGCGATTCGGCGCGGCCTATTCGCCGATGGACGAGACTCTGACCCGCGTGGCAATCGACATTTCGGGACGTCCCTTCCTCGTCTGGAAGGCGGCGTTCAGCCAGCCGCGGCTGGGCGAGATGGATACCGAATTGTTCGAACACTGGTTTCATGCGTTCACGGGATCGGCCGGCATCACGCTGCATGTCGAGAATCTCTACGGCCGCAACAATCATCACATCATCGAAAGCGCGTTCAAGGGGCTGGCCCGCGCGTTGCGTCAGGCGATCGAGATCGATCCGCGCAAGGCGGATAGCATCCCCTCGACCAAGGGCACGCTGGGCGGCGCTGGCACGGATGTCTGATAACATCGCGCTGATCGATTATGGCGCGGGCAATCTCCATTCGGTCCATAATGCGCTGAAAGCGGCGGGAGCCAGTGCGATTGACGTCACCGCCGATCCCGCAATCGTTCGCCGCGCGGGACGGATCGTGTTGCCCGGCGTCGGCGCCTTCGCTGCCTGCGCCAATGCGTTGCGCGCGATTTCGGGCATGACTGATGCGCTCGATGCGGCCGTGATCGAGGGCGGCACGCCCTTCCTCGGTATCTGCGTCGGAATGCAGCTCATGGCGGGCGAGGGCGAGGAACATGGCGCGCATCCCGGCCTTGGCTGGATCGCCGGACGCGTGACCGCGCTGCAGTCGCATGATCCCGCAGTCAAGATTCCGCATATGGGCTGGAACGATGTCGTGCCCGCCGTCGATCATCCGCTGATCGCGCCTGGCGAAGCCTATTTCCTGCACAGTTTCGCCTATGAAGGCACCGACATCCTGGCAGTCACCGATCATGGCGGCCCCGTGACCGCCGCGATCGGCCGTGCGAACATGCTGGGTGTTCAGTTTCATCCCGAAAAGAGCCAGCGTTACGGGCTCGATTTCCTTGCCCGTTTTCTGGAGTGGCGGCCATGAGCCTTATCGTTTTCCCGGCCATCGATCTGAAGGCCGGTCAGGTCGTGCGTCTTGCCGAAGGCGATATGGAACGCGCGACCGTTTATGGGGATGATCCCGCCGCACAGGCGATGCTGTTTGCCGAGGCGGGGGCCGAATACCTTCATGTCGTCGATCTGGACGGTGCCTTTGCGGGCGCTTCGGTCAATGGCGAAGCGGTGAAGGCCATCGTGGCGCGTTTTCCCGGCCATGTGCAATTGGGTGGCGGCATCCGCAACCGTGAGGCGATCGAGGGCTGGTTCGATCTGGGTGTGGCGCGCGTCGTGATCGGCACGGCGGCGCTCAAGGATCCCGATTTCGTGAAAGCGGCGGCACAAGACTTTCCCGGTGGCATCGTCGTCGCCGTGGATGCGCGCGATGGCATGGTGGCGACCGAGGGCTGGGCCGATGTGTCCGATGTGACCGTCACGGATATGGCGCGGCGCTTCGAGGATGCGGGCGTGGCGGCATTGCTGTTTACCGATGTGGGCCGCGATGGATTGCTCAAGGGCTGCAATGTGCAGGCCACGGTCGATCTGGCGCGTGCCACCGATATTCCGGTGATCGCCAGCGGCGGCGTGGCGGGCATCGGCGATATCCATATGCTCTCGATCCACGCGCGCGACGGAATCGAAGGCGTGATCACGGGCCGGGCGCTGTATGACGGGCGGCTGGATCTGGCGGCAGCGCTGGCAGTGGCGGCGCAGTGAGGGGCTACCAGAATCCGTTTGTGTCGAGCGCAGTCGAAACACGTTCCGATGTTTCCCCACGTCCCTCGACTACGCTCGGGGCAAACGGTTTATTCAACGGCATAGTCCAATGACCGTCCGCGCGCGGATCATCCCCTGCCTCGACGTCCGTGACGGGCGCGTGGTGAAGGGTGTCAATTTCGTCGATCTGCGCGATGCCGGCGATCCGGTGGAGGCGGCGCGGGCCTATGATGCGGCGGGGGCGGACGAGCTTTGCTTTCTCGATATCTCGGCCACGCATGAAGGTCGCGGCACCTTGCTCGATATGGTGCGGCGCACCGCGGAAGTGTGTTTCATGCCGCTCACCGTGGGCGGCGGCGTGCGCACGCCCGATGATGCCCGCGCTTTGCTGCTGGCGGGGGCGGACAAGGTGGCGGTGAACAGCGCCGCCGTCGCGCGGCCTGAACTGGTGGCGGATATGGCGGCGCGTTTCGGCAGCCAGTGCGTGGTCGCCTCGGTGGACGCGCGCAAGGTGGCCGAGGGGCGTTGGGAGATCTTCACCCATGGCGGCCGCCGCGAAACCGGAATCGATGCGGTGGAACATGCGATCCGACTGGCCGATCTGGGCGCGGGCGAATTGCTGGTCACTTCGATGGATCGCGATGGCACGCGCGACGGCTATGATCTGGTGCTCACGCGCACGATCGCCGATGCGGTGTCCGTTCCAGTGGTCGCCAGCGGCGGGGTGGGCAAGCTGGGCCATCTGGTGGAAGGCATATTGCAGGGCCATGCCAGTGCGGTGCTGGCCGCCTCCATTTTCCATTTCGGGGAGGCGAGCATCGGCGATGCGCATGGCGCGCTCGCCGATGCCGGCATCGCGGTCAGGGTTCCCGTCGCCCGCTGATGGTTAATGTCGGCGCGGCTTACATTAACCAGAATATCGTTTCGGGCATTAACTATCGATGCGGTCCCAGATCGGCGAATCTGGTGATACTGGCAGGGCGCTTGCGTAGCGCCCGGGCATGACCGCCTTTGCGGTTGCGTTATCGGGGTAAGGGCATGGGCATGGTCAAAGCGTGGCATATGATCGCGGCCGCAGCACTGGCGGTCTCGATGATCGCCCTATTGGGCCATGCCGAATGGTGGAACGCCGAACAGCTTTCCGAACATGGCAATCTCAGCCTGTTCGTGGCGGGTATCGCCGGGGTTGCGATCGGCCGCCGCTCCAGCCGCATCCGCCGCAGCCACAAGCCCGATACAAGCGCTTGACGCTCCCCGGTCACCCGCGGCACATGGCGCGATGGCCGGAACACTCGAAACGCTGCAATCCACGATCCGCGACCGCCGTTCAGGCGATCCCGCATCCTCCTATGTTGCCAGGCTGACCGCCAAGGGCCGCGCCAAGATCGCGCAGAAATTGGGTGAGGAGGCGGTGGAAACCGTGATCGCCGCGATGGAGGGCGATCGCGCGGGCGTCACATCAGAGGCGGCCGATCTGCTGTTTCACCTGGGCGTGCTGCTGGCGGACATGGATCTCGGCTTCGAAGACGTGTTTGCCGAGCTGGAGCGCCGCGAAGGCGTGTCCGGACTGGATGAAAAAGCCGCCAGGCCACAGGATTGAAGCCATGCCGATCGATGCCACCCAGCCTTATGACGACCAAAATATCTTTGCGAAGATCCTGCGCGGGGATATCCCCAACAGCACCGTGTATGAAGACGCTTTCGCATTGGCCTTTCACGACATCAATCCGCAGGCGCCGCATCATATCCTGGTGATCCCCAAGGGGGCCTATGTATCCTGGGACGATTTCTCCGCGCGCGCCGATGATGCAGAGATCGCGGGCTTCGTCCGTGCGGTGGGCAACGTCGCCCGCGAGGCCGGTATGGTCGCGCCGGGATACCGGTTGCTCGCCAATATCGGACAGGACGGGCATCAGGAAGTGCCGCACCTCCACGTCCACATCTTTGCGGGTAGACCGCTTGGCCCGATGCTGGCGCGATAGGGGATTGCGCTCCTCCACATAGCGGCTAGGTTCCCCGCATCACAGTTCGCGGGCAGGCGGCAACCGCCCCCGCGCACCAAGGGGAAATCATAGATGATATTCGGGCGCATCAAGCCACTCGACGCCATTTTAGCCACCGCCGAGAAAAAATCACTGACCCGCTCTCTGGGCGCATTCCAGCTTACCATGCTGGGCATCGGTGCCGTGATCGGCACCGGCATCTTCGTTCTGACCGCAGAGGCCGCGCAAAAAGCCGGGCCAGGCATGATGCTGTCGTTCATCATCGCCGGCTTCGTCTGCGCCGTCGCCGCGCTCTGCTACGCCGAAATGGCCGCGATGGTCCCCGTATCGGGTTCCGCTTATACCTATAGCTATGCCGTGATGGGCGAGCTTATCGCATGGATGGTCGGCTGGGCGCTGATCCTGGAATATGCGGTGGCGGCGGGCGCGGTTTCGGTGGGCTGGTCCGGCTATGTGGTCGGCCTGCTCGAAAACGCATTTTCGATCGATATTCCCGATCTGCTGGTGCGCGGCCCTTATGATGGCGGGATCGTCAATCTGCCCGCCATGGCGATTGCGGGCCTGGTCACCTGGCTTCTGGTAATCGGCACCAAGGAAAGTGCGGCGGTCAATGCGGTGCTGGTGGCGATCAAGGTCGCCGCGCTGACATTGTTCATCATCCTGGCAGTGCCGGTGATGAAGATGGAGAATTTCACGCCCTTCTCGCCTTTGGGCTTTGCGGGCGTCTCGGCGGCTGCAGCGTCGATCTTCTTTGCTTATGTCGGTTTCGACGCGGTTTCGACTGCAGCCGAGGAAACCAAGAATCCGCAGCGCAACATGCCGATCGGCCTGATCGGCTCGCTCGCCATCTGCACCATCTTCTATATCCTCGTCGCGGCCGGCGTGATCGGCAGCGTGGGCGCACAGCCGATGCTCGGCCCCGATGGCGCAGCGCTGCCTCCCGGCAGCACCCAATTGGCGCAGGCTTGCGCCAACAGCATCGCATCCACCGGCCACGACGCCGTGGTCTGTTCCAAGGAAGCACTGGCCTGGACGCTGCGCGAAATCGGCTGGCCCCAGATCGGCAATCTGATCGGCCTGGCCGCTGGCCTTGCGCTGCCGTCGGTCATCCTGATGATGATGTTCGGCCAGACCCGCATTTTCTTCGTGATGAGCCGCGATGGTCTGCTCCCCGCGGTCTTTTCCAAGATCCACCCCAAATTCCATACGCCGCATGTGATCACGATCCTGACCGGCATCTTCGTGGCGATGTTCGCGGCCTTCTTCCCGGTCGGCAAATTGGCGGATATTTCCAACAGCGGCACGCTGTTCGCCTTTGCCGCCGTGTCGATCGCGGTGCTGGTGCTGCGTCGCACCGATCCAAGCCGCAAGCGTCCTTTCCGGACCCCGGCGATCATGATCACTGCGCCGATCGCGGTGGCGGGCTGCATCTATCTGTTTTTCAGCCTCGGCACGGAAACCAAGCTGATGTTCGTCGGCTGGGCTGCCATCGGCCTCGTGGTCTATTTCCTCTATGGCTATCGCAAGAGCCATGTCGGTCTGGGCCATGTCGAAGTGCATGAGACGGATACCGACGCGCCGCCGCAGCCGGTGCCGCCCGTACCCGATCTCTGATCGCGCGCGACAAGCGCAAAGAAAAAGGGGAGGCGTCGGCCTCCCCTTTTTTGTGTCCGTCAGAGGGCCGGAGTCAGCCGAAGCGCTGGGCGATGACGGCCTTCAGATCGGCCTCGGGTCGCGCGCCATAATGGGAGATGATCTCCGCGGCGCAGATCGCGCCCATGGTCAGACTGTCCTCGACCGAACGGTCCTGCGCCTGACCGGCCAGGAAACCGGCCGCGAAGAGATCGCCCGCGCCCGTGGTATCGACCACGGCGTCGATCGGCTCGGCGGGCACGGCGAAACGCGCGCCATCCTTCACCGCGATCGCGCCCTGCTCCGAACGGGTGACCACCAGCAGCGGCACCTGCGCTGCGATCCGGCTTACGGCGGCCTCGAAATCGTCCAATTCGGTGAGCGACAGGATTTCGGCTTCATTGGCGAACAGGATATCCACATCGCCATCCGCGATCAGCTTCAGGAAATCGCCGCGATGGCGCGAGATGCAGAATGTGTCGGACAGGGTGAAAGCCACCTTGCGGCCCGCGCCGCGCGCGATCGCGATCGCCTCCCGCATCGCACCGCGGGGCTCTTCGGGATCCCAGAGATAGCCTTCGAGATAGAGGATCGCCCCGCTGGCGATCATGGTCTTGTCCAGCGCGGCGGCGGGCAGGAATTGCGATGCGCCGAGAAAGGTGTTCATCGTGCGCTGGCCATCGGGGGTGACGAGGATCAGGCAGCGCGCGGTGGGCGGTTCGGCTTCGATCCGTGCTTCGGTGGTGAAGGTCACCCCCAGCGCGCGAATGTCATGGGCGAATACATTGCCGAGCTGGTCCTTGGCGACCTGGCCGATGAAGCCGCATGTGCCGCCAAGCGCCGCGATGCCAGCGACCGTATTGGCGGCCGATCCGCCACTGGCTTCGATGCCCGCCGCCATCTTGGCATAGAGCGCTTCGGCCTCTTCGGTGGTGAAGAGCAATTGCATCGAGCCCTTGTTCAGCCCCTCCTGCGCGATAAAGGCGTCGTCGGCCTTGGCGATGACGTCGACGATGGCGTTGCCGATGGCGACGATATCATAAGTGGCTGCGCTCAAATGCTGGCTCCTCGCATATCTGGATATGATCGCCGCCTAGTGCGCAAGGGCGGTGGGCGCAACCGGGCGATTGACGTCCGGGCGGCGGGCGCGCAATCACGGGCGGATGATCCGTGCCTTCTTCCTCTCCCTCGGCCAGCTTTCCGATCCTGCGATCCTGAAGGTGCTGGCCAAGGTCATCGCCCTCACCCTGCTCATCTTCATCCTGCTCGGCGCCTTGCTCTGGTTCGGGGTGTCACGCTGGATCGGCACCGATTTCTGGGCGGGAGAAAGCGATTTGTACGGATTGGCGGCGTTGACCGGGCTGGCCGTGTTCGGCGGCACCTGGCTGTTTTTCCGCGCGGTCGCGGTGGCGGTGATGGGGCTGTTCGCCGATGGCGTGGTCGCCGCGGTGGAGCGGCGGCATTATCCGGCGGTGGCTTCGGACGCACGCAATCCTTCCATGTCATTGTCACTGCGCATGGGGCTGGCGTCAATGCTGCGCGCGATCCTGTTCAATCTGCTCGCGCTGCCGCTCTATGTGTTGCTGCTGGTGACGGGCGTGGGCACGATCGCCCTGTTCGCATTGGTCAATGCGTTGCTGCTGGGCCGCGATCTGGGGGAGATGGTCGCGGTGCGCCATATGGATGCCGGGGCGGTCCGGGGCTGGCTTGAGACGACCCGCACGCAAAGGCTGGTCCTCGGGCTTGTGGTGACCGGCCTGTTTGTGGTTCCGTTCGTCAACCTGCTCGCGCCCGTGATCGGCGCGGCGATGGCGACGCATCTGTACCACGGGAAACGCATATGAAAGCCGTATTGTTCACCCTCTCCACCGCGCTGTTGCTGGCGGGCTGCGGCAGCAATGGGCCGCGGCCGCAAGCCGCGGCGCGCGCGCCCGATCCGATCGTGCCGCGCAAGGTGAGCCGCGGTGGCGCGCAGGATGCCGTGATCGGACGCGATGCGCGGGCGCTGACGGGCCTGTTCGGTCGTCCGGCTCAGGATGTGCGCGAGGCCAATGGCCGCAAACTGCAGTTCGGCAATGGCGTGTGTGTGCTCGACGCCTATCTCTATGCACGCAAAAGCGGGGCGGAGCCGGTGGTGACCTATGTCGATACGCGCAAGCCCGATGGCGCGGATGTGGACCGGGCGAGTTGCGTGGCGGCTTTGGCGCGGTAGGGAATACTGAAAATATCCGTTTGTCCCGAGCGCAGTCGAGGGACGTAGCGCTTGGTCCTGAGTGTCTCGACTGCGCTCGGGACAAACGGATATTTTGAGCATTTTCCGTTAATCCAATCGCGCCAGCGCCCAGCCTGCCGCCTCGCTAACCACATCGGACTCATCCTCCAGCAACGGCTCCAGCCGCGCGCGCAGTGACCGGTCCCCGCTGTTCCCCGCAGCGATGGCGGCATTGCGGACCATGCGGTTCCGCCCGATCCGCTTGATCGGCGATCCTGCGAACACCTGCCGGAAACCGGCGTCGTCGAGCGCGAGAATATCGCCGATTGCCGGTGCGGTCAGCTCGGCGCGCGGGGCGAAGGCGAGGTTTGCCGCGGCCTTGACCGCGAATTTGTTCCAGGGGCAGACCGCCAGGCAATCGTCGCAGCCATAGATGCGATTGCCGATCGCTTCCCGAAATTCCAGCGGGATCGGCCCTTTCAACTCGATCGTGAGATAGGAAATGCAGCGCCGTGCATCGACCCGATAGGGCGCGGGAAAGGCATCCGTGGGGCAGGCGCGCTGACAGGCGTCGCACGATCCGCAATTGTCCCGTCCCGGCTCATCGGGTTCGAGGTCGAGTGTGGTGTAAATCGATCCCAGGAACAGCCAACTCCCGTGATCGCGGCTCACCAGATTGCTGTGTTTACCCTGCCAGCCCAGCCCGGCCGCTTCGGCCAGCGGCTTTTCCATGACCGGCGCGGTATCCACGAACACCTTCAGATCGCCGCCCGCTTGCCCCACCAGCCAGCGCGCAAGCTCCTTCAGCTTGCGCTTCAGGATATCGTGATAATCGCCGCCCTGCGCATAGACCGAGATGCGCCCGATCCCGCCTTCCTTCTCCAGCGCAAGCGGATCCACTGCGGGCGCATAGCTCAGTCCCAGCATGATGACCGAGCGGACTTGGGGCCAGAGCCCCGCCGGGCTGCCGCGCTGGCCCGCGCGTTCCTCCATCCAGATCATCTCCCCATGGCAGCCCTCGTCCAGCCACTGGTTGAGCCGTACCGCGCTGAGCGGAGCCGCATCGGCGGGCGCGATCCGGCAATCGGCAAAGCCGATGCGGCGCGCTTCCTGCTTGAGTGCAGTGGAGAGAGAGGGGGATGGCGTGTTTGTCATTCCGAAATCTATTGTTACTAGGATCGGCCGGTCATGTCGCGGCTGAGAGCATCGGAAACCAGTTTCATGCAAGCGTATCTGTGTAGCCGGGGCGTCGATGGCGGATGATCTGGTGGTCCGGGCCTCCGGACTCTGCAAATATTTCGGCGACCGGCTGGTGGTCGACGGCGTCGATCTGGAGGTGCCGCAGGGCCGCATCTATGGCGTGCTCGGCCCCAATGGCGCGGGCAAGACGACCACGCTGCGGATGCTGCTGGGCATATTGGAGCCTGATCGCGGATCGCGCACCATCTTCGGCCATGCCAATCCCCGCGCCGTGGGGGACAGGATCGGTTATCTGCCTGAGGAGCGCGGGCTCTATCCGGCGATGAAATGTCGGGAAGCGATCGCCTTCATGGGCGCGCTGCGCGGTCTGGACTGGAAGGAAGGGCGTGCACGCGCCGGCGATCTGCTGGAGGCGGCGGGACTGGGCCATGCGGTGGACGACAAGATCCGCAAACTTTCCAAAGGGATGGCACAGCTCGTGCAATTGCTGGGCTCCATCGTCCACCGGCCCGATCTGATCGTGCTCGATGAGCCCTTTTCGGGGCTGGACCCCGTGAATCAGGAGCGGCTGGAAGCGCTGATCCGCGCCGAACAGGAGCGCGGCGCGACGATCGTCTTTTCAACCCATGTGATGGCTCATGCAGAGCGGCTATGCGACCGGCTGGCGATCATCGCGGGCGGCAGGAGACGCTTCGAAGGCACGGTGGACGATGCTCGCGCGAAGCTGCCGATGCACGCGCTATATACGCCGCGCGTAGCGGGCAATGGCCTGGCGGCTCTGCTTCCGGCCGATGCGGTGCCGGCGGGGGACGGGTTTCGCTTCCTGTTGCCCGCAGACGGGATCGAGCCGGTGCTGGAGCGCGTGATGAAAGGCGGGCATGGTATTGCCGGCCTTTCGATCGAGCGGCCCAGTCTGCATGATGCGTTCGTGCGCATCGTTGGCCGGGACAATATGGGGGATGTGGAATGAAGCGCCTTGTCCGCCAGACGCTGGTCATCGCGCGCCGCGATTTTATCGCGACGGTGTTCACGCCCACCTTCCTGCTATTCCTGCTGGCGCCGTTTTTCATGATCGGTTTCGCGACGATCGGCGGCCTGGGCGCACGCCAGATGGTGACCAGCACCAAAGGCAATGTCTCGATCCTGTTCATCGCCAATGCCGCCGATGGCGCTAAGATCGCGGCTGTCGATGGGCAGTTGCGCAAGAGTTTCAGCATGGCGGAGCGCCCGGCCGATCTGATGATCATCAAGCCCGATGGCCGCGGCGAAGCGCAGGCGCGCGCGCTGTTCGCGCAGGGCAAGCATGATGTCTATGCCGTCGCCTTCGGGCCGCTGGAACGGCTGACGATCCTTCGAAGCGGCGGCAGCGATCGGTCCGCCGCCTATCTGGCCGAACTGGCCGAGCAGGTGCTGCGCGATGGCAAGGCAGGTCTCGCGACGGGACAGCGGCTCACCGACTCCCGCGTGATCCCGATCGAACGCGAGACGCCCACCCAGGGCGGACGGCAAGGCATCGGCTTTGCCGCAGTGTTCATCATCTTCTTCCTCACGCTGCTGCTGGCGGGCCAGGCCGTGGGGATGCTGGCCGAGGAAAAGGGCAATAAGGTGATTGAGATCCTCGCCGCCGCCGTGCCGCTCGAATCGGTGTTCCTCGGCAAATTGATCGGCATGTTCGGCGTGGCTTTGCTGTTCGTGGCGTTCTGGGGATTGCTCGCGACGCAGGGGCTGAATTATTTTCCCACCAATGGCCTTTCGCTCGCCACGCTGCAGCCTGCGATCGGCCTCCCGCTGTTTTTCGTGTTCGGCGCGGCCTATTTCACCATGGCCTATCTGCTGCTCGGTGCCGTGTTTCTCGGCGTCGGCGCGCAGGCGTCCACGGTGCGCGAAATCCAGATGCTGTCGCTGCCGATCACCATCTTCCAGGTCGCGATGTTCGGCCTTTCCTCCTCCGCCGCCTCGCAGCCCGGCACCGATATGGCGCTGTTTGCGGAAATCTTCCCGTTCAGCAGCCCCTTCTCCATGGCTGCACGCGGGGCGACCGATCCCCGCATCTGGCCGCATCTGCTGGCGCTGGGCTGGCAATTGACCTGGGTGGCGCTCACCATCTTCGTCGCCGCACGGATGTTTCGCAGGGGCGTGCTGAAATCAGGGTCGGGTGGATTGAAAAGGCTATTTGGCAGGCAGAAATCCGTCCCGGCCGCGGGGTTGGAGCCGCGCAGTTGACACTCATGTAAATAGTGGCATTCTGCAACTGACTCGAAGCGCCGGACACAGGCGCGACAGTTCCAGGAGACACTTATGGCCACGCTTGCTCCCGCGCCCGACGCCGTCGTTGCGCATGATCCGCTCGATGTCAGCCGTGCCGCGCTGTATCGGGATCATCTGTGGGAAGAGCCGTTCCGCCGGCTGCGGGCCGAAGCGCCAATCTATCGCTGCGAGGATTCGACCTTCGGACCCTATTGGTCGGTTTCGACCTATAAGCCGATCGTCCATGTCGAATCCTTGCCGGAGCTTTATTCCTCATCCTGGGAATATGGCGGGATCACGCTGGCTGATCCGGTGGATCAGGCGAGCGAATTCATCATGCCGATGTTCATTGCGATGGACCGGCCCAAGCACACCGATCAGCGCCGCACGGTCGCGCCGGCCTTTACGCCGAGTGAGATGACAAGGCTGAGCGAATCGATGCGGGCGCGGACGTCTGCCCTGCTGGATGAGTTGCCGATAGGCCAGCACTTCGATTGGGTGGATCGCGTTTCGGTCGAGCTGACCACGCAAATGCTGGCGATCCTGTTCGATTTCCCCTGGGAAGACCGGCGCAAGCTGCCTTATTGGTCTGACTGGGCGGGCAATATCGAGTTGGTGCACAATGAGGAGACGCGCAAGCAGCGGCTCGAAATCCTCTTCGAAATGGGCAGCTATTTCCAGACATTGTGGAATGCACGCGCCCATGCCGCCCCCGCGCCCGATCTCATTTCGATGATGATCCATTCCGAAGCGATGAGCGGGATGAGTCAGAATGAATTCATGGGCAATCTCGTGCTGCTGATCGTGGGCGGCAATGACACCACGCGCAACACCATGAGCGGGCTGGTCTATGGCCTCGACAAATTTCCCGACGAGCGCGCGAAGCTGGAGGCCGATCCGGGCCTCATCGCGAATACGGCGTCGGAAGCGATCCGTTGGCAGACGCCGCTGGCGCACATGCGTCGCACCGCGACCGCCGATGCCGATCTGTTTGGCCACCCAATCGCCAAGGGCGATAAATTGGCGCTCTGGTATATCTCGGGCAATCGCGACGAAAGCGTGTTTGCGGATGCGGACCGTTTCAAGGTGGACCGCGACAATGCGCGGCGGCATCTGGCTTTCGGCTATGGCATCCATCGCTGTGTCGGGGCGCGGCTGGCCGAATTGCAGATCACGATTCTCCTGGCGGAAATGGCCAAGCGCCGGATGCGCGTGAATGTTCTGGAGGAACCGCAGCGCGTCGCCGCCTGTTTCGTGAACGGCTATACCGCGATGCCGGTGGAGATCACCCGCTATTGATGGCATATCCGCTTTTGCCGGGCAGCGCATGTCCGGGCGTCAGGAGTTTGCAGGATGAGCGTCAATCGCCGCACATTGATCACCACCGCCGCACTGGGCACGGGCGTGGCAGGTTTTCTCGGTTTGCGCTTGCTGACCGCGTCGGAGCCGGCCGCGGCCAAGAATTTCGAGATCAATTATAGCGATGCCGAATGGCAGAAGCGGCTGTCGCCGGCGCAATATAAGGTTTTGCGCAAGGCCGAGACCGAATATCCGGGCACAAGCCCGTTGAACAAGGAAAAGCGCAAGGGCATCTTCGCCTGCGCAGGCTGTGCGCTGCCGCTGTTTTCATCCACCACGAAATTCGAAAGCGGCACGGGCTGGCCCAGTTTTTTTCGGCCGCTCAACAATGCCGTGGCCACCAGCATGGATCGCTCGATGATGTCGGTGCGCACCGAAGTGCATTGCCGCCGCTGCGGCGGGCATCTGGGGCATGTTTTCGACGATGGACCAAAGCCCACCGGCAAACGCTATTGCATGAACGGTGTGGCGATGACCTTCGTGCCGGGCCAGGCGTAAGCCGCGCCTGCTCCATTTGCCTTATCGATTCGGTTTCGCGCGTTCGATACGGCCATCGAGCCAGCGTGCCGCGGATTCGGGGCTTTGCTTGTCCGCATCGCGATCGACCTGGTAATTCGCCTCGCGCATGGCTTCCACCGGGATGGCGTCGATCAGCGGCCAGAGCGCATCGAGGAGCGTGGAATCCCGGCTGACATGGGGCGAGACCAGCAGCACGGCGTCATAGCCGGGAAGCGCCCCCCTTGGGTCGGCCAGCACCTTCAAATTCATCGCCGCAATCCGCCCGTCTGACGAGAAGGCGGAGATCGCATCGGCCTGCCGGCTCTCCAGCGCGCGATACATGAACGTGGGGCTGTAAGCACGAGAGGCGGCGAAGCGGAGGCCATAAGCGCTTTTGAGCGCGGCCCATTCGGGACGTTCGAGAAATTCGAGATCGCTGCCTAGGGTCATCCCCGGCGCGGCGCGCCCCAGATCGTCCAGCGTCTCCAGCTTCAGCCGTGCCGCATCGTCGCCGCGCACCGCAATGGCATAGGCATTTTCGAAACCCAGCGGCCCCATCATGGTCACGCGGTGCGCGCCCGCCGCCCAGTTTTTGAGAGCAGCCAGCATGGCGGCGCGGGACGGGGTATCAGACCGCTTCATCTCATTGGCCCATAATGTCCCCGAATAATCGACGTAAACGTGGATATCGCCCGCCGCGAGCGCGCGGAAGATGACCGCCGACCCGAGTCCCTCGCGATATTGGACCGCATAGCCCGCGCGCTCCAGCCGCTGGCCGATCAGACGGGCGAGGATATATTGCTCGGAGAAATTCTTGGCACCGATCACCACGGTTTTTTGCGATGCGGGATTGACGGCAAGCGAAGGGAGCGCCGCGGCGAGTATCCCGATCGCGATTGACGCCAGCCCGATCCAGACAAGGATCTTGTGTCGCCTGGCAATCCCGAACGCGACGAGTCCGAGCAGAGCATCCACCGCAAGCGCGAGCGCCGCAGAGGCGATGCAGCCGGTGAGCACCAGCGTCCAATCCTGCGTCTGGAGACCGGCGAAGATCAGATCGCCAAGACTCGGCTGGCCGACGGTGGTGGCGAGCGTCGCCGCGCCGATCGTCCAGACGGCGGCGGTGCGGATGCCGGCCATCATCACCGGCGCGGCAAGGGGCGCTTCGACGAGGCGGAGTTTCTGTCCCGCGGTCATGCCCACGCCGTCCGCCGCCTCGATCAGCGCGGGATCCAGGCCGGTCAGCCCCGTCACCGCGTTGCGCAGGATGGGGAGGATGGCATAAAGCGTGAGTGCAAGCAGCGAGGGCAGAAAGCCGAGCGCCGGGATGCCGCCGCCCACCAGCGCAGACAGCGCGAGCAGCATGGGATAGAAAAGGGCAAGCAGCGCCAGCGCGGGGATCGTCTGGATCAGGCTTGCCGCGCCCAGCGCGGCGCGTGCCAATGCCGGCCGGCGGGATGCGGCGACCGCGAGCGGCAGGCTGATCGCCAGACCCAGCAGCAATGCCGCGGCGGAGAGCAGCACATGCGAGGCCAGCAGATCGGGCAGCCGGGCGAGCGCGCCGGTCATGCGCCGTGCTCCAGCCGCAGCAGGCGTTCGGCTTGGGCGCGGGGCACGGCGACGAGCGCATCCGCCGCACGTCCCGCTTTACCTGTCAGCACGTCATGCGGCGTGGCATCGGCCACGATCCGTCCGGCCTGCATCACCAGCAAGCGGTCCGCGAGCAGCAACGCCTCCGCCATGTCATGCGTCACCATGATCGTGGTCAGCGCCAGCCGGTCATGCAGCGCGCGATAGGCGGTGCCGATCTGATCGCGGGTAACGGGATCGAGCGCGCCGAACGGCTCGTCCATCAGCATCAGTTGCGGTGCCAGCGCCAGCGCGCGCGCGACGCCGACGCGCTGGCGCTGGCCGCCGGAGAGCGCATCCGGCATTCGTGCGGCATGATCGCGCGGCAGATCGACCAGATCGAGCAATTCGGCAACGCGATCTCCTTGATCCTGGCTTTCGAGCCGCAGGCCGATCGCGATATTTTCCGCCACGGTCATGTGCGGAAACAGCCCGATCGACTGGAACACATAGCCGATCCGGCGGCGCAGGACGTGGGGCGCCATCGCATCCGCCCTGGCCTCGCCGATCAGGACAGCGCCCGAATCGGGTTCCACCAGCCGGTTGATCATCTTGAGCAGGGTCGATTTGCCCGATCCCGACGTACCGACCAGCGCCACGAAGCTGCCGGACGCGATCGCCAGGCTGACCGAATCGACCGCCAGGGCTCCCGCATAGGATTTGGACACACCTTCGAAGTGGATTGCGGAAACCTTCATGCGCGCACCTTATGCACAGAATTGGCCGACGTCATTTCCGCTTTCACAGGGAAAGCGGACGTGGTTTGGTCAAAAAAATAAAAAGAGGGTCAGCACGATGCGCAAGGCGATTTTCATTACGGGGGGCGGTTCGGGAATCGGGCGGGCGACGGCGCAGCTTTTCGCGGCGCGCGACTGGTTCGTGGGTGTAGCGGACGTGGATGCGGCGGGGATGGCGGGGACTATGGCGCTGCTGCCGGCCGGGCAGGCGAGTATGCACCGGATGGACGTGACCGATCGGGGCCAATGGGCGTCCGCATTGTCCGATTTCGTGATGGTCAGCGGCGGGCGGCTGGACGTGCTATTCAACAATGCGGGGATCGGATCGGGCGGACCGCTGGCACAAACCGATTTCGCCGAATTGGATCGGGTGGTGGCGATCAATTTCATGGGCGTGCTGAATGGCGCGCGGATCGGCCATGCCTATCTTGCGAAAACGCCAGGATCGTGTCTGCTCAACACGGCTTCGGCCAGCGCCATTTACGGCTCTTCCGGTCTGGCCACCTATTCGGCCACCAAATTCGCGGTGCGCGCGCTGACCGAGGCGCTGGACGGCGAATGGTTTGGCGATGGCATCAAGGTGCGCGCGATCGTGCCGAGCTTCATCGAGACGCCGCTGTTGAACGCCAGCCCCGTCGGGTCGAACGAGACTATCCGCGATCGCGTAACCGCCGCCGGACTCGAACTGACGCCGGTCGATCAGGTCGCCGAAGCCGCCTGGGCGGCTGTGCATGGCGAGACCATCCACACCTATGTCGGCAAGACCGCGCATCGTATGGCCGTTGCCGCACGCTGGCTGCCGGGCAAATTGCGCAAGATGGGGCGGCGGGGTGTGACCCGGAAAACGCCTGCTTGAAATCCCCTAATCCACCAGCGCGTCGATCGCTTCGGCCATCTCGATATCCCGCTCCGAGAGGCCGCCGGCATCATGCGTGGTGAGCAGGATTTCGACGCGATTATACACGTTGGACCATTCGGGATGATGATCAGCCGATTCGGCGAGCAGCGCTACGCGGGTCATGAAGGCGAAGGCTTCGGAAAAGTCGACGAAGGTGAAGATGCGCGTGATCGAATCGCGCGCTTCGTCATGATCCCAGTCGGGCAGGCCGTCCAGCGCATCGGCGCGTTCGGCTTCGCTCAATTGATCGACCATGGCTTGCTTCCCCTTCACTGGCGCATATCGCACAATTTGCCTATGTCGCAGCGATGACGGGGACAGGTCAACCGCGGCGTTACGCGCCCACCGCCGCCGAGATCGAGGCGCTGGCGCGTGACGCCATGGCGCGCTTGCCGGAGGAATTCCGCGCGCTGCTATCCGGCGTGCTGCTGATCGTCGAGGATTTTGCGGAGGGCGCGATCCTCATGGACATGGGGATAGAGGATCCGTTCGAGCTGACCGGCCTCTATAGCGGCCGCCCGATCGGGGAGCCCGTCGCCACGGGAGACATGCCCGCCACCATCCACCTCTACCGTCGTCCTTTGCTCGATGAATGGGTCGATACCGGCGTGTCGCTGGAGGCGCTGATCACGCATGTGCTGATCCACGAGGTCGGCCATCATATCGGGCTTTCGGACGACGATATGCACGCGCTGGAAGATCAGGCCGGGTGAGTGGCATCCGGTTTCACGATGTAGGCTGTATCCGCGGCGGGCGCCTGCTGTTCGAAGGGCTGAGCTTTGCGCTGACGCCGGGGGAGGCCGGCCTGGTCACTGGTCCCAATGGCGTGGGCAAATCCAGCCTGTTGCGGCTCGCGGCCGGTTTGCTGGAGCCGCGCGCGGGGGTGATCGCGCGGACCGACCGTGTGGCGCTGGCGGACGAGAATGCCGCGCTGGACCGGGAAGCGACGCTCGGCGCGGCGCTCGGTTTCTGGGCCGGCTTCGAGGGCGGCGATGTGGCGCGCGGGCTGGATGCCATGGGGCTCGCGCATCTGGCGGCGATCCCCGTGCGGATGCTTTCCACCGGGCAACGCAAGCGCGCGACGCTGGCGCGGGTGATCGCGGGCAATGCGCCGATCTGGCTGCTGGATGAGCCGGGCAACGGACTGGATGCGGACTCGCTGGCGCGGCTTGAGACGGCGATCGCGGCGCACCGGGCGGGCGGCGGGATCGTGCTGGCAGCCTCGCATCAGCCGCTGGGCATGGCGGGGGCAATATTGCTGGACATCAAGCCGTTCGTTCCGAGCGCCGTCGAAGGACGTGGAGGCGAAGACAAGCCTGTCTCGACTACGCTCGATACAAACGGATATTTTGACGCATGAACGCTATGCTGCTCATCATCCGGCGCGATCTGGCGGCCAGCTTCCGCGCAGGCGGCGCTTTGCTCCCCGTCGCGTTCTTTCTGCTGGTCGCGACGCTCTTTCCCTTTGCCGTGGGGCCAGACGCCCAATTGCTCGCGCGCACGGGCGGCGGGGTGCTGTGGGTCGCCGCTTTGCTGGCGGCGCTGTTGCCGGTGGAGCGGGTGATCGCGCCCGATCGCGATTCGGGGGTGCTGGATCAGATTGCGCTGCGCGGCGTGAGCGACGAGATGCTCGCGCTGGCCAAAATGATCGCGCACTGGCTGGGCTTCGGCCCGCCGCTGATGATCGCCACCTTGCCCGCCGCTGCCCTGCTCAATCTCTCCGGCGAGACGCTGGGGCGGCTTGAGGCGGGTCTGGCGATCGGCACGCCGGGGCTGGCCGCGCTGGGGGTGATCATCAGCGCGATCACGGCGGGGCTGCGCGGTGCGGGGGCGTTGGCTGGATTGCTGATGCTGCCACTCGCGGTGCCGCTCGTCATCTTCGGCGCAGGATCGCTCGGCGAATTCGGCGGGGGCGGACTGAAGCTGCTCGCGGCTTCCAGCCTGTTGCTGGTCGCGATCGCGCCCTTTGCGGCGGGCGCTGCGATCAGGGCCGGGCGGGAATAATTATTGCCGCCAGCGTGCGAAGATCGCGGTGGGCAGCAGCAGCCCGCGGCGTTCCTCGCGCACCGCGAGTTCGCCGGCTTCCACGTCACCGGGCAGATCAGCCATCGCCTGCTTCATCAATTCGCCGATCGCGAGCGCAGACATGCGCACCGCGTAGACGGTGAGGAAGCAAAAGCGGGAATTCTCGTCGAGCAGCCCGCGGCAGCTCGCGATCAGGCCCGGCAGACCTTCTTCCAGTTTCCAGATCTCGCCTTCGGGGCCGCGGCCATATTTGGGCGGATCAAGCAATATGCCGTCATAGCGGCGGCCGCGACGGACCTCGCGGGCGGCGAATTTGGCGGCATCGTCCACGATCCAGCGCACCGGCTTTTCCGCCATGCCGGAGAGCTTGGCATTGGCGCGTGCGGCCTCGACCGATTTCTTCGAGGCGTCGACATGGACCAGTTCGCCGCCCTTCGCGGCCATCGCCAGCGTGCCGACCCCGGTATAGCCGAACAAATTCATGATCGATGGGGTTTCCATCCCCTCGGTCCGTTCGCGCATCCAGCTCCAGACGGGGCTCATATCCGGGAAAAAGCCGAGATGGCGGAAGGGGGTGCATTGGGCAGTGAAGTTCACCTGATCCCAGGTCAGCGGCCAGCCTTCGCGCGGCACCTCGCGGTGGAATTCCCAGCGGCCACCACCGTCTTCGTCCGATCCGGGCACGAATTCGCCATCCGCATCCCAATCCTCGGAGGCGGGCGCCCACATCGCCTGCGGCTCGGGCCGGATGAAGCGGAAACCGCCATAGCGTTCCAGCTTGCGGCCATGGCCCGAATCGATGAGGCCATAATCGGCCCAGGGTTCGGCGATCAGGGTGGAAAGGATCATGCCTTGGGCGTGGCGCGCTCGCCGATCCAGGCGGTCACGGCCTCGAGCGTCGCGGGCAGCACGGTGAAGCGCTCCTCGCGCTCGAACAGCGAACCGATGCGGGAGGGGATGGGCGGGCGCATACCGGTGGCGCGCTCCACTGCATCACGGAATTTGGCGGGATGCGCGGTCGCGAGCGTGACGATGGGCACGTCAGCGGGCAGATCCTCCGCACGCGCGGCGGCGGCAAGGCCGATGGCGGTATGCGGATCGATGATCTGGCCGGCGCGCTCGCTCGCCCAGCGCATCGCCATCTGCATGTCATCCGCGTCGATGCGTTCACTGGTGAAAAGGCCGGCCGCGCCTTCGCGCTGCGCATTGGTGAGTTGCAGCGCGCGATGGGCTTCGAATTCGCGCATCGATTCGCCCATGGCAAAGCCGTTACGCCCGCCCAGATCGAACAGCAGACGCTCGAAATTGGAGCTGACCTGGATATCCATCGACGGCGTCGCCGTGGCCACTACGGTCCCTTGCGAATAATCGCCGGTGGAAAGCGCGCGGTGCAGGATGTCATTGACGTTGGTCGCCACGATCAGCCGCTCGACCGGCAGACCCATGCGCGCAGCCACATAGCCAGCAAACACATCGCCGAAATTGCCGGTGGGAACGGCGAAAGCCACCTTGCGGCCCGGTGCACCCAGGCGGACGGCGGCGTAGAAATAATAGACCACCTGCGCCATCAGCCGCGCCCAATTGATCGAATTGACCGCGGAGAGCGTGAAGCGCGAGGAAAAATCCCTGTCTGCGAACATCGCCTTCACCAGCGCCTGCGCCTGATCGAAATCACCCTTGATCGCGATGTTGTGGACGTTGGGGGCCAGCACGGTCGTCATTTGCCGGCGCTGCACATCGGAGACGCGGCCTTCGGGATGGAGCATGAAGATATCCACCTTGGCACGGCCCGCCAAGGCGTCGATCGCCGCCGATCCGGTATCGCCCGACGTCGCACCGACTACGGTCAGGTGCGTATCGCGGCCGGAGAGGAATTTTTCGAAGAGCAGCCCGACAAGCTGCAGCGCGACATCCTTGAACGCGAGCGTGGGGCCGTGGAACAGCTCGAGCAGCCAGTGGCGGTGATCGATCTGGACAAGTGGCGTCACGGCGTCATGCGCGAAGCGGCCATAGGCTTCGGTGCACAGCGCGCGCAGTTCGTCTTCGGTCAGCGACGTTCCGATGAATGGCATCATCACCCGCACCGCGGTCTCCACATAGGAAAGCCCCGCCATGTCCGCGATCTCGCGCTCCGAGAAGGACGGCCAATGTTCGGGAATATAAAGCCCGCCATCGGATGCGAGCCCTGCCAGCGTGACCGCCTCGAAATCGAGCGCCGGTGCGCTCCCCCTGGTGCTGATATATTTCATGTCGTGCCGGGGATTAGCGACGCTTGGCCGCCCCCGCAAGGCTATGCGCCGCCGCGGCGTTTCAGTGCAATCGCATAGATGATCCCGGCGATCCCGGCGAACAGGAACCATTGCACCGCATAGGCGAGATGATTGTTGGGAATATCGCCCACGCCGGGCGGCTGGGTCGGCTCCAGTCCGGGTGCGGGTGCGGCGGAAATCAGCAGGGCGCGCGCCACCGGGGGTGTGGAAAACAGACGCCCCAGCAGGCTGCCGTGTTCGGGTTCGGAGGCGATCCAGCCACTGACGGGGCCGCCCGTCCAGGAAGGTTTGAAAGCGGGATCCTGCGTGACGCCCAGATCGACCAGCAGCCCCGGACCTTCAGCACCGGTGCGGCAGCTTGCGATCTGGCGGTAACCGGTGCCCCCCGAAAGCGCGCGGCCGCCCTCTATGCGCCAGCCCGTGACTTCGAGGCAGGTGGCGGCTGACCTGCGGAACATGGCTTCATCGGGCACAGGTGCCATCGCGGGAAACGCCATTTCCGGCTTTCGCAGATTGGCGGCATAAAGCGCGAGCAGCGCTTCCTTCTCGCCTTTGCGCTGGATCTGCCACACGCCCATGGCGATCATGATGGCCATCGCCAGCCCGACGAGAATGGTGGGGATGAGGGGAATGCGCTTCATGGCACCAGCCGGCCTTCGCGCGCGCGATTTCTGTATTCCAGTGTGATCAGTGCGGCTTTCGCGACGCGAAGCAGGGCAATCACGAGGACAGCGCTGACGGGAACCCAGATCAGGATATGGATCCAGAAGGGCGGCTCGCTCGAAAGCTGGAGCATCACCGCGCCGAGGGTGACCAGGGCACCAACGATCA
Source organism: Sphingobium boeckii (assembly GCF_014199215.1). Lineage (GTDB taxonomy): Bacteria > Pseudomonadota > Alphaproteobacteria > Sphingomonadales > Sphingomonadaceae > Sphingobium_A > Sphingobium_A boeckii. The sequence goes on from NZ_JACIJC010000001.1 coordinate 172,278, forward strand.
GGATCAGGAAAGCGGCGGGGCCGTCTCCCACGTTGAACTGGCCGAAATCGAGATGGCAGGCAGAACAGCGCGGCGCGAAACCCAGCAGGCTGGCATAGAGGGTCTTCGCGCCACAGCGCGGGCAAAGGCCCCCGAACGCCGCCTGCGCGGTGCCGGGAGCCTTATGCAGATCGTTCATCAACCGTGGACCGGTGCGCCCCAGCCGCCCCAGACATAGATGGCAATGAAGAGGAACAGCCACACCACGTCGACAAAGTGCCAATACCAGGCGGCGGCTTCGAAGCCGAAATGCTGCCGCGGGGTGAAATGGCCCTTATAGGTGCGTACCAGGCAGACGATCAGGAAGATCGTGCCGATGATCACATGGAAGCCATGGAAACCCGTCGCCATGTAAAAAGCCGAAGTATAGTTCAGGCCTTTGAAGGCGAAGGGCGCATGAGCATATTCATAGGCCTGAATGCCGGAAAACAGCAGGCCGAGAATGATTGTCAGCCAGAGACCTTTTTTCAGGCCATCACGATCGCCGTGGATCAGCGCGTGATGCGCCCAGGTGATCGTGGTGCCCGAGCAGAGCAGGATCAGCGTGTTGAGCAAAGGCAGCGAGAAGGCATCGATGACATGCAGACCCTTGGCAGGGAATTGCGCGACAACGCCGGCCTGGCCGGTGAGATTCTCGACCTGTCCATCCACCACCTGAAGCGCGACGGGGAAGAGCGAGAAATCGAAAAAGGCCCAGAACCAGCCGACGAAGAACATCACTTCGGAAGCGATGAACAGGATCATGCCATAGCGCAGGTGGAGCGAGACCACGGGGGTGTGATCACCCGCATGAGCTTCCTTCACCACATCGGCCCACCAGCTATAGAAGGTGAACAGCACGCCTGCGAGGCCCATCAGGAAGATCCAGCCGCCGCCATTGGCCTGATCAGCCGCCACATGGCTGCCGTGCATCCACATCACGCCGCCAGCGGCCATCGCCAGCGCCGAAAAGGATCCGATCAACGGCCACGCGCTCGGCGGCAGGATATGATAGTCGTGGTTCTTTGCTCCGGCCATCTTGGCTTCCCTTACCCTTGTTTGTTCAAGTCCCTAACCTCAACCTTTTTCCGGGTCTACCGGGAAGAAGGTGTAGGAGAGGGTGATTTCGCTGATATCGTTCGCATCCGGATCGTTCAGGATCGCGGGATCGACGAAGAAGATAACCGGCATACGGACTTCTTCGCCGGGCTTGAGCGTCTGTTCGGTAAAACAGAAGCACTCGATCTTGGTGAAATATTTGCCGGCCTGAGACGGGCTGACATTATAGCTGGCGATGCCCTTGACTGGTTCGTCGGACAGATTCTTCGCGCGGAAAAACGCCATGTCCCGCGCCCCGATCGTGATCGTCTCGCGATGCTTTTCGGGCGTGAACTCCCAGGGGAGATCGGGCCGGTGATTCGCGTCGAAGCGGATCGAGATGGTCTTGCCCGCAACCGCACCGGGAACGGCCGAAGCGTCGGCGCGCTGGGTGGTGCCGCCAAAGCCCGTTACTTTGCAGAACATGTCGTAAAGCGGAACCGACGCATAGCCGAGGCACACCATGCCCACCACCATCATCGCGGCGGACAAGGCCGTCCGCCGCTTGGCGCGGTCCAGATCCGTGGCGACCGGGGTCGTCATGATCCGGCGGCAATCTTGGCGATGGAGATGCCATAGATCAGCAGCACGAATGCGCCGAGCATCAGGGCGACGATCAGCGCGCGCGACTTCTGGCGCTTGCGGACGATCTGTTCTTCCTGAGGTGTCATAGGGCCATCATCCAGTGATCGGCGAGGAGAATGCCGAAGAGAAGAAAGAGATAGAGGATCGAAAAGGCAAAGAGCCGCTTTTCGGGCTTCATGCCGTCGTCCTCGACTGCGGTGCGGATGCCCACCTTCGCCGCGAGATAGAGGAACCACGCGGTCAGCACGGCGGCGGTGACGCCATAGAGATTGCCGGTCAGCCCCATCGCCCAGGGCGCGATCGCCGCCGCCGCCATGGGGATGCTGTAGAGGAAGATCTGGCGGCGCGTGGTGCGTTCGCCTGCAACGACCGGCAGCATCGGGATGCCCGCGGCGGCGTAGTCGGGGCGAACCCACAAGGCCAGTGCCCAGAAATGCGGCGGGGTCCACAGGAAGATGATCAGGAACAGCAGCACCGGCAGCGGCGCGACATGGCCCGTGGCCGCGATCCAGCCGATCAGCGGCGGAAAGGCGCCGGCAGCACCGCCGATTACGATGTTCTGCGGCGTGCGCGGCTTCAGCCACATGGTATAGATGATCACATAGAACAGGATCGATCCGGCGAGCATGACGGCGGCGAACCAATTGGTCGCAAAGCCCATCAGCAGCACGGAGAAAAACGAGAGGCCAACGCCGAAATGCAGCGCGGATTGCCGGTCCATCCGGCCGGCGGGCAGAGGCCGCTTTTCGGTGCGCTTCATCAGTGCGTCGATATCGGCCTCATACCATTGATTGAGCGCGCCCGATGCACCCGCGGCCAGCGCGATGCAAAGGATCGCCGTAAAGCCCAGCACCGGATTGATCCCGCCGGGTGCCACCAGCATTCCGCACAGCCCGGTGAACACGACCAGTCGCATGACGGACGGCTTGGTCAGCGCCAGGAAGTCCCGCCAGTCGGCGGGAAGGATGTTCGGTGTTGTGGCGACGTTGCTGGCCATGATCATTTCACTTCAAATCCGTCGGTCCCGAGCCTGTCGAAGGACCGTCTTCTTCCTTGAAGAAGAAGACAGGGGCTTCGACAGGCTCAGCCCAAACGGATCATGTAACGCGTACCGTCAGTCAACCTTGGGCAAGGTTTCGAACTGATGGAAAGGCGGCGGGCTCGAAAGCGTCCATTCGAGCGTCGTCGCTCCTTCGCCCCACGGGCTGTCCCCGGCCTTGCGGCCAGCCGCCAGCGAGATGATCAAATTCACGAAGAAGAAGATCATGCTGACCGCCATGATGACATAGCCCAGAGACGCGATGTGGTTCCAATAGGCAAAAGCGTCAGGATAATCCGGATAACGGCGCGGCATCCCCTGGAGACCCAGGAAGTGCATCGGGAAGAACAAGACGTTCACGCCGAGGAAGAAGGTCCAGAAATGCAACTGGCCGAGGAACTCGTTGTACATCTTGCCCGACATTTTCGGGAACCAGTAATAGAAACCGGCGAACAGCGAGAAGACGGCACCCAGCGACAGCACATAATGGAAATGCGCCACCACATAATAGGTATCGTGCATGTAATTATCGATGCCGCCATTGGCGAGCAGAACGCCGGTCACGCCACCCACGGTGAACATGAAGATAAAGCCCAGAGACCACATCATCGGCGTCTTGAACGAGAGCGAACCGCCCCACATCGTCGCGATCCAGGAGAAGATCTTGATGCCGGTCGGCACCGCGATCACCATCGTCGCCGCGGTGAAATACATCTTGGTGTTCACGCTCATGCCGGTCGTGAACATGTGGTGCGCCCACACGACGAAGCCGACCACGCCGATCGCGACCATGGCATAGGCCATACCGAGATAGCCAAAGACGGGCTTTTTCGAGAAGGTGGAGATGATCTGGCTGACGATGCCGAAGCCCGGCAGGATCATGATGTAGACTTCGGGGTGGCCGAAGAACCAGAACAGATGCTGGTAGAGCACCGGATCGCCGCCGCCTGCCGCATCGAAGAATGCGGTGCCGAAATTACGATCGGTGAGCAGCATGGTGATGGCGGCTGCGAGCACGGGAAGCGAAAGCAGCAGCAGGAAAGCGGTGACGAGAACCGACCATACGAACAGCGGCATCTTGTGGAGGGTCATCCCCGGCGCGCGCATGTTGAAGATGGTGGTGATGAAGTTGATCGCGCCCAGGATCGAGCTGGCGCCCGCAAGGTGCAGCGACAGGATCGCCATATCCGTGGCCGGCCCGGGGCTGCCGCTGGTGGAAAGCGGCGCGTAGACCGTCCAGCCCGTGCCTGAACCGCTGCCTGAACCGCCCGACACGAAGGCCGAGCCGAGCAGCATGGTGAAGGCGGGGACGAGCAACCAGAAGGAGATGTTGTTCATGCGCGGGAACGCCATATCCGGCGCGCCGATCATGATCGGCACGAACCAGTTGCCGAAACCGCCGATCATGGCGGGCATGACCATGAAGAACACCATGATCAGGCCGTGCGCGGTGATGAGGGCATTCCACAGATGGAGATGGTCCCCACCCTGAAGTTCGGCCCAGCCATGGAGATATTGGATGCCAGGTGCGGCCAGTTCGGCACGCATCAGCCCGGAAATGGCACCGCCGATGATCCCCGCGAAAATCGCGAAGATCAGATAGAGCGTGCCGATATCCTTGTGGTTGGTGGACATGAACCAGCGGGCGAAAAAGCCCGGCTTGTGATCTGCATCGTGATGATGATCGTCATGGCCATGGGCCTGGAATTCGGACGGGGTGGCTGCGATATCTGTCATGATCTCAGTTTCCGGTAGCGGCGGTGGCCGCGTTGGTTGCATTCGCGGCAGGGGCTGCTGCATTGTCGGCGACGGGAGCGGTTGCACCCGTCGCCGCGGGTGCCGCAGGGGCCACCGCTGCAGCGACGGGTTCGCTGCCCGGCATCTTGCCGCCCTTGAACTTCACCCATTCCGCAAAGCGCGCGGGGCTCACCGCTTCGACGACGATCGGCATATAAGCGTGCTTGTCGCCGCAAAGCTCCGAACATTGCCCGAAATACACGCCGGGCTTCTCGATGGTGAAGCTGGTTTCGTTGGTGCGGCCGGGGACGGCGTCCATCTTGATCCAGAATGCGGGCATCGCCCAGCTATGGATCACGTCCGACGCGGTGGTCAGCAGCTTGATGGGCACGCCGACGGGCAGGATGATGCGGTTATCGGCCGCCAGGAGACGGGGGCCGTCCGCATCGGTGCGGAATGCGGTGCCGGGAGCGGCTTCGTCCTTTTCAGGCAGCATGTTGGCCGTGAACTCGATCCCGTGATCGGGATATTCATACGACCAGTTCCACTGATTGCCCGTGGCTTTCAGCGTGATCGCCTCCTTGGGAGCGGGCTTATATTGTTTCGCGAGCAGGCTGATCGAGGGAATGGCGATGCCCACCAGGATGAGAACGGGCAGAAGCGTCCAGATCACCTCGATCGCGGTGTTGTGCGAGGTCTTGGATGCGATCGGGTTCGCCTTGGCGCGATAGCGCGCCGCGATCCAGAACAGCAGACCGAGCACGAGCAGCGAGATGATGACCATCACGGGCATCAGGATGATATCGTGCATCCACAGCGCTTCTTCGCCCAACTTGGTCACCTGCGGCTGAATGCCGATGGCGCCGTTCACGGGCTGGCCGATCCCGGCGACGGGGGGCGTCACGGGCCATACCGGCGCAGCGGCATTGGCCACGGCGTCAGCGGGGGCCGCAGCGTTTGCCGCTACGGCAGCGGGGGCCGTGGCCCCCGGAGTGGCCATCGCCGCAGATGGCGCGAGCATCAGGCCGAATGCCAGAATCGCGGTTTTCAGGATGTTCATAAGCGTCTCGATTTCACCCTTCGTAAAGCTCCGGTCCCGCTCTGATTCCCGCAGGCGCGCCGGTCATTTTGGGCGGCTTATAGGCACGGTTTCTCGCGGTCTCAAGCGGAAGTGACGATTATTTGAGACCATTGTCCCCGCGCGACGAAAAGCTATAAGGCGCGTCGCTCACACAGGCGGAGGAAAAGTGGTGACGGACGAGGAGATACTGGCGGAATTCCGGGCGGCGGATGCGCTTCTGGAGGGCCATTTCATCCTGTCTTCGGGCTTGCGAAGCCCGCGCTATCTGCAATGCGCGCGGGTGCTGATGGATCCGATGCGTGGTGCAAGGCTTGCGTCGGCGCTGGCTGCGCGCATTCCGCGCGATATTCGTTCCGCGATTAATATCGTGGTTTCGCCTGCAATGGGCGGCGTGATCATCGGGCATGAGATGGGGCGGGCGCTGGGCGTGGAGGCGGTCTTTCTGGAGCGTCCCGAGGGCGTTTTCGAATTGCGCCGGGGCTTTGCGCTCAAGCCGGGTCAGAAAGTGCTGATGATGGAGGATGTGGTCACCACCGGGCTTTCGTCACGCGAAGCGATGAAATCGATCGCGGCCGCAGGGGGCGAGGTTATTGCCGCCGGCGCGCTGGTGGATCGTTCGAATGGGGCGGCGACGTTCGATGTGCCGTTCTTCCCGCTCATCGAGCTGGCGGTGCCCACCTATGATCCCGATTCGCTCCCGCCCGAGCTTGCCGCGATTCCCGCGGTGAAGCCGGGGAGCCGCAAGGGCGCGGCATGACGCGGCACCGTGCGGATGAGCGCCGGCTCCGCCTCGGGGTCAATATCGATCACGTCGCCACCGTGCGCAACGCGCGGGGCGCGGGCTATCCCGATCCCGTGCGGGCAGCGCTCGTGGCTGCCAAAGCCGGGGCCGACGGCATCACCGCCCATCTGCGCGAAGACCGGCGACATATCACCGATGATGATATCGCCCGGCTTGCGGCGGCCCTGACCATTCCGTTGAACTTCGAAATGGCGGCGACCGACGAGATGCTGGGCATTGCGCTCCGCCATCGGCCGCACGCCGCGTGCATCGTGCCGGAGAAACGTGAAGAGCGGACCACCGAGGGCGGTCTCGATGCGGCGGGGCATTACGATCATCTCGCGCCGCTCGTGCGCCGATTGGCGGCCGCGGATATCCGTGTTTCCCTGTTCATCGAGCCCGATGCGCGCCAGATCGAGGCCGCGCTCCGGCTGGGCGCGCCTGTCGTCGAACTGCACACCGGCCTTTATGCCGAACTCGAAGGGGAGGCGCAGGTGGCCGAACTGCGCCGACTGTCCGATACCGCCGCGCTGGCCGCGAAGAATGGAATCGAGGTGCACGCCGGGCACGGCCTTACCTATGATAATGTCACCCCGATCGCCGCCATCCCCCAGGTGGCGGAGTTGAATATCGGGCATTTCCTCATTGGCGAGGCGATCTTCACGGGCCTCGAGGCCAGCGTGAGCCGGATGCGCGAGTTGATGGACCTGGCCCGATGATCGTCGGCCTGGGCTCCGATCTCTGCAATATCGAGCGGATCCAGGCCTCGCTTGAGCGGTTTGGCGATCGTTTCGAACAGCGCGTCTTTACCGAGACCGAGCGGAAAAAGGCGGCACGCCGGCCTTTCACCAAAGCGGGGACGCTCGCCAAGCGATTCGCGGCGAAGGAGGCCTTTTCCAAGGCGGTGGGGACGGGTTTCAAGGCGGGCGTGTTTATGAAGGACATCGGCGTGGTCAATGCGCCCAGCGGCGCGCCGACGCTGGCGCTGGCGGGCGGCGCGAAAGCGAGGCTTGACGCAATGACCCCGGCGGGCCACGCCATGCGTGTGCATCTGACGCTGACCGACGATCATCCATGGGCCCAGGCGTTCGTCATCCTGGAAGCTATACCCCTTGAGGAGCCCCGCATTTGAGCGATTCCCTGAACGAGGCCACGCCAGCCGACGCGGAGCCGGTGACGGTCGATTCGAAAAAGGCGGGGCAGACCGACTGGTGGGGCGAGGTCCGCGGCATATTCTGGCTGATTCTGGCTGTGCTCGGATTTCACAGCTTCATCGCCAAGCCTTTTTACATCCCCAGCGAATCGATGATGCCCGGCCTTTTGACGGGGGATCGGCTGGTCGTTTCCAAATATCCCTATGGCTGGTCATGGGTCTCCCCCAGCTTTCATATCCTGCCCTTCATCCAGGGGCGCGCGCTGGGCCATCTGCCCGAACGCGGCGATGTCGTCATCGCGGTGCCGCCGGGCGAACGCGAGGATTATATCAAGCGCGCAATCGGCCTTCCGGGCGATCGGCTGGAAGTGCGTGGCGGAATCGTGATCCTCAACAATGTGCCGGTAAAGCGCAGCGCGGGTTTTGCCGTGCGGATCCCGGTAGACGTCAATTCGCCTTGCAATGATTATCCCGGCGCGCTCCGCAGCGGGCCGGACGGCAAGGACTATTGCGAATTGCCGGCTTACCGCGAAACCCTGCCCAATGGCCGCAGCTACACCGTGCTCGACACTGGCTGGTCCAGCGGAGACGATTATGCCGCGATCACGGTGCCGGAAAACACCGTATTCCTGATGGGCGACAATCGCGATCATTCGGCGGACAGCCGCTATTCCCTGGAAAGCCAGGGGCTGGGCGGCCCGGTGCCGTGGGAGAATATCGGTGGGCGCGCCGAATTCATCACCTTCTCGCTGGATGGCACGGCCAATTGGTGGAATCCGATTAGCTGGTTCACCGCGATGCGCAGCGGACGCGCCTGGACCAGCCTTCACCCCGATCGTACAACCGCCGGAGATCAATGATCATGGCCGTCCGCGCGCCGAAGCATGTTCAGGAGCCTGGCCCCAGCGAGGTGCGCGATCCGGAGATGCGGCTGGAAATCAAGCGCGCGTTCGTCTGGCTGAGCATGGCGAGTGCGCTGGCGCTGGTGGTATTGCTGATCCAGCCGCTGTTGCTGATTCTGGGCGGCGTGATCTTTGCGGTGATGCTGGATGGCGGCGCAAGGCTTTTGGGACGCGCACTCCCGATCGGGCGCGGATGGCGTTTGCTGATCGTGGTGATCGGCACGATCGCCTTCATCGTCGGCACATTCTACATGACGGGTGTCGAAATCGCCCAGCAGGCCAGCGAATTGCGCGCCACGATGGAAGCGCAGGGCAATCGGCTGCTCGAATATCTGACCGACAGCGGACTCATGCCCGGCCGGGAAGACATGACCAGCATGGCGCGTGAGGCGGTGGGCAGCATCGGGCGGCTGACATCCTTCCTCGGCACCGCCTTTGGCGCAATCACCAGCCTGTTCATGATCATGGTGATCGGCCTGTTCCTGGCGATGGAACCGCGAATCTACGAACGCGGGCTGCAATGGATGATGCCGCAGGACAAGCGTGGCGATTTCAAGATCACGTTCGATCGGATGGGTTTCACGATGCGTCGCCTGATGGCCGGGCGCTTGCTGGGCATGTTATTCGAAGGCGTGCTGACCTGGGTGGCGCTCAGCCTGTGCGGCGTCCCAATGGCACTGATCCTGGGGATCATCACCGGCTTGCTGGCCTTCATTCCCAATATCGGCGCGTTCATCAGCGGAGCGTTGATGGTCGCCGTCGGCTTCAGCGCAGGGGTGGATACCGGCTTGCTGGCCATCTTGGTCTATCTCGTGGTGCAGACGTTCGACGGCTATGTGCTGATCCCGATCGTCGCGAAGAAGACGGTGGATATGCCGCCTGCGCTTACCCTGGGCACGCAGATCCTGCTCGGCACATTGTTCGGTATCTACGGGCTGGCGCTCGCCGATCCGATCGTGGCGATGATCAAGGTCGCGCTGGAGCGGCGGGCGGAACAGAATATGCCGGCCAAGAGCGGCGCGAGAAACGCGCCCGGTTAGATCCGAGGGATCAGCCAGATCCGTTCAGGCTGAGGCTATCGAAGTCCTTCCTTCTTCCACATCGGGAAGCAGAAAACCCTTTCGGCAAACCCTGGGTAAACCGGAATGCTTCAAGCGAGGCGCTCGGCCTCTGCGCGGCGCTTACTGCCCCGGCATCCCTTGCGGCATTTCGCCAGGAGGCATGGCACCCGGGGGCATCCCGCCGCCCTGCTGCTGGCGCATCATCTGCTCTTGCATCTGCATCGCCTGTAATTCCGCCTTGGACCGGAAATCAATGAGATCGAGGTCGAACACAAGCACTGAATTGGCCGGAATGCCCGTGGCGGCGTCGCCCTTGGCTTCGGCACCATAGCCGAGCGCGGGCGGGATCCAGATCTGATATTTCGCGCCGGGCGACATCAGCTTGAGCGCTTCCGAAAAGCCAGGGACCACGCCGCTGACTTCCATCGGAACCTGCTGATTCTGATCGAATACGCGGCCGTCGGTCAACGTGCCCTTATAGTTCACCAGAACCACATCGGCATCGGTTGGCTTGCCGCCCTTGCCGGGCGCGATCACCTTATATTGCAGACCCGAAGGCGTGGTGATCACGCCTGTCGCGCTGCCATTTTTCGCGAGAAACCCGTCCGCCGAATTGGCGATCGGCCCGGTCGATGTGCCGGCCCATGCCAGGCCCGCCGCCACGGTGACGGCAAGCGCGCCGCCGATCCATAGTTTCGCAAGGCTGCCCTTTTTGATGGGGCGCAGCGGAACGGCGGTTACCGACATGAGGTCAGCCTTTCGAACGGAAACAGGGGAAACGCGCGAATCGTCTTACTTGACGCCGTCGCGCTCCATGCGCTTGCGCTCCATCTTGCGGGCGCGGCGAATCGCGGCAGCACGCTCGCGCGCACGCTTTTCCGAGGGTTTCTCGTAATGACGGCGCAGCTTCATCTCGCGATAAACGCCTTCGCGCTGCAGCTTCTTCTTGAGCGCGCGCAGCGCCTGATCGACGTTATTGTCGCGAACGAGGATTTGCATAAGGCCGTGTAACTCCAGACAAAAATGGGTTCGCGGCAACTTGCCTTCCGCCAGAAACCCGAACCAATAAATAGGGATCGCCGAAGCCATAGCCCCGTCGGTTGAAGCGCGCCTAACAGCGAAACTACGGGAATTCAAGCCGATTCGGGTTGCAGCGGGGCGCAGGCGCGGCCAAAGATCACGGGGTGTGACAAAGAGCACACTCGGCACTCAACGAACGCGATAGGCCGATTCAGGATGGAATTGGAGATATTGCGTATGGTGGTGCGAGGAATCGCGTGGAAATGGCTATGTGCGGTGCCGTTGATCGGCAGCGTCGCCTCCCCCGGGATGGCGCAGGATTCGATCGCGCCCGTGCCGGTGGCGGTTGCACCGCCCCTGGCCCCTCCCATTGCCATCATTCCCGCTGCGCCTGCCGAGTCGCCGGCAGCCGATACCCTGTCGTCCTTCTTTCGTCCGATCAATCCGCTGCTGGTTATGGATGCCGATTTCCTGCGGCATCGCGATCCGGCGCTGTGGGCGGGGCTTGCGGTGGCCGAGACGCGATTCGTGGAAAATGGCTTTGCCTGGCATTTCTTCCGCATCACCAACAGCGTCAAGCCGGATGGCCCTTTCTGGGCGGTGCCCCATGATGACGAGAATGCCGCCTTTTCGGTCGCGCTCGATGGCGTGCGCACGCATGGGGGCGTTGCGATGATCGTGAGCACCACTGCGGACGAGGAAAGCGCTGCGGCGCGCTATAATCTGGCGCTGGATGGCAGCGGCCGAATCGATCCGAACCGCAATTTCACGGGTGCTTCGCCCCGCTTCATCCATAATTTCCTGTCTGCGCCGGATATCGAAAAGCGGCTTGTGCTTTCGGTGCACACCAATTCGCCGGGTTATAGCTCCGGCGAGAATAATTGCGGACCATCAAGCGACGGGGGGAAGGGCAATATCTCTATCCGGGTGTGTGATCCGGTGATGCAGCCCTATCCATCGTTCGCGCGGGCCTTTCCGTTCAATGACGATGATACGCTGACGATCGTGCCCATTCGTCCGTTTGCGGGCCTCTCCGCCTGTGGCAAGATCCTGCGAGCGGCGGACTATAATGTGGTGGCTGAAAATATCTGGGCGACGGATGGCTCGCTGTCCAACTATCTGATGCTGCGCAATCCGGCGGTCCGTTATGTCACGCTGGAAGCGCCGCATGAGACACCGGGCAATGGCGAGACTCGCGCGCGTTTGAAGGCGATGGCTGAAGGCGTGATCGCGCGCTGTCCCTAGCGTATTTGCATCGGCCCGCCGGCCTATGCGATACTGGCCCGCATCATCGGAACCATACCGAAGGGAGAGCCGCCATGGCGACTGCGATCAGGCGCAATTCACAGGTGGGCGAGGCCGAATGGGCCGCGCGCCAGGAACTGGCAGCCTGTTACCGCGTCTTCGATATGCTCGGCTGGTCCGAGATGATCTACAATCATATCACCGTGAAGGTGCCGGGCGAGGAGGATGCGTTCCTGATCAATCCGTTCGGCCTGCACTTCAGTGAAGTGACGGCCTCCAATCTGGTGAAGATCGATATCGACGGCAACAAACTGGACGACAATCCCTATCCCGTGAACATGGCCGGCTTCGTCCAGCACAGCGTCTTCCACCGCCATCTGCCCGATGCGCATTGCATCATGCACACGCATACGACGGCGGGGATGGCGGTCAGTTCGGTCGAGGGCGGGCTGCGTCCCGCCAATTTCTATGCGTGCAACTTTGCCGGCCAGATCGCCTATCATGATTTCGAGGGCGTCACCGTGCGCAGTGAAGAGGGCGAGCGACTGATCCAGAGCCTGGGCGACAAGCGCGTGATGCTGCTCAAGAATCACGGCATATTGGTGATGGGCAAGACGCTGCCCGAGGCCTTTATCAAGCATTGGGCCTTGCAGCGCGCCTGCGAAATTCAGATCGCCACCGCATCCATGGGGAACATGCTGGAAGTCTCTCCTGCGGTGGTCGCCGTGCACCAGCGCGACCTTTATATGGCGCAGGCGTCAGCCAAGCCGGGCCAAGCCGATTTCGACGCGATGGTGCGCAAGGTGGACAGGATCGATCCGAATTGGCGGGATTAGATCGGACCTCCGATCAGCCGAAGCGATAGCCCGAGACCGTCCAGCCCATCACATGGGCCGTGAAATCGCAGGAAGCCGGATCATCGCCGCCCGCGCCGAGCGCGACCATCAGAGGAATCAGATGCTCCTCGCGCGGATGGGCGAAGCGCGCAAAGGGCATCTCGCTCCACCGGGCGACGCGATCGGCGCGCGCGGCCGGATCGGGATCGGTCACGGCGGCGGTCAGCGCGTCATCCCAGGCATCAGCACGCGCCGTGACATGCGCGCCGCGTTCACGCAGATTGTGGAAGCTCATGCCCGATCCCACGATCAGCACGCCTTCGTCACGCAACGGCGCCAGGGCGCGGCCAGCGGCGATGTGCGCTGTCGGATCGAGATCGGCGCGCATGGAGAGCTGGGCGAGCGGAATGTCCGCGTCGGGCACGCTCACCATCATCGGAATGAACACGCCATGGTCCCAGCCGCGGGCCAGTTCCGCGCCGGTGGGAAAGCCCGCAGCGCTCAGCAGCGTCGCGGCGCGATGCGCCAGTGCAGGCGCGCCCGGCGCATCCCAGCGGAGCTGATAGGTATGGGGCGGAAAATTATGATAGTCGAACAGCAGATCCGGCCGGTTACCCATATGCACGGTGAATTGCGCTTCCTCCCAATGACCGGAAACCAGCAGGATCGCCTTGGGGCGTTCGGGAAGGTCTGCGATCAGCGCCTCCAGATATGATTCCATCGGTCGCCACATGGGATCGGGCCGAGCGCCGGGATTCATGAAGAAGCAGGGTCCGCCGCCATGCGGAATGAACAGGCTGGGAAGTTTCATCCTTGCCATATCGGCCCCGGGCGCGCCCGCATCAATCGCCGCTATTGGAAAAGCATCGTTTCCGGTCCTAGAAGAACCGCATGACCAAGCTCACCGTAAACAACCAGCCCGTTCAATATCGCATGGATCCGGCGACGCCCCTGCTCTGGGCGCTGCGGGACGCCTCCAATCTGACCGGCACGAAATATGGCTGCGGGCGCGGCGATTGCGGGGCGTGTACGGTGGAGATCGATGGTGAGGCGGTGCGCAGTTGCCGGATGACGCTGGCGGAGGCGGAGGGCCGGTTCGTCACCACGATCGAGGCGCTGTCGCGCGATCGTAGTCATCCTGTGCAGCAGGCGTGGGTGGCCGAAGGGGTGCCGCAATGCGGCTTCTGTCAATCGGGAATGATCATGGCGGCGGCGGTGTTGCTCAAGAAGAATCCCAATCCGGCGGATGCTGATATCGACGCGGCCATCACCAATATCTGCCGTTGTGGCACCTATCCCCGGATCCGCGCCGCGATCCGCCATGCCGCGCGCGTCAATGCAGGAGCCGAGCCGATCGCCGCCGCGCCGCCGCCGGGGATCGATCCGGCGGATGCGGCGCGCGCCGTGCCCGCGCTCACCCCGCCACCCGCCAAGCCGGGCTCATAGGTTACCGAATCCTTTCAGCCAGCTTTCACCCCGGTTCAGCAATGCGTCAGCCGCTCGGGCCGATACCGCATGGGTTGGCGGCCGACGGCGTCGCCCCTGGAGTATCTGGGACATGAGAAAGTTTTTGATCCTGACGCTGATGGCGGCCACGGCGGCCACGCCTGCGCTCGCACAGCGGGACCGTGGTGAACGCGGCGAGCGTGCACCCCGCGCCGAATCGCGCGGCGATGGCGGCTATCGCGGCAATCCGGGCGCGGGCGTTCGCGCACCCCGCGCCGAACGCGCGCCGCAGGTCCGCGCGGAGCCGCGTCAGCAGCCGCAAGCTCAATCCGCGCCGCAACGCGGTTTCAGACAGGACCGCCCCACCAATGGCAGCGGCGATCAGGGCTGGCGCGGCAACCGCGGTGGACAGCCGGGGCGCGCGGAGCGTGCCACGCCGTCGGTCCGTCCGCAGGCCACGCCCGACGTGCGGCGTGGCGAGCGCGGCGTTCGGGTCCAGCGCGAAACCGTCGGCACGCCACGCGCAGGCTGGCAGGGCAATCGCCCGGACACACGCCGCGATGATCGGCAGAGCGTCCGCAACGGCGGTCGCGACGATCGCCAGACCTGGCAGGATCGTTCCAATCGTGATCGCGGCGATTATCGCCAGGGCAATCGCAACGGTGCCCGCAACGATCGCGCGGATCGCGGCAATGATCGGCGATGGCAGGGCAGCGCTCGCTGGAATCGCGATTGGCGCAATGACCGTCGCTATGACTGGCGGAGCTATCGCAACCAATATCGCAACATCTACCGCGCGCCGCGCTATTACGGGCCTTCCGGCTGGAATTATGGTTATCAACGCTTCTCGATCGGCCTGTATCTGAATTCGCTGCTGTTCAGCTCGAATTACTGGCTCGACGATCCCTGGCAATATCGCCTCCCGCCCGCCGAATATGGCACGCAATGGGTCCGTTATTATAACGATGTGCTGTTGGTCGACGTCGACTCGGGTGAAGTGGTCGATGTGATTTACGACTTCTTCTACTGATCGCGCTCACGGGAAAAGGGCGTCGTCGCACGAGCGGTGACGCCCTTTTTGCGCACACACGAGAAAGCTGCAAATATCATTTGCAAATCATTCTCAATAGCGTTAGTGAGGATGCAGACCTGAACGGATATTCCCGCCCCACGCCCTCCCTTCACGTGGCACGCGGATGCTGGGCTGGCGCACCGAGTTTGGGTTTTCAAAAAAATGCGCCAGCCCCTTTTCCGTGACGGACATTTCCTTCAGCGCCGCCTCGGCTAGCCCTCGATCAGCCCGCCGCCCAATGCGACATAAAGCGTGACGAGATTATCGGCCTGTGCACGGCGGAGCTGGATCAGCGCCTGCTCGGCCGAGAAGAGATTGCGTTCGGCGTCGAGCACCTCGAGATAGCCGGCCACGCCTTCGCGATATCGCGTGCGGGCCAGATCGGCGATGCGGCGGGTCGCCAGTGTGCCCCGTTCCTGCGCCTCCACCTGATCCGCCAGATAGCGCCGTCCCGCGAGCGCATCGGCGACTTCGCGGAAAGCACCCTGCACGGTGCGTTCATAGCTGGCGACCGCGATATCACCGCGCGCCTCGGCCACGGAAAGATTGCCCTTGGTCCGCCCGAAATCGAAGATCGGGAGGCTGATCGAAGGGCCGAAGCTCCAGCTCAGGCCATTGTCCCCCACCAGATCACCCAGCGTGGACGACGCGAAGCCGAGGCTTCCCGTCAGCGAAATGGAAGGGAAAAACGCCGCCCGCGCTGCACCGATATTGGCACGCGCCGCGCGAAGCTGCTCTTCCGCCGCCAGGATATCCGGGCGCTTGACCATCAAATCCGATGGCAATCCCGCCGCCAATGCAGGCGTTTGGGTCTGCTGCGCCAGCGGCAGCGCGGCGGGCAGGGGTTCGCTCACCGGCCCGCCGGTCAAAACCGCCAGAAAATTGTCGCTCTGCGCCCGCGTCAGGCGCAAGGCCGCGAGTTCGGTTTCGGCCTGGGTGAGCAATGTCTCGGACTGGCGATAATCGAGCGCCGATGTGACGCCCGCATCCAGACGCCGCTGCGCGATTCGCAACCCATCCAACCGGCTTTTCACCGTCGCTTCGGCCAGCGCGATTCGTTCGGCGGCTTCTCGTGCGGCAAAATAGGTGGAGGCCACATCCCGCACCAGCGTAAGGCGAAACGCCCGTTCGGCTTCCACCGTCGCCAGATACTGGCTGCGCGCGGCTTCGGACAGATTGCGCACCCGGCCCCAGAAATCGACTTCGAAGGCGGACACGCCGACACCGATCGAATAGCGGTTGGCGGTAATCGATCCCGTGCTTCCGGCATTGATGGTGCTGAGCGGTGTGCGAGTGCGGGTGGCATCTCCGCTGGCCGCCAATGTGGGCAAGCGATCGGCATTCTGGACGCGATACAGGCCGCGCGCTTCCTCGATCTGCGCCACCGCAACGGCCAGATCGCGATTGCGCGCCAGCGCCTGGGTGACCAGCGCCTCCAGTTGCGGATCGGCGAAAAAGGATCGCCACCCGATGTCGCTTGCGCGCTGGCCGATCGTGACATCGCCGGCAAAGTCTGCGGGATAATCGGCTGCAGTGGGCAATGCCGGTCGCTCATGCGGCGGGGCCATGTTGCAGCCCGCCAGCAAGGCCGAAAGCATGATCGCGAACGCCTTACGCATGGCTCGTCTCCGTATCGCTGCCGGGCGCGGGTTCATTGGCGGCATGGGGGCGTGCCTTCGAAAGCCACCTGCGGATCGCGAGATAGAAAAGCGGAATGAAGAAGATACCGAGCAATGTCGCCGCGATCATCCCGCCGACCACGCCGGTGCCCACCGCGACCCGGCCGGCCGCGCCCGCGCCGGTGGCGATGAACAGCGGGATCATGCCGCCCACAAAGGCAAGCGAGGTCATGATGATCGGCCGGAGCCGGAGCTTGACCGCTTCGAGTGTGGCATCGAGCGGGCTCATCCCCTCGGCTTCCTTCTCGATCGCGAATTCCACGATCAGGATCGCATTCTTCGCTGCCAGCCCGATGATCGTGATCAGCCCGACGTTGAAATACACGTCGGCGGAAAGCCCGCGCATCATCGTGAACAGAATTGATCCCAGCATACCGAGCGGCACGACCAGCAGAACCGCCACGGGCACCGCCCAGCTTTCATACAGCGCCGCCAGCAGCAGAAAAACCACGATCAGCGAAAGGCCCAGCAGCATTCCGATCTGTCCGCCGGACTGCTTTTCCTCATAGGAAACGCCGGTCCATTCAAACGCGAATCCGGGCGGAAGTTCGGCGGCAAGCCTTTCCATTTCATTCATGGCCTCGCCCGTCGAACGACCGGGTGCGCCCATTCCGGAAATGGTCATGGAAGGATAGCCATTATAGCGTTGAAGCTGCTGCGCGCCCGAGGCCCAATCGACCTGGGTGAACGCGCCGAACGGCACCATTTCGCCCTCCGCATTGCGCACTTTGAGATCGAGCACGTC
The DNA here is from genome assembly GCF_014199215.1 of Sphingobium boeckii. Classification (GTDB taxonomy): domain Bacteria; phylum Pseudomonadota; class Alphaproteobacteria; order Sphingomonadales; family Sphingomonadaceae; genus Sphingobium_A; species Sphingobium_A boeckii. Next base: position 189,776 of record NZ_JACIJC010000001.1, read on the forward strand.
CTGCGGCGTCATGCGATAGGGTGAGTCGGCCTGCAGCAAAACGCGCAGGATGCGGCCATCCCGGCTGAAGTCATTCGCATAAGCGCTGCCAAAGGCGATCGCGAGCGTGCCATTCACGTCACCGATCGAGAGACCCAGTGCACGCGCCTTGATCCGATCGATCAGCACGCGAAGCTGCGGCGCATCCTCCTGGCCTTCGGGGCGGACGCCCGCGAGAATTGGGCTCTGGCTGGCCGCGCCGAGCAATTGATTGCGCGCCTGCACCAGCGCGGCATTGCCATTGCCGCCCACATCTTCGAGCTTGAAGGTGAAGCCGCTGGCGATGCCCAGTTCGGCGATGGCAGGCGGATTGAGCGCAAACACCATGGCTTCCTTGATGCCCATGAAGGTGCCCATCGCCTTGCCGACCAGCGTATCCGAGCTGTTTTCCTTGCCCGGCCGCTCTTCCCACGGCTTAAGCGTGGCGAACATCATCCCGTTGGACTGGCCCTGACCGAAAAAGCTGAAGCCGCGGATAACGAAGAGATTTTCCAGGATCGTCTGCTGACCATAGAATTGCTTGACCTGTTCGATCGCGGTTTCGGTGCGGGCCTTTGTGGAGCCCGGCGGTGCCTGAACCACCGTGATCACCGTCCCCTGATCTTCGGCCGGCAGGAAGCCGCCAGGCAGGCGCGTGAACAGGATCGCGGTCACCCCGACCATCGCCACGAAGATGAACAGCCAGCGCACGGGACGGGATAGAATCTTCCCGACCACGCCCTGATAACGATCCGTGGTCCGGCCAAACCAGCGATTGAATCCGCCGAAGAATCGGCTGGAGACGCGGTTGAGGCGGGTATCCTCGCGCTCGCTTTCCGGTGTGTGCGGCTGAAGGAAGGTGGCGCATAAGGCGGGCGTCAGCGTGAGCGCCAATATGGCGGAAAAGCCGATCGAGACGATCAGGGTGACCGAGAACTGCCGATAGATCGCACCGGTCGAGCCCGGGAAAAAGGCCATGGGAACGAACACCGCCATCAGCACCAGCGTGATGCCCACGATGGCGCTGGTGATCTGGCTCATCGCCTTCACCGTCGCGTCATGAGGGGACAGATGCTCTTCGGCCATGATCCGTTCGACATTCTCGATCACCACGATGGCGTCATCCACGAGGATGCCAATGGCGAGCACCATCGCGAAGAGCGACAGCACATTGATCGAAAACCCGAAAATCCACAGGCCGAGGCACGCGCCGGCGATTGCGATGGGCACCACGATGGTGGGGATGATCGTCGCGCGCCAATTCTGCAGAAACAGGAACATGACGAGGAACACGAGCACCATGGCTTCGATCAGTGTCTTTACCACTTCGCTGATCGAGGTCGTGATGAACGGCGTGGTGTCATAGGGAATGGACCAGCTTATATCCTGCGGAAAGCTCTTGCCGAGCTCGGCCATGCGATCCCTGATGCCCTGGGCGGTGGCCAGCGCATTGGAGCCCGGCGTCAATTGCACCGCGATGCCGGCCACCGGTTTTCCGTTCAGCTCCGTATCGAAGAGATAGCTTTGCGCGCCGAGTTCGACGCGCGCGACATCGCCCAATGTCACCGCGGAGCCGTCAGAATTGGCGCGCAGGATGATTCCGGCAAATTGCTCGGGCGTGCTGAAACGGCTCTGGGTGAGAATGGTGGCGTTGATTTCCGAACCGCCCGAGATCGGCAAATCCGCAATCTGTCCGCCGGGGCTCTGGCTATTCTGCTCCTGAACCGCCGCCAGCGCTTCCGCCGCGGACAGCTTGTAATTGGCCAGCTTCTGGGGATCGAGCCAGATCCTCATCGCATAGGATGAACCAAACACCTGGATATTGCCGACGCCGTTCACGCGCCGCAATTCGTCCACCACGCGGCTGCTCGCAAAATTGCCCAGTTCGAGCTGGCCGGTCTGACCCGATTTCGAACCCAGCGCGATCACCATGAGGAAGCTTGAATTGGCTTCCTGCACGGGAATGCCCTGACGCCGGACCTCTTCGGGCAGACGCTGTTCGACCAGCGTCAGCCGATTCTGGACATCCATCTGCGCCTTGTCGATATCGGTGCCGTTCTTGAACGTGACGTTGATCGAGGCGGTGCCGTTCGAATTGCTGGTGGAGGCCATGTAGAGAAAGCCCTCGACCCCGTTAAGCTCCTGCTCGATCACCTGGGTGACATTCTGCTCCAGCGTGGCGGCGTCAGCACCCGGATAGGTCGCGCTGATGGTGAGCGATGGCGGCGCCACCGAAGGATATTGCTCGATCGGCAAGGCCTGCAGCGTCAATAGTCCGGCCAGCGCGATGCACAGCGCAACCACCCAGGCGAATATGGGCCGGTCGATAAAGAAGCGGGGGCTCATGTTTGGCCGTCCTTAACGCGAGGGGGCCGGTTGGGCTTTGGCGGCGGCTGGCTTTGCGATGCGGACGGCCTGACCCGGCGCAACCTTTTGCAGGCCCGCCACGATCACGCGGTCCCCCGGCTTCAGCCCATCGAGAATGACCCATTTATCGCCCTGGAGATCGCCCAGCCTGACTGGCTTGGCGAGCACCTTGCCGTCGGGGCCGACCACCATCACCGAGGCCGCCTGCCCCGTGATCTGCACCGCGCGCTGCGGGATCAATATGCCGTCCGGGCGGGTGCCGGCATGGATGCGTGCGCGCACGAACTGGCCCGGGAGCAGTGTCTGCCCCGGATTGGCGAATTCGGCGCGGAGGGCGGCGGTGCCGGTGGCCTCGTCGATCGAGAGATCGAGAAAATCGAGATGACCCACGACGGGCGAAGGTGTGCCATCTTCCAGCACGAGCTGGACCTCGACCCGGCCGAGCGTGGGTATGGAGAGCTTGCCGGACGCCATGTTCCGCCGGATTTCCAGCAGGTCCGAGCTGGATTGGGAGAAGTTCACATAGATGCGGTCGATCTGTTCGATCGTGGTGAGCAATGTGCCGCCCGATGCGCTGACCAAAGCGCCCTCGGTGACCTGCGCGCGGCCGACGCGTCCGGAAATGGGGGCCGTCACGGTCGAATAACCGAGGTTCAGCCGCGCCGATTCGAGCTGCGCGCGCGCCAGCGATACGTCAGCCTGAGCGGTGCGCTGCTGCGCGACTGCGGCGTCATATTCCTGCTTGCTGATCGCCTGATCCGCCACCAGCCCCTGATAGCGGCTGACCACTTGCCCAGCGTTGGCGGCGGTTGCCTGCGCGCGTTCAAGCTGCGCCAGCACGGCGTTTGAACTGGCGCGCAACTGGCGCGGGTCGATCTGGAACAGCCCCTTGCCCGCCGCGACGTCACTGCCTTCATCATACAGCCGCGCCTCGATGATACCATCAACGCGCGCGCGCACTTCGGATGTGCGATAGGCTTGGATGCGCCCCGGCAATTCGATCACATTGGGAATGGATTGCGCCTGCACGGTGACAATCCCCACCTCGGGCGGCGGGGGCGCTGCGGGGGGTTCCGCTCCGCAGGCCGCCAGCACGAGGGGCAAGGCACAAATTGCCGAAAGGGCGAGACGGCGAACGCGGCTCATAGATTTCATGTTCCTTGGCACCGGCGCGCAGAATTGCTGCACCGCAACAGTGAATGGACTTGGCGTGTAATGTAACGTACATTACAGTCAAGGTTGAAAAGAAGAAATCGGCCGGGAGGGGCAAAGTTGGAATTGAACATCATGGTCGAACCAATCTCAGCCGAGCCAGCGGATAGCCGCCGGGAAGATCGCCGCCTGGCGATTATCGACGCTGCCGAAGCCCTGTTTATCGAGCAGGGGTTCGAACGTACCAGCGTGGCCGCAATTATCAAGAAATCGGGCGGCTCGCTCGCGACGGTCTATGATCTTTTTGGCAACAAGCACGGCCTGCTGCGGGCGGTTGCCCAACACCGGCGCAAAGGCGCGATGGATCAGATCGGGTGCATCGCCTGCGAGATGGACTCCTGCGCGGCGATGCTCACCCTCTATGCGCATCGGCTCTATGAGCATCTCACCGCACCGCGCTCGCTGGCCCTGATCAGGATGGCGATCACCGAATCGCTGCGCGATCCCGAATTCGGCCGTGAATTCCATCGCGAGGTGCATATGACCGTGGTGCACGAGCTTGCCGCCGCCTTCGCGGCCTGGGTCCGCGAAGGCCGGGCGGAAATAGATGATCCGGAAGCCGCCGCCGAACTGTTCCTGGCGACGGTCATCGGCGATGCTTTGTTCAGGGCCATGGCCGACGTTGAATCCGCATCGATGAATGCAGACCAGCTCGATTGGCGACTCGCCCCTTTCCTGAGCTATTTCAAGCTGCGCTGATCGCGCTCAATCCCGCAGAAGATCGTTGATTGAGGTCTTTGAGCGGGTCTGCGCATCGACGCGCTTCACGATCACCGCGCAGGACAGGCTTGGTCCCGGCGTGCCATCGGGCAGCGGTTTGCCGGGCAGCGCGCCGGGCACGACGACGGAATAAGGCGGCACATGCCCGGTGAAGATCTCGCCGGTGGCACGATCGACGATCTTGGTGGTGGATGTGATGAACACGCCCATCGACAGGACCGATCCCTGCCCCACGATCACGCCTTCCACCACTTCGGACCGCGCGCCGATGAAGCAGTCATCCTCGATGATCACCGGATTGCCCTGAAGCGGTTCGAGCACGCCGCCAAGGCCAACGCCGCCCGAAAGATGCACATTCTTGCCGACCTGCGCGCAACTGCCCACGGTGACCCAGGTATCGACCATCGTGCCTTCGCCCACATAGGCACCGATGTTGACGAAGCTCGGCATCAGGATCGCGCCCTTGGCGATGAACGAACCCCGGCGCACGACGCTGCCCGGCACGGCGCGAAAGCCTGCGGCGCGAAACTGCGCTTCATCCCAGCCGGTGAATTTCGAAGGCACCTTGTCCCACCAGCTCGTGCCGCCCGGTCCGCCGGGGATCATCGCATTGTCGTTCAGCCGGAAAGACAGCAGAACGGCTTTTTTCAGCCACTGGTTCACCGTCCAGGAATCGCCCTGCTTTTCGGCGACCCGGGCGTCGCCCGAATCAAGCGCCAGCAGCGCCGTTTCCACCGCATCGCGGATTTCGCCCTTGGTGTCGAAACCCAGCGTGTCGCGCGCATCCCATGCTGCCTCGATCACAGTCTGCAATTGCGCGCTCATGCTTCTTCCTTTTCCTGAATCAGTCTCAGCCAGGCGCCGAGTTCGGCAGCCTCATAGTCAATCATGTCGCTCTGAACACCCTCGGTGCCCAATTCGGATCCATTGTTGATCCATACGGTGGCCATGCCGATCCTTTTGGCAGGGACCAGATTGCGCGCCATATCTTCCACAAACAGCGATTCCGCAGGATCGATCTCCAGCACCTCGCACATCCGCGCATAACCTGCTTCCAGCGGCTTGGGCCGGTAATCCAGCCTGTGGATGTCGTAGATCGTGTCGAACAGGCCGTGCAGGCCCAGCGCTTCCAGCACGCGGGCGGCATAGCTCGCGTCGCCATTGGTGAAAACGATGCGCCGCCCCGGCAGCCGTTCGATGCGCGCGATCATCTCCAGATCCGGAGAGAGCCGATCGAGCGGGATATCATGCACGAAATCGAGAAAATGATGCGGATCGACGCCATGTTCGGCCATCAAGCCCGCCAGCGTGGTGCCATGGTGACGGAAATAATCCTTCTGCACTTTGCGCGCCGCAACGGCATCCAGCGTGAGCAGATCGGCGATATAGGCACCCATCTTCTCATCGATCAGCGCGAACAGATTTGCGCCGGGCGGATAGAGTGTATTGTCCAGATCGAAAATCCAGTTACGGATGTGGGCGAGTGCGTCGATCATGGCTCAAAGCCTGTATCGGCAGAGAAAAAATTCGGCAATGCTTCGAATGTTAACCACGTTATAAGCTGCGCCGGATATGGCCGGACATTGCCAAAAGGCGGGTCGATGAAGTCGCGTAAAACAAGGGTGGCGATATTGGGAGCGGTGGCTCCGCTTGCGCTGTCGCTCGCAGCCTGCGGCGGCGGAGGGGGCGGCGTGAACAGCACACCGACACCCACGCCTACGCCTACGCCCACCCCCACTCCGACTCCGACACCCACCCCCACGCCGACCTCGGATAATTTCGTGACGGCGGAATATAGCCGCTCCAATGGCGTGACCAGCGCCAAGGCGATTGCGGCCTATCAGGCGGGCGCGACCGGCGCCGGGGTGACCGCAGCCGTGATCGACAGCGGAATCAATCCCGCCAGCCCGGAATTCACGGGACGTATTCTGGCCGCGTCTACCGATACGGCGGGATCGCGCGGCCTGGGTGATGACGATGGCCATGGCACCGCGGTCGCGGCGACGATCGCCGCGGCCAAGAATGACAGCGGAATGCACGGCGTCGCTTTCAACGCCAGCCTCCTGATCGCACGGTCAGACACGCCGGGAAGCTGCACCGACACCAGCGGTCCTGTGGACGAGCAAGGTTGCCAGCATCCCGATAGCGCGATCGCGCGCGGCGTCGATCTGGCGGTGACGAACAATGCGCGGGTCATCAATATTTCCCTCGGGGGCTCGGCCGCGAACGCCCAGTTGCGGGCCGCGATCAGCCGCGCCACGGCGGCAGGGATCGTGATCGTGATTTCCGCGGGCAATGATTCCGATCCCAATCCCGATCCTTTGGCTGCGGTGGCACTGGATTCGGTGGCGCGCGGGCTTGTGATCATCGCGGGCGCGGTGGATGGCAATGATCAGATCGCCAGCTTCAGCAATCGTGCAGGCACGGGCGCCAGCCAATATCTGGCGGCGCTGGGCGTGCGGGTGCGCACCGTGGACAATGTGGAGCAGCAGGTGCTCTATACGGGCACGTCCTTCTCCGCGCCGATCATCTCGGGCGCAGTCGCGCTGCTGGCCGAAGCGTTTCCCAATCTCACCGGCGCGCAGATCGTGCAATTGCTGTTCGCCAGCGCGCGTGACGCGGGCGATGCGGGCGTGGATGCAATCTATGGCCGGGGGTTGCTCGATATCGCGCGCGCGTTTCAGCCGCAGGGCCAGTTGTCGCTTGCGGGCAGCGCAATCATCGTGGCCGATGGCGTCAACGGCACCACATCAGCGCCGATGGGTGATGGCGGGCAGGGTGTCGCCGTCAACGCCGTGGTGCTGGACGATTATGATCGCGCCTATGACGTCGATCTTTCGCGCACCGTCGGCCGATCCGCCCCCGGCTTTGCTCTGGGCGCTGCGCTTCAGCAACGTGGGCGTCATTTCGGCGCGGCCGGACCCGCCATGACGGTCTCGCTCTCGGTGGCTGACAATCGCTTTGCCCCCAATGCCGCGCCCCTGTTGCTCGATCCTAGGGAGGCGCGCGTCGCGCGGGCGACGGCGGGCTATATCGCCAGCCGGATCGATCCGGCCACGCAGATCGCACTGGGCCTCTCCACCAGCGCCGGGACGATCGCGGGGCAATTGAAGGGCGAGACCGCGCCGTCTTTCCTCGTCGCCGACGATCCGGGCCGCACGATGGGGTTTCAGCGTGACGCCAAGACGGCATTCGCTATTCGGCATGAGATTGCCGGCTTCGGCATCACCGCTACGGCCGAGAATGGCGAGGCTTTGCTGTTTGAGGCGGACAGCCTGGGCGCGCTGCGCAACCGCTTCAGCCGTTATGGCTATGATCGCATGTCGCTGGGCGTCGATCGGCGATGGGGTCGCCTGGCGCTGGGACTGGAAGCCAGCCGACTGGCGGAGAATAACAGCGTGTTGGGCGCGCATTTCAGCCCGGCGCTGGGTGGCAATGGCGCGACGAGCTGGTTTCTCGACTTGTCGGCCAGGGTTGAGGCCGGGCGCGGCTGGAGCGCGGGGGCCATGATGCGCCAGGGGACCACGCGGCCGCGCGCGGGCGGGGCGCTCCGCACCAATGCGTTTTCGCTGGATATCGCCAAGGCGGCGGTCTTTTCGCTGAAGGACAGTGTCGCGCTGCGCCTGGCCCAGCCGCTGCGCGTGTCGCATGGCGGGCTCGATCTGATGCTGCCGGTGGCCTATGATTATGAAACGCTGGTGACCACCTATGGCATCCAGCGGCTCAATCTCGCGCCCAGTGGCCAGGAATTGAATGCCGAAGCGGCTTATACCCGCCCATGGGGTCGCGGTTGGATGACGGCCAATCTCTACTATCGCCGCGAACCCGGAAACCTTTATTATGCGCTCGACGATGTAGGCGCTGCACTCCGCTTCACGATGGGGTTTTAGACCGTAAAGCTCTCGCCGCAGCCGCACGCGCCCTTGGCGTTGGGATTGGTGAAGACGAACCCGGCCGTGAAATCATCCTCCACCCAGTCCATTGTCGATCCGATGAGATAGAGGATCGATCCGCCATCCACGAAGAATGTGCCGCCCGGCGTTTCGATCTTTTCGTCGAACGCCACGGCCTCGGTGACATAATCCACCGAATAGGCGAGGCCGGAGCAGCCGCGCCGCGGCGTGGAGAGCTTCACGCCGATCGCGTCGGCGGGTGCCTTCGTCATCAGATCGGCAATGCGCTGCTCGGCCGAGGGGGTCAGCGTCAGCGCGGCGGGGCGGGTGCGGGTGGTCGTGTTCATATCGCTCTATCCTATCCCGTTTGTCCCGAGCGAAGTCGAGGGACGTTGGAACTGTCACCACGTCCCTCGACTTCGTTCGAGACAAACGGCTAAATATCAGCTCGATGATGCTCTAGAGCATTCCCAGTTCGAGCTTGGCGTCGTCCGACATCTTCTGCGGATCCCAGGGCGGATCCCAGACAAGGTTCACCTCGGCAGACCCCACCCCGGGGACGGCGCCGACGCGCAATTCTACCTCGCCGGGCATGGATTCCGCCACCGGGCAGTGCGGCGTGGTGAGCGTCATCGTCACCACCGCATGATCGTCCGCGATATCGACGCCATAGATCAGGCCCAGATCATAGATATTCACCGGAATTTCGGGATCGAAAATGTCCTTCAATGCCGCGATCACGCCCTCATAGAGATCACCGCCGGGCTCGCCCGCCAGCGTCTCTGTCGGCTTCTGTTGCAGGAAGCCTTCGAGATAATCCCGTTTGCGCTCCAGCTTTTCGCCGGCGCTTTCAGGCGCAGCGTCTTCCACCCGCACCTTGGGCGGCTTTTCGGCTTCGGTCACTTCTTCGACCATAATCTTGCGTTCCTCGTTCACCCGAAGATCCTCGTCACTCGTTCGATCCCTTTGACCAGCGCCGCGACATCGGCTTCGCTGTTGTAAACGCCGAAGCTCGCCCGCGCGGTCGCGTCCACGCCCAGATGCGCCATCAGCGGCTGCGCGCAATGATGCCCTGCGCGGATCGCCACCTGCGCTTCATCCAATATGGTGCCGATGTCGTGCGGATGCACCCCCTCGATCGCGAAGCTGACGATCCCGGCCGAATCCTCGGGGCCGAACAGCGTGACGCTGTTGATCGCGGAGAGGGCATCGCGCGTGGCCTTCACCAGCGCGGTTTCATGCGCGTGGATTGCTTCCAGCCCGATGCTTTCCACATAATCGATCGCCGCATGGAGTCCCAGCACGCCCACGATATGCGGCGTACCCGCCTCGAACCGCGCGGGGGCGGGAAGATAGGTCGTCTTTTCAAACGTCACCTTGTCGATCATCGCGCCACCGCCCTGCCAGGGGGGCATGGATGCGAGAATCTCGGGCCGCGCCCAGAGGATTCCGATGCCGGTGGGGCCATAGAGTTTGTGGCCCGAAAAAACGTAGAAATCGCAATCGAGAGCGGCCACGTCCACGGGCAGGCGCGGCACCGCCTGGCAGCCATCGAGCAGCAGCTTCGCGCCGACCTTATGCGCCAGCGCGGCAGCGCGCTTCGCATCGAGCACCGATCCGAGCACGTTAGAGACATGCGCGAGCGCCACCAATTTATGCGCGGGCGTCAGCATCGCTTCCACCGCGTCGAGATCGATCCGGCCGTCTGCGGTCAGCGGCGCGACATCGATCTGGACGCCCGTGCGATCGCGCAAAAGCTGCCACGGCACGATATTGCTGTGATGCTCCAGCGTGGAGAGCAGGATGCGGTCACCGGCCTTGAGGTTCATCTGCCCCCAGGTCTGCGCCACGAGATTGATCGCCTCGGTCGCGCCGCGCACGAATATGATTTCGTCGGGAGAGCCTGCGCCGATGAATTGTGCCACGCGATCACGGCCGCGTTCATAGGCGACCGTCATGTCGGCCGAGCGCGCATAGACGCCGCGGTGCACGGTGGCGTAATCCTGCGCATAGCCGCGCGTGATCGCCTCGATCACCGGGCGGGGTTTTTGCGCGGTGGCGGCGGTGTCGAGATAGGCCCAGCCGAAGGGGATCGCAGGGAAGTCCGCGAGGGTATCGAGAGGGCGGGTGAGAACGGTCGTCATCATGAGAATCCGTTTGTGTCGAGCGCAGTCGAGACACGTCTGTCGTGGCCACTACGCCCCTCGACTGCGCTCGGGACGGACGGTGAGATAGAAAGCATCACAGCAATTTCTCTAGCGCCGCAATCGCCGCCGTTTCCACGCGCTCGCGTTCCGCATCGTCCGCGATCTTGGCAAACGCGCCCGCGATGAACGCTTGCAGCATCAGCGCCTTGGCCTGTGGCGGCGGAAGCCCACGGCTGGCGAGATAGAACAGCGCCTGCTTGTCCAGTTCGCCCACGGTCGCGCCATGCGCGCATTTCACGTCATCGGCATAGATTTCGAGTTCGGGCTTGGCGTTGGCGGTCGCGGTGCGATCGAGCAGCATGGCCTTCACCGACTGACCGGCATCGGTCTTTTGCGCATCGCGCGCGACCATCACCTTGCCGAGATAGCTGCCCGTCGCGCGGCCCGCGAGCACCGAGCGGACGATCTGGTTGCTCGTGGCATTGGGGTGCGCATGGTTGACCGTGGTCACGATCTCCAGCGTCTGCGTGCCCGATCCCAGAATCGCGCCGCCCAGTTCGAAATGCGCGCCTTCTTCCAGCGTCACGTCGACCGCGATACGGCCATAATCGCCGCCGGTGTTCAATATATGCACGATCGCGGTGGCATCGCGGCCGATGGTGATCTCGATATGCCGGATCGCCACTTCACTTGATGCAGCGTCCTGCACGATGATCCGCGAGAAGGTCTCGCCCGCGGAAACGACGATCCGCTCCGCAGCGTCCACGGGCCAGACGCGCGCGAGCGCATCCAGATCGCCATAACGCCAGGATTCATCCCGCCGGGTAGGAAGAGGCAGTGCACTCATGGCGCATTCCTCTCCGCGTCTCCGCGTCTCCGCGTGAACCAAACCTTGTTATGTTCACGCGGAGGCGCGGAGACGCGAAGAAAGAGAGAGGGATGGGTGCCTCCGGCACGGAAAGATCTCACGCCGCCAGCTCCCGATATCCCTCGCGCTCAAGCTCCAGCGCCAGTTCTGCGCCGCCGGTGCGCGTGATGCGGCCATCCGCCAACACATGGACGAAATCCGGTTTCACATAATCGAGCAGCCTCTGATAATGCGTGATCAGCAGCACGGCGCGATCGGGCTTGCGCATGATCGTGTTGATCCCCGCGCCCACGATCTTGAGCGCATCGATATCGAGGCCACTGTCGGTCTCGTCGAGGATCGCCAGCTTGGGATCGAGGATGCCCATCTGCACCATCTCGGCGCGCTTTTTCTCGCCGCCGGAAAAGCCGACGTTCACCGGGCGTTTGAGCATCTCCATATCCATGCCGAGCAACGCGGCCTTTTCCTTGGCGAGCTTGATGAATTCGCCCCCCGAAAGCGGTGCTTCGGCGCGCGCCCTGCGCTGGCTGTTCAGGCTTTCGCGCAGGAATTGCAGATTGGAGACGCCGGGGATTTCCACGGGATATTGAAAGCCCAGGAACAGCCCCGCCGCGGCGCGCTCATGCGGCGCCATTTCGAGCAGATTCGCTCCGTCCATCTCAGCCGTTCCGCCGGTCACGTCATAACCGGGTCGTCCACCCAGCGTATAGGCGAGCGTCGATTTGCCCGCGCCATTCGGCCCCATGATCGCATGGATTTCGCCCGCATTGATGCTGAGCGACAGACCCTTGAGGATGGCCTTGCCGTCGATTTCGTTGGTGAGGTTATCAATTTTCAGCATTCAAATTCTCTCAAAAACCGTTTGTGTCGAGCGCAGTCGAGACACGTTTGTCGCTTCCCCACGTCCCTCGACTACGCTCGGGACAAACGGGCAGGCGTTATCCAACCGAACCCTCAAGCGAGATCCCCAGCAATTTCTGCGCTTCCACCGCGAACTCCATCGGCAATTGCTGCAGCACTTCCTTCGCAAAACCATTCACGATCAGGCTCACCGCGGCTTCCTGATCCAGCCCGCGCTGCATCGCATAGAACATCTGGTCGTCGCTGATCTTGCTGGTGGTCGCCTCATGCTCGATCTGCGCACTGGGGTTTTTCACCTCGATATAGGGCACCGTATGCGCGCCGCATTTGTCACCCAGCAGAAGTGAATCGCACTGCGTAAAATTGCGGACGTTCTCCGCCGTCGCGCCCACGCGGACGAGGCCGCGATAGGTGTTGTTGGAGACGCCCGCGCTGATCCCCTTGGAGACGATCGTCGAGCGGCTGCCCTTGCCCAGATGGATCATCTTCGTGCCGGTATCGGCCTGCTGGTGATTGTTGGTCACCGCCACCGAATAGAATTCGCCGATGCTATTTTCGCCCGCCAGCACGCAGCTTGGATATTTCCAGGTGATAGCAGAACCGGTTTCCACCTGGGTCCAACTCACCTTGCTGTTCCTGCCCTGGCAGAGTGCGCGCTTGGTGACGAAATTATAGATGCCGCCCTTGCCATTTTCATCGCCCGGATACCAATTCTGCACGGTCGAATATTTGATCTCGGCATCGTCCAGCGCGACCAGCTCGACCACGGCGGCGTGGAGCTGGTTCTCGTCGCGCATCGGCGCGGTGCAGCCTTCGAGATAGCTGACGTAACTGCCCTTTTCAGCGATGATCAGGGTGCGTTCGAACTGCCCTGTATTCTCCGCATTGATGCGGAAATAGGTGGAAAGCTCCATCGGGCAGCGCACGCCTTCGGGGATGTAGACGAAGGTGCCGTCCGAAAAGACCGCGCAATTGAGCGTCGCGAAGAAATTGTCGTGCATCGGCACGATCTTGCCGAGCCATTTCTTCACCAGCTCGGGAAATTCGCGCACCGCCTCGCTGATCGAACGGAAGATGACGCCGGCTTCCTCAAGCTCCTTGCGGAAGGTGGTGGCGACCGAGACGCTGTCGAACACGGCGTCGACCGCGATCTTGCGCGCGCCTTCCACCCCGGCGAGCACCTTCTGCTCCTCGATCGGAATGCCCAGCTTTTCATAGACGCGCAGGATTTCGGGATCGACCTCGTCCAGCGAACCCAGCTTGGGCTTCGCCTTGGGCTCGGCGTAATAATAAGCATCTTGATAGTCGATCGGCTCGACATTCAATTTGGCCCAATCGGGCATCTCCATCGTCAACCAGTGACGATAGGCCTTCAGCCGCCAAGCGAGCATCCATTCGGGCTCATTCTTCTTGGCGGAGATGAATCGGACGGTGTCTTCGGTAAGACCCTTGGGCGCGAAATCCTGCTCGATGTCGCTGGAAAAGCCCCATTCATAGGTCTTGTTGACCGCCGCGTGAGCGTCTGCATTGCGGGGCGCTTCGAGATTCTTGCTGGCCATTACGCGGCTCCTGAAAGACTGGCGAGGCTCACGCCCGCAAGCGCGCCGCGCACGGCGGTGTTGGCGATGTTCATATGCGGCTTCACGCGGCAATCGCCTTCCAAGGCGCAATCATGCGCGCCGCTGTCCGCGCAGGGCGTGAGCGCGATCGGGCCTTCCACGGCCTCGACGACATCGGCGAGCGTGATCATCGCGGGTGGCCGCGCCAGGCGGACGCCGCCGCCGGTGCCGCGGCTTGATTCGAGCAGGCCGGCGGAAGAAAGACGGCTCACCAATTTCTGCGCGGTGGGGAGCGGAATGCCTGTCTCCGCGCTCAGCGTGGTTGCGTTCACCTTGGCATGGCCGCAATGGCGCGCGGCCGCCGACATCATCACGACGGCATAATCGGCAAGGCTCGACAGGCGCATATTGCGAATGACTCTCAAATCGGATGGATTCGTTCCGATTGGGCATATGGCGGCGTTTCACCCGGAAAACAACCCTCGAACCGGTCGTCATTGCGAGCAAGGCGAAGCAATCCATGTCGTCGAGTGGATTGCCGCGCCGCGCTCGCAATGACAGAGGGGGCGGGCCGTTTACGCCGCCGGATAGTCGATATAGCCTTCCGGACCCTGGCTATACCATGTCGCCATCGGGGCTTCGGCCAGCGGGAGTTTCTTCGAGAAGCGGACGGGCAGATCGGGATTGGCGATGAACGGGCGGCCAAAGGCGATCGCATCTGCCACACCTTCATCCAGCGTCGCCTGTCCATCGGTGAAGCCGTAATCCGAATTCAGCACCAATGGTCCCTTGAACACTTTGCGGATCGCGGGCGAGACCTTGGGCTGGTCGGTGCGGCCGAACGTGCCTTGCGGGCCGGGTTCGCGCAGTTCGAGAAAGGCGATGCCCAAATCGGAGAGCGCCTGGGCTGCGGGCACGAACACGCTTTCGGGATCGCTATCGATCGTGCCCTGCGTATTGCCATTGGGGGAGAGACGGACCGAGGTCCGGTCCGCGCCGATTTCGCCCGCCACGGCGGCGGCGACTTCGCTCAAAAGGCGGATGCGGTTTGCCGGGCTGCCGCCATAAATATCGTCTCTGAAATTGTCGCTGTCGCGCAGAAACTGGTCGATCAGATAGCCATTGGCCGCGTGGATCTGCACGCCATCGAAGCCGGCGGCAATCGCGTTGCGCGTGGCTTTTACATAATCGTCCAGCAGCGCCGGGATTTCTTCCAGCGTGAGCGCGCGCGCCTCGGCATAGGGCTTTTTGCCATCATAGGTATGGGCGCTGTCGGGCGCTGTGGTGGCCGAGGACGAGACCGGTTGAGCGCCGCCGAGAAAATCGGGATGAACGATCCGCCCCATGTGCCAGAGCTGCGCCACGATCCGCCCGCCGGCCTTGTGCACGGCATCGGTCACGGGCTTCCAGGCTTCGGTCTGTTCGTCCGTCCACAATCCGGGCGCATAGGGCCAGCCCAAGCCTTGCTGGCTGATCCCGGTGGCTTCGCTGATGATCAGCCCGGCCCCGGCGCGCTGCGCATAATAGGTCTGCATGATCTCGGTCGGCACATGGCCGCGGGTGGAGCGACCGCGCGTGAGCGGGGCCATCAGGATCCGATTGGGGGCGTGGATCGCGCCAAGCTGGATGGGATCGAACAGGCTGGGCATATTTCAGTTCCTTTTTGAAACGGGACTGAAGCCAGATAGGGCGGAGAGGGGCGACATGCACCGCCAACCGCTGAAACATTTTCTTCCCGGATGGAAAATCCAGCGCGGGTGATGGCCGAGGCGGCCGGATATCCGGCCGCCTCGGTATCGATCAATAGCCGGATTCGGCGGTGATCATGCAATAGAGCATGGCGATGGACAGCAAGGTGTTGGTCCGTGAAAAGATCATGGCGGTGGTTGCCGCCTTGGCTTTCACGTCCGCTTCGGCCTCGACGATGCCAAGCGCCTTTTTCTGCGCGGGCCAGATGATGAACCACACGTTGAACGCCATGATCAGCGCCAGCCACATGCCGATGCCGATCGTGCGGTGGGGTGATTGTAGCGTGAGCGCCTTATGCCCATAACCCTCTTGAAACATCACGAACAGGCCGGTGGCGACGGTGGCTGCGGCACCCCAGCGGAACCAGAACAGCGCTACCGGCGCGATATATTTGGTCACGCCCGGCTTCAGTTCGGCCGGCACCTTGGGCATGGTCGGGATCTGGGTGAAGTTGAAATAATAGAGATGGCCGATCCACATGATCCCGCAGATCACATGAAGCCAGCGAAAGAAGAATCTAAAATCGCTGTCGAACGCGTCCTGCACGCCAAAAGCGACGGCGAGCAGCAGCAGAAAGCCGACCCCCAATACCGCATTGAGATTACCGAAAAACTTGGCCATTGTGCCCTCCCTGTTTTGCGCCCCGCTGCATGACTTTGGTCCACATTCGAAACGCTGAAACCGACCGATATCATGCACGACTCGCCGTGTCACCGCCCTTGCGGTTGCCCGGATGCGGGCGCATGAAATGCCGAGCTTTCCGAATGGAGATGAAGACGATGCCTGCCCTGCCGCCCGATCCCACGCTTGACGAAATCCGTGCGGCGCTCGGTCCAGTAATCCCTGTTCATGCCGGGTTTGATGGCTGGTCCGATACCGCGCTGGTGCGCGCGGCCGAACAGATCGGGGTGGACCCCGGAATCGCACGGCTGGCCTTGCCCGATGGCGCACCGGGGATGATCGACGCCTGGTTTGCGGCGATCGATGCGGAGATGGCGCAAAGATTGCCGCCCGAATTGCTGGGTGCGATGAAGATCCGTGACCGGATCACGGCGCTGGTCGATAGCAGGATCGCGATCGCCGCGCCCAATCGCGAAGCGCTGCGTCGCGCGCTCGCGATCTTGGCCATGCCCCAGAATCTGGCATTGGGCGTCCGCCTCGGCTGGCGGGCGGCAGACGTCATGTGGCAATTGGCGGGCGATGTGGCCACGGATTACAATCATTATACCAAGCGCACCCTGCTGGCCGGGGTCTATGGCGCGACGATGCTCGTGTTGCTCGATGATCAGAGCGAAGGGCTGGCGGATACGCGGGACTTCCTGAACCGTCGGATCGAAGGTGTCATGCGGTTCGAAAAAGTGAAGTCGCAATTCCTCGCGCGGCGTGAACGGATGCCCAGCCTGTCGCGCTTCATCGGGCGGCTGCGCTATCCCGCGGTTTGAGGAGCGGCGGGCTGAGGTAAGGCTGGCGTTTGCGACGGGTTATTGATAATCAATCGCATGATCTGATTGCGAAAACGGAATTAACGTGCGGCTTGATGAATTGCCTCTGCGCCAGAGCGCGGAAATCCTGACTGTGGACTGGGATGTCTTGCCGCCGGCCGAAGCGCGCCGCCTGCGGGAATTCGGCTTTGCCGAAGGTGTGATCATCCAGGTGCGCCACCGCAGCGGTCTCTTCAAGCGCGGTCCGCTGGCCTGTCAGGTCGGCCGGATGCTGGTTGCGCTGCGCCGGACTCACGCCGCCGCAATCTCGGTTTCCGCATCGTGAACCCGGCCCCCCTGGTGGCGCTGGTCGGCAATCCCAATGCCGGCAAATCCGCGTTGTTCAATGCGCTCACGGGCGCGCGGCAGAAGGTGGGTAATTATCCCGGCGTCACGGTGGAGCGCAAATCGGGACGGATGACGCTGGCCGATGGCCGCCCGGTAGAGTTGGTCGATCTTCCCGGTGCCTACAGCCTTGATCCCGGCAGTCCGGATGAAGCCGTCACGCGCGATGTGGTGATGGGATCGCAAAGCCATGAGCGGCTTCCCTCCGCGCTGATCGTGGTGCTGGATGCGGGCAATCTGGACAATCACCTGCGCTTCGCCTTTCAGCTCATCGCATTGGGCCTGCCCGTGATCGTGGCGCTCAACATGATCGACATGGCGGAACGGGACGGGCTGAAACTCGATCCGGAAGTGCTGTCGCGCGCGCTGGGTGTGCCCGTGGTTTCCACGGTGGCCGTGCGCAAGCGCGGACTGGATGAACTGAAGGCGGCGCTTTCCACCGTGCTTGGCGATGGCGTGATCAAGGTGCGGCCCAGTGCGGATGTGCCCGAAGATATCGTCCTCCTCCAGCGGCGTGCGCGCCAGCTCTCTATGGCGGCCACCATCTCTGAAACGCCGGTGCGGCGGATCACGCATCTGATCGATACGGTGGTGCTTCATCCCGTGGGTGGGTTGCTGCTGCTGATCGCGCTGTTCTTCGTGATTTTCCAGGCCGTGTTCGCCTGGTCCGAAGCGCCGATCGGCTGGATCGAAGCGCTGTTTGCCCAGATGCAGGGGGGCGTGACAGCCCTGCTGCCCGAAGGCTTCTTCCGTTCGCTGCTGGTGGACGGCATCATCGCCGGCGTCGGTTCGGTGGTGGTGTTCTTGCCGCAGATCCTGATTCTGTTCTTCTTCATCCTGCTGCTCGAAGCCTCGGGCTATATGGCGCGCGCGGCCTTCCTGATGGACCGGCTGATGGCGAGCGTGGGGCTGAACGGCCGCGCCTTCATTCCCCTGCTCTCCTCCTTCGCCTGCGCGATTCCCGGCATCATGGCCACGCGCACGATCGACGATCCCAAGCAGCGGCTGACCACGATTCTGATCGCCCCGCTGATGACCTGTTCGGCGCGGCTTCCGGTCTATTCGGTGATCATCGGCGCGTTCATTCCGGCGCGTGATCTGGGCTATGGCGTGGGGCTGCAGGGGCTGGTGTGGTTTGCGCTCTATCTGGCCGGAATCCTTGGCGCGATGATCGTCGCCTTCGTTTTCCGCCACACCATCGCCAAGGGCGCGAACAGCGGCTTCCTGATGGAGATGCCGCGCTATCAGATGCCGCATATCAAGGATGTGGCGATCGGCCTGTGGCAGCGCGCCTGGGTGTTTCTCCGTCGCGCCGGCACGATCATCATGATGGTCACGGTGGTGCTGTGGCTGCTGCTGAGCTTTCCCAAGGCCCCAGAGGGACAGAGCCAGGTGGAATATTCGATCGCCGGCAGGATCGCTTCGGGGCTTGAGGTGATCGTCCGCCCGATCGGCTTCAATCATGAAATGGCGCTGGCCGTGATCCCGGCGATGGCGGCGCGCGAAGTCGCGGTATCGGCGCTCGCCACGGTTTATTCGATCGAAGCGACCGGCGACGATGCGGAGACGGAGAAGTCACTGGGCGAAAGGCTCCAGGGCCGTTGGTCCCTCCCCACCGCGCTCGCCTTCCTGATGTGGTTCGTCTTCGCGCCCCAATGCCTCTCTACCATTGCCGTCATCCGGCGCGAGACCAATGGGTGGAAATGGCCTATCTTTGCCTTGGCATATCTCTTCGGCCTCGCTTATGTGGCGGCAGGCGCAACCTTCTGGGGCGCGACAGCACTCGGATTATAGAAGAGGAATTGGGGCGTGGCAGGCTCGGTAAACAAGGTCATATTGGTCGGCAATCTGGGCGCCGATCCCGAAGCGCGCTCGTTCAGCAATGGCGGCGAAGTCGTCAATCTCTCGATCGCGACTTCGGAAAGCTGGACCGACAAGGCCAGCGGCGAAAAGAAGGACAAGACCGAGTGGCATCGGGTGGTGATCTTCAACGAAAATCTCGGCCGGGTCGCGAAGCAATATCTGAAAAAGGGTTCGAGCGTCTATCTCGAAGGCCAGCTTCAGACGCGCAAATGGCAGGATAATAACGGCCAGGAAAAATATTCCACCGAGGTGGTGCTCCAGCGCTTCCGCGGAGAACTCGTTCTGCTCGGCGGTCGTGACAGCGGCGGCGGTGGTGGCGGCGGTTCCAGCGATGGCTGGGGCGGCGGCGCTTCGTCGGGCGGCGGCAATCGCGGCGGCGGCTATGGCGGCGGGAACAACAACAATCAGGGCGGCGGTGCCAGCCGTGGCGGACCGTCAGCCTTTGACAGCGATCTGGACGACGACGTTCCGTTCTGATCGGTCTCAGGTCAATCCCAAACACCATTCGGGCTGAGCCTGTCGAAGCCTTTTCCTTTCTTCTGTATCAAAGAAGGGAAGGGCTTCGACAGGCTCAGCCCGAATGGATTAGGTCAATATTATTTTTGGAAGGAAAGGTTCGGACAGCCTTTATTCCCGCTTCTTCTCCAACGCCTGCTTCAATCCCGCCAGCGCGCCCAGGGGCCGGGCCTCTTCCTCGCTGATCACCCCCGCGGCGCGCAATTTGGCGTCCGCCTCGGGGTGGCGCGGGAACGGATCGATCGTCAGCGCGACCGTCTGCGCCAGCGCCTCGCCGATATCGACGGCCTGTCCATCAAAATCGATGATGTCGAGATCTTCGGCATCCAGCTCCAGCTCTTCGGCATCGCTGGTTTCTTCCACGAACAGCAGTTCGAACGGCGCGTCGATCGTTTCGGGAACGGGATCACCCGTCGCCACGCAGAATTGCGTGAGCGCCGCGCGTATCCGGCCCTTGGCGACAATGCCGCGCAAGGTTCTGGCCAGCGTCATCGTTCCTGACAGGTGGTCGATGGCGTCAAAGCCGAAGCGCCGGGCCAGCGCAGTGCGCTCCGTGGCATCCGCCATGATCTCGATGGTCTGGCTCACCTCGCCGATCGTATCCACGCGGATGGGGCGGCTGAATTCGGGGGGCGGGAGGGTCATGGCCGGGGGAACTCCGCGGCCAGCAATTGTTTCAGGCTGAGCGTTGCCAATGCGCCATGAATGGCGCGGATCCGTGCCGCAGTGAACGCCATCGCCGCGGGAGCGGGCGCTTCGCCGCGATAGAGATTGCGCAGCAACGCCTCGTCCAGATCTGCTTCGCCGGCAAAGGCCGCGCGATAGGCGCCGATCCGTCCGCCCAGCGCCGCCATCATCCGGCCGATATGCTTGCCCACCACGATATCGCCGATTCCGTCCTGACGAAGCTGGCCATCCATGTCGTCGACGAAGATTTCCGCGAGCAGGGCGGATGGACCGGCCCCCGCTTCGCCCTCGGCTTCGAGCCGGATCAACACCAGCGACAGCAGCCCTGCGACCATATCGAAGCGGCCATCGACCGTATCGCCGACGCCGCCCTCCACATACCAGGCGGGATCACGCGCGCCCGATACGATCGCGTTGTAAAGCGGCACGAGCGCGCTGCGCCCGCTGTCCCGCCCGAAAATGCGGCTTAGAAACGATAACACCCGTTGCTCCTGTTTGCCTGCAAATCGCCGAACCGCCTTGTGCGGCGGCATGGCTGCGCATATTGAGGCAGCGCGCGCTCCTTGCAATGGCCTTGGTCCATGGGCAAGGGCGTTCAGCAAGCGTTTCGCGTTCAAGGAGAAGGCCGGATGGGTACCACGTTGAGGACAGGGATGATCATGGCGGCAAGCCTGGTCGCGCTTGTCGCGACGAGCGGCTGCACCCGCGTCCGCGGCAATCAGGGCTATCTTCTCGATCAGCAGTTCGTGCAGGGCATCCAGCCCGGTGTGGACAATCGCGATTCGGTGGAAGCCACGCTTGGCCGCCCGAGCTTCACTGGCCAGTTCGGCACCAAGGATTGGTATTATTTCTCGCGCACCACGCAGGCTCTGGCCTTTGCGATGCCGCGCGCCAAGGAGCAGACGCTGCTCCACATTCAGTTTGACGATGCCGGTAATGTTTCCACCGTCCAGAAGACGGGCGTCGAGACGATCGCCTCCATTTCGCCCATGGGCGACACCACCCCGACGCTTGGCCGTCACCGCGGATTCTTCCAGGAGCTGTTTGGCAATATCGGCGCGGTCGGCTCCGGCATGGGCGGCGGCGCGCCTCAGCAATAACGCGCGGGTTTCCCATAACGTCATGCCGGCCCCGGCATGATGCGGCTCGCAGAATTGCGCTTCCGTCAGCGCTGTTTCAGGCTAAACTCCGCGCCATGATGAGCAAGGTGACCGAAGATTCTGCGCCACGCGGCGGCGGTGACGCCCGATGATCCGGGTGGGCATTGGGGGATGGACGTTCGAGCCATGGCGCGGCGTGTTTTATCCTGCCGGCCTGCCGCAGGCGCGCGAACTGGAATATGCGGCCTCGCAGATGACCGCGATCGAAGTGAATGGCACCTATTACAGCGGGTTCAAGCCAGAGACCTTCCGCAAATGGGCCGACGCCGCTCCCGATGGGTTCGTCTACACGGTGAAGGCGTCGCGCTTCGCCACCAACCGAAAGCGGCTGAGCGAGGGTGCCGAATCGGTCGATCGTTTTCTGGGGCAGGGCATTACGGAACTGGGCGACAAGCTCGGCCCGATCCTGTGGCAATTCATGCCGACCAAAACATTCGATCGTGAGGATTTCGGCGCGTTCCTGAAGCTGCTTCCGGCCAAGCGCGATGGCGTGGTGCTGCGCCATGCGCTTGAGGTGCGGCACGCCAGTTTCGAGGATCCCGCCTTCATCGATCTGGCGCGCGACGCCGGCGCGGCGATCGTCTTTTCGGACAAGCCCGGTTTTCCTTCGATCGACGCGGCGACCGCCGATTTCACCTATGCGCGGCTTCAGGATGCGCAGGAGGAGATTGAGACGGGCTATACGCCCGCAGCGCTGGCCGATTGGACGGAACGGGCGCAGACATGGAGCGCGGGCGGCCGTGACGTTTTCATGTTCATGATCAATGGCGCGAAGGTGCGTGCGCCGGCCGCCGCCAAGGCGCTGATCGCGCGATTGGCGTAAAGCTCAGGCGATGACGTCGCTTTGCCCTTCCGCTTGCAGGGCATCGCTCTCCTGCGGCGTGAAATCCCCGCCCTTGCCCGCGAAGGCGGCGCGAAGCTGATCCAGATCGACCGCGCCTTCCCAGCGCGAGACGACGATCGTCGCCACGGCATTGCCGATGAAATTCGTGAGCGCGCGGCATTCGCTCATGAACCGGTCCACACCCAGGATCAGCGCCATGCCCGCCACGGGTACGGATGGCACGACGGAGAGCGTGGCAGCCAGCACGATGAAGCCGGATCCTGTGACGCCCGCGGCCCCCTTGGAACTGAGGATCGCCACCGCCATCAGCAGCAATTGCTCCTCGAAAGACAGATCGATCCCGCAGGCCTGCGCGATGAACAACGCGGCAAGCGACATATAGATGTTGGTGCCATCCAGATTGAACGAATAGCCGGTGGGCACCACCAGCCCGACGATCGATTTCGGGCAGCCGGCGCGCTCCAGTTTCTCCATCAGCAGCGGCATCGCGCTTTCCGATGACGACGTGCCGAGCACCAGGAAAAGCTCGTCCTTGATATACCGCAGCAGCCCGAAGAGCGAGAAGCCCGCGGCGCGCGCCACCAGCCCCAGCACCACGATGACGAACAGCAGCGAGGTGACATAAAAGGCCGCGATCAACCCCGCGAGATTGGCGAGCGTGCCGATGCCATATTCGCCAATGGTGAAGGCCATCGCGCCAAAGGCACCGATGGGCGCGGCATACATCAGAATATGCACCATGCGGAAGACGATGGCGGTCAGCGTCTTGAGCGTGGCCGTCAATTTGTCGCCCCGCGATCCGATCAGCGCCAGCGCCACGCCGAACAGAATGGCGATAAAGAGCACTTGGAGAATCTGGCCCGATGTAAAGGCGCTGATCGCGGTGTCGGGAATGATGTTCAGCACGAAATCGGTGATCGTCTGATCATGCGCCGCCTTCACATAGCCGGAGACCTGGCTGGTATCGAGCTTGTTAGGGTCGACATTCAGTCCCGCGCCGGGCTGGGTGAGATTGCCCACGATCAGCCCGATGGCGAGGGCCAGCGTGGAGAAGGTGAGGAAATAGGCCATGGCCTTCGCCCCGACGCGGCCGAACGCCTTCAGATCCGCCATGCCGGCGATGCCGGTGACCACGGTGAGGAAAATCACCGGCGTGATGATCATCTTCACCAGCTTGATGAAGCCATCCCCCAGCGGCTTGAGCGCCTGGCCGAGCGCCGGGTTCAGCCACCCCGTCAGAATGCCAAGGGCGATGCCGAGCAACACCTGGAAATAAAGCGTTTTCCAGAATGGTTTGCGCGGGCTGATCATCATCTCTCCGATTTTCTCGTGGCTCCGCTGACTTAGCCTGTGCTCCGGAAAATGGAAACGCGGCCGGGGGCGCTTGCCGCAATCGGTTTAACGCCCTAGTCCCGTTGCAGGGTCGCGAGCCAGAACGCTCTTAAAGGGCAAACCGCAATGCTGTTATCGCGCAATTATGCGCCCTCCGTGGCGTTGGCACCGTTTATCGCGCGCCACTATGTTTTTTCCGCGGCGCTACCGGCCGATTTCGAATTGGTGGATCGCCTGCTCGCCGAAACCGCCTTCGTGCGAATCCTGATCCAGGGCGACTGGGCGGCGGAGACTGCGCCGGGCGTGTGGAGCCAGGCCGGGCAAGTGGTGTTCTTCGGTTCCAATTCCCGTCCGTTTCAGGTGCGTTGTCGCGGCCCTTTCCATGTCGTCGGCATCGCCTTTCGGCCGTGCGGCTGGCGCGCGCTATTTGCCGAACGCGCGAGCTTGCTGGCCGATACGATGCTACCTCTGGCAGAGCTGTGGGGTGACGCCGCGCGCGCTTTGCTCGATGCGGTCGCGCCGCTCACCCACGACGCGGCGATCGTCGCCGCGTGCGAGGCGGCGGTCATCGCCCGGCTTGATGCGCTCGGCACCTGGGCGGTGGACGCGCCGATGCGCGCGTTCGAGCATATCGCCCGCAATGACAGTACGATCATGGTGAAGGATGTGAGCCGGCAATTGGGGCTGGCCGAACGTCAGCTTGAGCGGCATTGCATGGCCGGCTTTGGCCATATGCCCAAAACGGTCCTGCGCCGAAGCCGCTTTCTGGACATGGCAGCCGTGATGCGCGGCCGCGGCAGCCCGAGCGATGATGAGCTTGCGGGGCTGCGTTATTTCGATCAGTCGCATCGCAATCGCGAATTTCGGCGCTTTATCGGCATGACGCCCAGCCAGTTCCTGAAGACGCCCACCCCGTTGCTCGATGCCGGGCTGGAACTGCGCCAGTTGCGCAAGGCCGAAATGCCGGAGGATTGATGGGTGGCGGAAGCGGATTGGCTGTTCGTTTACGGATCACTGCGCAAGGGTGCGCCCTTTGAACAGGCGTCCATGTTGGAAGGGCGCGCGGACTATCGCGGCGCAGGTCATGCGATGGGGCGGCTGTATCGGATCGACTGGTATCCAGGCTTTGTGCGCGGCGACGATCCGACAGAACAGGTACGGGGCGATCTGTTTGCGGTGCGCGATGCAGCTTTGTTTGCCGCACTGGACGCCTATGAAGGCTGCGCGCCCGGCGATCCGCATCCACAGGAATATCGCCGCGAAAAGATCGCGATCCGCATGGCGCGGGGCCATGTCGAGGCGTGGACCTATGTCTATAACTGGCCGGTCGCGGATCATATGTTGATCCCTGGTGGCGATTTTCTGGCGCTGTCGCCGCCGGAACCGCCCCCGCGAGCGGACGTTGAGGATGGATAAGGGTTAACCCCTGGTTCAAGCCCGCTGGATCACTCTGTTTCGCCTGCTTTCGAGTCTAATTCGGAGAGTATCGATGTTTATCGCCCGTTTCCGCACCGCCGCCCTGATCGTGGGCACCGCCATCGGCTTGAGCGCCTGCACGGGCTATGATGACGGTTATGGCTATGGCGGCGTCTCCGTCGGCTATGGCGCGCCTTACTATGACGATGGCTATTACGGCTCCAATTATTACGGGGGCTATGGCGGCGGCTGGTATGACAATTTCTATTATCCGGGGTCAGGCTATTATGTGTTCGATCGGGCCGGCAAGCGGCACCGGTGGAATGATCGCCAGCAACGCTATTGGCAGGACCGGCGCGGCGATCGGCGTGACTATCGGCAGGAGCGCAGGGAAGATCGTCGCGATGTTCGGCAGGGGCGCGTCACCCGACCCGAATTTCGGGACGATCGTCGAGACGACCGCCGGGATTTCCGTCAGGAGCGGCGTGAAGATCGGCGCGGCTTTCGTCAGGGCAATGATGGAGCGCGGCCCCAGGCGGCGCGCCCACAACGCGCTGCGCCTCAGCGGGCTGTCCCGCAGACGCGCCCTCAGGTGGACCGGTCGGAGCGTGCGCCGGGGCAACGCGGCGAGCGGCGGCCGCGGCAATAAGTCGTCTGAAGATCAGGGCTTTACTGGCCAGCCGCTGCCTGTGATCATCTGAAACTCACCGCGAGAAAGGACCGCATGTGCGAGCTGGATGGATGCTGGGATATGGGGCGCTCGCGATGCTGACAGCGTGTCAGGATCGCAATCCAGGCGACAATTTTGCCGAGACGAATGCCGCCGATGTGCGCCCGATCGAGGATCTCGCGCGTCCGCCTGAAGATCTGCGCAATGAAGTGGACGCCGCGTCTGACGATTCGGAGGCGGCTCCGTCTTCCGCACTGGAAACGATCCCGGTGGCATTCCAGGGGCGCTGGGCCGTGGACCGCGCCCGGTGTGGCGATGGCCAGGAACTGGGATTGACGGTGACGCCGACGCTGCTCCGCTTCTATGAAAGCGAAGCGAAGGTGAAACAGATCCAGGCCGCGGGGCCGCGCGCGATCACGGTCACCAGCGATTTCAGCGGCGAAGGCCAGAGCTGGGAAGACAGTCAGCGCCTCTCATTGTCCGCAGATGGCCAGATGCTGACCATTGCGGTGAAGAAGACGGCGACCCGGCGCGTTAAATGTTCTTGATATGTTCTATAGGCGGCGCTAGGGCTTTCATGACAGAATAAGGAGCGTGCCATGGCCCATCGCGGCAGTTGTCATTGCGGCAATATCGGTTTCTCGGTCGATGCGCCGCTGGACGAGGCGATCGCGTGCAATTGCTCGCATTGCTTGCGCAAGGGTTATGTGCTGGCGTTCCTGCCGCGATCGGTGCTCACACTGGATCCGGTGGATGGCGAAATCGGCACGTATCGTTTCAACACGCACAAGATTGCGCACCATTTCTGCATGACCTGCGGCTGCGCGCCCTATGCGGAAGGCATTTCCCCCGACGGCGGCGAAACCGCGGCGATCAATCTGCGCTGCATCGAGGGGATTGATCTGGCCGCGGTCAAGATCACCGAGGTGGATGGGCGCGCTTACTAGCGCTTGCCGCCCATCTGCTCCACGGCCGCCAAAGTCTTGGCGACATGATCCTTATAATCCAGATCCGAATGGACATAGGTGATCCGGCCATTCTTCGCGATCACATAGGATGTGCGATCCGACAGTTCGGGCTTCCCCCTGAATGACACATCATAGGCACCGATCACTTTCGGCGTTGCCGAGACCACGGCGAATTTATCGCGGCAGGCTTCGCGCGAGAAACGCTTCAGTTCCTCGATCCCGTCACCCGAGACGCCGACCACCGTGGCCCCCGCCTTGCGGAATGCGTCCACCTTGTCGGCAAAGGCGTGCGCTTCCAATGTGCAGCCCTGGGTGAAGGCCTTGGGGTAAAAATAGAGGACCACCGGGCCTTTTTTAAGCGTTTTGGCGAGCGAGAAGGCAAAGCTCTTCCCGGCGATCGCGCCTTCGGTTGTGAAATCGGGTGCCTTGGCTCCCACGGCGAGCGCCGCCAGGGCTGGCTGGGCGGTCAGCAGCATCAGCGCTGCAGTCAGGGCAAAGGGGGCAATCTTCATCGGCGCGATCCTTACAAGCGGGGATCGCGCCACTCTAGCGGGCAATCGCGCGGCGCGCCATCCGTGCGTGTCAGTCTGCGTTGGCGATCAGGCCGATCGCCAGATAGACGAGGATGGTCGATCCGAAGCCCAGCAGCGTCAGCGCTACGGCGACGATCCGGACGATCGTGACATCGACATTCATCCAGCGCGCCAGGCCTGAGCACACGCCCATGATCTTGCCATGGGACTTATCGAGGGCGAAACGGGCGGTCATGATGTTGGTCCTTTGATCAGCGGTTTGTGATAAAAGCCGGTCGCTCAGGCGACCGGCGCAACGGCTACAACGGTTTCGGAAGGCACGACGGCGCTGCCGACGAACACGGTGGCGAGGAAAAGAGCGCCGACCAGCGAGAAGGCTGCGCGCTGCAGAGCGTCGAGATTGAAGGTCATGATTGAAACTCCCTGTGATGTTCGCTTCGATCGACCATCGACCGAAGATGAACCCTCGATTGCAGGGAGCGTGCCAAATCGCAATTTTGGCGGAAATCCATCGAAAAAGTCTTTTAGCGCGATCGGCCTGTCGAGATTCTTCCTCTTAAGCGGGAATTGTCGCCGCTATTTGGTGATTTTTACCACATCGATAGCGATGAACTTAGCCCGAATAAGGCGTATCGGCTTTCATCTGATAGGACGCGGGCTTGCGGGTTTTGCGGCAATCCACCTTGATCATGGGAAAATCGAGATCCGTATTGGCTAGCAGCACGTTGCCCGCATCTGCGCGGCAATGCGCCGCGCTTCGATAGATGGGGGTCGCGATGCGCTGCTGGGCGCAGCCCGTGCCGGCGTCGCCGCATCCCAATATTGCCATCACGTAGATCAACGGTTCCATGGTGGATCGCTCCCTTGCCTGGCCGGTCTTTGCCACCTCCCGCGCCGCCGCGCTGTGGCGGGGATCACAGCATGGCTTCAATCGGCGTTGGTGATGGTTTAGGAACGCACCGGAAAGAGAGTCGCTCCATGCTTGATGATTATGTCATGTCCGTACCGCCCTTGTCGCTCGCGTTGGAGGGCGATCATCCCGCTGATTTCGCGGCGGCCTTTGGTGGATCATTTGAACGATTCGGCTTCGCCATCATCACAGATCACGGGATCGATCCGGCGTTGATCGAGCGCGCCTGGGCGCTGACCAAGGCGTTTTTCGAGCAGCCGGTGGCCTGGAAGAGCCAATTTCATATTCCCGGAAAAGGCGGTGCGCGGGGGTATACCGCGTTCGGAACGGAGATCGCCAAGGACGCCACCGCGCATGATTTGAAGGAGTTCTGGCACGTCGGTCGCGAGCTTCCGGCGGGACATATTTATCGCGAGACGATGCCTGACAACCTCTGGCCTGAAACGCCGGAGGGCTTTCGAGAGACGTTTCTGGAGCTGTTTTCGGAATTTGATCGGGTGGGCGCGCGCCTGCTGTCTGCGATCGCGCGCTATCTCGATCTCCCCTCAAGCTGGTTCATCGATCCGGTGGAAAACGGAAATAGCGTTCTGCGACTGCTGCATTATCCCCCGATTTCTGCCGATACACCGGGCGTCCGGGCGGGCGCGCATGAAGATATCAACCTCATCACCCTGCTGCTGGGCGCTGAAGAGGCCGGGCTGGAACTGCTCGATCGGGACGGGCATTGGCTGTCCATCGATCCCCCCAAGGGCGCACTTGTGGTGAATGTGGGCGATATGCTCCAGCGGTTGACCAATCATGTGCTGCCATCGACCACGCACCGGGTGGTCAACCCACCGGTGGACCGGCGCGGCAAGGCCCGCTATTCCATGCCTTTCTTCTTGCATCTGCGGCCCGATTTCGAGATCAGGACATTGCCGGGCTGCGTGTCTGCGGAAAATCCGGATCGGTATCCGGACTCGATCACCGCCGATGACTATCTGTTCCAGCGTCTGCGTGAGATCGGGCTGCTCAAATAGGGTGACCGCTCAGGCGAGTGCATCCCAGAGCAGTTTGGCACCCACAAAGATCATCAGCAGATAGATGACGGTGTAAAAGCGGGTGCCGGTCACCCGGCGGACGAGCACGACGCCTGCAAAGGTGGAGCCGATGGCCAGTGGCAGCAAAGCCGCGGCCGTCAACATATTCTCCCGCGTGAATTGCCCGAGCGCCATATAGGCAGGCACTTTCATCCAATTGACGATTGCGAAGAAGATCGCCGCGGTGCCGGCAAAGGTCAGATGATCGAGCCGCTTGGGGATCACCCACATCTGGAACGGCGGGGCACCCGCATGGGCGATCTGGCTGGTGAAGCCGGACACCACGCCGAGCAGCGTCCCGATCCAGGGCGGCGAACTGGCCGAGGCGGCGATGCGCCCGCCCCGCTCCACCCAGAGTCGCTGCAGCGCGAACAGGATGGAGATCGCGCCCAGCGCGGCCATCACCGCATTGGCCGAAACCTGCGCTGCCAGAAGCCAGCCCAGCACTATGCCAGCCACCGCACCGGGCAGCATCACCCACAAGACATTGCCATCCCAGGTTTTGCGGAACGACCAGACGCCAACCACGTCCTGGACGATCATGATCGGGAGCATGATCGCGGCGGCCTGAACCGGCGACATCGTCAGCGCCAGCAACGGCAGAGCGGCCGAGCCGAACCCCGAAAAACCGCCTTTTCCCAGCCCGAGCAGGATGATGGCGGGAATGGCGAGCGCATAGAAAACGGGATCGGTCAGCATCATCCGCCTCTTGCATGGCCGCGGGCGTGCTGTCTCGTCCGAATGTCGTTGGTCGAAGCCTGTCGGTTGATTGCCGTTGAGTGCGTGCGTTACAGCGCTGTCCGATCAACGCGGAGATGAGGATCGCGCGCGCGTCTGGCGCGCGATTGATCGAGGGGGGGATGCGGGTGCTCATGTCCGTTCGATGCGCGATGCTCTGTGGCGCTGCTCTGGCACTGCCCGCCACGGCCCAGGCCCAGGCCCAAGGTGCACCCACGCCTGCGCTCACCAGTGGCGTGCTGACCTATCTTCCCGCCGATTTCGCGCGGTTCGCGCCGCAGAATGCGCTCGATATGGTCCGCCAGGTGCCCGGCTTCGTGATTGAAACCGCCGAGGAGCGCCGCGGCCTGGGCCAGGCGACGCAGAATGTGTTGATCGACGGCAAACGGATTTCCGGCAAATCCAACGACGCCGAGGCGGCGCTTGGCCGCATCAACGCCCGCGACGTCCTTCGCATCGAAATCCTCGATGGCGCGACGCTCGATGTCCCCGGCCTCTCCGGCCAGGTGGCGAACATCCTGACGGCGGTCAAAGGCCTCACGGGCAATTTCCGCTACAATCCGCAGATCCGCGCGCGTCGCACCGAGGCACGTCTGCTGGATGGCGAGATATCCCTGAGCGGCAAGAGCGGCGCTTTCGATTACACGCTCAGCCTGAGCGATGAACAACAGCGGGGCGGCAATGCGGGGCCGGAGCGCGTGACCGATGGCGCTGGCCGATTGATCGATCTGCGCCATGAGGTTTTGATCGCCAATGAGGATTCGCCGCGGCTCTCGGGCGCGCTGAAATATCAGGGGGCGGGGGGCGGCATCGGCAATCTGAACGCGTCGATCGCGCAATCGCATAGTCTGGTGGCTGAAAATTCGCGGCAGGGTTTCCCCGGCACGGTCGATCGCCGCCGGGACTATCGCGAAACCGAAAAGGAATGGAATTACGAGATCGGCGGCGATTATGAATTTGGGCTTGGCGGTGGACGGCTGAAGCTGATCGGTCTGCGCCGGTTCGAGCATAGTCCGTCGCTCACGCGTGTCTTCTTCGAATATGGCGATGGCCGCCCCGATACCTGCGATCTGTTCGCGCGGACCGCGGATGAGAGCGAGGCGATCGCGCGCACGGAATATCGCTGGAAAGGCGGCGTGGCCGATTGGCAGGTATCGTTGGAAGGTGCCTTCAATACGCTCGATAACCGCTCCACCCTGGCCGTGCTTGACACCGCGGGCGTGTA
The DNA here is from genome assembly GCF_014199215.1 of Sphingobium boeckii. GTDB lineage: Bacteria > Pseudomonadota > Alphaproteobacteria > Sphingomonadales > Sphingomonadaceae > Sphingobium_A > Sphingobium_A boeckii. Next base: position 220,937 of record NZ_JACIJC010000001.1, read on the forward strand.
TCAGCCCGTCCCACTGGAGGGTGGCAATGCCAAGGTGAAGGAAAAGCGCGTGGAGATTGCGCTGAGCTATGGCCGTCCGTTATCCGGGGCGTTGACGCTGCAAAGCGCGATCGGCGCCGAATATTCCAACATCACGCAAAATGGTGCCGGGGGGCTGAACCGCAATTTCTTGCGCCCCAAGGGGTTCGTCTCCCTCGCGTGGAAGGCGTCGCCCCGCTTCGATATCAGCGCCAAGATCGAGCGCGAGGTGGGCCAGCTCGACTTCTATGACTTTGTGGCTTCGGTGAATTTGGCGGGTGGCAATGGCAATGCGGGCAACCCCGATCTGCGCCCGCCGCAGAGCTGGAATGTCGAGCTGACGGCCAATCGCAATCTGGGCGCATGGGGCTCGATCAAGCTCAAGACATTCGCCAAATTCATTGCCGACGCCGTGGCGCAGGTGCCGATCGGCGCGACGGGCGAAGCGCCCGGGAATATCAGCAAGGCCCGGCTCGTCGGACTGGATCTGACCGGCACGATCAATCTGGATCCGGCGGGCTGGCGGGGCGCGCGGGTCGATATCAACACCATCTTCCGCAAAAGTCGTCTGCATGATCCGCTGACCGATGAAATTCGGGAATTGAGCGAGCAGGACAAATCAACGATCGACGTCAATTTCCGTCATGATATCCCCGGCAGCGACCTGGCATGGGGCGTGGATTACAGCCGCTATATCCAGACCGCGGGCTTCCGGCTCGATCAGACGTCGCAATATGTCGAGAAACCGGGCGATCTAGGCGCCTATCTGGAGCATAAGGACGTCTTCGGGCTGAAATTGCGCGGTGGCCTGTCTAATCTTCTGGGGATGAACGAGCGCTTCTATCGCTCTGTCTATGAAGGCCGCCGCACCGACCCGATCGCGTTTACGGAGGATCGCTCGCGCTATTTCGGGCCGGTGTTCGATGTCCGGATCAGCGGCAGCTTTTGAATCATCGCGGGGTGGGCGCGGGGATCACGCCTTTGGGGGCGAGATACGCAATGACCTTCGCGCGCAATTTAGGTGAAAACATGAACCGCCCGATCACCGAATCGGGGGTGCCGTCATTCCGGCCGGAAGCAGTGATCACCGCCTGCCATTGACGCTGCGCTTCGGGCATATCGCCGCGCGCGGCGCTCGCGATGGTCTGACTCAAGGCATATTGCCCCGCCATCCCCGGCCCCGGCGGACGCATCCGATCGGCGACCATCAGCGCTTCCTCCTTCTTGCCATGTTCCAGCAAGGAAAGAATGAGCGCGATATGATAAAAGGTCGGCATATCGGGATCGAGTGATTGGGCGGTGCTCATCAACGCTCCCGCACGCGGATCGTCGCATTGATACAGGAGGAAACCGAGCAGCCCCATCACTTCGGGCGCGTAGGGATTGAGCGTGATCGCGCGATTGGCGCTTTCGGTGCCACGGCGGCATTGCCCGGCGATAAAGGCCACCCGCGCGTCTGCGACATGCGCTTCTGCACTATAGGGATCGGCCGCAACGGCGCGCCGGGCCAATTCCGCGGCCCGCGCCGGGCCATCCCGCAGGGCGTTTTGCGGATCGAAGGCCAGAAAGGATGCTGCCGCCAGCGCAGACGCATTCGTCGGATCGAGCGCGACCGTCTTTTCGATGCACTGATTGACGGGGGTGCGAAGTGCTGGATCGCGATCGCGGAAATAGCGCTCATAATCCAGCAGACAGGAATAGCCGGGCTTGCCCCCGCTCAATTCGCGGCTGCGCTCTTGCGTCGCGATCACGCCAAAGGGCCGGATCAGCGTGGATACCAGCGGCACCAGTTGCGGCATCAGGCCGACATCCTCGGCCGGCAGCAGAAATTGATGCGACCAGATCTGATTGCCGCTGCGCGCATCCATCAAACCGAGATAAAGCCGGAACCGCCCCTTTTCGGGCGCCGGCACGATTTGCCCGCTGAGGCGATAATCAACGCCGCCCACGGACGTGTCCCCCTGGGCGGCGGCCGGTACGCGCGACGCGTCACGCACTCTCACGATCCATGAGCGATGAAGCCCGTCCATCAATATCGCGCGGACGCGCATCCCTTGGGCGATCTGGGTGGGGGTGGTGGAAATGTCGATCGCATCCACTTCAAGCACGGGCGCGCGTTGCACGGTCTCGACGGGCGGAGCCAGAAAGGCGTCGCGATAGCTGGGGGACAGGATCAGCACCAGCGCGCTCAATACCAGAATGAGCGCGATCGACATGAAGACGACACGCGCCGGGGTCAACGCCCGCACCCATGCCGGGCCGGCATCGCCAACGGGCGGAAGGCTGCGCAACGGGAGTGCCGGGCCAGGGGGTGCCGGGATCGCAACCGGCTCGATAACGTCGCTCTCAGCCGTCAAGCGACTGAAATCGACCTTATATCCTCCGGTCTTGATGGTCAGCCGCAGACTGCCGGACGGCCGCTGCTCATAATAGCCGTCCAGCATCTTGCGGAGCCGACCGACCTGAACGCGGGGATAGCTGTCGGATTGCGAATCGAAATCGGCGTCGCGGCCAAGGCCGTCCACAGCCACGCTATACGCCTTCAGATCATCGCCGCCGCCGGCAAGCGTGGTGCGCACGAGAAAGACCAATAGCCGCCGCATGACCGGCGCACGCTCGAATTCGGGCGTGGCGGAAATCGTCTCCACCTCCAGCATGACGCGTTCGTGAAGTTCTTCGTCTGACGAAACGTCGCCAAACGCCATGACGCGCCCCTTTCAGTGCTTTTTCGAGCCACCTGCCGAGCCCGAAATCCCATGTAACGGTAAATTTCGCACCACACAGGCGTTACATTGTCGGCTGATCCTCAGTCTTTGTCCAGTATCCATCTTCTGCCACATTGGTTGCAATTAACCGCCAAATAGGACGGATTTCCGCGCTTTTCTCGTTTTGCGCGGGCTTCGGATACTGAAATATCGACAATAAACTGTTACTTTTGGTGGATTCCGGGAACTGATGACGGCCGCAAATCAAAGGTTCAGGTGCCGTAGCCGCGTCTTGACACAAGTTAGTGCCACGCGGGCCGGTTTTGACAATATGGCATACGTAACGGTGTCAGCACTATTGAAACTCCCGCGTCTCAAAAGCAGACCCTAACAACATAGATGATCGCTCAACGAAAACATGGCTTCGCTTCGGCGGAGATCGGTGTTGCGAAGAGCGATCCGGGACCGATGTTCAACGGGACTGGAGGAGTGAGGCGTTTCTGGTCACGCAGACTTCTTCGGTGGACGGAATGCGGTCACGAAGCGCGGTCTATCGATTGCTGTGGATCCTGTCCCCACCGGATCCCTGCTTGAGATTCCGCGTTAATTCTGGGCCGGCGGTGGTGCAATCCCCACAATTTTGCCGTCGCCGGTCCAGACCATTTTTCCAACATTCATGCTTAAATCGCGCGCCGGGCCGCGCGGCATTGGCGCGGGCCGTTTGCGGCCCTAGATAGGGGCGATGCCCCCTATAGTTGACGAACAGGCGAAACCCGCCACCGGCTTTGCGCCGCTCCGCCGTTTCCTGCCCTATCTCTGGCCAAAGGATGATCGCGCGTTGCGCGTCCGGGTGGTCTTTGCGCTTATTCTGGTACTGGTGGCCAAGGGCATCACGCTTTCGATGGGGTGGCTCTACAAATGGGCGATCGATCGGATGGTGCCCGGCATGGAAGCCGCGGCCCAGATCGCGATCGCGCTGGTCGTCGCTTATGCGGGTGCGCGCTTTGCCGGCGTCGTCTTCGATAATCTTCGCAATACCATTTTCGAACGGGTCGGGCAGGATGCGACACAGCGGCTGGCCAGCCATGTATTCCGCCAGCTTCATGCGCTGTCTCTACGCTTTCATCTGGATCGGCGCACCGGTGCAGTCGCCAAGATCATCGAGCGCGGCACCAAGAGCATCGATACGATGCTCTATTTTCTGCTGTTCAATATCGCGCCGACCATCATCGAACTGACCGTGGTCTCGATTTTCTTCTGGTATAATTTCGGGTTCGGGCTTGTCGCAGCGACGCTGGTCATGGTGGTCGCCTATATCGCTTTCACCCGTGTGGTCACGGATTGGCGCGCCAAATTGCGCGAAGAGATGAACACGATGGATACCAGCGCATCGGCCAAGGCAGTCGATTCGCTGCTCAACTATGAAACCGTGAAATATTTCAATGCAGAGGAGCGCGAGACCGAGCGCTATGCAAAGGCCGTGCGCACCTATGCCACTGCGGCGGTAAAATCGGAAAATTCGCTGGCATGGCTGAATGTGGGCCAATCCCTCATCACCAATCTGATGATGGCGGGCGCGATGGGCTATATCGTGTGGGGCTGGTCCAAGGGCAAATTCACGACCGGTGACGTGGTGCTGGTCAACACCTGGCTCACCCAGCTTTTTCGTCCACTCGATCTGCTCGGCATGGTGTATCGCACGATCCGGCAAGGCCTGATCGACATGGAAGCGATGTTCGGCCTGATCGACACGCCCGCCGAGATTGTCGATGCGCCCGATGCCACGCCGCTGGCGGTGGGGCAGGGCGTCGTCCGGTTCGAAGACGTGCATTTCGCATATGACAGCAAGCGCCCGATATTGAAGGGGCTGGATTTCGAGATCGCGCCCGGCGGCACGCTGGCCGTGGTCGGCCCGTCCGGCGCGGGCAAATCCACGCTCGCGCGGCTGCTCTTCCGCTTTTACGATGTCACCGGCGGGCGCATCCTGATCGACGGGCAGGATATCGCCAAGGTTACGCAAAATTCGCTGCGCGGCGCGATCGGCATCGTCCCGCAGGATACCGTGCTGTTCAACGACACCATCGGCTACAATATCGGTTATGGACGCGATGGCGCGACGCAGGCGCAAATCGAGAGCGCGGCGCGGGGCGCATCCATCCATCACTTCATCGAAAGTCTGCCCGAAGGATACGACGCGAAGGTGGGCGAGCGCGGCTTGAAGCTATCCGGCGGGGAGAAGCAGCGGGTCGCCATCGCGCGCACGCTGCTGAAGGATCCGCCGATCCTGATCCTCGACGAAGCCACCAGCGCGCTCGACAGCCATACCGAGGCGGATATCCAGCGCACCTTGAAAGCCGTGGAGCGCGGCCGCACCACCATCGTCATCGCGCATCGGCTCTCCACCATCGTCGATGCCGACGAGATATTGGTTCTTGAAGCGGGGCACATCACGGAGCGCGGCACGCATCGTCAATTGCTGGCGGCCGGCGGCACCTATGCCGGCATGTGGATGCGGCAAGCCAGCGAACGGGAGGAGGTTCTGCTCGGCTAGCGGCGTCGCTAGGACAGGATAGTTAACAGTTTCGTAAGGATAATCCTCAATAGTCCGGAAAGTGGGTGGAGCCGGTCGTTCGGCAGCCGCTCGTCCTTGGGGGACCATGATGCTGAAGACTGCCGCCCGCGCCGGGGCTTTGCCCGAACTGCTGGCCGATGCGCCGCCGGGTATCCGTTTTCTGTCGCTCGATTGCTTCGATACGCTGATCTGGCGCAATGTGAATGCGCCGGTGGACGTGTTCGCCGAGCTTGCGATTCCAGGCGGTGGCATGGAGGCGCGGATATGGGCCGAGCAAAAGGCGCGTAAGATCGCGCCGTTCCAGGGCGGTCAGGCCGAAGTGACGATCGACCAGATTTATGCGTCGATGATGCCCGAAGCATCCGAGGCAGACCGCCAGGCCGCCATCGAGGCGGAGCTTGACGCCGAAGCGCGGCATTGTTTCGCCTTTGCGCCGGTGCGCGATCTCATTCTCGATGCGAAACGCCGCGGTCTGCAGGTGATCATCGTATCCGATACCTATTTATCCGAACCGCGCTTGCGGCAATTGATCGCGCGTGCGGCGGGTCACGCGCTGGCAGGCATGATCGACCGGATCTTCTGCTCCTGCGACTATGGTGTTTCGAAAGCCGGCGGGCTTTTCCCGCATGTGCTTCAGGCGCTGGGCGCATCGCCCTCCGCGATCCTGCATGTGGGTGACAACAAAATCGCGGATCAGGATGCGCCGGCGAAACTGGGCATTCATTCGGTTCATTTCGAGCAGTTCGACGCCGATGCCGAGCAGCGCCTTCGCTTCGAAGCGGTGGCCGCGTCGATCATCGAGCCAGCGACGCGGATCACCCTGCCTGCCTGTCAGCCGCATCGCGCCCAGGTTTCGCTCAGGGTGGCGCAGGATGCCGCCTCTGCACTTGGCCATGATGTCCTCGGCCCGATGATGCACAGCTTTGCGCACTGGATTCGCCACGAAGCAGCGGCGATGGAGGCGCGGCTGGGCAAGCCGGTCAAGCTGCTGTTCCTTTTGCGCGACGGCCATCTGCCGATGCAGGCATTCAACGCGCTGTTCCCGGATATGAAGGGCCGCGCGATTGCGGTGGAAATCAGCCGTTTCACGGCTGGCGCGGCCAGCTTTACCGATGAAGCGGCGATCACCCGTTATGTCACCCCCGAACTGGCGACCGCGCCGCTGCCGGTCATCGCGCGCCAATTGCTGTTCACGCGCGATGAGGTGGCCAAGCTGACCCGCGATTACGACCCGTTCGCCTTTGCCGAAAAACTGCGCGAACCCGCCAACCAGCGCAAAATCCTGTCGCGCTCGCGTGAGGCCGCGCAACGGCTGTTCGCGCATCTGGGCCGGTGCGGCGTTGCGCAGGGCGATGCGGTGATGCTGGTGGACTTGGGCTATAACGGCTCGGTCCAGAATCTGGTCGAGCCTGTCTTGCGCTCGGGCATGGAGCTGGATGTGGCGGGCCGCTATCTGCTGCTGCGTGAGAATTTCCGCAGCGGGCTGGACAAGGCCGGGCTGTTCGATGTCCGCCATTATGACTTCAAAATGCTCGATTCGCTTGCGGGCGCGATTGCCGTGGTTGAGCAGCTTTGCACGTTGGCCCAGGGGTCGGTCGTGGATTACAAGCCCAATGGTGCGCCCGTCCGCAGCGCGATGGGCATGAAGAATGCACAGAGCGAAAGCCGCGATCGGGCGCAGGCCGCGTCCCTGGATTTCATCGTATCCATAGGCGCGGGCGTTGTCAGCGCGCCGGCTTCCGATGATGTGGATGCGCGCCGCCGGATGGCCGCAGCGATTCTCGCGCGCCTGCTGTTCCTCCCGCAGGAAAGCGAAGTCGCCATGTTCGGCGATTTCCATCATGACGTGAACCTCGGCACACGCGAGACGCTAAAGATCCTCGATCCCGATGCCGCCACACTGGGCCTGCGCCGCCGCGGCGTCTTCTATGCGAAGAATGCGATGCGCATTCACCTGTCCGGTGAATTGCAGCGCCATGGTCTGCCGTTCAATCTTTCGATCTTCGGCACGAAGCGGTTCGGCCTCGATCTGCGCAAGACCGATTTCGATGTGGGTGCGATGGCGCTGCCGGTGTTGCTGATGGATTCGGTGGGTGGCCATGCCGCCACCACGATCGACGCGCATCCCACGGCGGAGGGCTATTATCGCGCGCTCGTGCCCATCGGGGCGGGGCGGTATACGGTGGGCCTGCAACTAGGCCAGCTTTTCGATTGGGTGCAGATCGAAGAAACCAGCTTTCATTATGTCGATGAGTTCATGACGTCGCAGGCGAATGAGAATGCGATGGCGGCGAGTCCGATCCTCGAAGGCATGGAGCAGGCGTCCGCCGATCTCTATCGCTGCGAGGGTGCCCATGGGTTCATGATGGCACCGCCGCCGATGATTGCGGAGGCCGGTCGCGCCATGCTGTTCAGCCTCGTTTTCCGTCCCGTCGTGACCCGCGCTCAGGCGCAGTTCCAGCAAAAGGCCGCCTGATGACCGATCTCCTGATCCATTCCATGTCCGAATTTTCCGATATCATCCTGGGCGGACTGGAGATTGCGGAAGCCCGCCGCATCGTGGAGATTGGCGCTGAATTCGGGGGCATGTCCATGCTGCTGGCCGATCACGCGGCGGCTCAGGAAGGATCCTTCGTCAGCATCGATCCTTCGCCAAAGCAGGAGTTTCTGGATTGGGTGGCGTCTGCCGATCATGTCCAGCATGTCGCCAAGCCCAGCCTTTCCGCGATCGACGATCTGTCTGACGTGGATGCCTGGGTGATCGACGGCGATCACAATTGGTTCACCGTCTATCATGAACTGAAGGCGATCGACGCCGCGTGCACGCGCGATAGCAAGCCGATGCTGGTGTTCCTTCATGACGTCGCATGGCCCTGCGGTCACCGCGATTCCTATTATGCGCCGGATCGTATCCCGGAGGAATATCGCCAGCCGTTCGATTTCGAAGGTGGCGTGATGCCGGGCATTCCCGTCACTTTGCCCGGCCGCGGCTTTCGCGGCATGGGGCAGTTCGCCTGGGCCAAGGACGAAGGTGGTCCGCGCAACGGCGTGAAGGCGGCGATCGACGATTTTGCGGCGGAGCGCTTCGATGCCGGCCGAGATATCGCTTATGCCGAGGTGCCGGCGGTGTTCGGTCTGGGCATATTGTTCGATCTCGACGCGCCTTGGAGCCAGGCGCTGGCAGATCTGGTGATCCCCTTTCACGAGAATAAACTGCTCGCCACGCTGGAACGCAACCGGCTGGATAATTATCTTGCGGTGCTGGATTGGCAGGATCGCACCGCCGCTGCGGCGTGATCCTCTAGTGCCAGTTTGGCTGGAGGATGATGAGCGCCAGGATGAACAGGCCATAGAGCGCCACCGGCAGCGCCAGGATCGACAGCAACAGCCCCGCCGCTACACGCTTGCCCTTGGCCACCAGCACATGTCCGCCCACGATGATCGCGGTCACGCCGAAGATCATGCCGAGCCAGAGCGCCATATTATCGGCAGAGATGCTGCCATCGATCTGCCCCTCGCCAAAGAAATAGAGCAGCACCGCCGCGGCGATCCAGTTCAGGGCGAAGAGCAGTTTCAGAAACATGGACGCTAGCCTAGTCGTTTCGGCCCTGTAATCAAGTCAGGCTCGACTTAGCGGGGCGGGGCGATAAGGAGGGGGCGATGTCCTCCCCGGAAGAAATCCTTCAACATATTTTTGGCTTTCCCGCGTTTCGCGGCGTGCAGCGCGACGTGGTCGGGCGCGTGCTCGATGGACGGCGCACCTTGGCTGTGATGCCGACGGGTGCGGGCAAATCGCTTTGCTATCAGCTTCCCGCGCTGGCGCTGGAGGGGACGTGCATCGTGCTTTCGCCGCTGATCGCGCTGATGCACGATCAGCTTCGTGCCGCCACCGCGATCGGGATCAAGGCGGCGACGCTCACCTCGGCAGACAGCAATCAGGCCGAAACGATAGCACGCTTCCGCGCCGGCGATCTCGATCTGCTCTATGCCGCGCCGGAGCGCGCGACGAGCGAAGGCTTTCGCAATCTGTTGCGTGATGCGAAAGTCTCGCTCTTTGCGATCGACGAGGCGCATTGCGTTTCCGAATGGGGGCATGATTTCCGGCCCGACTATCGCCTACTCCGCCCGCTGCTCGATGAATTTCCCGATGTCCCGCGCCTCGCGTTGACCGCCACGGCGGACGAGCATACGCGCGAAGACATATTGGTGCAGCTCGGCATCCCGCATGAGGGGATGATCGTGGCGGGGTTCGACCGGCCCAATATCCGCTATCTCATCTCCCCTCGACAGGGGACGACGCAGCAATTGGTCGATCTGGTGGCGGAACAGCCGGGGGCCGGGATTATCTATGCGCAGACCCGCGCCGCGACCGAGAAATTGGCGGCCACGCTGTCGGCCAAGGGGCGCGAGGTGCGGGCCTATCATGCGGGGCTCGATCCGGCCGTGCGCGCAAAGAACCAGCATGATTTCGTGGCGAGCGAGGATATGGTGATGGTCGCCACGATCGCGTTCGGCATGGGGATCGACAAGCCAGACGTGCGCTTCGTGGCCCATGCCGGCCTGCCCAAATCGATCGAGGCCTATTATCAGGAAACCGGCCGTGCGGGCCGCGATGGCGAGCCTTCGGTGGCGCATCTGTTCTGGGGTGCGGAGGATTTTGCGCGGGCGCGGCAACGCATCGCCGAGGTGGAGCCACAGCGCCAGCCGGGCGAGCGCCAGCGTCTGACCGCGCTGGGTGCCTTGGTGGAGACCGGCGGATGCCGCCGCCGCATTTTGCTCAAGCATTTCGGCGAAGATCCACCCGAAACCTGCGGCAATTGCGACAATTGCCTCAATCCCCCCGCGACGGTGGACGTGACCGAGACGGCGCGCAAATTCCTCTCCGCCGTCTATCGCACCGGGCAGAGTTTCGGTGCGGGGCATATCGAGGCGGTGCTGCTGGGCCAATCCAATGAGAAAGTGCTCCAGCGCGGGCATGATCGGCTCTCGGTATTCGGCATTATCGAGGGTGAGGAAGCACTGCTGATCAAGCCCGTCGCGCGCGCGCTGCAATTGCGCGATGCGCTGCGCACGTCGGAACATGGCGGGCTGGAGTTCGGGCCGGAAGCGCGGGCGATGCTGAAGGGCGAACAGACGCTTGATCTGGTGATCCAGCCCAAGCGCGAACGTCGCGGTGGGCGACGCGGCAATGCGGCCAATCCGATGGACGACCCGCTGTTCGAAGCGTTGCGCGCGCGGCGGCGCGATCTGGCCAAGGCGAGCGACGTGCCGCCCTATGTGATCTTCCACGATTCCACGCTGCGGGAAATGGCAGCGATCCGGCCGATCAATCTGAAGGCACTGGGCAATATCTCGGGGGTCGGCGACCGCAAGCTGGAGGCCTATGGCCCGGCGTTTCTCGAGACGATATTGGCGTTTGAGTAGGGCGCGGATTATCCGCCAGCCCCGGCGTCACCCTGAACGCGTTTCAGGGTCAATTTCAAAGCCGCGACCATATTGCGGACGGCCGAATGGATGCTGAAACAAGTTCAGCATGACGGCAGGACGGTGATGACTTCGAATGTCACCACCGCCTCGCAATCACGCTTACTTCGCGTTCTTCGCCGCTTCGATCGCTTCGAGGATCACGCGCTTGGCCTCGCTTGCATCGCCCCAGCTCCCGATCCGCACCCATTTCTTGGGTTCGAGATCCTTATAGTGGGTGAAGAAATGCTCGATCTGCTGCATCACGATGGCGGGCAGATGCGCGGCTTCGTCCACATTCTCATAATAAGGGAAGGTGCCATCGACTGGAACGGTGAGCAATTTCTCATCGCCGCCGGCTTCGTCTTCCAGCTTCAGCACGGCGATCGGGCGCACGCGCACCACGCAGCCGGGGATGAAGGGCGAGCGCGCCACGACCAGCGCATCCAGCGGATCGCCATCGGGCGACAGCGTATGCGGCACGAAGCCGTAGTTTGCAGGATAGCGCATCGGCGTATGCAGGATGCGATCCACGAACAAGGCACCGGATTTCTTGTCGAACTCGTATTTCACGGGTTCGCCGCCCACGGGCACTTCGATGATGACGTTCAGGCTGTTGGGCGGATCGTCGCCGACCGGGATCAGTTCGATATTCATGGGATCGTTTCCTCGGATACGAAGGGTGAAATTCGGTGTCCGCCACACGGCGGGATCCAGAGACTTGCGAATGTTTCGTAGATCGTTTGGATCCCGCCGGTGCGGGGAAAAAGGGTTGCGGCTAGTTCCTCGGCGTCAGTAATTTATCCAGACTGCCCTCTCCGGCACCATTTTTCTCGAGGCGCGGATAGCGCAGGCCGCCGTGATAGTCGATGGCGATTTCGCGATACCGGTCCCCCGATTTCGACAGCAGCCGGATCGGCTCTCGCGTGCCTTTGGCCGCGGCGATCGCATCCCTGATGCGTTCGCCCGAATAGGCGCGCCCGTTCACCGCCACGATCTCGTCGCCCACGGTCAGTCCCTTGGCGAAGGCGGGGCCATCCCAGATCACCTGACTGACCTTGCCGCCCTTCCCGATGATCAGCCCGAGCGAAAAGCTCAGATCGTTGTTTTCGGCGCGCCGTTCGACGTCCGCGAAGAAGGCCGTGGGCGTGTCGCCGTAAACCAGCGTATATCCGCCCATGGCCAGGCCGCCCAGCGGTGCGCCCCGCGCCGTTTCGGAAACCCGCGTCGTCAGGAAGCCGGCCCAATCATAGGGCGTGACCGCATCAAGCGCCGCCACCACATCGGCAAACTCATAGGTGCTGGTTCCCCAATCGCCATCCCGGCCGCCAAAGAAGGCCGCGGCGAAATCATCCAGCCCCTTGCGGCCTCTGGTCTGCTTGCGGATGATCGCATCCGCCTCCAGCCAGATCATCAGCCCCTCATTATAATAATCCTCGGAGCGCTGCTGGCTCAGCCAGCCCTTGGGCGCGCGGGGCGTGATCACGGGATCGTTGGTCGTATCCTGCAGCGGCCGCCAGTCACGCCCGCGCCTGATCTCCAGGGTGGCGGCGATCGAGGCCAGCGCATCGAGCGTATCCTGCCGGGAAAACAGGCCGGATCGCGCGCTCAGCACATAACCCCATAATTGGGTCTGCCCCTCATACACCCACAAGAGATCGTCCTTCATCGGCGTGCGATAGTCGGGGGTCCAGTTGCCCGCCGGGCGTCTGAACTTGCCGTTCCAGCTATGGGTGAATTCGTGCGGCAGCAGGCTGCGCCGCCCCGGCCCCTTGTCCCATCCGGTGAAATAGTCCGGGTCAACGCCATTTTCGGACGAGCGATGATGCTCAAGCCCGATGCCGCCCATCTCGTCGGTCAGCGCGAGCAGGAATTCGTAATTGTCATAATGCTGGACCCCGAAGAGCTTGAGGGATTGCTCGACCAGACGCTTGTGCGCATCGATCTGCTCCGGCGTCGCGACGAGATGGTGCGCCTCGTCCGCCACGATATTCAGCCGCACGCGCGGGGAGAGCCGCTCCTGCCGAAAATATCGGCCAGCGAAGACGGGCGAATCGATCAATGTCTCATAATCCGTCGCCTCATAGGCATAGGTCGAACCGGAAATCTTGGCAGGAAGGCCCGAAGCCGCTTTCCAGCCGGACGGATAGGTGACCGTGGCGCGCACCGGGATCCGCCGCGCGAAATAGCCCGCCGGATAAAGCGAGAGCTTTTCGAACTGGATGTTCATCATCGCGGGCGTGGCGACGATGCGCCCCTGATCCCCCTGCGTGGCGGAGAGGAATTCGAACGCGATATCGAGTTGCTTCGCGCCCGCGGGCACCTGAATATGAAAGGCGTAAACGTCCAGAGTGTCGCGCGTCCAGGGAATCGTCTTGCCGCCCGCGCTGATCGTCATGCCCGCGAGTTTCTCGATTTCCCCGCGCGGGCCATGCTTGCCCGGCAGCCATTTGGGAAAGAGCAACGTCATCGGGCCGGCTGCGGCCACGGGGATCACCTGCTTCACCTTGAAGATCGCCTGGCTGGTATCCGTCGCATCCACGTCCAGGGTCATCGTGCCGGGATAGGGGGTGTCGCGCGCGGCAGGAATGGCGTCGATCGGCGGGGCCGGCTGGGGCAGCGTATTTTGCGTCAGGGCGGGTGATGCCACGAACAGCAAAGGAAGCAGCATCAGGCCGAATTTCATGATCGCACACGCCTTACTTATTGTATTTATCCGACGAAGTTTAGGCCAAGGCGCAGCGATGTGAAGCCCCTTTTGGCCGCCGCCCTAGCTGCCCAGCGCGTTGATGGTGAAGGCCAGGATGCCGATGTTGAAGATGAAGGCGGCGATGCTTTGCAGCAGCATGATGCGGCGCATGTGCCGCCCGCTCACCGTGACGTCGGATGTCTGGAAGGTCATCCCCAGCGTGAAGCTGAAATAGAGGAAATCGGAATAATCCGGCTCGATCGTCCCCGGAAAATCGAGCCCGCCCTGATCCTTCTTCCCGTGAGGCAGATAGAAGAGATGCCCGTAATGCAGCGCGAACACGGTGTTGGCGAAGATCCAGGCGATCAGCAAGGTGCCGATGATCAGCACGATCGCGGCAGTGTCGGGCGCGGCACGATCGAGCATCACCGATGCGATCGTCACCAGCACGACCAGGCTGATCGTGGCGGTGATCAGCAGCAGGCCGAAGCGATTCGCATCATTATTCTGTGCCTGGGTCCGCATGGCCTGAGCATCGACCCTGAACAGCGAGACGATCGAAAGAAGGAAGCCGATAGCCGCCGCATCGAATCCGGCAAGCACCGCATGACGCCAGTCCATCAGCGCGGCCGCAGCGGGGATGGCTGCGCACAGCAGGATGCCGAACAGGATGAAGCGCCATGGGGCGATACGGTTGCCGATGGGGATGCGTTCGGGATGTTTCATCGCCGGATGTGTAGCGCGCTCGGTCATGCTAGGACAAATGCTGAAACATGGCTGAAATCCTGTGGCAACGATGGGTTGCCATTCAGGCGATGGCCGGTCGCGACACGTTCCTCCGCAAGCCGTGTAAAGAGACCCCCCTCGGAGCTACCGGCCACCCCTTTCTCACGCACGCTGGCGATTTGGCGAACTCTTCACTAGAGAGCGCAGCATCATGGCCGGAAACACACCCAATCGCATCCGTGGCACCCAGGATATCTTCGGGGACGAGCAGCGCCGTTTCGCGCGCGTGCTCGAAGCCTTTGAGAAGGTGCGCCGTCTCTATTGCTTCCAGCGCGTGGATATCCCCGTGTTCGAATCGACCGCGGTTTTCGCGCGTTCGCTGGGCGAGACCACCGATGTGGTGTCCAAGGAGATGTATACGTTCGAGGATCGCGGCGGTGATTCGATCACGCTGCGGCCGGAATTTACCGCCGGAATCGCGCGCGCCTACCTCACCGAGGGCTGGCGGCAATATACCCCGCTGAAGCTGGCGACCTCCGGGCCGGTGTTTCGTTACGAGCGCCCGCAAAAGGGGCGCTTTCGCCAATTTCACCAGATCGATGCGGAGATCATCGGCGCGGCAGAGCCCGCTGCCGACGTGGAATTGCTCGTCTTCGCCGATCAGCTTCTGCACGAACTGGGCATCGCCGATGGTGTGACGCTGCAGCTCAATACTTTGGGTGACGCGGAAACGCGCGATGCGTGGCGCGAAGCGCTGGTGGCGCATTTCGAGGCGCATCGGGGTGAATTGTCCGAAGACAGTCTGGCGCGACTGGAAAAGAATCCGCTACGCATCCTGGACAGCAAGGATCCGCGCGACCGCCCGATCGCGGACAGCGCGCCGGATATCGACGCCTATCTGACGCCTGCGGCTTCGGCATTCTTCTCGGCGGTGACGGCAGGGCTGGATGCGGCGGGCGTGGCCTGGACGCGCAATGCCCGGCTGGTGCGCGGGCTGGATTATTATCGGCACACCGCCTTCGAGTTTGTAACGGACCGGTTGGGCGCGCAGGGCACCGTGCTGGCGGGCGGCCGCTATGATGGTCTGATCGGTTCGCTAGGCGGTCCCGAGACGCCGGGCGTGGGCTGGGCGGCTGGGGTTGAGCGGCTGGCAATGCTGATCGATGAGCCTGAGGCAGAAGTCCCTTTCCTTACCGTGATTCCTGACACCCCAGAAGCAGAAGCAGGAGCTATCGCGGTCACAAGCGTTCTGAGGCGGGCGGGTATTGCCGTGGACACGGCATACCGAGGAAATGCGAAGCGAAGATTTGAGCTTGCCACTAAGCGCGGCTCGCAGGGCAGAGTCGTCGTGCGTTACTCGGATACAGGCCCTGCAGAGGCGCGTGGTCTTCTCATTCGGGTGAATGAGTTGGGCAGTGCCGCCCCAGCGGGTTCGGAGCTAAAAGAGCTGACATTAAATTCACTGGAGCGAGGATTTAAGGTTCTGCGTCATCAACATGAGCAGGACGGCTTCTCGATCGACGCGGTTCTCCAGCCTTTGTCCAACGAATGACCTCCATCTCCGCCGAGCGCATTGCCGCGATCGAGGCGCGGCGGGATGAGTTGCAGGCGATGCTTGCGACGGGGGATCTGCCGTCCGATCGCTTCGTCGCCGTGTCCAAGGAATATGCCGAGATCGAGCCGGTCGCGGGCGCAGCGGGCGAGGTACGGCGGTTGCGTGCGGAGGCAGACAGCCTGCAGCATATGACTCAGGATGGCGACGCGGAACTGCGCCAAATGGCGTCGGAGGAATTGTTCGAAAACCAGGCGCGGTTGGAGCAGGCCCAGCGCGAACTGGCACTGGCGCTGCTGCCCAGGGACGCTGCGGACGCTAAGCCCGCGGTGCTGGAAATTCGCGCCGGTACGGGCGGGGACGAAGCGGCTTTGTTCGCGGGCGATCTTTTCCGCATGTATTCGCGCTATGCCGAAACCCGCGGCTGGAAGGTGGAATTGATCTCCGCCAGCGCCGCTGACGTGGGCGGCTACAAGGAAGTGATCGCCAGCGTGAACGGGCAGGGCGTGTTCGCGCATCTGAAGTTCGAAAGCGGGGTCCACCGCGTCCAGCGCGTGCCCGTCACCGAATCGGGCGGGCGCATCCATACCTCCGCCGCCACCGTGGCCGTGCTGCCCGAGGCCGAGGATGTGGACGTGCATATCGAGGATAAGGATCTGCGGATCGACGTCTATCGCTCGTCAGGCGCGGGCGGCCAGCATGTGAACACCACCGACAGCGCGGTGCGCATCACCCATCTGCCCACCGGGCTGGTGGTGACGCAGCAGGATGAGAAGTCGCAGCATAAGAACAAGGCCGCGGCGATGAAGGTGCTGCGTGCCCGGCTTTACGAGCAGGAGCGTTCGCGCATTGCGGGCGAGCAGGCGGGCGCGCGCAAATCCATGGTGGGGTCCGGCGATCGTTCGGAGCGCATCCGCACCTATAATTTCCCGCAAGGCCGCGTGACCGATCACCGCATCAATCTGACGCTGCACCGCCTGCCCGAGATATTGGAAGGGCCGGGGCTGGAAGAACTCGTCGCCGCGCTGATCGCCGAGGATCAGGCGGAGCGCCTGGCGAATCTGGATGGGTGAAGCGCCTGCCAGTTCAGGCCGGATCCGATCCTGCGTATGAGCGGTCAGACGCCCGTCATTGCGAGCGCAGCGAAGCAATCCAGCGACGCTGGACAGTCCGCTGGATTGCTTCGCTGCGCTCGCAATGACGGATTTTTTGCTGGGCTGGCTGCCGAATCAAGTCCCGGATGACGACGGTCGCATCCGAATCCATCCGTCAGGCGGCCGCCCAACTCGGCGATACCAGCGATACGCCCCGGCTCGACGCCGAAATCCTGATGGCTCATGCGCTGGGGATCGCGCGCGAAACCTTGCTGCTCACGCTGCGCGATGCGGTGACGCCGGATGGCTTCGAAGCGCTGGTCGCGCGGCGGCGGCGGGGCGCACCCATGGCCTATATCACCGGCACGCGCGATTTCTGGTCGATCACGCTGAAGGTCGGCCCCGGTGCTCTGGTGCCGCGGCCCGATAGCGAGACGCTGATCGAGGCCGCGCTTGATCACTTCGGGGCGAAGGGGCCGCGCACGATCCTCGATCTGGGCACCGGGCCGGGCACGTTGCTGCTCGCCGCATTGGCTGAATGGCCCGAAGCAACCGGGCTGGGCGTGGATATCTCCGAAGAGGCGCTGGCCTATGCGCGCACGAACGTCGCGGCGCTGGGCATGGCGTCTCGTGCCGAACTGCGCCTGGGCAACTGGGCCGAGGGCGTGGATGCGCGCTTCGATCTGGTCCTTGCCAATCCGCCCTATATCGAAACGGGCACTGTGCTGCCGCGCGATGTCGCTGCCTATGAGCCGCATCAGGCGCTGTTTGCGGGGGCGGACGGGCTGGATGATTATCGCATCCTGGCGGGTCAGCTTGGCGCGATCGTCGCGCCGGGGGGGATGGCGGCGGTGGAGATCGGATCGGGCCAGCGCGCCGCCGTCACCGCGCTGTTCGCCGCGACCGGCCTCGATATCGAAAGCCGCTGCGATCTGGCGGGGCGGGATCGGGCGATATTGCTCTATCACCGGTGAGTGCGATTTTTCCTTGGCGTTTGCCTTGGGGACCGCTAGATGAGGGGAAGGGACGGGCAAATCACCGCATAATTCAGCAGATTTGCCGTTACCTGCCCCCAAAGTCATGATGTCGTTGAAACAGGCGGCTGTGGCAGAAGTCAGGGCGCGCCTTTTGGGCTGCGCGGCTGGCGGACAGGGGCAGCATCCGTAATGCCGGGAGCGTGCAGGATTTTACGCCAGAGCCAAGGATATCAGTAACTTGATAAATAATCGTCAGCAGTCCGGCCGTCGTCGCGGCCGTGGCGGCCAGCAGCGCCCACAGGGCGGTCAGGGCCGTTCGGATCAGGGTAGCCGCATCGACAACCGTGCCCGCGGCAATGCCGCCCAGTTGCTCGAGAAATATAAGACGCTCGCGCGTGACGCCCAGATGCAGGGTGACCGCGTGATGACCGAATATTATCTCCAGTTCGCGGATCATTATTTCCGCGTGGTGAGCGAAACGCGCGCCCGCTTCGAAGAAAACCAGCCCCGCCGCCCGCGCGACGAGAATCAGGATTTCGATGACGACGGCAGCGAGGATTTCCGCGCCGACGACTCTGCCGATGGCGAGGATGGCCAGTCCCAGCAAATTCAGGACGAACCCCGCGGCGATCGCAACCGCAACCGCTATCAGGAGCGCGACCGCAATCCGGAGCGCGATCAAAATCGCAACGGACAGGAGCGTAACGGCCAGGACCGCAATCAGGAGCGTGGCCAAGACCGCGCGCCGGATCGTGCTCCGGACCGGGAACGCCAGCCACGCCGCGACACGCGCGACCAGAATCGCGATCAGCAGGAGGCGTTTGCGCCCGAACCCCGTGCCGAAAGCCGCCCCGCGGCCCGCGCCGAACGCGCAGAGCCGCGCGCTGAAGCACGGCCGGAACCGCGTGACGAGGCCGTCAGCGAGGCGCGTCCCGAACGCCGTCCGCGCGCGCGCCGCACGCCGGCTCCGGAAGCCAATGGCCCGGAAGCCAATGGCAATGTGGTGGACGCCGCCGAGGATATCGGCATTGCCGATCGCCTGCCGCCTTCCTTCGCGCCGCCGGTGGAAGCCGAAGCGCCTGTCGCGCCGCGCCCTCGCGTCCGCCGTCCGCGCAAGACTGCGGATGCCGAGGCACCCGCCGAGAGCTGAAACCCGCTCGCAACCAGAATATTCAGGGCGGTTCCGAAAGGGGCCGCCCTTTTTATTGGTGCCCGGATCAGTTTCAGCTTCGTTCCGTCATAATCTTGAGGCATCAAGGTGCGTATAAACCTGTCTGGGGGGATCATGCGTAAATCACTGGCGTTGGCCGCACTTCTTGTGCCTGCAAGCGCGATGGCGCAGAGCGCGCAGGGCGATATCGCGATCACCATCTATAATAATGATATCGCGCTGGTGCAGGATACGCGACAGATCAACTTTCCCGATGGCCGCGTCCGTCAGGAATTTCCCGACGTCTCCGCACGCATCCGCCCCGAGACCGCGACCCTGGTGGCGGCCGATCTGGGCATCATCGAACAGAATTTCGATTTCGATCTGCTCACGCCCGCCAAGCTGATGGAGAAAGCGGTCGGCCAGACGGTCACGCTGATCCGCACCAATCCCGCCACCGGCAAGGAAGAGAATGTCCGCGCGAAGGTGCTCGCGGCCAATGGCGGCGTCGTCCTCCAGATCGGCCAGAGCATCGAAGTGCTGCGCGATGACGGGCTGCCGGTGCGCGTGATCTTTGACAAGGTGCCTGAGAACCTCCGCGCGCGGCCGACGCTGTCCGTCACGGTGGAGAGCGACCGAGCGGGTCCGCGCCCGGCGCGGTTGACCTATCTCACCGGCGGGCTGGGCTGGAAATCCGATTATGTCGCCCTGTTCGATGAAGCCAAGGGCGGGATCGACGTGCAGGGCTGGATCACGCTCACCAACAATAGCGGCGTCACTTATAACAATGCCGAAACGCTGCTTGTCGCCGGCGATCCCTACAATGGCGGTGGCTATTCAGGCGGTAATCCCAATCTCCGCCGGGCCGGCACGGAGAGCAATGATCGCGCGCGGCTGGGCGATTTCTATCTCTATCCGCTGGCGGCGCGCACCACGATCGCGAACCAGCAGACCAAACAGGTCAGCTTTCTCGATGTGAAGGCGGTGCCGGCGCGCAAGGCCTATGAGTTCGTCAACGAATGGCTGGCCAACAGCGCCAATCCGCAAAGCGCCGCGACGGTGCTGAAATTCACCAGCGCGCGCGCAGGCGGGCTGGGCGATCAGCTTCCGGCGGGCACGGTGCGCGTCTATATCCGCGACGCCAAAGGCACGCCGCAATTCATCGGCGAAAATAATATCGGGCATACGCCGATGGGTTCGGAACTGGCGATTCCCACGGGCGAAGCGTTTGACGTGAAGGTGAAATCCATCGTCGAATTGCGGGAGAAAGTGGGCAAGCTCCGCTGGAAAACGGCCATGCGCTATATCGTGAGCAATGCGCGCGACGAACCTGTCACGGTCGATCTGGCGCAGGATGGTCTGTGGGGGGACACCCGCGTTGCGGCGCAAAGCATCGAGGGCAAGCGGGTCTCGGCGGACCGGATGGAGTGGACCGTGCCGGTGCCCGCCAATGGCGAGACCGAAGTGACCGTCACGTTCGACACGCGTTTCTAAGCGCGGGCGCGCGGCCCATGCGGCTCCTAATCCTTCTTGCTCTTTTGCTCCCCGCGCCATTGCTGGCGCAGGTCGCGGTGACATCGCCAGCGCCCGATGGCGTCAGCGTGAGCGTCTACCGTGATCCCGATCGTGGCGAGGGCGGGATCAATCGCTGGTGGCCCAATGGCTTCGCGCTGATCACCGAGACGCGGACGATCGATATTCCGCAAGGCGAAGCGCAGATCCGCTTCGAGGGCGTGGCGGACAGCATTCTGGCGGAAAGCGCGATCGTCACGGGCTTGCCCGGCGGCGTGAAGCAGAAGAATCGCGATGCGGCGGTGCTTTCGCCCGCCGCGCTGATGGATTTCGCGATCGGCAAGCGCGTCTCGGTCCGGCGGACCATCCTGGCGACGGGCGCGGTGCGCGAGGAAGACGCGATCGTGAGGGCCGGGCCGAATGGCGGGGTGGTGATCGAAGGGGCGGGCGGCGTGGAGGCGCTGCGCTGCACGGGGCTTCCAGAGGCGCTGCTATTCGACAAGATACCGGAAGGCCTTTCCGACAAGCCGGTCTTGTCCGTGCTGACCATCAGCGATCGGCCCGCGCGCGCCACGGTCACGCTTTCCTATCTGGCGGGCGGATTCGATTGGGCGGCGAATTACGTGGCTGAACTGGCGCCCGACGGTGCGACGATGGATCTGTTTGCCTGGGCGACGCTCGCCAATGCGACGGGGCAGAGCTTCGTCAACGCCAACACCAATACGATTGCAGGGAAATTGAACCGGACGACGGCCAATGCCAGCCCTGCGCCGCCCGTCCCGATGCTACGGCTGAGCTGCTGGCCGCGGGGGACGACCAGCGATATCCCGGAGCGGAGCGCCGAAGATCTCTATGGCGAGAATGACTTTCCCAGCCCGCCGCCGCCGCCCGCGCCCATGGCCATGATGTCCCCGGCGATGGAAATCGTGGTCACGGGTTCCCGCGCCGATGCGCGGATGGTGGCGCAGCAGGAAGAATTGGGTGATCTGAAGCTCTATCGTATTCCCGAACCCGTGACCGTGGCCGCCAAATCGCAGAAGCAGGTGGCGATGATCGATCAGAAGGGGATCCCCGTCGAATCGCTGGTGCGGTTCATGGTCGAACCCTTCACCTCCCATGACATCCAGCCGGGTCAGCGCATTCTGAAAACCCGGAATGACAAGGCAAATCATCTCGGCCTCGCCCTCCCGTCCGGCACGGTCGAGCTGTTTGCGCCGGGTGCCGGGCGGATGCTGCTGGCGGGCAAGACCAGCCTGCGGGATCTGGCGGTGAACGAGGATGTGGAGTTCAAGCTCGGAACGGCACCGGGCGTGAACATGAATCACGTCATTCTGCAGGTGAACAAGCGCGGGGATACCACGCGGGCGGAGGCGACGATCACCAGCGACAGCGCTGCGCCCCAGTTGGTCGAGGCGCAATTCGTCCTGCCCGATGGCGCGAAGATCCTGGATTCGAGCGAAAAGCTGGGCCGCAAGGATGGCTTGCCGCTATGGCGCGTGACCGTCCCCGCCAATGGCGCGGTCACGCTGAGCTACAAGATCAAGCCGCCGCGGCGTTAGCACCGCTATCTTAGACGGGCGGCAGCGCCCTTGGCCGGTGATTCTCATCCAGCGCGACGAAGGTGAACAGCCCTTCGGTGACCTTCACCTTGTCCTCACGCGGGCCGCGGCTGGCGATCACCTCGATCTTGATCCCCATGGAGGTGCGTCCGCGCCGCTCTACATTCGCATAGACCGAGATCACATCGCCCATATGGATGGGCGCGATGAACGCCATCGCTTCGATTGCGACGGTCGCCGTTGCGCCCTGCGCGGTGCGCGCGGCGACGATGCCGCCGGCGATGTCCATCTGGCTCAGCACCCAGCCGCCGAAGATATGGCCATTGGAATTTATGTCGGCGGGCCGGGGGGCCACGCGCAGCACCGGCTCCGGGGGGCAATCTGAATTCATCTGTCCGGTCCTTCCGAATAATCCTGAATGGTCTCGTCATGGCCGCTGCCGGCGCTGAGGAACACCAGTCCCATCAGCGCGGTGCCCAGCAGCACGGTGAGCCCGACGCCCAAGATCGTCGCGATCAGCATGTGGATCGGCAGCGGTCCATACGTGGCGCGCAATATGCCGACCGCAGCGCCCACGGCGATCGCGGCCGCCAGCGCCATCCAGCGCATCAGCCGCCAATAGCGGCCCCAGGCGAACCGCGCATATTCCGGATCGGAAAGATCGGGTTTTTCGGCGCTCATGCCCTTCCCTTTGTCCGCAACTCATGGGAACATCAAGCAAGGCTCGACAATAATCGGAGAGGCGCCATGACAATAGGCAATATAGTTGAAGCCCATGATTTCGACGTGATCACGATCGCGGCGGATGAACGTGTCGGCACGGCGATCAAGCTTCTGGCCGAAAAGCGGATCGGGGCGCTGCCGGTGGTGGATGGCGGCGCGGTGCTTGGCATCTTTTCCGAACGCGATGTGATCTACGGGCTGCAGCGCGAAGGCCATGCGCTGCTCGATCGCGCGGTCTCGGAGGTGATGACCGCGCCGGCGGTCACCGTCGATCCGGGCCAGTCCGTCCTCGGGGCGCTCTCGCTGATGACCAAGCGGCGGATTCGGCATCTGCCGGTGGTCTCGGGCGGCGCGCTGATCGGCTTCGTTTCGATCGGCGATCTGGTGAAGCACCGGATGGACCGGATCGAGAGCGAGGCCAATGCGATGCGGGACTATATTCAGGGCAGTTGAAGGTCAGCGCTCAGGCGTTCCCGGCGGTGTCCGCCGGAGCGCCAGGTGCAGGATTTCATCCAGTGTCTGGCGTGCGCCTATATAGAGTAAGGCGATATAGCTCACTCCCCCTGCGCTCACGAGCAGAAGCAGGCGTATATATGGCGCCATCGCGGGGAGCAGCCGATCCAGGCCCCAGACGATTGCGCCCATCGCCGCCGCCGCGCACAGCCCCGGCGCGATGGATCCGCCCAGTGCCCGCCAGCTTACACCGATCGCGGGTAGCGACATCATGCAGGCCACCCCCGCATAGAGCGGAAAGCCGGTCAGCCATGCCCATGCCAGCCCCGTCGCGCCGAATCGCACGCCGATCAGAAAGGCGATCGTCATGATCACCGCGCCCGCGCCCGTGATCCAGGTGCTGATCCCCGGCCGGCCGATCGCATTGGTAGCGGGGGCGAACAGGATCTGGAGCGTGAGGAACGGCATGGCGAAGGCGATGATCCGCACCAGCGGCACCATCTCCGCCCATTTCGCGCCGAAGAGCGTGAGCACGACCGGTTCGGCCGTCACCGCCAGGCCGACATAAAGCGGCAGGGTCGCCAGCATGATGATTCGCAGCGCCTTGGTGAAGGCCCAGGAGAAAGCCGCCCGGTCATGCTGGAGGCGCGAATAAGCGGGGAAGGCGACATCATTGAGCGGCGGCACGAATTTCGTCGCGAAGATCTGCGTCAGGAACAGCGCTTCGGCATAGATGCCCAATTGATGCGGGGTCAGCCAGCGCCCCGCGATGAACACATCGGCATTGCTCTGCACGATCCAGAAGAATTGCGTGAGCAGCACCGCGGCACCGAATCGAAACATGCTGCCCGAATCGCGAAAATTGAAACTG
>NZ_JACIJC010000001.1:250000-1061910 GCF_014199215.1 Sphingobium boeckii
AAACACAGGGCTCTGCTAAGTCGGCTTCAAGACGACGTATAGGGCCTGACGCCTGCCCGGTGCCTGAAGGTTAAGTGGAGTAGTGCAAGCTGCGAAATGAAGCCCAGGTAAACGGCGGCCGTAACTATAACGGTCCTAAGGTAGCGAAATTCCTTGTCGGGTAAGTTCCGACCTGCACGAATGGCGTAACGACTTCCCCACTGTCTCCAGTACATGCTCAGCGAAATTGAATTCTCCGTGAAGATGCGGAGTACCCGCGGTTAGACGGAAAGACCCCGTGCACCTTTACTGCAACTTCAGAGTGGCATTAGGAAAGAGCTGTGTAGCATAGGTGGGAGGCTTTGAAGCGTTGGCGCCAGCTGACGTGGAGCCATAGGTGAAATACCACCCTGCTGTTTTCTGATGTCTAACCTCGTACCGTTATCCGGTACAGGGACCCTCTGTGGTGGGTAGTTTGACTGGGGCGGTCGCCTCCTAAAGAGTAACGGAGGCGCGCGATGGTTGGCTCAGGACGGTTGGAAACCGTCTGTTAGAGTGCAATGGCATAAGCCAGCCTGACTGCGAGACTGACGAGTCGAGCAGAGACGAAAGTCGGTCATAGTGATCCGGTGGTCCCTCGTGGAAGGGCCATCGCTCAACGGATAAAAGGTACGCCGGGGATAACAGGCTGATAACCCCCAAGAGCTCATATCGACGGGGTTGTTTGGCACCTCGATGTCGGCTCATCACATCCTGGGGCTGGAGCAGGTCCCAAGGGTTTGGCTGTTCGCCAATTAAAGTGGTACGTGAGCTGGGTTCAGAACGTCGCGAGACAGTTTGGTCCCTATCTGCCGTGGGCGTCGAAATTTGAGAGGAGTTGACCCTAGTACGAGAGGACCGGGTTGAACATACCTCTGGTGGACCTGTCATCGTGCCAACGGTGCAGCAGGGTAGCTATGTATGGACGGGATAACCGCTGAAAGCATCTAAGCGGGAAGCCTCCCTCAAGATAAGATTTCATAGAGCCGTCGGAGACCACGACGTTGATAGACTGGATGTGGAAGTGGAGTAATCCATGGAGCTAACCAGTACTAATTGCTCTATTCGCGATTGAGAGTTCCACCATCAATAACAGCTCTGGTTGTTGTTGCGGTGCGGATGATTAAACGCAGCCCAATAATTTGGTCATAATACGCACGGTATTCGATTTTAAGAACAAACCCCCCTATACGCCTGCTTCATAGCTTGGTGACCATAGCGTCAGTGACCCACCCGATCCCATCCCGAACTCGGCCGTGAAACCTGACTGCGCCGATGGTACTACCGCTTAAGCGTTGGAAGAGTAGGTCGTCGCCAGGCTTTGTAGCAGGCGTATACGGGGATTTTGTTCAAAGAACCCATTCATGATGTTGATTATTCGGTCTTAACGGGCCGGAAGGTCCGCAAGGCCGAACGGCCGCCCGCGCTGATGCGAGGAAAGCCAAGTTGACGGATGTCGACGCCGGCGCTTGAGGCCCAACACGTTAGTGTCGCGGGATGGAGCAGCCCGGTAGCTCGTCAGGCTCATAACCTGAAGGTCGTAGGTTCAAATCCTACTCCCGCAACCAACAAAACGCCGCCTTACGGGCGGTTTTTTTGTGTCCGGCGCAGATCAGGTCATCAGATCACATCATCTCCGGCAGTGCCCAGTCGATCGGTGTCTGCCCTTGCCCTTCCAGAAAGGCGTTGGCCTGGGAGAAGGGACGGCTGCCCAAAAATCCATTGTGCGCTGACAGCGGCGATGGATGCGCCGATTTCAGCACCAGATGGCGGCTGGCGTCCACGAACGCCGCCTTGCGCTGGGCATAGGCACCCCACAGGATAAACACCACGGGCTCGGGCTTGGCGTTGACCGTGCGAATAATCGCGTCGGTGAACGTCTCCCAGCCCTTGCGTTGATGCGAGGCCGCCTGCGCCATCTCCACCGTCAGTACGCTGTTGAGCAGGAGCACGCCCTGCCGCGCCCAGGATTCCAGAAACCCGTGGCGTGGCGGCGCGATCCCGAGATCGCTCTGCAATTCCTTATAGATGTTCTTCAGCGATGGCGGCGGACGAACGCCAGGCTGCACGCTGAAACACAGGCCATGCGCCTGCCCCTCGCCATGATAAGGGTCCTGCCCCAGGATCACGACCTTCACTGCATCCGGCGGGGTGAGATCCAGCGCGCGGAAATATTCGCTGCCTTTGGGAAAGATGCGCTTTCCCTTGGCCTTTTCGTCCAGCAGGAACTGCCTGAGAGCCGCCATATAGCCGCTCTCGAATTCCGCTTTCAGCGCCGCTTTCCAGCTTTCGTCGAGTTTGATCGTATCTGCCATGCGCCCGGAGTGTCAGAAGATGGCGCGGTGATCAAATGGCGGCCTCGATCACGAAGATGTCGCCATCATAATCGACGATGTAGAGATTGCCCGCCTGGTCCTGTCCGAAGCTCGCGACATTGCCAATCGTGCCTGCGCTCGGTGCGAAACTCTGCGTGCGGATCGTGAAGCTGCTGCTGGGGAGCGTAGCGCCCGGCATGAGCTGCGTGATCGGCACCGACCACAGCGCCCCGCGCACGAAATCGCCGAAGATATACTGGCCCTGCAGCGATTCCACCGGCCCGCGATAGACATAGCCGCCCGTGAGCGAATCGCCCTGCGCCGGTCCGGTGCCATGGCTATATTGCGTGACCGGAAAGGTCAGCCCCGCGGTGCTGTTGCCGGTATTGGCTTGCGTGCCTTCATACAGTGGCCAGCCGAAATTCGCGCCGCCGTCGGTGGGGCGCATCAGATCCACCTCCTCGATCGCATTCTGGCCGACATCGCCGATCCACAAATTGCCGGTCACCCGATCGAAGCTGTTGCGAAAACTGTTGCGCAGGCCATAGGCCCACACCTCCGGCGCGTCGCCCGCTGTTGCGAAGGGATTGGTGGCGGGAATGCCATAGTCCCGCGCGCTGTCCGTGGGGAAATCGTCGCGACTGACGTCGATCCTGAGCATCTTGCCGAGCAGGCTGTTGCGGTTCTGGGCGTTGCCGAACGTGTCGTTCGATCCGCCGCCGTCCCCCGTGGCCGCATACAGCAAGCCATCCGGCCCGAAATCGATCCAGCCGCCATTGTGATTGCTGGCCCCGGCGTGGGGGAAGGTCAGGATGACGTCGGCGGTGGTGGGGTCGAGTTGATCGCTGTTGCTCAGCAGCGTGCGATAGCGCCTGATCTCGATCGCGCCCGTGGTGTTGGTCAGATAGACATAGGCGGTGCCGCTGGTCTGGAAATCGGCGGGCAATGCGACGCCGAGCAGGCCGCGCTCGCCATCGGTGGCGATCTGGCCCGAAACATCGAGAAACGGAGTCGCGGCGATCGCCCCGGTCGCGGGATTGAAAATGCGAATAAGCCCGCCCTTTTGCGCGATCAGCAGCCGTCCGGAATTGTCGGGGATGCCGAGCGCATAGAGCGGTTGGCTGAATCCCGTGCCGGCCCGTCGCACCCGGAATGCGCCGGTCGCAGCGTCGGTCACCGTGACGGAGAGCGCGAGCGTGGCGTTCGCCGTGCCGTCCGATACGGAGAGCGTGACCTGATAGATATTGTTGCGGTCCGCATCCCCGGGCGCCTCGAAATCGGGTGCAGCGCGAAAGGTCAGCGCGCCGCCCGCCGTGATCGAAAACATCGCCGCATCGGCCCCGCCGGACAGCGAAAAGGTCAGCGGATTGCCATCCGGATCGGTGGCTGCGGCAGTGTAGAATGCGGCAGTCGCGCCTTCGGGGGCATTGGCCGCAGTGGCGGAGGTGAAGCTCGGCGCGCGGTTTTGCGGTGGAGACGGGGTGGAGCCGCCATCGCCACCGCCGCATCCCGCGAGTGTCAGGGTCAGGATCGCCAGAATCGCTTTACGCATACATGCGTCCTTCGGAACAGGCCGCCCCCGGCTGCGCGCAAAGATTGCCTTCTCAAGCGGTTACACGCAAGTCTCAATCAGTCAGCCCCGGACGCGTGCGTGACTTCGCGCCCGGGGCTTCACACGACCCGCCGAAGCGGGCGTGATTCGGTGGGTTCAGAAACTCGTCTTGATCGTGCCCCCCCAGGTGCGCTGATCGCCCGGCTGGCCTGCGATCAGCCCGACATTGCCGGGCGCGACCTGCAGCGTTTCAATGTAATTCACGTCAAAGGCGTTGCGCACCCAGCCGAAGATGTCGAAGCCACTGTCCGTGCGGAAACCCAGACGAAAATTGGTGAGCGCATAGCCCTTCACATCGGTGTAGATCGACGGCGAGGCATTCGAATTCCAATGCGAACGATAATTGCCATCGACGCCGAAATAGACTTGCCCGTCCTTGTCGAGCAGATGAACCGGGGCGTTGGCTTCCACACCGTAGGAGAAGGCCCATTTCGACACGCCGGGCAGATCGGCCCCGGAAATGTCGCATTGCCGCGGGCTGAGCGCCCCAGCGACACCGGGCTGCGAATAATCCGGCGCGGCATTGGCAGGCTGGAGCGTGCCGCCGGAAAGCTCGGGCGGGCAGGGCGCATTGGTGAACTTCTTATATTTCGCGTCGGTATAGGCACCGTTGGCATAAGCCGAGACGCGGTCGCTCGGGCGGATCTTGAAATCCGCCTCGATCCCCTGGGATACCACCTTCTCGGCATTGGCCAGATAGCCGCGCACCGTGCCGAACTGTCCACCATTCACGGTGGCCTGGAAATTCTTGATCTCGGTGCGGAAGGCGCTGAGGTTGAAGGTGGCCCGACGATCCCAGAATGCGGTCTTGAGACCGATTTCATAGTGATTGACCGATTCCGGCTTCACCGTGCTTGCGGACAGGTCGGGGACGTTCGCGCTGGTCAGCGGCAGACCATTTTGGTTGATGCCCACGGTCTTGAAGCTCTTGGCATAGGTCGCATAAGCGAGAACGTCGCGGGTGATCTTGTAATTCACGTTGAGATCGTAGCTGAAATTCCAGTCGCTCACCGAGGGCGAAGTGCTCTGCGGCTGATAGACGCCGCATTGCGCGGCCAGCACCGTGCCGGCAGCCGGCACGGGGGTGCAACTGATCACCGCACCCGCGCCGTTGGTCACGACGCGCTCGTAAAAACCTTCCTTCTTGTCATAGTTGATCCGGATACCCGGCTGGATCGTCAGGGCATCGGTCAATTGATAGCTGACCTGGCCATAAAGCGCCGCGCTGTCGCTCTTGAGGAACTGGGTGTTGGATGCGGTCAGGCCGTTGAGAATGCTGGGGTCTACGGCCTGGGCACCGGTCAGGCTCCAGCGGCTGGCATCGGCACCCTGCTGCTCGGTGCCCTGGGTGTCGATCCGTTGCTTGAAGCCGAACAGGCCGACCACGACATCGATCTTGTCGCTTTCGTAATTGTAGCGGAATTCCTGGCTATACTGATCCTGCTGCGAAGGGTTTTGTGATTTGGCGACGATCGACAGGCCAGTGAAATCGCGATCATTCTCGGGCTTCCAGTCCCAGAAGCGCCAGGCGCTGATCGAGGTGAACGTGCCGGGGCCGACATCCCATTTCACCTTGAGCGAAGCGCCGCCGATCTTGTTGCCCGCGTTGAGATTGCTGTCGAGGTCGGTCAGGCGGTCATAGGGATTGGTGCTGGGAACCGCATAATTGCGGCCCGGCGTGGCGGCATTGATTGCTGCGACAAGCCCGTCATACTGCCGGGTGAGCGCGCGCTGGGTGCGGCCGACCCGGACGTAGACGGTGCCGTATCCTTCGGGATCCTGCTGCGAATAGTCGCCCGACAAGGTGACCGAGAGGTTGTCGTTCGGCTTGAACAGCAATGTGCCGCGCAGACCGAGATTGTCCTGCTCGTTGATCCAGCGCTGCGTTCTGGTGTTGTAGAGCGTGCCGCGCCGGGTGGTCGTCGCAACCGCGATGCGCGCCGCGATCGTCTCGGATAGCGGACCTGAAACGGCGGCCTTGGCCTGTTTGTAATTCAGATTGCCCGCCGTCAGCTCGGCGCGGCCCTCGAAATCAAAAGTCGGCTGGTTGGTGGTGATGTTGATCGCGCCGGCGGTGGTGTTCTTGCCGTAGAGCGTGCCTTGCGGACCGCGCAGCACTTCGACCTGATCGACGTCGAGGAAGTCGAACGTCGCGGCGGCAACGCGCGAATTGTAAACGTCATCGACATAGATGCCCACGCCCTGCTCGAAGCCGTCGCTGGTCAGGCCGAACGGCACGCCAAGCCCGCGGATATTGACCGACGTGTTGCGGGGATTGGTGGTATACACCTGCAGCGTCGGGGCGAGCTGCTGCAGCTTGACGATGTTGAAATTGCCCGTGGCCTCGATGCTGTCGCCGCGGATCACGGAGATCGCCAGCGGCACCTCCTGCGCGGTTTCCAGCCGGCGACGCGCGGTCACCAGGATGATGTTGCCATTCCCGATATCAGCCTCTGCGGCCTCCGGTGCTTCGCTTTCGGCGCGCGCGGCGTCGGGTGCCGCCTCGGGATCGGCCCAGGCAAGGCCGGGCTGGGCGAAGGCGGCGAAGGCAACGCCTGCGAGAATGGTTTGACGAATGGTCACGCTGGAAAACCCCTTTTTTGATTCGGGTTGTTCTCTACTCATTCACTAGAGAATCTAGAAACATAGTTTTTCTTTCCTGCGCAATGGGGCTTTGTTTGTTTCGTCGCTGGTCCGGTGAAAATGCGCGACGAGCAGTTTGATGCGCGCCGCTCGACTTGAGCGCGAAAGCCGGTCTAGGTTGCCCCCCACAAGGGGAGCCATGGAATGAACAAGTTGCTGCGGCGGAAAACGGTCCTGACCGGAGACGATCAGCCGCACGAACATCGCATGACGCGCACGCTCTCCTGGCCGCATCTCGTGGCACTGGGAGTCGGCGCGATCGTGGGCACGGGGATCCTCACCTTGATCGGCGTGGGTGCCGATCGGGCGGGGCCGTCCGTGCTGTTGTCCTTCGCGATCGCCGGCGTGATCTGCGCCTGTGCGGCGCTGGCCTATGCCGAAATGTCCACGATGATTCCCGCCTCGGGCAGCGCCTATACTTATAGCTATGTCGTGCTGGGTGAGATTTTCGCCTGGGTGATCGGATGGAGCCTGATCCTCGAATATTCGCTGGTCGTGTCCACCGTGGCGGTCGGCTGGTCGGGCTATGCGGCACCCCTGCTGCACGATTGGCTGGGCTATCCGATGAATCTGGCGCAGGGGCCACATGCGGGCGGGATCGTCAATCTGCCTGCGATCCTGATTATCTGGGTGGTCGCCGGGCTGCTGATGCTGGGCACGCATGAAAGCGCCCGACTGAATGCGGCGTTGGTGGTGGTCAAGATCGTGACGCTCACATTGTTCGTGGCCGTCGCGCTGCCGCATTTCGACGCTGCCAATTTCGAACCGTTCATGCCCTTCGGCTTTGGCAAATCGGTCGCGCCCGATGGCGTGGAACGCGGCGTGATGGCGGCGGCGGCCATCATCTTCTTCGCGTTTTACGGGTTCGATGCGATCTCCACGGCGGCGGAAGAAACCAAGAATCCGGAGCGCAATTTGCCGATCGGGATCGTGGGATCGATGCTGGTGTGCACGGTGATCTACATGATCGTGGCCGCTGCTGCCGTGGGTGCCTTGCCCTTTACCCGTTTTGCCAACAGCCCGGAACCACTGGCGCTGATCATGCGCGAAATTCAGCAGCCCGGCATCGCCAAAATCGTGGCCGCCGCCGCCGTGATCGCATTGCCCACGGTGGTGCTGGCATTCTTTTATGGCCAGAGCCGCATCTTCCTGGTGATGGCGCGCGACGGCTTTCTGCCTCAATCGCTGGCGCGCATATCAGCACGCGGCACACCGGTGCGCATCACGATCATCACGGCGGCCTTCGTGTCGATCTTCGCCGGGCTGATTCCGCTCGATGAGATCGCAGCGCTTGCCAATTCCGGCACGCTGGCGGCGTTCGTGGCCGTGGCCTTGTGCATGTTGGTGATGCGGCGGCGCGCGCCCGATGCGGCCCGACCGTTCCGCACCCCGGCCGCGTGGGTGGTCGGGCTGATCGCGATCCTGGGATGCTGCTATCTGTTCCTCAGTCTGCCGCAAAAGACCCAGCTTTATTTTCTGATCTGGAATGCGTTCGGTCTGCTGGTCTATTTCGCTTATGGCATGAGGAAGAGCCTTGCCGAGACCCGATAGGGGCTTGGCCCGCGCGGACTGTGACCATGGGGATTGAGCCGATATGAGTGAATGGACCATCGGCGTGATCGGCGGATCTGGCCTTTACGAGATCGATGGACTGGAAAATCCGCAGTGGATCGCGGTCGATACGCCTTGGGGGCCGGCATCGGATGCGCTGCTGACGGGTCGGATCGCGGGCGTGAAGTTCGTGTTCCTCCCGCGGCACGGCCGGGGTCATCGGATCGCGCCGAGCGGGCTCAACTTCCGCGCCAATGTGGATGCGCTCAAACGCGCGGGGTGCACCGATATTCTGTCCATTTCCGCGATCGGATCGCTGCAGGACCATATGCCGCCCGGCATGTTCGTGATGGTCGATCAGTTCGTGGACCGCACCTTCGCGCGGGAGAAGAGCTTTTTCGGCACGGGTTGCGTGGCGCATGTGTCGATCGCGTATCCGGTCTGCCCGCGGTTGTCCGGCATGGCCGCAGCCGCGGCGCGCGCTGCCGGTGCGCAGGTGCATGAGGGCGGCACGCAATTGGTGATGGAAGGGCCGCAATTCTCCACCCGCGCCGAAAGCCTGCTCTACCGGCAATGGGGCTGCGACGTGATCGGGATGACCGCGATGCCCGAAGCCAAGCTCTGCCGGGAGGCGGAACTGCCTTATGCGCTGCTCGGCATGGTCACGGATTATGATAGCTGGCGCGACGAGGATCATGTCGATGTCAGTCAGGTCATCGCCCAGCTCAAGGCGAATGGAGACAAGGCGAAGCGCATTGTGGTGGCGTTCGCCAAAGCGCTGCCGTCCGTGCGCGATCCGTCGCCGATCGACACCGCGCTGGATGGTGCCATCATGACGGCGCCATCCGCACGCGATCCGGCGCTGCTGGCCAGGCTGGATGCGATCACCGCGCGGGTGTTTGACCGTCCATGACAGGCTGGTCCTTTTCGATCGACCGCGGCGGCACGTTTACCGACATCGTCGCGCGGACGCCGCGCGGTGCCCTGCTGACCGCCAAGCTGCTTTCGGACAATCCGGAACGCTATGACGATGCGGCCGTTGCGGGCATCCGCCAGTTGATGGCGGCGCATGGCGGCGGCGTGGTCGAAGCGGTGAAGATGGGCACCACCGTGGCCACCAATGCGCTGCTGGAGCGCAAGGGCGAACCGGTGGTGCTGGCGATCACGCGCGGCTTCGGCGATGCGCTGCGGATCGGCTATCAGGCGCGGCCCAAGATCTTCGCGCGCCACATCCAATTGCCCCAGCCGCTTTACGATCGGGTGATCGAGATCGACGAGCGCATGGCGGCGGACGGCGCAATGCTGCAGCCGCTGGATGCAGCAATAACGCGCACCGATCTGCAATCCGCCTTTGACGCGGGGTTTCGCGCGATCGCGATCGTGCTGATGCACGGCTGGCGCTGGACGGCGCATGAAGCGGAGATTGCTGCGATGGCGCGCGCGATCGGCTTCACGCAGGTTTCGGCCAGCCACCAGGTCGGCCCTTTGATCAAGCTGGTCGGGCGCGGCGACACCAGCGTGGTCGATGCTTATCTTTCCCCGGTGCTGCGCCGCTATGTGAACCAGGTGGTGAGCGCGCTGGGCGATACGCGGCTGCTGTTCATGCAATCGAGCGGCGGCTTGGTGAATCCGGAAATGCTGCAGGGCAAGGACGCCATATTGTCCGGCCCGGCGGGCGGCATCGTGGGCATGGTGAAAACCGCGGCACAGGCTGGCTTCGATCGCATCATCGGCTTCGATATGGGCGGCACGTCCACCGATGTGTCGCATTATGCCGGCCATTATGAGCGCACCAGCGAGACGATGGTGGCGGGGGTGCGCGTCCGCGCGCCGATGCTGGAAATTCATACGGTGGCAGCGGGCGGCGGCTCCATCTGCAGCTTTGATGGCAGCCGGTTCCGCGTCGGGCCGGATTCGGCGGGTGCCGTGCCCGGCCCCGCCTGCTACAGGCGGGGCGGGCCGCTGACGGTCACTGATTGCAACGTGCTTCTGGCCAAGATCAGGCCGCAGCATTTTCCGCGCGTGTTCGGCGCGCATGGCGATCAGCCGATCGATGTGGAAATCGTGCGCAGCAAATTCGCGGCGCTGGCGCAAGAGGTCGGCACCCTCTCACCGGAAGACATTGCGCGTGGCTTCCTGCGCATCGCGGTCGAGAATATGGCCAATGCGATCAAGCAGATTTCGATCGCCCGTGGGCATGACGTCAGCCGCTACACGCTCGCCTGCTTTGGCGGCGCGGGCGGGCAGCATGCGTGCATGGTGGCCGATGCGCTGGGGATGGAGCGGGTGATGATCCATCCGCTTGCCGGCGTATTGTCCGCTTATGGCATGGGGCTGGCCGATCTCACGGTGTTGCGCGAGGAGAGCAGCGGGCTTCCGCTGGGCGGCGATCTCGCGCGGCTGGATACGCTGGCGCTCGAAGCGCTCGATGCGCTTGAGGCGCAGGATGTCCCGCTGGGGTTCACCTCCGTGCACAAGCGCCTCGCGCTGCGCTATGAAGGCAGTGACAGCACGATCGAGATTGCGCTCGATGCGCCCGATCTGATGCGCGCCGAGTTCGAAGTGCGGCACAAGGCGCGCTTCGGCTTTGCCGCACCTGGCGCGCCGGTGATCGTGGAGACGCTGATTGCGGAGGCGGTCGGCAAATCCTGGGATGAAGGCGGCGCGCTGTCTGTGCCGCAGGGGCGGAGCGAACCGCTGCTTGAAGAGGGCGTCTATGATCGCGCGGCGCTGGGTGAGGGTGCCCGCGTGATCGGCCCGGCGCTCATCATCGATCCTTCGGCCACCACCGTGATCGAACCCGGCTGGCAGGGGGAGGTGGATGGCGTGGGCAATCTGATCCTCACCCGCGCCGCGCCGCGCGCCACCAGCCATGCCATCGGCACCGATGCGGATCCCGTGATGCTGGAGATTTTCAACAATCTCTTCATGGCGATCGCCGAGGAAATGGGCGTCGCGCTGCAAAACACCGCAAGTTCGGTCAACATCAAGGAGCGGCTCGATTTCTCCTGCGCGCTGTTCGATGCGGGCGGCGCGCTGATCGCCAATGCGCCGCATATCCCGGTGCATCTGGGTTCGATGGGAGACAGCATCCGCACGATCATAGACGCGCGGGGCGATGATCCGGCGGGCGTGGCGCGTGACGGACGCGGGATGAAACCCGGTGACGTCTATGTGCTCAACGCGCCCTATCGCGGCGGGACGCACCTGCCCGATATCACGGTGATCATGCCCGTCTTCATAGACGGCGGCGACGCGCCCGAAGCCTATGTCGCGGCGCGCGGCCACCATGCCGATATCGGCGGGATCGCGCCCGGATCCATGCCCCCCGACAGCCGCAGCGTGGAAGAGGAAGGCGTGCTGATCGACAATCATCTGCTGGTGGATGCGGGCCGCTTTCTCGAAAGCGAAATGCGCGCGCTGCTGGCTGAGGGACAATGGCCCGCGCGCAATCCTGATCGCAACATCGCCGATCTGAAGGCGCAGGTGGCGGCCTGCGCGCGTGGTGTGATCGAGTTGCGCCGGATCGCGGGCGAATATGGCCGCGATGTGATCCGTGCCTATATGCGCCATGTGGTCGCGAATGCCGAAGAGGCGGTGCGCCATCTGATCGCGGGACTGGCCGATGGCACGGCCCGGATCGAGATGGACAATGGCGCGGCGATCCAGGTGGCGATCCGGGTCGATCGCGCCGCGCGTTCGGCGGTGATCGATTTCACCGGCACCAGCGCGCAATTGCCGGATAATTTCAACGCACCCTATTCGATCTGCCGCGCCGCCACCCTCTATGTGTTTCGCACCCTGGTGGACGATGCCATTCCGATGAACGACGGCTGCCTCAAGCCGATCACGCTGATCGTGCCGCCGCAATCCATGCTCAATCCGGCCTATCCCGCCGCGGTGGTGGCGGGCAATGTGGAGACCAGCCAGGCGATCACCGATGCGCTGTTCGCCGCGACCGGGGCGCTGGCCGGATCGCAGGGCACGATGAACAATTTCACCTTCGGCAACGACCATCATCAATATTACGAGACGATCGCGGGCGGCGCGGGCGCGGGGCCGGGCTTTGACGGTGCCAGCGCGGTGCAGACGCATATGACCAACAGCCGCCTGACCGATCCTGAGGTTCTGGAAACGCGCTACCCCGTGTTGCTGGAGAGCTTTGCGATTCGGGCGGGGTCGGGTGGCGCGGGGGCGTCGCGCGGGGGCGATGGCGTGATCCGCCGGTTGCGCTTTCTGGCGCCGATGCGCGCGGGCATCCTCTCCAACCGCCGGCGCGTCCCGCCGCATGGGCTGAAGGGCGGCGCGGATGGCAAGCCGGGGGTCAATCGCGTGGAGCGAGCGGATGGACGCGTGGAATTGCTGCCCGCCACGGCCGGCGCGGATATGGCCGCGGGCGATGTGTTCGTGATCGAGACGCCGGGCGGTGGCGGCTATGGGCGAGAAGAGGATTGAGCGCCTATCTGCCTCTGCTAGGCATCGCGATCGTCGTCATCGGCTTCCTGCTGAAGTTCAATCCGCTGCTGGTCGTCACCGTCGCTGCCTTCGTCACCGGGATCGCGGCGGGCTTCGATCCGCTCGCGGTGCTCGCCGCGCTCGGAAAATCCTTCAACGACAATCGCTTCGTGACGATCGTCTACATCGTTTTGCCCGTGATCGGCCTGCTCGAACGCTTCGGCCTTCAGCAGCGCGCGCGCGCGCTGATCGCCGGCTTCAAGGGGGCGACTGCGGGCAGATTGCTGCTGGCCTATCTGCTGATGCGCCAGGCGATGTCCGCGCTGGGCCTCACATCGGTGGCGGGCCATGCACAGACGGTCCGCCCGCTGGTCGCGCCCATGGGCGAGGCGGCGGCGGAAACGCAATTGGGCGGGCTGGACGAAGACACGCGCGAAACGGTGAAGAGCTATGCCGCGGCGACCGACAATGTCGGGCTGTTCTTCGGCGAGGATATCTTCATCGCCATCGGATCGATCCTGCTGATCAAGGGGACGTTCGAAACCTATGGCATCGAGATCGCGCCGCTGCATCTGTCGCTCTGGGCGATCCCGACGGCGGTGCTGGCATTCCTGATCCATGGCGCGCGACTGTTGCTGTTGGATCGGCGGTTGGCGCATTCTTCTCCCCGTCATCCTCGCGAAAGCGGGGATCCCGCTTCTTCTTACGGAAGCGTCATGAAAAAGCGGGATTCCCGCGTCCGCGGGAATGACGAAGGGGGCGGATCATGATCACGCTCACCTGGCTCTATATCCTCGGTGGCGCGATGTTCGCCGCCTTCGCCATCCTCAGCGCAGCGGATCGCACCCATGCCAAGCGTCTCGGCAATGCGGCCTTCTGGGGGCTGATCGCGCTCAGCTTCCTGGCCGGAGATCATCTCGGCGATCTGGGTAATGGAATGCTGGTGCTGTGTCTCGTCGGCTTGGCGGGGTTCGGCCTGGTGGGGCGCGGTGATCCCGAGACGACATCGGTGAAAGAACGCGAAGCCTTGTCCGCGCGGCTGGGCAATCGGCTGTTCCTGCCGGCGCTCATCATCCCGGTGACGGCGCTGCTCGGCACGATCGCGTATAATTATACGCCCTTCGGCCAGTCCGGCCTGTTCGATCCCAAATGGGTCACGCTGATCCTGCTGGGTATCGGGGCGCTGAGCGCTGTGGCCGTCACGATGCTCTGGCTGCATCCGCCCGTGCTCGCACCCTTGCAGGAAGGCCGCCGCCTGATGGATTCGGTCGGCTGGGCCGCGCTGCTCCCGCAGATGCTTGCCAGCCTGGGCGCTGTGTTCGCGCTGGCGGGGGTGGGCGATATCATCGGCGGGCTGGCGGGCGCGGTGATCCCCGAGGGCAATCGCTTCGTGGCGGTGGCGGTCTATGCGCTGGGCATGGCGGGCTTCACGATGATCATGGGCAATGCCTTTGCCGCTTTTCCGGTGATGGCGGCGGCGATCGGCGTGCCGCTGCTGATCCAGGCCTATCACGGCGATGCCGCGGTCATCGGCGCGATCGGGATGCTGGCGGGCTTTTGCGGCACGCTGATGACGCCGATGGCCGCCAATTTCAACATCGTGCCCGCCGCCCTGCTGGAGCTGAAAGATCGCAACGGCGTGATCAAGGCGCAGATCGGCACCGCTTTGCCTTTGCTGTTGTGCAATCTCCTGCTGATCTATTTTCTGGCTTTCTAGGCAGGGCCGCCGGGCGTAGGCACAGGCCATGAACAGCCTCACGCCAGATATCGCCACCCGTTTCGCCGGGCTCGCGCTCGATCATGTCCGCCGCGAATATCCGCACAAATTGGATCATGTGATGGATGGTCCGGAAGATGTGCTGGGGCCGCGCGCGTTGCACCCGATCTTCCATGGCAGCTTCGATTGGCATAGCTGCGTGCATGGCTATTGGATGCTGCTGACGCTCAGGCGGCTTTTCCCCACATTGCTTCTGGCCCGGCAGGTGCGCGATCTGGCAGACGAGATGCTGACGCCCGGTAAAATCGCGGGCGAACTCGCCTATCTTGATCGCGCCTATACTGGCGGGTTCGAGCGGCCTTATGGCTGGGCCTGGCTGCTGGCGCTGCATGGCGAGGCGATGCGCCATGATGAGTCATGGGGCGCCGATCTGGAGCCGCTCGCCCGCGCCTTTGCAGATCGCCTGCACGCCTTCCTGCCCCGGCAGACCTATCCGATCCGCACGGGCACGCATTACAGCACCGCCTTTGCGCTGGTGCTCGCGCTCGACTGGGCGGAGGATCACGATCCCGCGCTGGCGGCGCTCATCCGCGCGCGCGCGCTGGATTACTATGGCGCTGACAAGGGCTGTCTCGGCTGGGAGCCGGGAGGGGACGAATTTCTGTCTCCCGCGATGATCGAGGCGCTGATCATGAAGCGCGTGCTGCCCGCCGCGGATTTCCGGACGTGGTTCGCGGCTTTTCTGCCCGATCTGGAGAAGGGTGAACCCAGCACGCTGTTCACGCCCGTGACCGTTTCAGATCGCAGCGATGGCAAGATCGCGCATCTCGATGGCTGCAATCTCAGCCGTGCGTGGTGCTGGCGCAGCATTGCCGATGCGCTGGAGGGGCCGGTACGGACGATCGCGCTGACTACGGCGGACGCGCATCTGAACGCCAGCCTGCCGCATGTGGCGGGCGATTATATGGGCGAGCATTGGCTGGCGAGCTTCGCGCTGTTGGCCTTGCTGGCAGGAGATGATGGATGACCGGCCTAACCCTGTTCGATTATTGGCGCTCTTCGGCGAGCTATCGGGTGCGCATTGCGCTCAATCTGAAGGGCGTTGCCTATGATCGTGTCGATGTGTCCCTGATCGATGGCGCGCAACGCGCATCGGAAAATCTGGCGCGCAATCCTCAGGGCTTCGTGCCCACATTGGAGATCGACGGGCTGCAACTGACGCAATCGCTGGCAATCATGGATTATCTGGACGCCAAATTCCGCGCCGCGCCCTTCGTCTCTAAGGATCCTGCGCGACGCGCGAAGACGCTGGCGCAGGCGCTGACGATCGCGGCGGATATTCATCCGATCAACAATCTGCGCATCCTTCATTATCTGAAAGATCCATTGGGGCTTGATCAGGCGGCGCGCGATGACTGGTATCGCCACTGGGTCGCCGAAGGGTTCCGCGCGCTGGAGGTGATGGCGCAGGATGCGGGCGATTTCTTCGGCGGCGCGCATCCCGATCTCGCCGATATCTGCCTGGTGCCCCAAATGTATAATGCGCGCCGGCTCGCCATGGCGCTTGATGCTTATCCCGCCCTGGTGCGGATCGATGCCGCCTGTCAGGCGCTGCCCGCTTTTGCCGATGCCCATCCCGATCGCTTCGCGCCGGTTGGGTGAAATGCTTGGCCTGCATCCCTTCGCGCGCTAAAGAAGGCGGCATGAATATAAAGGCCATCGCCGGCACGCTGCTGGCATTTTCCCTGGCGGGATGCGTGCAGCCGCTGCGTGTGGAGACCAGCGCATCGGGCGCGCCCATCCCGGCCGGCAGCCATTATGTCTGGCTCCTGCCCGAAGCCGAGCAGCCGCATCTGCCCGAAGCCAGCCGTTTGCGGATGGCGGACGCGCTGGCTGCAAAGGGGCTGATCCCCGCCGCAGCCGGTGGGAAAGCGGATTATCTGCTGCTGGTGAATCAAGCGCGGCGCCCCGCCAAGGTGGGGTTGGCCGCGCTGGATCCGCCGCCGGTGCCCGGTGCCGAACCGGCTTGGCTGGCGCGGCCGGGCAAACGCGGCAAGCAGCTTTCCACGCTTGAATTGCGCTTCCTCGATCCGGCGACGGGTCATGAAGTCAGCGTGCTTTCGGCGCGGGCCAGCCATGGCAAGCGTGATGAACCCGTTGTGCTGGACAGGCTGATCGAAAGCGTGTCGCGACAACCGCCGACACCCTGAGCGCACCGCAGCAGCGGAGACAATTCCGCTGTCCTACAGCGCGTGAATCTGCTTGGCTGCGCGCGGCTTTTTGAAATGGTCGATTCGTCAGGTGTCCGGTTTTCCGGCGGTTTTTCGGCCGGCCTTTCTGATGCGCCGGGCCAATGCTGAGAAGCGCGACAGTGTGACCCTGATGTGACCTTTGGGAGAAATCCGCCCGTCCTGCTATTCCATAATCTGCGGCAGCGTCAGGGTGAAGCAGCTTCCTTCACCCGGCGTGCTGGTGCAATGGATCGCGCCGCCGTGATTTTCCGCCACGGTGCGCACGAACACCAGGCCAAGCCCGACTCCGTCCGTCCCTGTTTCGCCGAAGCGGGTGAACCGCGTGTAAAGCCGCGATAACTCCTCGTCGCTCATGCCCCGGCCATGATCCTGCACAGAGAGCCTTGCTTGGCCCTCAAGCGCATCGACCGAGACATGAACCTCGGTGGCCTGGGCATTGTATTTGATCGCATTGCCGATCAGATTGGCGGCCGCGCGCATCAAAAGCGGTGCATTGCCGCGCACCAATATTTCGTCGTCGCCGGTCTCCAGCGCGATCCGGATTCCCCGCGCTTCCGCCTGATCCCAGAGCTGATCTGCGGCCTCTGTGGCGATGTCGCGCAGATCCAGAATGGCGACGTCATATTGCCGGGTTTCGGCGCGCGCGAGCTGCACGAAATTGTCGGCCAGCTCCAGCGTCTGCCGGGCATGGCCCTCGATCCGCTTGCCCGTGGCGGCGTCCAGCGGTTTTTTGAGCAGCGCCAGGATGGAGGCCTGTGGCGCCCGCATGTCATGAGTCAGAAATTGCAGCATCTGATCGCGCTGCCGCGAAGCGGTGCGCAATTCTGTGATATCGGTGAAGCGCGAGATGAAAAACGCCACCCGGCCATCGGGATCGAATCCGGGTTTCAGGCGAAACAGCATGGCGCGGCCGTCATCGAGCACGATCTCGCATTCCTGTTCCTGCGTCGATCCTTCCGCCGCGCGCCTGACGATGGCGGCGATCGCATCCCCGCCCTCGGCGATACATTTGCTGAGCGCGTCGAACAGGATCAGCGCATCGCCCTCGGCGCGGCGCAGCGTGCAGCCCTCGAACAGATCATGGGCGCGGTCATTGGCCAGCGCGATCTGGCCATCGGGATTGGTGACCACCGTGGCGTCGGGCAGGCTGGCGTGGGATTCCTCGATGAAATGCTTCAGCGCGCGCATCCGGCTGACAGCATTGCCAAGCAGGTTCATCTGCAGCTCGATCCGGTCGCCGCTGGAAACGGGCGCGGCTTCGTTGCCCAGCCCACCCGGCTCTTCGTTCAGCCGGCCAAGCTCTTCGATCAGATAGCGGCTGGCCGCGGCCAGTCTCCGCCAGCCCCAGATCGGGAGCAGGATCAGGATCGGCACGGCCGCCGCCGCCGGGGGCAGCCACAGATCGGCCTGTTGCAGCAGCAGCGCGCTGGTCGCGAAGATCAGGATGATCAGCGCGGCGGAGAGCAGCAGATTGCCCCGCGGCCGCAACAGGAGAAAGCCGAGCCAGAGCAGCGTCAGCGGTACGCAGGCGAACGCCATCGTCCATCCTGCTCCCGCTTCGCGCCGCATGTCGCCGCGCATGATTCCCGCCAGGATATTGGCGTTGATCTCCACGCCGGACATCAGATCCTCCCGGCTCTGCATCGGCGTGGCATATTGATCGCCCAGGCCGGCCGCTACCGCGCCGACCAGCACGATCTTGTCCTTCAGGAAAGCGGGCGGCACCTCGCCCTGGGCCAGGCTGGCGAAGGATATCGTGCGATGATGCCCCGCCGGACCGCGATAGGGGATGAGCAGACGGGGATTGTCGTCGGCGCAGCCCGCCCGCTGGCCGGTGATGGCGTCATGCACCACCTGCGTCAGATGCAGCCAGCATCGCCCGCCATGAATTTCTCCGGGCGAGATGTGGCGCATCACGCCATCATCATCGGGCCGCGCCATTACATGCCCGCTGCCCGCCATCGTGCGCGCCAGCGGCGGGATCGGGGGCAGCGCGGCATAAGGCTGCCCATCCGGACCGGGCACTTCGAGCACCATCGGCAGGAACACCGGTACTCCATGATCCATGGCGGCCCCCAGCGCTTCATCGTCCGCCGCCGGTGTCGCGGGTTCGACGAACAGCACATCATAGACCACGGCTTTGGGTTTGGCCGCCGCCATGATGTCCAGCGCGCGCGCATGAACGGATCGCGGCCATGGCCACCGGCCGATCGCGGCCAGGCTGCGATTGTCGATGGCGACGATCACGATCTCGTCATCGGCCGCCGCCCGCTGACTCCGGCTGATCGCATCATAGGCCAGATTGTCCGCCCGCACCGCAATGTTGGTAAAGGAAAGCAGGCCCGCCAGCGCCACGGACAAGGCGCACAGCACCACCCATTCCAGGGCCGCGCGGCGGCGGATCAGGGACATCAGGGCTCCCGGTCGGGAGGGGCTATTCGATCGTGCCAATCTGGAGTTTCTGCGGCGGTGTCACGGTATCGATGAAACTGCCATCTTCGAAGCGGATTGACCATATCTGCCAGTAATAGATGCCCGGTTCGAGATCGGTGACGGAGACATCGGGTATTTTCAGGCCGGGTTGGTCGATGATCCGGTCCTGACCCGCCTCGTCACGCGCGAGCGTGAACCGATATTGCACCTCGCCCTCCCCCTCGCCGCGCCAGCGAAAGCGATAGGCCGTGTGTCCGTTCAGGCGGCCGGGCACGGGCGCATCGAGAGACACTTTATTGAGCCGTCGTTCAAAGCTGTAGGTGTTGGGCAGGCCTTGCACGCCATCTGCCGCCATGATCGAGGTGCGGACGAAATAATTGCCATTGGGCAGGCCATCGAAGCGGGCGGCCGGTTCGGCCCCGAACGATTCGGCCACGCGATCGACAAAGCCCGCATCGGTCGAAAGCTCGAAGATATAGCGGCTGGCACCGGGCAGGGGGGTGGCGCGGAAGCTGATCTGTTCATCCTTCTGCACAGCGCCGGGGCGCTCCAGCACAGGCGCGGCGGCCAGCGGCGCGGGTGCGGCGCGGCCCTCGGCACGCACGGCGATGCCGCTGCCCGCGGCGATCATGTCGCCGCGGGCAGCGGCGGCTTCCGAGACTGAAACGGTGCCCTCAACCACGCCCACGGTGGATTGTCCCGATGTCTCGTCATAGGTCACGCGAAAGCTGGTGCCGCGCACGGCGGCGGTGGCCACGGGTGTCGTCACGCTGAAACTGTCGCCGCGGCCCTTGGCTTTGGCCACATCCCATTCGCTGCGTCCGCCCTGAAGATGGAACGCACGCTCCACGTCGCGGGTGAGCAGCGTCTGGCGGAGGCGGCCGACACCGACGCGGCTATTGGACGGCAGGCTGACCCGAGACCCATCGGGCAGCGCCATCGTGACAAAGGCCTTGGCACCGGTGACGATGACCATGCCTTCCCGCACCCGATGGCCGATCGCCAC
Organism: Sphingobium boeckii; assembly: GCF_014199215.1. Taxonomy (GTDB): domain Bacteria; phylum Pseudomonadota; class Alphaproteobacteria; order Sphingomonadales; family Sphingomonadaceae; genus Sphingobium_A; species Sphingobium_A boeckii. The sequence goes on from NZ_JACIJC010000001.1 coordinate 270,003, forward strand.
GCCCTGCTTCTGCCCGGCTGACAGGATCGAGACCTCACCGCGAAATGCGATAATCTGCCCCTCTACGCCCACCGTGCGCAACAGGCGGCGCGGAATGCGCAAATTCCTGTCGACCGGCAGCCGGCGCGGATCGGTCACCTTGTTCAGACGCTGGACCAGGCGGTAATCGGCCGGGCGAATGAAATAATCTTCGGCCAGATCGAACAGCGTATCGCCCTTCTTCACGCGATAGCTGGCTTCCGCTGCAGGGGCGGAGGCGATCGGCTGCGGGTTTGCCAGCAGCAAAAGAAGCGGAAGCGCCACGCTCATGCGACCAGGGAAGGCGAAACCGCCGCTTCCGTCAAGGCCTCGAGCCGATAGCCATAGCTGTAGATCGGCGTCAGGCGAAAGCCGTGCTCGGGGCGGAGGCCGAGTTTGCTGCGAATGCGCGAGATGTGGGAATCAAGGGTTCGGGTGGGCAGATCGGGGTTGCGACCCCAGACCGATTCCAGAAGATAGGTGCGCGAAAGCGGGCGGGACAGGTTGGAAAACAGGATCAGCGCCAGATTGAACTCCTTGGATGTGAGCGTCATCGGCATGTCGCCGATCGACAATTGCTCGGCCTGCACGTTGAAATGGAAATCACCGAAAACCTGGCTCTGCCGACCCTGTTCCGAAGGATAGCAGCGCCGCGACAGCGCTTCGAGCCGCGCCAGCAACACCGCTTCATCGACGGGCTTCGCGATGTAGTCATCCGCGCCCGATTGCAATCCGGTCACGATATCCGCGGGTTCGCTGCGGGAAGTCAGCATGACCACCGGCACGCTGGATTGGCAATCCTTGCGCATCCAGGATAGCAATTCGATGCCGGAAAGCTCCGCCAGATTCCAGTCGAGGATTACCACATCGAAAGTATCCCGCCGGAATTTCTTGACGAAAGCGGTGCTTGTTGCGAAATCATAGACGGAATATCCGGCGCTTTTCAGAATATTCGCGATGAATTCAGAATAGCCTGATTCATCTTCAACAATCGCAATCCGCATGACGCTGCGCCACTTCTTCCTAAAACAGAAAGAAGTATAGCATGGGTGAATTGAGACGCGAAAGCGCAACGCGCTATGAAGCGTAAACAATTGTAATGTGTCGTGCACATGGGGCGGATCAGACCGTCAACAATCGTAAATTGATGGCGCGTTGACTTGCGCTTCCGGGTGAAGCGTATCAAGCCAGTGGCTGGGGAACGCCCGATGCCGGCAGGTCGCGCTGCTCGGGTGCCCGGGATCGCGCGCATCGCGAAGACGGCATCTCTTGTCGAGACCAGTCGATAGCCGGATTGGCACGCAGCGCATCCCGGGAAACCCCGATGGGGCTTATGCGATATTTCCTGTTAAACATTTGGTCGGGGAAAGAGGATTCGAACCTCCGGCCCCTGCCTCCCGAAGACGATGGCAGAATGCGCATATGGCAGTTTTACGTCATGTACAATGTATGAAGGACGTCGTTTGTTATCACCTGTTCGTCCTTCGTTCACGCTGGAGGTTCAATTTGAACTTCCGGTCACTGTCCACACCATCACGTGATCAACCCTATTTCACGTCCTCAGCATTCGCCCTGATCATCGTCTGCCGCAGCGCCTCATAGGCCGCCACCGCACCCCAATGCTTCGCCTGGCACCGCACATATTGAACCGCGGCCGCCGAATCCTCGCGAGCCAGCGTGCCGATCGCGTTATCGGCCAGCAGGTTCAGCGGGGGGCAGAGCGCAGACAAGTCCGCCGTCAGGGCCGGGGGCGCAGGTAGATTGCCAGCGGGCGGCGTTGATGGCGGCGCGCAGGCCGTCAGTAAGGCCAGCAGCAGGATCGGATAGGCGGCTTTCACGAATGATCTCCCGTTCGATTTTCGGTTGGATGATGGTGCGTTCGGTCACGTCGATCGCCGCGATCCGCGCAGCCAGCGCCTGATCGACCTTGGCCAGGCCGTCCGCGAAAGCGCTCTCGATGCGGCGCAGGCGCTTCTGCTCCAGCACTTCGCCCACGAGCTGGCGGTGCGCGGCCTTGCGCTCCGCAGCCGCAGCGCCGCTGGAATAGATCCACCAGACGCCGAACAGCACGGCCGCGGCGATCGCGAGATGAGGCCAATAGCGGCCGAGCAGCGCGGTCATGATGTCACCTCGGCGCTCGTCTCAGCCGCGGCCTTGGCCACGCCCTTGTCCTTGGCCGCGATCCCGAAGCCGCCGGCCGCCAGGATCGCCGCCGCGCCCGCGCCGAACTCCACCGGGTTGAACGGCTGCTTGTTGTAAAACACGTCGATCCCCTGATAAGCCACCAGCGCCATGCCCATGAAGGCCCAGAGCATCCGGCCCAGTTCGAATTCGCCGCTGATCCCTTTCAGGATCTGGGAAAGGCCGTTCATGTCACCACCTCGAGCGAACGGTCGCCACTCGCCCATATCCGATCCCGGATAGCGCGCGGCAAAATGATGCACCCGTGACTGGCGGTGCCTGGCGCGCGAATGCTGTCCCCATGGATGCGAAACGCCGATCGTCCGAAGGTCTGTGTGCCGGGCCTAGGGTCGAGGATCAGCGCGGCGGGGCCGACGTTCGCGCTATTGTATCGCCCGGTGATCAGCCAATGCCCCGCGGGGATCGGACCCACCGCCACCAGCGCCTGCATTGCAGGGTTGTTTTTGCCCCGGCCTGCGCCCGAATAACCTTTGCTGATCAGCACGCCATCGCGCGTCAATTCGCCGGCCGATTGGTCCCATTTCCAACCCATCATCATTCTCCTTGTTGAAACCAGTCGGCTCAGTCGATCGCGTGAAAGATCTGCGCCATGTCGGGCGGCACCATCGGATCGAGGGGAAACGCGGCCGACAGCAGCGCTTCGGCTTGGGCGAGCTGCTGATTGTGTGGATCGATCTGGCGCAGCGTGGGGCCGACCAGATGAAAGGCCATGCGCAGCGCCCGGTTCTCGCGCTCCAGATCCTTCAGCCGCGCCTCGATCCGCGCCTGATATTCCGCCTCAGCCGCGTCGAGTTGCTCCTGCCGATCCTTCAGTTCCGCGTGCCAAGCGTCGAGTTTGGCCGATCGGGAGGCGGCCCGTCGCTCGGTCCAGCCCAATATCCATTTCGCGCCGCCGCCGAACGCCACCAGCAGGGCGGTCAGCCCGGCAAACACGCCACCAATCTCCCCCGGAGACGGCGAACCCGGATCACTCATACACACCGTCCTATACTCGGAGAAGTTTCCAGCGCTGTTGCGCCGTTCAGCGTGGCGGACGCCTATGCCAATCGCCATATATGCAGTGCAGAAGTTCGTGCCCCGGCCATTTCCGCTCCCGCGTCTTCTCCGGCGCAAGCATGTGGATCTCGCATCGAGGCTGATTGATCCACACACGCCCGAAGGCCTGCCGCTGCTCGCCTGCCAGAGTCTCTGGCTTCAACGCGCGAGCCGCCGCCTGCAGCTTCGCCAGATCCTGATATTCCACGATATCAACCGTCACGCGCGAGCGGCGAAAATCAGCATGGTCGAACATGTATCCGTCGTCGCCCGCCGGCTCGCTGCAACTGGCAAGCGCCAGCGCTGCCAGAATAACGATCCGCATGGTGCCTCCAATGTTCACAAATTCAGGCGAGCGCGCGCCAGGCTGCCTTGTCGGCGACGCGCGCGGTTTCTTTCGACGCGATCGGCTCATCCTTCGCAATGATGATCGCAGCAAGATCCGTGACGCTCTGGCCGGTCGCTTGCGCCTCGGCCGTGAGAAGCCCTTCGAATTCATAGCCCGCGACGATCAGCCGCGCTTCGATCGCCTTGCGCATGTGGGCCAAGGTTATGGCGTCCGGGCCATATTCAGAACGATACTCATCATCGATCCGCTGCTCTGTCCGCTCGACCAGCGCGCCGTCCTGCATGACATCATAATCCCCCGGCGGTCCGTCCAGTTCGGTTAGCACCCAAGCAGGCGATAATCCGCAGTCGTGAGGCGTCTTGTCATCCGGCGACTGGGTAAAGCTTTCCCCCAAGGTCCGATGCTTGATGTGCCAATATCTCATGATCAAGCCCCCGCCGCAGTAAATGTTCCAACCCACTCCGCATCGCCGATCACGCTGCCGACCTTGCGCAGCAGCAAATCAAATTCGTAATCGGTACCGGGCGTCAGGCCTGTTTTTTGCCGTGAGATTGCCAGCCATCCCGGTGTGTTTTCATAATCTGGCGCTCCATTTCGAATGGCCGACGAAGGGCTGACTTCTTCCGATCCCAGATCCGCGAAGACACCGCCGACCACCCGCCACCGGACCTTGCCGTTGCAGTAGATGACGCCGTTACTCGTTTTGTAATACTGGCCTGGGAAAGTCAGATCCACGACGCCGGTTGCGCCGGCCTTGGCGACCAGCACACGCGCGTTCGCGGTTCCGTATGTGTTCGCCGTCGAGGGCGAAATCGCGGACGTGTAATCGACAGTGCCAGACGTCCCTCCGCTCCCTGCGGCCGGCGGCGGATCACGAATTTCGCCGATCTCCAATATGATTTTCCGCGCCGTGCCAGTGTAAGTTCCCGTGACCTCGATGCGCGCGGCTGGGGAGCAATCTGTTATTTCGAGCGCGCTGCCGGTCCAGGAAAATGTCGCCGAGCCGGTGAGCGCCGTTGCGCTGAATGTCGCGGCCCCAGTCACGTCCAGGCCGGCGCGCACCATCTTGTAGACGAACGTCTTGGGCAGCACACCTGCCTTGACCGCCCCGCCATAATCGCGCGCAAGCGTGGCAGAAGCCGGTCCTTCGATCAGGAAGGTGACGTCGGCCGCCGGCTCGGTCTTAGCCACCCGGATGCCACCGATATAGGTCTGGGTCGCGTTTCCGTTGCCGAACGGTGAAATCTTGAACGCCACCGCGTCGGCTGGCGGGGTGAATTTTACATTGAATGGCTCAAATGAAAGCGCAACGGGCGGGAGGATGGAGCGCGTTTCATCAGACAGGATGGCCGAAACCGAACCGTCCGCCTGATACCAGGCCACATAGATGCCGAGTTCGGTCGCCGTGCCATCCCGGCCCGAATATCCGCTCACGAAGAATGCGGGAGCGCCGGAGAGCGGGATCAGCGAATTGTCATTGGCATAGGCTTCGGTGCCCGCGCCTGCGATCGGAAACACGAGCGCGAACGGCACCTTGTCGCCGGGCGGCACGGCGTAGAGAAACACGCCGCCAGCCGTGTCCCAATGTGCCGCATTATCCGCCAGCGACCCGTTGATCACCATATTGTCAGCAGAGGTGGCATAGTCTTCCGGCTTGCCGTCCCCGTAGACTTCATCCCAATTCGCCGTGGCCGCGGATTCGTCGATGCCCTCTATCAGTACATTCTTGCTGAAGTCATAGACAGTCGGATCAGCCGCCGCCACGGCAGGCGCTTCCTCCGCATCCCAGGCGTAAATGTCTTCATGCTCTTCGCGCAGGATCATCGGCACGGTGCCATCGACCTGCGTGGTGCCCTCCGCGATACGGAAGAGCTTGTTCACGAAGCCCAGGCTGGCATGGCTTTGCGTGATGACGTCGCCCTTTTGGCCCTTCCAGGCGGTCGCTTGCCACACCCCCTGCAGCGCACCGCCATATTGACCGCGCTGCAGTCGTTGCTTGGCTAGGCGCTGTGCTTGCCCCGGCGATTGCACCAGAGCCAGGTCGAACGTTTCGACGCGCTCGATGCCGTCGGGAGAGGGCAGCGATACCTCGGGATATTCGACCAGTTGGAAGAGCGACGCGTCGGAGGGATCGGTATAGGATCCGCGCACCACGTTGAAGGACGAATCCAATGCGGTGTGAGGCCGCCATTGCAGCGCGCCCATCACGTCGTTTTCGGTGAAAGCCGCAATTGGGGTGGCGAGATCATTGTGAAACACGGTCACGCGGATCTGGCCATCAACATCGTCGAGATCGGCATTCATCGCCGCCTTCAGATTGTCCATCACCAGCGTCGGGCTGTCACCCTCGCCGAATATGCCGTCGGCCCGATAACGCGGCTCGGTGCCGCCTGCCGCCTTGGTGACCGCTTCGTCGCACAAATTGGCCGCCGTGATGAAGCTGGCCATGTCGATTCGGTCGGGCGGGATGCCCTTGCCGACGACCAGGAAGCCACTGATCTTCCAGCCCAGCATATACCAGAGCAGCAGGAGCGCCGGGTTTCGTGCTGCGTTGCTGTTCCAGATCCATGTCGTTTGGTTGTTCGCCCGGCACGATCCCGATCCGCCCGCGGTGCTGTCCAGCCTGGGATCATAAACATAGGCACCATTACCCTTGATCGTCACGCGCGTCGGGATCGCCTGCGCGAACGGGCTTTCGGTCTTCTTGCTGTTTCCCGTCAGCTTGAAGCGGAAATGCACATAGGCGCAGCCGGTATAGCGTCGGCTCGATCCCATTCGCGCGCTGATGTTGATGGCGTTGCCGGCACTGCCTTCAAGGATCGGCGCGACGGTCAGATAGCCGACAAAATCGCCTTGCACGCCGCCAACGAGCGTCCAGGCCAGTTTGTCGTCGAACCAGATTTCGTTCACTGCATGGATCTTGTGGCTGGCCACCACCACGAAGCGATGCAGATAGGCCTGATCGTTCGTGAATTCCTGATCGAGAATGTCCGTCGCAAGCGCCGTCGATCCCATCGCCATCTTCCGCGTGGCGCGCGGGTTGATCGATGTCAGCAATCGATCCGTTGCGTTCTCGCTGACATCGGGAGCTTTGGGCCGCCCTGCCAGCAGTGTCGATCCGATCGCCAGGCCCGCCGCGATCGCCGTCGCGGCAACCGCGGACACGCCCAGTGAATAAGCAAGCAGCGATGTGCCGCCCGTCGGAATCGCCAGGGCGACCGCGGCGACGGCGGCCGCGATGCTGACGACCGTTTTGACGACCTTACCCAACGGTCCAAGCCTTTAGCCACGCCGCGCGTGCGATGCGCACCAGGCCGGATCGCCCCTCTTCCTCGCCCACGAACAGCGCATCGGCACCAATGCAGACACCCACGGACTCGCCTTCCCAGACGAGATCGCCGCGTTGCGCGAAGGCCGGCGGCTTCACCTCGAACAGACTGTCGATCGTGCTTTCGAGATCGCCCGCGCCGATCTGCCGCAGCGCACGAACGGCGCTGGCGTGGGATTTATAGCGTCCGCGAAAAGCCTTCGCTGGATCGTTTCCGGTCATCGCGAGCACGGCACCGGCGGCAAAGAGCGCGCAGTCGGCTTCGCCGAAACTGAACACGACCGATTCCATCGCGCGGAGATAATCCGCCAGCGCGCGCTCCCACGTTCCAATACGCATCAGAGTTCATTCTGCCTGTAAAATCCGCCGCCGCCATTGGTCGGGATATAGACCCCCGGCACGCGCGTGTTGCCGGTGAGCGGCGATGCGCTGTTGCCATTGGCGATCGCAATCATCGCTTTGGGGGAGAGATCGCCCGCATCCAGGCGCGTCTGATCGAGATAGGTCCGCTGCGATGCCTGGCTGAACGCGGCCAGGTAGCTCTCGATCGTAATCTCGATCATCTGGTTGCCCGGCTCGGCATTGATATCCAGCGCGGTCATATAGCCGGTGTAATAATGCTGGATCGCGCCTTGCTGGACATTCGCGGCGTTGCGTATGATCCGCCACAATCGCGCCGTCCGGCCGCGGTAGTTTGCCGGATCGCCAAGAATATTCAGCGTGTCTGCGTCGATGACGGGCAGGCCGGAGAGGCGCGCGGTCACCGAATCCGTGCCGCCCGCCGCGGCCTTCACTGGCGTGATATCGATAAAATTCGCAGAAATGCCGTCATAAGTGAACCCATCCAGATCAGCGATGCCGGTTCCGGTGAACAGGATGTCTTCACCGCTGGTGTTTGCGCGCACCGGATCCCCTGCGATATCGAGGAAGCCGATGAACACCGGCCTGATGATGTCGGCGTCGAGCGCCGCGGAAGCTGTGGCGTCGGGGCGGCTCATCAGAACGCTTCCTCGGCTTCGAATTCAAATCCATAGATCTGGCCGGGGGCCACGTCCCATCCGGCACTGTCACCCGTCAGGCACATCAGTGCGTAGGGCTTCTGCGCCTCGATCGTCGCGCCATTGGCTGGCGATTGGCGCAGCGCCGTGCGAAAATAGGCGATCCCGTTGGTGCCGGAGCCCACGATCAGATTGGCGCGGAGCACCACCAATTGCACCGTTCCGTTCGGCAGCGGGATCGACATGCGCATCCCGCGCTTCAGAAAGATGTCGCCCACGCCGCCGGCCAGCCCGGTAAGATTCAGTTGATAGCCCGTTTGGGCGCCGCCCGCGACGGTCGGGTTCGCGGCTCCGGTCTGCGCGCGCTCCACCGCGATCAGGGGAAAGCTGTTGGCCTGGCCATCCAGATCCATGAAGAATGCAATCCAGGCGTCGGCCATTTCCGGCCGCAGGATCGGTGGGAATTCGCCCGAAGCAGTCCATTTCGCCGCGCCGGGCAATCCGATATATTTGCGTGCGCCCGTCCATTCGGATCGGTTCAATTGGCCGGGGCGCGACAGACGCCAGCTAACGCTGCGCAATGGAAGCGGCGCGTGCGGGGTGATGATGGCCATTCAGATCCTCGGGCGCTGGAGCTTGGCCAGATCTTGGCGGGCGAGCTGGCGGCCGATCTGGGCGCCTTCCACGGCGGAGCGCTGTCCGATGGCGTTCATCTGGGCGAGAATATCCTTGGTGACGACCGCGCCGCGCAGATCGAAATGGAACGCTGCCGCGCCGCCGCTACGCAGACTGGAATTCGAAAGGATCGCACCGGAGATGCCGGGCGAAAAAAGCTCAGGCCCGCGCTCGCCGACCAGATAAGCCTTGCCGCGATCGACCGGGCCGCCGCCCTCGCGCTTGCCGCCGAATATGCTGCCCAGCGCGCTTCCGATCGAACTGAAAATGCTGCCCCCGCCTGCCGTGCCGCCACTGCTAAACAGCATCAGGAACGCCTTCTGCACCGCAAGCCGCGCGAATTCCCCGATGATGCTGCCCACCGCGCCTTTCAGCCCCAGCGCCTTGGCCGCGCCGCGGCTCAAACTCTCTTCCAGGTCGCGCGCACCGCCCACTGCAATGCGCTCGAACGCGTCGTTAATGTCGCCTGCTTCGGTTTTCAGATCGTCGAGATATTGCTGGCCGGGAGAAAGATTGCCGCGATCGAGCGATCCGCGCTCATTGACCTGGCGGGCTTCAAGGTTGCGCCGCGCCTGCGCAACATCGAGAATCTCGCCACGCGCGATGGCTTCTTCCAGCACCTTGCGCTCGATCTCCTGCTGCGCCGCCAGAATGCGCCGCTCGATCTCGAGGCGCTCGCGCCGCGTGACTGCCAAATCAGCGCCACTTTCCAGCGTTCTCTGATGATCATCGAGCGCGTCCAGATCCATGCGCAACAGCTTTTCATTCGTATCCCTGGTCTCGTCGGAAATCCGCTTGCGCTCATTGGCATTGACCAGTTCGATTTGCGCAGCCGCCATGCGATCATTGATGGCGATCTGTTCGGCCTTTTGGCTGCGGGTGATCTTATCGGACTGCTCAACCCGAAAATTGGCATCCTTGCGGTCCGCCTCGATGCGCATCCGCTGCGCTTCTGCCATCGCATTGCGGTCGTCCTTCGCCTCGGCTTCGGCCAGCGCCAGCGCAGCCGTCGCTTGCTCGATCTCAACGGCATAGGCGTCGATCGCCCTGGCAGATTTCTCCCCACCGGAAAGCAGCGCTTTCGTCACGCGCGGCGCCACCGCGGCGGCCGTGAATTCAGCATCCGCGCCAAAGAACTTATTCTGACGCCGCAAGGATTCCGGCGCGGGATTGAATGCCGAGGTGCCAATAAAGGCGCTGGCCGGGGCACGCACACGGGGTGTCGCAGACGTGGGCGCAGGACCGGCCTTCACCCCTTGGGATACCCCGGTGCGCACCGTGAAAAGTCCGCCAGGCGCTTCGAATGCCACATCGCCAGCTTTGTTCGGCGCATTGCCGATCCGTACCCATTTGGCATAGGCGTCGGCCGCCTTGATCGCTTTGTCCGCCAGCTTCGCAAGCGCCTCGACCAGCCTCAGAATCTGATCGGCATTGTCAGCCACCACGCCCGCGATCCGCGCTTCCAACACCTTCTTCACGTCGGCCAACTTGTCGGCTGCGGCATCGGCGTTCGCGATCTGCTGGGGTGTCAGCTCGATACCCAGCCGCTTATAAGCGCCCGCCAATTCGTTGATGCCCGCCGCCCCCCCTTGCAGCGCCGGGATAAGCTTAAAGGCGGCCTTACCGAATAACTCGGTTCCTTTCGCGTTCAACAAAACGGGAGATTCCAGTTTAGAAAGACCTTCAGCAATGTCGGGCAGGATGTCGCCCGCGGTTCGCAAATCGCCATTGGCGTCGCGGATATTGACGCCCAAATCCTTGAACGACTGCCCCTGATTTTTGCCGCCTGCCGCCGCCTGACCCAATGTTTTGGTCAATTTCTGCAGGCCCGCGTCCATCTCGTCCTGGGAGATGCCGGTCTGCGTCGCCACATAGCGATAGAATTGAAGGTCGCCGGTCGTCACGCCGAGCTGATCCGCCACTTCCTGCAGCGATGAGGCATAGTCCAGTCCCGCGGCGGCGGCCCGCACGATGGCATCCACGCTGAACGCAACGCCGAACGATGCGGCAATGCCGATCAGGCTGCCGCCCAAGGCGCTCACCTTGGTACGGAGGCCATCCACCCCCTTGCCAATGCCGGAGAGTCCGGTGCCCGCCTTCAGGAAACTGCGATCGACCTTGTCCATCCGGCGCTCGACGGTCTGTTCGAATGCGGCCACCTGCCGTTCGCCCTTGTCCAGGTTGCGCCGGAGCAGCTCCACCGAGGCATCCACCTGGAGCAGCAATTGCTTCACATCGCTGCCTGCCATCGATCAGTCCTCATCGTCTCGGATATTGGCCGCTTTCCAGACCTCGTAAGCGGCCCAGAATTCATGCGGTGTGGATCGCCAGAATGCGCTGGGAGACCAGTGCAAATGACATGCAGCGAAGCCTGCTAGGCGGCGGCGGGGGTCTCCGTCGTCTTCATCCCCGTCGCCGTCGCTTCCCCCGGTGTAGAACCCCCGGTCGTCGCCCGCGCGAGCACGATCGCCAGGCGCGGCTGCACCAGGATCGTTCCGGTGTCATAGATCAGCTCACCGATCCGTTCGGCCTGCACGCCGGCGATGCTCTTCACATCCGTCTCCCGGCCCCATGCGCGGATATATTCGGTCGTGACGATCGCCATCTGACGCAGGGTCAGCGCGCCATCGTCGGCGAGCACGGCCAGATCGAGCAGGGATTTTCCGGTCTGCTCTTCCACTGCCAGGGTAGCCTCGTAACTGGGGCGAAGCACATACTCGGTGCCATCCAGCGTCAATGTGACCTCGCCCCTGAGTGCATTGGCCGTCATGCGTCTTTGCCGCCTGCATCGGCGGGTTCGATCTTGGCCGCTGCCTCGGCTGCCGGAGCATAGAGCTTGCGCGCCTCGATCGACACAGCCGTGACGCCGGCTGCGGCGATTTCTTCGGCCAATCCCTGCGAGACCACTGGTTCGCCCTCCTTCGCGTCAATGAAGGGCAGGATCGCGCGGGCGACGAGATGGGCCAGCGGCGAGCCCGCAAGAATCTTTTCCATCTCCGCGGCTGAGCAGCCGGTGGTGGCCAGCAACTCCGCGTCCAGATCCTTCGGTTTGCGAACGCGATAGGTTTTATCACCAATCTGAACCGTCATGACCTTCGCTCCTTAGCCGAGTGTGTCGATGGTCGGCGCGGCTGCCAGCGTGAGCTGAAAGGTGCACTTCACCACATCATTCTTGCTGAAGTCAGTGTCCAGGTTGCCGACATACATGGATGCGGCAAACACCACGTCCGCGGGGGCAACGCCGGCGGACCCGCCCTTGCGGATCTGAAACAGCACCGGGGCCGAGCCTGCGCCGACTGTCTCCAGCCGGGTATAGCCGGACGCATCGGGAAGGTTCGGATAAATTTCGGCATCGATCGTCAGGCTCTTCAAACCTGGCGCTTGCGTGCCATAGGGAAAATCATCTTTGGTTGCCGTATCGATCTGACCAGCCTGACGGCTGATTTTCAGCGTCGTCTGTCCGAGGATCTGGGCCGGCGTGCCTGGAGTGGAACTGTCGATCCACAGCCGATAGTCATTGCCAAGCTTCTTTGCCATGATCGGGGTCTCCCATTAAAAAGCCCGCAAAAGCGCGGGCCGGCATCGTCAGAATTCGAAAATCGTGGATCAGTCGGCCAGCGCCATGATGCGAAACCGTGAAGTGCCGACATAGTTTTCGCCATCGGGCAGCAGCACCGCGCTCTGCGATACCCAGAGCGGACGGATCGTGAAGCCCGGCATCATGATCGCCTTGCCGTTCAGCGCCGCCTTGATCCGGGCCTGCGTGATCAGCACCGGTTTGCGTTGCTGCGTCTGCATCACGGTCGTGATCTCAAGCTCGATGGCTTCGTCCAGGTCGTCATCTTTGGTCGAAATGCTGTCGTCGGAATCCAGGTCGCCGATGATGATCACGGGCGGCGCGGTATCTTCCGGCACATGTTGATAGATCGGAATGCCGATTGCGGCAGCGGTCAGTTCGGTGAACACACCGATCTCGATCGCGTCCATCGCTTCACTCATTGCCGGCGCCCCTTGCGGCCGCACCCAGGATTCGCTCCCAGACGGATGCGAGCCGCTTGTTCAGCACGGGGAGAAGATATGATCCCGCCCCTGTGATCGATCGATCCCCTGCGCGCGCGCTCACGCGCATCAGATAACTTGAAACCGCGCCGCTCTGCGTGCGCCGGTTTGCCTTGGCCGTCTGCGCCTTGCGGCCCCAGTTGAGGATATAGCCATAAAACAGCTTGCCGCGCGCCCTGGGCGATCCCAGCACACCCACGCGAAGCTTGAGCGATTTTCGTAATACCTTCCATTTAACCCCCCGTCCCAGCGCGCCTGTGCGCCGGCGGACACGCGCGCGCATGACGCCCGCCAGATCGCGACCACTCAGCTCGAGCACGTCCGCAAATTCCTCGCGGGCCGATGCCGGAATATTCTTCATCAGCCGGCGAAAGGTCTTGCCACCCTTTGTCCGCGAACGTCGGGCCATTAGACGAGCAGCCCGCTCTCGCAGAGGCAGAGCATTGCCGCGCGGTCCTTCGGGTCAGGCATCACGGCCTTGATGTCCAGCAGCCGCGCTCCCCAGCGGAAACGATGCTTGGTCGTCAATCCCGCACGCGTCCTGATCGTTACGCGCCATTGCTGAACGCTACGCTGCACCCCTGCGGCCAACGCCTCGTCGCCGCTCAGGCCCACAACCTTGCCCCATAGTTTCGGCTCTTCAACCAACCAGCTTGTCACCTGTCCGCCTTGGCCATTGTTCGCGCTGGTGAGCTGCTCCAACGTCAGCAGCTCTGTCAGATCGCCCGCCGCCGGCATCAGAGGACCGGCCTGTATTTGTCGAGAATATCCATAGCCGTCTGCGGAACTTCGACCATGCTCCCTGCCGCGACAGCCTCGCGGTTCGCGTGCCAATGGGCCACCATCTGAAGCATCGCCACCTTAAGCGCCTGTGGAACTGCGTCCGCTTCATAGCCGGCAAGATAGGCGACCTTCACGACGCCGTTGCGCCGCGTCTCCGGCCAGGCCGTCAGAGGATAGATTTCCACGGGTGCCGCATCCGCATCGTAAACGGCGTCGACATAGGTCTGCGCAGTCCCGTCGCTATCCTTATAAGTTATGCCGCTGATCGAGGCCACGGGACGCCAGAGCAGCATGATGGGCGAAGCGAAGTGGCGGAATGTTTCAGTCACTGTGCGCTGCATCAGCACATGGCCGGTATGCACCTCCGCAAATTCCCGTGCGGCCACGATATAGCCAGAGATCAGATCGTCTTCGCTATCGTCCAGCACGCGGCACTGCGCCTTCGCCAGCTCCAGTGAGATCGGCTCTTCAATGATCGTCTCGGCGATCGTGGCGGTAGTATAGGCCGCATAGGCCTCGGCCACGTCTTCATCGGGCACTTCGGGGCCAATCCCGAGGATCTCGCGCATATCGTCGATCGTCATTGCAGCGCCTCGAATGTGGCGAGGTAAAACCCCGGATTATCAGGCGACTTCCAAACCGATATCCGGATGGTCTCCCCGTTCAGCAGCGCGCCGTTCGCCGACTCTGGCTTTTTGGTGCGGATGTTGGGCTGAAACGAAAGCACCCCGTCGGAAACCCCACAAAGGCCATTATGCACCCCCGCGATGATGAGATGGCCCTGCGTCCCATTATCGATTTTCATTGCTGCCTCACGGTCAGGACGGCCGTCCGCTCATAATCCTTGTAAGGATCCGCAGAGGTGCGGATCAATGCAGCCACGCCAACGTTGATGCCGCCGCCGGCGAACGCCGCGTCGCCTTGGAATGCGTCGTCCACCAAAAACCACATCTGGATCTTCTTGCCCTCAGTATCGATGATCGGCAGCCGCTCCGCGCCCTCGTCGATTTCAACCCCCAACGCCGCGCCCGTGGCGGATATGGTCAGGCGCACGATCTCTGCGATCGTCTCGTCATCGGCTAGAAGGGCGCTCCAGTCGATCGCAAATGGGGCGCGATCGCTCGGGTCGAAATGCGCGGTCCAGGCGAACGAACCAATCGGCAGATTACCGCCGCGCGCCGCGTTGCCAGGAGAGGTCGTCACGATCACCGTGCGTTCGCTCGGCGCGGTCACCGCCCCTACGCCCGCCTCGATCTCGGTCGCGAACAGGCCGAGCGCGATTAAATGGGTCAGCATCGCACACCTTTCCATTGTCCCATTTTGACGCAGCATTTCCGCGGCATTGGACAGTTAATAATTTAGAAACCATAATCCCCGAATTCTTGGGGAAGATCTTTATGAAACGATTCGCGATACTTGCGGCCACGGCCGCGCTTGGATTTGCTGCGCCGGTAGAGGCTGCGACGATCGTTCAGACGGGCAATCTGTCAACAAGCGGCGGCGCGGGCCAGATCGCGAAATTCAATCCAGCAGCCGGCACGCTGCAACAAATCCTCTTTTCCATCGGCGGCTACGTCCAAGATCACATCGCGGTTTCCGGCTCGCCTGTTGGCGGACCGGTATCGTTTCAGTCTTCGTGGGGCGGTAAATTTGGGCTTTATGTTTCATCGGGCGGCGCAAGCGGCACGATCGGTGAGATCACGGATTTTGCGCCCGGCCTCGTCGGCCCGTTTGCGCCATCGTCATATTATGAGACTGCGGGGACCGCTTCCGGCAGCGCCTCTGGCTCGATCGACCCTCTTGCCCTGCTGATCGGCCCCGGCTTCGCTTCCATCTATGTGATAACCAGCCAATCCGCGGCCATGAACTACACGCAATTGACCGGCGCGCCGCACGGGATCACGCAGATCACGGGCCGTGGCGACAATGCGGTCATGAATTATTCGGTTACCTATGTGTACGACGACAGCGCGCCAGCGGTCCCAGAACCCGCCACCTGGGCGATGATGCTCATCGGCTTCGGGGCCATTGGCAAATCTATGAGAGCGCCGCGATTTCGGCGGTCACCTGTTCGATCTCAGCCTCTACGTCTGTGACGAGCTTTTGGCAGCGCGCCACGGCTTCCGCCCGCTGTTCTTGATTTGCAAACGAGCGCGCTTGAATCAACGAATGCCTGAAAATCGCCAGATCGTTTTCAAGCTGCGCCTTTTTTGCCAATAATTCATCCATGTTAAACATCCTTAAATCGCGGCTTGGGCTTCAAGGAAGCCTGCCCATTTGGGCGATTCCTCTAGCGTCGCGTTCTGGTTTTTCTTTGCCCCCCATGACCCATAATATGGGTGCGGTTCGCCAATGCTATTGAAGAAGCACAGCACATCGCCAAAATCAGAAGCCCAGCGCAATAGCCCATCTCTGATCAACTCACGCATCCGATCATCCGTTTGGAAGGCTCTCAACTTGGCCTCTTGATCAGGCGTATATCCATTCTCTGGAAATACCACATGCTGTTGCCATTCGTAGCATATCGCACGAAGGCCAGCCGCTTTATAAGCGGCATTTGTAGAAGCGTAATTGTTCCATGTCGTGTTCATCATGCTTCGCGCTGTGGCGAAAATTGTTTCCAGCGAACCATCGAACATAGAAGGAGTCATGCTTCCACCGAAGTAGGGTGCGTTACAGATAGCATCCGTGCGCGTAGCGCCGCGCTGCGTCACAAGATTCAGTTCGTTGCTGGTCCCCATTGCAGTGATTACCCGCACAAAGCGTCCTGTGGGCGCGCCGAGGCTGTCCAATATTGTCATCTGTCGCTGATGCTGAAAAGCCTGCTCGTTGCGCGTTGCCATCGCGCCGCCGCCGTCGGTAAATTCCTCTAAAGTAGCACGACCATTGTCATACGCTTTCTGACGCGCCCTATGGTAGAGTCCGAATGCGGCGTTGCCCCACTCGTTTCCGACCTCGGCGTAAAGTGTAATTCCAGGGTTGACTCCGTTATTTAGGGCCGTGAAGAAGCCACGAACATAGTCGTCAGATGCAAAAGGCGGGGTGTTGACCCAAGCATCTTTTCCAACCGCGTTGATAAGTGTGATGACGTTCTCAATGGCCATGCCATACGGACGAAAAACATTTAGCCTTCCGTTGGGAGTGCGCTCATCCCAGTCGCCTTCAAATGTCTGAAGGTTGTTCGTATTCAAAAAATCCATCAGACGCATTGGGCCATTAAATTCATTCTGACGCGCGATAAACTCAGGCGTGAACAAATCGACCGTGGGGTCCCGATCAAGCTCGCACGCAACGATGTTTCGCATGTGATTGGCTGGATTGGTGGAATGGACATGAAACATCACCCGCTTCGGGCCGGTCCAATCGTGCCCATAGGTAAATTGCCTGAAATTGGCTCCGGATGTCTCTCCGGTGACCGTGACGCCATCAGCCAAAAGGCTAGTTACCGCCTCACCATCCCACTCGACACGAACAACTGATCCCGGTGTATCGGGTCTGGTTATGCCTGCGACAAGATGGCCTGAAGGATTATGTGTCCCATTTGGTGAACTAATAGGCTCACCATCGAGATTGATGTGCGCTGATCCGGGTAGCGCCTCGGGATTGTCGAGCAGAGTCCCGTCTTGCCAGCCTGATGCGAGTAAAAGATTGGTATAGGCTCGTTCGTATCCATAAGAGCTAAGGCCGGCGAGGTTCATGCCGAACTGAGCAGGTGCCGGAACGGTTATAATTGCTGTTTTATTGATTGTCGGATTGTCATTAAGAATAGCTTTAACCGTGATAGCGCCGACGCTTCCGCCGATTGGCAAGGTCCGCAAGGTGGCTTCACCCGCAACTGTGTTGGTGAGCAAAACCGCATCGTTCTCGGAGCCGTTGTTCAACGTATATTTATAGCCGGATGGCGTATCGCTGTAGAGAATGTCGATTTCGAACCAATTGTTAGCAATGTCATATCGAACATCAGGGATTCGAAGATCGACACCTCCAACGCCATAAATGATATTGCTAGCAGCGCCCCCAGAGGCTTTAGCGAAGCTGACACCCGTGCCTCGATCCGGCTGAAACGTGTTGACGGATGATCCAGATATCACAGATGCAGGAACTAATTCATCATCAAGATACAGGCCTAACGCGCCGTTAGTTTCCACACGGGCTTCTATTACTGAATACAGGTTCCATGCTTGAGGTACGGCCTGATAAATCCATGGCCCCAGCCCAGTGGTGCTTAGAACGCCGTCGATAACTCTATGTAAAGTGAAGTGGTCGCTATTTCCGCGAGCGTAACACCAGCCATTATTGATATCGATCATGTTCAGATACAGGCGGAAATCATGATCGACGCCGCCAGTATCAAATTTGACGAAATGAGCCTCTACACCGGTGTCTCGGAAGCCGATATTGGTCGAAGACGCTATTACTGTTGGGGGAACCTGTGGGTTCGGGATAAAGGTACCCGGCGCAGGCGTAGGCGTAGGCGTAGGCTGCCGGCGCAGCGCCACCCGCCTGAACGATTTACGACGCGCCAGGACCATTACGGCAGCGTCGCCGGCAGCGGCCAGACGCCAGCCTGCGCGATCTTGATGCTCCCCAGAGCGCCGGCTGTGACGCCCTTGTTGAACGAGACCAAAAACGGCATCCCCGCCGCGCCGGATGGCAGCGCCATAGTGCCCGGATAGCGCATTTTCAGTATTTCGGTTACCGTCGGCACCAGATTAGCCGCAGGGGTCACGGCACCGGTATTGTTGTCATAGCCGCCCAGCGTCGCGCCGTTCAATTGCAACATGAACCCGTTGCAGCCGATGAGATTTTCAATCTGCACGAGCGCGCTCGCATAGCAAAGAATGCCAGCGCCGGGCGAAGCAAAGCCGCCGCCGCCCATCCCGAGCGAAACGGATCGCCCCTGGGTCAAAGTGGTGGTGGCAGTGAAAGTCAACTTCTGCGCGACATGGGTCACGCCATCGACGACAATCGTGTCCTTCGCGGCGACGCAAGTGATTTCGCCCGAGCCGTCACCGCCCATATCCCAGCCTGTCGCGACATTGCCGGTGACCCCGGTGCCCTTGCCGCCCGACGTCCCGATGAACGCACCGCGGTCGCCGACCAGATTCCCATAGGGCTGGTCGCTGGCATTGTAGTTTCCGATCTGGCCGACCGCGATATAATCAACGACCGGGACGCCGAGGATGTCCATCATCACGTCCCATTTGTCGCGAGCCGCGCGCGCGCCGAATGTGCTGGGATGGAGTCCATCAAAGGTGACCGCCGTAGCGCCGCCGCCCGCACCACCGATCAGACCGTTCGTCGCGCTCGTGTCGTCCAGAAACTCGGGATACAGATCCATGTAATGGATGCGTGAATCGACCGTCTGCCAATAGCGATAGAGCGCATTTGTGTGCATGTAGTTTCCGGCCGAACTTGCGCGCGGGAGAATGGAAACCACGATATATTTCTTGGCATTGGTCTGGCCGACGAACGATTTCACGTTCGCAAACGTCTCGTTATAGGCGGTCGACCCCCGATCGTTCGTGCCGATCTCGATCACGCAAATGTCTGGCGAAATGGCATTCACCGCATTGCGCACCAGCGCGGTATTCATGTCCGGCGTGTTGGTGCCGAATGTCGTGGTCGCAGCGTGGCCGGTCGTAGCGCCGGACCATGATCCGCTGCGGGCGAGGTTGTAGGAGTCGTTCGAGCCGTCCCACCCTTTGTTGTTCCAGGCATAGAGCCGAGGCTTTCGGACCTGCGCCCAAAACCACGGGCTACTAAGCCCATTGCCGGCGATGGCCGCGGCAATGCTGTCGCCGACAACGACGATCTTGGGCGGGCGGCCGAAGGATGATGCTGATGCGGCTGCCGATACCGGCTGCGTGACGGGGCCACCCATTATGCGGTCCTCTCGGTCACGCGCGCATTGCCGGTCGCGCTCGCCCAATAGCCCTTGACGATGCCCTTCCAATCGTCGGGAATCTCGAAGATGCCGCCGACCGCGCTGGTGCCCATGCCGTCGATCGCATAGCTGTAATTCGTGGCGCTCGCCGTGCCGCTGCCAAGCAGGATATAGCAGATCGCCGTGCTTTCATTGACGATCGACCCACCCATACGGTTGGCATTGGCCGCGAGCAGGGTGGTGGATGCCGCTGCGCCTTCCACCGTGCTGGTCGTGCCGGTCGTGGAGCCTGCCATGCCGACGGCGAACACCGCGTCGGAGGCCGGGGCCATCGACATGCTGAGCGCCGCGGTCTTGGCACCGAGCGTCGCGGGGAGCTTGGCGGACATGGCGCTGGATAAAGCCTCAAGGCCATCAACATAGCCGTTCAGCGCACCGATCAGCGTTTCGAGCGTGTCGGTGTTCGCGTTGCCCGTCGTCAGGGCAGCATTCGTGGCCGCGACAAGCGCTTCCAGGCCGTCAACGAACCCGTTCTGCGTCGTGAGCAGCGTGTTCGTGGATCCGATGAGCGCCTCCAGTCCATCGACGTTGTCGACGATGGACTTCAGCCGCCCAGCGATCGACAGCGCGTTTGGCGAGGCAGTGAGATCGCCGAGGATATTCTCGCCCGCCCAATCGGCGATAAGGTTGGCCAACGCCAGACCTTTCACGCCAAGATCGAGGCCCGCCAGCGGATCGCCCGCCGTTGTCGTAATGACCGGTTCAAGTGCCATGGATGTGGCTTCCTTTAAGCCGCGATGATCGCGGTGGTGGCGAGGCTTTTTGCTTTGACGCGGACGCCGTTAGCCAGGGCCGTGACGGCGCAACGCAACGTCGCACCAACATCGCCGGCGGCGAGCACACGGGTCGCCGCCGTGGCGCCGCTGATGGGCACGCCATCACGAATCCATTGATAGGCGAAGCTCGGTGCGCGGCTCCATGTGCCCGTCGAACAGGTGAGCGTCTGTCCCTGTGTTCTGGTGCCGGTGATGGCGGGTAGAGCGGAATTGACCGGCGCTTTCCCGGCGGCATCCGCGGCGGCGCGGCGGGCTGCTGGCGTCCGATACATCTCAGCCGCTCTTCTTAGGCGCGGCAACCTTTTTCGGCGCGGGCGTCTTGTTCTTGTTGACCGCCGCCATTTTGTTATCGAGCGGGGCAGCCTTCTTGGTAGCCAGCTTGACGGCACCGGTGCCGATCAGCCTGGTCGCGTCCAGGTGCGTCACGGTCCGAATATCACCCGGATTGAACTCACCGTTGTTCATAGTGCGCAGCACTTCAACCTTGACCTCGTCGGTCATGATCAATTCCTTTCGATGGATGAAACGGGGCGGGCCGAAGCCCGCCCACTGCATCAGACGTTGCCGAAGTCGCCGTAGATCAGCGCGCCGGGCTTCTTGACTGCCAGCGCCACACGCTCTTCGCAGCGCATGGTGTAGAGATTCTTTTCGAAATCATCGGAATTCTCCGACGCGATTAGAACCTCGGGTGCCATGCGATCGTAAAGCGTCTGCAGTTTGAAACCTCCGACAAGAAACTTGTCGATCGTCATAGCCGGCGTCGCCACGACCGGCTTGGCCCAGAGGCGTGGCCCGGCAAGCTGCTGCGGATTGGCGAAAATATATCCGCCAGCAGTGTCTTTGGTCAGCTCGATCGCCGCCCAGTCGGCGTTGTTCATCACCACGCCATCGGTCGGATAAAGCGCCAGCTCCGCCTGCAGCAGCGCAATGCGGATGATATCGATCATCGTTTCGGTGCCCGCCGGATTGATCGGCGCAGCATAGGCTGTGGCGTTGGTCACGAGGCCCGAAAGATGCTGGCCGGTACCATCGCCGGTAAGCAACTCGCCCTCTTCCGCATAGGCCAGTCCGTAGCGCATCTCGGCATCGACTTCGCCTTGGAGCTGCACGGCGTCGTCCATTGCCTGCCGCGTGATCTTGGCAAGGTGGGCGATGACACGAACGACTGCGTTGACCTGTTCCCAGACATAAGTCGACGTTGGCTTGGTCGCGCCCTCGGCTACGACCGCCGCATTGTTCGTGCGTGTGGTCTGGCGCGCATAGTCGATCGAACCGCTGGTGGTGGCGACGACGCTAAGCAGATCCCGCACGGTCATCTGCCGCTGCGGGAGGCTGGTAACCGTGTTATCGCGGTCGGACCATGCCGTGCCCGCCTGGGCGGCCGTGATCGCCTTCACGCGGCCCCACGGCAGACCCTTCAATTCGAAGCGCGCACTACCTTGATAGCCCCCGCCCTGGAACGACTTGAACTTGTCGGATCCGGCAACCTGCGCACCGTATGACTTGCTTTCGTCTTCATCGCTGCCAGGCTTCCGCGCCATCTTTTGTTCGAGCGCTGCCAGCGTTTCGCGCATGGTATTGATCTCGGTCAACACCTTGTCAGTCGAACTTTTTGTTTCTTCACTCAGTCCGCCGGCCTTCTTTGCTTCCGCCAATGCGTCGTCGGCGGTTTTCATGACCAGCTTGTGCTTTTCGTCGATCGACTTGCGCAGCGAATCCGCCAACTCTTCCACGGTTTTACCGGTCGGATGATCCTCGGCGTCACGCATATAACGACCCATGCGCCGCTCGCTCTTTGTCATGGGGCCGAGATGTCTGGGCGATGCGGCCAGGATCGCGAGCATCACGCCGCCATCGCCGAAGGCGCTGATGGCATGGGCGGCCGCCGGCATGGCGGCCATGCCGACCAGGATGAGGCAAGATACCGCGAGTGCGGTAATAAGGGATTTCGTCATGTCAGTGTCTCCAGAGGATTAAGGTCAAGCGCGCAGGCGTTCGATAAACCTGCGCATGTCGTCTGCTGCTTTTCCTCCAGGCTCCCCCTGAAGATGCTGCTTGGCCGATGCGGCGATCGCTTCAGCCTTGCTCCGGGAGAAACCTGCATCCCGCAGGAAACCCTCGAATTCACGGAGAGTCGGCATTTTGCCGGCCTCCAAACACGATTTGATTTCGTCGATATGAGCCGCGCGCCCAAGCGCCCCGAAGGTCACGATCGATACTTCGCGCAGATCGAGCTTCTTCAAGATGGTCACCCCGTCCTGGCTTCGATCGGGTGCCGTCTCGATTTCGCGGTAACCGATCGACAATTCGTCCAGCGCACCTTCGCGCACCAGGCCGTAGGTCTCTGCCGCCTTGGGTGACACTTCAATCAGCAGCCGACCTTTTACGCGCAAACCCTTTTCATCCTCGGCCAGTTCGTCCCAGACCCCGATCGGCTGCCAGCTATCATGCTGAAGCAACATCTTGATCGAACGCTTTTCCTTTTTGGCCGATGCCAGGGATCCTTTGAATGCGCCCGGTGCAACCATCTCGCCATAGCTGTCGATCACGTTGAACGCGGACGCATAGCCCTCGATCACGCCATCTTCGCCTAACGCCTTCACGTCGAGCGCCAGGCCGCTGTTTTTCTGGAGCATGGGCAATTCCTAGTCGGAGATCAGGGGCGTCGTGCCCGTGGCCTCTGTGATCGGTACGTTTTGCATCTGGAGCCGGGGAACATCGCCGCCAGGCACTGGCGGCAGATTTTCGAACCGGCGCACTTCGTTGATGGTCAGCCATCCCTTATCGAGGCCGGAGCCGTAGAAGGATGCCCGCCCCGCGCTATCGCCGCGCAACAAACCTTCAAGGTTGAATTCGATCTTGATGCCAGCGCCGCGATCCGCAGCGGTCAGGAGCTGCTGCTCCAGCGACTGCTCGATGCGGCGCAGGCGACGACGCAGCTTGAATTTTACGAAGCCCAGCGTCTGCTGTTCAAGGCCGGTTCCCCAACTTGTCGATTTCTCTGTATGCCCGATCATGAACGGCGGCACGTCGAAAAACCGGCAGACCTCCTCCACTGAGAAACCCCGCGATTCCAGCATCTGGGCGTCGTCGGGATTGATCGTGAGCGCTTCCCATTTCAGCCCATTATCCAACAGCATGGGCCGCCCGCTGTTGAGCGCCCCCGCGAATTTCGATTGCAGCAAACCTTCAGCTTCTTTGCGTTTTTCCGGCGGAAACATCTTGTCCGATGTCAGGATTCCGCTGGATACGATGCCGTTGCGAAACATGGAACCTGCCGTGCGGTTTATCGCTTTCGCCAGGCCAAATGTGTTTGCGCCAGCGGCGATCGTCGATAATCCACCAAGGGGCGATCCGCCGAACCCACGGATATGCAGCACGTCCGCCGACGAATATTTTTCGCCCTTATACTCATATTCGATTTCGCCAGCGCCATTGCGACGAACACCCGTCCAATCCCAGGCCATCGGCTCCAGGGCAACCACGTTGCCGCCAACGCCAAATGTCTTCAACGCGACAGCATTGCCCTTGAGCTCAATGCTGGCCTGCGCCCCCTCCCAGAAATCCAGAGGTGTCTGCTCCGCATTGGGTGCATCGTGCAACAGACGATACAGCGGGTGATCACGCGCCACTTCCCGATCGTTCGCGTGGTTCGTTCTATAAACCATCAGCGGCAACGAGGCGACGTTACCTGCATTCAAATTGACGCACGCCCATGCGGCTGACAGCGCCAGGACGTCCATTTCCTCGACGCGCTCACCGCTGTCACTGGGACGATTGTCGATCCGCGACGTCCCGTCCGTCACCACGAAGCGGCGGAAATAGCTGAGCATATTGCCGACGACGCTCACGCGGCGAGGCTTTCCATCCAGGCGTCGATCGATCCCGCCGCCTCCGGGTTGCGCTCAAGCAGTTTTGTCGCGTTGAAAACCGCGATGAGCGGATCGATCTTGGCTTTGCCTGCCGTCTCTTTCGTGATCAGCACGGCATTGCCCCTCTGTTCCGCTTTCGCATTGCCGACGCACCAGGCCATCATGTCCGTCCCGCCATGCAGCGCGCTGCGATCTTTCAATTTACGCTCGAGGCTCCACACGGCGGATGCCAGACGAAATCCTTGACTCACCGGCACCATCTGGTCGTCGGTGAAGCCTTCGTTCGAAAGCGCGTCGATCAGTACGCCGACGCCTTGAGGATCTAGGCCGATTGCCGCCTTATCGGGTAGCAGTCCGGTGTCTTTGACATCGGCCAGCAGCGCTGAAATTTCAGTAATATCCTGTTCAACGGTGGTGCAGATGACCAGATCACCTTGCTCCGAATAGGTTCGCAGGAGCGGCGCGATTTCCTTGCGCATATCCAGCACGGATTCCTGCACCCATGCGCGTGTCCAATAGAGCCAGCGTTTCGTGACTTTCTCGCGACCGGCAACGCACAGGCCGAATAAATCGTCCAGGCCGCCACCATCAATTCCGGCCACCACCACCTCACTACGCGCCAGCAACGAAGTCAGATTAAGCTCCCGTTCGCCAGCATCCTCCCAATAATCTGCGCCACGCCACCGGTCTCGCCGCAGCTTCAAGCCAATCTCGACGTTCAGATGCTTGGCGAGGAATATCTGCTTTCCTTCGCCGTCTCCACGCAGCTCTTTGCGAAGCTCGTCCTCCAGCCATTGCTGGTTGACCGATCTCCCCAGGTTGGGATTCGTGACGTAGAAATTATCCGGTTCGAGATATGCCTCGGATTCGATCATTGCTTCGGGCCATTCGTAGAGCACGCCCAAGCTCGATCGATCGTCAATCAGGCCGTCGCGCACGTCCCGGAAATATTCCAGCTTCGATTTGAAGATCCCCGCAGGCGCTTCGTCGCTATGCGTCGTGAGATAGATCACGAACCCTTCCGGCCTAGATACCAGGCCGCCGGTCGCCTCACGCAACATGGCGTCGGCACCCGATTTTTTTCCGAAAAGCCACAGCTCGTCCACCAGGACGAATGCCGCCTTCTTTCCCGAAACAACTTCTTTGTCCGCCGCCACGATCTTCAGCTCGGCATTGGTCGTGCGATGTTTGATCGTGCGCTTATGATCGATCACTTGCAGCAGCTCGGTCAACTCGGGATCCGCGCGCACCATGTCGGCTGCCGGATTGAAGCAATTGTTCGCCACCTCCATCGTTGGTGCCAGCACGAGCAACTCGGCCGACATGCGCCAGTTGCGGATCAGAGCAGTGAGCATGATGCCCGCCGCGATCGTCGATTTGGAATTCTTCTTGCTGATCAGCAGCAGGAATTCGCGGATCAGCCTTTGCGCATTTTCCGGATCATAAGCGCCAAAGATGGCTGATACGAAGTCGAACACGAACTGATCGCAGGCTTCGCCGAACGTCGGCGACCCCTGCGCATCGACGATCCGCAGTCCCTTGAACACGGCTAGTGCGGCTGCAGCCTCGTCCGGGAAGAGCGGGGCGAAGGGAATGAGTGATTCCCCCTCCACGATGCGGTCTTCCCAATCCGTACAGGCCGTTGACCACTGCATCAGTTGATCAGCCTGGGCGCGGGCGGTGTCGCATATTTGCCGCCGACCTGTCCCGCCGCCTCGCGCTGCATCTCCTTTTTGCCTTTCGGTGCCGTCCGCTCGGGCCTGCCGCGCTCGGAGACGCGGGCCGCCAGCTTCACCAGGTCATGCTTGTCCAGGCGTTTGAACAGCTTATCGACCGCAGAGACGTTTCCCTTGTCAACCTCCGTCAACAGCGACCCCAGCAGCTTGCCCTCTAGGCGGTGGCGGGCTTCCAGACGGGATCGCAATTCTCGAAAATAATGCTTCTTCAGCGTGGGCGTGGAGATCGAAAGCGCCGCGGCAATTTGGTCTTCGTTCTTGTCGAACGCAGCCAACACCATGACTTTCCGCCGATTTTCCAGCGTCACCAAATGCGGCGGCCGCCCGCGCTTGCCCATGCCTTCCGGAATGGGATCGCCCAGCAGGTCAAAATCCCAGTCCGACATTAAAAAATCTCCGCGTGAGGGGGACGGCGGTGATGGCCGCATAGGTCTGCAGACTTTTAACACCCCCCCCGGCTCAGGCTTGACCTCGTGCCCTCCTGCGCCGCGCGGCAGCCGTCTTCTGTTGATGGTGCGTAAAGCACAGCAGCTCGATGTTGGACCGCTCCAGATCGGCTCCGCCGTCTTTGCGCTCGACTATGTGATCAGCAATGATCCTTTCGACCGAGACGCATCCGTGCCGCTGGCATCGCGATCCGCGTTCGCGCTTGATCGACGCGACCAACGATCGCCACTCCTTGCTCTGATAGAACGGGTCCGGGATCTTCGGTGCCGGACGCAGCCGCGGCTCCAACGCACGCAACCGAGGCGGCGCGCTCTTCAATCGGCCCATGTGCTGTATCCAAAATGCCAGCGCCCGCCACGATCGAGACCGAGGCGGGCGCTGCAGGGTTCCGAGGGAGGATCGAAGCTGGTGAGCATCAGCATGACGCTCGCCCAAGCCTATCGGTCTATAGCCCTAAAAGGCCGCCAATGTGGACAAACATTATTTTCGCATATGCAGATAAACCCACTTGATCACGCGCACCCGAGGACTTTGGCCGCATTCAGCGCCTTGCATATGCTCTCGATCGCACGGCCATAACGCTTGCGCAGCCCATCGGACCCGAATTGCACGCCCATCGCCTTCTTGAGCGAACCCCAGGCCACCTGATTATCCCCCCGCGCGAGCCGCGAGACCGCCATTGCCACCAGCTTGCGGTCACGATCCTTCACGAACGCCATCCAGGCGAACGCCTCTTCCATCTCGGCCACATCACGGCGGGTGAGCGCAGCCGCGCGGGGCATAGCTTCGGTGTCGCCATAGTCGCCGAAGAAGTTGTGCCGAAGGACGTCCGGCCAATGCGCTTTAACATGAAGCCAGCTCGTCTCGCGATCTGGCATCCGCCAGCAGATCAGCATGGCGGCGATCAAACGCTCTTGCACCAGGTCGAAATCGAAGAAGCTCCCGCCCTCCCTTTCTTTTCGAGGGTCTAAGGGAGGATGTATTTCATTCTTTTCAATAAGATAAGGAGTATTAGGGAGCATGGGAGTGTATCCTATGGTTGTTTTGTGCGCGCGCCCGCGCCGGCGCATGTGAGGTGAGTGGTTGCAATGTGCCTCCCGCAAGCTCCCATCCTCCCTAAACGGCAGAAATCAGGGCTTCCCAAGGTGTCGCAATCCTCCCGTTCATGGCTCCGGACGGGAGGAAGGGAGCATCATGGCGGCAAATCGTCATCATAATCGGGATGCGGATGAGGGGGCGGGGGCGCAGGGAGGGGCTCTGCCGGTGGCGCTGCAGCGCCCGCCGGGGCCGCCACGATCGGCGCGCCGGCTGATGCCTTGTCCACATGTCTGGGCGGCCCCAGATCGCGTTCCACGGGTTTGCCCTCGTGATCGGTGAAGTCGGTGGCATCGTATCGCGGCAGGATATCGTGCCACTGCATCGTGCTCGCCTTGTTGATCTTGAAGCCCTTCTTCTGCATCTGGGCGTTGAGATATTTGGCGGACCATGCCTTGCCCGAGGCGGGCAGCAATTGCGCCCAGGTCTGCCAGGCTTCGAACAATCGGTGCAGCGCCGTCGCGCCCAGCTTGTCGCCCGGCGATCGCGCGACGCAGAGATCGAGGAAGGTCATCAGGATGTCGTTTTCCTCATGATATTGCTGCGTCGCTTCGATCATCTCCTGCGGCATCGGCAGCCCGTCGGTGAGATAGGCGAGCGCGCCCGCGATCATGCGGTTCAGCACACCGGATAATTCGTCGCGGATCTTGATCTTCAGTCGATCGTCTCGCTCTTCGGTCGGAATGATGACGCCCCACGGCACCACCTGCATTCGTCGCCGGATGCCGTAATCGGTGCCGATCCGGGGCAGGTTGTTCGCCATGATGGTGTTGGTGAAGGTCACCGGCAGTTCGAACGGCGGCTTCAGCAGCTCGCGCACGCCGCCGATCGGCTCGTCGCTGGTCAGCGATTTGACCAGCCCGTCGGAGAATTTGGAGCTGTCATCGGGTTCGTTCGCATAGACCATGCGCCGGCCCGCCAGGGCGGCCAGATCGGTCGTCGGCCCGCCGCCCGTGCGCTTCTTGCCGGCGTCCATGAAAGTATCGATGCCGGTGGTCCAGGCATAGTCACCCAGCAGCCATGCGTGCGTCTGCACCCACACGCCCTTGCCATTCTGGCCTTCGCCATGGAAAACAGCCATCTTCTGCGCATCGGCCAGGCCAAGCGCATTATAGCCGCCCCATCGATCGAGCCAGTCGCGCATCTCCACATTGGGCTGCACGCGCGCCAGAAAGGCATCGAACATCGGCGAGCACGCCTTGGGATCATAGGCGACCCGCGCGATCTTCGTCATGCGATCCTCGCGACGATGCCCGCGCTCTTCTACCCAGGCCGCCTTGTCGCCTTCCGGGCGATGGAATTGCAGCGCGCAATTCTGCAGATTGATGGCCAGCGGATCGCCGTCGAATTCATCGGTCTTCGCCGAAAGCCGCGCCTCCGCCATCTTGGCGATGCACGTGATATGGCCAGCCCCTTCCGACGCGCGCCCCCAGGCACCCACCTTGTCGGAGAGCAGCACGATATCGCCATTGCTCTTCACCTGGACGATCGCGTCATGCCGCGGGCTTTCGCCACCAGTGTCGCGCGCCAGTAGGCGCTGGCGATACCACATGTCGGATTTGAGCTTCTTCTTCTTCTTGATCAGGTCGCGGATGAAGCGCGTGCCGCCACCACCGTCATCCGCATCATCATCGTCATGCAGCTCGATATCGCCATCCTCGGGCGGAAAGGGCACGCCGCTCGATCGGA
This sequence comes from Sphingobium boeckii, assembly GCF_014199215.1. Taxonomy (GTDB): domain Bacteria; phylum Pseudomonadota; class Alphaproteobacteria; order Sphingomonadales; family Sphingomonadaceae; genus Sphingobium_A; species Sphingobium_A boeckii. The sequence continues at coordinate 299,012 of NZ_JACIJC010000001.1, forward strand.
TCAGCACCGATTCCTGCTGGATCGCGCGCATCGTATCCTGCACCGCGCGGCCGAGCAGTGGCATGGCCATGTCGCGATTCCAGCGCTGTCCGTCCCACGCCAGCCAGCCCCACGCCTCGACATAGAGGAAATTCTTGCCATAGCGCGCCAGGAAGCGCTCCAGATTGCCAAGGTCCGTTTGTGGCAGGAACCCGCATTCCAGCGTCAGATCGTCCGCCCAGCCCCCATCCTTGCCCGGCCCGCATCCTTTGTCCGCGGCCTTGGCCGGCGATCCTCCCCCGCGGGAGCTTTGCTCATATTCGTCGTCGGATCCGGGGCGGGGGGAAGGAGGGGATGAGGATGATGATGACGTTCGTTGGGCAGAGCTTGCGGGGTTCGATCGTCCCGCCCGCGTGCCCACGTCGGAAAGGTCGTGTGGATTGGCCATGCCATCGGCCAGCCCATTCTCCAGCGTCTTTTCCGCGCCCGCTGGATCTTCATTGTGCGCCATGCCGCGGATCACGCCCTGCAGGGCGGCTCGCACCACGGATTCCGCCAGCCAGCCGCCCGGAATATAGCCCCCCAGTTTCAGCGCCGCGAAATAGATGCCGTTGTTCCGGCCGCCATGCCGGCCGCCGCCGATCGGCGTGGCGGCCAATGTCGCGCATTCCTCGTTCAGCGCGGTCATGGCATATTTGCGGCGCACGGTATTGGCCGGATCGCTCATGTCCTGGCGCTGCGGCGGCGGTGAGGCCGGGCGATCCGGCGCAGCCTGATCCTCCCGCGCAGCTTTCGCTTTCGGGGATCGGAGGATCTCGATCAGCGCCGGCGGTGCTTCGGCGATCGCGTCGCCCAGCTTGCCGCGCAGCCAGCGATAGCGCGCGCCGGTTTCCTTCATCACGCTGGGCGGTGCGATCACATAGCCACCATGGCCGCGCACATCCACATGCCGGGGAAGGTTGCCGCGGTTCCTGATGTCTTCGCCCGCTGGCTGCTTGAAATACACATGCACGCCATCGCTCTGCGTCATGGCGGTCAGCGAAGGCGGCAGGGCGCACCCCATCTGGGCTTCCAGATCGGCCTTCAGCGATTCCAGCGTCCAGACCTCGCCGGATTCCGGATCTTCGCGCGGATCGAAATCCAGCACGAAGCAACCATTCACGCCCGTGGGCAAACCGATCAGCGCGTCGGGATGCTGTTTCCACCAGGCGCGAATGCGGGTTTCATCGGTCGTTGCATCCTTGAAGCCGGTGCCGGTGTAAGGCGCTTTCGCGCGGAAAACCTTCTCCTTGCCCCCGAATTGCTGAATGGTTTCATCCCGCTCGCGGCAGGGAAACACCGGCCAGCCATGGCGCGCATATTGCAGGGCCGCCGTGCACATGGGCGAGGGGAGTTGCGAAACAGTCACAGTCAGGAAATCCCCCCGAAAATCGGGCTAAAGCGGGTTTATCATCGGTGGCGCGCACGCCGGATCGAATGGGAGGTTAGAAGGGCACATCGTCGTCGAGGTCGGGCGACGCAGAGGGAGGATCCCGGTCTGGCACCGCGCCGCGACCACCCGGATCGGGTCGGTCAGCCACCTCGGCCTGCCGCCCGTCCAGCAGCTTCAGCAGCCCGGAATAGCGCTGCACCACGATCTCGGTCACGCTGCGCTCAACGCCATCCTTGGTCCATTTGCGCGTCTGCAGCTCGCCTTCGATCAAACATCGGCTGCCCTTGCGCAGATAGCGCGCGGCGATCCGGCCGATCTGCTCGTTGAAGATCACGATGCGATGCCATTCGGTGCGCTCCTGCGTCGCGCCGTCGCGATCTTTCCAGCGCTCGCTGGTCGCCATTGAAAAGGAGACCACCTCCACGCCGCCACCCGTCGTGCGGGTCACCGGATCGCCGCCCAGCCGCCCGATGATCGTGGATCTGTTCAAATCGCCGCTCATCCGTTCAATCCTTCCTGAAATCGGCCGCAATGCGGGCAGCGCCGCTCCGGTCCGTAAATGGCGTCGAATGCACCGCGGTTCGCGGCACGCCAGGCGCGCGCCCATGCGATGCCGGCAGCAACGTCAGGGCGTGCGGACTGCCCCCCCCCAGGGCGTGCGCAGATGAGGCACGCCGCGTCATATCTTGCTGCCTCCGCTGCAATTCCACGCGGCGATCGCCAGCGCATCATCGCGCACGGCGTCTTCACTCCGCGCGCCGGTCGCGCCGCATCCGGGGCATTCAACCCAGGTGGTTACGCCGTTTGGGGCGGGCCGAGTCCGGACGCTCGGCATCCGGCCGCACCGGCAACGCAACGCGCGCTCGCTCACGCGGCGTCTCGCCGCAGGGGCAATTGTCGCAGCGCGCCAATAAGTGACGCTGCAGGGCGAGGCTGCGGCGTGATAGAAGATTCGAAAATTGCGCCATATTTGCCTCGCTCAAGGGGGAGGCTGACGTCATTGCGTTCGAAAAGTGAATTTGTGGTAAATGCGAAACCTATTGTTAACCTATTTGTGCTCCGGCGCATTCGGTTAACGTCTTCTAAATTCTTCATATCATCGCCCTCACCGATGCAGCGATCCGTCGGCACGCCGTCAGGAAATGTGCCGGATTCTGCTCGATCCCGGTAAAGCGACGTCCGGCCTTCACCGTCGCCACGCCCGTCGATCCCGTCCCCATGAACGGATCGCACACGCTATCCCCCGCCACATTGCGGATGATCTTATCCATCACGGCATCGGGCTTCACGGTCGCATGACCGAACTTCTCAACGCCTCTTGGCGACATCGCAATGATCTGGCGATCGAGGTCGTCCAATGCGCCACGCGGATGAAAGCCGCTGTTCCACGCGTGGATGTAGAATTCCATCACCGGGCGGTAATGCTTGTTCGCCACAGGCTGCGGGTTCTTCTTGCGCCAGATGCAGACAGCCTGGCGCTTGAAGCTGCCGTCCAGATAGGGGAGCAACTTCGAAAGCTGGTCATTGTGACAAAACACGACGACGCCGCCGCAGATCAGCGGATTGATAACCGAATGGTCGAACCCGCCACTCAGCCCTTCCGCAATTATCTGATCCATCCCGCCGCGGCTCTCGCGATAATGCCCACCACCCTCGGCACGAAATTCATACGGCGGATCCATCACATCCGCGTCATGCCACCCAAGCTGGGGGCGGATGCGATAGGCGTCGCCCAGATACAGCGTCGCCGGCCCGATCACGATCGCCCCTAGCGATCCGTGCTGGCGTCCGTTAGCGATGATATAATGCACTGGACCCTCATCGAGCCCCCGCAACACGTCTTCGAAACTGGCGACGTCACGTTCAGGATCGCCGATCGCGATGATCGGCTGCGCGTCACGGTCACCGGAGAAGCCATCATGGATCGGCTCGAAATCCGGTCCATGGAACCCAAGCTGCGGGCGCAGTTCGTCCTGAACAATCTGGCCACGCTGATCCGCCACGCCCTCCGACGCCGCGAGGGCACCTGCCAAAGCGTCATGCTCCGCAGCGGGGATATCGACTGAAACGCTCATGCGGGCATACCATTATGCTCGACGCCGTCCAGCAAGCGCCCGGCAGCTTTCTTGCCGATACGTTCCATGACCGAGGAACCAAAAGCAGAGAATTGGCGCGGGTAGCTGTCCGTGTACGCTATACCGGCCCAGCTAAGGTTCTCGTTGGGTACCAGCGCAAAGCGCCCCGGAGCGCCCGCCGGACGTGGCCGCCCGCCTTGCCATTCTCCCCATTGCTTGAAAAAGAAGGGCACCGCCGCCGACGCACAATGATCGCGCAGTATCCGCACCCACTGGATATGCATCGGCCGCGCGCCATCCCCGCTCTCGCCACCAACAATCATCCAGTCCGGCAATAGATCGTCGGGAATGGTGCCCAGCGGACCGATCAGCGGTTCCACGCTCCAGAATGTCTTGGCAGCGGGCGTGTTCGCCAGATCGCCGCCGCGCGCCAGCATCCGCTCGCGATCTTCTATCGACACGCCCAACCAGATATTCTCCGGCACCTGGAATAGTGGCGTGGATTCGGAGAGATCATAGAAGAAGGCGATACTTTCAGGCAACCGCCAGCGCGCAGAGATATAATCTCGCATCCGCGCAGAGCGCTTTGTAAGCACCTGAAAGATATGTCGTGCCGGCCGAGCCTCCATCACATCGAACACCCGATCAATCCACGCATCCGGCACATCTTCATGGAACAGGTCGCCATGCGCACAAACGAAGACCCTGCGAGGCCGCCGCCATCGTAAAGGCTGCGCGATCCATTCTTCATTGAAACGAACTTCGCCTGTCCAAACCGGCCCAGCTTTCGTCGCCACTGTTAAACCGGCGCGCGATCGGTGATGCTGCAGCCGTGTGCCCGCCAGCTTCATCGCATAGCAGTGCTTGCAACCCGGCGAGATCACGCTGCAACCCGTGATCGGGTTCCAAGTCGCATCAGTCCATTCGATCAGTGAGGTTTCAGCCACGGCGCACCTCCAACAACCCTTCCTCGCGAAGCGCCGCGCGTATCGCCTTGCGCGCGCCCACGGGGTCGATCTCGTGCCGGTGCAGTCCTGCCGCCACGCCATTGGCGAAATTCTTCACCTGCTCGATCGCCAGCGTGCCTTCCTCGGCCGTCAGCCGCCGCTGCGAGACCATCGCCCGCACGCCCTTGGCATAGCGGCGGGCCATGCCAAGCACCGCCGTCCGCTCCAGCGCGATCGTCTCGACGCGCATGGAATCAAGTGTGCGGGGTGAAGTGCCTTTGCCCATCAGGCGTTGCCGCCAAATTCATCGCACGCCACACGCATCGCCCGACGCTTGCCAACGTCGATGCCGGTCCGGAAATTCCGCGCCATGGCATCCGTTACCCGCTTCTTATCCTGGTCGTGCAGCAGCCCGGCAACGATCATGTGCCCCATGATCGTGCCAGCGAATGTGGCCGCAGCAGCCATCAGAATCGACGACTTCATTGCCGGGTCATCGACATCCCGAATGACGTGCATCGTGGCTTGCCGAATAACCTCCACCAGCTCGATCATTTCCAGATGCTCAGCGCTACCGCTGCCCGCGCTTTTCAGGATGACTTCCGACGTCACGCCGCCATTCCATAATCTGATGCCGGCGAAGCGGGGCGCGGCGCGGGGCACAACACCTGATCCGCATCCGCTTCGCCGGCGGCCCCGCGCGCGTGTCCGATGGTCGCACTATCGGCCATGCGCGCAGGGGCGACCCGTGCGGCGGGGGAAGTCGCCGCACAGGATCTGAAAAGGGGGGGCAGCGCCGTGGAAAGGCCGGATCGTAGCAGCGTCATCGATCGCGCCGCCTCCGCGCCGATGCGGTGCGTGTCGATCGCGATCTCGCCCGCTTCCTCCAGCCCGATGAGCAGGCGGCGCACGCGGTGCACATTGCCCAGCCCCAGCGCCGCGGCGAATTCGTCCAGCGTCGGGCATCGCTGGCCCAGGCGCGCGGCGTCGGCGATCATCGCCATGGTGAACCGGCTTTCCGCCGATCCCGCCACCAGCGATCGTGTCCCGCAGCGCGGATGTCGCTTCGGCTCTGCGCCGCCCCTGGTGCGCTGCGCGATATAGGCAAACACGCTGCCCGGAGCGCGCTTCTGGCACAGGGCCAGCAAACCCGCCTCGGCCAGCCCCCGCACATGCAGCGGTCCCGGTGCCTTCTGGGGCAGAAATGCCACCTTGGCATAGGTGATGCTGTCGCCGGGCTCCGCGCCGCGCAGCCAATTGTCGATCTGTTCCACTGTCTTGATCATGAAACCACCCTTTCGTCACACCAGCCGGGAGCCACCGCGCCGGCACGCTCGACCAGCGCGGCGCGCAATTGCACGGCGATGTCGATCAGCTCCTGCACGTCGTTCAGCGTGGCGGTCGCTTCGGCGGGGGAAACGTCGTTATCGTCCTCCAGCGCGCGGCAAACGGCAGCCATCACGTCGCCGCCCTCCTTGGCCAACTTGGCCACGAAGCCGCTCCAGATCGTAGAGCACGCCATCGGATCGGGTAGCTTCACCAGAGCAAAGCCCTGCCGCTGCGCCATCAGCCGCGTCATGACCGGATGCCCGGCGGATCCGTGCGTCACGCTCTCCAGCTCGATCGCCACCCGCACCGGCATCGAATCCGGGCAATTGGGCAGGCAGTAACGGGAGAGCGCTGACGTTGATTTTCCGGTATGCGCCGCTGCATCTTCCAGCCCGCCTGCCGCGCGGATCAGCTTCTTCGCGGCCAGTGCCTCGGCCTGTTCGTCGGGCGAAAGGACGGTTTCGTGGCGGCTCATGCCGGGACGCCGCGGGAAAAATCGCCGGCGATTCCCCGTGACGGGCTCGCAACGATGGCGGTATCGGATGGAGCGAGGCCATTCCCAGCCTCAAAAGGAGGAATATGAGGTTCCAGCTTGCGGAGCGTGTCGAGGGTGGGATTCCAGCTATCCTCTTCGCAACCCAGCAATGTGTTGTGGTGGATACCAGCCAGCTTCGCGAGCTCGCGCTTGGTGAAGCCTGGACGTTTGAGCGCGGCACGAAGCCGATCGAGAGTGTCGATAACCATGGCCCGGCAAAAAGCATATCCCAATATGCTTTGCAATCAGAAATTCATACCGGGATGTGTTTTGCGCCTGTTAAATGTCCCCGCATGGATAGAACACCCGACGAAAAGCGCGAAATCTTGCGGCGTTTCATTCTGGATCGCGATCTCAAGGTCGCGCGCTGGGCTAAGGATTCTGGCGTCGACAAGAATTCGATTTACAATTTTATCAACGGACACTCCCAGTCCCTTGATCTGCGAACCTATGCCAAGCTGGCCAGGACGACCGAAGTCCCTGTCTGGAAAATCAGCGGTGATATGCCCGAGCCGTCGAGCCCCACCGCAATTTGGGTATCCGGCCATGTCGAGGCCGGTATGTTTCGCGAAGCCGTTAGTTGGGATCAGTCACTTTGGTATTCCGTGGATATCCCGGTCCCAGGTCGATTTCGCGGCATGGCGAAGGCGCTGGAAGTGCGCGGCAATTCGATGAACCTTGAATATCCATCCGGGAGCGTCGTGATATGGGTCGACATGCTCGATTTTCGGCCGCCGCGCGATGGGGACCATGTTATCGTTTACAGTCATTGCTCTGACGACACGATAGAAGCGACGGTGAAAGAATTACGCATTGATGAAAAGGGCCGGTGGCTGTGGCCGCGCTCCGACGATCCGCTGCATCAAGCGCCGCTGGATCTCATGAGACCGCCCCAGAATATTACGTCAATCGAAATCAAAGGTATTGTGATCGGCGGTTATAAGGCCCGTGTGATCTGACTACTCCAGTGTAACGCCCCAAGGTCCGGCATGCGCCAAACGCTTGCCGCTCCGATAGCCATACACCACTGCTGATTTATAACTGTCCAGATCCATCATATCAAAATGACTAAAAGGTAGGCCGCCGTTGGCAATACAGCCTACGGTAAGCGCCAGCCCCTTTTTCGCATCGGCGGGCAGCAGAGCCCAGGCTCGATCCTCGACGTTCACGCGCTGCGGAGATGGGGTTTGACGGATCAGGCCGATTTTCTTCCCTTCCACGATTGCAGCTTCGCACTTTTTGAATTGTGCTTCCGTGGCCGCGCGATCGACAGGCGGCTTGGCGGACATCGCGGGGTCTGATGGCTTGGGCGCGTCCGAGCTGCACTGGCTGAAGGCGACCGCTACCCCTGCGAACAGCGCTAGTCCGCATCCCAGACCTTTGAAATCAGGCGCAGCACCCTTCGACGCCGAGAATGAATGGCCAGGCATCATAACCCGCGTCCCACATGCGCCACAAAGCCCCGCTCCGGAAACCAGCGGCCCCCCGCAGGCATGGCAAAATGCCATATTCCTAACTCCCTCCTGCTTCATATGGACCATGTTAACAAACAAAAAACATATCAAGGTGTGTTTCTGTGCTTGAAAAGCATATTGCAATATGCTTCACACGCAATCCTGTTTCATCAGGAGGCGCACATGCTGCAACCACATACCCACCCGATCGGCGCGCAGGCGCTGTACAAGGGACATCCCGTAACCATCCGCCAGTGGCGGTCCGATGGCGCTGCCCTCGTCTTCGGGCCAAAGATCACGCGAACCTGCCAGCCCGAAGAGCTTCAGCCGCTGCAGGATCTGCCGCTGTTCGAACGCTGGTGCGCCGCTCGGATCGCCCGCGTCGGCCCCGTGGTCACGGCCGCCAGCGATTGTTACCGCGACTATTGCGCCTTCGCCGCGCGGGATGGCCGCCCGGAAGATCGTTTGCAGTCGGCTCGGGCCTTTGCCTGGGCGATGCGCCTCGCCGGCTATGAGCGCGCCCATGCCCTGATCCGCCCCCTGAATCAGATCCGCTATCGACGCGCAGCCGCCTGGAAGATCGCATTGCACCCCGGCCCCGTGGGAGGCCTGGCATGAAGCACGATCGCATCCAGGCCGATATCTGGGCGAAGGAAGATCGCGCCGACGCCGCAGCCCGCCAGCGCCTCGATCGCGCCATGATGCTGCTGTCCATCGCGATCGTCCTCTATTGGGGCGGCCAGATCATCCGCTGGGCGGTGTCGGCATGATCGGCGCAAACCCCGCAGACGATCTGCGCCATGGTGTCAGCCCCGCGGGCCACGCCGTGTTGGATTTCGTCGAGGATCATCAGCCCGATTGGGATAATGGCGATGATCTGTTCGAAACGCAGTTCACGCTCGCCATGGCCTGCATCGCCCGCGCGCAATGCACCGGGGTCAAGCTCGTGCACCAGCGCGATCGCGCGATCGAGGCCGCCGCCCGCCTGATCGATGCCGTCCACACGCTCGACATGATGATCGATGCCGGGCGCTCTCTGCAGGAACGGGCGGCGTGATCGAGCGACCAGCTTTCGCCAATGATTGGCCAGCCCTCGCGACAGAGGCGCGCGACGCCCTTGAACGTCGCCAGGCGCAGCTCCCCAAGCTGATCGAGCAGGGCAAGGGCGACAAGGCCGAGCTCCTGCGCGGCGAAATCCGTGTCTGGCGCGCGATCGCGGCGGATTGGGCGGAGATCACCGATCGCTGCCGGCCGCAAACGGATTGGGCCGATTATGTCAGCGGCCCGGATAAGCTGGAGGCGCTCGCGATATCGCGCGCCCGTTGCCACGCGGCCCTGGTCAAGGAGGCCAATGCGCTCCCCGCCGGCATCCGCGCCAGTGCGCCAAACGTGATCCTCTCCATGATGGAGCAGGTCCATGGCGCCGAAGTGCTGCCCTATCTCGCGGCCCATCGCCGGCTCGATTGCGTCGAGGCCATGCTCTGGTGGCAGGAGCCGGCGCAATGGAAGCGCCTCGACACCCGCCTTGCGGCGGACATCGCCGGCCGCTGGCGGCCCGCATCCCTAAGTCCCGAAAGGCACGCCGCATGAAACAGAATCTCGATCATATCCCCGGCTGCGAATGCGATCCCTGCAAGGCGGCGCTCGCCGCAATGCCGGGCGCCGGCCGATGCCTTCTGGTCGCTGTGGCGGTCGCGATCATGGCGATCGTCCTGATGTCCGCCCTTTTTCGGTGATCCACCCAGTTCCACCCAGCCAGCAAAAGGAAAATGGCTATGAAGAAAGTACTTGTTACGACGGTCCATCGCGGCGTCTTCGCCGGTGAAATTGAAGAGACGCAGGATATCTTTGCCAAAGCGATGCCCCTGCAGAATGCGCGCATGGCTATATACTGGGGCACGACGCGGGGCTTGATGGAATTGTGTGAAAGCGGCCCGACCAGCAAAAGCCGGATCAGCGCGCCTGCCGATATCCCGATGCTCCACGATATCACGGGCATCTTCACGATCAGCGATGTCGCGTGGGCAAAATGGGTTGCTTGAACCCACACGATCCGATCCTCACCGCCGATGATGTGATCCGTGTCGGCGGCGCTTGTCGCAGCGGCGTGGCCCAACTCGTGGCGAGGAAGGCTGGGGTCATCGCCGCCGCCATGCCGATGTCGGAAATCCTCAAGCTCACGCCCGAATCCGATCAGCATTATGTGCTGAAAGCCGGCCAAGCTGATGGCTATGGCGATGGCGATGGCGATGGCGTTGGCTATGGCGATGGCGATGGCGTTGGCGTTGGCGTTGGCTATGGCGTTGGCGTTGGCGATGGCGTTGGCGTTGGCGATGGCGTTGGCGTTGGCTATGGCGATGGCGTTGGCGTTGGCGATGGCGATGGCGTTGGCTATGGCGATGGCGATGGCGTTGGCGTTGGCGTTGGCTATGGCGTTGGCTATGGCGATGGCGTTGGCGTTGGCGATGGCGTTGGCGTTGGCCGCGCATATGCCTAGCGAGCCCTCTCAGGATCGAGGGGGCTATGCCCCCTCGATCAACACTCAGCGTCAGCCCGTCCGTATCCAGCGCAGTCGCCGAAAGGGATCGCGCACGCCCGAGGGCGTCATCTATGTCGGGCGTCCCACCATCTTCGGCAATCCATTTTCGCACCAGCGCTTCGGTCATGCCAAATCCGTGCGGCTCTATGATCGTTGGATCGATGGCAGGCTGGGTGATCTGACACTCGAACGCCTGGGCTTCTGCCCCGCCCAGATCGAGGCGCTGCACCGCTGGCGCGCACGGTTGATCGATCGCCTACCCAGCATTGCTGGCCGCGACATTCAATGTTGGTGCCCGGCGACCAGCCGTTGGTGCCACGGCAACATCCTGCTCGATCGCGCCAATCAGATGATTCCTGCGGCGCCTTACTGATGTCGCGGCCATCATGCGCCCCCGTGTTACACGATAGCCCTCAAAACGCCGGACGCCCGGAAACCGCGTCTGCGGCTGCAGCGCTGCCACGCACGGGGCCACGCTGCCCGGAATGCCTCGCCACGTTCGAAAGCGTCAGCCCCCGTCAGCTCTTCTGCTCGGCGGCGCACAAGGCGGCTTTTCATAATCGCCAGACGGTGCGCGGGCGGCAGCTCGTGCCGCTCGTCATGGCCGCCCGGCTCACGCGCGGCGGCACTAGGGGGAATGTTGTGGCCGGCCGCAAGGCACGCCGCGACGGTGATTTCCTGATGCAGCGCTGGGCAGACGACGATCGCCGCGAAGGTCGCATGTCCATGATCGATTATTTTGCCCTGCGCGATCGCAAGGGCTTCGATACGTTGCTGATCCGGTGAAAGGGAACGCTCTGTGAAATACGAGCCAATTGACCCTCGCAAGCCATTCACGGTCAAAACTCTGGCCGTCTATTGGGATTGCAGCGAAGGCGTGATTCGCAAGCTGATCGAGCGGCAGGAGTTGCAATCCTTCCGGATCGGCGATTTGATCCGCATCCGTGCGGCCGAAGTAGAGAGATTCGAATGTCAGACCAGCCTTTCACCATCCAGCGACTGCGCGGAGCATGGGCCATCGTCTGGCGAGATGGGGATGGAAACCGACATAGACAGGCTCTTGCCGCCCCCGATCGCATCGGGGCAGAGGCCGAGGCGCGCCAGCGCTGGCGGCTCGGCAACCGTTCTCGAAGGACCGTGGGCGGATTAGTCGAGGCCTACCTTGCGGATCGCAAGGCCGAGGGCATCGTCACTGCTGACCGCCAGGCCGATGCGTGGAAGGCAATGAAATCCTATTGGGGGGATGTCAGCCCCAATCTGATCGATAAAGACATGGCACGCGGCTATGCCGCCCGGCGCAAGGCCGCCACAGCCACCATCCGCTATGAGCTCTCGATGCTGTCCGTCGCGCTGCGCTGGGCGAAGGATGAGAAGTTGATCGATGCTGCGCCAGAGATCTGGCGGCCTGCGCCACCTGATCGCAAACAGCGTCATCTGTCGCAGCAGGAATTCGAGACGTTCTTCGCCCAGGTGAAGGCACCACATGCCCGCCTCTATGTGCTATTGGGGTTATACACCATGGCACGCCCGGCCGCGCTGCTCGATCTCACATGGGATCGCGTTGATTGGAAGCGGGGCACGATCGATCTCAATCCGCCCGGCCGCACCCGGACCGCGAAGAAGCGGGCCGAAACGATCCCGCTGAATGACGAGGCGATCGAGGCACTGAAGCTGGCGTGGACGGCCCGCCAGACCGATTATGTCATCGAACGCGGGGGCAAGCGCATCGCCAACGTGAAAAAGCTGTTCCAGGCAGCCAGCGAACGCAGCGGGATCCATGTCACCGCCTATATGCTTCGCCACACCGGCGCGGTCTGGGCAGCCGAGGCGGGCGCGCCGATGAGCGAGCTGGCGCAGTTCATGGGCCACGATGACAGCCGCACGACTGAGAAACATTATGCCCGCTACACACCGGGTTTTCTGCGGGGCGTCGCCAACCGCGTCCGCCGCGCCGAGACAACGGAGGTTCAAATGAACCTTGGCGTCCTGTCCGCTTGATGCCAAAAACGGCAGAAAACTAGGAAATTTTTGGTCGGGGAAAGAGGATTCGAACCTCCGGCCCCTGCCTCCCGAAGACAGTGCTCTACCAGGCTGAGCTATTCCCCGACCGATGCGGATCCGGCACGAAGCCGGTTAGGCAGGCGGCGGCTTATAGCAGCGAAGCGGGCGGGTTCAAGTCCGCACTTCATGTGTCGCGTGCAGCGATCATCTCGGCCACATCGATGAACTTGCCGCGCGGCGCGCCATCGCGGGCACGCGCGATTTCGGCGGCCTCGATTTTTTGCCAGTCCCGAAAAGTGACCACTTCGACGGCGCGCTGCGCAAGCAGCGAATCGAGCGCGGCGCGTCCGGCCTTTTGCGATCCGGCGGCGATATCGGCCCCGATCAGCTCAACGATCGCATAACCATCGGGCCGGTTGGTGCCGATCGTGCCGCTCGGCCCACGACGCGCCCAGCCGACGCAGTAAAGGCCGGGCAGAATCCGGCCCTCGTCATTGATGAAGCGGCCCAGGCCATGATCATAGGGCACGCCTTCGATCGGCGGTGTGCGATAGCCGATACAGCTTATGACGAGGCCGCACGGGATGTCATAGGTTTCGCCCGTGCCATGGGCATTGCCGCGATCGTCCAGCGCGGTGCGTTCGACGATCATGCGTTCGGGCTTGCCGTCACCCTCGATCCGCAAGGGGCTGCCGAAGAAGTCGAAATCGATCCTTACCGGTTTCTGTGTGTTGGCGGCTGCGAAATTGCGCAGATGGGACACCGCCTTTCGCAGGCCGGGTTCGAGCGTAGAATCGTCGGCGATGGGCGGGAGATCGCGCTCATCGACATGGGGAGCCGCTTGGTCGAGATGGCCAAGCTCGCCCAGCTCCTTGGGCGTCATCGCAATCTGATGCGGGCCGCGCCGCCCGAGCAGCGTGACATGCCGGATGGAGGAGCCGGACAGCATCGTCAGCGCATGATCGACGATATCCGAACCGGCGAACTCCGACTTTGTCTTGGCCAGGATCCGCGCCACATCGAGCGCGACATTGCCATGGCCGATAATCACCGCGGACGTGGCATGGAGCGGCGGGTTCAGCGCGGCGAAATCCGGGTGCCCATTATACCAGCCGACGAAGGCGGCGGAGCCGATCACACCGGGCAGATCGCCGCCCGGCAGATCCAGCGCCCGATCCGAGGGCGCACCGGTGGCCAGCACCACGGCATCATAGAGCGTTTGCAATTCGGCGATGGAGATATCCGTGCCGACCGAAACATTGCCAACGAAGCGGACATTGTCGGACAGAGCTACCGTCTCATACCGCTTGGCCACGCCCTTGATCGACTGATGATCGGGCGCCACGCCGAAGCGGATCAGACCATAGGGCACCGGAAGGCGATCGATGATATCGACGCGCACATCCTCACCGAACGTCTTCTGACAGGCTTCGGCGGTATAATAACCCGCCGGCCCGGAGCCGATCACCGCGATATGCCGCATACCTCTGACCTTTCCGTATTTTTCGGCAATGGTAGCGCCGTGAGAAACGGGCGCAAGTGCCGCTGGCGGAGCGGCGAGCCTGATGCTACCGAACGGGGCGTGAGCGGGCTCGAAATCATTGCCGTCATTCTTGGCGCGATCAACATCGTGTTGATCGTTCGGCGGAATATTTGGAATTATCCCGTCGGGATGGCGATGGTCACGCTCTACGCGCAGATTTTCTTCGATGCGAAACTGTATAGCGATGCGCTGCTCCAGATCTTCTTCTTCATCGTCCAGATCTATGGCTGGTGGTATTGGCTCCGCGGCCGTGCTCAAGTGGGTGATATCGTTGTCGAGGCGCTGTCATGGCGCGCGCGCGGCCTCGGGGTTGCGGGGCTGATCCTGGCGACCGCATCGTGGGGCTGGATGATGCACCGTTATACCGATGCGCATTTCCCCTGGTGGGATGGCGGCATCGCGATGATGAGCGTGGCGGCGCAATTGCTGATGTCGCGGCGCTATCTTGAGAATTGGCTGCTGTGGATCGGCGTCGATATCATGTCCGTGGGACTTTATTGGGTGAAGGATCTGAAACTGACTTCTGCGTTATATGTGGTGTTCCTGGCGCTTTCGATCTGGGGTTTCGAAGAATGGATGCGGGTCCGGCAGCAAAAAGCCGTATCAGCGTGACCAGGACCATTTGCTTGCACGGGCCGGAAAGCACCGGCAAATCCACCATGGCCAAAAGGCTGGCTGCGCATTTCGATGCGCCGCTCGTGCCCGAATATGGGCGCACCTATTGCGAGCAATATGGCACGGATCTGACGCTGAACGACCTGCTGACCATCGCGCAGACGCACGATGCGATGACCGGCGCGGCCCTCCGGAACGCGCCCGCTCTGGCGATTCTCGACACCGATCCGCTGATGACCGCCGTATGGTGCGATATGCTGTTCCGTCGCCGGCCGGCCTGGTTCGCGGAGTGGGACCGGACGGCCGATCTCTATCTGCTGTTCGATATAGACTTGCCGTGGATCGACGATGGCACGCGCTTCTTCGGGTTTCCGACCGAGCGCCAGCATTTCATGGATCTGTCCCGCGCCGAACTCGAACGGCGGGGCGTGCGCTGGGCCTTGATCAGCGGCGATGGCGAAGCGCGATACGAAAGCGCGCTGTCCGCGATCACGGCCGCGGGATTGGCCTGAGAGGATCTGGCCTGAGCGGATTTGGCCTGAGCGGGCGATGTGCGGTGGGTCACAATTTATTGACCCTCGATAGGCTAGATTGATAGAGTAAAACATAACCCCAGGGGACCATCACATGTATCGCGCCATCATCCTGAGCTTGCCCTTATTGGCCGCAAGCGTGTCCACGGTCGCCTTGCCGAGCCCCGTTCGTGCCGCGATGCAGGATGGGGAGGAGGCCGTTGCGCCCTGCAAGTCACCCAAGCAAAAGAAGAAGAACAAGCTGTTCGGCAGCATCATCGGCGCGGTGGCCGATCGGACGGTGGGTAGCAATCCGATCACCAATTTCATCCCCTATAACACGATGGCGACCACGCTGACCGATGCGATTGCCTGCAAGCTGGACAAGGACGAGCAGAAAAAGGCGGCCGAGGCGACCGAAGCGGTGGTCACGCGCAGCGTGGGTGCCAGCGAGAGCTGGACAAGCGATACGCGCGAAGGCGTGAGCGGCACGTCTACCGTGACCGCCAGCACGCAAATCGCCAGCGGCGGGACCTGCCGGACGGTGACGGACGTGATCATCGTCAATGGTGAAGAGACCAGCGTGGACAAGAAGATGTGCCGCGCCCCTGGCCAAAGCGCCTATGTCGTTTCGGTCTGATCGCACCAGGGTGATGCGGGTCGCAGCCGCGCTGGCCGTGCTGGCGCTGTGCGCCGGCGCGGCGCCTGCGGGGCGCGATCCGGTGAATCCAAGCTGCCCCAAGGTGCTGAGCTTTTCGGACTATCCGGAAATGCGCTTCACGCTGCAGAAACAGGGTGCCGCGCGCATATTGCTGGCCGAAGGGCGGATCGACGGCGCGGTTGAAAGCCGGCTGGCCGATGCGCTGGAGGCCAATAAGCCGATCGACGAGATCTGGCTGCGATCGCCGGGCGGCAATGCCAAGGCGGGGAATGAAGCGGGGCGCTTCATCCGCAGCGTCGGCATTCCCACGCGCATCCCCAAGGGCTGGGCCTGTTTCAGTGCCTGCAATTTCGTTTTCATGGGCGGTGCGGTGCGGATGGTCGATCCGGGCGGCCTGTTTGTGGTGCACATGTTCACGCATCTGAATGATCGCGGTGCGATCCGCGAGGAATTGAACAAGGGCACGGACAAGGCGATCGATCTGATCGGCGACGTGGAGCAGGGGTCTGCCTTGCTCGCGAGCGACGACAATGATTTCCTGATCCGCATGGGCGTGTCGCGCAAGCTGCTCACCGAGGTGATGTATCAGCAAAAAGCGATCCAGAGTCAGGGTGGAGACAGGTCGACCCGGCGCTGTCTCACCCAGGAAGAGCTGTTCAAATACAATGTCGCCAATGCGCGCTAGGCGACGCTGATTCACCGCGGCGCTGGCAATTCGCGGGCGGGATGCTATCGAGCGGGCCAGTTCTTCTGATTGGCTATGACGTGACCGAACTCTCCAAGATCCGTAACTTCTCCATCATCGCGCATATCGACCATGGCAAATCGACCTTGGCCGATCGGCTGATCCAGGAAACGGGCGGACTCACCGCGCGCGAAATGACCAGCCAAGTCCTTGATAATATGGACATTGAGAAAGAGCGCGGGATCACGATCAAGGCGCAGACCGTGCGGCTGGATTACACCGCGGACGACGGGCTCACCTATGAACTGAACCTGATGGATACGCCCGGCCATGTCGATTTCGCGTATGAGGTCAGCCGGAGTCTTGCCGCGTGCGAGGGCGCCTTGCTGGTGGTGGACGCCGCGCAGGGCGTGGAAGCGCAGACGCTGGCCAATGTCTATCAGTCGATCGAGCATGATCATGAGATCGTGCCGGTCATCAACAAGATCGATCTGCCCGCCGCCGAGCCTGAGCGCGTGCGCAAGGAAATCGAGGACGTGATCGGACTCGATGCGTCCGAAGCCGTGTTCGCCAGCGCCAAGGCAGGGATCGGGATCAAGGAGATCCTGGAGCAGATCGTCAAGAAGATCCCGCCGCCCAAGGGCGACCGCGATGCACCGCTCAAGGCGATGCTCGTCGATAGCTGGTACGATCCCTATCTGGGCGTGGTCATCCTTATCAGGGTGATCGACGGCGCGATCAAGAAGGGCCAGCAGATCAAGTTCATGCAGGCCGGCACGACGCATCTGATCGACCGCGTGGGCTGTATGCGGCCCAAGATCGAGCAATTGCCGGAATTGGGGCCGGGCGAGATCGGCTTCATCACCGCGCAGATCAAGGAAGTGGCGCAGACCCGCGTCGGCGATACGATCACTGACGCCAAGCGCCCCGCTGCCGAACCGCTGCCCGGCTTCAAGGAAGTGCAGCCCGTGGTGTTCTGCGGCCTCTTCCCCACCGACGCGAATGATTTCGAGAAATTGCGCGAGAGCATTTCCAAGCTGCGGCTGAACGACGCCTCATTCAGTTTCGAGATGGAGACGAGCGCCGCGCTGGGCTTCGGCTTCCGCTGCGGCTTCCTGGGGCTGCTCCATCTGGAGATCATTCAGGAGCGTCTGACGCGCGAATATGATCTGGACCTGATCACGACCGCCCCTTCGGTGGTCTATCAGATCCAGCTTGCGCATAATGGTGGCGAGATGGCGCTGCACAATCCGGCGGACATGCCCGATCCCAGCCGCATCGCGATGATCGAGGAACCGTGGATCGAGGCAGTGATCTATTGCCCCGACGAATATCTGGGCTCGATCCTCAAGCTCTGCCAGGATCGCCGCGGCATCCAGAAAGGCCTCACCTATGTCGCGGGGCGCGCGCAGGTCACCTATGAACTGCCGCTCAACGAAGTGGTGTTCGATTTCTATGATCGCCTGAAAAGCATCAGCCGCGGCTATGCCAGCTTCGATTATCATCAGATCGGCTATCGGGAGGGTGACCTCGTCAAGATGAGCATCATGGTGAATAGCGAGGCGGTGGATGCGCTCAGCATGATCGTCCACCGCGGCACCGCCGAATCGCGCGGGCGCGGCATGTGCGAACGGCTGAAGGATCTGATCCCGCGCCATCTGTTCAAGATTCCGATCCAGGCTGCGATCGGCGGCAAGGTGATCGCGCGCGAGACGATCGCGGCGATGCGCAAGGACGTCACCGCGAAATGCTATGGTGGTGACATCAGCCGCAAGAAGAAGCTGCTCGACAAGCAGAAAGAGGGCAAGAAGCGGATGCGCGAATATGGCAGCGTCAGCATCCCGCAAGAGGCGTTCATCGCCGCGTTGCGGATGGGGGACGACGCCTGAAGCGAGACGGATTTGCGGGCCTCGCTTCGATCTGCGAGGTCAGCTTCCGGATTGAACCGTTTCTGATGGCGCGGGGACGCCTTCAGCCGATGCCTGGCAAAGGCGCGCCCAGTGAAATCCACCATGCC
This sequence comes from Sphingobium boeckii, assembly GCF_014199215.1. Classification (GTDB taxonomy): domain Bacteria; phylum Pseudomonadota; class Alphaproteobacteria; order Sphingomonadales; family Sphingomonadaceae; genus Sphingobium_A; species Sphingobium_A boeckii. The sequence goes on from NZ_JACIJC010000001.1 coordinate 317,336, forward strand.
GCGCCGGCTGCGATGGCGGCGGCGATCATGGACCGCCATGCGGGGGCCATGGCCGGCCGCACGGTCACGCCGTCCATCCGCTTGCGGCCCGTCACCATCGGCCCGATCAGATTGTCGCGCTTGAAGATCACATAATAAGCGATCGCGGCGAGGTGAACCACGATCAGGCCCAGCAGAATATTGAAACCAAGCTCGTGCCATTCGCGCGCAGCGTCCGCGCCATCATAGGAAATGAGATAGGCGAGGGGCCCCGATTCGATGCCATCCACATCCTGTGCGAACAGCCCGAGCGTAAGCTGCGTCACCAATACGACCAGCAGGGCGATCACGCTGAGCGCGCCGAGCGGATTATGCCCGATCACTGGCCCTTGCCCTTCGCCATCAGACCCGCGCAAATGGGCGATGATCGCGCGCGGTCCACGGACGAAATTGGCGAAGCGGGCGGTCCCGCTGCCCACTACGCCCCACAGGATACGGAACAGGACCAGCCCGATCATCACGAAGCCGATGGTCTTGTGCGTATCGATGTCACCTTCCTCACCCGTCCACCACAAGGCGGGGATCAGTGCCACAAAGCTCCAATGGACCAGCCGCACTGGCAAATCCCAGAGCGTGACCATAGCCGGCGTTGCCGCGTCCTGCGGCGCGATGCCAGGCATCAGTCGCGGGTCCGGAAAGTGTCGTGACAGGCCTTGCAGGTGCCGCCGAGCGCCTGAGATGCGTTTTTGATGGCTGCGATATTGGTGCCCCGCGCGGCGGTCTGGAGGCCGCGCGCAGCACCCAGGAATTGGGCCGTCTTCTGGCGAAACTCGGGGTTGCGCTGCCAGATGATCGGCAGCGCTTTCATCTTCACGCCTGTTTCAGGGCCGGTGCCTTTGGGAAAATGCCCCCCCACGCGCGTCGAGGCGGCATAGAGGGCGTCCGCATTGGTCCGCACGATGGCCAGCGTGGGCGCGTCCTTCTGCAATTCGTCGCGAATGGCCTTGTAGCTGCCGCCGATCTTTTTGAAATTGGCTTGACGCGCCTGGATGATTTCGGCCGGCGTCGCCGCCCAGGCGATCGAGCCGACGGAAGCGAGCACCATGGCGGCAAGCGTGGCAGACAATCCGAATTTCATTGACGCGCTCCTAAAATCGAACGGGAAGTTCAGCCCTTGATCAACACGATAAATGGTATCTTGATCAATGCAATTGATAAGCGGCCGCGCTTGCGACGCCCGCTATGGATCAAGCATGAAGGATTCGCGTCATCGCGCACAGGGCGTCACGCGGCCTATCCATGTGTCGAATTCCGACAAGTCCGGCGGCGGATCACATAGCATTGCCAGAATGGGGCGCCATCTCCGCCGACATCAGTCGGCGGAAAGCATCAGGCCTCGATTACCCTGCGATGCCGCCGGCTGCGAGCACTGCCAGCGTCACCAGTTCGGATGCCGTGGAGGCCATCGTCGCCACCTGGACCGGTTTTTCCATGCCCACCAGCATCGGGCCGATCACATGATCGCCGCCCAGCTCGCGCAGCAGCTTCGCTGAAAGATTGGCGGATTGGAGGCCGGGCATCACCAGCACATTCGCCGGCCCTGACAGGCGCGAGAACGGGTATTTCGCCATCATCTTGGGGTTGAGCGCCACGTCCGGGGCCATTTCGCCTTCATATTCGAAACTCACGCCGCGCGCGTCCAGAATGGCCACGGCGTCACGCAGATTGTCCAGCCAATTGCCCGGAGGATTGCCGAAGGTGGAATAGCTGAGGAAGGCCACCCGGGGCTCATGACCCATGCGGCGCGCCACGGCGGCGGTGCCTTCGGCGATATCGGCCAGTTCGGCGGCGCTCGGGCGTTCGTTCACCGTGGTGTCCGCCATGAAAACGGTGTGGCTCTGCCCCACCAGCACATGGATGCCAAAGGGCGTTGCGCCTGCGCGGGGATCGATCACCTTGCGCACTTCGCGCATCGTCTGCGCATAGGTGCGCGTGGTGCCGGTGATCATCGCATCGGCCTCGCCCATCTTGAGCAGCAGCGATCCGAAGATATTGCGATCGCGATTGACCATCCGTTCGATCTCGCGCTTCAGATAGCCGCGGCGCTGCAGACGCTCATAGAGATAATCGACCATCTTGGGCACCAGCGGCGAATTGACGCTGTTATGCACTTCGAAGCTCTCGGGATCATCGACGCCCAGCGCGCGCAGACGATCATGCACATCGTCGCGCCCGACGAGCACGGGAATGCCATAGCCGCCATCGCGGAACTGGATCGCGGCGCGCAGCACCACCTCTTCCTCGCCCTCGGCGAACAGCACGCGCTTGGGATGTGCCTTCGCACCCTCATAGGCCAGCGTGAGCACGGAGGTGGTGGGGTTGAGCCGCGCCTTCAGCGACTGACGATAGGCCGCCATGTCCAGGATCGGCTTTTGCGCAACGCCCGAATCCATCGCTGCCTGCGCCACCGCTGCCGGCACGATCTCCATGAGGCGGGGATCGAACGGTGCGGGAATGATATAGTCTGCGCCAAAGCTCTGGGCGAGGCCGCCATAAGCCAGCGCCACTTCTTCAGGCACCTGCTGACGCGCGAGATCGGCCAGCGCCTGGGCGGCGGCGATCTTCATCTCGTCATTGATCGCGGTGGCGCGCACATCGAGCGCGCCGCGGAAGATGAAGGGGAAGCCCAGGACGTTATTGACCTGATTGGGATAATCCGAACGACCCGTGGCGATGATGGCATCGGGCCGCGCGGCCTTGGCCTCGGGCGGGGTAATTTCCGGATCGGGATTGGCCATCGCGAAGATGATCGGCTTGGGAGCCATCTTCATGATCATTTCCGGCTTCAAGGCACCAGCGGCGGAAAGCCCGAGGAAGATGTCCGCGCCGTCCAGCGCTTCGGTCAGCGTGCGCCGGTCGGTCTTGGCGGCGTGGGCGGATTTCCACTGGTCCATTCCGGCTTCGCGGCCCTGATAGATCACGCCCGTGCGATCGCACATGAGCACATTGTCATGCGGCACACCCAGCGCCTTGATCAGCGCGGTGCAGGCGATCGCCGCCGCCCCTGCGCCGTTCACCACCACCTTCACGTCCTTCAGTTCGCGCCCGGTGAGATAGCAGGCGTTGATCAGGCCCGCCGCGGAGATGATCGCGGTGCCATGCTGATCATCGTGCATCACCGGAATTTTCATCCGTTCTTTCAGCGCTTGCTCGATGATGAAGCATTCGGGTGCCTTGATATCTTCCAGATTGATCCCGCCGAACGTCGGCTCCATCAGCGCCACGGCATTGATGAAAGCGTCGGGATCCTCGGTATCCAGTTCGATATCGATCGAATCCACATCGGCGAAGCGCTTGAACAGCACGGCCTTGCCTTCCATCACGGGCTTGGAGGCGAGCGCGCCGAGATTGCCCAGCCCGAGGATCGCGGTGCCGTTGGAAATCACCGCGACCAGATTGCCCTTGGCGGTATAGTCATAGGCGGTGGCGGGATCGTCGGCGATGGCGCGCACGGGCACGGCGACGCCGGGCGAGTAAGCGAGCGACAGATCGCGCTGGGTCGCCATCGGCTTTGACGCCACGATCTCGATCTTGCCGGGCCGACCGTGAGAATGGAACAGCAAGGCTTCCTGTTCGGAAAATTTGACGTTGCTGCCTTCGCTCATGCGGATGCCCCTATGGAATGCTGGAATGAATCGCGCCCCTGATAGGCGCAAAGAGAGTTTTGGCAAAGTCGCTCCAAGCCGGTATCAGCGGCGCAACGATATGAGCACCAAACCCGCCCCCGCCAGCCAGCCCACGCCGATGATGGTCCAGTATCTGGGCCTGAAGGCGGAGGCCATGGATTGCCTGCTGTTTTACAGGATGGGCGATTTCTTCGAACTTTTCTTCGATGACGCCAAGATCGCGGCTGCGGTTCTGGATATCGCATTGACCGCGCGGGGCGAGCATGAGGGCCGGCCGATCCCCATGTGCGGCGTGCCGTTTCATGCGGCGGACGCTTATCTGGCGCGGTTGATCAAGGGCGGTCACCGGGTCGCGATCGCCGAACAGATCGAAAGCCCGGCGGACGCCAAGGCGCGCGGAGGCAAGACCCTGGTCGGTCGCGCGATCGTGCGCGTGGTGACCGCTGGCACGCTCACCGAAGAGACCTTGCTCGATTCGCGCAGCGCCAATTGGCTGGTTGCTCTGGGCGAAGCGGGCGGCACGCTGGGCATGGCCGCGGCGGACATTTCCACCGGCCGGTTCGAAGTGGCGGAAATCGATCCGCAATCGCTGGGCGCTGAACTGGCACGGCTGGGTGCGGCCGAAATCATCGTGGCGGAGAATGCCGTGCATTGGCCCGAAGAGGCCGTGCCGAGGCCGCCGGGCGATTTCGATAGCGCGCGTGGGGAAGAGCGGCTGAAAACGCTGTTCGGCGTCGCCACACTGGATGGTTTTGGCGGCTTCGGACGGGCGGAGCTGGCGGCCGCGGGCGGGCTGGTCGCCTATCTCGATCATGCCGGTAAGGGATCGCTGCCGTTTCTGCAGGCACCGGTACGACGCCGCGCCGACGGGCATATGATGATCGACGCAGCGACGCGCGAAAGTCTGGAACTGACGCAGGCGAGCGGCGGCGGCCGCGCAGGCAGCCTGCTCGATACGATAGACCGCACCGTGACCGGCGCTGGCGCGCGGTTGCTTGCCGCCGATCTGGGCGCGCCGCTGGCGGATAAGGGCGCGGTCGATACGCGGCTCGATCTGGTCGATTTCTGGTTCAAGGACAGCGGCGCGCGTGACGCGCTGCGGGCGGCGCTAAAGGCCTTGCCCGATATCGGCCGTGCGCTGGGCCGGCTGGTGGCCGGGCGCGGCGGACCCCGTGATCTGGGGCAGTTGCGCGATGGGCTGGGCGAAGCGCGAATGCTGCGTGAGCGGCTGGGGCATCTGCCCGATCCGCCCACGCTGCTGGGCGGATTGCTGCCTGCACTCGATGGGCATGGCGCACTGGTCGATCATCTGTCGCGCGCATTGGTGCCTGCCCCGCCGATCGATGCCGCGCAGGGCGGCTATATTGCCGAAGGTTATGACGCCGCGCTCGATGAGCTGCGCGGCGTGGGTGGCGATGGGCGTCGCGCCATCGCCGCGCTCGAAGCGCAGTATCGCACGCGCACGGGCATCACCACGCTCAAGATCCGGCACAATGGGGTGCTGGGCTATCATGTCGAAGTGCCCGCCAAGGCGGCGGATTCGCTGATGGCACCCGAATCGGGCTTCACTCACCGGCAGACTCTGGCGGGCGTGGTGCGCTTCAATTCGCCAGAACTTCACGAACAGGCGGTGCGCGTTGGGCAGGCGGGTGCCCATGCGCAGGCGGCTGAGGCGGCGCATCTGGAGGAATTGACCGGGCTTGCGCTGGCGCGACGCGATGAGATCGCGCGCACCGCCGATGCGCTGGCGCGGCTCGATGTGAGCGGGGCGCTGGCCGAGCGCGCGGCGGAGGGCGGCTGGGCGCGGCCCAAGCTGGTCGATCATCCGTGTCTGGAGATCGAGGGCGGGCGGCATCCCGTGGTGGAGAGCGCAGTGGCGCGCACGGGCGAACGCTTCGTGGCCAATGATTGCCGCCTGTCCGAAACCGAACGGGTGTGGCTGGTCACCGGGCCGAACATGGGCGGTAAATCCACCTTCCTGCGGCAGAATGCGCTGATCGTGGTGCTGGCGCAGGCCGGGGGTTTCGTGCCTGCAACCAGCGCCACGCTTGGGCTGGTCGATCGGTTGTTCAGCCGGGTGGGGGCGTCGGACAATCTGGCGCGCGGCCGCTCCACCTTCATGGTCGAGATGGTCGAGACCGCCGCCATCCTGGCGCAGGCCACACCGCGCAGCTTCGTCATTCTCGACGAGGTGGGCCGTGGCACCTCCACCTATGATGGCCTCGCCATTGCCTGGGCGGTGGTTGAGGCGGTGCATGAAATGAACCGTTGCCGCTGCCTGTTCGCCACGCATTATCACGAACTGACGCGGTTGGCCGAACGGCTGGATGCGCTCACGCTGCATCATGTCCGCGCACGCGAATGGAAGGGCGATCTTGTGCTGTTGCACGAGCTGGGCCGCGGCCCGGCGGACCGCAGTTACGGCCTCGCGGTGGCCAAGCTCGCAGGCTTGCCGCCCGCCGTTCTCGCCCGGGCTTCGGGTGTTTTGAAGAAATTGGAGGCGGGTCGCGCGCAGACCGGCGGGCTTGCGGCGGGGCTGGATGATCTGCCGCTCTTCGCCGCCATGGCCGCTGCACCCGCGGTCGAAAAAGATGCGCTGCGCGATGCGCTGGCGACGATCGACGCCGATGCGCTCAGCCCGCGTGATGCGCTTGAGGCACTATACCGGCTGAAACGTCTGGCGGAGGAGGGCGGGGAGTAGCGCTTTTGCGCCAAACTCCCTAAATGCGCTCCATGCCAGCGCGTTTCGAAACCCTGCCCAACCGCCGCCAGATCATAGACCGGCGTGCGCTGTCCGATGCGTTGGGCGAGTTGACGCCCGACAGCGCGGATATCACGGCGCTGCGCCAGGGGATGGTGGCGCTGATGCGCACCGCGCTCGAAGCCGGCCGGGCCGAGATCGCGCGGCGGATCGAGGAGCATCCTTCGCGCGGCACCGAGGCTTCTTCGGCGCAGGCGTTTCTGGTCGATCAGATACTGCGGCTGATCTATGATTTTACGATCCAGCGGCTCTATCCGATCAGCAATCCCACATCGTCGGAGCGGATCGCGCTGATCGCGGTGGGCGGCTATGGGCGCGGTGAGATGGCCCCGTTTTCGGATGTGGACATCGCCTTCCTCACCCCGTGGAAGCAGACCGGCTGGACCGAGCAGGTCATCGAATCCATGCTCTATTCGCTGTGGGATCTGGCGCTGAAAGTGGGGCATAGCAGCCGCTCGCTGAATGAAATGGTCCGCATGGCGAAATCGGATCTCACGATCCGCACGGGGCTGCTGGAGGCACGCTATGTGTGGGGCGATCAGGCGCTGTATGACGAGGCGAGCGCGCGCTTCGCCCGTGAAGTGGTGGCGGGCACCGCGCGGACGTTCATCGCCGAAAAGCTGGAAGAACGGAACAGCCGGCACAAGCGGATGGGGGACAGCCGCTATGTGGTCGAACCCAATCTGAAAGAGGGCAAGGGTGGCCTGCGCGATCTGCACACCCTGTTCTGGATCGGCAAATATGTTCATCAGGTGTCCACCGTGGCCGAACTGGTGGACAAGGGGCTGTTCACGCGGGAGGAATTGCGCCGCTTTCAGAAAGCAGAGAATTTCCTGTGGGCGGTGCGCTGTCATCTCCATACGCTGGCGGGTCGCGCGGAAGAGCGGCTGACCTTCGATTTCCAGCGCGAGATCGCGATGCGGATGCGTTATGCGGATCGGCCGGGCAAATCCGCGGTCGAGCGGTTCATGCAGCATTATTTCCTGATCGCGAAGCAGGTGGGCGATCTGACCGCGATGTTCCTGGCGCATCTGGATGACAGCTTCGCTGCGCGGGGCCGTCGCTTCGGCCTGCCTAAATTGCGGCGCAGCCCCCGCAAGCTGAGCGGCTTCATCCTCGATCGCGGGCGGCTGTCATTGCCATCGGACGATTTCTTCGAAGGTGATCCCGTGCGGCTGATCGAAATATTCGCGCTGGCGGACAAGCATGAGGTGGAGATCCATCCGTCCGCGATGCGCGCGGCGGCACGCGACGCCAAGTTGATCGATGCCCGCATTCGCAAGGATCCCCGCGCCAATGCACTGTTTCTGGATGTGCTGACCTCGCATCGCGATCCCGAAAGCGTGTTGCGCTGGATGAACGAGGCGACGATCTTCGGGCGTTTCGTACCGGATTTCGGCCGCGTCGTGGCGCAGATGCAGTTCGACATGTATCACCATTATACCGTGGACGAACATTCGATCCGCGCGATCGGGCTGCTGGCCCAGATCGAAAAGGGCGATCTGAAGGAAGATCATCCGCTGGCGAGCGGCATCGCGCGCCAGCTCGTATCGCGCCGCGTCCTTTATGTTTCGGTGCTGCTGCACGACATCGCCAAGGGCCGCGGCGGGGATCATAGCGTGCTGGGTGCGGAAGTCGCGATGCGGCTGTGCCCGCGGCTGGGGATGACCGCGGCTGAAACCGAGACGGTGGCCTGGCTGGTGCGCTGGCATCTGTTGATGTCCGCCACTGCGTTCAAGCGCGATCTGGCGGATTTCAAGACGATCCTCGATTTCGTGGAAACCGTGCAAAGCCCGGAGCGTCTGCGGCTGCTGCTGATCCTCACCATCGTCGACATCCGCGCGGTCGGCCCCGGCGTCTGGAATGGATGGAAGAGGCAATTGCTCTCCAATTTGTTCGAAGCGGCGGAAGAGGTTCTGCGTCTCGGCCACAAGCAGAAGGGCCGCGAGGAGCGGATCGCCGCAAAGCAGCAATCGCTCAAACTGGCGATGGCCTGGAATGATTCGCAGATCGCCAAGGCGGCGCGGCGGCTGCCCGCATCCTATTGGATTGCCGAGCCGCTGGATATTCTGCTGCGCAACGCCCGGCATATCGCTGCCGCCGGAGACAGGCCGCTCTCGATCGCGGCGCAGGTCTATCCCGAGCGCGGCGCGACCCTGGTGACGGTCTACGCCAGCGATCATCCGGGTCTGTTTTACCGGGTGGCGGGTGCGATCCATCTGGCGGGCGGCAGCATCATCGATGCGCGGATCCATACGACGCGTGATGGCATGGCGCTGGATAATTTCCTGGTGCAGGATCCGTTCGGCCGCCCGTTCGATGATGTGGACCGCCTCACCCGGCTGGAGCGCGGGATCGAGGATGCGCTGGCCAACCGCAACCGGCTGGCGGATCGCCTGGCCCAGCGTCCCTTGGCGCGTACCCGTGCCGAGGCGTTCACGATCGAGCCCGTGGTGCTGATCGATAACCGCGCGTCCAACCGCTACACCGTGATCGAGGTCAATGCGCGGGATCGGCCTGCGCTGTTGAATGCGCTGGCGCACGCGCTCTTCCAGTCCAAGGTGACCATCCATTCCGCGCATATCGCGACTTATGGCGAGCGCGCGGTCGATACGTTCTACATCACCGATCTGATCGGCGACAAGGTGGATGGCGCGACACGGCTGAAGGCGCTGGAGCGCCGGTTGCTGGATGCTGCCGCTGGAGAAGAAGCCCGCGAGGCGGCGTAAGATCCAAAAAGGCCCGCCCCGGTTTCCCGGAGCGGGCCAGTCTGCCCAGATGACAATCGCTTCAGAATTTCCCGCGGACAGTCACGCCATAGGTGCGCGGCTCTGCGAGGAAGCTGGAGAAAAGCTGGTTCGCGGTCGTGCCGAACGCCTGGGTCTGGGCGATGCTGCCCGCGCCTTGGAACGGCGTGTTGAACGCCACCTGCTGATAATTCTTGTTGAAGACATTCTGCCCCCAAAGCTCGATCGCCCAGCGCTGATCCGGTCCGCGCAGACCAATGCGGGCATTGACCACCGTAAAGCCATCCTGCGCCTTTTCGGGGAAGAGATCGGAGCCGGTATTATAGTCCGAGCTCATCCGCGTATCGACATAGAACAGACCGCTCAGGCCTGAGCTGCCCAGTTCCGGCGTATAAGCGAAGGATGCCGTCACCACATGCTTGGGCGCATTGGAGAGCTGTTGACCCGGCAGCAGGAACAGCGCATTGCTCAGCGGTTCGCCCGACGAACTGCCCACCAGATTGTTGCGATAATGGGTGTCGGCATAGGTGTAGCCGGCGGTCACCGCGACATCGCGGGCCGGATAGATGGAGGCCTCCAGCTCAACGCCCTGCGAAATCACGCCTGGCTTGGTCTTCCCAGCGCAAGCACCCGTCGCCGGGCTGTTGTCACTGTCCTGACCGCCCAGATCGGTGTCGCACGCCGCGATGTTCTGGACGATGAAGATCGATCCGTTGAACGTGTTCAACTGGAACGTCTTGAATTCCTGGCGGAAGGCGGCGACGTTCAGGTTGAACTTGCGGCCATTGTATTTGAGGCCGATTTCATAGGAATCCACCTTCTCCGGTTCGAAGCGAAGTCCGGGCGCGTCGGCATTGGTGCGGGGTGAGAACACCCCGGTCAGGCCACCGAGGTCAGAGCGATCCAGATTGTAGCCACCCGCCTTATAGCCCTTGGAATAGCTGGCGTAGGTCAGCAATTGATCGGTCGGTTTCCATGAAAGCACCGCGGTTCCGGTCCATTCGCTATCCTTGAAGCTATCCTGCAGATCGAGGCTGTTCAACGACGAGCTGGAATTGCCGGTGCAGGTGAGCGTCACGATGCCGCCAGCCAGCGCTGCCAGCGCAGGATTGCCGAGAAGCGGGCCGAGTGCGGCTTGCTGTGCCGGGCAGATCGTATTGTTATTATTGAAGTCGGCGTCGAAATCCTTCTTCTCATGGGTATAGCGCGCGCCAAGCGTCAGGTTCAGCGTATCGGTGATGTTGATGATGTTGTGCGTGAACAGCGCGTAGTTTTCGCTCTGCTGATTATACACCGAACGCACATCGCCCACATTATTCACGGTGCTCAGTCGGTCGATGCCGCCGATCATCAGCGGGGCCGCTGCGCCAAAGGCATTGGTCAATGTGACGCGACCGGCCGCGCTGAGGCAGCCCGGTGCCGTCGGATCACGCAACACCGCGGCGGGATTGACCGTCGCCACGATGCGGCAGGCGGCGAATGCGCCATATTGCGAGCCGAACTTGATGTTATCGACCACCTGCAGCTTTTCATTGCCATAATAGCCGCCGACGAGCCAATCGAGTTTGTCGTTAAAGGCCGATCCTTGCAGGCGAAGCTCCTGCGTAAAGGTCTTGAAGCGGCGATAGGAATTGCCGTCATCGGCGCGATAGGTGAGATCGACGTTGGAATAATCGACGTCGCCCGCGCCGCCTGCCTTGTAATAGCGATAGGCGCTGATCGAAGTCAGCGTGGCGCCGCCGAAATCATAATTGAGTTCGCCCGAAACGCCCCAATCCTTCGTGGTGTTGCGATATGTGCGGCCCGGCGAAACGGAGGCATTGCGCGCATAAGGATTTTGCGGCGGATAGGTGACTGTGCCGCCCAGGCTTTGCAGCACGTTCACGATCCGGTTGCTCGCGCTATATACGAAGGCATTGTCAGGATTGACGCCCCCGGTTGTGGACGCCGGATTGGCGGTGGGATCGGTCGTTTCCTTGGTAGCGATATAGACTGCACCGCAGCAGCTTTCATCGCGATGGGTGTAGTCGCCGATCAGTCGCACGCTGAGCGCGTCATTGGGCTCGAACAGCAATTGTCCGCGCAGGAAGTAACGGTCGCGATCGTTGATCTTGCCTTCGCTGCCGCCGGCCTGGGTCACATTATCGTAAAAGCCATCGCGCTTCACATAAACGCCGTCCAGCCGCGCAGCGATCGATTCGGTGATCGGGCCGGTGACCCCGCCGGCGAAGCGCATGAAATCATAATTGCCATAGGTCGCTTCGGCATTGACGCCGAATTCGAATGACGGCCGCTTGCTGATGATATTGATCAGGCCGGCCGAGGCATTGCGGCCAAACAACGTGCCTTGCGGACCGCGCAGCACTTCCACGCGCTCGATCTCGCCAAGTTCGTTCAGGCCGGCACCCGTGCGTGAGCGGTAAACGCCGTCGATGAACACCGCGACGGAGCTTTCCAGGCCGGGATTGTCGCCCACAGTGCCGATGCCGCGGATACGCGCCGATCCATTGGCTTCAGAGCCAGTGGATGACACGAGCAGCGATGGCGCGAGCTGATTGAGCTGGCGGATGTCGGACGCCCCGGAATTCTGAAGCGATTCGGCAGTGACGGCGGATACCGCGATCGGCACGTCGGCCAGCGCCTCGCTGCGCCGGGTGGCGGTCACGATGATATCGCTGTTGACGTAGCTGTCTTCGGTCACCGCGTCCTGGGCTTCTTGCGGCGGCGCATCCTGCGCATAGGCCGGGGCCGCAATCGCCAGGCACGCAACCGAAATAAGCCAGTTTGACTTGGGCATCCTGCTCTCCTCTGAAATCGCAACTTTGTTGCTGTTATCATAATTCGAATAACCGGTTTGGTGGCGATTGACCAGTTATCACACACGATCATTGAACAGATTTCATCTGAAAGCGGCCTTTTTGCCACACTGGTATGGTATGTCGGAATTGACGCTACGGAATACTCCGCTCATTTCGGGATGGCTGCGTCCCGCGCGCAACAAAAAGGCCGCCGGAAGCGCTCCGGCGGCCTTTTCGATCCGTGAGTACGGAAAATTATTTCGAAAGCGTTTGAATTTTGGGGCGAAACCTGAAAATTCGAGGCTTCGGTATTGCGCCTTATTTCGGCGACAACACCATCAGCATCTGACGGCCTTCCATGCGGGGATAGGCTTCCACCTTGGCATCCTCCGCAGTGTCGTCCTGCACGCGCTGCAGCAACACCATGCCAAGCTGGCCGTGCGAAAGCTCACGTCCGCGGAAACGCAGCGTCACCTTCACCTTGTCACCCTCACCGATGAACTTGTGGATCGCCTTCATCTTCGTATCATAATCATGATCGTCGATGTTGGGACGCATCTTGATCTCCTTGATCTCCTGCGTCTTCTGGCTCTTGCGGGCGAGGTTGGCCTTTTTCTGGGCCTCATATTTGAATTTGCCCACATCGAGGAATTTCGCGACGGGGGGATCAGCGTTGGGAGAGACCTCGACCAGATCCAGGCCCACTTCGGCAGCCTGCTCCATCGCCTCCTTGGTATACATGACGCCCAAATTCTCGCCATTTTCGTCGATCACACGGACCTTCGGCGAGACGATGAATTCATTATAGCGCGGGCCGTTATTCGGCATCGGCGTCGGGCCCTTAGGGCCACGGGACATGGGCGGACGTATAGCAAAGGCTCCTGTTTGATTCCGGTTCAGGCTGCCACTTAGCGATTCGTCGCCGTTAAGAAAAGGGGCTGCGCCAAGATGGCATGACGATTTACGCACCAGCGTGGCCTCCATGCTTCACTTGGATGCTCAAGCATGGCACCAAGCCGCATGGCCGGGGGCACGCTCATCTTCCAATCGTGCGATCCCGCTGCAGCGCCTGCATGGGTGGCGCGCTGCGTGGAATCGGTGCGCAATTGGGCGGAGACGAAGGGGTATAGCCACCGCTTGCTGGGCAATGAGCTGTTTGATCCGTTGCCGCCGGACTTTGCAAGTGCCTGTGCCGATCGCAAATTACCGATGAGCGATCTTGCGCGGCTCTTATGGTGCCGGCGGTTTCTGGCGGAGGGCTGGGATCAGATCGTGTGGATCGATTCCGACGTGCTGGTGCTCGATCCGGCAGCTTTCGCGGTGGATCTCCTGGATCACGAAATGCTGTGCCGCGAACTCTGGCTGTGGCGGGCCGATGGCGAGATTCGCGCACGCTGGGCGGTCAACAATTGTGTGATGGCGTGGCGGCCGGGCAGTGCGGTGCTTCCTTATTATATCCATGCCTGCGCCGTGCTGGCGGCGGCTGAGGATGGCCCCGGCACGCTCGGCCTCGGCCCGGCCTTCCTGACCCGGCTAAACGCCGCCGCGCCTTTGCCCACGGTCGATACCGTGATGACGCTCAGTCCCCTGCTGATGGAAGCGATTTTGAGCGGGGACCACACGCTGCTCGCCAACGCGCGCACGCTCTGGAATGCGCCGGTTTACGCGGTCCATCTGTGTGGCAGCCTGTCGGGTGAGGGCGGGCCGATGCTCAATCCGGTGCAGCGCTACGATCAGGTGATCACAGCGCTGCAATCGAACGGTTTTCCAGCCTAGCGTAGATCCGGCGGCGTGGCTTCCGCCCGCAGCATCGCAATCGCCTCGTCCAGCGGCATCACACGCTGGCCCTCGCGGCCCAGCGTGCGGATGGCGACGGTGCCTTCCTCCGCCTCGCGCTTGCCGATCACCAGCAGATGCGGAACCTTCGCCAGCGAATGCTCGCGCACCTTATAATTGATCTTCTCGTTGCGCAGATCGGTCTCCACGCGGATGCCCGCGGCCTCCAGCCTGGCCGTCGCCGCGCGCGCATACTCATCCGCATCGGATACGATGGTGGCGATCACGGCCTGCACGGGGGCCAGCCAGAGCGGGAAACGCCCGGCATGATGCTCGATCAGGATTCCAAGAAAGCGTTCGAACGTGCCGAGGATCGCGCGGTGGAGCATCACGGGGCGATGCCGCTCGCCATCCTCGCCGACATAGCTTGCGTCGAGCCGCTCGGGCAGCACGTAATCGAGCTGGATCGTGCCGCATTGCCAGGTCCGCCCGATCGCATCGGTCAGATGGAATTCCAGCTTGGGCGAATAGAAAGCGCCTTCGCCGGGCAGTTCCTCCCAGCCATATTCCGGCCCCGCGCGCCCGGCCTGCGCCACGGCGTCGCGCAAATTCTGCTCGGCCCTGTCCCACATGGCCTCGGTGCCGAAGCGCTTTTCGGGGCGCAGCGCCAGCTTGATCGCATAGCTTTCGAAACCCAGATCCTTGTAAATCTCGTCGAGCAGATTGCAGAACAGCCGCACTTCCTCGACGATCTGATCCTCGCGGCAGAAGATATGCGCGTCATCCTGCGTGAACTGCCGCACGCGCATGATGCCGTGCAGCGCGCCATGCGGCTCGTTGCGGTGGCAGCAGCCGAATTCCGCCAGGCGCAGCGGCAGATCGCGATAGGATTTGATGCCTTGGCGAAAGATCAGCACATGCGCGGGGCAGTTCATCGGTTTGAGCGCCATGAGATCGCCCTGGCCCGAAAGCACCGGGCCTTCCTCTTCCACATTGGGCACTTCATCGGGCACCACGAACATGTTCTCGCGATATTTGCCCCAATGGCCCGACGCCTCCCACTGACGCGAATCCATAAGCTGCGGGGTCTTCACCTCCTGATAGTCCGCCGCGTCCAGCTTGCGGCGCATATAGGCCTCGAGCTGCCGCCACAGCAGATAGCCCTTGGGATGCCAGAATACCGAGCCTTGCGCTTCGCTTTGCAGGTGGAACAGGTCCATTTCCTGCGCGATCTTGCGATGGTCGCGCTTGGCGGCTTCCTCCAGCCGCAGCAGATGCGCATCGAGCTGCTTCTTGTTGAGCCAGCCCGTGCCATAGATGCGGCTCAGCATCGCGTTGTTCTGATCGCCGCGCCAATAAGCGCCCGAAACGCGCGTCAGCTTGAACGCCTGCGGATCGAGCTTTCCCGTGGAGGCCAGATGCGGGCCGCGGCACATGTCGAGCCACTCGCCGCCAGACCAATAGACGGTCAGCGGTTCATCGCCCGGCAGTTCGGCCGCCCATTCGGCCTTGAACGTCTCGCCCTGCTCGGTCCAGCGCCGGATTAGATCCGCGCGGCTCCAGGCTTCGCGCACCAGCGGCTTGTCCGCCGCGATGATCCTGCGCATCTCGGCCTCGATCGCGGGCAGATCCTCGTCCGTGAACGGGCGGTCCTTGCCATCGATTTTGGGGGGCGCGAAATCGTAATAGAAACCGTCATCGGTGGAGGGGCCGAAGGTGATCTGCGTGCCGGGAAACAGGCTCTGCACCGCCTCTGCCAGGATATGCGCATAGTCGTGCCGCGCCAGTTCCAGCGCATCGGCCTCGTCCCGGCTCGTGACCAGCGCCAAGTGCGCATCGCCCTCCAGCGGGCGCATGATATCGCGCAATTCGCCATCCACCCGCGCCGCGATCGCCGCCTTCGCGAGGCCCGGACCGATCGCTGCCGCAATGTCCGCCGGGGTGGTCCCCGCAGCTACCTCGCGGACGGAGCCGTCGGGAAGCGTGATCTTGAACATTTCGGACATGGTATGAGGTCTTGCCTTACATGCGCGGGACTGCGCGCGCGGCTTATGCCCGCGAAGGGCGGCGCAGGGCAAGGGATGGATGATAGAGGCATGACGCACGCGCCATTTTGATGCTATGCGGGCCACCTCAGCGTGCAATGACAAGGATGCGACCGTGCTGCGCAAATGGTTTCTCGATCACCCGGCCAGTCTCGACGAAAGCTATGGCGAGCATTTCCGCGCGGCCTCCGGCTTCGGTGTGGCGATGATCGCGGGCGGGCTCGCGTGCATCATCCACGGTTTCGTGCCGCGCCTCTTCGTGGTCACGGGCAGCGGTACGGTGAAGCAGCTTTACGAGA
The DNA here is from genome assembly GCF_014199215.1 of Sphingobium boeckii. Taxonomy (GTDB): domain Bacteria; phylum Pseudomonadota; class Alphaproteobacteria; order Sphingomonadales; family Sphingomonadaceae; genus Sphingobium_A; species Sphingobium_A boeckii. The sequence continues at coordinate 333,427 of NZ_JACIJC010000001.1, forward strand.
TGATGGTCGCCAAGCGTGCGCGCAAGCTGGAAGCGAACATCGAAATGACGTCGATCGAATGGGTGATCTGAGAATAGCCATCCAAGATTGACCCGGCCCCGTCTTCAATGCCAAGTCCTCGTGAGGCAAATGAAAAGCGGGGGATTATGGGCGACGATATCGACGAAGGCACCGCCTTCGAATTCAGCGGCAGTTGGAAGGAATTCCTGCCGATCGCGCTCACCAATCTTTTGCTCACCATCGTGACACTGGGCCTTTACCGTTTCTGGGCGACCACACGCGAACGCCGTTATTTCTGGAGCCGCACACGCTTTATCGACGATCGGCTGGAATGGACCGGCACCGGGCTTGAACTGCTGATCGGGTTCGTCGTGGTGCTGGCGCTGGTCTTTGTGCCGTTGTTCGTGATGCAATTCGTGGTTCAGGGGCTGATCCTGCGGGGTCATGCAGCGGCGGCCTTCGCACTGGGGGGGCTGATCTATGGCGCGCTCTTCTATCTGTTCGGGATCGCGAAATTCCGGGTGTTGCGCTACCGGCTGAGCCGCACCTATTGGCACGGCATTCGCGGCGGCAGCGATGATCAGGGCTTTGCCTATGGCTGGTCCTATATGTGGAAAACGGTCATCGGATTCTTGGCGCTCGGTCTGCTCATCCCCTGGTCGATGACCAAGCTGTGGAACGAGCGTTGGAATGCGATGAGCTTCGGCGATCACCGCTTCGAATCCAATGCCTTCTGGGGCAGCATCTTCCTGCGCTTCATCATCTGCTATGCGGCGCCATGGGTGCTGATGATCGGTCTCGGGATCGCGATGATCCCGATCGCCATGGCCATGGGCAACGCTTCGGGCGCGGGCGTCATGATCTTGATATTCGGCGTCTTTGGCGCGATCTACATCGCGCTGCCGCTGTTCGCCCTGGCTTTCTACGCCGCGTTTCTGCGCGAAGCCGTGGGCGCGGTGAAGCTCAGCGAAATCGGTTTCGCCTTCACCGCGCGGACCAAGCATTGGCTGCTGCTGTTTCTGGGCAATCTCGGGATCTGGTTGATCGCGGCGATCATTGCGATCGTCCCTCTGGCCGCATTCGGCGTCTTCTCGGGCTTTGCGGATCTGCAACCGGGGCGGGATCCCTTTGCCGGCAATCGCGCCGCCTTTTTCGGCATGATCGCGGCCATCGCCCTCCCGATCGCATTGGTCGGTCCATTCATCCGCTATCGCACATGGCGGTTCGGCGTGAACTATCTCGAGGCGACAGGGGAGGTGGATCTCGATCGGCTCACGCAATCGAGCACGCGCCAGCCCGGGCAGGGCGAAGGCCTGCTGGATGCCTTCGATGTCGGGGCACTCTGATCCATGGAGGATGCGTCGGCGCCCGGCCTGCCGGTCTGGCATTATGACGGGCGCACCGCGCGCAAGCGCACGCCGCGGCTGATCGCGTCGGCGGATGGCTTCACGCTGGTGGATGAACTGGGTGAGGATGGCCCGATCGCTTGGGCGTCGTTGATCGCGCGCGAGGCTTCGGGCGCGGACGCGGTGTATGGACTGAAGGACCGGCCCGGCTGGCGGCTCGGAATAACCGGCGCAATCCCGCCGGATATTCTGGCGCATCTGCCGCGCGCGGAACGCTATGGCCGGATGGTGGATCGCTTCGGGCTGGGTCGCTCGACCACGGTGTTTCTGGTGCTCGCCGCGATCACGGTGTTCGTGGTGCTCAGCGCCCCGCGCTGGATCGCGCCCTATGTGCCTTCCAGTTGGGAACGGCGGCTGGGCGATGCGATCGTCGGCGATTTCGGCGGGCGGCTGTGCAACGGCGCAGGCGGGCAGGCCGCGCTCGACAAGCTCACGCGCCGGATCAATCCCAAGGGTCTGCCGCTGCAGGTGCGCGTGGCGAATGTGGATATGGTGAACGCTGTGGCACTGCCCGGGGGCAAGATCATCATCTTCCAGGAATTGCTGCAGGAAGCCGAATCGGCGGACGAAGTGGCGGGCGTGCTGGGGCATGAGATCGGCCATGTGCAGCATCGCGATGTGGTGCAGGCGCTGCTCCGCCAAGCGGGATTGAGCGTGCTGCTGGGCGGGGTCAGCGGTGATGCGGGCGGCGCGTTCAACGCGCTTCTCGCGGCCACCTATTCGCGTGAGGCGGAGTCGAACGCCGATGCCGCCGCTGTGGCCGGCCTGGCCGCCGCGGGCATTTCGCCCATGGGCACCGCCGGCTTTTTCCAGCGACTGGCGAAGATGGAGCAGAAGCTTGGCCGGGCGAGCATGGCGCTGAGCTATGTCGCCAGCCATCCGCTGTCCCACGCCCGCGAAAAGGTCTTCGCCGGCAGCGCGGTCAAGGGCCGGGCCTACACCCCCGCGCTCACGCGGGATGAATGGGATGCGCTGGTAAACATCTGCCACAATGACAAGGATGTGAAGCGCGGGCCATTTTTCGGGTTTGATTGATGTTTTGGCCACTCTACCGTCACCCTGAACTCGTTTCAGGGTCCATTTCAAAGTCCCGACCTCTGCCGGGTGACAGAATGGATGCTGAAACAAGTTCAGCATGACGGCGCGGGGGCGACAGGATAGAAGCCCGCCCCATGACTGAAACCCGATATATCGCCCGGCCCGACGGCCTCCGCCTTGCTTATGCCCATCGCGCAGGCACCGGCCCCACCATCGTCTTCCTGCCCGGCTACATGTCCGACATGCAGGGCACCAAGGCGCTCGCGCTTGATGGCTGGGCCGCAGCGACGGGCCGCGCCATGCTCCGTTTCGATTATGCCGGATGCGGCGAAAGCGAGGGCGAATTCGAATCGGGTACGCTGACCGGCTGGCGCGATGATGCGTTGTTCCTGATCGATACGCTGATCGAGGGGCCGGTGATCCTTGTCGGTTCCTCCATGGGCGGCTGGATCATGCTGCTGGCGGCGATAGACCGCCCCGATCGCATGGCCGCGCTTGTGGGCGTCGCCGCCGCGCCGGATTTCACGGATTGGGGCTTCACCCAGGATGAGAAGATCCAGATGCTGAGCTATGGCCGGATCGAAAAGCCGTCTGATTATGGCGATGCACCGATGGTGGCCACGCGTATCTTCTGGCAATCCGGCGAGGCGAACCGCCTACTCCGCCGCAAGCCGGAAATCGATTGTCCGGTGCGCCTGTTGCACGGGCAGCGCGATCCGGAAGTGCCCTGGAATCACAGCACCCATCTGGCGGCGCAGCTTCGTTCAGACGATGTGCAGGTGATCCTGATCAAGGACGGCGATCACCGCCTTTCACGCGATGGGGATCTGAAAGTGCTGATCGCCACGGTGGAAGGCCTGTTGGAGACCGCATGATCCTTGCCCTTCTGCTCGCCGCTCAGGCTGCCCTCGCCCCGTCGCCCTCGGTTCAGGATGAGCAGCGGTTTCAGGCGTGCGTGTCGCTGATCGAGGCCGATGCGGACAAGGCCATCACCCAGGCCAATGACTGGCGCGTGCGTGGCGGCGGTTTTGCGGCGCGCCATTGCCTGGGGCTGGCTTATGCGGCGCAGGCGCGCTGGGCGCCGGCGGCCGTTGCGTTCGAGCAAGCCGCGCGGGAAGCGGAGGCGGCGAAGGATGCGCGCGCCGCCAATCTGTGGGTCCAGGGCGGCAATGCGCGCCTGGCGGCGGCTGAATATCAAGCCGCCCGCGGGGATTTCGATGCCGCGCTCGCATCGGGCGTGCTGGAGGGCGACAAAGCGGGTGAGGCGCATCTCGATCGCGCGCGGGCGGCCTTCGCGCTAAAGGATATGCAGGGCGCACGATCTGATCTGGATCAGGCCGTGAAGCTCGTTCCCGCCGATCCGCTGGCCTGGCTGCTCTCGGCCACGCTGGCGCGGATGATGAACGATCTGGACCGCGCCAAGGCGGATATCGGCGAAGCCACCATGCGCTCCCCCGATGACGCTTCGGTCGCGCTGGAAGCTGGGAATATCGCGTTGCTCGGTGGCGCGCCGGATGCCGCCCGCACCGCCTGGAAAAGCGCGATCGCCAGCCAGCCGGAGAGCAATGCGGCCAGATCCGCCGCCGCTGCTTTGAAGGCGCTGGACGCCGAGACGCCCTGACGGGCCTGTAAAATTCCGTCCCCTGGCCCTATATCGCGGAGCGACAGTCTTTTGCGAACAGGTCCATTCCCATGAAATATCTCCACACCATGATCCGCGTCACCGATCCCGATGCGACGATCAAATTCTTCGAGTTGATCGGCCTAAAGGAAGTCAAGCGCTTCGATAATGAGGCGGGCCGCTTCACGCTGATCTTCATGGCCCCGCCGGGGCAGGAGGATGCGCAGGTGGAACTCACCCATAATTGGGATCCGCAAACGTATGACGGTGGCCGCAATTTCGGGCATCTGGCTTACCGCGTGGATGATATCTACGCCACATGCCAGCGGCTGATGGATGCCGGCGTCACGATCAACCGTCCTCCGCGTGATGGTCATATGGCGTTCGTGCGCACGCCCGATCATATCTCGATCGAATTGCTGCAGGATGGTCATCTGGAACCGGCCGAACCCTGGGTGTCCATGCCCAATATTGGAAGCTGGTGACCCCGGACTGGCTCGGCGGGCGTCTGGTGATCCAGGCGCCGATGGCCGGGTCGGGCGGCGTCGAACTTGCGGGTGCCGCGATCCGGGGTGGGGGAGTCGGGTCATTGCCCTGCGCCTTGCTGACGCCGGATCAGGTGGAGCCACAGGTGGCGCAGGTGAGGGCGGTTGCGAAAGGGCCGCTCAACCTCAATTTCTTCTGCCATGTGCTGGGGCCGCAGCCTGATGAGACGGCGTGGCACAAGGCGCTTGCACCCTATTATGCGGAATATGGGGTTGGCCCGCCTGACGAACCGCCGCCATTGCGACAGCCTTTCGACGACGCCATGTGTGCGGTCGTCGAGCGCGTGCGGCCGGAGATCGTCAGCTTCCACTTCGGTCTTCCCGAAAGCGCGCTGTTGGATCGGGTCAAGGCGACGGGCGCGGCCATAATGTCCACCGCGACCACGATTGCCGAGGCGGTTTATCTGGAGAGCATGGGCGTGGATGGCGTGATCGCCCAGGGGTTTGAGGCGGGCGGCCATTCGGGGCGCTTCCTCCCCGGTCCGCAGGGCACAGAGATGGGCCTGTTCGCGCTGGTGCCGCAGATCAAGGACGCCGTATCGGTGCCGGTCATCGCGGCCGGGGCCATAGCGGATGCACGTGGGATTGCCGCCGCCTTTGCGCTGGGCGCTGATGCCGTGCAGATCGGCACGGCCTATCTGCGCTCCCCTGAAAGTCTGGCCTCCCCGCTCCACCGCGCGTCTCTGGCCGGGCAGATCGGTGCGGGCACGACGCAAACCCGTTTCACCAATCTCATTACGGGGCGTTTGGCGCGCGGGCTGCCCAATCGCCTGATGGAAGAGATTGGCCCGGTCAGTGCCTTGGCCCCGCCATTCCCTTATGCGTCTGTGGCACTGACCGAATTGCGGAAGGCGGCTGAAGCGCAAGGCCGCACCGATTTTTCGACGCTATGGAGCGGCCAATCGGCCAGGCTTGCGCAGCCTCTCCCCGCGGAGGAGCTCACCCGTATATTCGTCAAGGCCGCGCGCCGTGCGCAGGAGTTTTATACATGATCGAAATCGTCTGCATTCCCGTGCTCAGCGACAATTATGTGTGGCTGGTGCACGAACCCGCTTCGGGCGAGACCATGGTGGTCGATCCCGCTGTTGCCGAACCCGTGCTGGCAGCGGCGGATGCGCGCGGCTGGACAATCACGCAGATCTGGAACACGCACTGGCACCCTGATCACACCGGCGGCAATGCGGAAATCAAGGCGGCCACGGGCTGCACGATCACCGGGCCAGCGGCGGAAGCCGCACGCATTCCCACGCTGGACGTAAAGGTGGGCGAAGGCGATCGCGCGGCTTTGGGATCAGTGTCCGCGCAGGTGATCGACGTGCCCGCGCACACGGCAGGGCATATCGCTTATTATCTGCCCACGGAGGATGTCGCCTTTGTCGGCGACACGCTGTTCGCCATGGGCTGCGGCCGCCTGTTCGAAGGTACGCCGGAGCAGATGTTCGAGAATATGCAGAAATTGAAAGCCCTGCCCGGCGATACCGCGGTTTATTGCGCGCATGAATATACCCAGTCCAATGGGCGCTATGCGCTGGTTGCGGAGCCGGGGAATGCCGCGATCGCATCGCGCATGGCCGCAGTCGATGCCGCGCGCGCGCGTGGCGAGCCGACCGTGCCGACGACGATCGCGCTGGAGCAAGAGACCAATCCCTTCATGCGCGCGAAGGATGCGCAAGAATTGGGCCGTCGCCGCGCCGAAAAGGATGGATTCAAGGGCTGAATGCGCTAGATTGATCGGGTTCGGGGGAACGCGACGCATTTAAGGATTCGAACTTATGCGCATGTTTTTGCCCATCATGGCTTCTCTGCTGGTGTCGGCCTGCGCCGATGTGCCGCCATCCCCCGCTGCGCAGGCGCGGATCGATCGGGAAGAAGCCAAGCTCGCCAAGGCGCTTGCAGGCAAGGTGCCGGGAAAACCCGTGTCCTGCATCACGCTGCGCAATGTGGATTCGATGCAGGTCTATGGCGAACGCACATTGATCTATCGGATCAACAGCAAGCTCAGCTACCGCAACGATCCCTATGGCGGGTGCCCCGGCCTCACCAACAGCCGCACATTGATTACGCGCACGCCGACCGGTCAGCTTTGTCGCGGGGATATCGCGCGGGTGGCGGATCTGGTTGCCGGTTTCGAAACGGGAAGCTGTGCGCTCGGCGATTTTGTCCCCTATCGACCCGGCTGAGCCGTCAGCCCCCTGTAATCAGGCCTTGTAAAGCGCGTCGGTCCGCTCGCCGTAAATCTCCTTGATCACATGGCGGCGGATCTTGAGCGAAGGCGTCATCTGCTTATTGTCGATCGAAAAGGGTTCATCGGCGAAGATGAAGCGGCGGATCTTCTCGGTCGTGGACAGGTCGCGGTTCACACGGTCCACGGCGGCAGAGACGGCGGCGCGAAAGCATTCATGCTCGCGCAGCAGCGCGATATCCGATGGCAGGCCTTCCTTCTCGGCATAGTCCCGCACCCATTCCGCATCGGGCACGATCAGCCCGACCAGATAGGGCCGGCGATCGCCCGAGACCATCGCCTGTCCAATCTCGGTCTGAAGCGTCAGCATCCCCTCCACCTTTTGCGGGGACACATTGTCGCCCTTGTCGAGGATGATGAGATCCTTCTTGCGGTCGGTGATGACGATGCGGCCGCGGTCGTCGATATGCCCGATATCGCCGGTGTGCAGCCATCCTTTTTGCAGCACGCGTTCGGTTTCGGCGGCGTTGCGCCAATAGCCCTTCATCACCTGCTCGCCACGGATCAGAATTTCGCCATCCTCGGCAATCTTCACCTCGGTATTGAGCAAGGGCGGGCCGACCGTATCCATCTTCAGGCCGGCGCTGGGGCGGTTGCATGAAATCACGGGCGCGGCTTCGGTCTGGCCATAGCCCTGGAGCAGCGTCAGCCCGAGCGAATGGAAAAACACGCCGATATCGGGATTGAGCGGCGCGCCACCGGAGACCAGCGCCTTCATCCGTCCGCCGAATTTCTCCTGGATCTTGGGCCGCAGCGTCTTGTTGATGAAATAGTTCATGGGGCGGTCCCAAAAGGGTATCCCGCGGTCCAGATCCTTGGCACCCAGGCCCAGCGCGCGCTTGAGCAGCTTGGGCGCGAGGCCGCCCTGCTTGTCGATCGTCTTCACCATGCGTTGGCGCAGCACCTCGAACAGCCGCGGGACCACGACCATGATCGTGGGGCGTACTTCCTCGATATTGGAGGCGAGTTTGTCCAGCCCTTCGGAATAATAGATCTGTCCGCCCAGCCCGATCGGGAAGAATTGTCCGCCGGAATGCTCATAGGCATGGGAGAGCGGCAGGAATGAGAGGAACACCTCGTCGTCCCAGCCGAAATCATTCGAGATTACGTCAACACAGCCCTCCACATTGTGAAGGATCGCGCCGTGATGCTGCATCACGCCGCGGGGGCTGCCCCCGGTGCCGCTGGTATAGATGATGCAGGCCAGATCGTCGCGGGTCACGCCTTCGGATGCCCGCGCGATCCCGGCGACATCGGGTGTTTCGGCGGCGATCAGCGCCTGCCAGTCATAGAATTCCGCATTGCCGGATGCTTGCCCGATGCGCAGCTTGTCGATCCCGATCAGTGCGCGCACGCGGGAGGATCGCAGGATCGCAGGCATCACCGCGCGGCTCAATTTATCGTTGGAGACGATCACCGCCTTGGCCTCGCTATCCTCCAGGATATGCTGGTGATCGCGTTCGGTATTGGTGGTGTAGGTCGGCACGGTGATGCAGCCCGCGGCCATGATAGCCAGATCCGCGATACACCATTCGGGCCGGTTTTCGGACACCAGCATGATCGTGTCGCCGGGCTTCATGCCGATGCGCTTCAACCCTGCGGCAAGCGCGGCCACCGTCTCCGCCGTCTCGCGCCAGCTCCGGCTATGCCAGCGCCCGCCCGCTTTGTGCCAGAGAAAGGGTGCGTCCCCCAGCTCGGCTGCGCGCGTGAAAAACATGGTGACCAGATTGGGGAAATGTTCCAGTTCGCGCATGGTCTCTCCATCGGGATGCGGGCGCTATCGACGCCACACCCTAGCCTTGTATCTCGTGACGCAGCCTAGTCTAGTTTGCACGGCGCGCAGCATTGAAAACCGCGCGCGCATGATCGGTTCCAACAAAGCGGAAATGCCAGGGTTCTGGCGATACGCCCTGGCGATTGCCCTGCGGGAAGGACATTTCGAAACCGTATCGGCGCGCATTGCGCGCGATCCACTGCCCCGCGCGCGTATCCTTGAAGCAGGTTTCGGCATGGCATTTGGGGGTGCCACGCGAACCGAAATCGATCGTGAGGCCCGTTGAGTGTTCGCTATAGCCCGGTGGAGCCACCCACCGCGCCTGGCCGGCATAGCCGCGCTTCGCGATCCGGTCGCCCCGGCAGAACAGATCGGCCTGCCGCGGGATGGAGCGATAGCAGGATACGCCCATGATCGCTTGGCCCACCGCTTTGTCGTCCTTGATGGCTGCGGCGATCATCTGGTTCAGCGGCACCAGCATGTCCCGGTGGATCGAGGGACAGCCCGCGCCGCCAAAATTCTTGGGCGGGTCTACAAGTTCGGCAGGTGTGGCTTCGGCATAGGGAAAATGATTCATCAGCCGCCCGTCCGGCGATACGGGCGGGGGCTGCAGCTTTTGTCCCTGGCACAAGACGGGCGTCTTGGTCGGGCTAGCCATGGTCTTGGGTCGTGCGGCCGGGATCGGCACGGTCACTGCTTTGGGCACGGGGCTGGGAAACAGCAGCGCATAGCCGGAGCCGCCCGCCACGCCGAGCACGAGGCTCAGGCCCAGAATAGGGATGGCGCGCAACAAATTCTCCTGAAAGCGGGGAATGCGGGAGGGGCTGGCCTATTCGGCCAGGGCTGCACCCTCGCTGCGCGGATCGAAGGCGCCACGCCAGCCGGATGGGGTGCGTTCCACCGCATTTACCTTGGAGCCAAGATCCGCACTCACCACCTTCTGGCCCAGCGCCGCGAGATCGGCCTGTAACGCGGCGAGCGGCGTCCCCTGTTCCACCAACACGGCATTGCCACCGAAATATATGTTGGGCAGCGCGATCGCATCCTGCGCGGGCAGGCCGAAATCGAGCACGCCGATCAGCGTCTTGGTCACGTGCATGATGATCCTTTTGCCGCCGGCGGATCCCAGCGCGAGGATGGGCCGGCCCTTGGCATCATACACCATCGTGGGGGACATGGAGGAGAGCGGGCGCTTCCCCGCGGCCACCGCATTCGCCACGGGCGCGCCGTCCTTTTCAGGGGCGAAGGTGAAATCGGTCAGTTCATTGTTCAGCACCATGCCCGATGCGATGAGCTGGCTGCCGAACGGTCCTTCCACGGTCGACGTCATGGTGGCGAGATTGCCGGAACCATCGGCGGCGGCGAAGTTTGTGGTGCCTGCGACTTCACTGGAGATGGCGGCCGTGCGCTTTTCGGCACCGGGTGGCGTCCCCGCATTGTAGCTGCCAAGCGCCTTGGCCTCGGAAATCAGCCTGGAGCGCGATTTGATATAGGTCTTGTCGAGCAAGCCCTTCACCGGCACCGATACGAAATCGGGATCGCCCAGATATTTTTCGCGGTCCGCATAAGCAAGCTGCATGGCTTCGGCGATCAGATGCCAGGCGGCGGGCGAATCCTTGCCCATCTTTTTCATGTCGAAGCGTTCGAGCATTCCGAGAATCTGGAATACCGTGGTCGCGCCCGAAGAGGGCGGCCCCATGCCGCAGAGCTTGTAGACCCGGTATTTGAAGCAGACCGGCGCGCGCTCGGCGGCGCGGTAACTGGCCAGGTCGGCGCGGGTCAGCATGGTCGGATTGCGCTCGGTTTGGGCCACGGCGTTGACGATGCTGGCGGCGATGTCACCCGAATAGAAGCTGTCCGGCCCCTCCGCTGCCACGGTGCGGAGCAATGTGGCCAGCGCCGGATTGCGCACGGTGTCGCCCACGCGCTTGGGCCGGCCATCCTGCCAGTAAAGCGCCTTGATCGCGGGAAAATCGTCCCACAATTTGCCCATGCCCGCGATCCGGGATTCCAGCACAGGCGTCACGGCAAAGCCCTCGTCTGCCAGCTTGATCGCGGGTGCGAACAAGGCCGCCCAGGGCAATGTGCCCCATTTCCTGTGCACCACTTCCATCAACCGGATATTGCCCGGAACGCCCACCGATTTGCCGCCGGGAAAGGCCTGCAGGAAATTGAGCGGCCTGCCGTCCGCGCCCAGAAAGAGCCGGGGGGAAGCGGACATGGGGGCTTTCTCGCGGCCATCCACCGTGAAGGTCTTGCCCGCCTTGGCGTCATGATAGACGAAAAAGCCGCCCCCGCCGATGCCGGAGGATTGCGGCTCCACCACGGTCAGCGCGAGCATCATCGCCATCTGCGCATCCGCCGCGCTGCCGCCTTCGCGCAGGATCGTGCGCCCGGCTTCCGCCGCGCGCGGATCCGCTGCGGAGGCGACGCCGCCCTTGGCGGAAACGGGATTTGGAATGAGGAGGAAGGCGAGGAGGGCGACCAGGATTTTCTTCATGATCGCCGTAATAGCCGCCCGCGGGCCGCGGAGCAAAGCGCTAAGTGGCGTCCACTCCCACCGCCTCATCCACGGACTTGAACCCGTCCCGGATCAGCAAGCTCTTCAGCCCCGCGGCAATCTCAGTGGCCAGGCCGGGGCCGTGATAGACCAATGCCGAATAAAGCTGGATCAAACTGGCACCCGCCCGAATGCGGGCATAGGCTTCGTCCGCAGAAGCGATTCCGCCCGCGCCGATCATGGGCATGGCCTTGCCCGTCGCCTTGTAAAAATCGGCGAGCCGCTGCTGGGCCAGATCGCGCAAGGGCGCGCCGGATAGCCCGCCATTCTCTCCCGCAAAAGCACTTTTCAAGCGTGGGCGGCCGATCGTGGTGTTGGATACGATCAGCGCGTCGATCCGCCGTTCGATCGCGATGCGCGCGATATCGTCTATGTCTGCGGGCTCGAGATCGGGTGCCACTTTCAGAAACACCGGCGGGCCTTTGGGGCCGCGTGCCGCCATGATGGCATCGAGCAGCGCATCCAGCGCCCCGGCATCCTGCAAGGCGCGCAGGCCGGGCGTGTTGGGGGAGCTGATATTGACCGTAAGATAGCTGGCAACGGATGCCATGGTCGTGACGCCCCGGGCATAGTCCGCGATTCTGTCGTCGCTGTCCTTATTGGCACCGATGTTCACGCCGATGATGCCGGGCCGGCCGGCCTGCGTTTTCAGCCGCGCCAGCGCTGCCAACTGGCCGCCATTGTTGAAGCCCATGCGGTTGATCACCGCTTCGTCCTCCGCCAGCCGGAACAGCCGCGGCCTGGGATTGCCCTCCTGCGGCAGCGGGGTCAGCGTGCCGAGTTCGGCAAAGCCGAAGCCCAGCCCCAGCATGGTGTGCGGCACCTCGCCATCCTTGTCGAAGCCCGCGGCCAGGCCGATCGGATTGGGGAAATCCAAGCCGGCCACGCGCGTCGCGAGCAGGGGATCGGCGGCGGGCGGACGCCCCACCGGGAGCAGCTTCAATCCGGCCAAGGTCAGCCGGTGCGCGCGCTCCCCATCCAGACGGAAGACAAGCGGACGGAGGAGGGGATAGAGAGCCATGGCCGCGCTATGGCGGCGCGTCGCCCCAGCGTCAAAGTCCTTGGCGCTTTCGATCAACGGCCATGGCGGTTCGATCGGCGTCATGCGCCGCTTTCCCATCGGCGCTTCAATGCGTTAGGCTCCGTCATCGCAATCCAAGGGAGCAAAAACCGCATGCGCCTGTTTCACGCCGTTTCCGCCGTCGCCCTCACATTGGCGTCTCCGTTTCTATTCACCCCCGCCGTGGCACAAACGTCCGCAGCGCAGGAAGCGCAGGATGCCGCTATTCTCGCCTTTTTCGCGGACTATGACGCGGAGCAACTGGCGCATTCACCGACGACCAAGGCGCAGCGCGGGATCCGCGATGGCGATTATGGCAAATGGGGCGATTTTTCGGATGTCGAAGCGGTGCGCGAGCATGACGCCGATCAGGCCGCGTTGAAAGCTATGCGCGCGCGCTTCGCGCCGGCGAAACTCAATGCGGAGAATCAGCTTTCCTTCCGCTTGTTCGAAAAGCTGATCGCCCGGCGCGATGCGGCCTTCGCTTTCCGCAAGAATGAATATGTGTTCGATCAGATGAACGGGCCGCACGCGCAGTTGCCGGCGTTCCTGATCAACATTCACCGGATCGATACGAAGACGGATGCCGAGGCCTATATCAGCCGTCTCAACGGCCTCGGCCTGGTGATGGACCAGTTGATCGCGGCATCGAAGGAACAGGCCGATGCGGGCAAATCCCCGCCCAAATGGGTCTATCCCTATATCCTGTCCGATGCGCAGAACGTCATCTCGGGCTTTCCCTTCACAAAAATCGCCACCGAGGCACCGCTTTATGCGGATTTCAAGGGCAAGGTCGAGAAGCTCTCCATCACACAGGCGGATAAGGATGCGCTGTTGGCATTGGCCGCCGATGCGCTGCTCCAAAAGGTGAAGCCTGCCTATGTCCGCCTGATCGCCGAGATGGAACGGCAGGAGAAGATCGCGGGCACCGACGACGGGATCTGGCGGTTCAAGGATGGCACGGCTTATTATGCCGAGCGCCTGTCGAACTATACCACCACCGCGATGACCCCGGACCAGATCCATCAGGTGGGGCTCGATAATGTCGCGCGCATCCATGGCGAGATGCGCGAGATCATGACGCGGACGGGGTTCCAAGGCGATCTTCCCGCCTTCTTCAAATTCATGCGCGAAGATAAGCGCTTCTACGCGCCCAACACCCCCGAAGGCCGGGCGCTGTATCTGGCGGAGACCGAAAAGGCCAAGCAGTGGGTGACGGCCAAGCTCCCGGAATGGTTCGGGGTGCTGCCCCAGGCACCGATGGTCGTGAAGCCGGTGGAGGCGTTTCGCGAGAAATCGGCGGGCAAGGCCTTTTATCAATCGCCCGCGCCCGATGGCTCAAGGCCCGGCACCTATTATGCCAATCTCTATGACATGAACGATATGCCGCTGTTCGAAGTGGAGGCGCTTTTTTATCACGAGGGCATTCCGGGGCATCACCTTCAGCGTTCGATCCAGACCGAATTGAAGGATGTGCCGGCTTTCCGGCAATTCGGCGGGGTCACCGCCTATTCCGAAGGCTGGGGACTCTATTCGGAGAAGCTCGCCAAGGATATGGGCCTCTATACCGATCCCTATCGCGATTTCGGACGGCTCCAACTGGAACTGCACCGCGCGATTCGGCTGGTGGTCGATTCGGGGCTCCATCACAAGAAATGGACCCGCGAGCAGGCGATCCGCTATGTAGAGGATAATTCCGCGGACGCGCCCGGCGGTATCGTCAAGGCGATCGAACGCTATATCGTCTATCCCGGGCAGGCGACCGCCTACCTTGTCGGGTGGTTGAAGATCAGCGAATTGCGCGACCGGGCTTCTGCCAAAATGGATGATAAATTCGATGTCCGCGCCTTTCATGACGTCATCCTCAAAAGCGGTCCCGTGCCGCTTGATGTGATGGAAGAGCGCGTGGATTCATGGATCGCGACGCACACGCGCTGACTGACACCGGTGTAAATAACCCAATAAAATCCGTAAGATGTCGATTCCATACAATACAGGAACCCGGCCTTTGCGCATAAGCCCCTTGCGACCCGAAGGGCTCTCGATTTTATTGGGGGTTCTTTTACCTTACGGCCCGTCCGGATTTCCGGGCGGGCCGCTTTTCTTTGCGGGCGAAAGAAGCTACGTCCATATTGGGAATATAAAAACAGGTCGCCAACCCTATGGATGTCTCTCTGGACTATGCTGCTCCGGAAGCAGATTTGCGCGAATATCTGTCGGTCTTCTATGACTTCAAGGTCAATGGACCGCATTTCGAGGATATGGAGCGCGCCGATTTCGCGCAGATCCGGTTTATTCTAAAGGGCCGCGGCGATTATCAGTTCGCCGATGGTCACGAGCAGGAAGCCCCCACCATCGCATTGGTCGGCCCGACCACGGGCAACACGCGGCTGCGGATCGAAGGCCCGGCGCACGCCTTTGGCGCGGGGCTATTGCCTGCGGGCTGGGGCGCACTGACCGGGTTCGAGGCATCCACATTGGTCAATCGCGCGATCGATGCGACGCATCTGTTCGGTCATAGCCTTGATGGCGTGCTTGATCGGCTGCGGGCCGCCGAGACGCTGGACGAAAAGGTCGTGATCGGCAGCGCGGTGATCCGCAGCCTGGCGCAGCGCACCCGTGATGTGCCGCTGGCCTTCACCCGGCGTGTGGACGATTGGCTGGCCAGTTCGCTCTCGCCGGATGTGACCGAATTGGTCGATTCGCTCGGCCTTTCGCGCCGGCAGGTGGAACGGCAGTGCAAGCGCCTCTATGGCGCGCCGCCCAAGATGCTCGCGCGCAAATATCGGGCGCTCCGCGCCGCGATCACCCTGGCGCGCGGCGAGGCCGATATGGAGGATCTGATCGGCGAATCCTTTTATGATCAGTCCCACTTCATCCGCGAGATCAAGCAGTTCACGGGCGTCACGCCCAAGAAATTCCACGATGATCTGCCGACATTGGCCAAACTCACGCTGAAGCGCGCCGATCTGGCGGGTCAGGTGGAGCCGATCATCTACCAGACCTGAAGCCTGGTTTTTCACCAAACGGGATTGATGGTCAGGCGTGAATTAACGCAGAAGCTCCAGAAACCGCGTGGCCGCCATGAAATCGCGGCGGCGCAGCGCCTGGGTCTTGGCCTCCAAGGCATCTACCCCCCAATTCTCCGCCTGCCAGCGCTCATCCACGGTCACGGCATCCCACACCGCATCAGCATCGAACGCCTCCTCGCTGATCGCCAGCGCCGCGATCAGCGATCCCGATATCGTCACCAGCGGAAACAGCCCGGCCAGGGCGAAACTGTCCCGCGCCGCGGTGACGGCCGCGAGCCGCGCCACGGTTGCGGCCGGTTGATGCGCGTGCATCACCCCGCTGATCACGGCGAAAGCCACGTCGAAACGCTCAGCCGCCCAGTTCAGCAGCGGATCCCATGCGGCGGACTGGCGCGAGACCAGGGCCTGTGGGCTTTCTGCGCGATAGCAGAGCAGATCGCTTTCGCCATAAGCCGAAAGGCCCGCGGCGAAGGTGGCCGGATCGCCCGCCACCCGGTCGATCGCCGCATTGGCCAGGCCGGTCAGGTGCATGGATCGCGGATCGATATCCTCGCCCTGCGCGTGCCATTCCGCGGCGATCGCATCGGCGAGCGCATCGGTCGGAACCGCGAGCAGCGCCTTGCCCGGCGTGCGCACGGGGCGTCCATCCAGTGCGACGCCGCGATCGGGCGTGGCCGCGGCATCCTTGTAGAAGCGCTTCATGCCGCCGGAGGCGTGCGCCAGCGGCGGGCCATCACGCGCGGCAGGATGACGATATCGATCAGGCCGTTGACCACCAGCACATAGCCCACGATCTTCGGGATGCTCTCAAAGCGCCCATAGACGACCATGATTCCGAACACCACGAAGGCCACGCCCAGCAGGCGGGTGAAGGTGATCGCGAAATAGCGGTTGCGCGCCTGCGCGTCTTTCTGATCGGGGGTCATAGAAAGGACTCCATATGCGGGCCGATGTCGGCGGGGCTGTGCGCCACACGATGCGCGCCGGCCAGCGTGAGTTCCTCATGCGGATGATAGCCCCAGGCCACGCCAAGCGCATTGCTGCCCGCGTTCACGGCCATCAGCATGTCGAAGCTGGTGTCACCGATCATCACGGTGGTTTCGGGGGATGCGCCCGCCTCGGCCATCGCGGTTTCGATCATCGAGGGATGCGGCTTGGAAGGGTGGCGGTCGGCGGTCTGCAGCGTGACGAAACGGTGCGCGATGCCATGGTGCGCCAGGCACAGCGCAAGGCCGCGATCGGACTTGCCCGTCGCCACGCCGAGCATCCAGCCTGCGGCGTCCAGCGCTTCGATCGTCTCCTTGATGCCGTCGAACAGCGGCTCCTCCACCAATCCGCTGCCGCGCATCCGCCGGAATGCGGCTTTGTAATCCGCGGCCAGCGCCTGATGCAGCGCCGGTTCGGCTTCGGGCAGCAAGGCCTGCATCGCCTCGGTCAGGCTCAACCCCACGATGCGGCGCGTTGCGGCATGGTCCGGCGGGGTCAGCCCGGCACGATCAAAGCAATCCTCCATCGCGCGGCAGATATTGATCTGGCTATCCACCAGCGTGCCGTCGCAATCGAACAGCGCCAGCCGGTTCACGCGCGCGTCCGTCCGCGCCGTTCGCCCTTGCGCTCCTTGCGCTTGGATTTGGCGGCGGCGGTTTCGGCCTTGCGCTTGCCTTCGCTGGTTTCGGAGAATTTCACCTCGTCCAGCGGCAGCGCTGCACCCAGTTCCAGATCGAAGCCCATCATGGAGAGGCTGTCCGAAAAATGCTCGGGCAATTCGGCCTGCACGTCGATCTGCCCGCCATCGGGATGATCGATCCGCAGCCGCCGCGCGTGCAGGTGCATCTTGCGGCTGACGCCGCCGGTGAGGAAGGCTTCCTTGCCGCCATATTTGCCATCGCCCACGATCGGATGACCGATTGCAGCCATATGGACGCGCAACTGGTGCGTGCGCCCGGTAAAGGGCTGCAGTTCTACCCAGCAGGCGCGATTGCCCGCCACTTCGATCACACGGTAGCGGGTGCGCGCGGGTGCGCCTTCTTTCTGATCGACGTGCATCTTTTCCCCGCCGGTGCCGGGCTGCTTGGCCAGAGCGAGATCGATCATTCCGTCTTCCACCGGGGGGACGCCCACCACCAAAGCCCAATAGACCTTGCGCGCGGTGCGGCTGGAAAAGCTCTTGGCGAAGCTGGCGGCCGCGCGGGACGAGCGCGCAAGCAGCAGCGCGCCGGATGTGTCCTTGTCCAGCCGATGGACCAGCTTCGGCCGGCTGTCGGCCTCATATTGCAGCGCATCCAGCAGCCCATCGACATGTTCGGTGGTCTTGGTGCCGCCCTGCGTGGCGAGGCCGGGGGGCTTGTTGATCACCAGCGCCGATTTGTCGCGGTGGATCACGAAGCTCTCGGCATAGGCAATCTGCTCGGGGGTGAGCACGGGGCGTTCGCGCACCACCCGCGGCTTTGCCGCGCGCACGCCCGGTTCTTCTTCCTTCACCGGCTCGGGCGGCGGCACGCGCAGCACCTGGCCGGCCTGCAGCCGGTCGCCCGGCGTGGCGCGGCGGCCGTCGATGCGCAATTGTCCCGTGCGGGTCCAGCGCGAGACGATGTTGAAGCTCACCTCGGGCTGATGGCGCTTGAACCAGCGATCGAGACGGATGCCATCATCGTCATAGCCGATGGTGAACTGGCGCACGTCCGACGCGGGCTTGGTGTTATCCTGATCGTCGCTCATGCGAATCCCCGTGCGGCGGCCAGCCCGGCAAAGAGCGTGGCGATGGAGCCGATCACGGAGACCAGCGCGTAAAGTGCGGCGGCGCTGATTGCGCCGCGTTGTATCATGGTAACCGCATCCAGGCTGAAGGCAGAAAAAGTGGTGAAGCCGCCCAGAATGCCGGTGCCGATGAACAGGAAATAGCTTTGCTCGGGCTGGGCGATCCGCGCCAGCAGGCCCACGAGGAATCCCATAAGCAGGCCGCCGATCAAATTGACGGCCAGCGTGCCCCAGGGATAGCCGGGGCCGAAATGCGCCAGCGTGAGGCGGCCGACTCCGAAACGGGCTCCGGAGCCCAGCGCGCCGCCGAGCATGACAAGAAAAAGGTGCTGCATAACCGCGCCTTTAGCGCAGGAATGCCCGCATTGGAATGGAGCGCCGGTCAGCGGCCGTTATTGGCGATCAGATCGACATCCGTGCCGCCCCCCGCCGCGGCGCGGGCGATGACGAGATAAGCGCCATCATCCCGGTCACGCGTGCCACCCAGCATATGCTCTTTGTCTTCCACGATATGCTCCGCGGAAAAGCCGCTGCGGACCGCGCGGGTATAATAGAAGTCCATGATGTCCTGCAGCGGCGCGTCGGTCTTGAAATTCACCACGCGCAAGGCGCATCCGCCGGTCTCGCCGGCAGCCTCGGTCACGCCCCCGCCCGGATAGATCGGCATGTCGCCGGGCAGGCGCTCCGCCCAACTCATCGCATAATCCACCTTGGCGCTGCATTTGCGTTTTGCGTTGGTGCTGGCCTGTTGCGCGGCGAGGCCGCCCAATGTGCGCGATTCTTCGGACGCTTCGGCGGGTTTGACCGGTTTGGGTGCCGGGATCAGCTTGCCGCCTGCCGCCTTCATCACATCCGCGCTGGCCGTGATCGTGCCTTCGCTATCGGCCAGTGCCTGGTCCAGCGCGTTCAAAGCCTGCGCATTCCGGTCTTCACCCTTGCTGCACGCCGCCAAGGACAGCGCCAGGGCTAAAGCCGTGGGGATGAGGAAAGGATGGCGGGCCATGGGTATCGCTCCTGATTTTCGGGCAGTTAATCCGTCCAATGGTTGATAAGTCTTCAGGAAAGTCAGTTAACTTGCAAATTGTCCGTTAACAAATGCCCGAAATCCGCCACCCGCTGAATTTCGCTGTCCTACATCGACCCGATCTGCTTGTCTGTGCGCGGCTTTTTGAAATGGAGAACATGATGGAGGCGGGTCGTGCGCGCATAATTGCCCGATCGGCCATCCTCATCTTTCGACGAATCCAGTGTGAACTTTCGCGGAAATCCGCCGGTCTCGTACCCGGCTACCCAACTCAGTCGGTGTCAAAGTTTCAGGCGCGCGCGCTGCGCACGCCATTCCACGGCGGTCTGGCCCCAAGCATCCACCGGCGCATCCTCATAAGGCGGAGGCAGGCGGGTGGGGCCGCGGTTGACCGAGCCCAGCCGTTTGGCGAGCGCGATCGACGCGATGTTCTCCGGATCGATCGTATGGATCACATCCTCCCAGCCCAGCGTATCCACGGCATAATCCATGCTGGCGATCGCGGCTTCGCGGGCATATCCCTTGCCGGCAAAGGCCCGCGCCACGCCCCAGCCCACCTCGCTGCCGGGCCAGCCTTCGGGCTGCCACGGGCCGACGCGACCGATCCATCGGCCGGATACGCGCTCGATCAGGCTGAACATCGCAAAGCCGGCAATATGCCAGGCACCCGCCATGCCGCAGAAGCTGCGCCAGGCAGACGAACGCGGTTGTGCGCCGCCCAGGAAGCGCATCGTTTCGGGGTCTGCGCTGAAATCGGCCCATGCGTCGAAATCTTCGGGGGCGGGCGGGCGCAGGATCAGCCGTTCGGTCACGATGATCGGGCCATACAGTGCCATGATGCGCTCCCCTTTTCGATGCGGCGGCTCTATCATCGCTTTGATCGGCGGGGAACCCGCACGCCGCAGGATCATTGATCAACCGCAACGTCTGCAAGGAACGCCATGAATCCTAAACAAAAGAAGTGGACTCTCTTCGGCGCTGCGGCGATCGCCCTCGGCACAGTCGCGGGGGCGGGCTTTCTCTATGCGCGCGAACGCCGCTCCGAAAAGCCGGATTATGCCTTGCTCGATAGCGATGGCGATTTCGAATTGCGCGATTATCCGCCGCTGCTGGCGGTGGAAACGCGCGTCGCGGGCAAAAGAGAGGAGGCGCTGTCGGCGGGCTCCGGCGTGCTCGCCGATTATATCTTCGCCAAATCCCGGCCGGGCCAAACGATCGAGATGACCGCACCGGTGCTCTCGGACCGCCCCGACGCGGGTGGCTGGCGCACCCGGTTCCTGATGCCGGCGATCTGGACCCGCGATACTTTACCCGAAGCCCCTAGGGACGTGACGATCGTCGAAATTCCGGCGCGGCGCATCGCGGCCACGCGCTTCACCGGAACCGCGGGCGCGCGCACGCTGGCCGCCGAGGAAGCGGCGCTCCGGCGCTGGATCTCGGACGGCGATCTGATCGTGCAGGGTCCGGCCGAGCACGCTTTCTACAATTCCCCGATCGTGCCCGGCCCGCTCAGACGCAATGAGATCCTGATCCCGGTGGCCTGAATGTGGGGTCGGCGGGCTCCGGCCTCAGAATAAGGCATTCACCGATTCGATGAACTTCAGCACCGAAATCGGTTTGGACACATAGGCCTCGGCACCGGCGCCGCGGATGCGCTCTTCGTCGCCCTTGGCGGCATAGGCCGTCACCGCCATGATCGGGATGTTCTTCAGCGCCGAATCGCGCTTTATCTCTTCGATCAAATCGAGCCCGCTGACATGCGGCATCTGGATATCCATCACGATCAGATCGGGCTGAAATTCCCGCGCTCGCCCCACCGCGTCCCGCCCGTCGCGCACGGGATCGGCCTCGTGATCGTGCGCGCGCAGCAGATCGCAGAAAAGTTTCAGATTGAGTTCGTTGTCCTCGACAACGAGCACCCTTTTTGCCACGCCCGCCCTCACATTGTTAGCAAGGGTTGCTGTAGGGCATGACGCCGCTGGAAACAAATGGGGAAGAAGCGCTGGCACTTTCCGCGCTGGTCTGGACACTGTCCGACGCCGGCCGCGCCGATCGGTTGCTGAGCCTGACCGGGCTGACGCCGGACGATCTGCGCGCAGGGACGCGGGATCGGGGGATGCTGGCCGCCGTGCTCGCCTTTCTGGAGGCACATGAGCCCGATCTGATCCTGTGCGCGCGCATTCTCGAAGTTACCCCGCTCGATCTGGTCGAAGCGCGCCGCAGGCTGGAGGCATGAGCCGCCCGCTGCTGATCACGGATTGCGATGAAGTGCTGCTGCACATGGTCAGCCATTTCGGGAACTGGCTGGGCGAGGCACATGCCATCGATTTCACCCCCGATGGCGGCGATTTTTCGCGCGCGATGAAGCGCCGCGCCGATGGCAGCATCCTCTCACGCACCGAAATGTGGCCGCTGCTCGGCGGCTTTTTCGATACCGAGATGCACCGGCAGACGCTCGTCCCCCATGCGAAGGACGCGCTGGACGAGATCGCGGACTATGCCGATGTCGTGATCCTTACCAATCTGGAAGATCACCGACAGGCGCACCGCATGGCCCAACTCCGCGCATTCGGCATCGATTTCCGGGTTGTGACCAATCAGGGCGGCAAGGGGACGCCGGTCAAGGCGTTGCTCGCCGAATATGCGCCGAGCGCCGCCGTGTTCGTCGATGATCTGGCGGTGCACCACCAGTCCGTTTCCGAAGAAGCGCCCGCTGTCTGGCGGCTGCATATGATCTCCGAGCCCAGCCTGGCCCCCTCCATACCGCCCGCGCCCGCCGCGCATGTGCGGATCGATGATTGGGTGGCGGCCAAGGCCTGGATTTCCGGCAAGCTGTTGCCAGCCTCTTGACCGACTCACCCAAACAACGGACTCCCCCAACATGACCAACGCCATTGCCGAAAAGCTCGCCCATCTCGGGCTGAAACTTCCCAAGCCCGCCGCCCCCGTGGCGGCCTATGTGCCGGCGGTCGAAATCGGCGGACTGCTCCATATTTCGGGACAACTTCCGTTCCGCGGTAGCGATCTGATGACCGGGCGACTGGGCGAGGATGTCGATGTGGAGTTCGGCTATGAAGCGGCGCGCAATTGCGGCCTGATGCTGGTGGCGCAGATGGAACGTGCGCTGGGTTCGCTGGACCGGGTGGAGCGGATCGTGAAGCTGGGGGTGTTCGTGAACAGCGATCCACGCTTCACCGATCAGCCAAAAGTGGCGAATGGCGCTTCCGAACTGATGGAAGCCCTGTTCGGCGAAAAGGGCAAGCACGCTCGCAGCGCCGTGGGCGTGCCCGCGCTGCCGCTGGGTGCCGCTGTGGAAATCGATGCGATCGTCGCAATCAAGCCAGCCTGAACCGGCGATCCGGTTTGCCTGATGAGTGACCGCGACATTCTGGCGCGGATCGGCAGCGGGGTCGCATCGTTCGACGCCGCTGAGTGGGACGCCTGTGCCGGGGCTGGCAATCCCTTCGTCAGCCATGCCTTTCTCTCGGCACTTGAGGAATCGGGCAGCGCGACCAGCGAAACCGGATGGCAATCGCTGCCGATCGTGGTGGACAGCGCGGATGGGCGGATGGTAGGCGTCATGCCCGCTTATGCAAAGAGCCATAGCCAAGGCGAATATGTGTTCGATCATGGCTGGGCCGATGCTTATGAGCGGGCAGGCGGGCGCTATTATCCCAAGCTTCAGATCGCCGTGCCCTTTTCCCCTGTGCCGGGGCCGCGCCTGCTGATGCGAGATCCCGTGGCACCGGCCCTGATCGCGGCGGCCGAGGCCGTGGTGAATCAGAATGGCCTCAGTTCAGCCCATGCGACGTTCATCCAGGAAAGCGAAATCCCGGAGTTCGAGGCGGCGGACTGGCTGATCCGCACGGGCACGCAATTTCATTGGGTGAACAAGGGCTATCAGGATTTCGATGATTTTCTGGGCGCGCTGGCGTCGCGCAAGCGCAAGGCGATCCGCAAGGAGCGCGCCGCCGCTGTGGAGGGGCTGGAGATCGTCCATCTGCAGGGCGGAGACATCACCGAGGCGCATTGGGATGCCTTTTGGCATTTCTATCAGGATACCGGCGCGCGGAAATGGGGACGACCCTATCTGACGCGCCAGTTCTTTTCGCTTTTGGGCAAGCGGATGGCGGGCAGCATTCTGCTGATCTTTGCCTATCGCGATGGCCGGCCGATTGCGGGCGCGCTCAACATGATCGGGGCGGACACGCTTTACGGACGCTATTGGGGATGCAGCGAGGAAGTGCCCTGCCTGCATTTCGAATTATGCTATTATCAGGCGATCGACGCGGCGATGGCCCGCGGACTCACCCGCGTGGAAGCCGGGGCGCAGGGCGAACACAAGCTCGCCCGCGGTTATGAACCGGTGCCGACATGGTCGGCCCATTATATCGCGGATCCCGGCTTCCGGGCTGCGATCGCGGATTTCCTGCGCCGGGAGCGTCAGGCCGTGGAGCGCGATATCGATGCGCTGACCGAAATGGGGCCGTTCAAGCGCATTCCTTAGGGATCAGGCGGCGTGGCGTCCGGTTTCGTTCAGCCAGCTTCGCGCCTGGCGCTGTGCTTCGGCAATCTCGCGGGCGCTCATTTCGCCGGAGATGTCAGCGCGGCATTCCTGTGCGCGATCACTGCCGCCCAGCGCCGCCAGATTGAACCATTTATGCGCCTGCACCAGATCGACCTCCGCACCCCCCGTGCCGGCCGAAAAAGCGATGCCCAGTTCAAACAGGGCGTCGGGATCGCCGCGGCCTGCATCGGCCAGGCGGCTCTCGATAAAGAAATCCTTCGTGCGTTGACTGTAGCCCATGTCTCCGAACCCCTGTGAATGACGTTTTCGTCATCGGGCACCATCGGGGAGAGGGGATAAAGAAATGGTTAACGCACGTTCACCATGATTTATTGTGATGGTTCAATGGGTAAATTGTCGATCAGCCGCGTCCGCCCCATCCGCGCCGCTGCCAGCAGCCGGGCCGGGCGAGCCAGCGTCTTCATCGGCGCCAGCGTTTCCGCATCATTGAGCGAGATATAGTCGATCGGTCCGAAGCCCGCTTTCTCCAGCGAAGCAACCGCCTTTGCCAAGGCTTCGGCCACATCGCCGCCGCCCGCAATCGCCCGCGCAGCATCGCCCAGTGCACGGGGCAACGCGCGCGCCGCCTCGCGCTCTTCGGGCGACAGATAGGCATTGCGGGATGACAAAGCCAAGCCGTCCTCTTCGCGCTGCGTGGGTACGCCAAGCACCTCAAGACCCATATCGAGGTCAATCGCCATGCGCCGGATCACCGCGAGCTGCTGATAATCCTTCTCGCCAAACAGAGCGACATCGGGACGCACCTGATTGAACAGCTTTGAAACCACCGTGGCGACACCATCGAAATGGCCCGGTCGTGCTGCGCCATCCAGTCCGTCGGTCACGCCCGAAACCGATACATTGGTCGCGAAACCCGCCGGGTACATGGCCGCGACATCGGGCAGCCAGAGCAAGGCGCAGCCGGCCTCCTCGAGCATCGCCGCATCTGCCTTTTCCTTGCGCGGATAGGCATCCAGATCTTCATTCGGTGCGAATTGCCTGGGATTGACGAAGATCGACGCGACCACGCGGTCGGCCCGGCGCTTCGCTTCCTCGATCAGGGCCATATGCCCGGCGTGAAGCGCGCCCATGGTCGGGACAAGTGCGATGCTCAGCCCATCGTCCCGAAACGAGCCGATGGCCGCGCGCAGGCTTTGAAGATCACTCACAGTTTGCACGCCGGGTTTGCCTCCGATATGGCCGCAGACGCGCTCCTTGCCGGGCGCAATCTCTGGAATCAAGTGGCTTGGGGGCCATGGAGCGACATGGCGGGAAACGGCGTGCATCTAATCGTATTCGCCAATGAAAAGGGCGGGAGCGGAAAATCGACGACCGCTGTGCATACGGCGATCGCGCTGGCGAAAGCCGGGCGCACCGTTGCGGCGCTCGATCTGGATACGCGCCAGCGCACGATGAGCCGCTATCTGGAGAATCGCGAAGCCACGGCGCGCAAGCGCGGCATCGAACTGACGCAGCCGCGTTACGTCACACTGGAGCGGCTCACGGAACCCGGTTTCGATCAGGAAGTGGCGCAACTCGCGCGCGGCGCGGAGTTCGTCGTGATCGACACGCCAGGGCGCGATGATCCGCTGGCGCGCCACGCCGCCTCGCGTGCGGACACGATCGTGACGCCGATCAACGACAGTTTCATCGATCTCGATCTGATCGGGCAGGTCGATTCGGAAACCTTCAAGGTGAAGAAGCCGAGCTTTTATTCGGAGATCATCTGGGATGCGCGCAAGGCACGGGCCAAGGCGGATGGCGGGACGGTGGATTGGGTGGTGCTGCGCAATCGGCTCCAGCATGTCGAGGCGCGCAATATGCGCCGCGTAGGCCTGGCGCTGGCCGAACTGTCCAAGCGCGTCGGTTTCCGCGTGATCCCGGGTCTCAGCGAGCGCGTCATCTATCGCGAGCTTTTTCCTAAGGGCATCACTTTGCTCGATCTGGAAGAATTGGGCGAACTCGGCATCAGCCATATCGCCGCGCGGCAGGAATTGCGCGAGATGGTCTCTGCGCTGGCGCTGCCCGAAGCGCAGCCGATGCTGGCGCTCTGAGATGTCCAAACTGATCCTCATTATCGGCCTCGCGGTCATCGGCTGGCTCTGGTGGAAGGGCCGGCAGTCGCGCACGCCGATGACGGCGCAGGAAGCGCGGATGCTGCTCGGCATAGAGCCGGGTGCCGACGCCGAAGCGATTCGCGCGGCGCATCGCCGGATCATCGCGCGGGTTCATCCCGATGCGGGCGGTAGCGAAGAGCTGGCGCGAAAAATCAATGCCGCGCGTGACCTGTTGCTCAAATCAGGCGTTCAGGCATCATCACGTAACGATTAACCGACGGAGACTCCCCAGATGAGCCATGTTTTCGATCCGACCAGCCTTCGCGAATATGATATCCGCGGCATTGTCGGGAAGACGCTCGGCCCCAAGGACGCCTATGCGATCGGCCGCGGCTTCGCGACGATGCTGCGTGAGGTTGGCGGCACGCGCGCAGCGGTCGGCTATGACGGCCGGGAATCTTCGCCCACGCTCGAAGAATCGCTGATCAAGGGGCTGAACGAGGGCGGCGTGGACGTGGTCCGTGTCGGGCTCGGCCCCACGCCGATGCTCTATTATGCCGAAGCCATTCTCGAGGTGGATGGCGGCATCATGATCACGGGCAGCCATAATCCGGCCGATTATAACGGCTTCAAGATGGTGATCCAGCATGGCCCCTTTTATGGGGAGCAAATTCTGAAAATCGGTGAACTCGCGGCCGATGGGGCATGGTCCGAAGGCACGGGCACGGTTTCCAATTTCGATATCCTCGATGATTATGTCGGCCGCCTGCTCGCGGGCTATGCCGGCGGCGCGTACAAGGTGGGTTGGGATGCGGGCAATGGCGCTGCCGGCCCTGCGCTCGAAAAGCTCGTGAAGCTGCTGCCCGGCGAACATCATCTGCTTTTCACCGATGTCGATGCTAATTTCCCGAATCATCATCCCGATCCCACCGAGGAAAAGAATCTCGCGCATCTGAAGGCGCTCGTGGCCGAAAAGGGCTTGGATTTCGGCATTGCCTTCGATGGCGATGGCGATCGTATCGGCGCGATCGACGGCAAGGGCCGCGTGATCTGGGGCGATCAGCTTCTCGGCATCCTCGCCGAACCCGTGTTGAAGGCCGTTCCCGGCGGCACGATCATCGCCGACGTGAAGACCAGTCAGGCACTCTATGACCGCGTGGCCGAACTCGGCGGGAAACCGCTGATGTGGAAGACAGGTCACAGCCTGATCAAGGCGAAGATGAAGGAAGTCGATTCGCCCTTGGGCGGCGAAATGAGCGGCCATATCTTCTTCGCATGGGATTATTACGGCTTTGACGATGCGCTTTATGCTGCCGTCCGCCTGATGAGTGCCGTGCGCCAGTCGGGCAAGTCGCTCACCCAGATCAAGGACGACATGCCGGCGATGGTCAACACGCCTGAAATGCGCTTCCAGGTGGATGAAAGCCGCAAATTCGCGGTGGTGGACGAAGTGCTGGATCGGCTGGAAGCCGACGGGGCGGACGTCAACCGCACAGACGGCGCGCGCGTCAACACAGCCGACGGCTGGTGGCTGTTGCGCGCTTCCAATACGCAGGATGTTTTGGTCGCTCGCGCCGAAGCCAAGGATGAGGCGGGGCTAGAGCGGCTGATGGGAATGATCGACGGTCAGCTCGCCGCTTCGGGGATCGAACGCGGCGAACAGGCGGGTCACTGATCACTGCAATTGCGGTTGCAATATTTGCATGTCTCGCGGTGTCTTTCGCACTTGCACAAATAAGTGCTGCGGTGCACAAAGAGGGTGCCTTTCAGGCATCCTCTCCTAAAACTTTCAAGGCCGGTCCTCAGGGACCGGCCCTTTTTTTGTCTGAAGCAGATCGCGACTCACCGGTGCGGGATGGTCAATCCTCAATCGTCCTCGTCGTCATAGCCTACCAGATCGAGCGCACGGGCCTTGATCTGCCGGGTCATGCACCAATGGACGAGCGCATCCTCCCGGCCATGGGTCACCCAAACTTCCCTGGGGGCGATTTCGATCAGCGTATCGGTCAATTCCTCCCAATCGGCGTGATCCGAGAGGATCAACGGCAGTTCCACATTGCGCTGAACCGCGCGCTGGCGCACCCGCATCCAGCCTGAAGCCATCGCCGTGATCGGATCGGGCAGGCGGCGCGACCAGCGATCGTTGAGCGCGGAGGGTGGCGCGACGATGATATGCCCGCGCATTTCGTCCTTGCTGGCATCCGTCGCCGCGCGCAATTCGCCCAGATCGACGCCGTGGGCCACATAGAGATCGCACAGTTTCTGGAGCGCGCCGTGAATGTAGATCGGCGCGGCATGGCCCAGCGCGCGTAGCTCGGCGATCACCCGCTGCGCCTTGCCCAGCGCATAGGCACCCACCAGCACGCAACGCTCCGGATTGGCGTAAAGCGCGGCCAGCAATTTGTCCATTTCGTCATGGGTTTCGGGATGGCGGAAAACCGGCAGGCCGAAGGTCGCCTCGGTGATGAAGACATCGCATGGCACGGGCACGAACCGCGCGCAGGTGGGATCGGGGCGGCGCTTGTAATCGCCCGACACCACCACACGCTCGCCCTTATGCTCGAGCAGGATCTGCGCAGACCCCAGCACATGACCGGCGGGTATGAAGCTCACCGTCACGTCGCCCATCGTCAGCGTTGCGCCATAAGCCACGCCATGTCCGCCCGGCTGCGGGCCATAGCGCGCCTCCATGATCGCCAGCGTTTCGGGTGTCGCCCAGACTTGGTCATGCCCGCCGCGCGCGTGATCGGCATGGCCATGAGTCACCAGCGCACGCGGCACCGGGCGGGAAGGATCGACCCAGGCATCGGCGGCCGGAATATAGATGCCGTGCGGATGCGGCTCGATCCAGGCGCCCAGTGCGGCCATGGGATCAGGGCGTGGGTTCAACCGTCGTTGATCGACCCGCTGCCAGCCATCCGCCGATGACGGCGGAGACCATCACCGCGACATAGCCGGTGATCAACGGCTGGGCATCGGTCTGCTCCGCCCCGCGGAACAGCACAGCCGGCACGAGATCGATCAGGATATAGATGCCAGCGACCAGCGCGCCTCTTTTTGCACCGTCGATCTTCGTCGACGCGCTTCGGCCGATCAGCCAGCCCGCGCCGAGAAAGATCGGCACGCTGACGATCAAACCAAGTTTTGCGCCATTGTCTGTCGCATAAGCCCCATAAAAGGCGAGTTGATGCCCCGGATCGATCGCAGCGGCGTAAATGGCCAGCCATATGACCAAGGCGATGATGGTCAGGATGGTCGCGGCGATGGCGATCAGGATGGCATTTCTGATGATGCGTGCGTTCATGCGGCACCTTCTACCGGCAGCGATACGGGCCGGGCAAGCGGGATCATTGGGATAATTGCGAGGCAGACTATATAGATACGATGGTCTTCACATTTCCGTCATTCCTGCGAACGCTGGAGTCTCTTTCCGCAGACCCGGTCAAAAGAAGCCGGATTGCCGCGCTCGCGGGCATGACGGCGGGTGTGAAATGACGGAGCAAAGCCTTCCGACCCCGCTGACAGACTGGTTCGCCGCCAAGGGCTGGGCGCCGCGGCGTCATCAGATGGAGATGCTGGCGGCCGGTCGCGCTGGACAACACGCCTTGCTGGTCGCGCCGACCGGGGCGGGCAAGACACTCGCTGGTTTCCTCCCGACGCTGGCCGAATTGATCGAGAGGCCGACACCCGGTCTCCACACGCTCTATGTGTCTCCGTTGAAAGCGTTGGCTGTGGATGTGCAGCGCAATCTGCTGACGCCGATTGCCGAGATGGGCGTCGATATCCGTGTCGAGACCCGCACCGGCGATACGCCATCCGATCGCAAGGCGCGGCAGCGGATCAAGCCGCCCCAGATTTTGCTGACCACGCCCGAATCGCTCAGCCTGTTGCTCTCTTATCCGGACAGTTTCCTGATGTTCTCAGGCCTGAAGACGATCGTCGTGGATGAGGTCCATGCCTTCGCCACGGGCAAGCGTGGTGATCTGCTGTCGCTGTGCATGGCGCGGTTGCAGAAGATCGCGCCCGGGATGCGCCGGGTGGCGTTATCAGCCACCGTTGCCGATCCGGACGATTATCGCGCCTGGTTGGCACCCGATGGCGATATCGATGCCGTGACGCTGGTGCAGGGTGAACCGGGTGCCGAACCCAATGTCGCGATCCTGTTGCCCGAAGGCCGCGTGCCCTGGTCAGGTCATTCAGGGCGCTATGCCGCCGAGCAGGTGATGGCGGAGATCGAAACGCATCGCACCACGCTCGTCTTCTGCAACACGCGCAGCCTGGCCGAACTCATCTTTCAGGATCTGTGGAAGGCCAATATGATGAGCCTGCCCATCGGCATTCATCATGGCTCGCTCAGCCGCGAGGCCCGGCGCAAGGTCGAATCGGCGATGGCGGATGGAAAGCTGCGCGCCCTGGTCGCCACTGCCAGCCTCGATCTGGGGGTGGATTGGGGAGATGTGGATTGCGTGATCCAGATGGGCGCGCCCAAGGGATCGTCGCGTCTGCTCCAGCGAATCGGCCGCGCCAATCACCGGCTCGACGAATCGTCCGAAGCTATCGTCGTGCCGGGCAATCGCTTCGAATATCTCGAAGCCCGCGCCGCGCTGGATGCAGTGGAGGCGGGTGAACTCGATACCGATGTTTTCCGGATGGGCGCGCTCGATGTGCTGGCCCAGCATGTCATGGGCTGCGCCTGCGCCGCCCCGTTCGAACAGTCTGTAATGCTGGACGAAGTGCGCTCGGCCTTGTCCTATTCCGCGCTTGATGCCGAGACATTCGATCGCGTGCTCGGCTTCATCCGCGACGGCGGCTATTCGCTGCGGGCCTATGATCGGTTCAAGCGACTGACGCAGGATGCTGATGGCACGTGGCGCGTAAGCCACCCCCGCTTCGTGACCCAGCACCGGCTGAACGCCGGGATCATCGTGGAAGCGACGATGCTCAACGTGCGCTTCAAAAATGGACGTAAGCTCGGCAAGGTGGAGGAGGGCTTCGCCTCCTCCCTGAGCCACGGCGACACCTTTTTCTTCGCTGGGCTCAGCCTTGAGGTGGAAAAGATCGATACCGAGGATCTGATCGTCCGTGCCACCAGCCGCCCGGCGCGGGTTCCCACCTATGGCGGCGCACGAATGCCGCTGTCCACCAATCTGGCGGACCGGGTGCGCGGCTTCCTCGCCCATCCCGCAGAATGGCAGCGCTTTCCCGATGACGTGCGCGAATGGCTCGAGGTGCAGACTTATCGCTCGATCCTCCCTGCACCCGGCCAGCTTCTGGTGGAGACCTTTCCGCGGGAAGGGCGGCATTATATGGTGGCCTACAGCTTCGAGGGCTGGAACGCGCACCAGTCGCTCGGCATGTTGCTGACCCGGCGGATGGAGACGCTGGGCCTGAAACCGCTTGGCTTCGTGGCGAACGATTATGCCATCGCCACCTATTCGCTCGATCCCGTCACTGATCCCGCACCGCTTTTCTCACCCGATATATTGGAGCATGAATTCGTAGACTGGGTCCAGCAATCGCATCTGCTCAAGCGCGCGTTTCGCGAGGTGGCGGTGATCGGCGGTCTCGTCGAGCGCCAGCATCCCGGCAAGAAGAAGACGGGCAAGCAGGTCACCTTCTCCACCGACCTGATCTATGACGTGTTGCGCAAATATGAGCCGGGTCATCTGCTCCTCGAAGCCGCCTGGGCCGACGCCCGCGCACGGATGACCGATGTCGGGCGTCTGGCTTCGCTGATCGAGCGCGCGGTGGATACGATGGTGCATGTGCCGCTGGAGCGCGTATCTCCGCTTGCCGTGCCCGTGCTGACTCTGATCGGCCGCGAACGCGTGGCGACGGGGACGGCGGACGATGCCTTGCTGGCCGAGGCGGAGACGTTGGCGGCGGAGGCGATGCGCATGGATTGAGAGGGCGTTGCGCGCCGCCTGATTCTGTCGTTTAACCTGTAACCCTAAAAAATCGGGGAGCATCTTATGCGCGGATTGGGCTTTTTTACGGTGTCGGCGGCGTTGGCGGTGGTGCAGCCGCTTGCCGCACAGACGCTTCGCCCCGATCAGGCTGCGTTCCGCGAACTCTACAGGGAGTTGGTTGAAACCAACACCACGCTCTCATCAGGAAGCTGCACGCTGGCAGCGGAGAAAATGGCCACCCGGCTCAAGGCGGCGGGCTATGCGGATGCCGACCTGACCCTGTTTTCTATCCCGGAGAATCCGAAAGAAGGCGGTCTGGTTGCCATGCTGAGGGGCAGTGACCCCAAAGCCAAGCCGATGCTGCTGCTGGCCCATCTCGATGTGGTGGAGGCGAAGCGCGAGGATTGGACCCGCGATCCCTTCACCCTGATCGAGGAAAATGGCTATTTCTACGCCCGCGGTTCGGCGGACGACAAGGCCATGGCCGCGATGTGGACTGACAGCCTGATCCGCTTCAAGCAGGCGGGCTATAAACCCAAACGCACGATCAAGATGGCGCTCACCTGCGGCGAAGAGACGACTTATGCTTTCAATGGCGCGCAATGGCTGGCGCAGAACAGGCCGGAACTGATCGCCGCCGAATTCGCGCTCAATGAAGGCGGCGGCGGGGATACGGATGGCAAGGGCAAGCTCGTCAGCCAATCGATGCAGGTCGGCGAGAAAGCGGTGCAGAATTACCGGATCGAGGCGACCAATCCGGGCGGGCACAGCTCGATCCCGGTGCGCGATAATGCGATCTATGACCTTGCCGATGCGATCGCCAAAATTCGCGACTATGAATTTCCCGCGCAATTGACCGACACCACCCGCGCTTTCTTCCGCGCCACGGGCAAGGCCAAGGGCGGCGAGGAAGGCGCGGCGCTGATCGCGGTTGCCGCGAATGTGGAGGACAAGGCGGCCGAAGCGATCGTCTCCAAGGATCGCACCTATCATTCGATGCTGCGCACCACCTGCGTTGCCA
This sequence comes from Sphingobium boeckii, assembly GCF_014199215.1. Lineage (GTDB taxonomy): Bacteria > Pseudomonadota > Alphaproteobacteria > Sphingomonadales > Sphingomonadaceae > Sphingobium_A > Sphingobium_A boeckii. The sequence continues at coordinate 366,040 of NZ_JACIJC010000001.1, forward strand.
CGTTGCTGGATGGCGGCCATGCCAATAATGCGCTGCCCCAGCGCGCGGGTGCGAACATCAATTGCCGGATATTTCCGGGCCATCCGGTGGAGGAAATCCAGGAGGAACTGGCCAAGGTGATCGGCAATCCCAAGATCACCATCACTCTGGTGCCGCCGATCCGCCCCGCCGCGCTGCCCACGCCGCTCGATCCCAAGATCATGGGGCCGGCGACCAAGCTCGCGGCGCAATATTTTCCCGGCGTTCCCGTGACCCCGGTGATGTCCACCGGGGGGACAGACGGCATCTTCCTCGCCGCGATCGGCATCCCCGTCTATGGCGTGCCCGGCCCATGGGGTGATCCGGATGGCAATGGCGCTCATGGCCTGAACGAGCGGATCGAGGTTAAATCCGTCTATGTCGGGCGCGATTACCTGTTCGATCTGGTCAAGCTCTATGCAGACAGGAAATAGAACCGTGCGCAGTCTCCCGGTGTTTCTCATCCTTGCCGCCTGCGCGACGCCCGAAGCCGCGCCGCCGCCTGTCGCGATCAGTCCCGCAGCGGTGCATGAGCGTCTACTGGTGCTGGATACGCATCTCGATACGCCGGAGATTTTCGGGCGGCCCGGATGGAATATCGCCGTGCGGCACAGTTATGAGGGCGATCTGAGCCAGGTCGATTTTCCGCGCATGAAAGAGGGCGGACTCGATGGCGGTTTCTGGGTGATCTACACCGCCCAAGGGGCGCTCACGCCCGCCGGTTTCGCCAAAGCCAGGGTCGATGCGCTTGAGCGGTCGGATGAGATCAATGCGATGTTGGCGGCGCATGAGGAGGCGATCACACTGGCGACCACCGCCGCCGACGCCACGAGAATCGCCGCCACGGGCAAGCGCATCGCCTATCTTAGCATCGAGAATAGCTATCCCTTGGGCGAAGACCTGTCGCTGCTCTCCGAATTCTACCGCCGTGGCGTCCGGCTGGCTGGGCCGGTGCACAGCAAGGATAATCAGTTCGGCGATTCGACCACGGGCACGAAGACCTGGGGCGGCCTCAGTCCGCTGGGCAAGCAATGGGTGGCCGAAATGAACCGGCTGGGCATGGTGATCGACGGCAGCCATTCATCGGACGCGACATTCGATCAGATGCTGGCGCTTTCGAAGACGCCGCTCATCCTGTCGCATAGCGGCCCCAAGGCACTGTTCGATCACCCCCGCAATCTGGACGACGGCCGGATCAAGGCGCTGGCCGCCAAGGGCGGCGTGATTCAGATCAACAGCATCTTCCTGGCCCCGTTGAAAAACACGCCGGAACGAGACGCCTTGGACAAGCGCAAGCAGCGCCTGCATGAAATGACGCCCGCCCAACAAGCGGCGCTGGCAGCAGACTATGCCGCGCTCGATGCCGTGGCCCCTTGGCAGGATGCCGATTTCGAGATGTTCATGGCGAGCATGTTGCATTGCCTGAGGCTGGTCGGCCCCGATCATGTGGGCATGGGCGCGGATTGGGATGGCGGCGGCGGCGTGAAGGGGATGAACGACGTGGCGGCGCTTCCCAAGGTGACCGAGCGGCTTTTGAAGGAAGGCTATTCCGAAGCCGACATCGCCAAGATCTGGAGCGGCAATGTGTTGCGGGTTCTGGCCGCGGCGGAGGCGGCCAAAGGGCGTTAGACGCAAACCGCTTGCTCCCGCCCCGGCACAGGCATAGCCTCTCCCTGATAAGCCGCGCTTCGCTTGGAGAGGAGAAGCCGCAGATGAGCGCCCTGTCTTTATTGAGGCCTGCATGGCTTGCCGGCCTGTGTCTGGCCGCCAGCGCGCCCGCGCAGGATGTGGTGCCGCTGGCCGACGAGGCAGCAGCATATGATGTCATTCTCTTGGGTTCAGACCGGACGATGCGGATGACCGTCCCGGTCAGCGTGGGGAGCAGCGGCCCTTATGCGTTCGTTGTGGATACGGGTGCCGAACGCACCGTGATCTCACGGGAGCTGGCAGGCGAGCTTGGTCTCGATCCGGCGGGCAGCATCACCATGCACTCGATGAGCGGCACCGCGCCGGTCGATACGGTGATGATCCCCCGCCTCATCCTCAGCAAAGGCACGGTCAGGGATATTCGCGCACCTTCGATCGGGCGGGTCAGCCTGGGCGCGGCGGGGATGCTGGGGATAGACAGCCTGCAGAAGCAGCGCATCCTGCTCGATTTTCTCAATGGCACGATGACGATCACGCCGTCCAAGGAGCGCGAGCAGCGTCGCGACAATGACGAGATCATCGTCACGGCACAAAGCCGCTTCGGGCAGCTCGTGCTGGTGGACGCCAGCGTGGGAAAGGACAAGATCCACGTCATCATCGATACGGGCGCGCAGGTGAGCGTGGGCAATGAAGCGTTGCGTCGCCGCGTGGCCGGGCGGAAGGCGGGGAAGCTCTTTCAGCCGATCGATCTGATGAGCGTGACCGGGGGGAAGATTTCCGCGGTTTATTCAACCATCCCCAACATCCGCATCGGCGGGGTCAACATGACTGATTTGCCCGTGGCGTTCGCCGATGCGCCCCCATTCAAGAAGCTGGGGCTGGAGCACAAGCCCGCCTTGCTGCTGGGCATGGACGGGCTCAAGCTGTTTGATCGTGTATCGGTCGATTTCGCCAAGCGCAGGGTTCGTTTCCTGATGCCGGAGGGCGGCAATCGCGACAATGATATGCTGGTCTCGACCGATCCTGCCGGGATACCGCGCGGATAAACATCCAGACCTTGCCCCGCCCCCGCCCGCCGCGCTAGAGCGGGGCATGGTTCCCTTTTCGTTCGCAGGTCATGATCTGGTCGCGCTCCCGCAGGGCGCGCTCTACTGGCCTGCGCGCAAGGCGCTGCTGGTGGCCGATCTGCATTTCGAAAAGGCAAGCTGGTTCGCGCGGATCGGACAGATGCTGCCCCCTTATGACAGCATCGCGACGCTCGCCGATCTCACCGCTCTGGCGGTCGCAACGGATGCGAGGGAAATCTGGTGCCTGGGCGACAGCTTTCATGACAGCGCCGGCACGGCGCGTTTGCCGGCACGCGCGCTGGAGATGCTGCGCGCGCTCACCGGCGGCACGCGCTTTACGTGGATCACCGGCAATCATGATGCGCTGATGGCCGAAGCTTTGGGCGGCACCGTGATGGAGGAAGCGCTGGTGGATGGATTGGTGCTGCGCCATGAGGCCGAACCGACCGAATTGCGGCCCGAGCTTTCCGGCCATTTCCATCCCAAGCTGCGCGTGAAGGTCCGCGGGCACATGGTGTCTCGCCGCTGCTTTATCGAAACCGGCACCAAGCTGATCCTGCCGGCTTTCGGGGCGCTCACCGGCGGGCTGGACGCCGCCCATCCCGAAATCATCCGCGCCGTGGGCGGCGGCGAAGCCCGTGCTTTGGTCGCGCTGAAGGACCGGCTGCTGCGATTCCCTTTGGCGGCGTGAGCTACCGCGCCAGCGCCGGGTAGGCCGCGCGAAACGCCGCCACCTTGGGCTTGTCCCAACGCACGATATAGGGGTGGTTCGGGTTCTTGCGCATGAAATCCTGATGATCTTCCGCCGCGGGATAGAAGCGGCCGATCTCGATCTTCGTCACGATCGGTTTTCTGAACACCCCTGATTTGCCGAGCTGGGCAATATAGGCGCGCGCCACGCGCTCCTGATCCGGCCCGACCGGGAAAATCGCGGAACGATAGCTGGGGCCGACATCGGGGGTCTGCTGGTTGAGCTGCGTGGGATCGTGCGCGACGGAAAAATAGATGCGCAGCAGCGTGCCATAGCTCACTTTGGCCGGATCATAGGTGATGCGGATCGACTCGGCATGTTTGGTGCGTTCGCTGCTGACCGCGGCATAATTGGCGGTGCTGGCTGTGCCACCGGCAAAACCCGAGGTGACGCTTTTCACCCCCTTCACATTTTCGAATACCGCTTCCATGCCCCAATAGCATCCGCCCGCGAACACCGCGGTCTGCGTGCCTTTTGCGCTGGTCAGGTCAGCCGCGGGCGCGGCGATCGGCACCGCCTTTTCGGCCGATGCAGGCGCGCTATGCAGCAGCGGCCAGGCAAAGCACGCCGCGGCGGCGGTCATCATGAGCAGCGGCAATATCGGCTTTTTCAGGGTCATCGCAACGCATCCTCTTCAAGTCTTGCCTGAGAGATACGATCGAACAGGCCGAATTATGAGTCGCGCAGGCGAAACAATCTTCGTCCGTCAGGCAATCAGGCCGGTCGCGCTCTTCAGGATGGTGAGCAGATTAGTCGCATCTTCGGGGGTTTGAAACATGATCATTGCGATCGCGCCCACAGCGAAGCCACCGGCAAAGCGGAGGAACAGATCGGATTTGACGAACGATACCATATTGAATTCCCTGGATCCCCGACTGCCTTACCAGCCGAATGCTTTAACAAATGTTGCTGACCATCCCTGTCACACGTCGGATGACGCGGCTGTGAACGGGATCACAGGGCAAATGAAAGGTTCATCCGACCAAGGCCGGGGTGAATCCGACCAACGACATGTTCACGATGGACAGTGGCAAGCCGTGCTCAGCGCAATGCGGCTGACGCCTCCTGGATGCGCTCGCACGCCTTGGTGAGGATTTCCTCGGACGTGGCATAGCTCACCCGGAACGCGGGTTCGAGGCCGAAGGCCGCGCCATGCACCGCCGCCACGCGCGCATCATCGAGATAATAATCGATCAGATCCGCATCATTGGCGATCAGCTTGCCGCCCGGCGTGGTCTTGCCGATCAGGCCGGCGACGCTGGGATAGACATAGAAAGCGCCCTCGGGCTTGGGGCAATGAATGCCCTCCACCTGATTGAGCATTGAAACCACGAGATCGCGGCGCCCCTGGAACGCGATGTTGCGCGCCGCCAGGAAGGACTGATCGCCGTTGAGCGCTGCGGTCGCCGCCGCCTGCGCGATCGAGCAGGGATTGGACGTGGATTGCGACTGCAATTTGGCCATCGCCTTGATGATCCATTCCGGGCCACCGGCAAAGCCGATGCGCCAGCCAGTCATCGAATAGGCCTTGGAACAGCCGTTCACGGTCAGGGTGCGCTCATAGAGATCGGGCGCGACCTGCGCGATCGTGGTGAATTCGAAATCCTCATAGACGATATGCTCATACATATCGTCCGCCATCACCATCACATGCGGATGGCGGCGGAGCACGTCGGCCAGGCCTTCCAGTTCGGCGCGCGCATAGGCTGCGCCCGTGGGATTGCTGGGCGAATTGAGCAGCACCCACTTGGTCCTGGGCGTGATCGCCGCCTCAAGCTGCGCCGGCGTGATCTTGTAATTCTGGTCCGCGCCCGCCTTGATGAACACCGGCGTGCCGCCCGCAAAATTGACGATATCAGGATAGCTTACCCAATAAGGCGCCGGGATGATCACCTCATCGCCCACATCCACACTGGCGACGAGCGCGTTGAACAGGGTGTGCTTGCCGCCCACGTTCACGCTGATCTGGCTGGCCTTGTAGGTCAGATCATTGTCCCGCAGGAATTTGGCGGCGATCGCATCCTTCAGCTCTGCCGTGCCATCGACATTGGTATATTTCGTCTGGCCGTCGCGGATCGCCTTGATCGCGGCTTCCTTCACGAAATCGGGCGTATCGAAATCGGGCTCGCCGGCGCCCAGGCCGATCACGTCAATGCCTTCGCGCTTCAGCGCGATCACGCGGCTGGTCATCGCCAGAGTTGCTGAAGGGTGGATGCGGCCGAGTGCGGCGGAAGTCTGCGACATGGGGAGAATGTTCCTGTGCGAGTGCGGCTCGCGCATAGGCGCAGGCGCGCGTTCGGGCAACAGTTTTGGCGGTGGTTTGCGCAATTTCCTTGCGTCCAACTGCGGGGCGAGGCGCATCGGCACGCCGTCACCAGTCCTGCGGAATCGTCCGGATATTTACCCGCCTTTCATCTTATTGGTCGATCATGGTCGGGCAGGCGCGCCAACAGGACGCACCTCGATGGGGATAGAATGTCGAAATCAATTGCAGCCGTCGCGATGATCGCCATGATGAGCATACCCGCCCAGGCCGCGACATTGCTCGACCCAGCCAGCGTCACCTGGGTCGCACCGGCCCATGGAGAAGGCAAGAACCTCGGACAATCTGGCATCCAAAGTGCTTTCACCAATCCGGGCGCTTCCGAAGCCCGCAACCAGAACTTCGCGGCAGGGCGAAGCGGCAACGGCAGGGCTGCAGACCGATCGATCACGCCCCCATCCATCAGCGCCGTGCCCGAACCCGGCACCTGGGCGATGATCGTGGCCGGTGCGGGCATCATCGGCTTCGCAATGCGCCGCCGCTCGAAAGTGCGCACCAACACCAGCTTCGTCTGAGAATAGTCACATGTGATGGATGCGGTGCATAACGCACAATACCATGCGTTTAAGCTGGTGCTAACGGTTGCCTGCTAAAACAATCGCACAACTGTTGGCACTTAAGATGATGGATGCACAATTCTTATTGCGCGATGCAACCTCGCCCTGGCCGCTCACCATCCTTCTGTTCGCAGCCATTATGCTGGGAGTATATGGAGAGCGATGGAGGGCAAGGAGCCGTTCACGCGCATGGCGATTGCGCCATCGGAATCGCGGCATTCGGAAAGGCTCTGGTCCATTTCCTAAGTTGGTGCCCGCGACGCCCGTGTGGGATGCAGCACACCAACTCCGACAGGTCATGGAGGCAAATTTCACGCGGCGGCGTCTGTTGAATAAAAGCGAAACGCGGGTCTTTGCGGCTCTTGAACGCGCGGTCTCAGAAGAATCACCCCGATGGCGCGTTATGGCGCAGGTTAGTCTGGGAGAAATTCTGGCATCGCCGAATGAAGAAGCGTATCGCGCGATCAATTCCAAGCGGGTTGATTTCCTTCTCATCGACGAAGCTGGAATGCCGCTTCATGCGATCGAATATCAAGGTGCGGGCCATCACCAGGGATCGGCGGCGGCACGGGACGCGGTGAAGCGTGAAGCTCTGCGTCGTGCTGAAATAGGCTATATAGAAGTCATGCCGGGTGACACGCCATCAGAGCTGAAAGGCCTGATCACGAAACTTGTCGCCAAGCAGAAGAACGGATCGATCCTGCCCGCCTAGCTCTGCGGAACGATCCGCGCAGGCATCAGGCCGCGCAGGGCATTGCCGATCAGGAAGCCGCCCGCCAGATCTTCCGCACGAAGATCGGCTTCGATGGCATCGCCCGTCTCGATCAGTTCGGCACGCAATACGCCGGGGAGCAGCCCGCGGCTGAGCGGCGGGGTAAGCAGTTTTCCGGCACGCTCCACGAAAATATTCGTGAAGCTGCCCTCGGTGACGAAGCCCTTTTCATCCAACAGCGCGACTTCGAATGTTCCTGCGGCGGTCCGTGCCGCGGCATAGAAATCGCGGTCGGTCGTCTTGTGCCGCAAGCGAAAATCATCGCGCGCCACGGGCAGGGGCACTGTTTTCACGGTTACCGGGCCTGAGGGCAGAGACGGCATGGGCTGGATCTCGATCGCAATCCGGCCGCTACGGGACAGCAACATGCGAACGCGCGCGGGCGCGCGCAGGCGAAAGGTTGCAGCCTGCAGTTCGTTGCGGGCATCGTGACGGTCGAACACAAAGCCCAGTGCGTCGGCACTCGCCTTCATCCGCGCGATATGCCGCTCCAGCCTGAGCACACCCTCCTTCGGATCGAAGGCCATCGTCTCGATCAGATCGAACGGTCTTGCGCCCGCCGTCACGAAGCGACCCTTGGCATGAGCCTCGGCCCATTCGCCCGCCAGCGTTGAATCCGCGACGATCGCACCGCCCAATCCGATTTGCGCTTCACCGGCCCCCCGTTTCATCGACAGCGTTCTGATCACCACATTGAACGCTGCATTGCCCGCGGGATCAAGCCATCCCATCGATCCCGTATAGATGCCGCGGGCGGACGGTTCCACCTCGGCAATGATGTCCATCGCACGGATCTTGGGCGCGCCGGTGATCGAGCCGCAGGGAAAGAGCGCGCGGATCACGTCGATGGCATTGCGGCCCGGCGCAAGATTGGCGGTGACGGTGGAGGTCAAGGTGTGAACGGTGGGATAGGTCTCCACCCTGAAAAGATCGGGCACTTTCACGGATCCGGCGCTGGCCACGCGGGACAGATCGTTGCGCAGCAGATCGACGATCATCAGGTTTTCGGCGCGCTCCTTCGGGCTGGCGCACAAAGCGGCCGCGGCGGCGCGGTCCTGCTGCGGATCGGCGTCTCGCGCGGCGGTGCCCTTCATCGGACGCGCGACGAGCGCATCGCCACCCAGCGTGAAGAAAAGTTCTGGCGATGCAGACAGCAGCCAATGCTCGCCTGTAAAAATCGCCCCGCCCCAGCCCGATTCCGAAGCGGCGCGCAGTCGGGCATAAAGCGCAAGCGGGTGTCCCTGAACCGGGACGCGCGCCCGGAAACTGAGATTGGCCTGATAGATATCGCCCGCGGCGATATAATCCTGAATCCTCGCGAGCATGTCCGCATAGTCGGCCCGCGAGATTTCCGGTTCGGGAACGCCTGCCCAGACGCCAGCGGGATCGGGCAGGCGATCGACGATCGCGTCTGCCGCAATGGGTTCATAGTTCGGGAAAATGCCGAACCACAGGAGCGGCATGGCACCTGTCGATCTGGCCGAGGCGGCCGCCACGCCGGAACGATGGTTGGCGTCCAGCGCCTGCCCCGCCTCATAGGCGATATAACCTGCAGCGTGCAGCCCTCCGGCTGTGGCCGATGCCAGCCGCTCAAGCGCCATCGGCACATCCGCGAGAGCCGAAGCGGAAATGATGTCCAGCGGATCGTGATACAGCCGGGCCGGTCCCGCGCCTTGAGGCCGGGCATCGTCGAGCAGGATGAAGGGTTTGGTGGAATCCAGCAGCATCGGGCGTGCAATTGCCTCAATTGAGGCGCACCCGTAAAGCGAAAGCCGCACATTCATGGATGGCGGCGGCCGCCGTCCGCGATCGTTCCGCGCCGCCCTGGAGTTCTCTGCCCAATGGTTGCCAGCGTATTCGACCTGTTCAAGATCGGGGTCGGTCCATCAAGCTCGCATACCATGGGGCCGATGACGGCGGCGGCGGATTTCGCAAGCCGGCTCGCGGCTGTGATGGCGCGCGTGGCACGGATCGATACGGCGCTTTATGGATCGCTGGCGCTCACCGGCAAGGGCCATGCGAGCGATAGCGCGATCCTGCTAGGAATATCCGGGAAAATCCCCGCGCAAATCGATCCGGACGAAGCGGAGGCGATCGTGCGGCACATCCGCGAAAGCGGGCGACTGGCGGTGGGCGGCGTGCATGAGATCGGGTTCGACGAGGCGCGGGATCTGCGCTTCCTGCAGCGCGAGCGGCTGGAATTTCACAGCAATGCGATGACGTTCACCGCCTTTGATGCCGATGGCACCGAACTGGCGCGGCGCACCTATTATTCCGTGGGCGGTGGCGCGGTGCTGGATGAGGATCAGATCGGCCGCAATGCTGCGCCCGAAGGCGGATGGGACGTGCCTTATGTATTCTGTTCCGGCAGCGCACTGCTTGCACTTGCCAATGAGAACGGGTTGACGATCGCAGGCCTGATGCGCGCCAATGAGGAAAGCGCGATGACGCCGGCGCAGGTGTCTGCAAAGCTATCGGCGATCCGCGCTGCGATGTCCGCCTGCATTGATCGCGGCGTGCGATCCGATCTGGCCGAACTTCCGGGCGGCCTGCGCGTGAAGCGACGCGCGCCGGGTGTTCACCGAACATTGCTGGAGCGGCAGGAGCGGGCATTGACCGATCCCCTGACCGTGATCGACTGGATCAATTTATGGGCGCTGGCCGTCAACGAAGAGAATGCGGCGGGCGGCAGAGTGGTCACGGCGCCCACCAATGGCGCGGCCGGCATCGTGCCGGCCGTATTGCGCTATTATGAGCGCTTCGCGGCCAAGGCGAGCGAGCAGGGGGCCGAGGATTTTCTGCTGACCGCCGCGGCGATTGGATCGCTGTTCAAGGAAAATGCCTCCATCTCCGGCGCGGAGGTGGGATGCCAGGGCGAAGTGGGCGTGGCCTGCTCCATGGCTGCCGCCGGCCTGGCAGCGGCGCTGGGTGCGACGCCCGAACAGATTGAGAATGCCGCGGAGATCGGGATGGAGCATAATCTGGGGCTGACCTGCGATCCGGTCGGCGGGCTGGTGCAGGTGCCCTGCATAGAGCGCAATGCCGTGGGATCGATCAAGGCAATCGAAGCCACCCGCCTTGCGATGCTGGGCGATGGCACGCACCGGGTCAGCCTTGATCAGGTGATCGAGACCATGCGCAAAACCGGCCTCGACATGTCCGAACGCTATAAGGAAACGTCGCTTGGCGGGCTGGCCGTCAATGTGGTGGAATGTTGAGGGTTAGCCGTTCAGCGTGCGGGCTTGCGCGATCACCAGAATGGGAACGCCGTCTTTGACGGGGTAAGCCAAACCTGCCGCCGCAGAGATCAGTTCATCGTTTACGGTATCATAATCCAGCGACGCACGCGTCGCCGGGCAGACGAGAATTGCCAGCAACGCGGGGTCGAGGCTCATTGGAGCGTCACGGCATCATCGTCCCCGCCCTGATGCCGCCCGAAAAACTGCATCAATTGCACGATCATCTCCGCGCGCTCCGCGAGATTGCGGGTTTCCAGCAGCGCCTGTTTTGCCGCGACGTCGAAGGGCGCGATTTGGGCAATGCCGTTGACGAGGCTTTCATCATCGAGCCGGGCGACGGCCTCCCAATCGACCGCATAGCCTTGTGCTTCGGCGAAGCGGCGCGATTCGATCTCGATCGCGGCGCGCTCGATCGGGGCCAGCGGCGCGGCTTCGGCCGAATCGTGAAATTCCGCGATGCTGATCTCGATCTGGCGAAAAGGCGTGGTGACATCCAGTTCCCGCACCAGCCTGAAGCGGGTGATTCCCTCCAACACTATATTATAGCGTCCATCATCGAGCGCCTCCACATTCGCGATGCGGCCGATACAGCCGATGTCGAACAGTGGCGGCTCCGCATTTTTGCGCGCGCTTTGCGCCGGGCGGGGCTGGATCATCCCAATCCGCCTGTCCCGCGCCATCGCATCGCTCACCAGCGCCCGGTAACGCGGCTCGAAGATGTGCAGCGGCAATTGCATCCGCGGAAACAGGATCGCGCCGCCAAGCGGAAAAACCGATAGCCGGGTGCCCGCGATGACCATCAGGTGAAAAGGATCGCGGACAGGCGCCGCCGCTGTGCGGAAACCCAGGGATCCTGAAGACCGACAACCTCCATGAGCTTCAACAGGCGCTGGCGCGCGGCACCCTCATTCCAATCACGATCACGCGCGATGCTTTCGAGCAACTGATCCGCCGCGCCATCGCGGTCGTCAGCTGCCATCAACGCGCCCGCCAGTTCATAACGGGCCTCATGATCATCGGGATCGGCGGCGATTCGAGCATAGAGCGGGGCCAGATCATCAACCGGAGCGGCTTCACGCTTCAGAGCGAGCGCCGATTCGGCACGCTGTATCGCGGGATCCTTGCGCAACGCCTCGGGCAATGCGTTGAGCATCGCCTCCGCTTCATCCACCTGGCCGAGCGCTACGGCGGCACGGAGCTGGCCCGAAAGCGCGGCAGGCTCCTCAGGCGCCATATCCAAAATCTGTGCGAAGATCGAATACCCCCTTTCCGCATCACCGGCGGCCAATATCTCCTCGCCCATCGCGATCAGCGGCTCGATCTGGCTTTTGAGATCGGCCTCTTCGCTCTGCACCGGCAATTGCCGCAGGATATCGTCAAGCATCTTGGACAACTGCCCTTCGGTCCGCGCGGGCGTAAGGTCCGCTACGATCTGTCCCTGGAACACAGCATACACCGTGGGAATGGATTGAATGCGGAATTGCGCCGCCACCGCCTTATTTGCATCGACATCGATCTTGACCAGCTTCACGCCTTTGGAGGCATAATCCGCGGCAACCTTTTCGATCACGGGGCCAAGCTGTTTGCAGGGGCCGCACCATTCCGCCCAGAAATCGATGATCACAAGCGCGGTCATGGAAGGTTCGATCACATCGCGTTTGAAGCCTTCAAAGGCCTCCTTGTCTTCCGCGCCCAATCCCAGACTTGCCACTTATAAACTCCCTAACCGTGCTTTGGCCTTTATGTGGGGCGGAGGAGCGGGATGCCAAGCCCTAGAATAAGGGGATTGAGCGGTGACGCCCGCCAGAAATGCGCTCTTCGCGATGCGGTGATTCGCGCTGCAGTGCGGCAACAAGCTGATCAAGGTTAACAAAAGACGCAAAAAGATACATTCTGACCCAGTCTGATACAGGAAATTAAGAAAATGGTGCTTTGCACAATCCTTAATTTTGCGTAAATTGCAGGCAAGGGCTACGAGTCGCACCTCGATAGAAAACAGGGTCCATTCGCAGAAAGTTAAATTTCTGGTTTTTTCAAGCCGGAAATCGATCAGAAATTTTCCTAAAAGGGAGTGTGAGATGAAGAAACTAATTCTAGCAGCGTTGGCGACAGTAGCGGCCGTGGCCCCGGCACAGGCGGCCGTGAGCTTTTCGGTAATCGACGGCGGCTCGATTACCTTTGAAAATTCTGCTGGCGTGCTGGGCGTAAACACCTTCGATGGCCTTACGGTTGGAAACCCTTTCAATGGCGGCGTCGTGCGGCAGGGATCGACCCCTTTCGTCAGCGCTGAGCCCATGGGAAGTGATGGCAGCAAGTATCTTCAGATTGGCGCGGGTCAGACCGCAACATTCACTTCTGCAGTTGGAACGAAATTCTTCGGGCTTTACATTGGTTCGATTGATAACTTCAACAAGATCACATTGTATGATACTTTGGGCGGCTTCCTCGCGACTTTTGATGGTACGCAGTTCGGCGATCCCGGGAATGGCGATCAGGCTGCTCCCGAGAATAATCGCTGGGTAATTTTCGAAGATACTGCCAGCTCGCTTGGCAAGGTTGAGTTGTATTCTGACCAACGGAATGCTTTCGAAGTCGACAATGTCGCTTTTTCGAATGCCGTTCCTGAGCCTGCTACGTGGGCGATGATGATCACGGGCTTCGGCTTTGTGGGTGGCGCAATGCGCCGTCGTCGTGGCGAAGAGACGCTCGCGACCGCCTGATCCGTCGATCAGCGATCGTTTGGAAAGCGCCGCGTGCCGCAAGGTGCGTGGCGTTTTCTTTTTGGTTCGGCTACGGGCGACCGCCTCTTGTCCGAATGCTTTCGAAAGTCGCGCAATTCTTTGCATTTTGAGCTTGCCGGGCCTTTGGAGCGATGCTAACAGCCGCGCCTCACCCCCCTGCGGCTTGCCGTATGGGACGCACCGAGCGGGCGTAGCTCAGGGGTAGAGCACAACCTTGCCAAGGTTGGGGTCGAGGGTTCGAATCCCTTCGCCCGCTCCAGTTTTCCATCCCGGATGGCGAACGATCAAAGTCCGAAGACACCTGCCCCTTTACGGGGAGGTGCAAGGCGCGATTTCATTCGCTACACGATAGCCGATGGACACACCTTCCACGGGCACCCCCCTCTCGATCGATGCGGCTTTGGCGCAGGCCAGTGCCCTGCTGCGCCAGTCGCCGGCGCACGCCGCAGCGCAGGCGCGCAAGATCGTTTTCGCGGAATTCGGCAACGCCGATGCGCACAGGCTTCTCGCGCGCGCCCTCCGCGCGCTGGGCGACGTCAGCGCGGCGGAACAGGCTGAACTGGATGCCATCACCGCCTCGACGCGCGATCCGGTGCTGGTGGAGGCCGCTGGCGCGTTGCTCGACAACGATCTTTCCGTCGCAGAGCGCATTCTGCGTCCCCGGCTGAAAGAGAATCCGTTCGATGTGGCTGCGATCCGGATGATGGCCGAACTCGCCGGTCGTCTTCGCCGCTATGGCGACGCCGAAAATTTGTTGCGCCGCGCGCTTGAACTCGCGCCCGCCTTCTCCGCCGCCCGCGCCAACCTCGCCACCGTGTTATATCGTCAGAATCGCCCGGCCGAGGCGATCGGCGAGCTCGATCTTTTACTGGGCGACGATCCGGCCCACGCCGGACATGCCAATCTGAAGGCGGCCGCGCTGGGCCGGGTGGGCGGTTATGATGAAGCCATCACGCTTTATGAGGAGATATTGGCCCAGGCACCCCGCCAGCCCAAGATCTGGATGAGCTATGGCCATGTGCTCAAGACCGTGGGCCGTCAGGCGGATAGCGTTGCCGCCTATCGCGAAGCCCTGGCTCTCGCGCCCGAGCTTGGGGAAGCATGGTGGAGCCTCGCCAACCTCAAGACCGTCAAACTGGACGATGATGATATTGCGGCCATGCAGGGCGTGCTGGCGCGCAGCGCAAAGCCCATCAGCGACGAAGACCGCTTTCATCTCGATTTCGCCCTGGGCAAGGCGCAGGAGGACGCGGGCCGTGTCGAACAGGCTTTTCGTCATTATGCAGCGGGCAACAGCCTGCGCCGCCAATCGATCAGCTATGACGCCGCCGACACCAGGCTCCATGTTGACCGGAGCATCGCGGCGCTGACGCCGACCTTCATCGCGCAGCGTGCCGGGGAGGGGCACCCCGCGCCCGATCCGATCTTCGTGCTGGGGATGCCGCGGGCGGGGTCCACGCTGATCGAGCAGATATTATCCTGTCATTCGATGATCGAAGGCACCCAGGAATTGCCCGAGATGATGGCGATTGCGCTCAGTCTCGATCATGGCAAGCCGATCGGGCCGAAAAGCCGCTATCCCGACATCCTGGCTGATCTCTCGGCCGACGAACGCGCCGCGCTGGGCGCGCGCTATATCGACAATACGCGCGTCCACCGTAAGACCGCCAAGCCGTTCTTCATCGACAAGCTCCCCAACAACTGGCTTCACGCCGGGTTGATCCATCTCGCGCTGCCCAATGCCAGGATCATCGATGCGCGCCGTCATCCGCTCGATTGCGGCTTTTCCAATTTCAGGCAGCATTTCGCGCGCGGTCAGGGCTTTTCCTATGCGCTGGAGGATATGGGCCATTATTATGCCGATTATGTCCGGCTGATGGCGCATCTCGATGGTGTAGTGCCTGGCCGTGTCCATAGGGTGATCCACGAACGCCTGGTCGACGACACCGAGACGCAGGTTCGGGCGCTGCTCGCCTATCTTGGCCTCCCCTTCGAGGACGCGTGCCTGCGCTTCTGGGAAAATGACCGGGCCGTGCAAACCGCGAGTTCGGAGCAGGTCCGCCGGCCGATCAACCGTGATGGGGTCGATCGCTGGCGGCTCTACGAGCCCTGGCTGGGGCCGCTGAAAGCCGCGCTCGGCCCAGTGCTGCCTGCTTATCCGGATGTGCCGCCCTTTTGATTCGTTGCATTTGTGCAACATGATTCCCGCATTTTATGACGGCCGTGCGACGTTCGCCGAAATCCGTTTGACCGCTTGAGAGGAACGCGCTCATCTTGCGGCAACGCACAATAAATGGCGAAGGGGGCTTCGATGAATTCCGGACGCATTTCCAATATCCGCAGCATATTGGCAGCTTTGCTGACATCCTCGGCGCTCGCCGCTTCTCCCGCATTTGCACAATCCGCGGCTGAGGACACGGCTTCTTCAGGCGGCGATATCATCGTCACTGCGCAGAAACGCGAGCAAAATCTGCAGGATGTGCCGATCAGCATCCAGGCCTTGGGCGAAACCCGGCTTGAGAATGCGCAGGTTTCAAGCTTCGATGATTATGCCAAGATGCTGCCGAGCGTCAGTTTCCAGTCCTTCGGCCCCAGCCAGGCGCAGATTTCGTTTCGCGGCGTCACCAGCGGCGGTGACGGGTTGAGGATCGGCCCGCTTCCCACGGCCGGTCTCTACGTCGATGAAATTCCGGTATCCACGATCGCCGGCGCGGTCGATTTCCATATTTATGACGTGGCCCGTGTCGAGGCTTTGTCCGGCCCGCAAGGCACGCTCTTCGGCGCGAGTTCGCTCTCAGGCACGTTGCGCATCATCACCAACAAACCCGATGCCACGGCATTCTCGGGTGCTGTGGACGCCGAAATCAATAAATATGGCAAGGGCGACATGGGGGGGCAGATGGAGGGTTATCTCAATCTACCCCTGTCCGAACGGGCGGCGCTCCGGGTGGTCGGATTCTATCGCAAGGAAGGCGGCTATATCGATAATATTCCAGGCACTCGCACCTTCACGCTGGATGACGCCGCGAGCGATCCCGATAATCTCACCAATTTGACGGTGAGCAACGGCGCGCTTGTCGAGAATGATTATAATGACATCGAAACCTATGGCGGTCGCGCGGCGCTCAAGATCGATCTCGACGAAGACTGGACGGTCACGCCCCAGGTCATTTACCAGCGCCAGCGCGCCAATGGCGGCTTCCTCTTCGACCCACGCAAGGGTGACCTCAAGGTCACTGATTATTTGCCGTCGAAGAATCTGGACCGCTGGTATCAGGCTGCGCTGACGATCGAAGGCAAGCTGAGCGATTGGGATATCGTCTATTCGGGCGGCTATTTTGAGCGCAAGGTCGATAGCACATCAGATTATTCTTATTACACAGTGGCTTACGACACCTATGGCTATTACGCGACCTATTTTCCGGATGCGAATGGCAATTTCATCGATCCCACGCAGAATTCGATCCTGGGCGACAAATTCACCAAACAGACGCATGAAATCCGCGTTTCCTCCCCCGCGACGGACCGGCTTCGCCTGACGGCCGGGCTGTTCTACCAGCGCCAGACGGACAAGGTGTCTGCTGACTATCAGGTGCAGGGGATCAGCAGCATCCCGACGCCGATCTGGTTCACACCCTATCCGACCAGCATCTATCTCGATTCGATCTTTCACACGCGGATCGATCGCGTCGATCGCGATTACGCCGCCTTTGGCCAGGCCGAATTCGATATCACACCCGATCTGACGCTGACGGCCGGCGTGCGCGGTTTCATCGCGAAGAATACGATCTTTGGATATTCCGGCCTTTTCAGCACGAATTATGATCCTGCGGTATGCGTGCCGACTGCGCAGACGGATCGCCCCTGCAACAATGTCGACAAGAAGAATGACGAGAGCGGAGTCACCTACAAGTTCAACCTCCGCTGGAAGGTCACCGACGATGCGATGGTCTATGCCACGCTTTCCAAGGGGTTCCGGCCCGGCGGCAACAACCGCCGTGCCAGCGTCAATCCGTTCAAATCGGATACGCTGACCAATTATGAGGTGGGCGCGAAAACCTCGATCGGCCCCTTCACGTTCAATGCGGCTGCCTTTTACCAGAAATGGAAGGATCTGCAGTTCGGCCTCGTGCCGCTGAACAACAATGGCGTGACCAACACCTACAATGCCGGGGATGCGCGTATCTATGGGGCGGAAGGCGATATCAGCGTCCGCGCCGGCGGGCTCAGCCTCACGGCGGCAGGCACCTATATCGACGCCAAGCTGACCACCGATTTCTGTTCGATCGATCCGGCCACGCTCAATGTCGTCTGCGTGCCGGGAGAGACGCCGGCGGCCTCCAAAGGCACGCGCCTGCCGATTCAGCCGAAATTCAAGGGCAATCTGACCGCGCGCTATGAATTCCCAATCGGCCTCAGCAACACCGCCTTCGTCCAGGGATCGATGCTCCATCAGGGCGGAACACGGTCGTTCCTGACCGACGCCGATTATGCGGCGGTGGGGCCGACCAAAGGCTTTACGAGCTTCGATTTCTCGATCGGCACGACATGGGACAAATGGAAGATAGAGGCCTATATCCAGAATGCGTTCGACAAACGGGGACAACTGACTTGGAACACCGCCTGCGCCACGTCATTCTGTGGCCCTTATGCGCGCATCTATCCCATCAAGCCGCAACTCTTCGGGCTGAAGCTGGGCACCGAATTCTGATCCTGGACAGGGGAGCGTGACAGACGCTCCCCCCGCCCATCCGCGGCTGATGGGGCCGTGGATGGCGACGGCGCTGGTGATCGGCAACATGATCGGCTCCGGGGTGTTCCTGTTGCCTGCCAGCCTGGCCCCGCTGGGCTGGAATTCCCTTTATGGCTGGCTGCTGACGATCGGCGGCACGCTCTGCCTGGCCTATATCTGCGCACGGATGGCGCGCGATATGGCGGGGGGCTGCGGCCCGCTCACTTATACGCGCGCGGCGTTCGGCGATGGCATGGGGTTTATCGTCGCGTGGAGCTACTGGATCTCGGTCTTCGTCGCCAACGCCACGCTGGCGGTGGCCGCGATCAGCAACCTTTCGATCCTGTGGCCCGTGCTGGGCACGACACCGGGCGCACCCGCCATCGCCGCGGTGGCGGTGATCTGGCTCTTCACGATCATCAATTGTCTGGGCGTCCGCACCGCGGGCGGGGTTCAGGTGATCACCACCCTGTTGAAGCTCGTGCCCTTGGCGGGGGCGATCGGGGTCGCGGCCTGGATTCTGCTCAGGGACGGCAGCGGTGCCGTCGCACCCTATGACGCGCAACCAATCACAGCTTATAATATCAGCGCCGCGGCCACGCTCACGCTTTTCGCATTGCTCGGCTTTGAAAGCGCGCTGGTTGCGGGGGATCGGATCGCCAATCCACGCAAGCTCATTCCGCGGGCCACGCTGGTCGGGGTCGGACTCACCGGGTTGATCTATCTCCTGTGCAGTTCGGCGGTCACTTTGCTGTTGCCCGCCGACGCCGTGGCCGGGTCGGCATCCCCCTTTGCGCTGTTCTTCGCGACGTTCGTTCATCCAGCGCTCGGTCCGCTGGTCGCGCTTTTCGCCGTGATCGCCGCCTTGGGCGCGATCAACGGCTATGTTCTGCTCCAGGGCGAAATCCCTCTGGCGCTGGCGCGGGTCAACCTCTTCCCGCACTGGTTTTGCAGGCTGAACCGTAACGAAATCCCGGTGCGCGCGCATATCCTGTCGAGCACGCTGGCCAGCCTGCTCGTGCTGACCAATTATTCGCGAAGCATGGCCGATCTGTTTGTGTTCATGCTGCTGGTGACAACGTCGGTGTCGCTGCTCTTCTATCTTGCCGCCGCGGCCTCCAGCCTGAAACTGGTCCGGCTCGGCAAGATCCAGTCATCACCGGGCTTCGATCTGATCGCGGTGACGGCGTTTATCTATTCCTGCTGGACGCTTTATGGTGCCGGGATCGAGGCCAGCGTGTGGAGCGTGGTGATGACCGCAACCGGGCTGCCGGTCTATTGGTGGATGCGCCGCCGAAACGCCGCCGCACCCGCATAGGAATCAGGCCCGCAATAGCCGCCCGAAGAAGCTGCGATCCGCAAGAATCTCGCGCGCCGCATTATGCCCAGGCGCGCCGGTGACCCCGCCGCCCGGATGCGTGCCCGCGCCGCACATGTAGAGCCCCTTGATCGGGCCGCGATACGCGCCATTGCCCAGCACCGGCCGCGCGGTCCAGAGCTGATCGAGCGACATATGGCCGTGCATGATGTCGCCGCCGACAAGGCCGAATTTGCGCTCCAGTCCCTTGGGCGAAAGCGTCATCGTGCCGAGGATCGATTTTCGGAATCCGGGGGCATAGGCCTCCACCGTGTCGATGATCGTGTCCGCGGCCTTGTCTTCCTCAACATCCCAATCGCGACCATTCGGCAGCACAGGCGCGAATTGCTGGCAGAACAGGCTGGCGACATGCTGGCCCTTGGGGGCGAGACTGTCATCGATGATCGAGGGGATCAGCATCTCGACGATCGGCTTTTTCGACCAGCCATGCGCCTTCGCGTCGATGAAAGCGGCATCCATATAGTCCAGCGTCGGCGCGATGATGATCCCGCTCTGCAGATGTTCACCCGGCTCGGGCAGTGCGGAGAAGCGCGGCAATTCGGAGAGGGCGACATTCATGCGGAACGTGCCCGACCCGGCCTTGAACGCTTTGGAGCGCTTCAGGAATTCCGGACCGATATCCGCTGCGTCGATCAGCCGCTCATAAAGCAGTTTCGGCCCGACATTGGCGATCACGGAATCCGCCATGATCTCTTCGCCACCCACCAGCTTGACGCCTGTCGCCCGATTTCCTTTTGGGCCACCTTCGACGATCACGCGCTCGACGGGTGATTCCAGGCTGATCTCGACGCCGGCGGCGGTACAGACGCGTGCCATGGCCTGTGTGATCGCGCCCATGCCGCCGATCGCATGGCCCCAGGCACCCTTCTTGCCATTCACCTCACCGAAGACGTGGTGGAGCAGCACATAGGCGCTGCCCGGCGTGTCGGGGCTGGCATAATTGCCGACCACGGCGTCGAATCCGAACGCCGCCTTCACGGCCTCGCTCTCGAACCAGTTATCAAGGAAGGTGCGCGCCGATTTGATGAAGATATCCAGCACGTCGCGCTGCTGCTCGATATTCAGCTTGGAAAGCTTGCGCCCCTGCCGCGCGCCATCGATCAGCGTCTTCAGGCCATCGCCGATATTGGGCGGGGATTTGAGCGCAAGATCACGCAGCACCTCGGCCACATTCTCCAGAGACTCATAATAAGCCGGCAGCACATCGGCATCGTGATCGGAGAATTTGCGGAACTCCGCCTGCGTCTTTTCAAGCCCACCGCCGAGCTTCAGATAGCCGCCGTCTTCCTGCGGCAGGAAATTGGAGATCGGGCGTTCGATCACCCTATAGCCCTGATCCACCAGCTTCATGTCGCGGATCACCTTGGGCTGCAGCAGGCTCACGGTGTAGCTCGCCACCGAATTGCGGAAACCCGGATGGAATTCCTCGGTCACCGCGGCACCACCCACGGTGTCGCGTGCCTCGACGATACGGACCTTCAGGCCGGCCTGGGCGAGATAGAAGGCGCAGACGAGGCCGTTGTGGCCGCCGCCGATGATCACGGCATCATATTTCTGGGTCATGAAACGGCACTCACAGAGGAACGGTGGCTCCAGCCGGGGGCCGGTGCATGATGAAGACGGGATTCAGGGATCAGCCCCCGCATCTTCCGGCAGAAGGCGCGCAGGCAGACTTCGCTTGCGCCCAGCGGCCCGACGGTAAAGCTGGACGACGCCATGCCATCCTGCACGCGCTGGATCAGTTCGGTGTCCTCAAGGTTCACCTGCCGGTTGATCCGCCAGTTCAGATAGCGCGCGGCTTTCATCTCGCGGCGCCATTTTTCAGGAGTTTCGGCATCGGGCAGCGCATAGCTGATCTCGCGGATCATCGTTTCCGTCGGCGAGACGGGGATGAACTGCATGAAATCCACCTGATCGGGATAGATATCGAACGCCACATTGGGCCACAGCTTGAAATAGAGCCACAGCCGCTGCGCCTCATCGGGCAGGTGATCCACCCGCGGCAGGATCTTCTGATACATGCGCTCGGAAAGATTGGTGGATGGCTTGTCGATCAGCCCGCCCCACATGCGATCGACATGCTCTTCGGCCTCAATCCCATAGCCCTTGCCAAACAGGCGGGTGAGGCCGGGATGTGCGACGGGGATGTGGAGGCCGTCGGAATAATTGTCCGCCACATTCTTCCAGTTCACGGTGCGCGGGCGCATCGTAACGCGGCCCACCGCGCGGAGATCCTCGAACCGGTAGGGTGCGATCATCTCTTCATAGGGTGCCATCATCGACGCGACCGAAGGCCCGCCGCCTTCCAGCCGCACGAACACGAACCCGCGCCATATTTCGCTCTCGACCGCGGCCAGGCCGCTCTTGTCCATGTCCAGCGTCGGATATTCGCGCTTGCCGGGGACGCCGGAGAGGCGGCCGTCCAGTTCATAGGTCCAGGCGTGATAGGGGCAGATCAGCTTCTTCGCGCAACCCGATGATCCATCCACCAGCCGCGAGCCGCGATGGCGGCAGACGTTGGTAAAGGCGCGGACCTTTGTGTCCTCACCGCGGATGACGATGATATTTTCGCCAAGGAAATCGAGTGTGTGCCAATCGCCGACGCCCGGCACATCGCTTACATGGCACACCACCTGCCAGCTCGGCCGCATGACGCGCGCGGTCTCGATGCGGAAGAATTCGGGATCGTGATACACCCAGGCGGGCAGGCTCCAACCCTCGTCTGGGTCTGCATTATGATGCGCAACTGGCGACAGGCTTGGCATGGCGAGCTCCCTTGTTATACACGTGTATAGTAACGGGGGCGCGCTATCAATCCCTTTGCTTCACTTTCCTTCCGCGTCCGTTTCATCGAAAGGAGAAGGATGAGAGCCAGCTTCACGCGCGAAGATGCCGATACCCGCCGTCAGGCGCTGATCGAGGCCACCGCCGAGAGCCTCGCCGCGGCGGGCGTGGCGGGCACGTCGGTGCGTGCTATCTGCACTCGCGCAGGCGTGTCACCGGGGTTGCTGCGGCATTATTTCGAGGGCATCGACGCGCTGATCGCCGAGACCTATCGTCATGTGACGGCGATGGTTTCGCAATCGCTCGCGCTGGCGGTGGACGGGGCCGGCCGCGATCCCCGGGCGCGGCTGATCGCGCACGTCACCGCCAGCTTCCGGCCGCCGGTCTCCGATCCCGCATTGCTCTCCACTTGGCTCGCCTTCTGGAGCCTGGTGAAGACCGATCCCGCGATCGCCGCGATCCACGCGGACAGCTATGCCGCATCCCGCCGGGATCTGGAGGCGCTGCTGGCCGAAAACGGATTGAGCGCGGCGCGGGCGATCCCCGCCGCGATCGCACTGACCGCGCTGGTCGACGGACTCTGGCTCGAACTGACGCTGGACGCGACCACCTTCACGCCGGAAGAGGCCAGCGCGATGGCGGTGCGCTGGCTAGATACACTGCTGGGCGATCCGAAGATTTAGATTAAATCCTCCCAATCCGTTTGTCCCGAGCGCAGTCTAGGGACGTGCCACCTGCAAAGTGCATGTCTCGACTGCGCTCGACACAGAAGGGTTTGAGTGATTGGTCTATTGGCTCCCGATATCCCGCAGCACCGACTCCCACTGATCGAGCGCCGCGCCCAGGGTCCGGATATCCACGCGCTCATTCAACCCGTGCGCAAAGCTATCCTCGCTGCGTGCAAACAGCGATGACACGCCATAGCTTGGCACGCCCAAAGCCCGGAAATACAGGCTGTCCGTTGCGCCGGCGGACATGCTCGGCGTGATCGTCAGGCCCGGATAGCGCGCGTTGACCGCCTTGGTGACCGCCGCCACGACATCCTTGCGCAGTGGCGACGCGTCGCTTGCCAATGGATCGCCCAGCACGGTGACCTTCGCTGTGGCATCTGCCACCACTTCGGTCAGCTTCGCCTGGATCGCTTCCACCGAGACGCCGGGAAAGATGCGGCAATTGATGTTCGCCGTGGCGCTTTGTGGCAGCGCATTTTGTGCATGGCCCGCATTGACCATCGTCGCCACGCAGGTTGTGCGCACCTGGCCCACATATTCCGGGCGGGTCGCGATGAGGTCGGCCGCCGCCGCATCGTTCGGATTGCGGGCATAACGCGCCATCGCCGCGCCCACCTCTCCGCCGACCTGCGTACTGGCCGCTGTCAGCGAGGCCTTGGTGAGTTCGTTGATCTGGTTGGGAAAATGATAGCCGCCGACACGGTCCAGCGCTTTGGCGAGCCGGTAGACGGGATTGGTGGTGGTCGGTGCGCTCGAATGGCCGCCGGGATCGGTGAATGCGATTTGATAATCGGCATAGGATTTTTCGCCCGCCTGCAGGCCGTAAAAGAGCGGCTTGCCATCTTCGGAGAGCAAGCCGCCGCCGCCGTCGCCGTTCAGCGCGAATTCCGCGCCCTTATATTTCTCGGCCAGCGCAGCCGTGGTCTTCATCTCCGTTTCTTCATCGCCGGACAGCACGAGAATGATGTCCCGCCTGGGCTTGAAGCCCTCCTTCTTGAGCTTCGCCATGGTGGCGATCATCAGCGTGACATCATATTTATTGTCCTCCGATCCACGACCGAAGACATAGCCATTTTCTTCTACCGCCACGAAGGGATCGCGCGTCCAGTCCGCGGCCTTGGCCTCCACCACGTCCATATGGCCCAGCAGCACGATGGGTTTTCCACGCGTGGTGCCTTTCAGCGTGGCGGCCAGCGTCGCCGTCTCGCCCATCGGCGTGATCTCGATATCGGTGTCGGCATACCCCGCTTGCTTGAGCACCGAGGCGATATAGGCGGCATAAGCGGGCACCTGCCCCTGGCCCTCCACGGTGCGGAAGCCGACGCCCTTCATCAGCAATGCCTTGGCGGCGGCCACATCGGCCGCGCTGGCCTTGGCGAAGGCTGCGCTGCCCGATCCCAGCATGAGCGTCGCCACCGCAGCCATTCCAACCCATTTCGCCTTGTGCATGATACTTCCCTTTTTACGCGATGACGCCTGAAGATTGCAGCGCGGCGATCCGTGTTGCGTCATAGCCGATCCCGTTTAGGACGGCCTCGGTGGCAGACTGGCCGTCCGCCATGCGGGGCGCAACTGTTTCCAGCGCGGAATAGCGTGGCGCAGGCGCGGGTTGCATCACCCCGTCCGCTTCGACGAATGTGCCGCGCGCCGCATTGTGCGGATGCGCCACCGCTTCGTCGAAGCCCAGCACCGGTGCAAAGCAGATATCGGTGCCTTCCATCAACGCGCACCATTCTTCGCGTGTCCGCGTCAGAAACAGCGCGGTGAGCTTGTCCTTCAGCACCGGCCATTGCCGCGGATCGAGTTGCGCATCGAAGGCGGGATCGTCTGCCAGTCCGGCCTTCTCCCGCAGCAGCGCATAGAATTGCGGTTCGATCGATCCGATCGAAACCCATTCGCCATCCGCCGTCTGATAGACATCATAGAAATGCGCGCCGGTATCGAGCAGGTTTTCGCCACGCCGGTCGTTCCACATGCCCTGTGCGCGAAACGACCAGATCATCGCCAGCAGCAGCGCGGACCCATCCGTCATCGCGCAATCCACCACCTGGCCCCGGCCGCCATTCTTAACATGGAGCAGCGCGGCCAGCATTCCGAACGCCAGCATCATCGCGCCGCCGCCGAAATCGCCCACGGCATTGATCGGCGGTGTGGGTGGCCCATCCTTGCGGCCAAAGGCATGGAGCGCGCCGGACAGGGCAATGTAATTGATGTCATGCCCGGCGGCGGGTGCCAGCGGTCCGGTCTGCCCCCAGCCCGTCATGCGGCCATAGACCAACGCCGGATTGTCGGCCTGAAGCACCTCCGGCCCCAGCCCCAGCCGCTCCATCACGCCCGGCCGAAACCCCTCCACCAGCCCATCGGCCGAACTTACGAGATCGCGGACCAGGGCGATGCCCTCGGGTGATTTCAGATCGACGCGGACGGTCTTGCGCGATCGCAGCAGCACATCCTGTTTCTCATCCGGCAGGAAATGGATGTTCTTGGCCAGGCGATCGATGCGGATCACCTCTGCGCCATGATCGGCCAGCATCATGCAGGCGAACGGGCCGGGGCCGATCCCGGCCATTTCGATGATCCTGATACCTTCCAATGGTCCCGCCAAGATCGCTCTCCTCATTGTATCATTCTCATTTTTCATTTGAGTTGAAGCCGCGGCGTGACGCAAGCTGATCTCTTGCCGGGATGCCAAGGGGGACTGACGTGAACAGGATCAAATCGACCGTAGCAGCCATGATGCTGCTTTCCGCCAGCCCCGCCACGGCGCAGACCATCTATGTCCATGCTGGAAAGCTGGTGGATGTTGAGAAAGGGCAGGTGCTCCCCGATCGCAGGATCCGCATCGAGAATGATCGGATCGTCGCGGTCGAGCCATGGTCGCCCGCGCCCGAGGGCGCGATCGTCATCGACTGGTCCGGCATGACGGTGCTCCCCGGCCTGATCGACATGCACACGCATCTGGCGGATTGGGGGCAGACCAACAATGTGGCCGAGCCCTTGCTCCATTCAACGCAGGAAATGGCTTATGTCGGCGCGAAGAACGCTTACGCCACGCTGAAGGCCGGGTTCACCACCGTGCATGATGTCGGCTGTTTTCGTGCCTTTGCCGATGTCGCTTTGCGCAATGCGATCAATGAGGGGATCGTGCCGGGGCCGCGCATGAATGTGGTGGGCGCCTATATCACCATTCCCGGCGGCGGCGGCGAAGTAACCGGCCTCGCGCCCGATGTCTCCGTGCCTGATGATATGCGCGTGGGCGTCTATCACGACACCAATGAGGCGAAGCTGAAGACCCGCTATCTCTTTCAGCATGGCGTGGACACGATCAAGATGATCGCGACCGGTGCCGTGCTGGCCGAAGGCACCGAGCCGGGCGAGCTTGAAATGACCGAGGAGGATATCCGCGCGGTGACGCAGCAGGCGGCGATCCACAAAAGCTATGCGACGGCGCACGCGCATGGCGCGGAGGGGATCAAGACCGCGATCCGCGCGGGCGTCCATTCGATCGAACACGCTTCATTGATCGACGATGAGGGCATTGCGCTCGCCAAGGCCAAGGGCGTCACGCTGGTGATGGATATCTATAATGGCGATTTCATCGAGGCGGTCGGCACCAAGGAGGGCTGGCCCGAAGGCTATCTCCGCAAGAATCGCGAGACGACCGATGCGCAGCGCGTGGGTTTCCGCAAGGCGGTGAAGGCCGGCGCGATCATCGCCTATGGCACTGACGCGGGTGTGTATCCGCATGGAGAGAATGCCAAGCAATTCCCGTATATGGTGCGTTATGGGATGACCCCGATGCAGGCGATCCAGTCCGCCACGGTGGTCGCCGCGACCACGCTGGGCTGGCAGACGGATGTCGGCGCGGCGTCCGCAGGGCATTTTGCGGATCTGGTGGCGGTTGCCGGCGATCCTTTGAAGGATATCTCGGTGCTGTCCAGCGTCGCCGCGGTGATGAAGGGCGGGAAATTGGTGCCGTGATCGCGCCCTTCTCAACCTGAAACCGTTCGTCCCTCGACTTCGCTCGGGACAAGCGGATGATGTCGGCCTCAATCCGGCAGCACAGGCGTTTCCGCACTCACCGGCGGCGCTGCGATCGGCGCAGAGGCGGGCAGGGCGGCTGCCTTCGGCTGGACCACCGCCGCGGCTTCCAGCGAATCGAGCGCGCGGCGCACCTCGATATAGCGCCGCGCCGCCTCCATCCAGTTTTGCGCTTCCGCTTGCCCAGGCATCCGCGCGACTTCGGCAAGCGCCGCATCCACCTGACCGCCGCCCAGCTTCTGGCGCGCACGCTGCAGACGCTCAGCCGGCGCGGGGGAGGGGGTGCCGGCGCGACGGATCACGATGAGTTCGGAAATCTCGCGCCGGAAGCTGCCCCACCAATCGCTCTCCGGTCCGCCGCCGCTGAGCGCCGGTGCCAGATCCTCCAGCCCGATCTGCAATTCTTCCAGCGTGACCGGCTGGCGCGCGGCGTCGAGGATCGTCTTGACCGCCAAAGGCTGGCTCTGCGCGAACCGATCGCGCAACTGACCTTCGAGATAGCCGAGCGGCACGCCGCGATCGAGCGCACGGCGCGTGGCGAAGGCGATCAGCAGCGATTCGGCGCGGCCGGCATTGCCGGCGGCGCCCTGCGCGCGCACGTCGATCTGCGCCAGGCGAAGCTCAAGGTCGCGGATGCGTGCGGCCAGCAGATCGGCGGTCGTCAGGTTCATGCCGGTGAGCGCGCCCTGCGCCGTCTGCGGCACGGGCATCGGGGCGCCGCCCGGTTGCTTTACCGCATCGCTGGCGATCGGACGGCCGAAATAGCCGGCACCGCCATTCCAGCGCGTGATGATCCAGCCCATGGCGACCAGCCCCAAGGCAAAGGCGATCAGCCCGACGATCATCGCCGTTCGGTAAGGGCGCGGCGGCTTCGTCGTTTCGGGTTCCGCCGCCAGATATTCGCTCGTCATGCCATTCCTCGTGTTCACGCGATCTTCGCACAGCCGCGCTGCAATCGCCAGCAATGCCTCATCGTCGGGCCGTTCCGCAACCGCGATGGATGCCCATCCCGTTCCGGCGGCTTCCGCGGCAGCCTGGCTGATCGCCGCCAGCGCCATGTCCGCGCGATCTGTGACCAACGCCGCCAGCCGGCGCGCGGCGCGCGGCGAATGCACCAAGGCGACGCCGCCGCGCAAATCCCCCGGCGATTCGATCGCGCGCGCTTCATAGACGGGGATGGGCGTGATCGTAATCCCATCGCGCGCGGCGTCGCGGCGGTCGATCCCGCAGAGATGGAGCAGGCGCAGTGGCGGATCGAGCGAGGCTAGGAGCGCGGTGATCGTGCCCGGCCCCGTAATGACGTCGGCCAAACCGGCGTCTCGCGCAGCCTGCGCCGTCGCCTCCCCCACCGCGTAAACCGGCAGTTTGTGATAGAGCGTCAGCGCCGGGCCGCCCTGCCGAACAGCATTGGCGCTGGTCAGCAAAAGCGCCTCGAACCCCGCGGGATCGGGCGCGGTCCATGCGATCGGAAGAATCTCGAACAGGGGCGCGGCGCGGGCGTCGAGGCCCATCGCCTTGGCGCGCGCCGCGGTGCGGCTGGCACCCGGTTCGGGGCGGAGAACGAGAAGCGGAGCCATCGCCGCTTGTGCTACCGGCGATCAGGACTAGATGAAAGCCCATGGCCATCATCCTCGGCATCGAATCGAGCTGCGACGAGACCGCAGCGGCGCTGGTGACCAGCGAACGGCATATTCTGGCGCACAAATTGGCGGGGCAGGAGGAAGCGCATCGGCCCTTTGGCGGCGTTGTGCCGGAAATAGCGGCGCGCGCGCATGTCGATGCGCTGGAGCCGCTGATCGCCGCCGCGCTGGACGAAGCCGGGCTGGAGTTGGCCGATGTGGACGCGATCGCCGCCACCGCGGGGCCGGGCCTGATCGGAGGCGTGATGGTGGGCCTCGTCACCGCCAAGGCGCTGGCGCTGGCGGCGGGCAAGCCGTTGATTGCGGTCAATCATCTCGAGGGTCATGCACTGACCCCGCGGCTCGCCGATCCTGCGCTGTGCTTTCCCTATCTGCTGCTGCTCGTATCGGGCGGGCATTGCCAATTGCTGCTGGTGGAGGGCGTGGGGCGGTACAAAAGGCTCGCGACGACGATCGACGACGCGGCGGGCGAGGCGTTTGACAAGACCGCCAAGCTGCTCGGCCTGGGCTTTCCGGGCGGCCCGGCGGTGGAGCGCGCCGCGGCGCTGGGCGATCCCAAGGCTGTGAAGCTGCCGCGCCCGTTGCTGGGCAGTGCGGAGCCGCATTTCTCCTTCGCGGGGCTGAAAAGCGCGGTGTTGCGCGCGCGCGACGCGCAGACGCACAGCGCCGAGGATATCGCTGCGGGTTTTCAGCAGGCGGTGATCGACTGCCTGATCGATCGGACGAAGCGGGCCATCGCTGTCGCGCCGGGTGCCACCGCCCTGGTCGTCGCAGGCGGGGTCGCGGCCAATGGCCCGATCCGCGCCGCGCTCCAGCAACTCGCGGCGGCGCACGACCTGCCTTTTTCAGCGCCGCCGCTCTGGCTGTGCACAGACAATGCGGCGATGATCGCCTGGGCGGGTGCAGAGCGCTTTGCGCTGGGGCTGACCGATCCGCTCGACGTGGCGGCGCGCCCGCGCTGGCCGCTCGATCCGGAGGCGGATAAGGTGCGCGGAGCAGGGGTTAAGGCATGAAGATCGGCATTATCGGCGGCGGTGCGTGGGGCACCGCCTTGGCGCAAGTGGCGGCCGCCGGCGGCGAGATTGTGCGGTTGTGGGCGCTCGAACCCGATGTGGTGGCGGCGATCAACACCGGCCATGAAAATCCGGTCTATCTGGCGGGCGTGCCACTCGCGCCCTCCATCCAGGCTACGGGCGATCTGGCCGATCTGGCCGGCTGCGATGCGCTGCTGGTGGTCACGCCCGCGCAACATGTGCGCGCGATGCTCGGCGGGCTGAACGCGGCGGGCAAGCCGCTGGTGCTGTGTTCCAAGGGGATCGAGGCGGGGACGCAATTGCTCGTTTCCGAAGTGGCGGCCGAGGTGCAGCCCGATGCGGCCATTGCCGTGCTCTCCGGGCCGACCTTCGCGCATGAGGTGGCCAAAGGGCTGCCGACAGCGGTCACGCTGGCCTGCGCGGACGAGGCCATGGCGGCGGCGCTCTCCGCGCGCCTCGCCCGACCGCATTTCCGTCCCTATGCCTCCACCGATGTGATCGGGGCCGAGATTGGCGGCGCGGTGAAGAACGTGCTCGCCATCGCCTGTGGCGTGGTGGAGGGCCGGGGACTCGGCCTCAACGCACGCGCGGCGCTCATCGCGCGCGGCTTTGCGGAAATGACGCGCTTCGGCCTGGCGAAGGGCGCACGGGCCGAAACACTCGCCGGTCTTTCCGGCCTGGGCGATCTCGTGCTGACCTGCTCTTCCACCCAGTCGCGCAATTTCTCGCTCGGCAAGGGGCTGGGCGAAGGCCGTGACGCCGCCGTGATGATGGCGGATCGCAAGACCGTGGCCGAAGGGGCGTTCA
Organism: Sphingobium boeckii; assembly: GCF_014199215.1. GTDB lineage: Bacteria > Pseudomonadota > Alphaproteobacteria > Sphingomonadales > Sphingomonadaceae > Sphingobium_A > Sphingobium_A boeckii. Next base: position 396,302 of record NZ_JACIJC010000001.1, read on the forward strand.
CTGCGCCGGTGCTGCAACAGGCGGCCCGCGCGATCGGGGTGGACATGCCCGTGGTGGATGCGGTGTGTGCGCTGCTGGCCGGCCAGGCGGATGCGGAGGCCGTGGTCGGTGCACTGCTCTCCCGCCCCCTGCGCGCCGAATCGCTTTAACCGCACGTCGCTACAATTTGCGACATTTGAGCAGGCAATTGCCATAATTGCGCGACAGCCTGGCCCTATCCGGACGTCACATGGGCAATCGTTCCGGGGATAGTGACACACATGCGTACACATCGATCAGTCTTCACAATGGCGCTGCTGCTGGGGACTTCTCCCGCCGCGCTGCAGGCGCAGGATGCGGCACCGCCCGCTGCGGCCCAGGTGCCGGGCGAAGAGGAATATGAAGAGATCGTCGTCAATGGACAGGCCAAGGAACGCGGCGCAGTCGAAGGGGATATCACGCCCGAGCAGCGCCTGAACGCCGGGGACGTTCGCGCTTACGGCGTCAGCTCTATTTCAGAATTGCTCACCGAGCTTGCGCCGCAGACCAACGCGGCCGGTGGATCGCCGGTGGTGCTGCTCAATGGCAAGCGGATATCGAGCTTCTCGGAAATCCAGGACATCCCGACCGAGGCGATTCAGCGGGTCGAGATTCTGCCCGAAGAAGTGTCGCTCACTTATGGCTATTCCGCCAATCAGAAGGTCGTCAACATCGTCCTGCGTCGTCGTTTCAATGCGCTTACGGGGGAAGCGCGCGGCGGTGTTACGACCGAGGGTGGTCGCGAGAATGGCCAGATCGAAGCCAATGTCCTGCGCATTCAAAACGACAATCGCCTCAACGTGAACATCAAATATACCGCCGCAGACAGCCTGCTCGAAAGCGAGCGGGATATCGTTCCGGTCACCTCTGCCACGGGCGATCTGGTGATCGGATCCAGCGGCGAAGAGATCGGCAATCTCCCCGATTATCGAACGCTCAGCCCGTCCACGAAGAATCTGGCGATCAACAGCACATTGGCGCGCGCATTGCCCGGCGGCATTTCCGGATCGATCAACGGCCGGCTGGAACTGAGCGACAGCGACTCCCTCCAGGGCCTGCAGGGGCGGCTCTTTGCCTTGCCCGCCGAAAATCCCTTCTCACCCTTCGATGATCCGGCGCAATTATATCGGTATATCGACGAAATCGGCGCGCTGGCACAGGGCGTGAAAGGCACGACGGCGCATTTCGGACTCAGCCTGAACGGCGAGGTGAAGCCATGGCGCTGGTCGTTCACGGGTGCCTATGATTATTCGGATACGCGCACGAAGACGGATCGCGGGATCGACACCAGCGGCATTCAATCGGCGCTCACCGCGGGCGATCCCTCGGTCAATCCGTTTGCCAGCCTTCCCCCCAGTCTGCTGTCCAACCGCCTGACGGACAGCGCGCGCGCCAAATCGTCCGGCCTTACGGGTGATTTTCTGGTCAGCGGGCCGCTTTTCGATCTGCCGGCGGGCAAGGTCACCAGCAGCTTCACCCTGGGACTGTCTTCCAACAGCTTCGACAGCCGTTCGCTGCGCTCGGGCATCGCGCGTTCGGCCGAATTCTCCCGCGATATCGCCAGCGGGCAGGCCAGCATCGACATTCCGATCGCCAGCCGCCGCAATAATGTGCTCTCGGCGATTGGAGACCTGTCGCTGAACGGCAATGCGGGGGTCCAGCACCTCTCCGATTTCGGGACGCTCACCACCCTGGGCTATGGCGCGCGCTGGACGCCGATCCCTGCCATCCGTCTGATCGCCTCGGTTTCCGAAGACCGGAATGCGCCGAGCGGGCTGCAGATCAACAATCCCCAGGTGCTCACGCCCAATATCTCGGTTTTCGATTATGCCCGCGGTGAAACCGTGTTCGTATCGCAGATCGGCGGCGGCAATCCGGCATTGCGCGAAAGCAACCGCCATACCACGCGGCTGGGCCTGACGCTGAAGCCGTTCGAAAAGACCGACATCACGTTGACGGCCAATTATACGCGGTCGCGCACCGACAATCCGATCGCCAGCTTCCCCACGCCGACACCGCAGATCGAAGCGGCTTTTCCTGATCGCTTCGTGCGGGATGCCGATGGTGTGCTGATCCAGGTCGACGCGCGCCCGATCAATTTCGCCAGTGCCCGCAGCAGCCAGCTTCGCTGGGGCGTGAATTATTCCATGGCGATCAAATCTGCACGGCAGAAGGCATTCGAGGCCTGGCGGGCAGCGGGCAGCAAGCCCGAGGACCGGCCGGTGGATCTGCGTGCGCTGTTTGGCGGCAACAATCGGCAAAATCCGCCGGGCGGGGGAGAAGGGCAACAGCCTGCGCGCGAGGGCGGGGATCGGCCCGAAGGCGCTGGTGGTGAAGGCCAGGCGCGCGGCCCGGGTGGCGGCGGCTTCGGCGGGCGTGGCCCCGGTGGTGGCGGTCCGGGCGGTGGTGGCGGGCGCATCCAGTTTGCGCTCTTCCATACCTGGCACCTCACAGACACGATCCAGATCGGTCCGGGCATCCCTAAGCTTGATCTGCTGGACGGAGACGCCGTGGGATCGAACGGCGGATCGCCGCGGCATGAACTGCAGGCACAGGCCGGCTATAGCAATAACGGCCTTGGCTTCCGGATGAGCGCCAATTGGCAGAGCGGCACCCATGTGAACGGCGCGCTCGGCGCGATCAACAGCACCCTGCGCTTTTCCGATCTGGCGACCGCGGATCTGCGCCTGTTCGCCGATCTTGGGCAAATGCCCAAATTGGCATTGGCCCATCCGTTCTTCAGGGGCGCGCGGGTGTCACTGAACATCAAGAACCTGTTCAATAGCCGTCAGGACGTGACCGACGCCACGGGCGCGACGCCTCTGCGCTATCAGCCTGACTATCTCGATCCGCTCGGGCGCACGGTCATGCTCAGCTTCCGCAAGCTGTTTTTCTGACGATGGAGGGGAAAGCGGCTTTGCCACAAGCCGCTTTCCAAATGCCCTGCCCATGTTATCCTTGCGCCTGGAAACCCCGATAGAGGCTGGTCGCACAATGAAAGCCCTGGGCTACGGATGGATATGGCTCTTGCTCTGCGCCGGTGGCGTTTCGGCAAAACCACCGTCGCGTCTTGTCGACATCGACGCTCCCAAGAGCGCGAACTGGCGTCTGGTGGCGACTGATTCAGATCGCAAGCGTATCCGGAACTGGCGCACCGCCTTCACCACCGCGCTCGATCAGGCGCGGGCGGCCGGGCATGATCGTGATATCCTGCGTGAGGGCGTGCTGCTCGATCCCGATGCGGCGATGGCCGGCGCTGAAATTCCGGCGGGCGATTATCGTTGCCGCGTGATCAAGCTGGGCGCGCAGGCCGCAGGCATGGGAGACTATACCGCTTATCCGGCCTTTTCCTGCAAGATCTCGGACGAAGGCGCGGTGTTCAGCTTCACCAAGCTCAGCGGATCGCAGCGTCCCGTGGGCCTGATCTTCGACAATGACGGCTATCGCAAGATTTTCCTCGGCACGATGATGCTGGGCGACGAGCGCCGCGCGCTGGATTACGGTCGCGATGCGGATCGTGATATGGCGGGCGCCATTGAAAAAGTGGGTGTCAGACGCTGGCGGCTGATCCTGCCCTATCCCCGGTTCGAATCGATGATGGACGTGATCGAACTCGTGCCGGCGCGCTGAACGGCACCTGATCCTTTCAAGCCAAAGCGGGAGATTCTGATGCGCTCTATCCTTCTTGCCCTGCCCCTTCTTTTCGCCGCGCCTGCCGCTGCGGAGCCGGTGAAGGACGGCGTGGCGAAGGACATGGCGTCGCTGATGACGCTCTACCGGGACTTTCACACCCATCCCGAACTGAGCTTCGAAGAGGTGCGCAGTGCCGGGATTCTCGCCGCAGAATTCCGGAAGCTGGGCTTCAAGGTGACCGAAAAGGTGGGCAAAACCGGCGTGGTCGCGCTGATGGAAAATGGCCCCGGCCCGGTGCTGATGCTGCGTGCGGACATGGACGGGCTGCCGATCCCCGAGCAGACGGGGCTGCCCTTTGCCAGCAAGGCCGTGGGCAAGACGAGCGAGGGGCAGGCCACGCCCATCATGCACGGTTGTGGCCATGATACGCATATGACGTCGCTGATCGGCACCGCGCGGCGGCTGGCTGCTCTCAAAAGCCAATGGTCAGGCACGCTGATCCTGATCGGGCAACCGGCTGAGGAACTGGGGCAGGGCGCGGGCGCAATGCTGAACGACGGGCTGTTCAAGCGCTTTCCCAAGCCACAATATGTGCTCGGCTTTCACGATTCAGCGGCGTTGCCCGCGGGCGTTATCGGTGTGAAGCCCGGCTTTGCGCTGGCCAATGTGGATTCGGTGGATCTCACGGTGAAGGGATTGGGCGGCCATGGCGCTTATCCCGAAGCGACCAAGGATCCGATCGTGCTCGCCGCCCGCATCGTGGGCGCATTGCAGACGCTGATCTCGCGCGAGCTCGATCCGCAGGATGCGGCGGTGATTACCGTGGGCAGTTTCCAGGCGGGCGCGAAACACAACATCATCCCCGATGAGGCCAGGCTGCTGATCACCGTGCGCAGCTATTCCGAGACCACGCGCAAACATATGTTGGACGGGATCGCGCGCGTGGCCAAGGGCGAGGCGATCGCCGCGGGGATGCCGGAAGACAAGATGCCGGTGGTCAGCGTGAAGGATGAATTCACCCCCGCCACCTTCAACACCGAGCCGCTGTCCGGCCGGCTCGATGCGCTGTTCACCGCGCGCTTCGGCAAGGACCGTGTGGTGACTCCGCCGGCTTCTATGGCGGGCGAGGATTTCAGCCGCTATCATCTGGCCGACAAAAGCATCCAGAGTTCGATCTTCTGGGTGGGCGGCGTGCCGAAAGCGGCTTGGGACAAAGCGGGAGGCGACACGCAGAAACTGCCCTCGCTTCATTCACCCTTCTGGGCGCCCGATGCCGAAGCGGTGATCTCCACCGCAACCGAAGCGATGACCGCGGCCGCGCTGGATATATTGAAGACAGGGTGATGCCAGACGGTCAGCGTTCGATCTCGGCTATTCCTTTGCCGGCTGGCGCGCCTCGCCGTCATGCTGAACTTGTTTCAGCATCCATTTCGCAGCCGCAGACTGGTCGGGACTTTGAAATGGACCCTGAAACGAGTTCAGGGTGACGTCGAGGCTTAGCTAGGCTTCGGAATTACGCCCCCACGGGCTTTCCATCGGTCCGCCGCACCACCACAGTGGACGAACGCGGTTCCTTGCCCGCTTCCGGCCATTGGCCGGTCGGATGCTGGACGTTGATGAAGAAGGTCGTGAGATCGGGCGTATAGGCGAGACCGGTGATTTCCTGGCCATTGGGCCCAACAAGGAACCGCTGAACGCGCTTGGTCGCCTGATCGACGTAGAACATCGCATTCTGGCCGAAAACCTGCTCGATCGTCTTGCCGGTGACACCCGATGTCCCTGGCACCGAATGATCGGTCTGCACCCAGAGACGCCCTTGCGGATCAACGCGAATGCCATCGGGGCTGGACATGGTATCGCCGTTGATGTTGCCGGTCAGGTTGTTGGCGGGGGTTACGAGCGAGGGGTCGCCCGCCAGAAACAGGATCTCCCAAGCGAAGCCGGTGGCCAACGGAGAATCGCCAGTCTCTTTCCATTTGACGATGTGGCCATGACGATTTTGGATCCGCGGGTTGACGGCATCGACCACAGCACGCCCTGAATTGTTTGTAAGCGTGCACAGGATGGTTTTGTCGGGTGCAACCGTGATCCATTCAGGACGATCCATGACCGTGCCGCCCGCCACACGTGCCGCAGCCTTGGTATTGATCAGGACATCGGCCTGCGTGTTGAAATCGACAGTCACCGGGGTAACCGGACCCTGCGACACGTTGCCTGGATCGATGGCTCCGGTCACCAGGCCATTCTTGCCTTGCGTCAGTTCGATCCAGTCGCCTGAACCATTGGCGTTGAAACGTGCGACATAGAGCGTACCCTGATCGAGCAGATCAGTGTTTGCGGCGCGGTTGCTGGGCGAAAAGGCGCGGCTGGGAATGAATTTGTAGATGCAGCCCGGCGTGCCGTCATCACCCATATAGAAAGCGACGCGATTGTTGGTATCCGTCAGATAGGCGGTATTCTCATGATCGAAGCGCCCCATGGCGGTCCGCTTGGTCGGTTCGGCCAGCTCGTTCAGCGGATCGATTTCGACCACCCAGCCATAGTGATTGTCCGGCCGTGTGGGATCGAGATAATTATCAGTCGATTCCTCACACGTAAGATAGGTGCCCCATGGGGTGTGGCCGCTCGCGCAATTGTTCAACGTGCCGATGGCGGTCGATCCGGTGATGCCGGAAGCAGGGCCGCCCATGCGGTATGTGGTGTTGCCGGTGTAGCGCTTGTTATAAGTGGAGGTGCGGTTCACCGCCCACTGGCCATTGGTGCCCTTGCTCACCTCGATCACGGAAACGCCGACCGCGGAGAGCGCGATCTTCTTGTCTTCGGCGCTCGCTGTGGCGGCGTTATAGGTCTTGCTGGCGAACAGGATGTTATAATCCGGGAGTTCGTGGTTCATCACCAGCAGACCGCGCACATTCGCATCGGCATTGGGAATGGCGTAATAGTGCATCCCGTCATGGTTGCCGCCGGCCACCTGCTCGGTCTGCGCCGACGTGAGGTAGCTGCCCTGCGTCCAGGCGGTGGCACCGGCAACAACGGCATCGCCAGCAGAGAACAGTGTTTCTGCGACATAGCCGGTCGGCACCGTGACCTTGTCGTCCATATTGGCAGGCACGGGCGTAAAGCTCACGGCATAGCTGGTCGGGGTTGGCGTGGGGGTTGGCGTCGGGGTCGGCGTGACGGGTTTGTCCTCATCGTCGCAGCCGGCCATGAAGCCGGTGAGGCCGAGCGCGGAGACCAGCCCGAAGCCCTTGAGGATCGTGCGACGCGCCGGATTGGCGGCGACGATGGCTTCCAGCGAGTGTGCGCCAAGGTCGATTTCGGGTTCTGCCGCGCGGCTGGCCGCACGGGCTTGGTCTGTCAGATATGACATGGGGAGGCCCTTCTTTCTTATCGTTTCGAGCAGGATCGGGGCGCGATCTGATTCACCCCCCGGTGCGCGTGGCCGTCCTAGCCGCGCACCGCGTCGATCCGGCGAAACGCCCAAGGCGTTCCCGTGAAAGTCTTATGTCACTTTTGTTGAAGCCTTTATCCGACGGTGGCGGTCACCGGTTCCCGCTCGGCCGGACGCGCGATCGGTGCCGGATTGGAGAAGATCATGGTCCCGTCATCCACCTTGCCATATTTCAGCATCACCAGATCGCGGGCGTAATTCTGATGCACCTTCCACGGCAGCTTCGATCCCTGACGCGGCAATTTGCCTTTGGCACGCTGGACATAGCCGGAGGTGAAATTGAGGAAATCCTCGTCGGTCACTTTGGGATCATTGAGTATCGGCGTGCACTGACGCATCCCCATCCTGTCCATGTGTTTGAGCAGACGGCAGACATATTCGCAGGTGAGATCGGCCTTCAGCGTCCAGGAGGCATTGGTGTAGCCGAATGACGTGGCGAGATTGGGCACGCCGGAAAACATCATCGCCTTGTAGCTCATCGCCTGCGCATAATCGACGCGCGCGCCGTCCACGCTCACTTCTGCGCCGCCCAGCATTAGCAGATCGAGCCCGGTGGCGGTCACGATGATATCGGCTTCCAGAGACGTGCCGGAGCCGAGCGCGATACCGGTCTCCGTGAAATGCGCGATCGTGTCGGTCACGATCTCCGTTTTGCCCTGCCCAAGCGCAATGAACAGATCGCTGTCGGGCACCAGGCACACGCGCTGATCCCAGGGATTGTAGCTGGGCGTGAAATGCGTGCCCACGTCATAGCCCGCGGGCAAAGCCTGACGCGCCAGATCGATCATCTTCGCCTTCACCTTGGCGGGCTTCTTGCGCGCCAGATTGTAGAAGAACATCCCCATCAGCACATTCTTCCAGCGGGTGATCCCATAAGCGAGCTTGGATGGCAGCAGGGATCGCAAGCCATTGGCGATCCGGTCTTCGGACGGTCGCGATACGATATAGGTGGGGGAGCGCTGCAGCATCGTGACGTGCGCCGCACGCTTCGCCATTTCGGGCACCAGCGTTACCGCGGTCGCGCCGCTGCCGATCACCACCACGCGCTTGCCGGCATAATCCAGATCGTCCGGCCAATGCTGCGGATGGATGATCCGCCCCTGGAAATCCGTGCTCCCGGAAAATTCGGGCGTGTAGCCTGCGGCATAATTATAATAGCCCGAACACATGAAGAGGAAATGGCAGGTGAGCATGACCGGCGCGCCGTCACGCGTGGCTTCCACCGTCCATCGGGCATCCGCCGAAGACCAATTGGCCCGCACGACCGCATGATCGAAGCGGATATGGCGCTCGATCCCCTCATCCCGCGCCGTGTCTTTCACATATTGCAGGATGGACGGGCCATCCGCGATCGCCTTCGCCCCTGTCCACGGGCGGAAAGCATAGCCCAGCGTATACATGTCGGAATCGGAGCGCACGCCGGGATAGCGAAACAGATCCCATGTCCCACCCATGCTGGTCCGCGCTTCGAGGATCGCATAGCTTTTGTCCGGGCAATTGGCCTGAAGATGATGGGCCGCGCCGATGCCGGAAATCCCCGCGCCCACGATCAGCACGTCGAAATGCTCTACCGTCATATTGCCCTCTCATGCGGTCGTCAGTCGCTCGGGTCCGTTGCTAACACAGATGTCAGGAAGCGGGTAGCGGCCAGGTCACTTTGTCGCCAATTGGCCTTTTGCGGGGATTTTCGTTAGTCCGGCGGATCATGAACGCTCCGTCCCGCCTGTCCAGCCGCAATGGCCTGCTTTCGCGAGCCTGGGTCTGGCTGGCTTGTTTGCTGCTCGCCGCGCAAGGCGCGGTGCCGGCTGTCGCATCCCAGGCGGAGATCCGGCAGACGCCTTCCGGCATTTTCGCCCTCCGCTTCGTGCGCGAACATCGCGCGATTCTCCAGGCGCGCTTTGCACCGGCAGCCCATGTCACGCAGGAACGCGCTTCCTTTAAGGACCAGCGCGCCGGAGACGGTGGCAATGCGCCTTTCCTTTCAGCGCCGGTGCCCGGCTTTGCGCCGCCCTCAGCGCCCGGTCGTGCCTGGCGCACTGTCTCTGCGGCCGAACACGGCAGCGGCAACGCCCCGCAAGCTTATCGCGCTCGCGCGCCACCGCGCGACGCCTGATCCGGCCGCTCCGGCGGTTTTACCCATGCTCACTCCGGCCGCTCGCACCGACGCGCGCTCTTGCGCGCGCCGCTTTGCGTGCGCCTTGCAAGAAAGTCATTTCCATGACCGTTGAAACCTTGACCGAAACCAGAAGCCCGCAACGAATCCGTGCCGAATCCCTGCTTCACTTTTATCCCGATGTGGATGGTCAGGAGTGCGAAGAGATCCAGCAATTCCTTGATAAGGGGCCGATCCTCGAAATCGGGCTGATGTCTGGCGATCCCGCACTCAAGCTGAAGATGGATCGCTTCAGGCAAGAGAATGCCGCGGCATTCCGTCTCGGGGTCGGCAAGCAAATCGCTTTGATGCTGATGCTGTGCATCCCGTTCATCGCCCTTTGCTGGTATATCTGGGATTCGGGCGCAAAGCGCTGAATGACCCGATAAAATTGCGCCCGCCGGTGAGTGTTCACCGACGGGCGCGTTTTTTCCTCCCCAGGAAACTTTCAAGGCCGATAGTGCGGTCCTCGGGTAACAGCGTGCGGCTTATGCCGCTTCGCTGAACTGGTTCATCGTATTATCCTTGCCGCCCGCTTTCAGCGCGGCTTCACCGGCGAAATAATCCTTGTGATCGTCGCCAATGTCCGATCCGGACATGTTCTGATGCTTCACACAGGCGATGCCCTGGCGGATCTCCTTGCGCTGCACCCCGGCGACATAGCCGAGCATTCCCTGATCGCCGAAATAATCCTTGGCCAGATTATCCGTGCTGAGCGCGGCCGTATGATAGGTGGGCAGCGTGATCAGGTGATGGAAAATCCCGGCGCGCTTGGCGGAATCGCGCTGGAAAGTGCGGATGCGTTCATCGGCCTCGGTCGCCAGATCGGTTTCATCATAGCTGGCGCTCATCAGGCCGGCGCGATCGAAGGCCGAGACGTCCCGGCCTTCCGCCGCCCAGGCATCATACACCTGCTGCCGGAAATTCAGCGTCCAGTTAAACGACGGCGAATTGTTATACACCAGCTTGGCATTGGGCACGACTTCGCGGATGCGATCGACCATCCCAGCGATCTGCTCGATATGCGGCTTCTCGGTCTCGATCCACAGCAGGTCTGCGCCATTCTGCAGCGCATTGATGCAATCGAGCACGCAGCGATCCTCACCCGTTCCCTTGCGGAATTCGAACAGGTTGGATGGCAGCCGCTTGGGACGCAGCAATTTGCCGTCGCGGTTCAGGATGACATCGCCATTGCGCGCTGTAGCAGGATCGATCTCTTCGCAATCGAGGAAGCTGTTATACTGATCCCCGATATCGCCGGGCGTCTTGCTGACGGCGATCTGCTTGGTGAGGCCCGCGCCCAGAGAATCGGTGCGCGTGACGATGATGCCATCCTCGATCCCGAGTTCGAGAAAGGCATAGCGGCAGGCACGGACCTTCGCGAGAAAATCCTCATGCGGCACGGTCACCTTGCCATCCTGATGGCCGCACTGCTTTTCGTCAGACACCTGATTTTCGATCTGGAGCGCGCAGGCCCCCGCCTCGATCATCTTGCGGGCCAGCAGATAGGTGGCCTCCGCATTGCCGAAGCCTGCATCGATATCGGCGATGATCGGCACGACATGGGTCTGGAAATTCTCGATCTTGCTGAGCGTTTCGGATTCCCGTGCGGCGTCCCCGGCGGCGCGCGCGGCGTCGACCTCGCGAAACAGGCCACCGAGTTCGCGGGCATCGGCCTGGCGCAGGAAAGTGTAAAGTTCCTCGATCAGCGCGGGCACGCTGGTCTTTTCGTGCATCGACTGATCCGGCAGTGGACCGAATTCGGAGCGCAATGCAGCGACCATCCAGCCGGAGAGATAAAGATATTTGCCCTTGGTGGTGCCGAAATGCTTTTTGATGGAGATCATCTTCTGCTGGCCGATGAAGCCGTGCCAGCACCCAAGCGATTGCGTGTAATTCGCGGGATCGGCATCATAGGCCGCCATGTCGTTGCGCATGATCGTGGCGGTATAGCGCGCGATATCGAGGCCGGTCTGGAAGCGGTTCTGAAGCCGCATCCGTGCGACGGATTCCGCGCTGATCCCGTCCCATGTTCCGGATTTCGATCGGATAAGCTGATCCGTCCTCGCAATGTGATCCTGATATGACATGGCGCTCGCCCTTCGTGTAATATTGGGAACGGAGTGAACCGTCTGTTGAGTGTCAGATGCCGCGTCTCTGGCCCTATCGCGACTCAATTTTGTAAAGTTTCGTGTCGTCATGTGCCGCATCCGGCGAATTTAATTGTAATATTGTAATATAATTGACAATCTATGGCATGGCTGAAGGCAAGCTCTTTGCAGGACATGCGGTCAAACGGCTGCGGCGCGGCGCGGGGGTGACCCAGGCAGCGATGGCCGAGATGCTCGATATCTCGCCCAGCTATCTCAATCTGGTTGAGCGCAACCAGCGCCCGCTGACCGCAACGCTAATGCTGCGGCTGGCGGAGCAATTCGATTTCGATCCGCGGAGTCTCTCTGCGGCGGAGCCCGGTGGCGGTGCCGATGCGGTGCGTCGCCGTCTTGCCGATCCTTTATTCGCCGATCTGGATGTCGATCGGCGCGAGGTGGAGGAGTGGCTCGCAGCGGCCCCGGGCGGCGTTGAAGCCTTTGCGCGCGCCTTTGATGCGTTGCGCTCCGGAACCGGGCCGGCGCAGGCGGATGACGGCATTTCGGACGTGCGTCGCGAAATCGCGCGCTGGCGCAATCATTTTCCCGATCTCGATGCGCAGGCTGAGGCGCTGGCCGATGAACTGCGGCTGGGCGCGGCCGATCTTTATGGCGCGATTGCCGAGCGCTTGCGTGCCAAGCATCAGATCGCGATCCGCATCCTACCCGTGGACGTTATGCCTGATATGCTGCGCCGGCTGGATCTTCATGCGCGCCAGTTGCAAGTGTCCGAAACGCTGGATCCCGCGTCGCGCACCTTTGCAGCGGCGTTCCAGCTCGCACAGATCGAAGCGCGGGCGGAGGTGGATGCGCTGGTGAAGGGGGCTGCTTTCGGCGCGCGCGTTCATGAGCGCCTCTATCGCCGCCATCTGCTGGGCTATTTCGCCGCCGCACTGATGATGCCCTATGCGCGTTTCCTGCGTGCCTGCGAGGCGACGGGCTATGATGTGGAGCTGTTGCAGCGGCGCTTCGGCGCGGGGTTCGAGCAGGTGGCGCACCGGCTGACCACGCTCCAGCGCGTCGGCGCGCGTGGCCTGCCTTTCTTCATGATCCGGATCGATCGCGCGGGCCAGGCGAGCAAGCTCTATGCCGGGGCCAGCGCGACGCCGTTGGTGGATGCGCCCGCGCGCTGCCCGCTCTGGCGGCTGCACAATGCGTTTGATCGGCCCGGACATATGATCCGCCAATTGGCGGAGCTTGAAGATGGCACCCGCTGGTTCACGCTGGCGCGCACCGTGCAGCCGCAGGGGCGGCGCGTGGGCGGGGTCGGCGCGGAGTTCGCGATCGGGATCGGGCTGGACGCGGCACTTGCGGGCAGTCTGGCGGCTGCATCGGGGATTGATCTAAAGGCTGGCCGGGCGACCCCGATCGGCCTGGGCTGCCGCCCCTGCACGCGCATGGATTGCCCGCAAAGATCGGCCCCGCCCGCCGGTCGCGCGCTCACGATCAACGATCGCGAGCGGGGGGTGTCGCCGTTCAGCTTTGCGGGGGATTAACCCCGCGCGGCGACGATCGGATCGGGCGCGGTGGTGACGTCCGCGCGCGACTCTTCCAGCGCTTCGGTGACATTGTAGCGCACCAGCTTCAGGCATCCCCGCTTTCCCGCATGGGCGTCGAACCGATATTCGGTGATCGAGCAATTCGCCACATCGCCGTCCGCGTCGATCGCCAATATCTGCGCCTCGTCCAGCTCCTCCAATATGTAGCGCAGGCACAATACGATCACCTGATGCGCCACGATCATCACCCGCTGACCAGAATAATGGAGCGAGATCGTGTCCATCATCGCGCGCAGCCGCAGGATGACATCGCACCAGCTTTCGCCGCCGGGCGCGCGGTGATAGAATTTGCCGAGGATGTGGCGAAATTGCGCCTGTTCGGGATTGATCGCGGCGACGCCTTCCGGCGTCAGCCCATCCAATATTCCCATCTCCTTTTCGCGCAGCCGTTCATCGAGGATGATCACCTCGTCCGTATCGCCGCCGCCCGCATCCCGCAGACGCTTGGCCGTATCATGCGCGCGCAGATAGGGTGATGAGAGGATGATCGCGGGCAGGGCACCCGCCTTGCCTTGCGCAAACCAGCGACCGAGCGCGTCGGCCTGCTGCGCGCCCCGCGGAGACAGCGGGATATCCACGTCACGGCCTGCCAGCGGTATCCGGTCCAGCCCCGATTCCACCGCCAATCGCGCCGCGACATTGCCCGCGCTTTCGCCGTGGCGCACGAGCCAGAGCGTCGAGGGCCAGCGGGCCGCCATGGTCAGCCGGCGCGCCCGATCGGGTTGCTCACGCCTTTTGGGCTTTCAGATGCTCGGTCACCTGCTTGACCTTTTGGGAATCGCCGCGCGGCAAAATCAATATGTCATTGCCGCTGACCACCACGATCAGATCCTCCACACCGACCAGCGCCACGCGGGGGCCATCGGTGCGCACCAGGCAATTGCTGCTGTCGATCGCGATCACATTATCGTCGCACACATTGCCATCCGCATCGCACACGCTGATGGCATGGAGCGCATCCCAGCTTCCCAGATCGGACCAGCCCATCGCGACGGGCACCACGGCCACGCGCTCGGCCTTTTCCATCACCGCATAATCGATCGAATCATCGGGGCTGCGCGCAAAGGCCGCCGCGTCGGGATGGATCTGCGTGCCCTGACGCCGCGCGGCGGCCATCGCCTCCTGCGCGGCGGCCAGCATGGCGGGGGCATGGATCGCCAGCGCCGCCAGAAAGGCGTCAGCGCGAAACAGGAAGATGCCGCCATTCCAGGCGTGATCGCCCGAGGCGATCATCGCGTCCGCCGTGGCGCGATCAGGCTTTTCGACGAAGCGCGCGACCTTGTGGACGCCGGCCCCGATCGGTTCGCCGATCTTGATATAGCCATAGCCGGTTTCGGGCGCATCGGGCGTGATCCCGAACGTGACCATCCATCCTTCCGCCGCCAGCGGCAGCGCGGCGGCGATCGCCTTCTCGAAGGCGGCCTCGTCGGCGATCACATGATCGCTGGGCATCACCAGCAAGGGACTGGCCGGATCGGGCGCGGCCAGCGCGGCGAGCGCGATCGCCGGTGCGGTATTGCGCGCCAGTGGCTCCAGGATAAGGGCCTGCGGGGTCACGCCCACCTTGGCGAGCTGGGTTTCGATCATCTCGGTATGCGCGCCATTGGCCACCACGATCGGATCGGCAAACCGCGCCTTATCCTGCACGCGGAGCGCGGTAAGCTGCAGCATCGTCTCCTCGGCGGTCAGCGCGAGCATCTGCTTGGGGCTTTCGGGGCGGGACATCGGCCATAGCCGGGTGCCGGAGCCACCCGACAGGATCACTGGAATGATTCGCGTCTGACCTGTCATGCTGAGTGATTCTCCCGAAGATGATCCGTCTGCGTTAGCGCTTCTACGTTACCACCGGCTTTCCGTCATGCCCGCCTTCGCGGGAATGACGGAAATATCGCGGAGGCTTCACCCCAAAGCCCGGCGGCATGGATTGGTTTCTTTCTTTTCCGGCATCTTCAGGAAATTTTTGTCAATTTGGGCGACACTCAGGCCGTGTCGGTAAATCTTACAATGAGAGTCGCGGAGCGCAGGGTCCGGTGATCAGGCTGTTCAAGCATTATGTGCCCCATGCCGTGCTGCTGCTCGGCATGATGGATTTCATGCTGCTGCTGCTTGCGGCCGAGCTGGGCTGGGTGCTGCGCGCGCATCAGATCGGCATGGAGGTCAGCCCGGCGACTGAGCGGATCCCCCAGTTGCTGAGCTATGCGGTGGCGCTCGAAATGGCGATGATCGCGGTCGGCGTTTACGGCAGCGATGCGCTCCAGTCGCTGCGCTTCGCCGCCGCGCGGCTGCTGGTGTCGATCTCGCTCGGCATCATCCTGCTCTCTGCGCTATTTTTCATCGTGCCGTCTTTCAGCCTGTGGCGATCGAATCTGCTTTACGCCATGGGCCTTTCCGCGGGAATGCTGATCGCGCTGCGCATCCTGCTCGGCAAGACGCTCGGCGGGCAGGCGTTCAAACGCCGGCTGGTGGTGCTGGGCGCGGGGCCGCGGGCGGAGCGCGTGAAGGCGCTGGCGCGCGTGCATAATGCCGGCTTCGTCGTGGTCGGCTATGTCGGCATGAACGATGGCCCGCAACTGATCCCCGAAGCGATCAACCGCGACGCGATCTACAATCTGGCGGATCATGTGGTGCTGCTCAACGCCAGTGAAGTCGTGCTCGCGCTGGAGGAGCGGCGTAACGCCCTGCCGCTGAACGATCTGCTGCGGATCAAGACCACGGGCGTCCATGTGAACGAGATCTCGACCTTTCTCGAACGCGAGACGGGCCGGATCGATCTGGCGAGCGTCAATCCGAGCTGGCTGATCTTTTCCGATGGCTTCTCATCCGGACGCCGTCTTTCGAGCGTGGCCAAACGGCTGTTCGATATCGCCGCCAGCGCCTTGCTGCTGCTCCTGACCGGCCCGCTGATTGTGATCGCGGCGATTCTCGTGAAGCTGGAGACGCGCGGCCCTGCCTTTTACCGCCAGTCGCGCGTCGGGCTGTTCGGACAGGATTTCAACATCCTGAAGCTGCGTTCGATGCGGCAGGATGCGGAAGCCGGCGGCCGGGCGGTGTTCGCGCAGGAGAATGATCCGCGGATCACGCGCGTCGGCCGCTTCATCCGCAAGACCCGCATTGATGAATTGCCGCAAACATGGAGCGTGTTGAAGGGCGAGATGAGCTTCGTCGGCCCGCGTCCCGAACGCCGCCAGTTCGTCGAGGATCTGGAGCAGAAGCTGCCTTATTATGCGGAGCGCCATATGGTGAAACCGGGCATCACGGGCTGGGCGCAGATCAATTATCCTTATGGCGCCAATCTCGACGACAGCCGTAACAAGCTGGAATATGATCTCTATTACGCCAAGAATTACACGCCCTTCCTCGATCTTCTGATCCTGTTGCAGACGTTGCGCGTGATCCTGTGGCCGGATGGCGTGCGATGATCGCGACATGGAGCATTCCCCTGGCCGCGATCCTCTTCGCCGCGGTCGCAATCCTCTACATGCGGCTGTCGCGGGCGTTCGCCTTCCAGATGCTGCTGCTGTTCGCGCTGGGCGGCTATATCCTGCTGGTGTCGCTGATCAACAATGCGCTGGGCGATCTGCTCGGCCCTTCGGCATGGCTGATCCAGTTCGGCTTCATCGCGGGCGCTACGGTGGCGGCGCTGGTGATGCTGCTTTCCCGCGCCAACCGCGCCGCGATCAAGGTGCAGGTGGCCAAGCATCTGTTCGCACACCGCTATGAATATCGTGACGAGTGGATGCGCTTCACCGGCACGATCGGGCGACCGGGCGACGATGCTGCGCCGCTCGACGTGCGGATCGTAAAGGCGGTTGCGGACATCACCGAATCGCCGGGCGGATTGCTGTTGATCGCGTTGGAGAGCGGCGGGTTTTCGGTGGATGCCCGCTGGAACTGGCCGACGCTGGATGCGCCGGCCCATGCTGGGGGAGAGGCGCTGGCCCGCCATCTTCAGGCGTCGGGACGGATCATCGAGCTTGCGCCCTTGCGCGATACCGGCACGGCGCGGGATGACGAGGCCGCGCTGGTGCCGGAATGGATGACCGGCGCGGCGGAAGCCTGGGCGCTGGTGCCGCTGGTGCATTATGACCGGCTGCAGGGTGCGGTGCTGCTCGCGCGTCCGATGATCGATCGCAAGCTGGACTGGGAGGATTTCGATCTGCTGCGCGTCGTCGGACGGCAGGCGGCCAGCTATCTGGCGGAGGCCAACGGGCAGGAGGCGTTGAGCGACGCCCGCCGGTTCGACGAGTTCAATCGCCGTTTCGCCTTCATCATGCACGATATCAAGAATCTGGTGAGCCAGTTGAGCCTGGTCGCGCGCAATGCGGAGCGCCATGCCGATAATCCGGAGTTCCGCGCAGACATGGTGGCCACGCTGCAAAGCTCGGTCGGCAAGATGAATGATCTGCTCGCGCGCCTGTCCCAGCATAACAAGGGCAAGCATGAGGATCCTCGCTCGGTCTCCGCCACCCGTCTGGTGGAAAGCGTGGCGGCGTCGCGCAAGGGCCAGCATCCCGTGGTCTCCATGGTCACGGGCGATCCCGTGTTGATGGCGGAGCCGGTGCGGCTGGATCAGGCGCTGGGCCATCTCGTCCAGAATGCGATCGACGCCAGCCCGGCCAATGAACCCGTGGTGCTGAAAGTGATCGACCGGGGGAGCGAGATCGCGATCGAGGTGCGCGACAAGGGCGTGGGCATGTCGCGTGATTTCATCCGCACCAAATTGTTCAAGCCCTTCGCCTCCACCAAGAATGACGGTTTCGGCGTAGGTGCCTATGAGGCGCGTTCGCTGGTGATGGCGATGGGCGGCCGCGTCGAGGTGGATAGCGACGAGGGCATGGGCAGCGTGTTCACGGTGATCCTGCCCGCCGCAGGCCTATCCCTGCATCCTGAAAAACAGTTGGAGCCGCAATGAGCGAGGCCAAGCCCAAACTTCTGATCATCGAGGATGATGAAGGGCTGCAGCGGCAATTGCGCTGGGCCTATGATGATTATGAAGTGATCGTGGCGGGGGATCGCACGTCGGCTATCGCAGCGCTCCGCGCCGAAGAGCCGGTGGTGGTCACGCTCGATCTCGGTCTGCCGCCCGATCCCGACGGGACGAGCGAGGGCTTCGCCACGCTTTCCGAAATCCTCGCGCTGAAACCCGATACCAAGGTTATCGTGGCCTCAGGCCATGGCGCGCAGGAAAGCGCCCTGCGCGCGATCTCGGGCGGCGCTTACGATTTCTATCAAAAGCCCGTCGATATCGACGAACTGGGCCTGATCGTGCGCCGCGCCTTTCATCTCCATGCGCTGGAAGCGGAAAATCGGCGGCTGGCCGAAGCGGCGGGCGGCTCGAACACCGTGCTGGGCGGGATGATCACGGCGGCACCCGAAATGCTCAAGGTGGCGCGCACGATTGAGCGCGTGGCCAATGCAGATGTCTCGGTCATGCTGCTGGGTGCCAGCGGCACAGGCAAGGAATTGCTGGCGCGCGGCGTTCACAATGCCAGCGGCCGGCGCAAGGGCGCGTTCATCGCGATCAATTGCGCGGCCATTCCTGAAAATCTGCTCGAAGCCGAATTGTTCGGGCATGAGAAGGGCGCGTTCACCGGCGCGATCAAGACGACGGAAGGCAAGATCGAACAGGCGCACGGCGGCACGCTGTTTCTGGACGAAGTGGGGGATATTCCGCTGCCCCTGCAGGTCAAGCTGTTGCGCTTCCTTCAGGAGCGCGTGATCGAGCGCATCGGCGGGCGCAAGCCGATCGCGGTGGACACCCGGATCGTGTGCGCCACGCATCAGAATCTGGAGGCGATGATCGCCGCCAACGCCTTTCGCGAAGACCTGTATTACCGGCTGGCCGAGATCGTGGTGCCCATCCCGACTCTCGCCGAGCGGCCCGGTGATGCGACATTGCTCGCGCGCCATTTCCTGTTGCGCTTCGCCCGGGAGATGAACCCTGCGGTGAAGGGGCTCGCGCCCGATGCGTTGACCGCGATCGATGCCTGGGGCTGGCCGGGCAATGTGCGCGAACTGGAAAATCGCATGAAACGCGCGGTGATCATGGCGGACGGCAAGATGGTGGGCGCGGCCGATCTCGATCTGCCATCCAGCGCGCCGGATGAGGGCAATGTGATCAATCTGAAGGCGGCGCGCGAAGGCGCTGACCGCAAGGCGATCCGTCGGGCGCTGGCGCGCAGCGAAGGCAATATTTCCAACACCGCCAAATTGCTCGGTATCAGCCGCCCGACGCTTTACGATCTGCTGAAGCAATATGATCTGCACGGTTGACGGCGTGGTTTATGTCTGATTCTTCTCCCCTCCACGTCTTCGTGGAGGGGCCGGGGGTGGCAGCTTCTTGCTTTCTTCAATGACGATCAAAGAAGTAGAGCCACCCCCGGCCCCTCCAGCAAGGACTGGAAGGGAGAAAACAGGTTCAATCCTTCAACTGAAACCCTATTGGCTGGTCATGACCGATACTGATCTCGCCCGAATCGCCGCTGCGCTCGAACGTCTGGCACCGCCACCCGCCATTCAGGCGGACGCGCAGGCGCACGCCGCTTATGTGTGGCGCGGCGACGGCCTGGCCGCGGCGCGCGCCTTCGACCCGATGCCGATTGCGCTGCTGACCGGTGTGGATCTCCAGAAGCGGGCGGTTCTGGAAAACACGCGCCGTCTGGCCGCCGGCAACGCCGCGCATGATGTGTTGCTCTGGGGCGCGCGCGGGATGGGCAAATCGGCCATGGTGAAAAGCGCGGTCGGCGCGGTGCGCGGCGAAGGCGGCGATATCGCGCTGGTCGAGGTGCCGGAGGATCGGGTGGCCAGCCTGCCCGGCCTGTTCGCCGCCATTGCCGATGTGCCGCGCGCCTTTGCGATCTTCATCGACGATCTGGGTTTTGATGATAATGGCGGCGAGGCGCGCCTGCTCCGCTCGGTGCTGGAAGGCGGCGCGGAGGCGCGTCCGGCCAACGCCCGGATCCATGTCACGTCCAACCGCCGCCATATCGTGGCGCGCGCGATGGAGGAGCAGCAAAGCGCGATCAATCCGCGCGACGTGATCGATGATCGCATGGCGCTGGCGGATCGCTTCGGGCTGAGTCTCGGCTTTCACAATTGCGATCAGGATGCCTATCTGGCGATGGTGGAAACCTATGCGCGCATCCACGATCTCCCCTATGATCCCGCAGACGCCCTGCTCTGGTCGCAGCAGCGCGGCAGCCGGTCCGGACGGGTGGCGTGGCATTATGCCAATGAACTGGCGGGCCGCGCCGGAAAGCGGCTTTAGGCGGTTCTTCCATTTCCCGCGCTTTGGCGCTAAGGCGTCGCGGATTTTTTGACTAAGAATTAGAGATTCCATGGCGAAAGAAGAACTTCTGGAAATGCGCGGGCAGGTGGTGGAGCTTCTGCCCAACGCCATGTTTCGCGTGAAACTCGAAAATGATCATGAGGTTTTGGGCCACACCGCCGGCAAGATGCGCAAGAACCGCATCCGTGTCCTCGTCGGCGATGAAGTGCTGGTCGAACTGACACCCTATGACCTGACCAAAGGCCGTATTACCTATCGCTTCAAGTAACGCCCCGCGCCTCATCCTGGCTTCGGCCAGCCCCCGCCGTGTGGATCTGCTTGCGCTGATGGGCGTCGTCCCCGACGCGATCGATCCCGCCGATATCGACGAAACACCGCTCAAGGCCGAGCGGCCGGATGTCTATGCGCGGCGCGTGGCGGCGGATAAGGCGGCGGTCGTGGGTGCGCGGCATCCCGGCGCGCTGGTGCTCGCCGCCGATACAGTGGTCTGCGCCGGACAAAGGATTCTGCCCAAGGCCGAAACCGAGGCGGAGGCACGCGCTTGCCTCGCGCTGCTTTCGGGCCGGCGCCACCGCGTCCATAGCGCGGTCACGCTGATCGATGCCGCGGGCACGGCACGGCACAAGCTCTCCACCAGCATCGTTACCTTCAAGCGCCTCTCCGCCCAGGAGATCGATGCCTATATCGCCAGCGACGAATGGCGGGGCAAGGCGGGGGGCTATGCCATACAGGGCCGCGCCGCCGGCCTGATCCGGGCGCTGTCCGGCAGTCATTCAGGCGTGATGGGCCTGCCCATGTTCGAAACGCGCGCTTTGCTGATCACCGCCGGTCACCTCGCCCTTTCGGGTGGGAATCAACAGGAACTCCCCCTTGGCTGAATGGCTGTATGAAGCGGGCATCGGGGAAGATCGCGCCGCGCTGATCGAGGATGACCGGATCGTCGAAGCCCTGATCGCGCCGGAGGACGCAGGGCCGCGCGCCGGCGCCATCATCACCGCGCGTCTCGTTGAAATCCTCGTGCCGCGCCTTCAGGGCCGCGTCTCGCTCGAAGGCGGGGGAGAGGCGCTGCTGGACGGCATTCCGCCGGGCATGACACAGGGCGCGGCCTTGCCCGTGCGGATCGTGCGCGAAGCCATTCCCGAACGCGGCCGCGCCAAATTGCCCAAGGCGATCGCGGCGGTGGACGATGTCACGCCGCGGCCCGGACCCGATCTGCTGGCGCGGATCGAGGCCAGCGGCCATCCGGTCCGCCGGATCCAGCCGCATGAGCGCGATCTGCTCGAGCAGGCGGGCTGGAGCGAGACGCTCGAAGAGGCGCTGGATGGCGAAATCCCGTTTCCGGGCGGTGCGTTGCGCCTGTCGGTGACCCCCGCCATGACGGTGTTCGATGTGGATGGCAGCCTGCCGCTGGAGCCCCTCGCGGTCAACGCCGCGACCGCCGTGGGCGCGGCAATCCATCGCCTCGGCATCGCCGGCTCGATCGGCGTGGATTTTCCCACGCTCGCCGGCAAGGCGGCGCGCAAGGCGGTGGCGGATGCGCTCGACGCCGCATTGCCACAGCCGTTCGAGCGCACCGCGATGAACGGCTTCGGCTTCATGCAGATCATCCGCCGGCGCATCCGGCCCTCGCTGCCCGATATCCTTCTCCACGATCCCGCCGCCGCGCAGCTACGCGCGCACTTGCGCCGGATCGAACGCGATCCGCCGCCCCACGGGCAGCCGGTATTGCTCCGGCCCGCTGCACTTGCGCTGATTCGCGCCACGCCGCATTGGCAGGAAGAGATCAACCGCCGCACGGGCCGGACCATCCTGTTCGCGCGTCATGAAGCGGCGTCCCACCCACAGGAAGGCGATCATGGCCAGGAACGGTAAATGCCCCGTCTGCGGCAAGCCCGAAGCCCCGGATTTCAAACCCTTCTGCAGTCGCGGCTGCAAGGATCGCGATCTGCTGCAATGGCTGGGCGACGGCTATCGCATCCCCGGCCCGCCCGCGGACCCCGATCTGCTGCCCGAAGGCGGAAATGGGCTGGACAGCGATGCCTAGCCCCCTCTATAGGCGCTCATTCCCGCGGTAACGCTGGAATGCCTAGGTAGCTCAGTTGGTAGAGCATGCGACTGAAAATCGCAGTGTCGGCGGTTCGAATCCGTCCCTGGGCACCATCACCTCATCCACCAATGTCCAAAAAGCGCGATTTCTGGCGTTTTGAAGGTATCGGGTCAGATCGGGAGAGCGGAGAAGATCCCGTTATTCTCACAAATGCTGCAAGACCGCCGCTCAGACTCGATCCAAGCTGTGCCGCATTGGCGCGTCGAGCTATGGCTCAGCGTTTCTCTGCTCAAAGTAATGGTGCCGCTTAGGTGACTCGAACACCTGACCCCCGCATTACGAATGCGATGCTCTACCAACTGAGCTAAAGCGGCGCATGGCCGGGTTTCCGGCGCATGAGCGGTTCGCGCTTAACAGCGGTCGCGGGATTGCACAAGCGTCCTTCGCGCGTGCCGGGTTTGATGGCATGTTTAAGCGTTCGTCAACCATATGTGTGCACAGTTGCCCTGACAGGATGTGCCTGTGGGGGCTTTCGATGGATACGATGCGTGGTTTCGGGGATCAGGATGCAGGCGGGCTGGGTGACGCACCCGGGCAGGCCGATGGCGTCGAATCCCCCGTTTCCATCGGCACGGACGAGCGCCGTATGCACGTGCGCGCCTATAATCACTGGGCGTCCCTGCTGAACGGCGGCGCTTATCCCTCGATCGAGGATCTCGAACCCGAATCGCTCGATGATTTCGGGCCGCACAGCGTCCTGCTGGATTTCACCGGCGGGCAGGACAATCCGTCCATCGCCTGGCTTGGCGCGGATCTGCGCGCGGAATGCGGGCTCGAAGCCGGCATCGAGGCCATTTCACAAGTGCCCAGCCGTTCTCTTCTGTCGCGGCTGACCGATCATTATCTGCAGATCATCGCCAATCGCGCACCGATCGGATTCGAGGCCGAATTCGTCAGCCAGCGCGGGCTCAACACGCTGTATCGCGGCATATTGATGCCCTTCTCGTCGGACGGGGACACCATCGATTTCATCTATGGCGTGATCAACTGGAAAGAGCTTGCCGATGTGGATCTGGCGGCCGAACTGATCCTGGAAATCGATCAGGCGATCCGCGATGCCCCTGAAAAGGCGCTCACCACCCCGATCTGGGCGGATGGCCCGAATGGTGCCCTCATCGCGGCGCGGCCTGTCGTCGCCGAAGCGCCGGCGGAGGCACCGATGCCGGGTTTCAGTCTGATCGACGACGATGACTATGAGGATGATGGCGAGGCGCTGGTCGATGCGTCAGCGCTGCCCGATGCGCCCGAACTGGGCGACTGGCTCCATGCCGCGCGGCAGGGGGCCGAAATCGTCAAATCCGCCGATGGCCGCACGCGCGTGGCGCTCTATCGCGCGCTCGGCCTGGCCTATGGCTTCTCCCGCGTGGCCGAGATCCGGCCAGCGGAATATGCCGAGTTGCTGGAGGATTCGGGGATCAGGGCGCAGGACCGCGCACCGATGACCGCTATCGTGAAACTGGTATTCGGCACGGATTATGAAAAGGCTCGGCTGACCGAATTCGCCGCGGCACTTAGCCATGGCGCGCGGCTGGGGCTGGGCGCGACCGAGCTTGAGAATTTTCTCGTCGCTTATCCCGGCGGACTGAAGGGCGTGGTGAAGGCCGAACGCGGCGAGCGCGCCCCCGCGCCGCGCTCCAATCTGACCGACGCCGCGATGGCGAAATTGCGTCGGATGCAGCCGCAGGCGATCATCGAAATGCCATCGGGCGAAGACGAGTTCGTGCTGCTCGTGGCGCGTCGGGTGAGCACCAATGGGCTGGCAGTGCTGACACCGGTGACAGACCGTGGGCTGATCGAACGGGCGCTGCGTCAGGCCGCAAAGGCTGCACCCACCGGCTAAGAATTTGCCGTTCACGCCTTGAGATCGTCACGCCACGGGCGCATAGCGTTCAGCAATAATATTACGCGGACCGAACAAGGCCCGCGGTGACATGCAGGCGGAGATATATGGCGGCAGCGACCGACACGCGATCGGATGAGCGCGCAAAACCTTTCCAGGCGACCGTAGCGGTGGCGCTGGTCCAGGGTGCGCTTCCGGGAGAAATCCAGAATTTCGACAAGAAGGCGTGCGAGGACGCGGCGGCCTTCGTCACGCGCACCGCGCTGGCGCGGCGGCCCGAAGTGCCCGCGATCAGCCTTGAATCGATCGGGGCGGAAGAAGAAGGCGGTCTGCGCCGGATGCGGCTGGCTGTGATCAACCGCGACAAGCCGTTTCTGGTCGATTCCATCGCGGGCACCATCGCATCCTATGGGCTGGCGATCGGCCGGCTGCTGCATCCGGTGATCCCCGTCTTGCGGGACAAGGATGGCGTGATCACCGCGATCGGCAAGAAGGCGGGGGCGGACGCCGTTGCGGAATCGATGATCTATGTCGAGATCGAACGGGCCGACGCCAAAGACCGCCGTGCGCTGGTGTCCGATCTGCGCGGAACGCTCGCCGATGTGCGGGTTGCGGTGCGCGATTGGCCCAAGATGCAGGCAGCGCTGCGCGCGGACGCCGATGCGTTGGGCGATACCGAGGGTGCCACGCTGTTGCGCTGGTTTCTCGATCGCAATTTCACGCAGCTTGGCCATGAAATCCGCGGGCGAGATGGCGCGCTCGAATCCGGGCTTGGAATCTCGTCCATCGAAGGACCGCCACTGCTGGGCGATACCTCGCGCGTCTGGGCGTTCGAATGGTTTGATGCCAAGGGCAATGAAGCGCCGCTGGTGCTGAAATCCAATCGCATCGCGAGCGTCCATCGCCGCGTGCCGCTGGATCTGCTGGTGACGCCCGTGCTGCGGAACGGCAAGGTCGCTGCGCTCTCCATTCATAGCGGCCTCTGGACCAGCGCCGCGCTGGCGGCAGCGCCGGGCAAGGTGCCCGTATTGCGCGCGGGCCTGGCGCATGTGCAGGAGAAATACGGCTTTGCGCCCGGCGGCCATGCCGGCAAGGCGCTGGCGCACGCGCTGTCCGAATTGCCGCACGATCTGTTGATCGGGCTGACGGCGCAGCAGCTTGAAGAGACCGCGCTGACCGCCATGTCTCTGGCGGACCGGCCGCGCCCCGCGCTGCTGTTGCACGAAAGCCCGCTGGGGCGGCATTTGTTCGCCTTCGTCTGGTTGCCACGCGATGATGTGTCGACGGGCAGCCGCAGCGCGATCGGCGCGATGCTGGAACAGGCGTCGGACGCGACCATCCTCAATTGGTCGCTTGAGATGGAAGATGGCGCGGTGGCCTTGCTGCGCTTCACGCTGGATTTGCGCGAACGATCCCGTATGCCCGATGTGGCCGCGCTCAATCGCCAGTTCGTCCGCATGGTGCGGGGCTGGACGCCGGCCGTTGAAACGGCCTTGAGCGAAATGGGGGAAGGCCAGCGCGCCGCGCGCCTCGCCATTCGCTATGCCAACGGATTTCCGCAGGACTATCGCACCGCCCATGGCCCGGAAGAGGCTGCGCGCGATATTGTGAGGCTGCGCGATCTGGCGGGCGAAAGCGCCCGTGGCACGCGCCTGTTCGTGCGCGAATCCGATGGCCCAGGCCGTCTGCGCCTGAAAATCTATCATAGCGGCGGATCGATCCCGCTGTCCGATGCGGTGCCCGCACTGGAGCATTTCGGCTTCCGTGTGATGGAGGAATTGCCGATCCCGCTCGACAAGGGCGCGCTGGGCCATATCCATGATTTTCTGCTCGAATGTTCCGAAGGCGTATCGCCCGATGCGATCATCGCGCGCGCGTCCACGATCGAGGGGGCCATTGGCGCGGTGCTCGAAAGCCGGGCGGAAAATGATGCGTTCAATCAGTTGATCGTGGCGGCGGGGCTGGAGCCGTCGTCCGTGGTCCTTCTTCGAGCCTGGTTCCGCTATCTGCGTCAGACGGGCCTGTCTTACGGTCTGGATACGGTGGCGGCGGCGCTGCGCAAGGCACCCGTGGTGGCGCAGAAGATCATCGACCTGTTTCGCGCGCGGCATCATCCGTCGGAAGCGAGCGACAAGGCATCCGATGCGGCCGATGCCGCGATCGATGCCGCGCTCGCCAAGGTGGCGGCGATCGATGATGACCGCATTTTGCGCCGCATCCGCGCCGTGGTGCAGGCCACGCTGCGCACCAATGCGTTCGCGCCCGCGGGGCAGGAGGCGCTGGCGTTCAAGCTGGAAAGCAAGCTGGTCCCCGGTTTACCGCTGCCGCTGCCGTGGCGCGAAATCTGGGTCTATAGTCCCCGCGTGGAGGGCATCCATCTGCGCGGTGGGCCGATCGCCCGCGGCGGTCTGCGTTGGTCCGATCGGCGCGATGATTTCCGCACCGAAATTCTCGGGTTGATGAAGGCGCAGGTGGTGAAGAACGCCGTGATCGTGCCAACCGGCGCCAAGGGCGG
The DNA here is from genome assembly GCF_014199215.1 of Sphingobium boeckii. Taxonomy (GTDB): domain Bacteria; phylum Pseudomonadota; class Alphaproteobacteria; order Sphingomonadales; family Sphingomonadaceae; genus Sphingobium_A; species Sphingobium_A boeckii. Next base: position 423,012 of record NZ_JACIJC010000001.1, read on the forward strand.
TTTCTATCCCAAGCAGCTTCCCTCGGCCGCGGTCAATCGCGATGCCTGGTTGGCGGAGGGCACTGAAAGCTATCGCATCTTCATCCGCAGCCTATTGTCCGTCACGGACAATATCATCGAGGATAAGGTGGTCCATCCGCAGGGTGTGGCCATCCGCGACGGGGATGATCCCTATTTCGTGGTCGCCGCGGACAAGGGCACGGCGACCTTTTCCGATGTGGCCAATGCGATCGCGCTGGAGCGCAATTTCTGGCTGGGCGATGCCTTCGCCTCGGGCGGATCGGTCGGCTATGATCACAAGGCGATGGGCATTACGGCGAAGGGTGCCTGGGTCTCGGTCCAGCGGCATTTCCGCGAGCTTGGCGTCGATGTGCAAAAGGATGTGATCCGCGTCGCGGGTTGCGGCGACATGTCGGGCGATGTGTTCGGCAATGGCATGTTGCTGTCGAAGACATTGAAGCTCGTCGCCGCCTTCGATCACCGGCATATCTTCTTCGATCCCGATCCCGATCCGGCGAAAAGCTGGAAGGAACGCGCGCGCATGTTCAAACTGCCGCGATCCTCCTGGGCGGATTATGACGAGAAGCTGATATCCAAGGGCGGCGGCGTTTTCCCGCGCAGCCTGAAGGAAATTTCGCTGTCGAAGGAAGTGCAGACGATCCTGGGCGTGAGCGCGAAGAAGCTCGACCCTTCCGCGATCATCGCCGCCATCCTGACCGCGCAGGTCGATCTGATGTGGTTCGGCGGCATCGGCACTTATATCAAGGGCGCTGAGGAGAATAATGCCGAAGTGGGCGATCCCGCCAATGATGCGCACCGCGTGAATGGCGAAGACGTGCGCGCGCGCGCCATCGGCGAGGGGGCCAATCTGGGCGTTACCCAGGCGGGCCGCATCGCCTTTGCCGAACGCGGCGGACGGATCAATACCGACTTCATCGACAATTCGGCGGGCGTCGATTGTTCGGACAATGAAGTGAACATCAAGATTCCGCTCAACCGCGAAATGCGGGAGGGGCGTCTGAAGTTTGAGGGTCGCAATGCCTTCCTCGCCAGCATGACCGATGATGTCGCCGCGCTCGTGCTGGAGGATAACCGCTTCCAGACGTTGGCGCTGTCGCTCGCCGAACGCGGCGGCGCGGGCGCGTTGCCGGCGCAGGTGCGGGTAATCGAAATCCTCGAAGCCACCGGGCGGATCGATCGCACGGTGGAAGGCCTGGAAAGTTCGGATGATCTGTTGCGCCGCGCGCAGGATGATCGCGGGCTGACCCGGCCGGAGCTGGCCGGCATTCTCTCCCATGGCAAGCTGGCGCTGCAGGAGGCGATCGAGGGCACCGATCTCGCCGCTGACCCGGCACTCGCCCCGCTGCTGCGGCATTCTTTTCCCCAGGCGATGCAGAAGCGCTTTGGGGCAGCGATCGACGCGCATCGTCTGCGCCCGCAGATCATTGCGACGCGCATGGCCAACCGGGTGGTGAACCGCATGGGCGTGGTGGCACCGTTCGAGCTGGCGGAGGAGGAAGGCGCATCGATCGCCCAGGTCGCCGCCGCCTATTTCGCGGCCGACGCCATCTTCGATCTGGAGGATATGTGGGATCGCATCGAAGCGCAGACCGTGAGCGAGGATGCGCGGCTGGCGCTGTTCGATCTCGGCGCGGCGACGGCGCGGCTCCATCTGGCCGATCTGTTGCGCGCGATGCGCGCGGATGAAAAGCCGGGCGAGGCCGCGGCGCGGCTGAAGCCGGGTGTCACGCGGCTCGAAAAGGCGGCGAAGAAGCTGTTGCGCGAAGAGGCCCGCAGCCAGGCGGTCCGCTTGCGCGCTCATCTGGAGACTCTGGGAGCCGATACCGCGCTGGCGGACCGGATCGTGCGGCTGGACGAGATGGATGGCGCGATCGGCATTGCGGATCTGAGCAAGGCGCACGGGCTGGACGAGATCGACGCGACCGCGGCCTATGTCAGGCTGGGCGAAGTGCTCGGGCTGGATTGGGCCAAGGCGGCTGCGCTGCGCTGCACGGCCGCGGACCAGTGGGAACGGCTGCTGATTGCCGGGCTCAGTCGCGATTTCGAGCAGCTCCGCATGGATTTCCTCGGTCGTCTCGATGGGGAGAAGCCCGATGCTGCGGTGGAACAATGGCTGGAGGCGCAGCGACCACGGGTCACGCAATTCCGTGCCATGATCGATCGCGCACGGACTGCGCCACTGCCTACGGCGGCGATGCTGGCGCAGCTTTCAAGCCAGGCGCGGGTGCTGCTGGTGCGTTGATACATTTTGCGACGATTCATTTGTTGTAATTGCGAATCGTTCGCGTTATTGGCGGCGCTTAACGTGATCTCGAAGGATTCTGCGCGCCCGTGCCCAGTTCGACACCCCCACTGGGCCGGCGCAAGTCTGGCAAGAAAGCCTTTTGGCTAAAGCAATTCCACACCTGGCATTGGGTGAGTTCGGCGATCAGCCTGATCGGGATGGTGTTGTTCACCGTCACCGGGATCACGCTCAATCATGCCGCCGAAATCGAAGGCGCGCCGGTGATTGCCGAGCGCAGCGCCGCTTTGCCCGCCAATCTGCGCGCGCAGGTCGCGCCGGATGATAAGCCTGATGCCAAAAAGCCGCTGCCGCCCGCGATTGCTCAATGGGCGGAGGAAACGCTGGCGCTCAAGGCCGGCGGTGATGCGGATTGGTCCGCCGATGAGGTGTATCTCGCATTGCCGCGTCCCGGCGGCGATGGCTGGATGGCGATCGACCGCATCTCGGGGGCCGTGACGACGGAATCCACCGATCGCGGCTGGATCTCCTATCTCAATGATCTCCACAAGGGGCGCAATGCCGGCACGGCGTGGAAATGGTTCATCGATATCTTCGCCGTCGCCTGCCTCATCTTCGCGCTGACCGGCCTGCTGCTGCTGCAGCTTCATTCCAAGAAGCGGCCCAGCACCTGGCCGATCGTGGGCTTCGGCCTCGTCATTCCGGCGGCCATCGCCATTTTCTTCATTCATTAAGGGGGTCCATATTCAATGCAGCTTTCCCATCGCATGATCCTGACCGGCGCTCCCGCCGTGGCGCTGGCGGCGGGCCTGGCCGGCCCGGCCGCCGCGCAGACCATGGACGTCACGGTTGAAATCCCGCGTCTCGGCGTGGCCGAATATCATCGCCCCTATGTAGCGATCTGGCTTGAAAAGCCGGGCACGCCTGCGGTGCGCAGCCTCTCCGTCTGGTATGATTTCGACAAGAAGAACAATGAAGGCACAAAATGGCTGCGCGATGTGCGTCAATGGTGGCGTGTGTCGGGGCGCACCCTGCAATTCCCGGTGGACGGGGTGACCGGTGCCACCCGCGCGCCTGGTGCCAATAAGGTGAGTTACACCGCCGGCAAGGGCGTGCTCGGTAATCTTTCGGGCGGCGATTACGTGCTCGTGGTTGAAGCCGCGCGCGAAGTGGGTGGCCGCGAACTGGTCCGCCTGCCGTTCTCATGGCCGCCGAAACCGGGCCAGATCGTCCGCGCGGCGGGCAAATCCGAGCTTGGTGCGATCAGCATCGCCTTCCGGAAATAAACCTTAGAAACATGAAGAGGGAGCCTATCACCATGAAGACCCGCATTCTCCGCACCGCCGCCGGCATTGCGCTGGCGGCGGTGCTCGCGCTGCCCGCCGGCGTCCAGGCGCATCGCCAATGGATGTTGCCGTCGGCCACTGTCCTGTCCGGCAATGACGTCTGGGTGTCGGTCGATGCCGCCGTTTCGAACGATCTCTTCTATTTCGAGCACACCGCAGCCAATGTCGATAACGTCAAGGCATGGGCGCCCGATGGCACCGAAGTGAAGATCGAAAATGCATTCAAGTCGCGCTATCGCTCCACTTTCGACGTGCATCTGACGCAAAAGGGCACCTACAGGATCGCCAATGTTTCGGATGGCGTATCGGGCAGCTACACGCTGAACGGCAAGGAAGAGCGGCTGCCGCGCGGCACGACGCCTGAAAATCTCGCCAGCAAGATCCCGGCCGGTGCCACGGATATCCAGACCGCCGAATCCAACAACCGCAACGAGATCTTCGTGACGTCGGGCGAGCCGACGACGACGATCTTCAAGCCGACGGGCAAGGGCATCGAATTGGTGCCGGTCAGCCACCCGAACGATCTGGTATCCGGTGAGGCGGCGACCTTCCAGTTTCTGCTGGATGGCAAGCCCGCCGCCAATCTGGGTGTCACGATCATCCCCGGCGGCATCCGCTATCGCGATCAGCTCAACCAGATCGATGCGAAGACCGATAAGGACGGCAAGATCACCGTCACCTGGCCCGAGCCCGGCATGTATTGGCTGAACGCCTCGATCGGCGGCGGCCGTGAAGGTGGCGGCGCGGGTGGTCCTGGTGGACCCGGCGGACCCGGTGGTGCAGCCGCTGGCACGCCGGGCGCGCCGCCCGCAGCAGCGCCGCGTCCGGCCGGTCCGCCGCAGCGTCGCGCGAGCTACATCACCACGCTCGAGGTTCTCGCTCTCTGAGCGAAGACCTTCGCATCCTGATCCCGCCCGCGCTCTCGTCCGTCGCCTTCGCGCGGCGGGAGGCGGGGGGGCAGGTGTTCGCTTATCATGGCGAAACCATGGGAACGACCTGGTCGGTGCGGATCGCCGCGCCGTCCGGTGGCATTTCGCAGCCCATCGGTGCCGGAATCCAGTCAGCGCTCGATCGCGTCGTCACGCAGATGAGCCACTGGGATCAGGCCTCCGATCTCTGCCGCTTCAATCGGGTGCGCTCGGACGCGTGGCAGTCCTTGCCGATCGAATTTTTCACCGTGCTCGAAGCGGCGCTGGCCGTGGCGCACGAAAGCGAAGGCGCGTTCGATCCGGCGCTTGGTGCTCTGGTCGATCTCTGGGGGTTCGGGCCAGCAGGCACCCGCGCCGCGCCGCCGGCGCCCGATGCGATCGCCCAGGCGCGCGATGGCCTTGGCTGGCGGGCGATCGCGATCGACAGGCGCGGCTTGCGTGCCCGGCATGATGGCAGCGCGACCCTCGATTTTTCCGGTATCGCCAAGGGGTTCGGCGTCGATCAGGTCGCGGATTATCTGATCGGGCAGGGCATTCTCCATTTTCTCGTGGAAGTGGGCGGGGAGTTGCGCGGCTGCGGCTTGAAGCCCGATGGCCAGCCCTGGTGGGTCGATCTGGAAGCGCCGCCGGGCATCACTCTCCCGGTGAACCGCGTGGCCTTGCACCAGCTTTCGGTCGCGACGTCGGGGGATTACCGCCGCCATTTCGAGCATGAAGGCGCGCGTTATGCCCATAGCATTGATCCGCGCACCGGATGGCCGGTGAATGCAGGCATGGCCTCGGTCACCGTGCTGCATCCGTCGTGCATGATGGCCGATGCCTACGCCACGGCGCTCACCGTGCTGGGTCTCGATCAGGGATGCGCCTTGGCGGAGCGGCTGGATATCGCGGCGATCCTGGTGGCACGGGGGGACAAGGGCGCGCGCGAATGGCTATCCCCGGCCGCTATGAGGATGCTGGATTAGCTTTCAAAAGCCGTTTGTCCCGAGCGAAGTCGAGGGACGTTGGCACCTGAGCCCGCGTCCCTCGACTTCGCTCGGGACAAACGGTCATTTCAAAAACGCCTAAACGATCAGGCATCCGCCCAGCGGCGCAGCAGATTGTGATAGACGCCCGTAAGCTGGATGATCGAAGGATCGCCCTGGCCGCGATCCTGCGCGATCGTCTGGATCGCGGTATCCAGTTCGAACAGGCTGCGCCGGGCTTCGCCATCGCGCACCATGGATTGCATCCAGAAAAAACTGGCCACGCGCCGCCCGCGCGTCACCGGGGCCACCCGGTGCAGGCTGGTGGCGGGATAGAGCAGCAGATGGCCAGCAGGCAGCTTCACCGCCTGTGCGCCATATTGATCCTCCACGATCAATTCGCCACCGTCATAATCTTCAGGTTCCTCCAGGAAGAGCGTGGCGGAAAGATCGCTGCGGATACGGAAATCGCTGCCGGGCTGGAGCCGGATCGCATTATCGACATGGACGCCGAAATTCTGCCCACCGGCATAGCTGTTGAACAGTGGCGGATAGACTTTGAGCGGCAATGCGGCGGCGACGAACAGCGGCGTGCGGCCCAGCGCGTCCAGAATGATGCTGCCCGCCTGCTTGGCGGCCTGGCTGCTTTCGGGGAGCTGCAGATTCTGCTTGGCGAGCGCGGATTGATAGCCCGAGGTGACATTGCCATCCACCCATTCAGCCGCATCGATCAGAGACCGCACACGCGCGACGGCGTCCTTGTCCAGCACTTCGGGAATGGCGATCATCATGGCTGAATCGTTCAGCCTTCCAGCACGAAGGGGATTTCCACGACGCCGCGGACCATCACCGCGCTTCCGTTGCGGATGATGGGGGACCAGCGCCAGCGCCTGACCGCGGAAAGCGCTGCCTGATCCAGCCGTTCGAAACCGCTGCTCCGCTGCAGCGCAATCTCGGCCACTTTGCCCTCGGTATCGAGCAGCAATTTCATCACCACGGTGCCCTGTTCCCGCTTACGACGGGATTCGACCGGATAGCGCGGCGGCGTGGCGGCGATCATTTTCGAAGATAGATTGCCGATGCTGACCGGGCCGGACGGCGCAGGCGGCGTTTCGGCGCGCGTCGCCACGGGCGGCTGCGGCGGCGGCGGCGTCTCGGTAACGGCGATGTTCTGGGGAACGGGCGGAGGTGTCACGAGCGGCCTTGGGGCCACGATCATCGGCGTCACCAGTTTGACCGGTGTCGGCTTTTGCTTGGGCGGCGGGGGCGGCGGGGTATCGGGCTGCAGCGCGATATCGAACACGGCCAGCGATTGCGGCGCTTTTTGGGGCAAAACGAAACGGTGCATGATCACCGCGCCCAATAAGATCGCATGAACCGCAAGAATGCCGATCAAAACGGGCCAGTTCGCCCCCGATCGCGCCGCATAACGGCTCGTCGCCCATGAAGCGGACGGATGTGCGGACGGCGGCGAATGCACAACGTCATCCCCCATATCCAGCACCTGGCTATCCTGTTCCAAGAACATCGCTAGCGTTTCCCCGGACCGCGAAGGCGTGGCAGGATTTGCCCCGCTGCGAATCTCTTTGCCTCGCTACATAAATTATTATTGCGAATCAATTGCAGAGATGGGTTGCTGGAATATTTCTGGGTCTGCCCTTTTGCAGATCTTGCGCCGGGTTAAGCCGCCAAATGCGAGATTCAAGGCACAAAGGCATTCATCGGGAACTGCCGATCGCCCTGTCGATATCGCGCTTTGCCAAGACGTAGCGCTATTGAGACACATTCCTACCTGGGCAGGTGAGACGCTTTATTCCAGCGTTTCGGCCATCTCCGCCAGCATCAGCCAGCGCTCCTCCGCGGCATCGCGGTCCGCGCGCGCCTTCTCCACCGCCTTGACGAGCGCGGCGAAGCGCTCCGGACGTTTGGCGTAGAGCGCCGGATCCGCCATTTCGGCTTCATCCCGCGCGATCATCGCCTCTATTTCCTCGATCCGCTGGGGGAGCACTTCCAGATCGCGTTGATCCTTATAGGTCAGCTTATTGCGCTGCTTGGGTGGTGGAGGGGGAGCTGCGGGCGCGGTCTTTGAGGCCGTTCGCAGAGCGGCGAGGCGTTCCTTGCGCTGCCGCTCCCAATCCTCATAGCCGCCCGCGACCACATCGACATGGCCCGAACCGTCCAGCCCCAGTGTCACGGTCACGGTGCGATCGAGAAAATCGCGGTCATGGCTTACGATCAGCACGGTGCCTTCGTAATCGGCAATCACCTCCTGCAGCAGATCGAGCGTCTCCAGATCGAGATCGTTGGTGGGTTCGTCCAGCACCAGCAGGTTCGATCGCCGCGCGAACTCCCGCGCCAGCAGCAGGCGCGATCGTTCACCGCCCGAAAGCGTGCCCACGCGCGCATCCACCAGGCCGGGTTCGAACAGGAATTCCTTCAGATATCCCTGGATATGCTTGCGCACGCCCAGCACATCGATCCAGTCCCCGCCGTCCGCCAGCACGTCGCGCACGCGCTTGTCGGGAGACATCAGGCTGCGCTGCTGATCGATGATCACCCCGTCCAGCGTCTTGGCCAGCTTGATCGTGCCTTCATCGGGCTGCAATTCGCCGGTCAGCAGCTTGAGCAAGGTCGTCTTGCCGGCGCCATTGCTGCCCACCAGACCGATGCGGTCGCCGCGCTGGATGCGGAAGGTGAAATCCTTGATGATCGTGCGCTCGCCGAAGCGCTTGGTCACGTCCACCGCGTCGATCACGGTCTTGGTGCGCACGTCGTCGGTGCCGATGGACAGCGCGGCTGTGCCGGCCGGCCCCATCATCGCGGCGCGCGTGGCCCGCATTTCATAGAGTTTGCTCAGGCGCCCCTGGTTGCGCTTGCGCCGTCCGGTCACGCCGCGCTCCAGCCAATGCTCCTCCAGCTTCAGCTTCGCGTCGAGCCGCTGGGCATTGCGCGCCTCATCCTCATAGACTTTCTCGGTCCAGGCTTCGAACCCGCCAAAGCCGATTTCGGCGCGGCGGATCGATCCGCGGTCCAGCCACAGGGTCTGCTTGGTCAGTCGCGTGAGGAAAGTGCGGTCATGCGAGATCGCGATGAATGCGCCGCGAAAGCGGCTGAGCCAATCCTCCAGCCAGTCGATCGCTGCAATATCGAGATGGTTGGTCGGCTCGTCGAGCAGCAGCACGTCCGGGTCCATCGCCAGTGCGCGCGCAATCGCCGCCCGCCGCCGCTCGCCGCCCGAAGCGGTTTCCGCGGGCCGCTCCATATCGATGCCAAGCTGATCCGCGATCGCCGCCACCTGATACATTTCGGGCGCGCCCTCGCCCGACAGCGCGAAATCCATCAGCGTGGCGTGGCCCGTCATCGCGGGTTCCTGCTCCAAGATCACCACCTTGGTGCCGGGCACGATGGTGCGCCGTCCCTCGTCGCAATCGATCGTGCCGGCAATCAGCTTGAGCAGCGTCGTCTTGCCCGCGCCATTGCGGCCGATCAGCGCCAGCCGGTCGCGCTCCCCCACATAGATGTCCAGCCCGCGAAAGAGCCAGCCGCTCCCCTGGACGAGACCGAGATTTTCATAGGCAAGGACAGGCGCTGACATGGGGACTTTCGGAGATGCAAGTTGACGCGCGCATGAAGCGGCTATTCATGGCCTATTCAACGCTTTCACCCTATGCCACAAGCCCATGCACGCAATGACTCGCATTCTGGCCCCCCTGGCCCTCGGCCTGACGTTTGCCGCCACGCCCGGAACGGCCGACGCCGGGGTGCGCAAAGGCGATCAGGATCGTGCCTATGAGGCCCGGCAGAAAAGCAACCTCATGGCGCTTCACCAGATCGAATCGATGGTGGTGCCGCGGCTGAGGGAAGAAGGGGCAACCTATCTGCGCGGCAGCGCGATGCTCGAGCCTGATCGTCCGGTATATCGGATGCGTTTCCAGCAGCAGACCAAGGTGTTCGTGATCGAGATCGATGCGCGTAATGGTCGGGAAATCGGTCGAACGGGCCGTTGACCGGATAAAGACAATATTTAAGGGGATTTCATGCGCGTTTTGATCGTTGAAGATGAGCCAAGCCTGGGCCAGCAGCTTCGCGCCACGCTGGAGGGTGCCGGCTATGCGGTCGATCTGGCCACCGATGGCGAGGATGGCCATTTCCTGGGTTCGACCGAGAATTACGATGCCGTGATCCTTGATCTGGGCCTGCCCGAAATCGACGGCCTCACCGTGCTCGATCGCTGGCGCAAGGATGACAAGGTGATGCCCGTATTGGTGCTCACCGCGCGCGATAGCTGGTCCGACAAGGTGGCCGGGCTGGATGCGGGTGCCGATGATTATCTCGCCAAGCCGTTTCAGGCGGAAGAACTCATCGCCCGCCTCCGCGCCTTGATCCGCCGCGCTTCGGGCAATGCCTCTTCGGAGCTGACCGCCGGCGACGTCCGGCTGGACACGCGCTCGGGCAAGGTCACGCTCGCGGGCAATCCGGTGAAGCTTACCGCGCAGGAATATAAATTGCTGAGCTATCTGCTCCATCACAAGGGCAAGGTCGTCAGCCGCACCGAATTGATCGAGCATATTTACGATCAGGATTTCGATCGCGATTCCAACACGATCGAGGTGTTCGTCACGCGCATCCGCAAGAAGCTTGGCCCCGATGTGATCACCACGATCCGCGGGCTTGGCTACAGCCTTGAAGATCCGGACGCCTGAGCGCGGCGGGCATGGCCGAGGCTGACGCCACAGCGGAAAAGTCGCTGAAAATCAGGAATACGGGGTCGCTCAGTCGCCGCATGATCGGCGTGGCGGCGCTGTGGATCCTCGTTCTGCTGTTTGGCGGCGGCATGGCGCTGGATCGCGTCCTTTCCGATGCGATCACCCGCAATTTCGATGGCGGGATCGAATATGTCTTGAATTCCATGGTCGCGGCCGGCGAAATCGGGCCGGAGGGCGAGGTGCGCTTCAGCCGCGCTCTGGCGGACCAGCGTTTCCTAGAGCCCAATTCCGGGCTCTATTGGCAGGTGTCGGGCAAGGGGTTCGATGCCTTCCCCTCGCGCTCGCTCTGGGATCGCCGGCTCAAGGTCGCGCCGCATCAGGATGGTGACATCCATGTCTATGACAGCCGCGAATTTCCCGACCAGAAATTGCGCGTGATGGAGCGCGATGTGCAATTGCCCGATTCGCCGGTGATGTGGCGTTTCCAGGTGGCGGCGGACCGCGCCGGGCTGGACGAACAGATTGCCACGCTGCGCCGGACCCTGGTGCGCAGCTTCGCCCTGCTTGGCCTCGGCCTGATCCTGATGGCCGCGCTGCAGACGCTCTATGGCCTCTGGCCGCTGCGGCGTCTGGGCGAGGCGATCGGCGAAATGCGCACGGGCAAGGCCAATCGCGTGGACGAGGCGATGCCCAATGAGGTGCAGCCGATGATCCAGGAATTGAACGCGCTGCTCGCGCACAATGAAAAGCAGGCGGAGGAGGCGCGCGAACATGCGGGCAATCTCGCCCACGCGCTGAAAACCCCGCTCACGGTCATCATGAACGCCGCCACCGCCAATGCCCCCGATCTGGGCGAGACCGTGGTGCGCGAGGCGGCAACGATGCGGCGTCAGGTGGATCATCATCTCGCCCGCGCGCGCGCCGTCGGCCGGCGTGGCACCGCGCACAGTCGCGCCGAAGTCTGGAAAAGCTTGGATTCGGTCGAGCGCGCGGTGGCGCGGCTCTATCCGCATGTCCGCTTCGATCTGGACGGGCCGAAGGATCTCAAGGTGCATGTGGAGCGTCAGGATCTGGACGAGATGCTGGGCAATCTGATCGAAAATGCCGCGAAATACGGCGGCGGCAGCGTGTTCGTCACGGTGCAGCAGGCCGGGCGCTTTGTGGAATTTCTCGTCGAGGATGACGGCATGGGCATTCCCGAGGAGGATCGCCAGCGCATCTTCGATCGCGGTGCGCGGCTGGATACGGGCAAGCCCGGCACCGGCCTCGGCCTCGCCATCGTGCGCGATGTCGCGGAGATTTACGATGGCGCGGTGGGGCTTGAAGAGAGCGAGGATCTGGGCGGACTGCTCGTGCGGCTCAGGCTCCCGCTGGCGGAATAGCCAAGAAGTCCGTTTGTCCCGAGCGCGGTCGAGGGACGTGGTGACAGCTCCAATGTCCCTCGACTTCGCTCGGGACAAACGGGCCTATTTGAATAAGCTTTGAAGCGGTCGCTTACCCCCCCTGCATCCCCTGATGATGGCGGATCACCTCGTCGATGATGAAGCGCAGGAATTTCTCGGTAAAATCCGGGTCCAGATTGGCATCCTGCGCCAGCGCGCGGAGCCGTGTGATCTGGCTTTCTTCCCGCCCTGGATCAGCGGGGGGCAGCCCGGTCGTGGCCTTGTACGCGCCCACCGCCTTGGTCACCTTGAAGCGCTCGGCCAGCATGAAAACCAGCGCGGCATCGATATTGTCGATGCTTTCGCGGTAGCGTTTCAGCGTGTCGTCACTCATGAGGATCTCCTTTGCGCGGCTTTTCGGTGCAGCCGGGCATGAAAGCAAGGCCATATCGCTTGCATAAAGCCGGTTCAGCCGCCAAATCGGCCGCGTCATGTCAGCGACCATCCACCGCATCATCCCCGCAGGCCGGGAACCCTCACTCGAACCGATGATGGCGCTCGTCGCGGGGGACATGAATCAGGTCAACAGCGTGATCCTCACGCGGATGCAGTCCGATATCCCGCTCATCCCCGAACTCGCCGGCCATCTGATCGCGGGCGGCGGGAAACGGATGCGCCCGATGCTCACGCTCGCCTGCGCCCGGCTGCTCGATTATTCGGGCGCGCGGCATCACAAGCTGGCCGCCTGCGTCGAATTCATCCACACCGCCACCTTGCTGCACGATGATGTGGTCGATGGCTCCGATCTGCGCCGCGGCCGCCGCACGGCGAACCTCATCTGGGGCAATCCCGCCAGCGTGCTCGTCGGCGATTTCCTGTTCAGCCGTTCGTTCGAGCTGATGGTGGAGGATGGCAGCCTGAAGGTCTTGAAGATCCTCTCCAATGCCTCCGCCGTGATCGCGGAGGGCGAGGTGAACCAGCTCACGGCGCAGCGTCAGGTGGAGACCAGCGAGGAGCGCTATCTCGATATCATCGGCGCGAAGACCGCCGCGCTGTTCGCCGCCGCCTGCCGCATTGCCGCCGTCGTGGCGGAGCGGCCCGAGCCGGAAGAACTAGCGCTCGATGCCTATGGCCGCAATCTGGGCATCGCCTTCCAATTGGTCGACGATGCGATCGATTATTCCTCGGACGAGGAGACGATGGGCAAGGGCGTGGGGGATGATTTCCGCGATGGCAAGGTCACGCTCCCCGTCATCCTCGCCCATGCGCGCGGCGATGCCGTGCAAAAGCAATTCTGGCGCGATGCGATGCACGGCCATCGGATCACCGACGAAGACCTCGCCCACGCCACGCGCCTGCTCGAGGATACCGGTGCAATCGCCGACACCCTCGCGCGCGCCCGCCACTATGGCCAGCGCGCGATCGATTCGCTGGGTGGCTTCGCCAGCGGCCAGGCGAAAACGGCGCTCACCGAAGCCGTCGAGTTTGCCATCGCACGGGCGTATTGACCGTCAATTCCTCCCCCACCGGGGCAGGGGGACCGCTCGCGGTGGAGGGGCAGTGGCAGGGCGCGGGATCGTCCGGCTAAAACTCCATCTCCCCCAATCCGTCATGCTGAACTTGTTTCAGCATTCAGGTATAAGAACGGCACATCTTCCTCACGGGCTGCCTCAAGCCACTTTCGACCGTGAATACCTTGACGTTCAATTTCCGAAATCGTCAGTCCATTAGACGCCAACGCCGTAACCCGCGCACGCTGATCCGTAAGAAGCTGTCGCAATTCTGTTTCATGGCGCTTGAACGCTTCAGCCCAAGACAAAGAACCTGCTTGCACCGCATCGCTTTCCATTCGCTTTAAAGCTGCGGTGCCAAGGCCGAAATGTCCTGCGAATTTGCTCATGGTTTCCGCTCCTGCAGACGCCACCTCTCTTGCGGCCAACGTCGCGCCGCTTGCCAATCGCGCCGATATTCGTGTGTCTGTAGCCAATGACAATGCTGAAAGCATGGGCTCAGCCACTATTGGGTCTACTTCCCCAGTATCTATAATCGCGATTATCCTGCGCTCGAAAACGGAGCTGAGGTTGTGCGCATCGCGTGCGACATCATTCCATTGGCGGGCTGGATCCGACAAAATCCATGCCTCGTTCATCTGTTCAACGACAGCTCGAAGCCGAGCAAAGTCGTCGACAATCCGATCTTGCTTTAACGCCTCAACGCTCGACAAAATCATATCCAAGGTGCCAGCGATCGATGAAACTTGCCTCTCCACCGCATCAATTTTACGCCAGAGGATCGCAGTGCTCGCGACCGAAACGCCTATGCCGACCGCGCCAAACGCGAGGTTGGTGAGTTGCAACTCCTGAATAGCAGCCACAGCTCGCTTAATCTGTTCATTTTGAATGACGGTAGCAGTTTGACTTGCAAGCCCTAGTCCTTGCAAGGGTAAGCTCATGCCGCCGCGCACAAGATCACCAATTTCGTGAAGTGCAGACGTCTGTTGCAGATGACCAGCAATTCTGCCGGTGGAAATAGATCGGATGATGGAACCGTAAACCTTCAATTCGCCTGTCTTTAGGGCAGCAATTAAATGTTCCGGCACCTTTCGCCAAAAGAAATTGCCAACGATCGTCATAACCGGTGGCGCCTTGCTTCGCGGGCAGTTTCCTGAAGTAACGTTATCACCTGCTGTAAAATAGCTTGCTGTTTGTCATCGCCTTTGATGAGGGTTGCGACAACGTGTTGGTGAACAGATTTGCGCAGACGTTCATGCGCTCGATCCTTCATACCTTTGCCGCGGTAGCTGCCGATCGCAAAAGCGACGGCTGCGAGAGTACTGCCGCCAATTACCACAGGCCAACTGATTGCGGTAACAGTGACAAGACCAAACCATGCCGCACTTGTTGTTACGGCCATTGCGGGCAGAGCTACCGCAGTTGCTGCTCCTGCTGCAAAAGGTGCTGCTGTCATGGCCACATCGCGCAGCCCGTCCACGCTTCCATCCGGCAGTTGAACCAGCAGCGGGCGCTCCTGCCAAACTGCATGGTGGTTTGCGATTTGACGAAGGGCGACGTTTGCTTCGTCCACTATCTTTTCAATCACGGGGATAGTCACCATGCGTAAGTGAGGTTCCACTTTCGTTACAATGAACCCGCGTTGGCGGACCAAAGCATCCGTAAAACCGGAGTTGGAAATATCACCGTCGAATTTCTCTTGAAGAGAAACTGCAAGATCGTTGATGACTAAAGCTGCCGCGCTCGACCAATGGTCTCGCCACTCGTCGATTTCGCTGCGCCCCAGTATATTTAGAAGATGAATCATTCGGCCCCCGAGCACGCATTATTGGGATGTCGGAAAATGGCAATAATTATCAGTGGCAACAGTGTTTGAATTTGGAGGAATCGATCCAACGCCCCTTTCCTACATCCCGCCATTCGTGCAACGACAGCCGCCTCATGCGCTGCCCACTCACCCCCATTTTCCCAAGGTTTTCCGTGCGCAATGCACGGTGTGAACTTCCAACAACATCGGGCGGCATTTCATGACCGCGCTCCCCATCCATGCGGTTCTTCCCGATCTGCTCGCCACCCTGCGCACCAGCCCTAACGCCGTGCTCGTCGCGCCGCCCGGCGCGGGCAAGACCACGGCGATCGCGCCCGCCCTGCTCGCCGAGCCCTGGTGCAATGGCCAGATTCTCCTCCTTTCCCCCCGCCGTCTTGCCGCGCGCGCGGCGGCGGAGCGGATGGCGCAGATGGCGGGGGAGGCGGTGGGCCAGACGATCGGCTATGCCACGCGGATGGACAGCAAACAGTCCGCGCAAACGCGCGTGCTGGTGCTGACCGAAGGGATTTTCGTCAACCGTATCCAGTCCGATCCCGAACTGGCGGGCGTCTCCGCCGTGCTGTTCGATGAAGTGCATGAGCGCAATCTGGATAGCGATTTCGGACTGGCGCTCGCGCTGGATACGCAAGGGGGGCTGCGCGACGATCTGCGGTTGCTCGCCATGTCGGCCACGCTGGATGGCGCGCGCTTCGCCGCCTTGATGGGCGGTTGCCCCGTGATCGAGAGTGAAGGCCGCAGCCATCCGCTCACGCATCTTTATCTCGGCCGCCGCAGCGAGGCGCGGATCGAGGATGAGATGGCCGCCGCGATCCGCCGCGCGCTGGCCGACGAGGCGGGCGGTCTGCTCGCCTTCCTGCCCGGCGTGGCGGAGATCGAGCGCACCGCGGAGCGACTGGTGAACTTGCCCCCCGATGTCGATCTCCACCGCCTGCACGGTACGCTCGAACCCGCCGAGCAGCGCGCCGCCATCGCCGCCGCGCCGCCGGGCCGCCGCAAATTGGTGCTGGCCACCAGCATCGCCGAGACCAGCCTGACGCTGGATGGCGTGCGCGTGGTGGTCGATAGCGGCCTTGCGCGCCGCCCGCGTTATGACCGAGCGGCAGGGATGACGCGGCTGGTGACCGAGCGTGCCAGTCAGGCGGCGGTCACCCAGCGTGCGGGCCGCGCCGCGCGCCAGTCGCCGGGCGTGGCGTATCGGCTGTGGGAGGAAGCCGCGACCGCTGGCCTGCCGCGCTTCGATCCGCCGGAGATTTTGGAGGCCGATCTGTCGCCCTTGTTGCTCAGTTGCGCGCTCTGGGGGCTGAACGATCCGCGTAGCCTGCAGTGGATCGACGCGCCGCCCGAGGCTGCGATTGTCGAGGCGCGGCGGCGGCTTGAAACTCTGGGCGCGCTGGACGGGGCAGGGCGGCCGACGCTGCATGGCGCTGCGATCGCCAAACTGCCGCTGCCGCCTCGCCTGGCGCATATGCTGGTGGAGGCGCAGGCGCGCGGCTGGGGCCGGCTGGCGGCGGATGCGGCGGTGCTGCTGTCCGAACGCGGTCTGGGCGGACAGGATGCCGATCTGGAAACGCGGTTGCGCCGCTGGAAGACCGAGCGCGGGAAGCGGGCGGAGGCCGGGCGGAAACTGGCGGAGCGGTGGTTTCATTTAACACCGCTTGTCCCGAGCGAAGTCGAGGGACCTGGGGGCGTGGAACCACGTCCCTCGACTTCGCTCGGGACAAACGGCGTTTTTAGGAACCCAATCAACACCGGAGATCTCGGCGCCTGCATCGCGCTGGCTTTCTCCGATCGCCTGTCCAAACGCCGGGGTCAGGACGGGGCCGACTGGATCTCGGTCGGCGGGCGCGGCTTCCGGCTCGATCCCACGTCATCGCTCGCCCGCGAGGACTGGCTGGCGGTTGCCGAAATTCAGGGGGCGGCGTCGGGCGCGCGCATCCTCTCCGCCGCGCCGGTCGATTTCGCCACGATCGAGGATCTGTTCGGAGACCGGATCGAATCCGGCACCCATGTCGCGTTCGATCCCGCCACCGGCGGCGTTCGCGCCATGCAGGGGCGGCGGCTGGGCGCGGTCCAGCTCAGCAAGGGGCAGGATGCCAAGGCCGATCCCGCCGCCATCGCCGCCGCGCTGGTGGAGGGCGTCCGAATCCATGGTCTTGCCCTCTTGCCGTGGAGCGAGGCGGCGCAGCATCTGCGCGAGCGCACCGCCTTCGCCCGCCGCTTCGAACCCGATCTGCCCGATCTGTCGGACGCGGCGTTGACCGCCACGCTGGAAGACTGGCTCCCCGCGATCGTGCCGGGCAAGCGGCGCCTGTCCGATCTCGATCCCTCCGCGCTGTCCGGCGTGCTCGATGCCCTGCTTGGCTGGGACGGTCGCAAGCGCGTGGATGCGCTGACGCCGGTCCAGTTCGTCAGCCCGGCGGGCAGTCATCATGCGATCGATTATACCGCCGAGGCCGGTCCCACCGTCACGATCCGGGTGCAGGCGCTGTTCGGGCTGGCGGCGCATCCCGCAATCGCAGGAGGCCGCGTGCCGCTCGTGCTCAGCCTCACCTCGCCTGCGGGTCGCCCGATCCAGACGACGAAGGACTTACCCGGTTTCTGGTCGGGAAGCTGGATCGCGGTCGCCAAGGAGATGCGTGGCCGCTATCCCAAACATCCCTGGCCGGACGATCCCGCCGCTGCCAGCGCCACTTTGCGCACCAAGAAGGCGGATGCGCGCTCTTGACGACTCATCGGGCCTTGCTGCACTGCAAGGCCAAGCAATCACAGGAATGATGCCATGGCCGCGCGGATCTATCAGACGCCCAAGAATGCGATGCAATCAGGCAAGGCGCTCACCCATCGTTGGGTGCTGGAATATGAGCCCACTGAAGCCAAAAAGGCCGATCCGCTGATGGGCTGGGCCGGATCGGGCGATACGCAGCAGCAATTGCGGCTCGTATTCCCCAGCGCCGAAGCTGCGCAGGCCTATGCCGATCGCCAGGGGATCGCTTATCATGTGGCCGCCGCACCAGAGCGGAAACTCAAGCTGCAGACCTATGCGGATAACTTCCGGTAAGCGTCGGACGTTCTAAAAACCGTTTGTCCCGAGCGAAGTCGAGGGACGTGGTGAGAGTTCCGACGTCCCTCGACTTCGCTCGGGACAAACGGTGATCGGGATCAGTTCTGGATTAGTTGCGCGCCCAGCAAGGTCAGCAATTTGACATCCATCAAAACACCGGCCTTGCGCTTGTCCGCCATGAGATCCGCCACCTGATCCAGCCGCACCCGGTGCACGGTGATATTCTCGCCCTCCACCCCGCCGCCGTCACCGACCTTCACCAGATCATGCGCTCGCACCAGCGTGAAGGTCTCGGAGACCATGCCGGGGGATGAGGCGAAGCGCCCCACCGTCTCCAGCCGCCCGGCGCGGTAGCCGGTTTCCTCTTCAAGCTCGCGGCCTGCGGCCAGCTCGATCGCCTCTCCTGCGGTCTCGTCACCAACCAGTCCAGCCGGCAGCTCCAGGCAATCCGCGCCCAGCGGCACGCGATATTGCTCCACCAGCAGCACATGGCCGTCATCCACCGCCAGGATCACCGCTGCTTCGATATTGCGGGCGCGGGAGACATATTCCCATTGGCCCTGTCGCTTGGTGGTGATGAATTTGCCTTGCCAGACGGTCTCGATTTCCTCGGTCATAATTCGATCAGGCGGTCCGGCAGTTCATTGGGATCAGTCTCGTCCTTGGGGAAATGTTCGGCCAGGATCACGCCCACCGCCTTCACCGCCGCGGCCATGCCCGCACCCGGGCGACCCTCGCGCACCTCATCGACCAGCGCCGCCATCGCCGCGCCCCAGGCTTCGGGGGCGACTGCGTGGTGCACGGCTTCGTCCGCCACGATCTCCGCCATATGCTCGCCCATGGAGAGATAGATCAGCACGCCGGTTTTCTTGAGTGTCCGGCTTTCGGCACCCACCTTGAAATATTGGATCGCGCGGCGGCGGACGCGGCGATGCTTGGTCCTTTTCGGAGTCAGCGCCAGCCGCAACGGCATGATCGCAAGGATGTAGCGCACCGCCAGAAACTTGATGACCAGCAGGATGAAGATCACGGGCAGCACTTCGCCCAGTGTATATTCATGCTCCCAGCCATTGGCGAACCAGGTCAGCAGCGCGATGATCTTTTGAGGAAACATCGCGAACAGCGCGAGCGCGAGAAACATCACGCCAATCGCCCAATGCAGCCCGGCATCGTGATATTGATCGGAAAGGTCGGTGACGATCGTCACGATCTCTCCATCGGTGCCGCGTTCGGCCTCGGAGACCGCCGCGCTCACCAGCGCATGGTCGGCCGCGCTCAGCTTGTTCACTTTCGCCATCACCAATCCCCCGACGCGCCGCCGCCGCCGAACGATCCGCCGCCGCCCGAAAAGCCGCCGCCATCGCTCCCGCCCCAGGATGATCCGCCGCCGCCCCAGCCGCCACCGGACGATCCCCAATCGCTGCCACCGCCCCAGATGACCACCGGGGCGCTGCCGCCGCGATATTTGCGGTTGCCGCGGCGCGCGAAGAACATCTGTCCGGCGATGAAGAGGATCACGACCAGCCAGAAGATCAGGATCAGGGGCGATCCGCCGCTGCTCTTTTCCTTCTCGGCTGCCAGCAACTGCTGCTGGCGTTTGGCGGCTTCTTCGGGCGGCAGGCTGATCTGCTGCATCACCGCATCCGCCCCGGCATCGATCGCCCCCGCAATGTCGCCATCGCGCAGGCGCGGCATCATCTGGCGGCTGATGATGATCCGCGAAAGGGCGTCAGTCAGGATCGGCTCCAGACCATATCCCACTTCGATCCGCGGACCGCGCTGGCCCGGCGGATTATTGGGCGCCAGAAAGAGGATGACGCCATTCTTTTCCTCTTTCGAGCCGATGCCCCAGGCCCGGCCAAGCCGGTAGCCATAATCTTCGAGCGTCCGGCCTTCCATGTCCGCGATCGTCGCCACGACGAACTGGCGCCCGGTCTGCTGCTCAAACGCCTGCAGCTTCGCCACCAGCGCCGCCTCCCGATCATCGGGAATCACATTCGCCTGATCCACGACCCGCCCGGTCAGCGCCGGAAACGTCTGGGCATGGGCCGGCCATGCCGCGATCAGCAGCAGAAAGACGGCGAGGAGCCGGTTCATGGGTTCAGCCGAACTTCACCGGAGGCGCCTTGTCCGAACCCGGTTGCGCCTGGAAGGGCACCATCGGCTGCGCGCCATGGATGATCTTGGCGCCGATCATGTCCGGGAAGGTGCGGATGCGGGTGTTATAGCTCTGCACCGCCTCGTTATAATCCTTGATAGAGACGTTGATCCGGTTTTCTGTGCCTTCGAGTTGCGATTGCAGCGCCAGGAAATTCTCGTTCGATTTCAGCTCGGGATAGGCTTCGGTGATGCTGCGGAAATTGACGAGCGCGGCCGATACCGCGCCCTGCGCATCCTGAAATGCCTTCACCTTGGCCGGATCGTTCAGATCGGCCGGATTGAGCGTGGTCTGCGTCGCCTTGGCGCGCGCCTCGGTCACTTGGACCAGCACATCGCTTTCCTGCTTGGCGAAGCCCTTCACGGTTTCGACGAGATTGGGGATCAGATCCGCGCGGCGCTGATAATCCGCCTGCACGTTCGCCCATTTCGCCTTGGCATTTTCCTCGGCGGTGGGAACGCTGTTGATCCCGCAGCCGGCCACGGACACGGCGATGGCCGGTGCAAGCAAGGCGAGGCGGAGGCGATTGTCGATCATGAATGTCCTTTCGGGGAACTGCTCTACGCGCACAATACAGCGCCGACTTGCGCTCCGCAATCAATCTTGCGTTGATCGCGATATCGGGCGAGATTGGCGCATAACAAGGGAGCGTTTCATGATTCAGGAATTCAAGGCCTTCATCTCGCGCGGCAACGTCCTCGATCTTGCCGTCGCGGTGATCATTGGTGCGGCCTTCGGGAAGATCGTCACCTCGCTGACGGAAGATCTGGTCATGCCATTGATCGGGGCGATCTTCGGCAATGTCGATTTCTCCTCGAAATTCGTGCTGCTGGGCGCGGTTCCCGCCAATTATGCCGGCTCGCTGAGCGATTACGCGGCGCTCAAGGCGGCGGGCGTGCCGCTGTTCGGCTATGGCGCGTTCCTCACCGCGATCATCAATTTCATGATTATCGCCTTTGCGATCTTCCTTGTGGTGAAGGCCGCCAACAAGGTTCAAAAGCCCGCCGAAACGTCCGCTGGGCCGACGGAAGTCGAATTGCTGACGGAGATCAGGGACGCGCTGAAGAAGTAAGGGCCGAAGCCCCCGGGGCTTTTGCGATCTTGAACAGGGCACCGCGATCGGTGTGCCACATCAACTCGTAATCGTCATTGTCCTTTGGCCAGGTGTTGCGCGGCACGTCCATCAGCCAGAGATAGTCAAAAGCCGCCTTCGGCACCTGCGCCAAGGCTTCGTTAAGTTGGCGCGGCGCGTCATTGGCGCAAATGTCGCCATTTTGTGATACTTCGCGGTTGCCGGTCTCAAATGTGCCAGCCTGCGGGTAATGCACGTCCAGCAACTGGGCACCTTGACCATCGAACTGGTCGTTGATGAAGGCCTCCTTCCTCACGATGGCGATGCCGGTCAGGTGGGAGAGGCGCGTTCTGTTCCAATTGTCCGGATCGTTTTCGCAATGTCTTCCGACGAAGGAAATGATCGCACGCCCTTGTTCGACATGATCGAGCGCGGCGAGATGATCTTCATATTGCACATTGCTCAGAGCCAGGCTCCAGGTCGTGGCCGTGAGCCGCATCGCGAAAAAAGCCAGACCGATTGCCGCAAGCGCCGATTGGCGATTCGGTGCCAGTTTTGCACTGGGGCTGATCGATAAAATCATCAGCGCTACGGCGTAAGGCGCAAATCTCACGCAGGCGAAATAGCAGCCGAAGATCGCAATCGGCAGGATCAAATGGGCCGCGATGAGCGCCAGCGCCGGGGCTGCGAGCGTCATCTCGATCTTCAGGAATCGACGGATAAGAGTCAGCAGGAGCAAAACCGCGATGACAATAGACGACAAGATATCCAAAGTGATCCAACGATCGCGAAACAGCATCGCAAACCATTTCATCTTCTCTTTCCAGTCCAGCCATCCGAAGAGAGCGGTTTCTCCGCTGGCCTGCCAAAAAAGAAGAACGAGCGGCAGGGCCAGTGGCAGGCATGAGACAATGGTGCTTCTGGCGGCCGCAAACACAGTGCGGCCTTCTTTGAGGTTTTTGGCCAATTCATAGGACAGGATCATCAGGCCGAGCGCCGCCCATCCGATGAAATGGCTGATCCAGATGGCGAATGAAAAAACGATGGCTGTGATGGCGCGGAGCTTGATTCGGTTCGCCAGCTTTATCCAAAGCCATAACGCCACCAGCGCCAGCGCCATGGCCATGCTGTAGTTCACGAAACCCATCATGAACGGAAAATTATAGGCCAGAGGAAGCGCAAAAAATGCGGTAGGCGGAAGGCGGCCGTGAACCTCCCGTGCGATCATCAGCATCGCCATCGCGGTCATGGTGGGGATCACGATCACCACGGCCTTCGTCGCCAATTCCACACCCAGGAGCGGCGTCATGGCGAAAACGAGGAGATCAACGCCCAGATTGGCTGTGAGCGCCCAATTAAAATCGTAATAATGCTTCAAAAATGGCGAATGCCCGATTTCGGACTGGATATAATATCGGCCCATATGCGCGGGTAGATCGACCAACGGCGGAATGGCGGGCCACAGCAGAGGAACGGCACTGCAAAAAACGAGAATCCACAGCAGAGCGCTATTGTGCCACCACGCCTTTTGAGCCGCCATCTGATCCATTTTTTCCCCGCTTGCCGCGTCAAGATAGCACAGATTATCAGCAGTTTGGCAAGATACCGCGATGCAGCATCCGTAATCGTGTTGCTGTGGCACAGAAAATAACTTGAGCGTCTGCGGCCCGCCACGTCTTCCCATCCGCCGGCATCATGCCTATATCGCAATTGTCGGATTCGTCCGGCTATGGCGATAAATGATGCCGTGTAATAGATGCAGCGGACCCGGGGGCAGTACCCGGCGGCTCCACCACAAACCCCGGTAACGGGGCTTCTGACGGGGCCGAACCAGGATCGACGTGTATTCAAAGACGGTGTTTTTGCCCGGCCTGAATGAGCCGTTAAACCGTTCAAAACCACAAGTGCAAACGATAACGAAGCACTCGCTCTCGCAGCGTAATTGAGGGGGCTTCACCGCCCCTGACATTATCCTAAAAGAACGCGGTTCGGGCCGAACCGGGCAACAGAATCGGATTCCAGCGGCCTCGGGGGGGCCGGGCAACAGAACCCCCCGACCATCCATAATTAATAGGAAGGCCGGCCGCGCAAAATGCCGCGGGTCATTCAACTCGTCGCAAATTTCGGAACTCTTTGTGCGCCCGGCGCTTCTTCCGGTTCCGCCGCGATCATCGCGGCCCTTAATGCAGGGGTAGGACATGAAGACAGTTTTCAAGTCGATGGCAATCGCCAGTCTGGTCGCGCTCGCCGCTTGCGGCGGCAAGGGCGATGATGCTCTGGCCGACAATGTAGAGGAAGCCGCGGATAACGCAGCCGATAATCTGGACGCGATGGCGGACAATACGACGAATGAAGCGGCCGCCGATTCGCTGGAGCGCCAGGCCGATACCACGCGCGAAGTGGGCGAAGCCAAGGCCGACGCCATTGACGATGCCGATGTGAACGCAGCAGCGCTGCCTAGCAACGCGATGTAATCAAGCTATCGACGCGATGTCATCAAACATCGCCATTTCCCGACTCTCGGCCGGTGCAGCATCCCCCCGCTGCACCGGCCTGTTTTTTATGCGGGCAGCATCAATCGCGCCGTTGTTCTGTCTTCCTGGACGAGCATGAATTCTCCGCCCAATTGGCGAGACAGGGTCTGCGCGATCCGCAGGCCCAGGCTCTGGCTCTTCTCCAGTGAAAATCCCTGTGGCAGCCCGCGTCCGTTATCCCGGATCTCTAGCATCACCTTGCCCCGCGTGGAGCGGCCATAGCTGATATCGATCTCGCCGCCCCTGTCGGAGGTAAAGCCATGTTCAAGGGCATTGGCGATCGATTCTGCGATGATCAGGGCTATCGGAATGGCGGAATCGGGCGCGAGGATCATATCGTCGGCGACGTCGCAACGGCATGTGATATCCGTGCGCCCGCTGGCCTCCAGCAGATCGCCGCAGAGCGATTCCAGAAACGGCTTCACGCCCAATTGCGTGCCGTTGGGATCGTGCAACTGCCGTCCGATCTTGCCGATCAGCGCCAGCCGGTTGGCCGCTTCGTCAAGCGCAGCGCGCGCCCTTTCGTCCGTCACATCGCGTTTTTGCAGGCTGAGCAGCGCGGCGACCACCTGGAGATTGTTGGACACGCGGTGCTGAAGTTCGCTGAACAGCAATTCGCGGTTCTCGGCGAGCTTCCGATTGGCTTCGCGTTCGCGTGCGGCGGATGCCACGAAGCGTTGCAGCCAGTGGATCAGCACGATCTGGGTCGCCACCACGAAAATGAAGAAAGTCAGCGCCATCGCCACGCCGGGATCGAACGCGAGGCTGTTCAGCGGGATGATGAAGAAATACCACGCCAGCAAGCCGCACAGGACCGCGCAGAGACTGCCCTGCTTCCAGCCCAGCAGCAGCGTGACGATCACGATGACGGGAAAGAAGGTGAGGAAAGGATAGCCCGGCGGCATCCAGGGTGCTGCCAGCAAGCGCACGCCAAGACCAATGCCCGCGGCCGCGATGGCCGTCATGGCTCCCAGAAAGGGGTTGCCGGTCATTAGCGGCAGGCGTTCGACAAATCTCTGTATCTTGCCCGGCATATTCGGTCCCACTCTAAGTGGGATGTAACACTTATCGTCGATGGAGCCAGCGCAATCGGCGTAAGCCTTTGTAAAAAAAGAAAAGGGGCCAGAAGGCCCCTTTTCCCTAACCAAAGATCCGAACGATCAATCGTCGTCACGCTTCAGGAAAGCGGGCGCGAATTCAGGCGCGGGGCCGTCATCATTGCCACCTTCGCGGCGAGGCGCACGATCGCCGCCGTCACGACGCGGGCCACGACCGGCACCGCCATCACGACGCGGACCACGATCACCGCGGTCGCCACCGTCACGGCGCGGGCCGCGATCCGGGCGATCGCCGCGCGGACGCTCTTCGCGGGCCGAGCGGGTATCTTCCAGCTCTTCACCGGTTTCCTGATCGACGACGCGCATCGACAGGCGAACCTTGCCGCGCGGATCGATTTCGAGAACCTTGACCTTTACTTCCTGGCCTTCGGACAGGACGTCGGAGACCTTCTCGGTGCGCTCGTTGCGGATTTCCGAAACGTGCACCAGGCCGTCCTTGCCGCCCATGAAGTTCACGAAAGCACCGAAATCGACGAGATTGACGACCTTGCCGTTATAGACCTTGCCCACTTCGGCTTCCTCGACGATGCCGAGAATCCACTTACGCGCGGCTTCGATCTGGTTGATGTCGGACGAGCTGATCTTGATCAGGCCTTCATCGTCGATATCCACCTTGGCGCCGGTTTCGGCGACGATTTCGCGGATCACCTTGCCGCCCGTGCCGATGACTTCACGGATCTTCGACTTGTCGATCTGCAAAGTTTCGATGCGCGGTGCGTGGGCCGAAAGCTCGGTGCGCGTGCTGTCGAGCGCCTTGGCCATTTCGACCAGGATATGCGCGCGACCTTCGGCAGCCTGCTTCAGAGCCTGCTTCATGATCTCTTCGGTGATGCCGGAGATCTTGATGTCCATCTGCATCGTGGTGATGCCTTCGGACGTGCCTGCCACCTTGAAATCCATGTCGCCCAGATGATCTTCGTCACCCAGGATGTCGCTGATCACGGCGAAATCCTTGCCTTCCAGGATCAGGCCCATGGCGATGCCCGAAACCGGACGCTTGAGCGGAACGCCGGCATCCATCATCGAGAGCGAACCGCCGCAGACGGTGGCCATCGAAGACGAGCCGTTGGACTCGGTGATGTCGCTCAGAACGCGGATCGTGTAGGGGAATTCGTCCTTGCTCGGCAGCACGGGGTGCAGCGCACGCCATGCCAATTTGCCATGACCCACTTCACGACGGCCCGGCGCGCCGAAGCGGCCGACTTCACCCACCGAATAAGGGGGGAAGTTATAGTGAAGCATGAAGTTCGAATAGCTCAGACCATTCAGGCCATCGACCATCTGCTCGGCATCCTTGGTGCCCAGCGTGGTGGTGCAGATGGACTGGGTTTCGCCGCGCGTGAACAGCGCCGAACCATGCGTGCGGGGCAGGAAGCCCACGATCGCTTCGATCGGACGGATCTGCGTGGTGGTGCGGCCATCGATGCGCTGGCCATCCTTGAGGATGGCGGTGCGGACGATTTCGGCTTCCAGCTTCTTGACCAGCTTCTGCGCGGCCATCTGATCCTGCGGCGCGGCATCGGCAAACGCTGCCTTCGCCTTGGCGCGGGCTTCGTTCAGCGCGTTCGAACGGGCGGACTTGTCGGTCAGCTTGTAGGCCGCCGTGATATCCTTGCCGATCAGCTTCTTGAGCTTGTCCTTGGCAGCCGAAAGATCGGCCTGCGCCGCCATCGGCCAGGGATCCTTGGCAGCCTGTTCGGCCAGATCGATGATCGCCTTGATCACGGTCTGGATGCCGCGGTGCGCGAACATCACCGCGCCCAGCATCACCTCTTCCGAAAGCTCCTTGGCTTCGGATTCGACCATCATCACGGCGTCATGCGTACCGGCCACGACGAGATCGAGATCGCCGGCGGCAACCTGTTCGTCGGTCGGGTTCAGAATGTATTCGCCTTCGACATAGCCGACGCGTGCCGATGCGATCGGACCCATGAAGGGTACGCCAGAAAGCGTCAGGGCTGCAGACGCCGCAACCATCGCCAAAACGTCGGGCTCATTCTCGCCATCATAGCTCAGAACCTGGCAGATGACGTTGATTTCGTTGTAGAAACCTTCGGGGAAAAGCGGACGGATCGGACGATCGATCAGGCGGGAAACCAGCGTTTCCTTTTCCGTGGCGCCGCGCTCGCGCTTGAAGAAGCCGCCGGGGATGCGGCCGGCAGCCGAATATTTTTCCTGATAGTGAACGGTGAGCGGGAAGAAATCCTGCCCTTCCTTCACCGACTTCGCAGCCGTGACGGCGCAAAGGACGACGGTTTCGCCGAGGGTCGCCATCACGGCGCCATCAGCCTGGCGGGCAACGCGGCCCGTTTCGAGTTTGAGGGTTTGTCCGCCCCACTCGATTTCTACTGTCTTCATGTTGAACATTTGATTTCCTTACGTCCGGCCGCCAGATGCGTGCCGGTGCCTTTTGCGCAGGCCGGTATGGCCCGCTTGTATGACGGAACTGTGATTGTCCGCCGTCTCCGCCAAATGCCGAATTGCATCTGGCCGGAATATGCGAACGGCCCCGCGAGGGGGCCGCTCAGGTTACTTGCGAAGACCCAGCTTCGCGATGAGATCGGTGTAGCGCTTCGTGTCTTTCTTTTTCAGATAGTCCAGAAGGCTGCGACGGTTGTTGACCATCATGAGCAGGCCGCGGCGGGAATGGTTATCCTTGTGGTGGCCTTTGAAATGCTCGGTCAGGTTCACGATGCGCTCGGTGAGGATGGCGACCTGAACTTCGGGGCTGCCGGTATCGCCTTCGGCGCGGCCATGTTCCTTGATCAGTGCGTCTTTGCGCTCAGCGGTAATCGTCATAAATCTGTTTCCCTCGACATCCGTTACAGGTTGAAACCACGCACCACCCGAACCTCCGGTCCGGAAACCTCCACAAGCGCAACCGGCGTTTCCGCTTCGGTGGCGAGGTGAAGGCCTTGGTGAGCAGTGATCCCGATCAAGATCTGCCCCTGGCGGAGCAGCCTTGCCTGATCGGGGGAGACGGGTAGGGCCGGGATGTCGTCCAGTCCTGCCGTCAGAGGCAAATGAATGTCCTCAAGCGTGCGGGCCATAGCGTGCTCGCCCAGTTTGTCCAGCGAAATCGCGTGATCCAGCGTGAACGGACCGGCCTTGATACGGCGGAGCATCGTCACATGACCCACCGTGCCCAGCGCCAAAGCGATATCGCGCGCGAGGCTCCGGATATAGGTGCCCTTGGAGACATGGGCAGTGAGGGTGATGCTGTCCAAGGGTAGGGAAGGGGCTTCGACAGCCTCAGCCCGAACGGGCGAGGAGGATACAGACGTTTCCAAATCCGCTCGGGCTGAGCCTGTCGAAGCCTCTTGCTTTATTGCTAGCTGGTGGATGAGCACATCGCGCGTCTTCAGTACCACCTCTTCTCCGGCGCGCGCCAGATCATAGGCCCGTTTCCCATCCACCTTGAGCGCGGAATAGGCCGGCGGCATCTGCACGATCGGCCCGGTGAAGCGGGGCAATATCGCCAGCACATCGGCCAGCATCGGCCGCGCATCGCTTGCCGCGATTGCCTTGCCCTCCAGGTCCAGCGTGTCGGTCTGCACGCCAAAGCCAATCGTAAAATCATAGATCTTGTCGCTGTCCAGCATCCGCCCGGCGAGCTTGGTCGCCTCGCCCAAAGCGATCGGCAGCACCCCCGTTGCCAGCGGATCGAGCGTGCCGCCATGGCCCACCTTCACCTTGGGATAGCCGCCGTCGCGCAGCGCGCGCTTCACTGCGGAGACGCCCTGGGTCGAACCAAGGCCAAGGGGTTTGTCGATGATGATCCAGCCGTGCATCCGCAGCCTCTAGCCGCAGCCAGCGTCAAAGTCAGCCGCGCGATTTCGCCTTCCGGGGCGGCGGGGCCGAGCGGACCAGGCTGGCCAGCGGACAGCGCCAGCCCTGCGCCCGCAGCGCGCCGAATTTATCGAGCTGGTCCGCAGCCGATGTCTCAAAGCCGATCACGTCGGCGCTATTGAGCCGGGGGCAATTGCCGAGCGTTCTGGCATAATACCAGTTGCCATTGATCCCGCGGATATAAAGCCCGCGGTCGCCATCCGCCTTATAGTCCTGAATGCCGTCACGGCTGGCGAAGGGGATCGAAGTTTCGGCGATCGGCAGCGCGCCGGCTTTGCTGGCCCGCGCCGATTCGATCGACGCGCCGATCACGCCGGATGCCAGCGCTGCGAAACCGATAAACCCGGCGATAAGATGCTTTCTGGACATGACGCCAACCTAAGCAATCCAGCCTTAACCGGCGCTGACCGTTGCCCCGTCATCAGCCAGAATCGCATAGAGGGCGGTATCGCGTACATGGCCGTTCCAGGTGATCCGTTCCTGTCGCAACACACCCTCCTTCACGCCGCCGATCTTCTCGACCGCCGCGATTGAACGACCGTTGCGCACATCGATGCGGAATTCGATCCGGCGGAAACCGGCGGTGAAGGCGCGGGCAATCAGCAGTTGCTTGATGCGGCGGTTCAGTCCCGTGCCGCGCTGATCGGGCTGCATATAGGTGCCGCCGATCTCAAGTGTCTGGCGGTCCAGAGCGATATTGAGATAGCCGGACATGCCGATGACCCGTCCGTCCAGAATCAATGCGAACGGGCAGCGCGCCGGATTGGCGAGGATCGCATCGAAAGCGGGATCGAAATCGTCTCCGATCAGCCTGGAAGGATAAATGTCCCAGATTTCGCGATCGGCGGCGCACGCCGCGCGCAACCCTTCGCGATGCGCCTCGGCAAGCTGTTCGAGCCGCAAATTCCCATCGTCGATCGGCGCCAGCAGCGGCTCAAGCCCGGCCATCGACACGCTCCATATAATGTTTGCGGCACAACGCCATATAGCGGTCATTCCCGCCGATCTCGGTCTGATCGCCCTCGCGGATCGCCCGGCCATTGCCGTCCACACGCAGGTTCATCGTCGCCTTGCGCCCGCATTCGCAGATCGCCTTCAATTCAACGAGCGTATCCGCCAGCCCGAGCAATGCGGCGCTGCCCTCAAACAGCACCGCCTGAAAATCCGTGCGCAGACCATAAGCCAGCACCGGAATGTTCATCTGATCGCAAATGCCAGCAAGCTGGAACACCTGCGCGCGCGTCAGGAATTGCGCCTCATCCACCAGGATGCAGTTCAGCGGCCGCGTGGCATGTTCGGCCTCGACGCAGGCGCGCAGGTCCGTCTCCGCGTCGAAACACGTCGCGTCGGCCTCAAGTCCGATCCGTGAAGTGATCTTCCCCGCCCGATAGCGATCATCGATCGCCGCGGTGAAGAGCATGGTCTCCATCCCGCGCTCCTGATAATTGAAGCTGGACTGGAGCAGCGTGGTCGATTTGCCTGCGTTCATCGAGGCGTAATAGAAATAGAGCTTGGCCATGGATCAGGCTTCCGGATCGAGATCCTGCGCGACCTTCGGCTGCTTGAGCAGCGTATCGATATGGCTGCCCTCGTCGAAGCTGTCGTCCGCCAGGAATTTGAGCTTGGCGGCGTATTTTGTGTTCACGCGCTGCGCGACTTCGCTCTGCAGATAGGCGGTGTTGGTGCGCAGCGCCTTCAGCACGGCGGCTTCGTCCCTGCCCAGCAACGGCTTCATGAACACGGTCGCATGGCGCAGATCGGAAGACATGCGTACTTCGGTGATCGAAACGACATGCTTGGCCAGCGTCTCGTCATGCACGTCGCCGCGCGCGAGGATATCGGACAGCGCATGACGCACCTGTTCGCCCACGCGGAGCAGGCGAACGGTTCTTTTTTCGGCGGTCTCGTTCTGGCGCATTTCTTCTCCCTCTCCCCTTCAGGGGAGAGGGCCGGGGAGAGGGGGAATCGCCCTCATCCGCCGGCCATAGTCATTTGGGGGCAAAGAGTGCCCCTCTCCCAACCCTCTCCCCTGCAGAGAGAGCCATGTTCAAAGCGTGCGATCCCGCAGTTCGACTTCGAAGGTTTCCAGGAAGTCGCCCGGCTTGATGTCGGTATGGCTGATGAAGGTCACACCGCATTCGAGACCGGCGCGGACTTCGGCCACATCGTCCTTGAAGCGCCGCAGCGACGAGATTTCGCCATTGTAGATGATGACGTCTTCGCGCGTGATGCGGGCCTTCAAAGCCTTGCGGATGAAGCCTTCGGTGACGAGCAGACCCGCCGCCTTGCCATGCTTGCCTGCGGAGAAGACATCGCGGATTTCCGCACGGCCGACCACGGTTTCGATCGCTTCCGGGCCGAGTTCACCGGCCATGCCGGCGCGGATCTCGTCGGTCAAATGATAGATCACGTCATAATATTTGAGCGCAACCCGGTCCCGCGTGGCGATTTCGCGTGCCTTGGCGTTCGCACGGACGTTGAAGCCGATGATCGGCGCACGGCTGGCCGAGGCCAGTTGCACATCCGATTCGGTGATCCCGCCCACGCCGGCATGAAGCACGCGCGCCCGGATGTCGGCGGTCGAGATCTTGTTGATCGCGCCCACAATGGCTTCCACCGAACCTTGCGTGTCGGCCTTCACCACCAATGGATATTCGATCGCCTGCTTTTCCTTGAGCGCGGAGAACATGCTTTCCAGATTGGCCGGTGCATGAGTGGTGCGCTTGTCGGTGGCAAGCTGCTGGCGATAGGCCGCCACTTCGCGCGCCCGCGCCTCATTCTCGACGACCGAGAGCGGATCGCCCGCACCCGGCGTGCCGGACAGGCCGAGCACTTCGACCGGAAGCGAGGGACCGGCTTCCTTGATCTGCTGACCCTTGTCGTTGACCATCGCGCGGACCTTGCCGCTTTCGCCGCCGACCACGAAGATGTCGCCCACGCGCAGCGTGCCGCGACGCACCAGCACGGTGGCCACGGGACCACGGCCCTTGTCGAGCTTCGCCTCGATCACGGTGCCTTCGGCGTCGCGATCGGGATTGGCCTTCAGCTCGAGCAATTCAGCCTGGAGCAGGATCTTTTCGACCAGTTCGTCGAGACCGGTCTTCTTGAGCGCGGAGACTTCCACATCCTGCACATCGCCTGACATGGCTTCCACCTGCACATTATGCTGCAGCAGTTCCTCGCGGACTTTCTGCGCATTCGCGCCGGACTTGTCGATCTTGTTGATCGCCACGATCATCGGCACGCCAGCGGCGCGCGTATGGTTGATCGCTTCGATCGTCTGGGGCTTCAGGCCGTCATCGGCCGCTACCACCAGGATCACGATATCCGTCACGTTCGCGCCGCGCTGGCGCATTTCGGTGAAGGCCTCATGGCCCGGCGTATCGAGGAAAGTGATCTTCTCGCCCGATTTCACGGTCACCTGATAGGCGCCGATATGCTGGGTGATGCCACCGGCTTCGCCCGCCACCACATCGGTGCCGCGCAGCGCATCGAGCAGGCTGGTCTTGCCGTGATCGACATGGCCCATGATCGTCACCACCGGGGGACGCGGCAGAAGCGTCTCCGATGCGTCCACATCCGCCGCGGTGTCGATTTCGACGTCCGAATCCGAAACGCGCGTGATGTTGTGGCCGAATTCCTCGACCAGCAGTTCGGCAGTATCCTGATCGATCGACTGGTTGATCGTGACGGGCATTCCCATCTTGAACAGCGATTTGACGAGATCGGCGCCACGCTCGGCCATGCGGTTGGCGAGTTCCTGCACCGTGATCGTGTCTGGCACCACCACGTCGCGGACCTGCTTCACCTGCGGCTGGCTGCTGCCGCCATGGGAGCGGCGTTCCTTTTCGCGGGCGCGCTTCAGGGCTGCCAGCGAACGGGCGCGTGCGCCTTCGTCGCCTTCGTTCAGCGCCTTGCTGACCGTGAGCTTGCCCGATTGACGACGATCATCGCCCACGCGCGGACGCGTGGCGGGACGTGCCGGCGGCTCGGGCCGCTTGGGCGCGGCAACGGGGGTAAATTTGCGTGGCGCGGGGCGACCATCGCCTTCAACGGCGGCGGCGGGCGCATCCGTGGCGGTTTCGGCTGCCACTGGCGCGGCCGTGGTCGACGACGCTGTCGCTGCAGGGGGAGCCGCTTCGGCGGCTGGCTGGGGCGCTGGTGCCGCAGCAGGCGCGGCTTCGCCGGCCGCTTCGGCCTTGGCTTTTTCCTCGGCCCGGCGACGTTCTTCGTCGATCGCGTCGAGTCGCGCCTGATCCTCGCGGCGGCGGGCTTCTTCCAGCGCAGACATGCGCGATTCTTCGGCCTCGCGCAGCAGCTTGGTCTGAAGCTCCTGACGGCTCAGCAGGCTATCGCCATGATTCTGGCGCGGCGGGGGCGGGGGGGCCGGACGTGGCGCAGGCGCAGGGGCCACCGGGGCGGGCGCTGCCGCCTGGACGGGCGCGGCAACCGGCGCTTCCTCGACGGGCGCGGCCTCGGCTTCACCGGGCTTGCCCAGGATGCGGCGGCGCTTCACTTCCACCACCACGGTGTTGGAGCGGCCATGGCTGAAGCTCTGCTTCACCTTGCCGGTTTCCACAGTGCGCTTCAGGCCGAGCGGTGCGCGCATACCCAGTTTCGGCTTATCGTTGTCAGTATCGCTCATCGACTGCTCTCAAACCCTTCGTCTTCAATATTCAGGCTGTGCGCTTGATGCGCCGATGAACCCTGAGCGCCATTTGCGCAAGGTTCGGCGTCTGCCACACTGCCCATAAAATCCTGCCACCGGGCGATCGCAAGCGACACCCGATCGGCTGCACCGCGATCGATGATCGCTATGTGTACCACATTTTCCCGGCCAAGGGCCAAAGACAATATAGTGCGCCCCACGGGCAAAACCATGCCCTGTGCGCCGCTGCCTTCGGAATCCCGGCCCACCCGCCATGCCTGATCGAGCTTGCGATTGCCATCTATGCCTGCATCGTTCGCGTGCATCAGCATCTTCACTTCGCCCTTGCGCGCGGCGGCGTCGATTTTTTCCGAACCCGTGAGCAAAGTGCCCGAACGCGATTCAAGCCCCAGCCGGTTCAACGCATCCTGGCGGAGCGCATCGCCGATTCGCGTTGAGAGATCGGCGGGCGCGGTCACGTCCCCGGTCTTGAACGCCCGCGCCAGCGCGCCTTTCAATTTGCCCTTGGCGATCGCCTCATCCAGCGTCGGCTTGTCCACGCCGATCCATGCGCCGCGACCCGGTGCACGCGCACGCACATCGGGCGCGACCACGCCATCGGGGCCGACGGCGAGCCTGATCAGGCCCGCGCGCACGTCCTTCTCACCGCT
The DNA here is from genome assembly GCF_014199215.1 of Sphingobium boeckii. GTDB lineage: Bacteria > Pseudomonadota > Alphaproteobacteria > Sphingomonadales > Sphingomonadaceae > Sphingobium_A > Sphingobium_A boeckii. The sequence continues at coordinate 457,053 of NZ_JACIJC010000001.1, forward strand.
CAATATACAGCGGCGGGTGTTTTCAGATGATTCCTTGCCCGCTTGCGCGAGCGTGGACGGCTGATCCTTCAGGGTCTCATTGGGAGGGTTCCGCAACAGCGTCCTCCCCATTGTCTTCATCTTCGAACCAGTGCGCACGCGCGGCCATGATGATCTCGTTGCCCTGCTCTTCGGACAGGCTGTATTCGGCGAGCACGCCGCCCTTGTCCTCGGCGCGCGTGCTGTCGGCGCGGCGACGCTGCTCCTGGCGCTTCTTCTGCACCAGTTCGTCGGTCGCCAGATCGGCCAGATCGTCGAGCGTCTTGATGCCCGCCTTGCCCAGCGTGACCAGCATCGCTTCGGTCAGATAGGGCATGGTCGCCAGATCGTCTTCCACGCCAAGCGCGCGGCGTTCCTCGCGATTCTTTTCCTCGCGGCGCTCCAGAGCTTCCTGCGCGCGGCTTTGCAGCTCGGCACCCAGTTCTTCGTCAAAGCCTTCGATCACGGCGATTTCGGCCGGATCGACATAGGCCACCTCTTCCAGCGCACCAAAGCCCTCGGCCACCAGAAGCTGCGCCAGCGTCTCGTCCACATCCAGTTCGTTCTGGAACATTTCGGAACGCTCGACGAATTCCTTCTGGCGCTTCTCGCTGGCGTCGGCCTCGGTCATGATATCGATTGCGGAGCCGGTGAGCTGGCTTGCCAGGCGCACATTCTGGCCGCGACGGCCGATGGCGAGTGACAATTGATCATCGGGCACGACGACTTCGATGCGGCTTTCCTCCTCATCGATCACCACGCGGCTGACGGTGGCGGGCTGGAGCGCGTTGACCACGAAGGTCGCGGTGTCTTCGGACCAGGGGATGATGTCGATCTTCTCGCCCTGCATTTCCTGCACGACGGCCTGAACGCGGCTGCCCTTCATACCGACGCACGCGCCGACCGGATCGATCGACGAATCATGGCTGATCACACCGATCTTGGCGCGCGAACCGGGATCGCGCGCGGCGGCCTTGATCTCGATGATGCCGTCATAGATTTCGGGCACTTCCTGCGCGAACAGCTTCTTCATGAAATCGGGATGCGCGCGGGAAAGGAAGATCTGCGGCCCGCGATTCTCGCGCACCACCTTCAGGATCAGCGAACGGACGCGATCGCCGACGCGAACCACTTCGCGCGGGATCTGCGCATCGCGGCGGATGACGCCCTCGGCGCGGCCCAGATCGACCACGACATGGCCGAATTCCACGCGCTTTACTACGCCGGTGATGATCTCGTTCGCGCGGTCCTTGAATTCCTCATACTGGCGCTCGCGCTCGGCATCGCGCACCTTCTGGAAGATCACCTGCTTGGCGGCCTGCGCCGCGATGCGGCCGAATTCGATCGGGGGCAGCGGATCCACGATGAAATCGCCGACCACGGCATCCTTCTGAAGCTTCTGCGCTTCCTTCAGATTCACCTGCTTGAAATAATCGTCAACGGCCTCGACCACTTCGACCACGCGCCACAGGCGCAGATCGCCGGTATTGGGGTCCAGCTTGGCGCGAATATCGTTTTCGGCACCATAGCGCGAACGCGCGGCGCGCTGGATCGCGTCTTCCATCGCTTCGATCACGATGGCCTTGTCGATCATCTTCTCGCTGGCCACGGCGTTGGCGATGGCGATCAGTTCGGCCCTGTTGGCGGTGACGGCGGTTGCCATGATCTCAGTCCTGTCCTTCTACTTGAATGCTGTCCACGCCATCCGAAGATAGCGGCGCGGTCGCGGCGATCAGCCGGTCTGTGATGACCAGCTTGGCGCTCGCTATGTTTGAAAAGGCGGCGCGCATCTCGCCCGCCTTGTTTACATCGATAATCACGGTCTCGCCATCGATTCCCGCGATATTGCCGTTGAGCTGCTTGCGCTTGTCCTGCGCCTCCACCAGCGTCACGCGCGCTTCATGCCCGGCCCAGTCGGCGAAATCCCGCAGCCGGGTCAGCGGACGGTCGATGCCGGGCGAGCTGACTTCCAGCCGGTAAGGCTCCTCGATCGGATCCACCTCGTCGAATTTCTCGGAGATGCGCCGCGAAAGCGCCGCGCAATCCTCGATCCGAAGCTGCCGCGTGGCGGGATCTTCGGCCATGATCTGCAGCGTGCGATCACCCTCGCCACCGAAGAATTTGACGCGCACGAGATCAAAGCCCAGCGCCTGCGCCTCGGGCTCGATCAATGCGGTCAATGCGGCGACGTCCGCCATTCAGGCTCCTGGATAAAACATGTCTCTGTGCCGCCGGGAGCTGGTGGGCTCCGGCCTCGTCATTGTTACCGATGTCGAGAAAGCTCGTGCGATATAGGCCGGAAGGCGGCGGAGGGCAAGCGGGAAGAAGGCGCGGGGCGGCACGATCTTTCCAAGTCATTCCCGCGCACGGGAGATTGACAATAATGGATCGTCAAAAACATAGTCTCTGATTTTATATCAGTTAGGTTGTCCGATGGCTTGTAAAGTTTGTGGCGATAAAAACACCGTAAGAAGCCATATTATTCCAAAGGCATTCGCCCATGAAGTGCGTAACGGCGCAACCCATGCGGTCACTGCATCAAGGCATTTTAAAGGCACTAAACCGAGCCAGGGGGGTGCCTTCAGCGATAATTTGCTTTGCTTAAAACATGAGCGTTCGACGTCGGCGACTGACAAGTATGCCATCGAGTTTGTGCGTCGTGTTATAGAGGCATGGGGGGATAGAAAGGACCAAACGACCTTGGTTGTGGACAATGCCCAACCTCATGTGATGCGCTCTTTCGCATTGCTCACAATTTGGCGCGAAATTCACTCTCAACATGACACGGCCTTATCACTTGGCCCTTACGAAGATAGTGTGCGCCATCATCTGTTTGAGGGTGATGTTGCACCAAATTGGGCAATCGTTGCCCAAAGAACTAATTTTCATCTTCCCGGCCGCGGAGCTGTCGATTTTAATTTACATCCTTATCGCGTTCGTTTTGCGGATCGGGCGGGATGGATGTTGACGTTGGCGGGGGTGGCCCCTTTTCGTCGTCTGTGACCAGCGCGGGCTTCCCTCTACATTCTCTGATTGGCGGGTTGATTATCATGATCCGGCTCAAGTGATAGTATCAGAGCCACTTCCGTTCACTGACGTCGGGGCACTCAAAGCTATCCTCGCGGGCATGGCCTCAAAAGCGGTCGGTAAACCGATGTAACATACCCCGTTCAAAATGACTGGCGCATCATCAAATGTTGCAGGTCATTCCGGTTATTTATTCTTTCTTCCTCCCCCAAAGAAAACCCCGCCCGGATCGCTCCAGGCGGGGCAGGTTCACCGTTGCGTTCGATCACATGCCGGCGTGGGCCAAGGCTGCCAGAAGGAGAAGGGCAACGATGTTTGTGATCTTGATCATCGGGTTCACGGCCGGGCCGGCGGTGTCCTTATAAGGATCGCCCACCGTGTCGCCCGTCACCGCGGCCTTGTGGGCGTCGCTGCCCTTGCCGCCGTGATGGCCGTCCTCGATATATTTCTTCGCATTGTCCCATGCGCCGCCGCCCGATGTCATCGAGAGCGCGACGAACAGGCCGGAGACGATCACGCCTAGGAGCAGCGCGCCCAATGCGGCAAAGCCCTCCGCCGGACCCGCAACCGCGCGGATCACGAAGAACACCACGATCGGCGCGAGCACCGGCAGCAGTGAGGGGACGATCATTTCCTTGATCGCCGCCTTGGTGACCAGATCGACCGTGCGGGCATAATCCGGGCGGCTGGTGCCATCCATGATGCCCTTGTTGCTGGCGAACTGTTCGCGCACGTCCTTTACGACATCGCCCGCCGCGCGGCCGACCGCGGTCATCCCCATCGCGCCGAAGAGATAGGGCAGCAGCGCGCCGAGCAGCAGGCCGACGATGACATAGGGGTTGGAGAGCGAGAAATTCACGCCTTCGGCCGGCAGGTTGAGCCGGTCGGCATAGAATTTCAGATCCTCCGTATAGGTGCCGAACAGCACGAGCGCCGCCAGGCCCGCCGAACCGATGGCATAGCCCTTGGTGACCGCCTTGGTGGTGTTGCCCACGGCGTCCAGCGCGTCGGTGCGGGTACGGACGTCTTCTTCCATCCCCGCCATTTCCGCGATGCCGCCCGCATTGTCGGTCACCGGGCCATAAGCATCCAGCGCCACGACCATGCCCGCCAGCGCCAGCATCGCGGTGGCGGCAAAGGCGATGCCCATCAGGCCCGCAAGCTGATGCGTCACCACGATCCCCGCCACGATGACGAGCGTCGGCAGCGCGGTGGATTCAAGGCTGATCGCCAGACCCTGGATCACATTGGTGCCATGGCCCGTCTCCGATGCCTTGGCGATGCTGCGCACCGGGCGATAGTTGGTGCCGGTATAATATTCGGTGATCCACACGATCAGGCCGGTGACGGCGAGACCCACCATCATCGACCAGAACAGGTCCATGCCGGTGAACGCGCCCTCGCCGGTCAATCCGCCGCCGATCGGCGCGTCGAGATCGCCGAGCGACTGTTTGGTGACATAATAGATCGCTGGAATGGAGAGGATCGCGGTGACAAGGAAGCCCTTGTAGAGCGCCCCCATGATCGAGTTGCTCTTGCCCAGCCGCACGAAATAGGTGCCGATGATCGAGGTGAGGATGCAGATCCCGCCCACAGCCAGCGGCAGGCTCATCAGATTGAGCAACGTGGCGTCGCTCACGCCCGTGACGAGCAGCGCGGTCAGCACCATGGTCGCGCCCACGGTGACGACATAGGTTTCGAACAGATCGGCCGCCATGCCCGCGCAATCGCCGACATTGTCGCCCACATTGTCCGCGATCACCGCGGGGTTGCGGGGGTCGTCCTCGGGGATTCCGGCTTCGACCTTGCCCACAAGATCGGCACCCACGTCAGCCGCCTTGGTGAAGATGCCGCCGCCCAGGCGCGCGAAGATGGAGATGAGCGATGCGCCGAAGGCCAGGGCGACCAGCGCGTCGATCACTTCGCGATCCTGCGGCAGATGCCCGGCGGGACCGGTGAGATACCAGAAGAAGGTGGCGATCGCGAGCAGCGCGAGGCCCGCCACCAGCATCCCGGTGATCGCGCCCGCGCGGAACGCGACCGTGAGACCGCTCTGGAGCGAGGTGCGCGCGGCTTCCGCGGTGCGGACATTGGCGCGCACCGAAATGTTCATCCCGATAAAGCCGGTGACCCCCGAAAGCACCGCGCCGATCAGGAAACCGATGGCAGAGGTCAGCCCAAGGAAATAGGCGACGAGGGCGGCGACCACGACGCCGACCACGGCGATGGCGCGATATTGCCGCGCGAGATAGGCTTGGGCACCTTCTTGAATCGCGCCCGCAATTTCCTGCATTTTGGCGTTGCCCGCAGAATAACTCAGCACCTGCCGGCTCGTAATAAAGCCATACAGCACGGCCACCAGGCCGCACAGCATGGAGATGGTGACGATCGTCATTGGCTATCCTTCCCCCTTTTCGGGATATTCTTGAACACGCAAGAACAGGCCCCGCTCTTATGATTATTCGGGGCGTGCCAAAGGTATAGGGGGCGATTCCAGGCTTTTGCAAGCCGATCCTCACCGATCAGGCGTGGAGATATCCCAGCCGCTCCGGCAGTGGCGCCGGGCCATCCGCATCGAACAACGAAATTCCGCTTCCCGCCGCGAATCGGCCGATCGGGGTTGCAAGTGCAGGGAGGGGGGCATCGGGCGCGGCAGCGAAGAGAAGCTGGTAATCATCGCCGGCGGTCGCCGCCTTGATCTGGTCCGCCCGGCTTTCCCCCTTCGCCTGCCTGAATGCAGGGGACAGCGGCACGGCATCGAGATCGATAGAAACCGCAAGCCCGCTCGCCTCCGCCATGCGGGAGGCATCGAGCAGCAAGCCGTCGGACACGTCCATCATTGCATGAACCTGCCCCGCCAGCGCCTGTCCCTCTACCAGCCGCGGCACGGGTCTGCGATAGGCGGCGAGCAAGGATGCGTCGCCATCCAGCGTGCCTTGCGCCATGGCCAGGCCCAGCCCGGCATCGCCGATCGTCCCGGTCACGAACAGGGCATCGCCCGCTTGCGCGCCCGATCGCGAAGGTGCGCCGGATGCGGGCGCGCGGCCGATGGCCGTCAGCCCGAACACGCGCGGTGCGCCGGCGGGCAGGGACACCGTATCCCCGCCCAGCAGCGGCACGTCGAATTGCTTCAGCACCGCTTCAAGCCCCGCGACAAAGCCCGCATCCCACGCCCTGTCGCCGGTCAGCGCATAGCCCATCAGCACCCCCAGCGGCGTCGCGCCCTTGGCCGCCAGATCGGAGAGGTTCACCGCGACCAGTTTCCACGCGACATCTTCGGGCGGATCGTTGGTGAGGAAATGCACCCCTTCCGCAATCATGTCATGCGTCAAGACGAGATCGCCGAGCACCGCCGCATCGTCCGTCAATCCGCGCGCGGCGGGATGAGTCGCCAGCGTGCGCAGCGACCGGATAAAATCGGTTTCGCCCGCGCTCAGCGCCGCACGTCCTTTGCGATCGCGTCGAGCAGGCCATTGACGAAATTGGTCTCGCGCTTGTCGTAAAAGGCGTGGGCGACATCTAGATATTCGCTGATCACGGTGCCGGTGGGCACATCGGCGCGCGCCAGAAGCTCATAGGCACCCGCGCGAAGCAATTGGCGCATCGGCTTGTCCAGCCGTTCGAGCGACCAGCCCTTGGCCAATTTGCCCGCAATCAGCGTATCGATCTCGCCGCGCCGCGCATCGACGCCGGCCACCACATCATCGAAGAAATCGATCTCGGCATCGGCATATTCCACGTCCTCGATCGTCGCGCCGAGGCGGTGATTGTGGAATTCATGGAGCAGCACGCGCAGCGGCGTATTCTCCATCTCCATCTGATAGAGCGCCTGCACCGCGGCGAGGCGTGCGGTGGAGCGGGATTGGGCGCGGTTTGTAATATTGGTCATGGCGTGTCTCGAAATCCGTTTGGGCTGAGCCTGTCGAAGCCCTGTTCTGGCTCTTAGCAGAAGGAAGAGAAGGCTTCGACAGGCTCAGCCCGAACGGTTGTGGTTATCAGTGATCCAGCCTTATCGCGACAGACAAGGCATGGGCGGGAAGCCCCTCGGCACCCGCCAGCGCAACCGCGGCGGGGCCGATCTGGCGAAGGGCGGCTGGCGTGCACTGGAGAAAGCTGGTGCGCTTCATGAAATCCAGCACGGAAAGCCCGGACGAAAAACGTGCCCGCCGCCCGGTGGGCAGCACATGGTTCGGCCCGGCGACATAATCGCCCACGGCCTCGGGCGTATAGCGGCCGAGGAAGATCGATCCGGCGTGACGCACCTTGGCGAAAAAGGGTTCCGGATCGGCGACGGCGAGTTCCAGATGCTCGGGCGCGAGCCGGTCGACCAGCGGCAGCGCGTCCATCAGATCGGCCACCAGGATGATCGCGCCATTGTCCGCCCAACTTGTGCCCGCCGTCTCGCCCGTGGCCAGGACGTTGATCTGCCGGAGCACCGCATCGGCCACCTTGTCGGCAAAGGCCGTATCGTCGGTGAAGAGGATCGACTGGCTGGTGGGATCATGCTCAGCCTGGCTCAACAGGTCTGCCGCGATCCATTCGGGATCATTGTCGGCGTCTGCCACCACCACGATTTCGGACGGCCCGGCCACCATATCGATGCCGACCACGCCGTAAAGCTGTCGCTTGGCCTCCGCCACCCAGGCGTTGCCGGGGCCGGTGACGACATCCACCGGCTTGATGCGATCGGTGCCATAGGCCAGCGCGGCGATCGCCTGCGCTCCGCCGACGCGCCATACTTCATCAACGCCCGCAATCTCGGCAGCGGCCAGCACCAGCGGATTGGTCTCCCCGCGCGGCGTGGGCGTGACCATCACCAGCCGTTCGACCCCCGCCACCTTGGCCGGGATCGCGTTCATCAGCACGGATGAGGGGTAGGCCGCGCGCCCGCCGGGTACATAGACGCCCGCCGCATCCACCGCGCTCCAGCGCGAGCCGAGTCGCACGCCCGCATCATCGGTCGAATCGCTGTCCACCGGCTTCTGCTTGAGGTGGAAAGTGCGGATGCGCGTCGCTGCGAGCTCGATCGCGCTGCGCAATTCGGGCGAAAGCCCCTCCAGCGCCGCCTGGCATTCTTCGCGCGGCACTCGCCATCCGGTGGTGTCCAGATCATGCTTGTCGAAATCGAGCGTCAGCGCCGCCAGCGCCGCGTCGCCCTCGGCACGCACACGCTTCAGGATCGCGGTCACATCGCGCGATACATCGTCATCGGACTCGCGCCGTGCCTCGACCAAGGTGGTGAAGGCATCCGCAAATCGCGGATCGGAAGCGTCCAGCCTAAGTGGCCCGCTCATACTCTCAACCCCTCACCGTTTGTGCCGAGCGCAGTCGAGGGACGCGGGTCGTTGGCACCACGTCCCTCGACTGCGCTCGGCACAAACGGGTTGAGGAGGGACGATTCAGGCAGCATCGCGCCCGCCTGCGATTTCGCGGAATTTGTCCACCAAAGGCACCACTTCGGCGGCGCGCGTCTTGAAGGCGGCGCGATTGACGATCAGCCGCGCGGACACCTGCGTGATCACCTCCACCTCGACCAGCCCGTTCTCCTTGAGCGTCTTGCCCGAGGAGACCAGATCGACGATCCGGCTGGAGAGGCCCAGCATGGGGGCCAATTCCATCGCGCCGTTCAGCTTCACGCATTCGGCCTGTACGCCGCGCGCCTCGAAATGCCGCCGCGTGAGATTGGGATATTTGGTGGCGACGCGGACATGGCTCCAGCTTCGCGGATCGTCCGTTTCGGCCAGCGCTTTCGGTTCGGCGACCGAGAGGCGGCAATGGCCGATGCCCAGATCGACCGGCGCATAAAGTTCAGAATAATCGAATTCCAGCAGCACATCCGATCCGACGATGCCAAGCTGCGCCGCGCCATGCGCCACGAAGGTCGCCACGTCGAACGCACGCACCCGGATCAGAGAGATGCCCGGATTGTTGGTCGAAAAGCTGAGCGCGCGGCTGCTGTCGTCCGAAAACGCCGCTTCGGGCGCGATTCCGGCGCGCGCCAGCAGGGGCAGCGCTTCTTCGAGGATGCGCCCCTTGGGGACGGCGATGATGATCGGATCGGCCATGATGCGCGGGGCTTTACGTGTGTGTTACTTCCCATGCAACGGTCGCGCGCGGATTACTGGGCCGGGGGTGGGCGTTCTATAAAAACCCATCCATCGCCGCATTCACCGCATCCGGCGCTTCCCACGGCACGAAATGCCCGCAATCCGGCACCTTCACGATGCGGAGATCGCTCACCATTTCCGCCATCCCGTCCAGATTGCACAGCGGCAAAGCCTTGTCGTCGGTTGCCCAGATCACGAGCGTGGGGATGGTGATTGTCGGAAACACGCTATCGAGCATCGCCGGGCGTTCCGCCTGTTCGCCGATCGCGGGCACCTGGATGGTGGAGGCGCGATACCAGTTGAGCATCCCGAAAGCCGCGCCCGGCTCCTGCCAGTCGCGCAGCAGGATCGCGCTGTCTTCGGCGGTCATGGCGCTGCTGCGATCCCATTTGATCGCCTTCATCAGCAACGCCGCGAGGCCGTGGTCGCGGATCAGCGCATCATTGGCAGGATCGCGAAAGGCGCGCATATATTGGCTGGCCGCGCGCTGCTCGTCATTCTCGATCAGCAGCCGCTGGAAGAGATAGGGATGCGGCGCATTGGCGATGATCGCGCGTTCCACCCGGCCATTGGCTTGGCCCATCAGCGCCACGATCCAGGCGATCGCGCCGCCCCAGTCATGCCCCACCACCGTGAAGCGCTCCACGCCTAGCGCATCGGCCAGCGCGAAAATGTCTGCGGCCAATTTATCCGGAGAATAGTCCGATACGGGTTCGGGTTTGGAGGATTTGCAATAGCCCCGCTGATCGGGCGCGATGCAGCGGAAGCGATCGGAGAAATGGCGGATCTGGTGACGCCAGGTGCGATGCGATTCGGGAAAGCCATGCAGGAAGATCAGCACCGGCGCATCGCGCGGCCCTTCCTCGGCGACGTCGAGTTCCACGCCCGTGGACAGGGCTACGCGCTTCAAGGCGAATTCGGTCATCCTCTTCTCCCGGCTTTCTTTTGTCATCCTCGCGCACGCGGGGATCCCGCTTCTTTCACGCCTCTGCGTCTCCGCGTGAAATTATTGAGGTTCACGCGGAGACGCAGAGAATAAGCTGGATCCCGCGTTCGCGAGGGGCACGGATCATGGATAGCTCACGGTCTTCGGAATCTCAGGGATCGGGATGAATTCCGTGTCGTCACCCGGCACCTTGGGGAATTTCTGTTCCTTCCAGTCATGCTTGGCCTGGTTGATCCGCTCGCGATCGGACGATACGAAATTCCACCACACATGGCGCTCGGTTGGAAAATCTTCGCCGCCGCACAGCATCACGCGTGCACCGGTTTCGGAACGCAGCGTCATGTCCACGCCGGGCTTGAGCACGTAAAGCACCATCGGCTCCAGCGTCATGCCATCCAGCGTGGCCTGGCCCAGGGCGACATAGATCGCGCGCTCGTCGGCTTCGGCGTCGATCGGAATGCTGCCGCCGGGTTCGATCCCGATATCGGCATAGATGGTCTCGGCATAACATGTGGTGGGCGCGGTCGCGCCCCACAGGCTTCCCATTATGATGCGCGCGATCGCCTTGTCACCCTGGATCAGTGGCAGCCTGTTCTTGGCGACATGTTCGAACGCCGGATCGATCTCCTCCTGCCCGTCGGGCAAAGCAAGCCAGGTCTGGATGCCCGAAAGCTCCGGCCCCGCGTCGCGCTCCGATTGCGGTGACCGCTCCGAATGGACGATGCCGCGGCCTGCGGTCATCAGATTGACCGCACCCGGCTCGATCGTGGCAAAAGTGCCGAGCGAATCGCGGTGGTCGATTGCGCCTGAAAACAGATAGGTGACCGTGGAGAGGTTGATATGCGGATGCGGCCGCACGTCGATCCCGGTCCCCTTGTCGAGGATCGCCGGCCCCATCTGATCGAAGAAGATGAAGGGGCCGACCATCGTGCGCGGCTTGGCGGGCAGCGTGCGGTGCACCTTGAACCCGCCCAGATCGTGCGTGACGGGGGGGATGCTCATCGTAACCAGATCGTCGTTCATTCGCCGGGTGCCCTTGCCTTGATCGCCATCGCATGAACCGTGTCACGCATCATGTCGCCCAGCGCCTGATTGACCATGCGCTGGCGTTGCACCCGGTTTTGCCCGGCAAAGGCGGCACTTTCGATCTCCACGGTGAAATGCGATTCGCCCGATCCGTCGTCGCCCGTGTGGCCGCGGTGCTTGGCGCTGTCGTTGATAACGGCGAGCCGTGCGGGGGAAAGGGCGGCGGTCAGCCGCGCTTCGATTTCTGTGGCGACTGGGCCTTTTGTCTCGCTGTGCATCGCGCCTATATAGGCGGTTTATTTTAGGAGCGGGAGCCACTTTGGCCGACGAAGAACCGGAACAGCCCAAACGGCATACGCGCTTCCATGGCCGCATGGAGGCGAAGGGGCGCGTGTGCACGCAGGCAGGGTGTAACGAGCCGGGCGAATTCCGGGCGCCGGGCGAACGGCGGCCGGGTTTCGATGGTCCGGGCGACTGGCGCTGGCTCTGCCTCGATCATGTGCGCGCGTTCAACCAGCGCTATAATTTCTTCAACGGGATGAGCCCCGACGAGATCGAACAGGAGCAGCGCCCGTTCGCCGGATGGGACCGCGAGACGCGAGCCTTTACTGCCAATGGCGCGGACCGCCCGCCGCCCTGGGCCGATTTCCATGATCCGCTCGATGCGATCGGCGCGCGCTTCAGGCGCAAGGCGGAAGAAATGCGCCAGCGCGACGATGGCAAGCCGCTCTCGGGCGAAAACCGGCGCGACCTGAAGACCATGGGGCTGGGGCCGGACGCCAACCGCCGCGATCTGCGCCAGCGCTATGCCGATCTCGTCCGCAAATACCATCCCGATCGCAACGGCGGAGACCGCACCCACGAGCGCGCACTGCAGGAGGTAATCGCGGCTTATACGCGGTTGAAGGGCGCGGCGGCGTTTGCTTGATCAAAGCCAGTCGTCACCCCGAACTCACCCCAATCCGTTTGTCTCGAGCGCAGTCGAGGCACGTGGTGCCAAGGACCAACGTCCCTCGACTTCGCTCGGGACAAACGGTTTAATTTGAAGAACGAGAGATCACCCCTCCATCCTCATCCGTTCCTGCCGTGCGGTCTCCGCTTCGCTCGGTTCCGCCAGCGCAAAGCTCCCGGTCGGTACTGCGCCTGCCGGTTCATAGGTCGTGACGATCACGCCCTTGTTCGAGACCTTCGAATCCACCAGCGTCATCGCGGTCGATGCCGTGCCTTTGCCGAACAGCCTCTTGCCGCCGCCCAATATGACCGGGAAGGTCATCAGGAAGAGCCGGTCGATCAGGCCGTGGCTGAGCAGCAGGGGATAAAGTGTCGAGCTGCCCTGAATGAGCAGGTCCGGCCCATCGGTCGCCTTCAGGGAAGCGATCTGCGTCGCCACGTCACTCCCGATGGCGTGGCTGTTGTGCCAGTCCAGCGGTGCGGTGGAAGAGGTGACGACATATTTGGCGATGCTGTTGAACTGGTCGGCGATCGGCTGATCGTCGCCCCCGGTGACATAGGGCCAGTGCGCGGCGAAAATTTCATAGGTCTTGCGCCCCAGCAGCAGATCGTAAGGCGCGGCGAACAGTCCGCCCATCGCTTCCTCCAGGGTCTCATCCCAGAAACTCGTCGTCCAGCCGCCGAGCGTGAATCCGCCCGTGGGATCCTAGGTCGGGCCACCCGGCCCTTGCATCACGCCATCGAGCGACAGGAAGACGCCGCCGATGATCTTACGCATCACCCGTGTCTTTCAGCCGTTTCGCCACCTCTTCGAGCTGATCGGCGCAGACGCCCCAGCCTTCTTCGAACCCCATTTCGGCATGACGCTTCGTTTCGGCGTCGCTCCAATGCCGCGCGCTGGCGCGATAATGGGTCCGGCCGTTTCCGGCGTCGCTGAACGTGAAGGTGCCAACGATGCCCAGCGGTTGCGGATTTTGCGGCGACCAGTCCTTGCCGAGCATATTGGTGAAGACGATCCGTTCTTTCGGCAAGACCTCGAGCAGCATCCCGTCGCCGGCATGTTTCTCGCCGTCCGGCCCGTGCATGGTGATCGCGAAGCGGCCGCCGGATTTCCACTCGAGCGCCTCGATCTCGCTCCTCCACGGGCGCGGGCACCACCATTCCGTCAGATGTTCGGTCACCGCGCGCCAGACCGTATCGAGCGGGGCATCCATCATCCGCTTGATCGCGAGTTTTTTCCCCGCGGCGCTCATGCGGGCACCGCCTCGCCGCGCAACGCCGCCTCGATGGTGGCGATGTCGATCTTCTTCATATGATACATGGCCTCGGTGGCGCGCTTGGCAGCGGCGCGGTCCGGCACCCCGCTCATCGCATCCATGAGCACGCGGGGGGATATCTGCCAGGAATAGCCCCATTTGTCCTTGCACCAGCCGCACTGGCTTTCCACACCGCCATTGCCGACGATCGCGTTCCAATAGCGGTCCGTCTCCTCCTGATCTTCGGTGATGACCTGAAAGCTGACGGACTCATTGGGCTTGAAAGTCGGGCCGCCGTTGAGCCCGATAAAAGGTCGGCCGAGGACGGTGAATTCAACCACCAACTCGTTGCCCGGCGCGCCGCCCGGATAATCGGCGACCGCATCGTGGCCGTGGCCGACATGGCTGTCCGGAAAGGTCGCCGCATAGAATTCAGCGGCCTTGCGCGCTTCCTGATGGTCGAACCACAGGCAGGTCATGAATTTGCTCCAACTCACCGTCTCTCTCCTTATCTTGCAGGCGCGACCAGTCCGAAGGTTGCGCCATGGGGATCGATCGCATTCACCACCCATTCGCCGCCGGGCACTTCCATCGGCCCCTGGACCACAGTCCCGCCGGCGCTTTCGATCCGCGCTTTGGCGGCATCGATCGCGGGAACACGGAAGTAAAAGCCCCAGCCGGGGCGGACGCCCGGCGGTGTCCGCATCACCGCACCGATCGCCTCCCCGCCTTCGGCATTGGCGATAAAGCTGTAATCGCCCATCGCGCCCATCGGCATTCCGCCGACTTTCTTGATGCCGAAATGCGTGTCGTAGAAAGCCAGCGCCGCTGCATCGTCGGCGGTCAGCAATTCGTTCCAGCTCACATGCCCGATGCCGGTTCGTTGATAGGCCGTGCTGGTTTCATCGCTTGCCCCGCGCATGACGTAAAAGACAACATTCTGTGGATCGCTGAGCATGGCCAAGCGCCCGACGCCCGGTATATCCATGGCCGGCAGATGGACCTTCCCGCCAGCCATGCTCACCGCCGCGACCGTGGCATCGACGTCATCGACCCCCAAATAGCCCATCCAACGCGCGGTGGCACCGCTCGCGATCATCTCCGCGCTCAGGCCCGCCACGCCGCCGGCAAAGCCATCGGGTGCACCGATCATGCGATAGTCCATATCGCCCGGCGGCCTGTCGCCGATCGTCCAGCCCACCACCACGTCGTAAAACGCTTTTGACGCATCGGCATCGGGTGACAACAGTTCGTACCAGATGAATTCGCCATGCTTGTTCATCGTCCGTCTCCTCGCTGATGGTTCAGGCGTCCACGATCGGGCTGAACCCGCCATAGATCATCCGCTGGCCGTCGAAGGGCATGTCGGCCGGCGGGGTCTTCATCCGCGCGTCTTCCATCACCTTCTTCCAGCCATCGTCGCGCGCTTGCTTGGACGGCCATTCCACCCAGGAAAATACGGTGTTCTCGTCATCCTTGGCCTGCACGGCCATCTTATAGTCGGTCACCTTGCCATCGGGCAGATCATGGCCCCAGGCTTCGACCACGCGGGTGGCGCCATGATCCTTGAACACCTCGGCCGCCTTCTCCGCGATCACGCGATAGGCCTCGCGGTTGCCGTGGGGCACGGGGACAAGATAGCCGTCGGCATAGCCCATCGCGCCGCCCAGATCCTGATCAACGATCGGCTCGAACCCGCCATAAATCATGCGCTTGCCATCGAAGGGCATGGAGGCGCCCATGGCGGCCATGCGCGGATCGCTCATCATCTTTTCGCCCGCAGCGTCTCGCGTGGCCTTGTCCGGATATTCCATCCAGGAAAAGACGACCACCTCGCCCTCTTCCGCCTTCACCGATCCCTTGAAATCGGTCACCTTGCCATCTGGCACATCATCGCCCCAGCATTCCACCATCCGGGTCGCGCCAAATTCCTTGAACAGCGGCAATGCGTCCGCCGCGTGCTTGCGATAGGCCTCCTTATTCGCAGCCGGAACCGCGCAGACGAAGCCGTCAACATAGGTCATTTGCTCTCTCCTTCGCTATACCAGGCGGGGGGCTTCACGCCCTCGAACACCGCCATGTGATCGGCCAATGCCTTTTGAAATGCAGGCCGGGATTCGCCGCGCGCGAGATAGGCGGCCAGATTGTCATGTTCGGCCACGAGATCGGTATGACGCAATCCGCGCAATACTGAGACCATGATCAGGTCGCCCGCTGTGAACACATCGCCATCCAGCCAGCGCTTGTCGCCCAGCGCGTTTGACAGGTCCGCCAGCCGCGCGCGCAGCCGCTCAATGGCTTTGGGCCGAAACAGCGGGGCATAAGCCTCATCCTTGTCGAAAAGATCGGCCAGCACCAGATCGAAGATCATAGGCTCCACGGAATTGAGCGCCGAGATCAGCCAGGCCGTGGCGCGTGCATCACCGGCGGGGTCGCCTGGTAGCAGACCGGGCTTCAGTCCGGCGATGTGCAGCACGATCGCACCCGATTCGAAGATTTCGGTATCGCCATGCGCATAGGTCGGGATCTGGCCGAAGGGCTGAAGCGCGCGATGCGCAGCGCTTTTATGCTCGCCCAGATCGAGCAGGCGGACGTCATAATCCAGCCCCACCTCTTCGAAAGCCCAGCGTGCCCGCGTATCCCGCACCAGCCCTTGGGCGAAGGGCGGCACCCATGTGAACGCAGTGATTTCGGGCGCGCCGGCCATAGCCTCATCCTTTCTATGGTGTCCGCTCAGGCGGCGGAGACTGCCATCGTCGCCGCATCACCGGCTGTCGCCGCCGGATCCATCCAGAACACTTCCCAGATATGCCCATTGGGATCTGCAAAACTGCGGCTGAACATGAAGCCGTGATCCTGCACCGGTGTGGCATCGGCCGTGCCGCCCGCCCTGGCTACCTTTTCGATCGTCGCATCCACATCGTCGCGGCTATCGACCGAGAGAGCGAAGAGCGCCCCTACCGCGGTTTTCGCATCGGCGATCGTCCGCCCGGGAATGAAGCTGGCAAATTTTTCATGGCTGAGCAGCATCGCGTAGATCGTGTCGGACAACACCATGCACGAGGCGGTCTCGTCGCTGAACATCGGATTCTGTTCGGCACCGATCGCGGTGTAGAAGGCGGTGGATGCCGCGACATCGGCCACGGGCAAATTCACGAAAATCATCTTGGTCATGGTCGCCTCATTTCGAATCGCTGTTTGACGATGATGATCCGGCCAGTTATTAAAAACAACTATGGAGTTAGAAAAAATAACTGAACCGGTCAAAGCGCGCGATAAACGGTGGTATGATGATGCGTGCGGCACGGCGTTGGGCATGGAATTGGTGGGGGAACGGTGGTCGCTGCTGATCGTGCGGGAGCTTTTGCTCGGCCCGCGGCGGTTCGGCGAATTGCGCGATGGCCTGCCCGGAATTAGCGCGAACGTGCTCACCCAGCGGCTCGAAAGTCTGGCCGCGGCAGGGATTGTCACGCGTCACAAACTGCCAGCCCCCGCCAGTGCTCAGGTTTATGCGCTCACGCCCTGGGGGCGCGAATGCGAACCGATCGTGCTGGGGATCGGCCGTTGGGCCTTGCGCTCACCCACGCACGATCCGACGCTCAATTTCTCGCCGGTCTCGCTCATGCTGTCGCTCAAGATGCTGTTCGTCGCCAGCCGGGCGGGTGATTTTAGCGCGGTCGTCGGCTTTGTCTTCGATGCGGAAAGCTACGTCGCGAAGGTCTCGGGGGGCGTCATCACAGTGGCGCGTGGCGATGTCGCGGGCAGCGCCGCCATCTTCACAAGCGCGCCCGGCGCATTGCTGCCGCTGTTCTACGGGGGAATGCCTCTGAGCCAAGCCGAGGCTTCGGGCGGAATCTTGGTGTCAGGCGATCGGGCGGCGGCGGCGCGCTTCGCTGGGCTGTTTGCCCTTCCTGCAAAAATCGCAAACGGCGAATAGGAACTTTACCCTTCTGCCGCAAAGAGGCATTGAGCGGATGACATGCGTGTCGCGGGACCAGCGCCCGGATGCGTTCTCCTGACGACTCAGCCGCCCTTCTTTCAGACCGGCGGGATTTGGAACATAGCTGAAGCCATGACGAATATTCCCAACACCCAGCCCGACAGCCGCGAAGCCACCGTGATGGACGCGCCGGACAAGATGGTGAGCGCGCGCGAACTGTTCGGCATCGACATCGATATGATGGTGCCCGCCTTTTCGGAGGCCGATGAGCGTGTCCCCGATTTCGATCCGGCCTATGTTTTCGATGCGGATACCACGCTCGCGATCCTCGCGGGTTTTGCGCATAACCGCCGCGTGATGGTCCAGGGCTATCACGGTACAGGCAAGTCTACGCATATCGAGCAGGTGGCGGCGCGTCTCAACTGGCCCTGTATCCGCATCAATCTGGACGCGCATATCAGTCGCATCGATCTGATCGGCCGCGATGCGATCGTGCTGAAGGATGGCCAGCAGATCACCGAATTCAAGGAAGGCCTGCTACCCTGGGCGCTGCAGACTCCTACGGCCTTGGTGTTCGACGAATATGATGCCGGTCGTCCCGACGTCATGTTCGTGATCCAGCGTGTGCTGGAGACGGAGGGCAAGTTGACCCTGCTCGATCAGAATCGCGTGATCCGCCCCAATCCCTATTTCCGGCTGTTCGCCACCGCGAACACGGTCGGCCTGGGCGATACGAGCGGCCTCTATCATGGCACGCAGCAGATCAATCAGGGCCAGATGGACCGCTGGAACATCGTCGTCACGCTCAACTATCTTCCCGCCAATGTAGAGGCGCAGATCGTGCTCGCCAAATCGGGTGAGTATGATCATGCGGGCGGCAAGAAAGAGGTGGAGAATATGGTGAAGGTGGCGGAATTGACGCGCCAGGGCTTCATCAACGGCGATATCTCCACCGTCATGTCTCCGCGCACCGTGATCACCTGGGCGCAAAATGCGCTGATCTTCAAGGACGTCGGCTTCGCCTTCCGCCTTTCCTTCCTCAACAAATGCGACGAAGCCGAACGCGCGCTGGTGGCCGAATATTATCAGCGCGTCTTCGGCCGTGATCTGCCCGAAAGCGTGGTGGGGAAAGCTGGCTGAATGGCGCCCGACTTGCTCTGAAAGTCAAAATGGACTAACTGGACTAATCAGGAGTCTGCCATGTCCGCTTCGGTCAATGTCCATGATGCCAAGACGAATTTCTCCAAGCTGCTTGAGCGCGCTCATGCGGGCGAGGAGATCATTCTCGCCAAGGCTGGCAAGCCCTATGCCAAGCTGGTGCCGATCGAGCCGAAAGAACCGAAGCCTCGCCGCACACCCGGGGGGTGGCCCGAACTTCGCAATATTCCCGCGTCCGTGTGGTTCGATCCGTTGCCGGATGATGAGCTGGATGCCTGGGAAGGCAAATATTCGAATATTCTCTAGATGATGGCGATCGGCGCCTGCCTTTTGGATACTCATGCAGCGCTCTGGTGGTGGTGCGATTCGCCTATGCTCGGGCCGCAGGCGCGGGAGGTTATCGCCGCTACCGAAATCCCGATGATGGTGAGCGTTACATCCGCATTGGAAATCTCCATCAAATATCGTCTCGGCAAGTTACCGGATATTGGCGATCCCAGAGAAAGTTATGGCAAGCTGATGGCCAGAAATGGCTTCAAAAGTCTCGAAATTACTGAAGGGCACGCGATGAAAGCTGGCCTGCTGCCCGGCGATCATCGCGATCCCTTCGATCGCCTCATTGCCGCGCAGGCATTGATCGAGGGATTGACCGTCGTCACTCGCGATCCGGCGTTTGCGGCTTTCGGCTGCGACGTGATCTGGTAAGGCGCTTTCATGGCTGAACAAACCCCCCTCGATCAGTTCAAGGCCGTGCTGTCCGGCGCGGCGCGGGCGATTGCGCATGAGCCGGAGATCGAACTGGCGTTTACCGCCGACGCGCCGGTGCAGGCGGGCAAGCATATCAAGGTGCCGATGCCCGGTCGCAATCTGCCGCCCGAGCAGGTGGCCGAGGCGCGCGGGTTTGCGGACAGCTTCGCGCTGAAGCTGCGGCATCACAATGCAGTGCTCCATGCCAAGGGCGCGCCCGCCGACGCCCTGGCGCGCGCCGTGTTCGATTCTGTGGAACAGGCGCGGATCGAGGCGCTGGGCGCTAAATCGATGGAGGGCGTGAAAGCCAATCTGGCTGAGGCGCTCGCCATGCGGATGCGTTCCGATCCGATCGCGCGCGCGCGTAACCGGGAGGAAGTGCCGCTCTCCACCGCGGTGGCGCTGATGGTCCGCGAAAAACTGACGGGCGAATTGCCCCCGGCCAATGTCGAGCCCGGCCTGGCGTTGGTGCGTGACTGGATTGAGGCGAAGGCGGGTGCTGATATCGAAGCGCTGAGCCTGCTCACCGATGATCAGGGCGCGTTTCAGAAGCTCACCACGCAATTGCTCGAGGATCTCGAACTCATCGATGGCGAGGTGATTCCCGACAGTGCCGACGATGGCGGCGAGGATGAAGAAGGCGAGAGCGAAGAAGAGGCCGAGAGCGACGAGGGCGAGGATGAATCCGCCGGTGCGGATGGTGAGATGGAAGCCCGTGGCGAACCCGAGGAAAGCGAGGGTGAAGAGGGCGAGGGCGGTGAGATGGACGAGGATGACCTCTCCGACACCGACGCCGATCTGGGCGATGAGGGGCAGGAGGGGATGCTTCCCGTGCGCCCCAATCGTCCGCTCTCCGACATGTCGCCCCAATTCGATTACAAAGCCTGGACGACCAATCATGACGAGGTGATCGAGGCTACCGAGCTGTGCGACGAAGACGAATTGATCCGTCTGCGCGCCTATCTCGATCAGCAATTGACCCATTTGCAGGGCGCGGTGACCAAGCTCGCGAACCGGCTGCAGCGCCGTCTGATGGCGCAGCAGAACCGGAGCTGGGATTTCGATCAGGAGGAGGGCCTGCTCGATGCCGCGCGGCTCGCGCGCGTCGTGATCAATCCGATGCAGTCGCTGAGCTACAAGGCCGAACGCGAGACCGATTTCCGCGATACCGTGGTCACGCTGCTGATCGACAATTCAGGCTCGATGCGCGGGCGGCCGATCTCGATCGCGGCGATCAGCGCGGATATCATGGCGCGCACGCTGGAGCGCTGCGGCGTGAAGACCGAGATTCTGGGCTTCACCACCCGCGCGTGGAAGGGCGGGCAGGCGCGCGAAAGCTGGCTTGCCGCAGGCCGGCCGCCGATGCCGGGGCGGCTCAACGATCTGCGCCACATCATCTATAAAAAGGCCGACGAACCCTGGCGCCGCGCGCGCAAGAATCTGGGCCTGATGATGCGCGAGGGGCTGCTCAAGGAGAATATCGACGGCGAAGCCCTGCTCTGGGCGCATAACCGCATTGTCCATCGTTCGGAAGATCGCCGCATCCTGATGGTTATTTCCGATGGCGCGCCGGTCGATGATTCCACGCTGTCGGTGAATTCCGGCAGCTATCTGGAACGGCATCTGCGTCAGGTGATCAACTGGATCGAGACGCGCTCCCCCGTGGAACTGGTCGCGATCGGGATCGGCCATGATGTGACGCGCTATTATCAGAAGGCGGTGACGATCATGGATGCGGAGCAATTGGGTGGCACCATGGTGGAGCAACTCGCCAGCCTGTTCGATACCGACTGAACGGACGAAGGCCGGAAACCTCGCGGTTCCCGGCCCTCTGCCCTCGCTACGCTACTCGAGGGTTAAGTAATCTGGTGTCAGCAGCGGCTGCCGTTCTTGTCGATCGCCCGGCCGGCCAGTGCGCCGGCACCACCGCCGATGATCAGGCCCGCGGTGCGATCACCCCGACGGCCGACGACTTCGCGGCCCAGCAGGCCACCAGCGATGGCACCGATGATCGTGCCCGTGGTGCCGCTGTTATTGCAGCGATAGTTGTTACGATAATCGTTGCGATAGCCGCGGTTGTTGTAACGGTCTCCGCGATAGCCGCGACGGTCATTGCGATAGCCGCGGTCGCCGCGATAGTCGCGGGCATTGTCATAGCCGCCACGGTAATGATCGCGCGCCATGGCGGGCGCAGCGGGCACCAGGGTCGCAGCGCCCATGGCGAGCGTTGCGGTGATGAGGCTCAGTTTCTTGAACATCGAAAATCTCCTTCGTCTTAAAAAGCATCTCTTCGTCGGCGTGGCCGGTCCGGTATTGGTCCGGCCCAACGTCTGCTTCCCGTCGACTGATGCCCTTATGGCGTGATTCGTTTGAGGCGGGCCTGAAC
Organism: Sphingobium boeckii; assembly: GCF_014199215.1. GTDB lineage: Bacteria > Pseudomonadota > Alphaproteobacteria > Sphingomonadales > Sphingomonadaceae > Sphingobium_A > Sphingobium_A boeckii. Next base: position 478,615 of record NZ_JACIJC010000001.1, read on the forward strand.
GCGGACGTTATCTCAGGTTCATGCGGGGGTTGTCCGGGTTCATGTTCGAAGCCTCTGCGCCCTGCCTGGAAGATTTGGTGGGGAGTGTCATTCTGCAACGGCCTCTCTAGAAGGGACGGACATGCGCCTGCTGATCCCGATCCTGTTGCCGTTCATCCTCGTGCTTGGCGGCGATGCAGGCGGTGGATCGCGTCGGGTGTTGATTGGCAATGACACCCGGATCGTGGCAACGCCCGTGCCGCTCGATCCCGATCATCCCAAGCGCGGTCGCGCGGGCGGCCTGATCTATCTCGGCGGCTGGGTGCTGCAGGGCAAGGCACCGGGCTTTGGAGGCATTTCCGGCATGGCGATGGATCGCGATGCGTTGATGCTCATCAGCGATGCAGGCGGCTTCATGCGGCTGACGGTGGATAGCCAGGGCGCGATCCGCGGCGCGCGCTTCGGCGATTTCCGCGGTGGTCCGGGCACGGGCGCACGGCGGCGCGACCGGGATAGTGAATCGATCGCGATCGACTCCGCCAGCGGCCGGATCTGGGTCGGGTTTGAGCGGTTTAACGCCATTGCGCGCTATGCCCCCGGCTTTGCCGCGATGGAGGCACTGGCGTTTCCCGCCGCGATGAAGGCATGGCCCGGCAACGGCGGACCGGAGGCCATGGTGCGACTCTCCGATGGCCGTTTTTTAGTGTTTTCCGAAGCGGCGGGGCAGCGCGGCCAGAATGATGCGCTGCTGTTCGATCGCGATCCCACCGATCCTGCTGCGAAATCGGTGGTATTCCGCTATCGCCCGCCCGCGGGTTACCGGATCACCGAAGCCAAATCATTGCCCGACGGGCGCCTGATCCTCCTCCACCGCCGCCTGTCATTCCCCGAATATTTCTCGGCGAAGGTCGCGATCCTTGATCCTGCGGAGATAAAAGAAGGCGCGATCGCTCAGGGGAAAGAGATCGCCAGCCTCGTCCGGCCGATGGCCGTGGACAATATGGAGGCCATGGCCGTGACACAGGAAAATCGCCGCACGATCATCTGGATCGGCAGCGATGATAATTTCGGGGGCACGTTTCAGCGCACCCTGCTGATGAAGTTCGCGTTGAGTCCTGGGTTTTAACGCCCAGCGGTGTCTAGAGCCGGATCAGATCCGGCTCCCGATCAATCATGCCGCTGCTGCGGAAACCTTCTTGGCGACATCGCGCTTCAGGCGCTTGGCCTTCAGGCTCAATTTGTCTTCCGAGGTCTTCAGCAGCCAATTGTCCAGCCCGCCATTGTGCTCGACAGAACGCAGGCCATGGGTGGAGACGCGCAGCTTGACGCTGGTGCCCAGCGCTTCAGACATCAGCGTGACATTCTGCAGATTCGGCAGAAAGGTGCGCTTGGTCTTGTTATTGGCGTGGGATACATTGTTTCCCACCAGGCGACCCTTGCCGGTCAGCTCGCAAATGCGCGACATCGTTCAAATTCCTGTGTTCTAACTTACCCGGAAAGAGCGGGCGGATAGCGGCTGAGGCGATTCGCGTCAACCTTGTAGAGTCCGGCTCATAGAGTCGGGCCAGCAGAGTCGGATGAAACCGGTTCGCTGTTGGTTCGTTCCGTTAGCATGAACATCCCCGCCCTCATAGCCGCCATCGTGTTGCCGCCGCTCGGCGCCTTCCTGATCAGGGGGATGGGGCGCGATTTCTTCATCGCCATCGGGCTGACCATGCTGTTCTTCCTGCCGGGTATGCTCTTTTCGCTGTTCATCGTCTGCGGCGGCTCCACCGATCGCCCGGCCGCTGCGATTGCCCGCCGCTGGCGCGCGATCAGGCCGGTGCGCGCCTAAAGCCTTTCCACAAGCGAGCGCGGCGCGATAAAGGCCGGATATGGCCTTTCCCCTCCCCGACCCCATGAGATTGGCGCTCACGCTGGCGCGCGACGCGGCGGTGGCGGGCGAAGTGCCCGTGGGTGCGGTGATCACGCTGGAGGGCCGGGTGATCGCCACCGCCTCCAATCTCACCCGCACCGGCAACGATCCCACAGCCCATGCCGAAATCGTCGCGATTCGCGCGGCCGCCGAATCATTGGGGCAGGAACGACTTGAGGGCTGCGATCTCTGGGTGACGCTGGAGCCTTGCGCCATGTGTGCGGGGGCGATCGCCAATGCCCGCATCGCACGGCTTTATTATGCCGCCCCCGATCCCAAGGGCGGCGGCACCGAGCACGGCGCGCGCGTGTTCGATCACTCGACCTGTCATCACCGGCCGGAGGTCTATGCCGGGCTGGGAGAAGCCGAGGCAGCGGGGCTTCTGAGGGATTTTTTCCGGGAGCGACGGACCTAACCCTTAAACCCGTTTGTCCCGAGCGCAGTCGAGGGACGTTGGAACTGTCACCACGTCCCTCGACTGCGCTCGGGACAAACGGTGGAGTGGGCGCAAACCCGCTACCTCCAATCCCCGGCCGCCGCCATCCACAAAGAAATCGCCGCCGCCGCCGCCGTCTCCGCCCGCAATATCCGCGGCCCGAGCGAAAGTCCCACCGCCTGCGGCACCGCGCGGATCACATCGCGCTCCTGCGGATCGAAGCCGCCCTCCGGTCCGATCAATATCGCCGCGGGGCCGGGCCGCGCGCGCATCGCCTCGAATGCGGGCAGGCCGCCATTCTCGTCAGCAAAGAACATGGTCCGCTCCGCCGGCCAATTCTTCATCAGCGAGAGCAGTTTCACCGGCTCGGCCATCTCCGGCAGTGCGCTGCGCCCGCATTGCTCCGCCGCCTCGATCATATGCGCGCGCAGCCGTTCGGTATTCACCCGGTCGATCACGGTGCGGCGCGTGAGGACGGGCACCAGCCGCGCCACCCCCAATTCGCACGCTTTCTCCGCCACCCAGTCGACCCGCCCCTTTTTGATCGGCGCGGCGCACAGCCACAGATCGGGCACCGGCTCACGCTCGGCGAGCTTGCCCGTGATCCGCAGGATCACATCGCGCTTGCCCACCACTTCGGCCTCGGCCAGCCATTCCCCGCTGATATCGTCGAACAGCCGCACCGGATCGCCCACCTTCATCCGCATCACGGCGGAGAGATAATGCGCCTGTCCGCCCTCGATACGCACGGAATGGCCGTCGGCGAGTGGGGTGTCCACGAAGAGGCGCGGTGTGCTGTCAGGCGGCCAGGCGGGGGTTGCGGGCATGGAATATCCTCTATCGATGTTATTCCGAATATCCGTTCGGACTGAATCTGTCGAAGATTGTTCTCCTGATCGGTTGGCAATGGTCCATGGCTGCGGACAATAGTAATCGTCCGATCCCGGGGGGGTGGGTTAAAGCCCGTTTATGACACGCCTTGATCTGAAAGCCCGCGCGCTTGCCATTTGCCTGTCCGCTTTGGCCGGTTTCGTTGACGCCATCGGATTTCTGGGGACGGGCGGCTTCTTCGTGTCCTTCATGAGCGGAAACTCTACCCGGCTCGGTGTGGGGTTTGTCGATGGTGCCGGTGCGGCCGTCATGGCGGCCGGGCTCGTTGGCAGCTTTGTTGGCGGTGTGATGATCGCATCGCTGCTGAAGCGGAAGGTGCGATCCGGGAAGCGGTCCTTCATGTTGCTGCTTGTGAGTCTTCTTCTGTCTGCAGGTGCTATCTGCGCGGGGCTTGGACTGCCAACTGCCGCCTTCGCGCTCGCTGCCGCGGCGATGGGCGCGGAAAATATGGTGTTTGAAGACGGTGGTGAGGTGCAGATCGGCTTGACCTATATGACGGGAGCGCTCGTCAAGATCGGTCAGCGGCTTGCGCTCGCCTTGTCGGGGGGAAGCCCATGGAGCTGGCTTCCATTCCTGCTGCTGTGGATCGGCTTGATTACGGGCGGCGCGATGGGGGCATTGTGCTTCTTCCGCTGGGGTATGTCGGCACTCTGGATTGCGGCGGGTTTGGCCGGATTGCTGGCCATCGTCGTTGGTCCCGATGCGAATGTCTCGAAGGCACGCGGCTGAAGGTTCAGGAAACCCCTTCGACAGCCCGCGACCATTCGGCTTATGGCAATCTCATGAGCGCCCCGAGTCCCGAACCCGATATCGTCCCCGACACCCAATATCGCGGCCTGATGCGTTTGCTCCCCGAAAAGCTCCGCGCCTTTGCACTGCTCGCGCGCTTCGATCGTCCGATCGGCTGGTGGCTGCTCTTCTGGCCCGGTGCTTGGGCGATCGCATTATCCGGGGGGCTGGGCGATCAATGGATGCTGATTTTCTGGTTTCTGCTGGGCAGCGTCGCGATGCGCGGGGCGGGGTGCGTCTATAACGATATCGTCGATCGCGATCTGGATGCCCAGGTGGCGCGGACGCGCAGCCGTCCGCTGGCGAGCGGCGCTGTCTCGCTCAAGGCGGCATGGGCATGGCTCTTCTGCCTCTGTCTGATCGGGCTCATTGTCTTGCTGCGATTGAACCTGCTCGCCCAGATCATCGCGCTTGCCAGCCTCGCGCTGGTCGCGGCCTATCCCTTCATGAAGCGGATCACCTGGTGGCCGCAGGCTTGGCTGGGGCTGGTCTTTTCCTGGGCGGCTTTGGTCGGCTGGGCGGCGGTGCGGGGTGCGATCGAACTTCCCATGCTGCTGCTCTATGCCGGATCGATCTGCTGGGTGATCGGCTATGACACCATCTATGCGCTGCAGGATCGCGAGGATGATGCGCTGATCGGCGTGCGCTCTTCCGCGCGGCGGATGGGCCGGCATGTGTTGCCGGGCGTCGGCGCTTTCTATGGCGCGGCGCTCCTGCTCTGGGGTGGCGCGATCTGGACGGCGCGGCCGGACTGGCTGGCGCTGGTTGCCCTCGTGCCGGTCGCGGCGCATCTCGCCTGGCAGGTGCTGACGCTCAAGCCCGATGACGGCCTGGACGGGCTAAACAAATTCCGGTCCAATCGCTTCGCCGGCTTTCTGATGTTTCTTGCCTGCGCCGCCGTCGCCACCTAAGCGCAATCGAATGCTCAGCGTTTCACAATCCCAGGAACAAGTCGCCGAACTCGTCGCGCGCGCGGCGAAAGCCGGGGCGGATGCCGCGGACGCCCTCTATAGCGGCGGCTCCGCCACCCAGGTCGAAGTCCGGCTCGGCGCGCTTGAAAATGTCGAGCGGTCCGAAGGCGAGGAGATCGGCCTGCGCGTCTTTATCGGCCAGCGCTCAGCCACCGCTTCCACATCCGATTTCACACCCGCGTCCTATGACGCACTGGTGGAGCGCGTCGTCGCCATGGCGCGCGAAGCGCCCGAAGATCCCTATGCGGGCATGGCGCCCGAGGATCGCCTGATGCGCGGCCCCAGTCCCGATCTGGATCTGGAGGATGCGCAGGAGATCAGCCCGGCCGAAATGAAGGAACGGGCGATGGCCGCCGAAGATGCCGCCCGCGCGGTGAAAGGCGTCACCAACAGCGAAGGCGGTGGCAGCAGCGCCAGCCGGAGCGTGATCGCGCTCGCAACCAGCACCGGTTTCGTGCGCGGCTATGCCGGCACGGCACATAGCCTGTCCGCCAGCGTGCTCGCGGGCGAGGGCAGCGGGATGCAGCGCGATTATGCCTATAGCAGCGTGCGCCATCTCTCGGAGATGGAGGATGCCGAAGCGGTCGGCCGTCTGGCGGGTGAGCGCGCGGTGGCGCGGCTGGATCCCGTGCGCCTGCCCAGCGGCGCATTGCCGGTGGTGTTCGATCCGCGCGTGTCCGGCGGGCTGCTCGGCCATCTGATCGGCGCGATCACGGGTGCGGCGATTGCGCGCAAGACCAGCTTCCTGCTCGATGCTTTGGGCACCGAGATATTCGGCCCTGGCATCACGATCATCGATGATCCGCTTCGTCCGCGCGGCCTGCGCTCCAAACCCTTCGATGGCGAGGGGCTGGAAACGCACCAGACCGTCATCATCGACAAGGGCGTGCTGACCGGCTGGCTGATGACCGTCGCCGCGGCCCGGCAGCTCGGCCTCCAGCCCACCGGTCACGCCGCGCGCGGCACCGGCGGCGCACCGGGCGCAGGCAGCAGCAATCTGCATATGGCACCGGGTGCACTCAGCCCCAAAGAACTGATCGCGGATATCGAGCGCGGCTTCTATGTCACCGAACTCATCGGCATGGGTGTGAACGGCCTCACCGGGGATTACAGCCGCGGCGCTGCTGGCTTCCTGATCGAGAAAGGCGAGATCACGAAGCCGGTTGCCGAAGTGACCGTGGCGGGTAATCTGAAGCACATGTTCCGCACGCTTGTTCCCGCCAATGATCTCACTTTCAAACACGCGACCAACGCGCCCACCATCCGCCTCGAAGGGATGACCGTCGCTGGTGATTGATGCGCTCGCCGATGAGATTGCGGCGGTTGCTGCAGAGGCCGGGGCGCTGGCGATGGGGCGCTGGCGCGGCGAACTGAAGACCTGGGAAAAAGTGCCTGGCCATCCGGTCTGCGATGTGGACCTGGAGGTGAACCAGCTTATCCGTGAACGTCTGCGCGCGATCGATCCCGAGGCGGGCTGGCTTTCGGAAGAGACGGTGGACGATGCAGAACGCCTGCTCGTCCCGCGCGTCTGGGTGGTCGATCCGATCGATGGCACGCGCGATTTCATCCGGGGTCGCCCCGGCTGGTCGGTCAGCATCGCTCTGTGCGAAGGCGGCGATCCGTTAGTGGGGGTTTTGGAGGCACCGGCCCGCGGCGAAACCTGGCGCGCCGTGGCGGGCAAGGGGACGTTCCGCAATGGCCAGCGACTGGTGGCCAGCAGCAGGACCGAATTTCCCGGATCGCGCGTTCCGACCGACGCATTGCCGCACGTGGACCGTGATCTGAGCATCGTCGATCGCCCCAATTCGATCGCCTTGCGCATCGCGATGGTGGCGGCGGACGAAGCCGATCTGGTCGCCACGATCCGCTGGGGTCATGAATGGGATATCGCCGCGGCCGTGCTCATCGCCCGCGAGGCCGGCGCACACGTCACCGATGCGTTCGGCGGTGTGCTGCGCTTCAACAGCACCAAGGGCGAGGCCTTTGGCGTCGTCGCATCATCCCATGGCATCCATGCCGCGGCGATCGAACGGCTACGCGAACGCGCGGACAAGGGCATCATCCGCTAAATAAAGCCAATCACTCCATTTTGGATATTATTTCGGAATCGTCATTAAGTATTACACAATGTTTGAAACGAATAATCCTTTTGGGAGAATTCGATGTCGATCATTCAAAAATTACGTTCGAATACTAAGGGGGCAACCGCGATCGAATACGGGCTGATCGTGGCGCTGGTTTCGCTGGCGTGCACGATCGCCTTCATCAATCTCGGTCTTTCGCTCACCAATATCTTCGAGACGCTGACCAATGCGATGAAATGATCAGGCGACAACCGCCAGCCCCAGCCGCGGTATCTCGATGGCCGGGCAGCGGTTCATCACCACTTTCAGTCCGGCGGCCTCCGCGCGGGCCGCGGCGTCCTCGTTGATCACGCCGAGCTGCATCCATATGGCCTTGGCACCCGCGGCGATCGCCTGATCCACCGCATCACCGGCGGCTTCGGAACGGCGAAAGATATCCACCAGGTCGATCGGCTCGCCGATCTGGTCTAGGTCGCGCCAGATATATTCGCCATGCACATGCTCGCCCGTGATCTGTGGATTGACCGGGATGACGCGATAGCCGTGACCCTGCAGGAATTTCATCACGCCATAGCTGGGCCGGTCGGGCCGGTCCGAAGCACCGATCAGCGCGATCGTGCGGGTTTCGCTGAGCAGGGCGGCAATGTCGGCGTCACTGGTAAGGGGCATCGTTATTCTCCCAAATCCGTTGGATCTCTCAATCCGTTCGGGCTGAGCCTGTCAAAGCCCTTCTTTTCCAGACAGGCGCGGCAGAAGAAGCAGGAGCCTTTGACGGGCTCAGGCCAAACGGTGCCTGATGGATAACATCGTTTGCGGCCGTTGGTTCATTGCGCCAGCCAGTCCTTGATCTTCGCGGCGATGGCATGAAATGGCGTGGCGGCTGGACCATCCTCTGCCGCCGGCGGCTGACCGGCGTCGGAGGCCGTGCGGATTTCCAGCGTCAGCGGAATGCGGCCGAGGAAATCATGGCCCATCACATTGGCCGCGGCCTGCACCCCGCCGCTGCCGAACGGATCGGAGATTTCGCCGCAATGCGGGCAGGCATAGCCCGCCATATTCTCGATCAGCCCGATGATCGGCACGCCGGATTGATTGAACAGGTCGATCGCGCGCGTCGCATCGATCAGCGAGAGATCCTGCGGCGTGGAGACGATTACCGCGCCCGCCGGCTTCTGCTTGGAGATCATCGAAAGCTGCACATCGCCGGTGCCGGGTGGCAGATCGGCGATGATCAGTTCCACATCGCCCCAATCCGCGTCGATCAACTGGCCCAGCGCATTGCCCGCCATCGGCCCGCGCCATGCGATCGCCTGGCCGGGCTTCACCAGATGCCCCATGGAGAGCATCGGAATGCCATAAGGGCTCATGATCGGGATCATTTTCTGATCCTGCGCTTCGGGGCGCTGCCCTTCGGTAGACATCAGCCGCGGTTGCGAAGGGCCATAAATATCGGCATCGATCAGACCCACCTTGAAGCCCAGCCGCTTGAGCGCGATCGCCAGATTGGCGGACACCGTGGATTTGCCCACGCCGCCCTTGCCACTGCCCACCGCGATCAGGCGGCGGCCGCGTTTTTCGCTGGTCATCGCGATGCGGACCTCGCTCACGCCGTCTTCCGCCATCAGCGCAGCCTTGATCGCGGCCTCCATCTTGGATCGTTCGTCGCCCGAAAGCCCGGTCACGTCGAGGATCAGGCTGGCGCGTCCGTCGCTCAGGCGGACGGCGGCGGCGCGGGTTCCGGCAATGGAGGAAATGGCGGCGAGAAGCGTGTTTGGATCACTCATATGGCGCAGATAGGAGGAGTTTGCGGCAATGCCACTGTTTTTCCCCACCGGCATACCTATAATGGCAGGCATGACGATAAAGATGGGGTGGATCGCGGCCAAACGCGCGATGCTGATGGAAGGTGGCCCCTGGGGCGGCGGAAAAGGATCCGGCGGCTCGGGTGGCGGTGGTGATTCGGGCGGAGGCGGCGGCGATGGACGCCCGCCCAGCCCCTGGAATCAGCCTACAGGCGGCGGCGGTCGCAAGCCCCGGCGCGACCCCCAAGGCCCGGCCGCGATGGATCAGCTCTTCGAACGCCTGCGCGGCTCTTTCGGCGGCGGTGGTTCCGGCGGCGGCGGATTCGGCGGTGCCAGCGCGCGCATGATCTGGCCCTATGTGGTGCTGGCATTCGCCGTGATCTGGATCCTGTTCACCAGCGTGCATCGCATCGGCCCGCAGGAGCAGGGCGTGGTTACCGTGTTCGGGCGCTATTGGTCCACCATGGGTCCGGGCGTGAACTTCACCTTCCCGGCACCGATCAGCCGCGTGCAGAAGCTGGATGTCCAGGCGATCCGCACTTTGCCGATCGGGCAGGGCGGTAATGACAATAATCTGGTGCTCACCGGGGATCAGAATATCGTCGATCTCGCTTATTCGGTGCGTTGGAAGATCAAGCCCGGCGCTGCCGAGCAATTCCTGTTCCAGATTGCCGAGCCGGAAAAGACGATTTCGGAAGTCGCGGAAAGCGCGATGCGCGCCGTGCTGGCCAGCTTCACGCTGATCCAGGCGATCGGTCCGGGGCGCACCGATATCGAACAGCGCGTGGCCGAGCTCATGCAAGCCATTCTCGACGATTATAAGGCTGGCGTGGAAATTCAGGGTATCGCAATCAGCCAGGCCGATCCGCCAGCGGCTGTGAACGACGCCTTCAAGGAAGTGACGGCATCGCAGCAGGAGGTGGAATCCAACCTCAATGATGCCCGCACCTATGCGCAGCAGGTCACAGCCAAGGCGCAGGGCGACGCGGCATCGTTCGACAAGGTTTACGAGCAATATTCGCTCGCGCCCGAAGTGACGCGGCGGCGCATGTATTATGATACGATGGAACGGGTGCTTTCGAAGGTGGACAAGACGATTATCGAAGCGCCGGGCGTGACGCCGTATCTGGCCCTGCCCGAGGTGCGCAAACGCGCTGCCCCGGCAGCAGAGGGAGCCGCACAGCCATGATCGAGCGTATCGCCCGTTATCCCGTGGCCTTCGCAATCGGCGCGATCGCGCTGATCGTGTTGCTGGGCAGCACCTTTGCCGTGGCATCCGAAACCAAGCAGGGTGTCGTGCTCCGCTTTGGCCAGCCGGTGCGGATCATCAACAAATATGATGCCAAGCTGCCCTTTGGCGGCGACGGCGCAGGCCTGATCGCCCGCATCCCGTTTGTGGAAAACATCACCTGGATCGACAAACGCATCCTCTCTGTCGAAATGGAGCAGCAGCAGGTGCTCTCCACCGATCAGCTCCGGCTTCAGGTGGATGCGTTTGCGCGCTTCCGCATCGTCGATCCCTTGCGCATGGTGATCACCGCGCGCGAAGTGGATAATGTGGCGGCGCAGTTGAAGCCCATCCTCGGCTCGGCCTTGCGCAACGAACTGGGCAAGCGGCCGTTTGCGGCCTTGCTCAGCCCGGAGCGTGGCCAGGTGATGGATAATATCCAAAAGGGCCTGAATCGCGTGGCCGCGCAATATGGCGCTGAAATCGTCGACGTGCGGATCAAGCGCGCCGATCTGCCCGAAGGCACGCCGCTGGAAAGCGCACTCGCCCGGATGCGCACCGCGCGTAACCAGGAGGCCCGCACTATCCAGGCGCAAGGCCTCAAACAGGCGCAGATCATCCGCGCGCAGGCCGATGCCGATGCCGCGAAAATCTATGCCGCGGCTTTTGGCAAGGATCCGGCCTTCTATGATTTCTATCGCGCGATGCAGTCTTATGAACAGACTTTCGTCAACGATAGCGGTGGTGCCAAGGGCGCGACTTCGATCATCCTGTCACCGGATAATTCCTATCTGCGGGAATTCCAGGGTCGGGGGCGTTGAGAGCGGACGGCGATTTGAACTTTGGTCATTCAATCTGCGTTAAGCCGCCGTGCGTCAGCTTTCCGGCAAACCGCTGTGATTGTGAATCGGGGATTACATAAAATTCTTGGGTTTGCCCGCGTCGCGGGCAGTGACAGATATTTGGAAGGATTATGACCGTGCGCTACGCTTATGCCATCACGACCGCCCTGCTCATCGGTGGTGCGGCAGTCACCATCGGCACCAACGCCCCGCTTGGTGCGCAGACCGCGCAGAATGCGCCGCAATTCCTGGCCGCCCCACCGCAGCCCGGCGCGCCCGTCAGCTTTCGTGATCTCGCGGCGCGGCTCCAGCCCGCCGTCGTCAACATCTCCACCAAGCAGACGGTGAAGGTCGCCAATCAGGCGCAGGGCTTCCCGTTCGAATTGTTCGGAATGCAGGCACCGCAAGGTAGCGATACGCCGCAGACGCGCGAGGCGCAGTCGCTGGGTTCGGGCTTCATCATCTCGGCCGATGGCTATATCGTCACCAACAATCATGTGATTTCCGCTGGCCAGCGCAACGCAGCGGTGGAATCGATCACCGTGACCCTGCCCGACAAGCGCGAATTTCCCGCCACGCTGATCGGTCGTGATCCCACGTCGGATCTGGCGCTGCTCAAGATCCAGTCCACAAATCTGCCCTTCGTGCAATTCGGCGATTCCACCAAGGCGCAGGTCGGCGATTGGGTGATGGCGATCGGCAATCCCTTCGGGCTGGGTGGCACGGTCACCGCGGGCATCGTTTCCGCGCTGCATCGTTCGGGCAACGGCCAGTTCGATCGCCTGATCCAGACGGATGCGTCGATCAATTTCGGTAATTCCGGCGGGCCGATGTTCGATCTGAACGGCAATGTGATCGGCATCAACTCGCAAATCCTGTCGCCCTCGGGCGGCAATGTCGGCATTGGCTTCGCCATCCCTTCGGAACAGGCCAAGCCGATCATCGAGACGCTGAAGGCGGGCAATCGCGTGCAGCGCGGCTATCTCGGCGTGCGGCTCCAGCCGATCGACGAAGGCCTGGCAGCAGCACTCGGCCTGCCCAAGAATAGCGGCGAACTGATCGCCTCGGTCGAGCCGGGCGATGCGGCGGACAAGGCCGGGATCAAGGAAGGCGATGTCGTCACCAAGGTGAATGGCGTCAGCATCAATCCCGATGATACGCTCTCGCTCACGGTCGCCAATCTCGCACCGGGCACGCGCACGCCGATCGAGATCCTGCGCAACGGCCAGCGCATGACGCTGAATGCCGTGATCGGCAAGCGTCCCCCCGAGGAGCAGCTTGCCGCGTTCAGCGCAGAGAATGAAGATGAAGGCTTTGACGCACAAAAGCCCGGCAATGGGGCAGACGATAGCGCGAACACCGCGTCCATCGGTCTCGCCGTGCAGGCGCTGACCCCCAATATCGCGCGTTCGCTGGGCGTGCCCGCCACGGTGAAGGGTGTCGTGGTCGGGCGGTCCGATCCCGCCAGCGATGCGTTTCAGCAGGGCATCCGCCGTGGTGACATCATCAGCGCGGCCAATGGCCGGCCGGTTCTGACGCCCGAGGATCTGAGCGCTGCGGTCCGCGCTGCCAAGGCCGAAAAGAAGTCCAACGTGGCGGTCCGCGTCCAGAAGGGCAACGGCCCCGCCGTCTTCCTGGGCGTCAAGATCCGCTAAGCCTCCCGCTTGTCCTCCCCGGTCGCGAACCGTAAGACGGTGAACGATTTGGGAGGACCAGCATGGCGGACGAAAACGGCTTATTCATCGGGACCGGCGGCGGCGAACGCCAGATCCTGAATTTCAAGCGCGCCAACCGCCATGGCCTGATCGCGGGGGCCACCGGCACGGGCAAGACCGTGACGCTCCAGGGCATTGCCGAGGGCTTTTCCCGCGCCGGCGTCCCCACCTTTCTCGCCGATGTGAAGGGTGATCTCTCCGGCGTCGGCATGGCCGGATCGCCCACCGCCAAGGTGCATGACAGCTTTGCCGCGCGCGCCGCCGAAATCGGCGATACCGAATGGGCCTATAAGGACAATCCCGTCCAATTCTGGGATCTGTTCGGCACGCAGGGCCATCCGATCCGCACCACCATTTCCGAAATGGGGCCGCTCCTCCTCGCGCGCCTGCTCGATCTGAACGAGGTGCAGGAAGGCGTGCTGACCATCGCCTTTCATGTGGCGGACAAGGACGGGCTGCTGCTGCTCGATCTGGACGATCTCCAGTCGATGCTGGTCCATTGCGCCGAGCGCGCGGACGAACTGACCACCACTTATGGCAATGTCTCCAAGGCGACCGTGGGCACGATCCAGCGCTCATTGCTCCAACTCCGCAGCCAGGGCGGCGAGCATTTCTTCGGCGAGCCCGCGCTCGATATCGAGGATTTCTTCAAGGTCGACGAGAGCGGCCGCGGCGTCATGAACGTCCTCGCGGCGGACAAGCTCATGGCCAGCCCCAAGCTCTATTCCACCTTCCTGCTCTGGCTGCTGTCCGAATTGTTCGAAACGCTGCCCGAGGTGGGCGATCCGGATAAGCCCAAGCTCGTCTTCTTCTTCGATGAAGCGCATCTGCTGTTCGATTCCGCGCCCAAGGCGTTGCTCGAAAAGGTGGAGCAGGTCGTCCGTCTGATCCGCTCCAAGGGCGTGGGCGTCTATTTCATCACGCAAAATCCGATCGACATTCCCGATACCGTGGCGGGGCAACTCGGCAATCGCGTGCAACATGCGCTGCGTGCCTTCACGCCCAAGGATGAAAAGGCGATCAAGTCCGCCGCCGAAACCTTCCGCGCCAATCCCGGCGTCGATGTGGTCACCGCGATCACCGAACTGAAAGTGGGCGAGGCTTTGGTGTCGCTGCTGCAGGCCGATGGATCGCCCTCGCCGGTGCAGCGCACGCTGATCAAGCCGGTCTGCTCGCGCGTCGGTCCCGTCACCGCGATCGAGCGTGGGGTTTTGATCCAGACCGATGCGGTGGGCGCGAAATATGATGTGCTGATCGATCGGGAATCTGCCGAGGAAATGCTCGCGGCGAAGGCGGGTGAGGCCCAGGCAGCCGCTGCCGAGGTCAAGGCCGCGGCCGAACAGGCCAAGCTCGATGCCGCGCAGGCCAAGGAAGATGAAAAGGCGAAAGTGGTCGCCGATCGCGAGGCTGCCCGCCTGGCGAAGGAACAGGAGCGCGCGCGTATCGCCGCGGAGCGCGTCGCCGCAGCCGATGCAGCCCGTCAGGCGCGCGAAGACGCCAAGCCGACCTTCGCCGAAAAAATGGTGCAATCCGCCGCCCGCTCCGCGGCCACCTCGATCGGGCGCAAGGTGGCGGGGAATCTGGGCAGCCAGTTGCTGCGCGGTCTGCTCGGCGGTCTGTTCAAGGGGCGGTGAGGCACTTCTGATCTACCATTTTCTGTCATTCCCGCGAAAGCGGGAATCCCGCTTCTTCTTTTTTGGATGGCTCATGCCAAAGCTGGATTCCCGCTTTCGCGAGCATGACACTGAGGGAAATCTGCCCACCTTGCCCCTCAACACCGTCCCTGCTCTAACCGCATCTCCCTTTTGAGGACCGCCCGATGAGCACCCGCCCCGCCGAGCTTCCCGAACTCACCATCCGCGCGATCCTGCTGGGTGGGCTGATCACCCTGCTGTTCACCGCCGCGAACGTCTATCTCGGGCTGAAAGTGGGGCTCACCTTCGCCACCTCGATCCCCGCAGCGGTGATCTCCATGGCGGTGCTGCGCTATTTCAGCACGTCCAACATCCTGGAAAACAACATCGTGCAGACGGTCGCTTCGGCGGCGGGCACGCTGGCGGCGATCATCTTCGTTTTGCCCGGTCTGGTGATGATCGGCTGGTGGCAGGGTTTCCCCTTCTGGACGACCGCCGCGGTCTGCGCGCTGGGCGGCATATTGGGTGTCATGTTCTCCGTGCCGCTGCGTCGCGCGCTCGTGAGCGGATCGCCGCTGCCCTATCCCGAAGGCGTGGCGGCGGCCGAAGTGCTCAAGATCGGCGCTGAATCGCGCGCGGGCGCTGCCGAAGCGGGCAAGGGACTGCGCGTGATCGTGGTCAATGCGCTGGCCGCCGCGGGCTTTGCGGTGCTGGCGGCGATGCGGCTGGTCACGGGGGAGGCGGCCGCCTTCTTCCGCATCGGATCCTCGGCCACGGGCATTTCCGGCGGGCTCTCTTTCGCGCTCGTGGGCGCGGGGCATCTGGTCGGGCTATCGGTCGGCTTCGCGATGTTCGTCGGGTTGGCGCTCGGCTGGTGGGTCGCGCTGCCGATCCTCACCGCGGCCGTGCCCTTCACCGGAACCACCGAAGAGTTCGCGCTTTCCGTCTTCCGCGGCCAAGTGCGCTTTCTGGGGGCTGGCGTCATCGGCGTCGCCGCGATCTGGACGCTGCTCAAGATCATCGGCCCGATCATCGGCGGCGTCCGCTCCGCGCTGGCCGCCTCACGCGCGCGCAACAGCAGTGCCGAGGCGCTGCCGCTCACCGAACGGGATATCCCGATCGGCATGGTCGGCGGGATCATCCTTGCCACCCTGCTGCCGATCGCATGGCTGCTGTGGACCTTCATCGCCGGCGGCGTTCTGGAATCTCATGCCGTGCCGCTGATCCTCGGCACCTTGGTCTATGTGCTGATCGCTGGCGTCGTGATCGCATCGGTCTGCGGTTATATGGCCGGGCTGATCGGCGCGTCCAACAGCCCGATCTCTGGCATCGGCATCCTCGCAATCCTGGCCGCGGCGCTTTTGCTGGTCGCCGGCTTCGGCCGTGGCGGGGATTCGGGTGAGACGCAGGCGCTGATCGCCTATGCGCTGTTCGCTACCGCGATCGTGTTCGGCATCGCCACCATCTCCAACGACAATCTTCAGGATCTCAAGACCGGTCAGCTCGTGGGCGCGACGCCATGGCGTCAGCAGGTCGCGCTGGTGTTCGGCGTCATCTTCGGGTCGCTGGTGATCCCGCCCGTGCTCGGACTGCTTTACACCGCCTTCGGATTCGCCGGGATGCCCGGCGCGGGGCCACAGGCGCTCGCGGCGCCCCAGGCGGCGCTGATCTCCGCATTGGCCAATGGCGTGCTGGGCGGCGATCTGGATTGGCAAATGATTGGCATCGGCGCGGCTGTCGGGGTGGTCGTGGTGGCGATCGATGAAGCGCTGGGCCGTGCGGGTAAATTGCGGATGCCGCCGCTGGGCGTTGGCATCGGCATCTATCTCCCGATGGCGGTCACGCTGCCCGTGGTGATCGGGGCGGTGCTGGGCTGGTTCTATGACAAGCGCGCGGACCGTATGGCCGATCCGGAAACGGCCAAGCGCATGGGGGTGCTGATGGCGACCGGATTGATCGTGGGCGAAAGCCTGTTCGGCGTGGCCTTTGCCGGGATTGTTGCAGGATCGGGCAGCGATTCGCCACTGGCCGTGGTCGGCCCCGGCTTCGCGCCGGTCGCTCTGATCGGCGGCACGCTGTTCTTCATCGCGCTCACGGCCTGGCTCTATCGGACGACGGCCAAGGCTGCATCCTGAACGGAGCGTAGCGCGCCATCATATCGAGCGTCAGGTTATAAAAAATATCGGTCGGAATCCTCGGGCGCGAGGCGCTATCCCTCCTTGTCCGCCTTCTCCCGATCCTGCTTATCGGCAGCATCAGCCGCCTCCGACAGGCTCAGTCCGGTCTTGCGCGCGGCGTCAGCGGTCATGGATACTGCCACCCCGTCGGGGCCATCGAGCATCACCTCGCCCTGTTCGGCATTGGCCGTTCCGGCCTTGGTATGAATGCTGGAACCCATTGTAAATTCCTCTCTTTTCCTTCCAACCCGTGGCCATCCAGTCAGTTCCGGTCGGGGTCGTTTTCGTCGAGATAGAGATAGTGCGGATCGAATTCGGCGATGCGCTCCAGGCGCTTACGATCCAGGATAGCCACCTCGCCGCCGCGAAAGGTCATCACGCCTTCCTCGCGCAACTGGCGCAGAATGCGGTTCACATGCACCCCCGTCATCCCGCAGGCCTCGCCCAGATCATTCTGGTTGATCGGCAGCGGGAAATGATGGCCGTCGCTGCGGTTCACCGCCTGGAGTTTCGCATCGATCTCGCAGAAGAAATGCGCGATCCGGCCATAAGCGTTGAGGCGGCCCAGGCGGAAAATCCACTCGCGGTGCATGGCGGCGTCAATCAGCGTGCTGAACCATAATATGCGCGTCAGATTGGGGCGCTCGGCCACGATCTCCAGCAATTTGCCGTGCGGCACGAAAGCCAGGCGCACCTCCGTGAGCGTCGCCACATCATGATCCAGCCGGCGCAGCGGAAAGCCATGAAGATCGACGAAATCGCCCGCGACATGCACCGCCACCAATTGGCGTTCCCCCTGGCGATCGTCCATATAGCGGCACATCAGGCCTTCGAGCAGCAAGGTGCTCTGGCGCACGCGCTCCCCGGCGCGGATCAAAGTTTCGCGCGCGCCATAGTCTTTCACCTCGGAAATGGAAGATTCCAGCGCGGCGATGTCGTCCTTGGTCAGTTCGCTCCGATGACGATCACGCAGGAAGTCCTTGGTCAGCACTGATAATCTCCCCGTTCCAGACAGGGTTTTATACCTGATCCGACAAGTAACACCATGATGTGTAAGGCCTTTGAACCGGTTTCCATCCGGCGCTCAAATGAATCGCCTTAACGCGGATCAATTCCGCTTCCGAAACGGCAACCAATTGCAGTTTTCGTGGTTATCCTGCCATGCGAAACACATCAGAAACTATCCAGAGTGAGCTTCCCGATCGCTTTCGGGACTTTGTGCGGAGCGCTGATTTCCCATGCGTCGGTGCTAAATCGGCCTTGGCGCGAGATCAGATGACGATCCTGGAGGCGCGCGACATCACGTCGGCCTGGGATGATATGCGGCTGTGGCCCGCGCTCTATGAGTTGGCGCAAGGCTATCGGAAAGAACCCAAATTGTTCCAGACGCTGGTGGTGATTTTCGAAGGGCCGACCGATTTGTCCGAGCAGGCATTCGAGCAGGCATTATGGAATCGGGTCCAGTCGCTCAGCGACAAGGATGTGTGGCTTGGGCAGGAGCCTGATCCGCGCGTGAGCAGTGATCCCGATGATCCCCATTTTTCCCTGAGTTTCGGGGGCGAGGCCTTTTTCGTTGTGGGCCTCCATCCCCAGGCAAGCCGCCCCGCCCGGCGATTCGAGCACCCCGCATTGGTGTTCAATCTGCACGATCAGTTCGAGCAATTGCGTGAGGCCGGGCGTTACGAAAAGCTGCGCGAAAGCATCATTGCGCGCGATGTGGATCTGGCGGGGTCGATCAATCCGATGCTCGCCCGGCACGGCGATCTGTCCGAAGCGCGCCAATATAGCGGGCGTGCTGTCGAGCAGGGATGGCAATGCCCCTTCTCGGGTCGCGGAAAGGCTGAACATGGTCTTTGAAATCACGCCGCGGTCCGGCACCGCCTTTCTGCTGAACAAGGGGCAGAAACTCACCGTGATCGATCCGCGCGGCGAGCAGGTCGCCGATCTGCTGGCCTTCAGCCGCGCCGATCCGCGGGAGGTGATCTCTTCCGGGCGGTCTCTGGATTATGCCTCGAAGCTCTTCCTCAGCACCGGCGATCCGCTTTATTCGAACCGGTCCAAGGTGATGTTGCGGATCATCGCGGATGATGTGGGGCGGCATGATTTCCTGCTGACACCCTGTTCGGAAGATACGTTCCGCATCATCTATGGCGATGAACATCCGCATCGGGGCTGTTTCGGCAATCTGGCGGAGGCGCTTGCGCCCTACGATATCGCGCCTGATCAGATACCCTGTGCGTTCAACGTCTTCATGAATGTCCAGGTGGATGGCGGCACGGGCGCGCTCACGGTGGAACCGCCGCTGAGCAAGGCGGGGGACTCGATCGTGCTGGAGGCGGAAATGGATCTGATCATCGGGCTCACCGCCTGTTCGGCGCTGCAATCCAACAATCATGCGTTCAAGCCGATCCACTATCGGATCGACGATCCGGTGGCATGATGAACGGCGGGCGGCGTGACTATTGGCTTGAGCGCGCGCGTCAATGCCGCGCCTATGCCAGCACGCAAGATACCGAGCTGGCCAATCGGTTGCTCGAAATCGCCCGGCGTTATGAGCGCCTGGCCGAGCCCGCGCCGCTAAAGATCCAGGATGTGCATCAGCATCGGTGATCCGGTCAGGCTGGATGATCCCTGCATCCGCTTGAGCGCATCGGTCACGCAGCGTTCCGGGCACGCATGAGTGACCAGCACGATCAGCGCGCCGCCATCTTCCTTTACGCCACGCTGGATGAAGCTTTCGATCGAGACGCCCGCATCGCGCATGGCGGTGGCGATTTCGGCGAGCACGCCGGCGCGGTCTTCCACCGTCAGCCGCAGGAAATAGCGGCCGGTGCGCTCGCCCGAATCCGCACGCTCGGGGTGTGCCAGCGATTCCACGGGCATGGCGAAGGCGGGGCCATATTCGTTGCGCGCCACGTCGATCAGATCGGCGACCACGGCCGAAGCGGTGGGGCCATCGCCCGCGCCCGCGCCCTGGAAGAACAGGCGCCCCACGAAATTGCCTTCCGCCACCACGGCGTTGAGCGATCCGGTCACATGCGCCAGCGGATGGCTCATCGGCACCAGGCAGGGATGCACGCGCTGGAACAGCCCGGCCTCGCCTTCCTCTGCCAGCCCGACGAGGCGGACGCGAAAGCCCAGCGCCTGCGCTTCGGAAATGTCGGCGGCGATCACATTGCGGATACCCGTCGTCGCCACGCCATCGAAGGTGAGCGCGCTGCCGAAGGACAGGCTGGCGAGGATGGAGAGCTTGTGCGCCGCGTCCACGCCGTCGATATCGAAACTGGGATCGGATTCGGCATAGCCCAGCGCCTGCGCCTCACCCAGCACCTCGGTGAAATCGCGGCCGTCCTTCTCCATAGTGGTCAGGATATAATTGCAGGTGCCGTTCAGGATGCCGTAGACGCGCGTGATCTCGTTCGCCGCGGCACCCTCGCGAATGCCCTTGATCACCGGGATGCCCCCGGCCACCGCGGCTTCGAACTTCAGCGGAATATCCTGCGCATCGGCCACTTGGGCCAGGCTGAGGCCATGATGCGCGATCATCGCCTTGTTCGCGGTGATGAAAGCCTTGCCCGCGCCCAGAGTCTTGCGGGCGAGTGTGAGTGCGGGGCCGTCCGATCCGCCGATCAGCTCGACCACGGCGTCCACGCCTTCGATCTCCGCCAGCGCGGTCATGTCGTCCACCCATTGGAAGCGCGTGATATCCACCCCGCGATCCTTGTTGCGGTCCCGCGCGGAGACGGCGACGATCTCGATCGGCCGGCCGGCGCGGCGCTCGATCAGCGCGCGATTGGCGTCCAGCAGACGGATCACGCCGCCGCCTACCGTGCCCAGTCCTGCGAGCGCGACCTTGAGCGGCTCAGCCATCTTCATTCCCCGG
The DNA here is from genome assembly GCF_014199215.1 of Sphingobium boeckii. Taxonomy (GTDB): domain Bacteria; phylum Pseudomonadota; class Alphaproteobacteria; order Sphingomonadales; family Sphingomonadaceae; genus Sphingobium_A; species Sphingobium_A boeckii. The sequence goes on from NZ_JACIJC010000001.1 coordinate 498,961, forward strand.
ATAGTAACAAGGCCCGTCTCCTAGTCACAGGAGGCGGGCCTTGCCAAGGGCGGAAGCGGATATTTCCGCTCCCGAGGGGGCTCTCAATCTTTCAGGTCGGCCGGAACCACGCCGCCATTGTGCGCGAGTTCGCTCATCACCTGCTTGTGCAGCCAGATGTTCATCGTCGCGCTGTCATTCTTGTCGCCGGTATAGCCAAGCTCGGTGGCCAGTTCCTTGCGGTTTTCCAGGCTGGAATCGAGATCGAGCAGCTTCATCAGATCCACGATCGAGGTGCGCCAGTTCAGATCCTTGCCCGCCGCCTTTTCGCTCAGCACGGCTTCCACGTCCACCGGCGGCAGATCGACCGGGGCCGATGGCGCGGGCGTGGCGATCTGGGGGATCGCCGCCGGCGCGGCGGTCTGCGTCACGGGTTCGGGCTTCTTGCCGAAAATCGCGTCCTTGATCTTGCCGAAAATGCTCATCCGCCGTCTCCTGTGCTATACATGCAGCCAAACTATCAGGCCTGTCATCTCAAACCCATTGACCCGGCCAAGGTTTCACCCTTGTTTACATTGTGACGCGGCAAAGGCCGGCGCGAACCTGGAGAGAGAGGATAGCCGATCATGGCATGGGACGATGACGACCCCGCGACTCGCAGTCGCCCGAAGGAAGAGATTCTGATCGGGCTGGATATCGACGCAGACGATGCCGATGATGGTCTGGAAGGCTATGATCCCAGCCAGCGCGCGGAAATCCTGGAGGCCACCGCCAAAGGGCCGGTCCGCGGCGATGTGCAGATCGGGCTCGTGCCGGACCGGATGAACTGGGACTGATCCGGACAATCCATTCTTGGGGCTTTGAGAGCAAGCGCCGGGTCGATTCCGGCCGCAATGCCGTCTAGGGCCGCGGCATGAACACCAACATCGCGCCCGCCCGCGCCGGGCTTATCTACGGTCTGGGCGCTTATCTCATTTGGGGATTGCTGCCGGCATTCTTCAAGCTGCTCCATGCGGTCAGCCCCGGCGAGATCGTGGGCCAGCGCGTGCTGTGGTCATTGCTGTTCATCGCAGGACTGGTCGCGCTGCGCCGGAGCCTGCCCGCGCTGCGCCGCGCGCTGGCGAACCCGCGCGTCATCGGCTTCCTGGCGATCAGCGCGATGCTGATCGGGGTCAATTGGCTCATCTATGTCTGGGCGGTGATCAATGGGCATGTGCTGGCGGCGAGCCTCGGCTATTTCCTCAATCCGCTGATCAATGTCGCCTTGGGCATGATCTTCCTGAAGGAACGGCTCGGCCGGGTCCAGATGGCCTCGGTGGTGCTCGCCGCGATTGGCGTGGCCATCCTCGCATTGGGCGCGTCGGAGGGGTTGTGGATCAGCCTGGGCCTGGCCTTCACCTTCGGATTCTACGGGCTGGTGCGCAAGATCGCCCCGGTCGAGGCGCTGGAGGGCTTGGCGATCGAGACCTTGATCCTGGCGCCCTTCGCGCTCGGCTGGCTGCTCTGGCTGGGGCAGGGCGATGGGCTGGTCTTCGGGGAGACCACCAGTCTCAGCCTGCTGCTCGCTTTTGGCGGCGTGCTCACCGCGGTCCCGCTGCTGCTCTTTGCCGCAGCCGCGCGCCGGATGCCCTATGCCGAGCTTGGCCTGCTCCAATATGTCGCGCCCACGCTGCAATTCCTGCTGGCGGTGATCGCTTATGGCGAACCCATGACCCAGGCGCACGTGATCTGTTTTGCCTTCATCTGGACGGGGCTGGCGATCTATGCGGCGGGCAATGTCGCCGAATTGCGCCGGGGGCGGCGGGCGGCGGCGGTTTAGCCCGCCGCAAACCCGTCAGTCGCGCGGATCAGCCGGTCGAGGATTCCCGGCTCGTTAAAGGCATGGCCCGCGCCTTCGACCAGGTGAAATTCCGCTTCCGGCCAGGCCCGATGCAGCGCCCAGGCGGTGTCCGCCGGGCAGGCCATGTCATAGCGGCCATGCACGATCACGCCGGGAATGCCCTTCAATTTGCCCGCATCGCGCAGCAATTGGCCCTCGTCCAGCCAGCCCTTGTGGACGAAATAATGATTTTCGATCCGCGCAAAGGCCAGAGCGAAATCATCGTCCCCATGCTGGTTCGAAAAATCGGGGTTGGGGAGCAGGCTGATCGTCTCGCCCTCCCACAGGCTCCAGGCCTTGGCCGCCTCGATCTGCGCCGCGCGATCGGTCCCCGTCAGCCGCTTGAGATAGGCCTGCACCACATCGCCGCGCTCGGCCGCGGGAATGGGTGCCAGAAACCGTTCCCATTTATCCGGAAAGATCAGCGACGCGCCGTGCTGATAATACCAGTCGATCTCGCACTGGCGGATCGTGAAGATCCCGCGCAGCACCAGTTCGGACACGCGCTCGGGATGGGTCTGCGCATAGGCCAGGGCCAGCGTCGATCCCCATGAACCGCCAAACACCAGCCATTGGTCAACGCCCGCCATCGCGCGCAGCCGCTCGATATCGGCCACCAGATGCCAGGTGGTGTTCGCGTCCAGATTGGCATGGGGCGTGGATCGTCCGCAGCCGCGCTGGTCGAACAGCAATATGTCATAGCGCGCGGGATCGAAAAGCTGCCGGTGCGACGGCGCGATCCCGCCGCCCGGCCCGCCATGCAGGAACACCGCGGGCTTCGCGCCGGGCATGCCGCAACGCTCCCAGTAAAGGCTGTGCCCGTCGCCCACGTCGAGCAGGCCGGAGGCATAGGGGGCGATCGGCGGATAGAGCGTGCGAAGGTCGGTCATGGCAGTGGTTTTGCAGCACCCCGGATTTCAGCGCAAGCCGCGGGCTGGCGCGCGCCGGTTTACCCTTCACCGGTCATTCTCGCGAAAGCGGGGCTTCAGCGTCTTCTTCAGTGACCGGGTAAACGCACGATGCGTTGGACACTCATGGCGCAACGAGATCGGCGACGGCCGCCGCTGCGAGCAGATAGGCACCGGTGGCATAGATCTGCGCGCTCTCCGCGCTGGCCTTGCCGGGGCGGTCACCAGCGGGTTGAACCCAGCCAAGCCCGCCATCCGGCTGAATTGCCCTTGAGAGCGCGGACCAGCCCCGCATCACGATGGGCGCATATTCGGATTGCGGCAATGCGCCCTGTCGGATGCCCTCGGCAAGCGCGTAAGTGATCAAAGCCGTCCCGCTGCTTTCCGGCTGCATGGCGTCGGTATCGATCAGCGATGAAGACCAATAGCCATCCGGGCGCTGGAGTTCTGCCAGCCGACCGGCGAGTTCGCGAAGATGCGCTATGAGCGGACCGCGTTCGCGATCGTCCTTTGGCAAGGCATTGAGCATCCGCACGATTCCCGCGATCGCCCAGCCGTTTCCGCGGCTCCAGAAAATCTTCCGATCGCGTTCGTCGCGTTCGGTGAAAAATCGACTATCCCGGAAATACAGGCGATCGGCTGGATCATAGAGAAACCCGGACGTGGCATGGAATTCCGCCAGGGCATAGTCGCGGTAGCGCGGATCCCCCGTCGCGCGCGCCAGTTCCAGCCATGTCGCGGGTGCCATGAACAGGGCATCCGCCCAGCACCAGCGCTTCAGGCATTCCGCCCGTGGCGTGTTGCGCTGTCCTTCGGGGCCAAGGACCAGCGACAGGTGAACCCGCGGCGGCGCGGCCAATATCTGGTCGAAGCGCGCTTGCAGCGGCGCGCGCGCCTTATCGCCGCTGCCATGCGCCGCGGCCCACAGCCAAGTCGAACCGATCAGATGATCGTCGGCATTGTAGGGGCGATCCCCCAGTTTCCATTTCAGTGTGCGGCCTTGGGCCAGAACGGCCTCCCGCGCCCATGGATCGCCGCTGCGGTCTGCCAGCGCCGTCATGCCAAGCCAGAAGGTGGCTTGATGCCATGAAGTCGGGTTCTCGGCGCGTTCGGCATTGAAGAACGCCAATGCTATTGTGTCGGCTTCGGCCGACGTTGGCACCATGGGTTGAAATTTGAGCTTCGTCAGTTGATCGAGTTGCCGATGCGCCAGCTTGCGGGCGGCGTTCAGCACCGCCGCTCGATCGGGCGTCATTGACTGGGCTTCGCCAGGGGGCTGTGTTGCCTGTCCAAAGGCGACCGTGGTTGCCATGGCCCCAACGCTGGCAGCGATGGCCATCGCAATCCTGATCCACGCCATCTTCAATTATTCGTTTCCTCAAGCCGATCTGGCGGGCATTGCTGGGATTCAATAAACCCAATCGATCAGTTGGCTATAGCTGAAACTGCTGCATCGGTATCGGAGATACGGAAGATGATGAACTGTAATCGCGTGTTGGCAATTGCGCTTACCGGATTTTACATGCTGGCGGCATCCGAATTGGCCGCGCAAGAGCCAGCCGCCGCGCCGCCGCAGACATCTCAGGTCGCGCTGGATATGATGGGGACTGGCCTGCGGGTTGCCGATCTCACCCAATCCCTGCGGTTCTTTCGCGACGGCCTGGGTATGCGGGAGGTCACTCGCTTTTCGACCAAAGACTTCGACGAAGTGGTGCTGGGCTTTGGCGACGGTTCCAATGCGCCACCGATCTTTCTCCTCCAGTCTCGCGACAGCAAGGCCAAGGCGGTGCGCCGTCCGATCGTGAAAGGTGACAAGATCATTCTAGCCGTCGCCGATATTTCCCCAATGGCCGCCAGACTTGCAGCCATGGGCTATGCCCCGGAGCCGATTTCGCGTGACGCAAAAAGCGGCGTTCAGCAGATTTTCGTGGCAGACCCGGATGGCCATCGTTTCGAAATTGTCCAACGCGCGCCGATGCAGCGTTGATCTGGGCGGCTGATTCCCGGCTGTCCTACAGCGACATGATCGTGATACCCTTTCATCATGTCGTTTATTTCGATGGGTGTCGCGGGATGCACGCGGCGGGCTTTCAGCATTTCGATGGCCGTGCGCTGCGCTTCTTCCCCTCAACGACGATCGAACACGGTTCAACGCAAAATAGCGGTGCCAGGACGGTGTGAACCTGGTCCACCCGCAGTGGACATCCTTGCCCTAATCTTCGGCGATCAAACTTGTTTTCTTCGTATCTGGCAGCATCAAAATCCCCACCGTCGCCACCGCCAGAATCCCGGTGACATACCAGTAGAATACGCTCTCCATGCCCGCATTCTTGAACCACAGGGCGACATATTCCGCGCTCCCGCCAAACAGCGCATTGCCCACGGCATAGGGCAGCGCCACGCCCAGCGTGCGGATATGCACGGGAAACAGCTCGGCTTTCACCAGACCGCTGATCGATGTGTAGGCCGAAAGGATCATCAACAGCCCGATGATCAGCGCAAAGGCGGCGAGCGGCGTCGCCGCGCCCGCAATCAGTGTATAGCCCGGCACGGTGGTGATCATCGCGCCCAGGCCGAAGGCGATCAGCATCGGCTTGCGCCCGAACCGGTCGGAGAGATAGCCGAACAGCGGCTGCGCCAGCATGTAGACGAACAGCGCGGCGGTCATCACCTGCGTCGCCACCTGCCGGTCGAAGCCGGTGGTGTTGACCAGGAATTTCTGCATGTAGGTGGTATAGGCGTAGAAGGCGAGGCTGCCGCCTGCGGTGATGGCCGCCACGATCGCGAACTCGCGCGGATGCTCCTTCAGAAGCCGGAGCGCGCCCGATCGGTTGCGCTGTTCCGCGCTCATCGCCTCGAACGAGGCCGTCTCCGCCAGCTTGCGGCGCAGCACATAGACCAGCAGCGCAAGCACTGCGCCCAGCGCGAAGGGGATGCGCCAGCCCCAGGCTTCCAGTTCGGCCTCGTCGAGAAACATCTGGAGCACCAGCACCACGCCGAGCGCGCACAATTGCCCCCCGACCAGAGTGACATATTGAAAGCTCGCCCAGAAGCCGCGCCGCTCGCGCGTCGCCATTTCGGAGAGATAGGTGGCGCTCGCGCCATATTCCCCGCCCACGCTCAAGCCTTGCAGCAGCCGCGCGATCACCAGGATTGCGGGGGCGAGCGCGCCCGCCTGCGCATGAGTGGGGGCGGCCGCGATCATCAGCGATCCAGCGAACATCAGGCCCACGGAGAGAGCGAGGCCCGCCTTGCGCCCATGCCGATCCCCATAGATGCCCATGATCCAAGCGCCGATCGGCCGCATCAGAAAGCCGACGGCGAAGATCGCCGCCGTGCTCAAAAGCTGTGCGGTGGGGTCATCCTTGGGGAAGAAAACGGGCGCGAAATAGATGGAAAGCGCGGCATAGGCATAGAAATCATACCATTCGACGAGATTGCCGGCGGAGCCGCCGATGATCGATTTCAGGCGCTTCGCATTCAATGGCATCTTCATTCCCGTTCGTTTCGCGATCTTATGGGGGAGCCTAGGGAAACGGGCAAGCGCGTGGGCCGGCGGGGGTGGCGCCTCCGCCGTGATTGCGGCATCAAGGCACCCCCGATGCGTAGCGTGGAAGTTGGATGATGAAGAAAATTGCCGGTCTGCTCCTGTTGACGCTGATCGCCGCTTGCGCGCCCTTGCCTCAGGCCGCGCCCGAGCCGGCCGCTCCTCCGCCTGCAGCACCTCCGCCCGCGCCGCGGCCGGCCCCTGCGCTGACGGGGGACTGGACCGATTGGCCCGCAGCGCCCGGGGACTGGACCTATCGCGGCGAACCCGCCGGCAGCGTCGCCTCGTTCGGCGCGCCGGGTGCTGCGCCACGGTTCTCGCTGCGATGCGACAAGGGCCGCATCCTCCTGCTTCATCCCGGCGTGCTGCCAGCGGGCAAGGCGGCGATGATGACGGTCACGGCGACCGCGGGTGGCGCGGCCTATCCGGTGCAGAATGTGGCGGGCGGGCTGCCCTATGTCGTCGCCACGCTCACGCCGCGCGACGCCATGCTGGACAAGGTGATTTTCAGCCGCGGCCGCTTCCTCGTGCAGGTGGAAGGCGCGCCTGGCCTGGTGCTGCCGTCATGGCCGGAAATCGCGCGGGTGGTGGAAGATTGCCGAGGCTGACCCTGGGGCGGCGCGGAGCCAGAGATTCTGGGCCAGAAAAAAATTTAATACAAGTCTTGCGCGAAGACTCGCGATGATTCACACATACACTTGTGCAAAGCAGCACACGCAATTTCAACATAGCGAAAGGAGGTGATCCGATGTCTCATGGTTCAGCAATGGGGTCGGTTCAGTTCGTTCGGGGGACGCGCCGCTAAAAGCGCGACTTGGTCTCCCGGGCTGGAACATCCGGCCGCTGACCATGTTAGGGGGTTGCCGGGCCATTTGGTCCGGCAGCCTCTTTTCATGTTGCGGTCATCTTTGCGAAAGCAGGGAGTTCGAGTCTTTTATCGCTGTCCTACACGGCGTTGATCTGCTTGATGGCAAGCGGCGCCTTGAAATGACGGACGTTCAGCCCGCCGCGGCATAGCGCCGCGCAAATCGGGCCTGCCACAGCATCAGCAAGGGCACCACGCCCAGTTCCATGCACAGCCCCAGCAGGTGACCGCGTGACGGTGCGCCGACCTCGACCAGAGACCAGGCGCGCGCCAGCCCGCCGGTCATCACCATGAAGCTCAGTAGCCGGAACCGCGGCCCGCTGATTTCGATCCGCGGCACGCAACTCGCAAAGGCCAGGCCCAGCGCCAGGAAGATGCCCGAAACATAGCGGAAATGGCTGTCCAGATCGGTGGGCGGATGCGGACCGACGCCATGCAGCCAGCCAGGCCCTTCGATCACGCTCATCCCGCCCGTCATCAGCGGCACGATGCAGGCGAGTGCCACGATCAATTGCAGCAGGCGGCGTTCGGCCGCGAGCCCGGTCATTTGCGCTTGCCGAGCAGATCCCGGCTGGTCCGGATGGCGTGCAGCCCCAGCCGGATCTCGATGAGAAACAGGAACAGCGCCATCACGAGCAGGCCCATCGCGATGATGAACACGATGGCCACGGCATTGCCGATATGGAAATGTCCCAGCTCGGCGACGAACAGCAGTCCGACGACCGAGCAGACTGCCACCGCGCTGGCCACGATCATGAAGATGGAGGCGTTCACGATCGTCATCCGCCGGTTGAGCAGGCGCAATTCCCATTCATAGCGCTCCCGCGCCGAATCCGTGCTTTCGGGATGAAGCAATTCCAGCGTGCGGGCGCGGTCTACGACACGGGCGAGGCGGCTTGCCATCACGTTGAGCAGCGCCCCGATCCCGGTCAGCAGGAAGACGGGTGCGACCGCGAACTGGATCGTCTGGGCGATGGTCGTAACGGCGGCGGCCTCGGTCATCTCCCTTGATTGGAGAATGCCGGGATGGCGGTCAAGCGCCCTTAGCGCGGGGCGGGCAGCCAGCCCAGATCCAACTCGGCATAGCGGTTCACATAATTGGCGATCCGCGCCAGGCCCTGCTCGTCCCGGATGACGAGATTGCCGTTGTTGCGCATCACCAGCCCGTCTTCGGCCAGCGCGCGCATCATGCGGTTCACATGCACCGCGGTCAGCCCGGTGGCGTCGCCAATTTCTTCCTGCGTCAGCTTCAGCGGGATTGTGTCGCTAATATCCTTGTTCAGGAAGCGCAGGCGCACCAGCATGTCGGTCAGCAGGGCGGCTACGCGCGCCTTGGCCGATGTGCGGCCCAGCGAGGCGAGCCGGTCGGTCAGCGAAACGCGTTCGGCCTGCGCGATGATGAAGAACAATGCGGCCAGGCGGGGGTGTTCGTCGAACACCACGCGCAACGCCTGCTTGTCGAACGGGCAGAGCGTGGCGTGGCTCATCGTCACCAGCGATTCCGTTGCCTCGCCAAAGGCTGCGCTCGATGTGCCGAACATGTCGCCGGGGAAATGGAGGCGCAGGATCTGGCGGCTGCCATCATCCAGAATGAGATAGCTCATCGCCCAGCCATGGCGCAGCACATACATTTCGTCGCAATTGTCATTTTCGCGGGTGATGGTGGCACCGCGCGGCAGATCCCGCGGGTTATTCTCCAGCCGCTCCAGCGCACGTTTTTCGCTATCCGTCAGCGGCACATACCGCGCCAGACGCTCTGCAAAGCAGCTCCCGGTCATGTCATTCCGCTTCGTTAATCAGTTACACTGGAAAACGCCTTGCCCAAGGATTCGGCTCCATGCTTTAACAAAAATCAATTGCTCACCGAAATTATCGGCCTCTCGCAAGGGTTTGCCAGAGTCTTGCGCGGCGCGCTCGAGCGAGTAGAAGCCGGTAATGGACAGTATCATCATCAAGGGCGGCAAGCGCCTTTCCGGCAAACTCCCCATCTCCGGCGCGAAGAATGCGGCGCTGACATTATTGCCCTGCGCATTGCTCACGGATGAGCCGCTGACGCTGCGCAATCTGCCCCGCCTGGCGGACGTGGACAGCTTCGGCCATCTGCTCAACCAGCTCGGCGTATCAACCATGATCGAAGGCGCGCGACCCGAGGATTTCGGCCGGGTGATGACGATGCGCGCGGGCACGCTGACCTCTACCGAAGCGCCTTATGACATCGTGCGCAAGATGCGCGCCTCTATCCTCGTGCTCGGCCCGCTGCTGGCGCGCTCCGGCGAGGCGACCGTGTCATTGCCCGGCGGCTGCGCCATCGGCAATCGTCCGATCGATCTTCACCTTAAGGCGCTGGAAGCCATGGGTGCCGATATCGAGCTGGCCGCAGGCTATGTGAAGGCCACCGCGCCCGGCGGACGCCTTCCCGGCGGCGATTTCGTATTTCCGATCGTGTCGGTCGGCGCGACGGAAAATGCGGTGATGGCCGCGGTGCTGGCCAAGGGTGTCAGCCGCCTCGCCAATGTGGCGCGCGAGCCGGAGATCGTGGATCTGTGCAATTGCCTGGTGGCGATGGGCGCGCGGATCGAAGGGATCGGCAGCGAGACCTTGACCATCGAAGGCGTGGAACGGCTGCACGGCGCGACATATCGCGTGATGCCGGATCGGATCGAGGCGGGCAGCTATGCGTGCGCTGCAGGGATCACGGGCAGCACGATCGAACTGACCGGCGCAAAGGCCAGCGATATGGGCGCGATCATCGCGGCGCTGCGCAGCGCGGGCATCACGGTCGAGGAATCGCGTGATTCCCTGCACATCGCCGCGCCTGAAAAGCTGAATGCGCTGTCCATCTCCACCGCCCCCTATCCGGCCTTCCCCACGGATATGCAGGCGCAATTCATGGCGATGCTGGCGATGGCCAATGGCGCAAGCGTGCTGACCGAGACGATCTTCGAGAATCGCTACATGCACGTTCCCGAACTGGCGCGCATGGGTGCGGATATCGAGGTCACGGGCCGCTCGGCGGTGGTGCGCGGTGTCGACAAATTGAACGGCGCGCCCGTGATGGCCACGGATCTGCGCGCCTCGATGAGTCTGATCATTGCGGGGCTTGCGGCGGAAGGCGAAACGCAGGTCAGCCGCATCTATCATCTGGATCGCGGTTATGAGCGGCTTGAAGAAAAGCTTCAGGCCGTCGGCGCTGATATCGAGCGGGTGAGCCGGGATTGACGGCGGCTTTGGCCGGTCCTTCAGGCAATGCGGACAAGATAGGCGCGCATCATGCGTCTGCGAGCATGTTGGCGACCTCTTCCAGATTGCCCTTCACGACGATATAATTGCCTTTTTCGAAGTTCACGGCGCTGGCCAGGTTCCCGCCCCTGAAACGTCGAATGAAATTGACGCGATCGGCGTTTACGAAAACGGGTTCGCCATCGGGCGTCTCCAACTGCACATAGCCGTTCATAAATATCCTTGTCCGCCAAGGTTGTCCTGATAGCCCAAGGCGGCGCTTTGCCAAGACGTTTGATTAAAGCCTGATGTCACTGGGGCATTGTCCCCATCAAAGCCATATATCCACGCCGTGCAGTGTCAGCCCGACGAGTCCGCCGACCAGCGTACCGTTGACCCGGATATATTGCAGATCGCGCCCCACGGCGTTTTCCAGACGACCGGTGATCGTGCCGGCATCCCAGCCGCGCACCGTTTCTGAAACCAGCTTCACGATATTGTCGCCATAGCTCGCGGTCGCGCCAACCACGGCGCGGCGCGTGAAGCGGTTGATCGTCAGGCGCAATTTGTCATCATGCTGGAGCGTGCCGCCAAGCTGCTTCAGCGCCTCTCCGAATTTGCCGGCGATGGCGGCGTCAGGATCGCGCACCGCCTTGAGCATTCCAGTGCGCGCTTGTTCCCACAGGCCATTGATCCAGCTCTGCATGGCCGGATTATCGATGATCTGGTTCTTCCAGTCGGTCACCTTGGCCTTCATCTTCTTGTCATGCTGCATATCGAAGGCGAGGTTGGCGAGTGCCTCCTGCGCCTTCGTGCGCAGCGGATGGCCGGGATCGTCGGCCATCTCGAACACCATCTTGTGCAGGCCGTTGATGATCGCGGTTGCCAGATTCTCGTCCAATCCGGTCCAGCGCAGCACACCGCCGGCGCGTTCATGCACCATTTCGCGGATCAGATGTTCATTGGCGGCCAGCGTTTCCGCCCCCCAATTGATCACGCTATCCAGCAAAGGCACATGGCGGCCCTCGGTCATCGCGGCATCGAGTGCCTGGCCGAGCAGCGGCGCGATATCCAGTCCGCGGAGCCGCTGAACCATCGCGGCGCGCACCATGCCGCCCAGTCTTTCCTGATCAAGCGATTCCAGCACATCGGCCACAAGGCGGGATGCCCCCTGGCGAATACGGCCTTCGCCGCCGGTGTCGGGATTTTCAAGAAAGCGGCCCATCACCGCGGCGACGTCCACCTTGCGCATCCGCCGCGCGACCACGCTGGGGGTGAGAAAATTATCCTTCAGGAACAGGGCGAGCGTATCGCCGATCCGATCCTTGTTACGCGGGATGATCGCGGTGTGCGGAATGGGAATGCCGAGCGGATGGCGAAAGAGCGCGGTGACGGCAAACCAGTCCGCCAGACCGCCCACCATGGCCGCTTCGGCAAAGGCCCGAACGAAGCCGATTGCCGGATGCACATCCTGAAATGATCGCGCCGCAAGATAGACCATCGCCATCAGCACGAGCAGCCCGGTGGCAACCGCACGCATCCGCGCCGCACCACCGCCCTGGACCGGATTCAATCTGGCAATGTTCGTCCGCGCGAAAACACCCATGGGGCTAGAATGATCCGGACGCGAAATGGTTCACTCCGCCGGATGGGGGTCGGCATGAGCCGGACCTTCGTCGCCCGGCTTGTAGGTCAGCAACCGCTTGCGCAGATGCGGACCGATCCAGCGTTCGAAGCCGATCGCCAGGCTGAAAGTGGCGGGCACGATCAGCAGCGTGAGCAGGGTGGATACGATCAGGCCGCCGATCACGGTGATGCCCATCGGCTGACGCCATGCGCCATCGCCCGAAAGCGCGAGCGCGGTGGGCACCATGCCCGCGATCATGGCGACTGTGGTCATCACGATCGGCTGGGCGCGCTTATGGCCGGCGTCGATGATCGCTTCGGTCTTGCTGACACCCTTCGATATTTCCTCCAGCGCGAAATCGACCAGCAGGATCGAATTCTTGCCAACGATGCCAAGCAGCATCAGAACGCCGATCAGCACAGCGAGAGAGATTGCATGACCCGTCAGCAGCAACGCCAGGCCGCCGCCCAGTGGCGCGAGCAGCAGCGATCCCATGTTCACGAACGGCGGCATGACCGAGCGATAGAGCAACACGAGCACGGCAAAGACCAGAAGAATACCGGAAACCACGGCAATGGTGAAATCCTGGATCAGTTCCGCCTGCCATTTCGCCTCACCCAACACCAGGCGGGTGACGCCCATCGGCAAGCTTTTCAACGCGGGCAGGACATTGATCTTCTCCATCGCCTGACCGGATACGAGACCCGGGGCAAGATCCGCACCGATGGTGAGGCGACGGACCTGGTTATTGCGATCGATCTGCGTCGGCCCCGCGCCAAAGCCGATTTCCGAGACGACGCTCAGGGGGACGGACCCGCCCGTTATGGTCTGCACGGGCAAATTCTCGATCGTCGCGAGTTTCTGGCGGGCATCTTCGTTCAGCGCCACGCGGATCGGAATCTGCCGATCGGAAAGCGAGAATTTCGCGCTATTCTGATCGATTTCGCCAAGCGTGGCGATGCGGATAGCGTTGCTGAGCGCTGACGTGGTCACGCCAAGGTTGGCCGCCAGATCGAGGCGCGGTTTCAGCGTGATTTCAGGGCGCTGCAGATTGCCCTCGATGCGGGGCGCGACAATCTCCTTCAGGGTGGACATCTCCGCCAGCACGCGCGATGCGACTGCCGCCAGCGCGACGGGATCATCACTGCCCAGGGTGATCGAGATATCCCGGCTGCTGCCGCCGCCGCCGCCGCCCGTCTGAGATTGGAAATTGACGCGCGCGTCAGCGATCCTCGTCAGTTCAGGCGCGGTGTCGCGCTCGAACTCGATGCTGGTGACCTTCCGGTCCTTTTTCAGGCGCAGATAGACCGTGGCCGTGCCGACATCGATCCGGCCAAAGGCGCGCTCCACGATGGGTTTCTTTTCCATCATCGTGATCACCTTGTCCGCCACGGCCTCGGTCTGCTTGAGCGTGGTGCCCGGAACCATCTGGATCGCGATCCGGCTGGTATCGGTATTGATCGACGGCTGGAAGGTGAAGGGAAGCTGCATGAACGACAGGATCGTGGCAGCGAAGGCGATGGCACCGATGCCCATCACCCAGAAGCGATGATCCGCGAGCGGCGCGAGCCAGCGCTTCCGGTCTTTCCTGGCGCGGATCTGCTTGGCCCACCGGGTATCGAGCGTCCATCGCAGCGTATCCATATAGCGATCCATCAGCCAGCCTTCGCCATGCGTGGCCTCGCCATGCGCCTTCAGGAAATAGGCTGCCAGCATCGGCGTGATGAGGCGCGCCACGGCAAGGCTCATCAGCACGGCGGCGACCACGGTCAGTCCGAAATTCTTGAAGAACTGGCCCGGGATGCCGGGCATGAGGCCGACAGGCAGGAACACCGCGACGATCGTCATCGTGGTGGCCAGCACGGCCAGGCCGATCTCGTCCGCGGCGTCGATCGAGGCCTGATAGGCGGTCTTGCCCATGCGCATATGGCGCACGATATTCTCGATCTCCACGATCGCATCGTCGACCAGAACGCCCGCCACCAGGCTCAGCCCCAGCAGCGTCATGGAATTCAGCGTGAACCCCATCATGTCCATGAACCAGAAAGTGGGGATGGCGGACAGCGGGATGGCGAGCGCCGAGATCACCGTGGCGCGCCAATCGCGCAGGAACAGGAAGACGACGAACACGGCCAGTACGGCGCCCTCGACCATCGCCCACATCGCCGAGCTATATTGATCCTTGGTATAATCCACATTGGTGAAAAGCTCGCGGAACGTCACCTTGGGATTCTGCTTCTGAAGCTTGTTCATCACCACCATGGCGTCGTCGAACACGGTGACGTCGGACTGGCCCTTGGCGCGCTCGAAGCCGAAGCTGAGCACCTGCTTGCCATCGGATTTCGAGATCGAGCGCTGTTCTGCATAAAGATCGCGGACATCCGCGATGTCGGCGAGTTTCACCGTGCGGCCGCCGCCCGACGAAATCTGGGTCTGGCCAAGCTGGAATGCGTTTTTGGCATTGCCGAGCACACGCACCGACTGTTCGGAGCCAGCGATTTCCGCGCGTCCGCCGGCGGCGTTCAGATTGACCTGACGAAGCTGGGCGTTGACCTCGGTCGCCGTCAATCCATAGGATTGCATCCGCACCGGATCGAGGATGATCCGGATCTCCCGGCTGACCCCGCCACGACGATAGACATCGCCCATGCCGGATACGGACAGGAGCTGCTTGGCCACCGTATTGTCCACATACCAGCTCAATTCTTCGAGCGTCATGTCCGTGGTTTCGGCGGAATAATAAGCCAGCGTGTTGCCGGATGTGGAAAGCCGGATGACCTGCGGCTCCAATATGCCGTCAGGCAGGTTCGAACGAATCTGCGAAACGGCATCGCGCACATCGGTCACGGCGCGATCGATCGGCGTACCGATATCGAATTGCACGAATGTCTGCGAAGTGCCTTCGGTCACCGTAGAGGTGATCTCGTCAATCCCCTCGATGCTGCGGACCGCCGCCTCCACGCGCTGCGTGACCTGGGTTTCAAGCTCGGTCGGCGCGGCACCGGGCTGCGTGATGACAACCATCGCGCCCGGAAAATCGATATCCGGATCGTTCTGGACATCCATCCGCATGAAGCTGACCCAGCCCGCCAGGCTCAGCGCGATGAAGATCACCAGCGGCGGAATGGGGTTGCGGATCGACCAGGCGGAGATGTTGCGAAAGTTCATGATCGAGCCCTTTAGCGCGCGGACTTCTGCAGCACTGGATTCACGGTTTCACCGGCGTTGAGGAAGCCGCCGGCGGACAGCACCACCCGCTCCGTGCCATTCAGCCCCGCGTTGATCGCCACGCCATTTTCGGCAACCTCGCCCACGGTGACGCCGCGGCGCTCGATCTTATTGTCCTTGCCGACCACATAGACGAAATTGCCTTTTTCATCGCTCTGCACCGCCGATTCCGGCAGCAACGGCGCATTTTGCGAGCCGCTGATGATTTTCGCCGCCGCAAAGCCGCCGGGGCGCAGCGCCACATCATAGGAAAGCGCGATGCGCGCCGTGCCCTGACGGGTTTGCGGATCGATGATCGGGGACACTTGCCAGACTTGGCCCTTGAAGGCCTGCGCGGTGCCGACGGGCGTAACCGTGGCGTTCACGCCAACGGTCGTCGCCGCGAGATCGCCTTCGCTGAGCTGGGCGAGCAATTCCATCTCTCCGCCCTTGGCCAGACGAAAGAGAATTCCGCTGGCCGAACTGACCACCTGGCCAGGTTCGATGGCGCGCGTGAGGACGAGACCGGCGGCGGGCGCGCGGATATCCAGACGACCCGTGCGCGCCTGCGCCTCGTTCAATTGCGCCTGGGCGACGCGGACGCGCGCATTGGCGGAGTCGCGCGTGGCGGTCTTGCGGTCGATATCGGCCTTTGAAATGAAGCCGCGGGAGAGCAGCGCCTGCGAACGATCCAGCTCGGATTGCGCAATGCGGGCATCGGCGCGCGCGACATTGATCTGTGCCGCCAGCGAATTGGCCTGTTCCACCTGCACATCGCGGTCGATCGTGGCCAGCACCTGCCCGGCGCTCACCCATTGGCCGGGTTCGACCAGAACGCGCGTGACCATGCCACCTTCGCCGGCCACGCCGACAGGCATTTCCCGGCGTGCAGCCAGCGATCCCGTTGCGGCGATCGTGCGTTCCACGGTTTGACGGCCGGGAATGAAGACGGTGACCGTGGGCACGGATTTCGCGGCCGCACCCTCGGCAAGGGCGGCGTCATCCTGGCCGCGCATGAAGAACCAGATGCCGGCGAGCAGCACGACGAGAAGCACGGCGACGCTGATGAACATCCGGCGGCGACGACGCGCACGCACGTCATCGTCTTCCAGGATGTCCGCAGCACCGCCCGCCTCGGTGAATCGCGTTTCGTAATTCATCATCGCCCGCCTTCAGCTCTCAAGCCCGTTATCTGCCGAGTGTATTACATCAATAAGTCACTCGCCTCAAGCGGGACTTTCTCTCCGGCGTGGCTGATGCGCCCGGACGGCGTCGAAATCAAGCCGGACGCCCGGAATCCATAGGGTTTGAAGAGTTTTATTCGCCGCCCCTTGCCAAAGAAAAAGTTAGGCGTGATGCTGCTCCCGGTTTCGAATTTGCGGGAGGCTTGGGGCATGGACGGCGTTTTCTGGTGGATCATCATAGGTCTTGTCGCGGGGTCGCTCGGCAAGCTCATCATGCCCGGCAAAGATCCCGGCGGATGCCTGATCACGGTGCTGATCGGGATCGCGGGGGCGCTGCTCGCCGGCTATATCGGACAGATCATCGGCTATTACGAGCCGCAGGAACGCGCCGGCTGGATTGCGGCCACTCTGGGCGCCGTCGCGTTGCTCGTCATCTACCGCATCATCCTCAAGGTGAACGGCAAAGGCTGATCGGCGTCTGAATTGTCCGTTCACGCCCGGTGCAGCGCCGGGCTGCATTAAGGCGTGCTACGCCGCTGTTGCAGCGGGCGAATTAAGGAGCCCTATCGTATGACCAAATCTCTTGCCCCGATCGCGCTGGCAGCGATGGCCATGGTGCCCACGGCGCTCTCTGCGCAAGCGGTGCCGCCGCAGCCGATTCAGGGAACGCGGCTTGATATCGTCGCTACCGGCGAAACCAAGCGCGTGCCGGATGTCGCCGTGATCAGCGCCGGCGTCGTGACGCAGGCCGCCGACGCCGCAGGCGCGATGCGCGACAATGCGGACCGGATGGCGAAGGTGATTGCGGCGCTGAAAAAAGCGGGCGTGGCGGAGCGCGACATCGCGACCAGCACCATCGGGCTCAACCCGCAATATCGCTATGGTGAGAATGTGCCACCCGTGATCACCGGCTATCAGGCGAATAACACGCTCACGGTGCGTTTTCGCGACGTCGCCAGGAGCGGCGCGATCCTCGATGCGCTGGTAGCCGCGGGCGTCAACCAGATCAGCGGCCCCACGCTGCAGATCGACAAGCCCGAAGCGGCGGAGGATGAGGCGCGAGTCGCCGCGGTGAAGCAGGCTCAGGCGCGTGCTCAGCTTTATGCCGGTGCGGCTGGGCTGAAAGTGAAACGGATCCTGTCTATCAGTGAATCGGGCGGATATAATCCGCAACCGCCGGTGATGTATGCGATGAAAGCCCGCTCCGAAGCCGCCGATACGGTGATCAATCCCGGCGAGCAATCGGTCGGCGTCACAGTGAATGTGAGCTTCGAACTGGAATAGAATACAGAAAGGCCGCGCGGATCGCTCCGCGCGGCCTTTCATTTTACGCGACTGACTGGTTTATCGCACGCTGCCGCGGCGGACCAGATTGATGATCCCGAGCAGCACCACGGCACCGATGAACGATGCGATCAACGAACGGGCATCAAGACCGGCATTGTTGATAGAGCCGCCGCTGATGAACAGCCCGGCCAGAAAAGCGCCGACGATGCCGACGATGATGTTCAGGAAAATGCCCTGCTGCGCGTCGGTGCGCATGACGATGCTGGCAAGCCAGCCGATGACGCCGCCAACGATGATCCAGATAATGAAACCCATGGTATTCCTCCTGCTGCGCGACTTTGTCCGGGGTCGCTTGCTGAAGGTTTATACGGTCATCGCGGTTCTTTGTTCCACAGCCGGAATTGTTAAAATGCTTGGGGCGGAGCGATTTTTCCTCGCTCCGCCGGAATCTCAGTATTTCTGCTGGCGCTCATAAAGCGATTTATAATGCTGGATGCGCGTGACGCGCAGCCCCGGCATACCCGATCGATCGACCGCGCGCTGCCATCCGGCGAATTCTTCCAGCGTGAGGCTGTAACGCTCGCAGACTTCGTCCACGCTGAGCAATCCGCCGTTCACCGCTGCTACAACTTCCGCCTTGCGACGCACTACCCAGCGTGTCGTGCTGGGCGGCGGCAAGGAGTCTATCGTCAGGGGTTCGCCGAGCGGACCGATCACCTGTGCTGGGCGAATTTTCTGATTTTCGATCATTCCTACCTCAAAACATGGGCTTACGCGGATACCAACGCATCCAGTGACTCCACTTAAACCAAGAGCGTTGAAATAAGACTAAAGGCCCAAGGTAAACATTCTGGTCATCTTCACTCATCGCCTGCGAGCAGCCCCGCGGCGGCGGCACTGAAACTCCCCGGCACCGGAAAAGCCGCCCCATCGGCTCCATCCGCGAACAATCTCACCATGTGATTTTCGCCCATGTGGCTGTCGGCAAGCCGCACGATCGCCGTCTGCATCCGCGCGGTTTCGCTTGTTTCCTGCTGCGCCGAAAGCGCCGCGATGAGCACCTGAAAATCGGGTGCGAAAGCCTCTGGCTGCGCCAGCAGACGTTCGAATCGCGAAAGGCCGATCTTGCTCATCCGTCTGGATTAGGGACGAAGATTGAATCGACCGTAAACTTTGGCGAATTTTGCGTCCGGCCCCGGAAATGGCTATGGGCCGGTGATCATGTCTCCCGAATTCCAGCTCGAAGGGCCGCTTTCAGCCCGCCGCATCGTCGTCGCCATGTCCGGCGGGGTCGATTCCTCGGTGGTGGCCGCGCTCGCGGCGCGCACGGGCGCTGAAACGATCGGGATCACGCTTCAGCTTTATGATCATGGCGAAGCCGTGGGCCGCACCGGGAGCTGCTGCGCGGGTCAGGATATCCGCGATGCGCGCGCGGTCGCCGAAAAGCTCGGCATCGCGCATTATGTGTTCGATCATGAAAGCGCGTTTCGGACCTCGGTGATCGAGGACTTTGCTGACGAATATATGGCCGGACGCACGCCCATCCCCTGCGTTAAATGCAATATGGGCGTGAAGTTCACCGATCTTTTCCGGCTGGCGAAGGATCTGGGCGCTGACTGCCTGGCCACGGGACATTATGTCCGCCGCGTGATGGGGGTTGAAGGCGCAGAGCTTCACCGCGCAGCCGATCCGGCGCGGGACCAGAGCTATTTCCTGTTCGCCACGACGCAGGATCAGCTCGATTATCTGCGTTTTCCGCTGGGCGCTATGCCCAAACCCGCAGTGCGCGAGATCGCCAGGGAATTGGGGCTGGGCGTCGCGCTAAAGCCTGATAGCCAGGATATCTGCTTCGTGCCTGACGGCGATTATGCCAAGATCGTGAAGAAGGTGCGGCCCGACGCAGACACGGCAGGCGAGATCGTCGATCTCGGCGGGCATGTGCTGGGTCAACACAGGGGCTTCATCCATTTCACCGTGGGCCAGCGCAAGGGGCTGGAGATCGGCGGACAGCCTGAGCCGCTCTATGTGATCCGGCTTGAACCCGAAACCCGACGCGTGGTGGTCGGGCCGCGGCGCGCTTTGGCGGTGTCGGGTGCGCGGATTGCGGACATCAACTGGATCGGCGGGGATCACCGCGGTCCGCTTGCCGCCAAGGTGCGCTCCATGGCGAAACCTGTAGGCGCACGACTGGATGGCGGGCGGCTGGCGTTCGACGACCCCGAATATGGCGTGTCGCCGGGGCAGGCCGCAGTGTTCTACGATGGCGAACGCGTGCTGGGCGGCGGCTGGATCGAAGAGACCGAAAGCGCGCTGGTGGCGGAAGTGGTCTGATCAACGCCGCCGCTACCATGGCAAACTTTTTTGGGGCCGATCCATTGGCACACATGCAACCGTCATGCTGAGCTTGTTTCGGCATCCATTGCTCCGCCCGACCAATGATCGTGGCTTCGAAATGGACCCTGAAACGAGTTCGGGGTGAGGATGGTTTTGCAGAGATCTGCCTAGAAACTAAACACGCCCTCGATTACCGTCACGCATTGCCCCGTCAGGATTACCCGTTCCCCGGCCACGCGGCAGTGCATATGCCCGCCGCGCGCAGATGCCTGAAACGCGCTGAAGCTGTCCCGCCCCAGTTTGTCCGCCCAGAAGGGCGCCAGCGCGGCATGGGCCGAACCCGTCACCGGATCCTCATCTATGCCCCAAGCGGGTACGAACACGCGGCTGGCGATGTCGGCGCTGCTGCCCGGCGCGGTGACGATCGCCATGGTTTCGATCCCGGCCAACGCCTTGAAATCGGGCGTACAGGCCAGCACGGCGGCTTCGTTTTCCAGCAGAATGATGTCGGTCTCTTCCGCGCCGGACACGGACGTGAACACTGCGCCGCCTGGTGTGCCGAGCGACGCCAGCAGCGCATCGTTGCGGCCCGGTGCCATAAGCGTGGCCGGCAGATCGAGCGCATAGCCCTCGCCATCACGCGATACGGTGAGGATACCCGCCTTGCGCGTGCGGAAACGGACCCTGTCTCGGCCGGGATCGGCGGACAATATCGCATGGCCGGAAGCGAGCGTGGCATGGCCGCACATCGCGACCTCCACCGTGGGCGTCCACCAGCGCAATTCGTAATCCGCATCGCCGGTCGCGGGGATCAGGAAGGCGGTTTCCGAAAGATTGTTCTCCATCGCGATCGCCTGATGCACCTCTTCCGGCAGCCACGCGTCGAGCGGGAACACGGCGGCGGAATTTCCGGTAAAGGGTTTGCTCGCAAAGGCGTCGATCTGGGTGAAGGGCAATCTCATTCGGGCGTCTCCCGCAAGGCTTCATCCTCCTCGCCCAGCCGATCATTATGGCCTTCTGGATCGGGATGGATGATGATTTCGGTATCCGGAAATTCAGCCATCAGCGTGGCCTCCATCGCATCCATGGCCCTGTGTGCCTCTGCGATGGTCATATCGGGCGATACCCACACATGGAATTGCACGAAATCGCGCGAACCACTGGTGCGTGTGCGCAGATCGTGGATGCCAATGAACTCCGGATGGCGGGCCGCGATGTCGAGGAATCGCTGCCGCTTTTCGGCGGGCCATTCCTTGTCCATCAATTGATCGATCGCCTGGGTGGAGGCGCGCCATGCACCATAAAGCAGCCACAGCGCGATCAGCACGCCGAACACCGGATCGATCCAGCCCAGGCCGAGATATTGATCCAGCACGAGCGCAGCGATCACCGCGCCATTCAGCAGCAGATCGCTCTGATAATGCACATTGTCCGCGCGGATGGCGATCGAGCGGGTCCGCGCGATCACATGGCGCTGATAGGCGAGCAGCGCGAATGTCACGAGCAAGGCGATTATGGACACCCCGATGCCATATTCGGCATTGGCGGTAACCTCGCCTGCGATCAGCCGCGAGATCGCGCGCGCGCCGATCGCCAGTGCAGACATGGAGATCACGATCACCTGGAACAATGCGGCGATCGCCTCCGCCTTGCCATGGCCGAACCGGTGCTTGTCGTCCGCCGGTTGTGCCGCCACGCGAACACCCAGCAGGGTGACCAGCGACGCGATCAGATCGAGCGCCGTATCCGCCAGCGATCCCAGCATCGCGACCGAACCTGTGACCGCTGCGGCATAGAGCTTCAGCGCCAGCAGAACGAGCGCGGTCGCCACGCTGGCGAGCGCGGCATTGCGGGTCAGCCGGCCATGATCATGCGCGGTGCTCACGGATAGAGCAGCCCTTCGTCCCAATCATCGCCGGTGCGGGTAAACAGGCGGCGCTCGTGCAGGCGATATTCCCGGTCCTGCCAGAATTCGATTCGCTGCGGCGTCACGAGATAACCCGACCAATGCGGCGGGCGCGGCACGTCACCGCCATCGAAGCGGGCCTGCATCGCGTTGAAGCGCGCCTCGAATGTCTCGCGCCGATCGAGCGGACGCGATTGTTCGGAGGCCCAGGCACCCAATTGCGAATCGCGGCTGCGCGTGGCGAAATAGGCGTCGGCGATCAGATCGCTCACGGGGGAGACCGGACCCTCGATGCGGATCTGGCGGCGGAGCGATTTCCAGTGAAACAGCAAGGCCGCCTTGGGCTGCGCGGAGAGATCGTCCGCCTTGCGGCTCTGCTGGTTGGTATAGAAGACGAAGCCTTCGGGGCCATGGCCTTTCAGCAGCACCATGCGCACGGCGGGCTGCCATTCGGCATTCACCGTGGCCAGGGCCATCGCGTTGGAATCATTGATCTCGCTCGCGCGGGCTTCGGCGAACCAGAGATCGAACAGGGCAAAAGGGGAGTCGGTCATGATGGGGGCAATAGCGTATCGGGTGCGCGCGGGGAATGCGCTTGTCCCGACTTGAAACCGCGCCATTAGCGCCGATCTGTTGCGTCGAAGCAATACACCGGCCTAAAGGGCGCATATGGCAGATCCTTATACCACATTGGGCGTCCAGCGCGGCGCGAGCGAAGCGGACATCAAGAAAGCCTATCGCACGCTTGCGAAAGAGCTTCATCCCGATCGCAACAAGGATAACCCCAAGGCCGCTGAGCGCTTCGGGCAAGTTACCTCGGCTTACGATCTTCTGAGCGACAAGGATAAGCGCGCGCGCTTCGATCGCGGCGAGATCGATGCGGATGGCAATCCCGCATCGCCCTTCGGTTTTGGCGGCGGCGGTCCGCGGCCGGGGCAAGGCGGCGGGCAGCCCTTTGGCGATGATGGCATGGATCTGGGCGATATTTTCGACGGCCTGTTTGGCGGCGGACGCGGGCGCGGCGGCGGCGGCTTCGGACGCGGCGCGCGACAGGCGCCGCCGCAGCGGGGCGGCAACGTGAGTTACAAGCTGGCCGTCACGTTCGAAGATGCCGCCGCGCTCAAGCCGCAGCGGATCACGCTGCAGGATGGCAAGACGATCGATCTGAAGCTCTCCGTCGGCGTGGAGACGGGCACGCAGATGAAGCTCGGCGGCAAGGGGCAGCCGGGGCCGGGCGGTGCTGGCGATGCGATCGTCACGATCGAAGTGCGCCCGCATCGCTTCTTCGAGCGCGACGGCGACAATGTCCGCCTCAATCTGCCCGTGACGCTGAAAGAGGCTGTGCTGGGCGGCAAGGTGAAGGTGCCCACGGTGGATGGCGCAGTGATGCTGGGCATTCCGGCGGGCGCGACATCGGGCAAGGTTCTGCGGCTGAAGGGCAAGGGCTTTCATGCCAAGGCCGGCGCGCGGGGCGATCAACTCGTCACGCTGATGATTGATCTGCCCAGCGAGGACGAGGCGCTCAAAACCTTTGTCGAAGGCTGGTCGGGCGACGACGGGCGCAACCCGAGGGCAGGGCTGGGCGTATAGCCTCAAGCATGGCCGGCATTTCCCCCCAATCCCCCGAGGCGCGGCGCAAGCGGCTGGATCAGGCGCGCGATGCGCTGGGGGATAGCTGGGACAGGATCAGGCCCGGCACTTATCCCTTCACCGTGGCCAAGCGCGTGCTGGTAGGCGTCTATAGCGATGGCTTCATCCATGCGGGCAATCTGGCCTATCTCGCACTCGTCACGCTCTTTCCCTTCTTCATCGTGGCCGCCGCCGCCGCGCGGCTGGTGGGCCGCACGCAGGATGGCATCCATGCGGTGAACGCCTTCCTGCGCACTGTTCCGCCCGGCGTGGCTGAGGTGCTGGCAAAGCCGATCAACGATGTGCTGATGTCCCGGTCCGGATCATTGCTCTGGTTCGGCGCGCTGATCGGCCTTTGGACCACGGGCAGTTTCATCGAGACCATCCGCGATATCCTGCGCCGTGCTTATGGCGTCAGCTATTCGCGGCCCTTTTGGGAATATCGATTGGGGTCGATCGGGATCATCATCGGATCGGTGTTGCTCGTGATGATCGCGTTCAGTTTTCAGGTCGTGTTGCTCGGCGTGGAGCAATTCATCGTGCGCGTGCTGCCCTTCGCGACGGATACGGCCGCCTGGGTGTCCGCCTCGCGCGCGGCACCTGCGTTCGCGCTATTTGCGGCGTTTTACATGATTTTCTATACGCTTACGCCCTCGGCTTATCGCACGCGACGCTATCCCAAATGGCCCGGCGCGGCGGCCGTCACGCTGTGGTGGCTGGGTGTCTCCACGCTGCTGCCCAAGGCGCTGGAAAGCGCGGTCAGCTACGATCTCACATATGGCAGTCTCGCCGGTGTGATGATCGCGCTCATTTTCTTCTACCTTGTTGGCTTTGGCGTGGTAATCGGGGCCGAATTGAACGCCGCGCTGGCTGAAAGCCCTGATCACAGGGCAAAGTCCGCAGCGGCAGGGACTGAAAAGACGGAGGCATTGTGAGCGGTTTAATGACCGGAAAACGCGGGCTGATCATGGGACTTGCCAATGATCGCTCGCTCGCCTGGGGCATCGCCCAGCAACTGGCCGCGCAGGGCGCGGAACTGGCGTTCAGCTATCAGGGCGAGGCGCTGGAAAAGCGCGTGCGCCCGCTGGCGGAGCAATTGGGATCGGATTTCCTTCTCGATTGCGACGTTTCGGACATGGCGGAACTGGATAAGTCGTTCGAAACGCTGGCCGCGCGCTGGCCGACGATCGATTTCGTCGTCCACGCCATCGGCTTTTCGGACAAGAATGAATTGCGCGGCGGTTATATCGACACCAGCCTCGAAAACTTCCTGATGACGATGAATATCTCCGCCTACAGCTTCGTCGCGGTGGCCCGGCGCGCGCGGGCCATGATGCCGAACGGCGGCAGCCTCGTGACGCTGAGCTATTACGGCGCGGAAAAGGTGATCCCGCATTATAACGTGATGGGCGTGG
Source organism: Sphingobium boeckii (assembly GCF_014199215.1). Taxonomy (GTDB): domain Bacteria; phylum Pseudomonadota; class Alphaproteobacteria; order Sphingomonadales; family Sphingomonadaceae; genus Sphingobium_A; species Sphingobium_A boeckii. The sequence continues at coordinate 523,947 of NZ_JACIJC010000001.1, forward strand.
CCAAGGCGGCGCTGGAAGCCAGCGTCAAATATCTGGCGATGGATCTGGGGCCGGAAAACATTCGCGTGAATGCGATTTCGGCCGGCCCGATCAAGACGCTCGCGGCCTCGGGCATCGGCGATTTCCGCTATATCCTGAAATGGAACGAGCTGAATTCACCGCTCCGCCGCAATGTCACGATCGACGATGTGGGCGGTGCAGGCCTCTATCTCTGCAGCGATCTCGCCTCGGGCGTGACGGGCGAGATTCACCATGTGGATGCCGGCTATAATGTGATCGGCATGAAAGCCGAAGACGCACCGGATATTGCTTTGCAGTGACATTGGAGCGCAGCGAACCCATCGGCTTCTACAATTTTGGTGTAGCTTATCTCGACACGGCTCGATTGGCCTCACTCCATCCGACCAAACCGAGCTTTTCTGATCCGATGGAATTTTTGATATCGCATGGCCTGGAATTGATTTTCAAAGCCGACCTGCGTCGTAAACTCAGCTTAGAGAAAGTCCGAAATAAATTCGGACACAATTTGTTGAAGATGTCCAAAAATCTGAGCGAGCCATTTTTACAACATTTTGAAGTTGACGACATGTTTAGAGCGCTCGTAACTTATCTGTCTGAGGGACATTCTGGACCAAATTGGCGAAATCGCTATTTGGAGACCGGATTCCGCGCGGTTCAAGTTTCGACCGAAGATATGTTACAGCTCGTCCATAGATTTAACATTGATGATCGACGCTGGCTGCTTGGTCATTTTGCAAGGCACTCAGAATGAGCTTCAACACCTTCGGCCGCGTTTTCCGGTTTACCACTTGGGGTGAATCCCATGGGCCTGCCTTGGGCGCGGTGGTGGATGGCTGTCCGCCGGGGCTGGCGCTCTCCGAAACCGATCTCCAGCCCTTTCTCGACAAGCGCCGTCCCGGCACGTCGCGCTTCACGACGCAGCGGCAGGAGCCTGATCAGGTGCGCATCCTTTCTGGCGTGTTCGGAGGCCGCACGACGGGCACCCCGATCAGCCTGATGATCGAGAATGTGGACCAGCGTTCGAAGGATTATTCGGAGGTCGCTTTGGCCTATCGCCCCGGCCATGCCGATTATGCCTATGACGCGAAATACGGTTTCCGCGATTATCGCGGCGGTGGGCGCAGTTCGGCGCGGGAGACCGCGGCGCGCGTGGCGGCGGGCGGCGTGGCGCGCGCGGTGATCCACGAAGTCAGCATTCTCGCCTGGGTTTCCGAAATCGGCGGCGATGCGATCGATCCGGCGCGGTTCGATGCTGCGGAGATCGCGCGCAATCCTTTCTTCTGCCCCGATCCCGAGGCCGCTAAGCGCTGGGAGAAAATGGTCGATGAAGCGCGCAAGGCGGGATCGTCGCTGGGTGCTGTGATCGAATGCGAAGCCACCGGCGTTCCTGCAGGCTGGGGCGCGCCGCTTTATGCCAAATTGGATAGCGAATTGGCGGCTGCGCTGATGAGCATCAACGCCGTAAAGGGCGTGGAGATTGGCGATGGCTTTGCCGCGGCCAAATTGCGTGGCGAGGATAATGCCGATCCGATGCGGCCGGGCATGGATGGCCCGGAATTCCTGGCCAATCATGCGGGCGGCATTGCGGGCGGCATTTCCACCGGACAGCCGGTGCGCGTGCGCGTGGCGTTCAAACCGACCAGCTCGATCCTGACTCCGGTGGAAACGATCACCCGCGAAGGCACGGCGAGCGAGATCATGACCAAGGGGCGTCATGATCCGTGCGTCGGCATTCGCGGTGCACCCGTGGTGGAGGCGATGATGGCGCTGGTGCTGGCGGATCAGAAGCTGCTCCACCGCGCCCAATGCGGATAATGAAGCGGGGCGGGTGAGTTAGACGGGCGGCGTCTGCGCGGCCCTCTGAGCCTTGGCGGCCTCTGCCCACCAACGCAGTTCGCCGGCGAATTTGGGAAAGTTCTTTTCCAGCCGTGCGCCACCATCGCCGGTGGGTTCGCCCCGTTCGTCAAGCGCATGGCCGATCTGGCCCAGCGGCAGGATTTCGCCGATCGTGGGCATCCCCAGCGCCGCCAAAGTCACGCGCCAGCTCGCCATGGATCGCACGCCCGCGAAGACGCCCGCGGAATAACAGGCGATCGCTGCAGGACGGTATGCGAATTCCTGGAGATAATGATCGACCAGATTCTTCAGGCCGGGCTGCACACCCTGATTATATTCACCCGCCACGAAGACGAACGCATCGGCGTTGCGCAGCGTTTCCGCCAGTCGCTCCATCGCCTCGGGCGCTTCCCCCGCAGGGTGATCCGCATAGCGCTTGTCCAGCATCGGCAGGCCGATCGCCCTGGCGTCGATCAGTTCGGCTTTCTCTCCGCGCGTATTCAGGCGAGACACGATGAAATCGGCGAGGCGTATCCCCATCCGGCCGGTGCGGTAGGAACCGTAGATCACCGGAATATTGAGCGCCATGTCTCAGCCCCTTCGGATGCCGATCACGGTGCCCTTGGTGCCGCCGTGCCGCAGATGAAAATCGAAATCGGGCCAGTTCTTGCGCCAGCGCCGCATCACGATACGCTCGCCCGGCCGCGCGCCATCGTCAAGCAGGATCATGCCGCCGGGCACGATCCTGTCGAACAGGCATTCGGCCGCGCCGCGCACATAGGGATGGATCGCCCAGGGTGGGCCATCGATGATCAGCATGTCGATCGCATCGGGCAGGGCACCGATATCATACCAATAGCCCGGCCACCCGCCGGGCGCGGGAACGAGCGCTGCGGCGCGCATATCCGCCTCCAGGCCATAATCACCCAGCCAGCCGCGGGTGGAATCGACGAAATCGCGATGCTGATCGAAGCTGATCAGCCGCCCGCCGCCGTTCAATTGCAACGCGCGCGCCGTCACCAGCGTCGAAGCGCCTGCACCCAGTTCGATCACCACGCGCGGCTGCAGGCGCTCCACGCTGTCCACGATCAGCCCGAGCAGCGCGGTGTCGGCTTTCCAGCTTCCCAGATTGGGCAAAGCATCATGCGGCAGGCCGAGACGATCGAGCAGCGCACGCTTGTCCCGCTTTCTGCCCCCCGAAAGGCTGCGCAGCAGCCAGGGCCAGCCGATCGCCCCGAAAGCGATGATATGCGCCCAATCGGAGAGCGATGTTGCGATTTCGCCGCCCTGCTCGCCATGCGAGCGGGGGAGCAGACCAGTGGCTTCGCGTGATGTCATCAAAGCGCACTGGGCTGCTTCCGTTACCGGAAAAAGTCAGCGAGACGACAAAAGCGACTCAGTCCAGAAATGGATCACGCACGAGGATCGTATCTTCGCGCTCGGGCGAGGTGGAGACCAGCGCGACCGGGCATTGGATCAATTCCTCGATGCGGCGGATATATTTGATCGCCTGTGCCGGAAGCTGCGCCCAGCTCCGCGCCCCTGCAGTCGATTGCGACCAGCCTTCGATTTCCTCATATACGGGCTGAACGGCGGCCTGATCGGCGGCATTGGACGGAAAATGATCCAGCGTCTGGCCATGTAGCAGATAGCCCGTGCAGATGCTGATCGTCTCGAACCCGTCCAGCACATCCAGCTTGGTCAGTGCAATTCCGGTGACGCCCGAGACGGCCGCGGCCTGACGCACCAGCACGGCATCGAACCAGCCGCAGCGGCGCTTGCGCCCCGTGACGGTGCCGAATTCATGCCCGCGCACGCCGAGACGCTCGCCAACATCATTTTCAAGCTCGGTGGGAAAGGGTCCGGAGCCGACGCGCGTTGTATAAGCCTTGGCGATGCCGAGGACGAAGCCGACGGCGCTGGGGCCAAGCCCGGAACCGCCGGCCGCTGTGCCCGCGATCGTGTTGGACGAGGTGACGAAGGGATAGGTGCCATGATCGACATCGAGCAGCACGCCCTGCGCGCCTTCGAACAGGATGCGATCGCCGCGCTTGCGGGCTTCGTTCAGCATCAGCCAGACCGGCTTGGCGAAAGACAGCACGAAATCCGCGATCTCGCGCAATTCGGCCACAAGCGCGTCGCGGTCCACGGGCGGCTCGCCGAAACCGGCGCGGAGCGCATCGTGATGCGCGCAGAGGCGATCGAGTTGCGGGCCGAGATCATCCAGATGCGCCAGATCGCACACGCGGATCGCGCGACGGCCCACCTTGTCTTCATAGGCCGGGCCGATGCCGCGCCGCGTGGTGCCGATCTTGCCTGCGCCGGACGCATCCTCGCGCAGCGCGTCGAGATCACGGTGGAAGGGCAGGATCAACGCGCAATTATCCGCAATGTGCAGCACATCGGGCGTGATCGTCACGCCTTGGGCGGTCAGCTTCTCGACTTCGGCCTTCAGCGCCCAGGGATCGAGCACGACGCCATTGCCGATCACGCTGGGCGTGCCACGGACGATACCCGAAGGGAGCAGCGAGAGCTTGTAGACGTTTTCGCCGATGACGAGCGTATGGCCGGCGTTATGGCCGCCCTGGAAGCGGACGACGACGTCTGCCCGTTCGGCAAGCCAGTCGACGATCTTGCCCTTGCCCTCATCGCCCCATTGGGCACCAATTACAGCTACGTTCGCCAAAGTCCGGACCTTCCCCGTTGTTGCGCGCCGTCCCTAGAAGCAAACGCTCGCCGCGTCCATCGCGCGAAGGCATCGGCGCGTGATTCCCATGATTTTTGACCCAGGAGAACGATGATGCGTTTCATGTCGATGCTGATGGCGGCCGGGCTGGCCGCCTTGCTGGCCTGTTCCAATGGCGGCGCGGCTGCCGCCCCCAAGCGGCCTTGTCTGGCGGACGTAAAGAAACTTTGCGGCCTGTCGCGCGATCGCGAGAAGATCCGGGCATGTCTGATCGAGAAGCAGGATCAGTTGAGCCAAGGCTGCCGCGCGAAGATCAAGGAGATGCGCGGGGCAAAGGATGGCGCGGCGATCCCGGCGCAAAAGCAGCCTTATGGCAATGATCCCAAACAGATATCCTATGTCTATCCAGCCATGGTTGGCGGACGTCCACCCTTGATCGCCTTCATCCACGGCGGCGGCTGGATCCATGGCGATCCGGTCAACACGGTGTGGAACAAGCCTGCGCATTTCACCCAGGGCTATGCCTTCGCCTCGATCGGCTACCGGCTCTCGCCGCAGGTCTCGATAGAAGAAGAGGCGCGCGATGTGGCTGCGGCGATCGGCGCGCTGCGCCGCGATGCCAACCGGTTGGGTTTCGATCCAGACCGGATCATCCTGATGGGGCATAGCGCGGGCGCGCATCTGGCCGCGCTGGTCTCCACCGATTCGCGCTACCTCGGCAGCGATTTCGGCGCGGTGCGCGGCGTCGTGCTGCTGGATGGCGCGGGCTATGATGTGGCCAGCGTGATGAAGGGGCACGGGATCGAACAGCGCATCTATGCCCGCGCCTGGGGCAGGGACGAGGCGGAATGGGCGCGGCTCTCCCCGATCCATCATACCGCCGCACCCAATGCGCCGCATTGGGCAATCCTCTATGTTGGTAGCCGTGAGGAATCAGGCAATCAGAGCAAGGCGTTCGTGGCGGCATTGCAACAGGGCGGGGCGGACGCGGTGGTGACCGCGATTCCCGATACGACGCATGGACGGCTCAATCATGAACTGGGCACGGCAGGGGATTATGCAACGGACGTGGTGGATGCTTTCGTCAAAACCGTGGTCGCGGGCTAGGTTGGCAACGCTGCACGCAACGTGTTTGGTGCCTATTCCGTCGGACCACCCCCTGCCGTCATGCTGAACTTGTTTCAGCATCCATTCGTCCGTTGGGCCAATGGTCGCGACTTTGAAATGGACCCTGAAACAAGTTCAGGGTGACGGCCGTTTGATACCTATACCGGAACCGCCACGCCATCACGCAGCACATGCGAGCAGATCTGCGCTTCCGCGCTATCGCTTGCCGTCAACGCCGCAACAGTTACCCAGCCATCGGCGCGAATCTTGGCCGAAATCGCCGGATCGGTGCCAAAGGGGATGAACAGGCGCCGGCGTTCCCTGGCGCCGATGCCGGCGTCCACCAGCGGATCGCAATAAAGCGAAAAGCCGATCGCGGGTTCTTCGCGGCCGTCCTCATGCGCGATGGCATAGGATCCGCCGCGGCCGATCTCACCGCTGACGCCTGCTGCAAACAGCGAGAATCCGAACCAGCTCTGATATTCGAAGCCATGCCGTTCCGTGGGATCGAGCGTGAGCGTCACGCGGCCCTTCAGGGGCGCTGCGATCTGCTCCAGCGCATCGAGCCGGCTGGTGAGCGCACCGCCCATGTCGAAGGCCCGCAACCGCGCCAACGCCGTTTCAAAGGGTCCCGCGGCTTCCACGAGCGGCAGGAACGCCAGCGCGTCCTTTGCGGCAAGCCCGCCCGCATCCTTGGCGTCGAGCAATGTTTTGACGGCTTCGGTCTGTGCGGGGTCCATTGGCAATGGCCCGCCCGCCAGCGTATCGACCAGATCGGGCAACGTGAAATCCAGCGTGATCCCCGCAACGCCCGCGCGCTCTAGCGCCTCAATTGCGACCATGACGATCTCGCTGGCGGCGGCGACGCTATCAAGACCGATCAGTTCGGCACCCACCTGCATCAATTCGCGTTCGGGGCGGAGTTGGCTGGCCTTCAGCTTCAGGACCGGGCCGGCATAGGACAGCCGCACGGGGCGCGGATGATGCGCCATGCGCGTGGCGGCGATGCGGCCGACCTGTGCGGTAATGTCGGGCCGGAGCGCCAAAGTGCGCTGCGACAAAGGATCGACCACGCGGAGCAGATCCTGCGCCTTGGCCGATTTCAGGCGACCGACAAGGCCGGCCTCGAATTCGGCCAATGGCGGCGAAACGCGCTCGTAACCGTGCAGTGCGGCGGTATCGAGCACGCGCCGGACGAGGCGCGCGGAGGCGTCGGCCTGGGGCGGCAAGCGGTCACGAAAACCTTCGGGAAGGAGGCCTGGGGGAATCATGGCACGGTCCTTAACGGATTCGCGCGCGAAGTATAGAATGTGAAACCTCTGTCATTCCCGCGCACGCGGAAATCCCGCTTTTCCTTGCGTTATTCGAAGGAAAAAGAAGCAGGGTCCTCGCGCACGCGGATATTGACGGGTCGGGGTTTTTACGCCCCAACCCTGCATCCCATCAAAACTTCAGCGCTTTCACCTTCTTCACGCCGGGGAGCTTGCACACGCTCCACAGCAACGGCTCCGGCACGGGGCTGTCGACCGAGAGCAGCAGCGCGGCTTCGCCGCCTGCGCCCGCACTGCGGCGGCCCAGATGGAAGGTGCCGATGTTCACATCTGCTTCGCCCAAAGCAGAGCCGATGCGGCCGATGAAGCCGGGCGCGTCCTGATTGACGACATAGAGCATGTCGCCATCCAGATCGGCCTCGACCTTGATGCCGTGCAATTCGACCAGCCGGGGCTGACCATTGCCGAACAGCGTGCCCGCGACCGAGCGTTCGCCGGTTTCGGTGGTGACGGTCACGCGGAGTTGTGTGTGATAATCGCCCTCGCGGTCATGACGCACTTCGCGCACATCGAGCCCGCGCTCCTTGGCCAGGAACGGCGCGTTGACCATGTTCACCGTGTCCGAATAGACGCGCATCAACCCGGCCAGAACCGCGGCGGTGATCGGCTTGGGGTTCAGCTCTGCAGCCGCGCCTTCCACTTCGATCGCCACACCCTGGATTCCGGTGCCTTCAAGCTGCCCCACAAGGCTGCCCAGCTTTTCGGCCAGCGCCATATAGGGCTTGAGCTTGGGCGCTTCCTCCGCGGAGAGCGAAGGGACGTTCAGCGCATTGGTGACGCCGCCGGTCATCAGATAATCGGCCAATTGCTCGGCCACCTGAATGGCCACGTTCACCTGCGCCTCGCTGGTGGACGCGCCCAGATGGGGGGTGGAGATGAAGTTGGGCGTGTTGAACAGCGGAGACGCCTTGGCAGGTTCTTCCACGAACACGTCGAGCGCAGCACCGCCGACGTGTCCCGAATCGAGCGCTGCCTTCAAAGCCGCTTCATCGATCAGGCCACCGCGTGCGCAGTTGATGATGCGGACGCCCTTCTTGGTCTTCGCGATATTTTCGGCGGAGAGGATGTTGCGCGTCTGATCGGTGAGCGGCGTATGCAGCGTGATGAAATCAGCCTTGGCGAGCAATTCGTCCAGCGTGGCCTTTTCGACGCCCATCTCCACGGCCCGTTCGGCGGTGAGGAAGGGATCATAAGCGACGACCTTCATCTTCAGGCCGCGCGCGCGATCTGCCACGATCGAACCGATATTGCCCGCACCGATCAGGCCAAGCGTCTTGTTGGTCAGCTCCACGCCCATGAAGCGGTTCTTTTCCCACTTGCCGGCCTGGGTCGAAAGATCGGCCTCGGGCAATTGGCGGGCGAGCGCGAACATCAATGCGATGGCATGTTCGGCGGTTGTGATCGAATTGCCGAATGGCGTGTTCATCACGACCACGCCTTTGGCGGACGCCGCGGGGATATCGACATTGTCCACGCCGATGCCAGCGCGGCCGATGACCTTCAGATTGGTGGCGTGCTCAAGGATTTCCTTGGTCACCTTGGTAGAGGAGCGGATGGCGAGGCCGTCATATTCGCCGATGATCGCCATCAGTTCTTCCGGCGTCTTGCCGGTGATTTCGTCCACTTCGACACCGCGTTCGCGGAAGATCTGGGCGGCCTTGGGGTCCATCTTGTCGGAAATAAGCACTTTGGGCATGGGTATCGTCCTTTTGGGTGTCATTCCCGCGCAGGCGGGAATCCAGGCGATGTAAAAAGAAAAACTGGATCCCCGCTTTCGCGGGGATGACAGCAATCGGGGAAGTTAAGCGGCTTTCGCCTTGGCATAGGCCCAGTCGAGCCATGGGCCGAGCGCCACGACATCGGCTGTATCCACGGTCGCGCCGCACCAGATGCGAAGCCCAGCGGGGGCATCGCGGTAGCCCGCAATGTCATAGGCCGCATGTTCGCCTTCCAGCAGCGCGGCCATCTTCTTGATGAGCGCCTCATCAGCGCCGTCGACCGTCAGGCAGACGCTGGTCTTGGAGCGTGATGCCGGATCGGCCGCGAGATGGCCGAGCCAGTCGCGATCCGCGACGATCGTGTCGAGCGCGGCCGCATTGGCATCGCTGCGTGCGATCAGGCCGTCAGCGCCGCCGATCGACTTCGCCCATTCGAGCGCGAAGATCGCATCTTCCACGGCCAGCATGGACGGCGTGTTGATCGTCTCGCCCTTGAACACGCCCTCGGCGAGCTTGCCCTTGGAAACAAGGCGGAACACCTTGGGCAACGGCCATGCGGGGGTGTAGGTTTCGAGCCGTTCGACGGCGCGCGGGCCGAGGATGAGGACGCCATGACCGCCTTCGCCGCCCAGCACCTTCTGCCAGGAGAAGGTGGCGACATCGATCTTGTCCCAGGGAATCTCATAGGCAAAGACCGCGCTGGTCGCATCGGCAAAGGACAGACCTTCGCGGTCTTCGGGGATCCAATCGCCGTTGGGCGCGCGCACGCCAGACGTGGTGCCGTTCCAGGTGAAGAGAACGTCATTGGACCAGTCGACCGTGTCGAGATCGGGCAATTGGCCATAATCGGCGCGCAGCACGGTCGGGTCGATCTTGAGCTGCTTGACCGCATCGGTCACCCAGCCTTCGCCGAAGCTCTCCCAGGCGATGGCGGTGACGGGCTTGGCACCCAGCATCGTCCACATCGCCATTTCGAAGGCACCGGTATCCGAGCCGGGGACGATGCCGATACGATGCGTGTCGGGCAGCTTCAGCATCTCGCGCATCAGATCGATCGCATATTGCAGGCGCGTCTTGCCGATCTTCGACCGGTGTGAGCGGCCCATCACGTCGATGGCGAGTTTCTCGGGGGTCCAGCCGGGCGGCTTAGCGCAGGGGCCGGAAGAAAAATGGGGACGTGCAGGTTTTACGTCCGGAACGGGTAACAAGTCAGTCATGTAGTCTCTCCTCACAGAGAGCACGCGCGGCGTTGGGACCGCGTGGCCCGTCGCCGCCTCTAGAGATGTGGGCGCTCGTGTCAATCGCCCCGTCGCAAATGCGCGTGAGGGGGATTCCCGCCGGAATCGCCGCATGATATGGACGGACTCATGAATTTCCGGCGGGGAAAAATATTTTGGGCAATGCCGCTGATCGCAGCGCTGACGCTCTCCGCCTGCATCGGCGGCGGGGGTTCCGATCGCAAGCGCGTTGCACAGAAAAAGCCGAATGGTCAGAAACTGGTCTACGCTTCAGACTCGGCAACGCGGCAATGCCTGGCTGATCTGGGTGCTGCCAGGGTGAAATATAATTTCCTGCCCGAACGCGAATTTGGCGGCGGTTGTTCGGCGCTGCGCAGCGTCCAGCTTCTCGATATCGGCATTCCCGTCACCAATCTGGGCGCGATGCAATGCCCGCTGGCGCGCAATTTCGCGGCCTGGACGCGCTTTGCCGTGGCTCCTGCGGGGCGGCGGATATTGGGCAGCGAAGTGCTGAAGATCGAAACGATGGGCACCTATAGCTGCCGCAACATCGTCGGCTCATCCTCGGGCAAATTATCCCAGCACGCGCTGAGCAACGCCGTGGACGTATCTGCTTTCATCCTGGCGGACGGGCGGCGGGTTGCGGTTAAGGGCGGGTGGAAGGATGGGACGCAATCGGAGCGGAATTTCCTGCGCACCGTTCACACATCGGCCTGCAAGCGTTTCGGCATCGTGCTCAGCCCGGACTATAATTCCGCGCATCACGATCATTTTCACTTCGATATGGGCAAGGGACCATTTTGCCGCTGAGGGTTTCGCCTGCGGCTAAAACTTCCTAAATACGGTGGATGACAGAACAGAAAGTACCAAGCCGCGTTTTCGCGGGCGCCAAGCAGGAAGCCGAACAGGCCAAGCAGGCGGTTTCCACCCCCCAGACCCAGCATCCGGCCTATAAGCTCGCCTTCCAGGACAATGATTTCCTGCTGCGCGAGGATCTCCGCCCCGTGCGCTTTCAGCTTGAATTGCTGAAGCCCGAATTGCTGCTCGACGAAGCCAAGATCGCCTCGATGATGGTCTTCTATGGCTCGGCGCGCATTCCGGAACCCGCCAAGGCGCAGGTATTGCTCGACCTGGCGACCGATGAGCGTGGACGGAGGATCGCCGAAAGCCTGATCGCCAAATCCAAATATTATGATGTCGCGCGCGCGCTTGCGCAGATGGCCAGCCAGGCACCCCGCGATCTGGATGGATGGCGGCATTTCGTGGTCTGCTCGGGCGGTGGCCCGTCGATCATGGAAGCCGCCAATCGTGGCGCGGTGGACGTCGGTGCTGAAACGGTGGGCCTCAACATCGTGTTGCCGCACGAACAGGCACCCAATCCCTATGTCACGCCGTCGCTCAGCTTCCAATTCCACTATTTTGCGCTGAGGAAGATGCACTTCCTGCTGCGCGCCCGCGCGCTGGCGGTCTTCCCTGGCGGTTTCGGCACGTTCGACGAGACGTTCGAACTGCTGACCCTGATCCAGACGGGCAAGATCAAGCCCATCCCCGTGCTGATGTTCGGCCGCGAATTCTGGGAGAAGGTCGTGAATTTCGAGGCGCTCGCCGATGAAGGCGTGATCGCACACAAGGATCTGGAATTGTTTCACTTCGTGGAAACGGCGGAAGAGGCGTGGAAGATCGTGCAGGATTTCTATTCGGAAGGCGCCGTTTGAGGCTTTGTTGAAGCCTTGGCCTGCGCGTGTGTCGCGTCCAGTGACGTATTGCAGACGCACCATGACAATGAATTATGGTGACGCATTTGGCCAAATTCACCTGACCGTCTTTATAGCTGATTCGTCGCTAATTGCCGTCTGCATCGACCATGAACACCATTGGCTTGCCGCGTGATGCGGGTTCCCATCCTGCCAGCAAGGCAGCGCGAACGCCCCGGGAGACCAGGGCATCGTTGATCTGAAGCCTGCCCCGCTGCAATCCTTTCAACAAGCGCTTGGGCGGGGGAAATTCCAGCAATGCTGCGCGCTGCGTATCCGCCTCCCGCAACAAGACCGTCATGCCCTTCCAGCCATCGGCATCGGACCATTGCGGCTCTCGCTGCAATTCCCACTCATATTTGAGTCCATCTATTTCGACGATGCCGGCAAGGCTGTGCATATGAAGCATGTCGGCTGACCTAGCATAGGCATGATGGCAAACCATCATGCCGCGTTTTCATTGCGCGGGAATCAAAATCCGCCGGCGCTAAACCGCTTTCATCCAGAATTGCATCGGCTTTGGCGTTTCGTGCGCGTCGCCGATATCCTTCCACGCGAAATCGGTGGTCATGCCTTGCAGCGGCGCATAGCCGCGCTTGCGCCAGAAGGGGTCGAGCGGGGCATAGTCCATAGGACGGGCAGGGTGGTCCTCCGCGCGGATGACCGCGCAGAAGGCGACATGGCGGCGGCCAAGCGCACGGGCGTGCGCCTCGCGGCCATCGAAAAAGGCATGGCCCAGTCCCTTCCCGCGATAGGCGGGGAGCAAAACCGATTCGCCGCAATAGAGGATGTCGGTCAGATCATGCCCGCGCGCGTCGAAGGGCGCGGCAAAGGCCTGCGCGTGATCCTCCATCGGGGCTGCCGTGGCCGCGCCCACCAGCGTGTCGCCGTCGAATGCGCCGATCACCACGGCATCGCGGCTAGCTATATAGGCGTTCAGATAGGCGCGCTCATAGGCGGCATCCCCGTAATAGAGATAGGGAAAGGCGCGGAACACGCTGATCCGCAAGGCCGCCAGCGCGTCGATCGATCGCGCCAGCGCATGGCCGGTCAGCGTTTCGACGCGGATCGGCTCTCCTTGCGGAGAGCCTTTCATCAATGCGCGGCGGGTGCGGTTGCGTTTGCGGCCGGGGCCGCCGCATTGTCTGCCGGAGCCGCTGCGTTGGCCGGAGCCGCTGCGTTGTCAGCGGGCGCTGCTGCATCGGCTGCCGGCGCGGCCGAGGCCGCCGGCAACGGGATGTTGGAGCCCTGCGCGTTCATGTAAACCAGCAGATTGGCGCGATCTTCAGGCTTGGAGAGGCCCGCAAAGGTCATCTTGGTGCCTGGCGCGAACTTCTTGGGAGACGTCAGCCACGCATCCATCGACGCGAAATCCCAATTGCCGCCCTTGCCCGAAAGCGCGGGCGAGAAAGCGAAGCCGCCTTTGCCATGGCCGATTTCCTCGCCCATCGTGGCGTAGAGATTCGGGCCAATGCCGTTTGCACCACCTTGAGTGATCGTGTGGCAGGCCGTGCACTTCTTGAAGACTTCGGCACCCTTGGCTGCGTCCGCTGTCGGCAGCAGCGTCGCGATATCGACCTTCGCAGCAGCGCCACCGCCATCGGCCGGCGCGGCGTCAGCCACTTCGAAGCCGGGCTTTTCCGGCTCGTGAGCGGCGAAATACATCCCGCTGACGATCGAGGTTCCCAATGCGACGATGCCCGCCGCCAATACCCAACCCGCGATCGTGTTGAACTTGTCGTCCATGGAAGTCCCTTTGAAGCACGCTTTTCTATATTTCGGCTTCCCTTTAGGGGCGCATCGCCGCCATCGCAAGCCGCTGCTTGTGCGTTGCGAAGATACTGTTTAGCGCCGCTCGCCATATGGAAAATTATCCCGCCCCCGCCCGCCCGATCGTTCAGGCGATGATCGACGCCGCAGCCGCAGAACCGCAGCGCGCCGTGTCTTTTCAAGGCGCACCGGGCGCAAATTCCCATATCGCTGTAGAACAGGCCTTTCCGCAAGGCCTGGCTTTGCCGTGCTTCGGTTTCGAAGATGCGATCGATGCGGTGAAGGAAGGGCGGGCCGATTGCGCGCTGATTCCCATCGAAAATTCGCTGCATGGCCGCGTTGCGGACATGCACTTCCTGCTTCCCGAATCGGGTCTGGTGATCACTGGCGAGCATTTTCTGCCCATCCGCTACAGTCTGATGTCCAATGGGCCGCTTGAGGGGATCACCCAGGCGATCAGCCATCCGCAGGCGCTGGGGCAGTGTCGCAAATGGCTGCGTGCGCGGGGCATCATGCCGGTGCCTTATGCTGATACCGCGGGTGCGGCCGCTCTGGTTGCGGAAATGAACGATCCGACCGTGGCCGCTGTGGCGCCGCCACTGGCCGCGGGTCTCTACGGCCTTGATACGATCGCCGAGCATCTGGCCGATTCGGACGACAATATGACGCGATTCGTGGCGCTGGCGCGCGAAGCGCCGGATCGCGTGATCCATGGCACGCCGATGACGACCTTCATTTTCGAGGTGAAGAACGTCCCCGCCGCGCTTTACAAGGCAATGGGCGGCTTTGCGACCAATGGCGTCAACATGACCAAGCTGGAAAGCTATCAGCGCGGCGCAAGCTTCGCCGCAACCGAATTTTATGCGGATATCGAGGGTGCGCCGGGCGATCCAGCGGTGGATCGCGCCTTGGAGGAGCTGCACTTTCATTCCAAATGGGTGCGCCTGCTGGGCACATATCCCCAGGCGCGGGTGCGGTAAGGAGTATTTTCAAGGCCGTTCGGGCTGAGCCTGTCGAAGCCTCTCACTTTTGTGACCTGAAAGAAGGAAAGGGCTTCGACAGGCTCAGCCCGAACGGTGTTTGGGATAAAATCCCCTCAGCCCAAGGCCTCGTCCAGCATCCGTGCCAGCCGGATCCCGCCGCGCTCCACTTCCAGTCGCAGCGGCGCGATCAGGCTTTCGATCTTTTCGTTGGTCAGCATCGATCGGGCAGGCGGCGTGATGCTGCAGGGATCGCCGCCGTAGGCCATGCCATAAACGGAATCGCGCGCCACGGCCCAGCTTTCGCGGCTCCAATCCTCCACCGTGCCAGCCCCCATTTCGGCGCGTTCGGAGGGGGAATAGATACGCACTATGGAGGGCGGGGTGGAGATGGCGCGCTCGGCCAGATAGCCATCCCAGATGCTGTGCAGATTCATCCGCTCGGTCGAGAATGCGCCATAAGCCGCCTTGGCGCGATTGCCGCCCAGATCGCCTTTGTCTCCGGCGTGAAGCGGCTGATGCAGATCGCCCATGAAATGGATGAGGAAGGCCAGCGCCATCAGCCGTTCGCGTTCCGGCACCGTGCGGTCCTTCAGCAGCTTGGCGTTGCGCTCGATCTGGGCGGATACGCAATGGCCGTCCTTGCACGCCGCTTTCAGATCGAACGGCTTGCAGATGTCCACATTCTGATAATGCCAGGAATAGGCATAGCTGAAGCGCGGGCCGAGCTCCTTGATGCAATCGGCCCAATAGGCCGCCTTCTCGATCGTGTTGATCGGGCAGGTGGGCGTTTCCAGCAACGCGCCCTTGGCCAGCAGGCGGCGGATTGCGGCGCGCGTCTTGGGCGTCACCTGCTTATAGGCGATCTGTCCCACCGTCTCATGCCCATATTCCCACCAGGCCGAAGCGGGGGCGGGGATCAGGAGCAGGGCGGTGAGGAAAGCGAGGAGGCGTGTCATGTCGCGCGATTAGCGGAGATGGCCGGGCTTTCCTACTCTTCATCCCCATAGATCGCGATCTGCTTGCCACCGAGACTGGTGTTGCGGCCGCGATACATGCCGGGCGTGTTGAACGACCAATAAGCCGCGCCGTCCGGCCCGGTGACGATCACGCCGCCGGTCCCGCCCAGATCGCGCAATTCGGCCATCACATGATCGGCGGCCTGCTTGGGCGATTCGCCGGTGAAGCGGACGCGGGCACAGATTTCGTGCGCCACGCCCAGGCGGATGAAGAATTCGCCCGCGCCCGTGGCCGAGACGGCGCAGGCGCGATCGTCGGCATAGGTGCCCGCGCCGATGATCGGCGAATCCCCGATCCGGCCCCAGCGCTTGCCGGTCAGCCCGCCGGTCGATGTGGCGGCGGCGACATGTCCCTTGCGATCCACGGCGACCGCGCCGACCGTGCCATATTTCATATCCACATCATACCAGCCGACCTTTTTGGCCTTGAGTTCTTCAAGCTGGCGCTTGCGCTCCGGCGTGGCGAACCAGCTCGGGTCCACCTGTTCCAGCCCTTGCTCCACCGAAAAGATATCCGCGCCCTGGCGGCTGAGCAGGACATGCGGGCTTTTCTCCATGACGGCGCGCGCCAGGCTGACCGGATGCCGGGTGCGGGTTACCCCGGCGACCGCACCCGCGGCGCGCGTGGTGCCATCCATGATTGCGGCATCCAGTTCGTTCCCGCCTTCGTAGGTGAAGACCGCGCCGCGCCCCGCGTTGAAATGGGGATCATCTTCCAGCACCTGCACCGCGGCTTCCACCGCATCGACCGCGGAGCCGCCGTCAGCCAGAACCTTCGATCCCGCTTCCAGCGCGGAATCGAGGCCGGCCAAAGCCGCCTTTTCTTGTTCCGGCGTCAATTTTCCGGGGGCCATCGCGCCAGCGCCGCCATGGATCACGATCGTCCAGTCGGGGCGCTCGGCGGCGTCAGCGGGGGCAAGCGACATCAACAGGACTCCGGGGATGAACAAAAAACGCATGAGGGTTCTCGCGTTTGAGGATGCTGCCAATCTTATCAGCTTGGGCGGTGCGCGCCAGCCGGCAATGGGCAGGGTCGCCGGAGGGCAAGACGCGAAAATTATCGGCTGGCCAGCCCATGGAAAACTGTTAGCGTTCGCCTTGGTGGGGAAACAGGGAGCAGAACCATGCGTAAATCCTTGGCCGCAATTGCACTGTCATGCGCCATCGCCGCTTCGTCTTCGCAGGCGGGGATCATCGATGCGATGAAGATCATGAAGAATAACAAGCCCCCGGCGCAGCCGTTCGATGAGCGTCGTGCGCCGCCCCGGCCGAATTATCGAGATTTGAGCAATTGGGTTGCCTTGCCCAACACGCGCGACGAGGCCGATGTCGCGCCGCTCGGCGTGCAGCCGGGGGATCAGGCGCGCGCGGCAGTGGATGTTTTCTACGTTTATCCCACCGTGTTTTTCAGCCAGACCGACTGGAATGCCGATGTGAACGACGCCGCCTATCGCAAGCAGATTGAGGATACCACGATCCGCAGCCAGGCCAGTGTCTTCAACGCCTGCTGCAAGGTGTACGCCCCGCATTACCGGCAGATGACGCTGGGCGGCTATGTGAAATGGTCTGCCAATTCCGAAGCGGCGGTCGATCTGGCCTATCAGGATGTGCGCCGCGCTTTCGAATATTATCTCGACAATTATAACAACGGCCGTCCGTTCATCATCGCGGGGCACAGCCAGGGATCGCGCATCCTGCGGCGGCTGATCGAGGAGCGGATCGATGCCAAGCCGGTCGCCAAGCGGCTGGTGGTGGCTTATCTCATCGGCCACTGGATCGAGGCGGACTGGTATAGGGGGCTGCGCGACATCACGCCCTGCCAGACGGCCAGCGATGTGCGTTGCGTGATCAGCTACAGCAGCTTTGGCGAAGGCCGCAATGCCACATTCCAGCGGCTCACGCTGGGCAAGACCAGCAACTACACGCCGGAGACGATCAAGCGCCCCTATACCTGCATCAACCCGCTGAGCTGGACGACGGGAACGGGCAAAGCCGCCAAGTCACTCAATATGGGGGCTTGGGTTTACGGCCCCGGAACGCGTCCGCGCGCGCCCGATGTCGGCATGGTCTCGGCGCGCTGCAAGGATGGCGCGCTCTATGTTTCCAAGGCGGCCAAGATATATGAGGATCTGGTGATCCCCTTCGGCAATTATCACAATGTGGACTATAATCTGTTCTACATGAACATCCGGGAGAATGCGCTGACACGCGCCACCGCGTTCATGCGTCAGCCGCGTTGAAACCTGCCTTGCCTTGTCGTAACGACGCCGGGATTTCCGCACGCGCGGAGCGACAGAGATATGGAAAAAGCAGGGAGCGGGCATGACGGCGAAGGCGGACACACCAAAGCAGAACGAATGGCTCGTCATCCTGGCCTCATCGCTTGGCACTGTTTTCGAATGGTATGATTTCTATCTCTACGGCCTGCTCGCCACGATCATTTCCGCACAGTTTTTCTCGGGCGTCAATGAAACCACGGGCTTCATCTTCGCGCTGGCTGCATTCGCAGCGGGGTTTGCGGTGCGGCCGTTCGGCGCGCTCGTCTTCGGCCGGGTGGGCGATATGGTGGGGCGCAAGAATACCTTCCTGGTGACCATGGGGATCATGGGGCTGTCCACCTTCGCGGTCGGACTGTTGCCCAGCTACGCAGCGATCGGCGTGGCAGCGCCGGTTTTGCTGGTTTTTCTGCGGCTGTTGCAGGGGCTGGCGCTAGGCGGGGAATATGGTGGTGCCGCCACCTATGTCGCCGAACATGCGCCGGCGGGCAAACGCGGTTTCCATACCAGCTTCATCCAGACGACTGCAACGCTGGGGCTGTTCGCCGCCCTTCTGGTGGTGATCGGATGCCGCAGCATTTTGGGCGAGGCGGCCTTTGCCGATTGGGGCTGGCGCGTGCCTTTCATCGTCTCGATCCTGTTGCTGGGCGTGTCACTTTGGATCCGGATGCAGCTTGAGGAAAGCCCGGTCTTTGCGAAGATGAAGGCCGAGGGGAAAACCTCAAAGGCACCGCTTACTGAAGCGTTCGCGCGCTGGGGTAATTTGAAGATCGTGTTCATCGCGCTGTTCGGGGCGGTCGCGGGGCAGGCGGTGGTCTGGTATACCGGGCAGTTTTACGCGCTGTTTTTCCTGGAAAAAACTTTGAAAGTGGAGGGTGCGACCGCCAACATCCTGATCGCGATCGCGCTGGCCATCGCAACGCCCGCTTTCCTCTTCTTCGGCTGGCTGTCCGATCGGATCGGGCGCAAGCCGATCATCCTGGCGGGCTGTGCCATCGCTGCGCTCACCTATTTTCCGCTCTTCGAATCCTTGTCCAAGGCGGCCAACCCTGCGCTCTATGCTGCGCAGCAAAATGCGCCCGTCACCGTCATCGCGGACCCTGCAAGCTGCGCGTTTCAATTCGATCCCATCGGGCGCAACACCTTTGAGAGCTCGGGCTGCGATGTCGCCAAATCATTGCTGGCCAAGGCAGGCGTCAACTATGCCAATGCCGGCCATGCAGGCGATCCCGCCACGGTGACCATCGGCAATCGCACGCTGGCCTATAGTGGAGAGCCTGCTGCGTTTCGGGCGGCCATCAACGCCGGGCTGGTCGAGGCGGGCTATCCCGCCAAGGCCGATGCAGCACAGATCAACAAGCCGCTGGTCGTGCTGATCCTGACGATCCTCGTGTTGTATGTGACGATGGTTTATGGCCCGATCGCGGCCTTGCTCGTGGAGTTGTTCCCAGCGCGTATCCGCTACACCTCCATGTCGTTGCCTTATCATATCGGCAATGGCTGGTTCGGCGGCTTCCTGCCGACCACGGCCTTTGCGATGGTCGCGGCCACGGGCAATATCTATTACGGGCTTTGGTATCCGATCGGCATTGCCGCGCTCACCGTGGTGATCGGGCTGTTCCTGTTACCGGAGACGGCGAAGCGTCCATTGGACGAGTGAGCGCGCGCAGCCCGATCAAAGGCCGCAGCCAGCCGATGCGGCGGCCGATATCGTAGAACAGCCAGCAACTCGCTGCCGTGCCCGCCAGGATCGCTGCAAATTGGGCCAACGGAGAGAGCGATAGCGGCAGCAGCCACCAGCCGATCAGCACGATCGCGCTTTGGTGGATTATATAAAAGGGGAAGACGGCCTCGCTGAGCCGCGCGCGCCAGCGATGATCGCGATCGAGCATCGTATCGGCCAGCCGCAGCATCACCAGCGCCATGCCCCAGAGCATCGCCGCCTGGGCCGCGCGATTGAGCGCCATGGTCGCGTGCGGCGGGGTGCTGGTGCCGGGATAGGCGGTTTCTACCGCAGCAAGGACCAGATAAGCCACCAGCGAAAGCACCAGCGCGGGCCGCCAGAGGCGCGCGATCGCAAGCCATAAGGCGGGTGCCCCCGCAAGGCCGAAGCCAAACAGAAACATCGGCAGCAAAATGAAATCGCTCACCCAATCATTGAACAGCCCGTGCGATTCCCCGGTGGTGAAGGTCAGCCCGATGCGCATGGGGATCAGATAGAGCAAAGGCATCCAGAGCAGCCGCCAGCCCGTAGCCAGTCGATCGAACAGCCCTCCCAGCATCTGCCGTGCTTGGGCAGGGATCAGTACCAGTCCGGCGACGAGCAGCATCGTATACAGCCAGAGATAGAAAACGAACCACAGATGCTCCCACGCCGGCAGCGTCACGCCATGGAGAGGTGCGACGCGGAAATAATCGTGCAGCCAGAAGGACCAGAATCCGCTTTCATAGCCATGGTTGAATTGCAGCGTGACCCAGCTTTGCGGCGGGATGATGAATATCATTGCAAAGAGCAGCGGGATCAGCAGGCGCTTGCTTCGTTCGGCGGCGAAGATGTCGAGAAGGCCCGCTTTGGTGATCATAGCGCGCGCGGCATAGCCGGAGACGATGAACAGCACCCCCAGACGCCATGGCGATACGAACAGCATCGGATAAGATAACGCCTCGATCGGTGCGTCCGTCTTCACCAGCCAGCCGCCGGTGACGAACATCATGCCGATGTGATAGAGGATCAGCAGCGCGAACGCCCCGATGCGCAGCCAATCCAGCCCGAAATGACGTGGGATGGCGGGCGCGGCCTGCACAGGATGCTGACTATCGGTTGTCATCGAAGCCCGCTATACCGCGAGCGGATTACCCGAAGCCTAAGACAGAGTATATTCAATGTCCCTCCGCCCCTGGCGCGATATCGCGCGCCGCCAATCGCGTCAGATCATGGTCGGCAATGTGCCGGTGGGGGGCGATGCGCCTGTCACCGTGCAGACGATGACCAATACGCCAACCAGCGATCCCGGCGCGACGATCGACCAGATCCGCCGCTGCGAGGATGTGGGCGTGGATATCATCCGGGTCTCCTGTCCCGATGTGGAATCGACGGCGGCGCTGGGCCAGATCGTGCGGGCGGCCAAGGTGCCGATCGTGGCGGATATCCATTTTCACTATAAGCGTGCGCTGGAAGCTGCGGATGCCGGCGCGGCGTGTCTACGCATCAATCCGGGCAATATCGGCTCCTCTGCGCGCGTGGCCGAAGTGGTGCGCGCCGCCAAGGCCAATGGCTGCGCGATCCGCATCGGCGTGAATGGCGGTTCGCTGGAAAAGGATCTCCTCGAAAAATATGGCGAGCCTTGTCCGGAGGCGCTGGTGGAAAGCGCACTTGATCATATCAAGCTGCTCCAGGATCATGATTTCCACGAATATAAGGTCGCGGTGAAGGCCAGCGATCATTTCCTGGCGGTGGCTGCGTATCAGCAATTGGCCGATGCCGTCGATTGCCCGCTGCATTTGGGCATCACCGAAGCCGGGGGTTTCGTCGGCGGCACGGTGAAGTCCGCGATCGGCATCGGGTCTCTGCTCTGGTTCGGCATCGGCGATACGATCCGCGTCTCGCTCTCAGCCGAGCCGGAGGATGAAGTCCGCGTCGGCTATGAGATTCTCAAGACGCTGGGAATCCGCACCCGCGGCGTGCGCGTGGTCTCCTGCCCGAGCTGCGCGCGGCAGGGCTTCGACGTGATCCGCACCGTGCAGACGCTGGAAGAACGGCTGAAGCACATCTCCACTCCGCTTTCGCTCTCCATCCTGGGGTGCGTGGTCAATGGCCCCGGCGAAGCGCGTGAGACCGATATCGGCATCACCGGCGGTGGCAATGGCAAGCACATGGTCTATCTCTCGGGCGTGACCGATCACCATGTGCAGGATGAAAGCATGATCGATCACATCGTCAAGCTGGTGGAAGCCAAGGCCGCGGAGATCGAAGCGGAGACCACCGATACGCCGATCGCGGCGGAATAGGATTTCAGCGCAGGAGTTTGACCTGGGCTATGTGATTCAAATTTGCCCAAGCCCGATCGGTCGTCAGTGCAGTCGCGTTCAAGCGCGCGGTCAACGCCAGACATGCCCGATCACCGAGAGAAAGACCAAATTGACGAGAGGGCTCGCGCAACAGGCCGGTGTCGTGTGCATCACCCGCGCCAAAAGCTATCACATCCAGATCAAGTGTCGCGACAACGCTTTCGATAAGAGTGCGGTCCATATCGAGATCGCTGATTTTGGAAATAACCTCGGCCAGATTGACGGCACTTATACAACTTTCAGGCAGCGCCTGCATAACGATGTCTGAACCGGGTTCCGAACGGATGAGACAAATCAGTGCTGACGCGTCCAATACCCATTTATTGCTCACGCTTGGCTTCCGCACGACGCTCCGCGATAAGCTCGTCAGACAAGCAACGCTCAGGCGAATATTGTTTCATAATATCCTGAACACGCATCACGGCTTCGTCCAAAGAGCGGATCGTAACACCATTTTCGCCGTCCTCGACCACCAGTGTCTTACCGACGTCAAAGCCATATTTGCGTCTCAAGGCGGCAGGAAGCACGATCTTTCCTCCCTGTATAACACGGACATGAGCGCCCATTTCGAAACTCCCAAAGGGTACTGCCTTGCCCTCCATACCTAAAACGAATTTTGGTATCAACCAAACTGCTGACTTGGGCATTGTTCGTGGCTATCGCTTGCGCAATGAATGCCTCACAAAATACGCAAGCCTTCGCCGTTGCCACGCTTGGAATCGCCGTATTCTCAGCGATGGACGCCATCATGAAGGGGCTGTCGATCGAGATCGGCGCTTATAACGCGATGCTGTGGCGCTCGATTGCCGCAAGCGTGATCGGGGGCGGGCTGTTCCTCGCGTTGCGCAAGCCCTGGCCCGCCACGCCGGTGCTCAAACTCCATGTCGCGCGCGGAGTCACCGCGGCCATATCCGTTCTGATGTTTTTCTGGGGGCTGGCGCGCGTGCCGATCGCGCAAGGGGTGGCGCTGTCATTCGTTGCGCCGCTGGTGGCCTTGTATCTCGCGGCGGTCATCCTGAAGGAGGATGTCGGCAAGAATGCGATCATGGCCTCGATCATCGCTTTCACTGGCGTGATCGTGATCCTCGCCGGACAGGCGCAGGCCGATATGGGGCCGGACGCGTTTCGCGGCGCGATCGCGATCCTGATCGCGGCGGTCATTTACGCGCTCAGCCTGATCATTGCGCGGCGGCAATCCCTGGTGGCGGATCCCCTGGATGTGGCGTTTTTCAACAATGCGGTCGCCACGGTGCTCTTTCTGGTCGCAGCCCCCTGGCTGGCCTTCGTCCCCGCCGCCGAGCATGTGCCGAATCTGATCATCTCGGCTGTGTTCGCCTTCCTTTCGATGATGCTGCTCGCCTGGGCCTATGCGCGGGCCGAGGCGCAATATCTGTTGCCGGTGGAATATACAGCGTTCATCTGGGCCGCGTTGCTCGGCTGGCTTGTTTTTGGCGAGACGGTGTCCGTGCTTACGGTCATAGGTGCGTTGATGATCGTCGCCGGCTGCCTGCTCGCCGCGCGCCGCCGTCCCGAAGTGATTGCTCAAGCCGAGGTAGCTCTATGACCGTTTCCGTCCGCCGCGCCGTTCCCGGCGATGTTTCCCATATCCTGGATATGATCGTGGCGCTCGCGGTCTATGAGCAGGAGCCCGATGCCGTGAAGGCGACGGAAGATTCGCTCGGGCAAACACTGTTCGGACCTAATCCGCAGGTGTTCGTCCATATCGCCGAGCAGGATGGCAAGGCGATCGGCCTGGCGCTGTGGTTCCTCACTTATTCCACCTGGACGGGGCGGCCGAGCCTCTATCTGGAAGATCTGTTCGTGGCCGACAGCGCGCGGGGCGATGGCGTCGGCCGGATGCTGCTGGCCGCGCTTGCGAGGGAAGCCAAGGCGCTCGGATGTGCCCGGATGGATTGGGCGGTGCTGGATTGGAATGAGAAGGCGCGGGGCTTTTACATGCGGATCGGCGCGCACCATTCCACCGGATGGGAACCATGGCGGATCGAGGGCGAGGCCCTGGAGCGTCTGGCGGCCAATGGATGAGCGCTGATCCCGGCCTGATCGCCTGGGTGAGCGAAGCTCTGGAGCCGATGGGCCATGTTTCGATGCGCCGGATGATGGGCGGAGCCACGCTCTATCTGGATGGAATCGTCTTCGCGATCGTGGGTGACGATCGGCTGTGGTTGAAGGGCGATGCCGTATCGGACGCCCGATGGGATGCGGCGGGCTGCGCCAAATTCTCTTATGAGATGAAGGGCAAGATGGCCGTGATGAACTATCGCGCCGCGCCCGACGACGTTTATGACGATGCCGATGCGCTGCGCGAATGGTGCGCGCTTGCGCTGGAAGCCGGTTTGCGCGGTGCGGCAAAGAAGAAGCCGAAGGCGCGGGGCACAGATTGATCGGATTCCGGCTTTCGCGCGGATGGAGCACAGGTCTATAGGATTGCCGATACAGGGGAGTCCTTCATGTTCATTCGCATCGACGACAGCATTTCCGTTTCGCCGCAGATCACGCCCGCGCAGGTCGCCGAGGCCGCGGCTCAGGGCGTGGCGCTGATCGTCAACAACAGGCCGGACGAGGAAGAGGCCGGGCAGCCCATGGGCGCCGAGATCGAGGCTGCGGCCAATGCGGCGGGGATCGCCTATCGCGCCATTCCCGTCACGCATTCCGGTTTTTCGGCGCATCAATTGGCCGCGATGAACGAGGCGCTGGCGGCGGCGAACGGGCCGGTTCTGGCCTATTGCCGATCGGGCACGCGGTCCACCTATCTCTGGGCGTTGGCCCGTGCGCAGCAAGGCGATGCCCCTGATGATCTGGCCGCGAAGGCTGCGAACGCCGGCTATGATCTCGGCGGGATCAGGGGCATGATCGATTCGCTGGCCGGGGGCCGATGAACTGGATTTTGCTGGCGGGATCGCTGGCCGGCATTCTCGGTCTGGCGCTGGCCGCGCATTGGCTGGGACTGGGCAGTGATCCGCGGATCAGGGATGAGGATCATGCCCGCCGCCTGGCGCAAGAGGCGCATTGCGGCTTCGAGCCGGTGGATATTGCGGTGGATCGCGGCGGCTATGCGGCCTTGCTCAAGGATGCCGGCGAACGGCACATGCTGATCCGCGCGCATGGCAATCATTTCGTATCCCGCATGATCGAACCGCCCTTCTTCGGGCGTTTGAATCGCAGGATGCTCACGATCCGTCTGCCCGAACGCACCTTTGGCGAAGTGACGATGGATCTGGGCGATCGCGCCGCGATCTGGGCGAGCGGGCTGCGCCGCGCCGGAGGCATGAACGATGGCTGATCTGCCCAATCCCGTGGATTTCGCGGTGCCTGTGTTCATCCTGCTCGTGCTGGGCGAGATGGTCCTGGCGCGTTTCCGGGATCCCTCCCGCTACAATGCGAAAGATACACTCACCTCGCTGTCGCTGGGGCTGGGGAGCAGCATCGCAGGCGTGCTGAGCGCGGGTGCCATAGCCGCCATGGCCTTGTGGTTCTGGGATCATCGCTTGCTCGACATCCCTTATGCCTGGTGGGCCTGGCCGCTGTGTTTCGTGCTGGACGATCTGGCTTATTATGCCTTCCATCGGGCGGCGCACCGGGTGCGCTGGTTTTGGGCGAGCCATGTCATCCATCATTCCAGCCAGCATTATAATCTGTCGACCGCGCTGCGGCAGACATGGACCGGGTTTTTCAGCCTCGCCTTCCTCTTTCGCCTGCCCTTGTTCCTGATCGGCTTTCCGCCCGCCATGGTGCTCTTCTGCGCCGGACTGAACTTGATTTATCAATTCTGGATCCACACCGAGGCGATCCGCCGGATGCCGCGCTGGTTCGAAGCGGTGATGAACACGCCATCTCATCACCGCGTCCATCATGCCACCAATCCGCGCTATCTGGATCGTAACTATGCGGGCGTATTCATCATATGGGATAGGGTGTTCGGCAGCTTCACGCCCGAACTGGATGAAGACAAGCCGCGCTATGGCATCGTGAAAAATCTGGGCAGCTTCAATCTGCTCTGGGCCGCCTTTCACGAATGGATCGGGATCGCGAGGGATGTGTGGCGCGCGCCGGGGCTGGAAAACAAGCTGGGCTACATGTTTTCCCCGCCGGGATGGAGCCATGACGGTTCGCGCGAGTCCAGTGAAACGATCCGCGCGCGCTGGGCCGCACGCGAAGCGGCGCGCCGCGCGCCAGGCGACGCGGAAACCGCCTTGCCCCCATCCGAAATGACGTTAACGTAAACCCAGGCCGCCGCGAGACGGCCGGGGCGGGAGCGGATGGATGGACGAGGTCGATATCGTCGTAATCGGTGGCGGGTCTGGCGGCAGCGCTGCGGCCGGTCGGCTGGCCGCGGACGGGCGCTATAGCATCGCGCTGCTGGAGGCGGGCGGCTCCAACGACAATTTCCGCGTCAAGGCGCCGGGCATGATGCCCTTCATCGGCGATGCCGCGAACTGGCGATTCGAGACCGTGCCGCAAAAAGGGCTGAACGGCCGCGCCGGCTATCAGCCGCGCGGGCGTGGCCTTGGCGGTTCGAGCGCGATCAATGCGATGCTTTATATCCGTGGTTGCGCTTGGGACTATGATCATTGGGCGGCGCTGGGATGCACCGGATGGTCCTATGCCGACGTGCTCCCCGTGTTCCGGCGATGCGAGGATAATGAGCGCGGCGCGGATGACTATCATGGGGAGGGCGGGCCGCTCTCCGTGAGCGATCAGCATAGCCCCAATCCCGGCAGCCTCGCCTTTGTGGAATCGGCCGCTGCGCTCCAGTTTCCCCGCAATGGTGATTTCAACGGTGCGCAATTAGAGGGCGTGGGCGTTTATCAGGTGACTCAGAAGCGCGGCGAGCGCTGGTCGGCGGCGCGCGCGTATCTGGAGCCGAATCGCCGGGCCATCGATATCCGCACCGATGCGCGGGTCGAACGCATTCTGTTTGAAGCGGGCCGCGCGGTGGGCGTGGCTTATGTTCAGGGCGAAATGCGCAAGGTCGTCCGCGCGCGGCGCGCGGTGATCGTGGCAGGCGGCAGCTTCGGTTCGCCGCAGACTCTGATGTTGTCCGGCATCGGCCCGGCGGCGCATCTGCGCGATCACGGTATCTCGGTGATCGCCGACAGCCCGGCGGTGGGTGCGGATCTTCAGGATCATATCGATTTTGTGGCCGGCTATGAAACGGATGGCGCGCCGTTCATCGGAACCACATTGGCGGGCAGTTGGGCGATGGGAAAAGGGCTGATCCAGTGGCTGCGCCACCGCACCGGCCCCTTCACCACGCCTTATGCCGAAAGCGGCGGCTTTGCGAAGACGCGCCCCGATCTGGAGAGGCCCGATGTGCAATTCCATTTCGTGCCCGCGCTGCTGGAAAACCATGGGCGGGACAAGGTGAAGGGACACGGCTTTTCCTGCCATGTCTGCGTGCTGCGCCCGGAAAGCCGAGGCACCGTGCGGCTTGGCTCGCCCGATCCTGCAGCGCCGCCGGTCATCGATCCGGCGTTTCTCAGCGATGATCGCGATGTGCAGACGCTGCTGGCTGGGGTGAAGCTGATGCGGCGCATCCTCGAAACGCCGCCGCTCTCGGATTATCGCGGCAGGGATCGTCATATGGCGGGGGTGCAGGACGATGCGGCGATGATCGAGATCATCCGCAATCGGGCAGACACGGTCTATCATCCGGTCGGCACCTGCCGGATGGGTGCTGACGCCGGGTCCGTGGTCGATCCGCACCTGCGCGTGCGCGGAGTGGAGGGGCTTTATGTGGCGGATGCGTCGATCATGCCGCGGCTCGTGTCTGGCAACACTAATGCGCCCTCGATCATGATCGGCGAACGCTGCGCCGATTTCGTGAAGGGTGATCTGGCTTAGCGGCGCATTTCCGTTTGCCCCGAGCGAAGTCGACGGACGTGATGCCAAGGCCCGACATCCCTCGACTTCGCTCGGGACAAAAGGTTCTTCCCTATCCTGCATCAAAGAAAAAAGGGCTGGTGCGTCGCCACACCAGCCCAGTCGGTTCGCAGGAGGAACCCAGGTGGGGGGCGGCCTTGGCCGCCCCCGATCCGTCAGTAATTGTAGGCGCGTTCGCCATGTTCCGCGAGGTCGAGGCCTTCCTGTTCGACTTCGACGGTGGGGCGGAGGCCAATCGTGTATTTGAGCGCGAGGAACAGAACCAGCGAGACGGTTCCGGTCCACAGCACCGTGGTGCCAACGGCCCAGATCTGGGTCATGACCTGCGCACCCATGTCATACACGCCAGCCTTGGCGACAGGCGCGGTATAGTCGATCCAGCCCTGACCACCGAAGTCCGGATTGGCCACAACGCCGGTGCCGATCGCGCCGATGATCCCGCCCACGCAGTGGATGCCGAACACGTCGAGCGTGTCGTCATATTTCAGCGCATTCTTGACCGTGGTGACGAACACGAAGCAGACACCCGACGCAACCGCGCCTAGGATGATCGCGGTGCCGGGGTGGGCAAAGCCCGCTGCCGGCGTGATGGCGACGAGGCCGGCAACGACGCCCGATGCAGCGCCGAGCAACGAAGGCTTCTTGTGCACGATCTGCTCGATCACGGCCCAGGTGACGCCGGCCGCCGCGGTGGCGGTGAAGGTGTTGATGAAGGCGAGTGCGCCAAAGGCATTGGCTTCGAGACCCGAGCCGGCGTTGAAACCGAACCAGCCGATCCAGAGCAAGGATGCACCGATCATGGTCATCACCAGCGAGTGCGGCGGCATGGGCTCAGACTTGTAGCCGATGCGCGGACCGATCACGAGGCAGCCTACAAGGCCGGCGATGCCCGCATTGATGTGAACCACGGTGCCACCAGCGAAATCGAGCGCGCCCCAGCCATACAGCAGGCCCATATCGGTGGGCGCTGCATACAGGAAGTCTGGGCCAGCCCAATACCATACCATGTGTGCGATCGGGAAATAGGCGAGCGTCAGCCATGCCACCGTGAAGATGATCAGCGGGGTGAATTTCACACGCTCTGCAAACGCCCCGACGATCAGCGCCGGCGTGATGCAGGCGAAGGTCATCTGGAAGATCACGAACACATATTCAGGCAGATAGACGCCGTTGGAGAAGGTCGCGGCGAAGGTCGACGGATCGACGCCCTTCAGAAACGCCTTGTCCAGCCCGCCGAACAGGCTCGGGAAGGGCGATCCGGTCGAGGTGAAGGCCATCGAATAGCCCCAGCCGAACCAGACGAGTGCGGCAACGCAGACGATGGTGAGAACCTGCATCAACACAGAGAGCATGTTCTTGGTGCGGACAAGGCCGCCGTAGAAGAGCGCGAGTGCGGGCACGGACATCATCAGCACGAAGGCCGAAGCGACCAGCATCCAGGCGACATCGCCCTTGTTGACCATATCGGCGGTTGGCGTGAAGGCCGCGGCTGCGGCAGGCGCAGCTTCCGCCACGGCGTCGACCGCATTCGCGGCGACATTCGCCCAGGCGGACGAAGCAGCGATGAGAGAGGCGCCGAGCGCCCCTGCAACCGCTGCGATTTTCTTTGAAATCGTCATTGTTCCCCCTTTTCTCAAAGCGCGGTTTCGTCGGTTTCGCCCGTGCGGATGCGAACCGCCTGGCTCACGTCCAGCACGAAGATCTTGCCGTCGCCGATGGCGCCGGTGTTGGCGGCGGCCTGAACGGCTTCCACCACGCGGTTCGCGAGATCAGAGGCGCATACGACCTCGATCTTGATCTTGGGAACCATGTTCGTGCTGTATTCGGCACCGCGATAGATTTCGGTTTGCCCCTTTTGCCGCCCGAAGCCCTTGACTTCGGAGACGGTCATCCCGGCGACCCCAAGCTCGGAGAGGGCTTCACGCACCTCGTCCAGCTTGAACGGTTTGATGATGGCTATGACGAGTTTCATTCGGCCCCCTTATTGCGTTGTCCGATCGGGACATTTGTCCGCCACGATCAAGAGCAAGGGGTGTGCCAGAATCCGGAGTCGCCCGGATTCCGCCGCGGTGCACAAATTTCTGTCCGCGTGATGAGAGGGTGAGGGTCTAATTATTGTGCAGACGCAAATGAATGCCTATTTTCCAGGCAGCCTTTCAGCTTTGCGCAAGAATATTCTGCGCGGCATCAAAATCTTCGTCCGCCACCATCAGACGCACGGGCGTCAGGAAGCCCAGGCCGAGCCCGCCCATGCCGCCGTCGAACAGCATTGCCTCTATCCCTTCGGAAAGAAGCTGCAGCCGCGCGAGGTCTGCGCCGATGCGATCGGAAAATTCGGCGACGGGGACGAGGGACATGAACACTCTATAAACTGATCCCTCGCCAGATCCAATTTCCGTTCCGGCTGAGCCTGTCGAAGCCCTTTTCTTTCTTATGGATCGTAAGGCAGGAAGAGGCTTCGACAGGCTCAGCCCGAACGGCTGGCGGCGGCAATTACCAGCCCGCGCCTTCCTCGGCTGCCTCTTCCTCGCCCGGCCGCATGGCGCGGCCCAAGATGCCGTTGCGATGGGGAAAGCGGTGAAAGCGCTTGATCACCTCATGATGCTTTTTCGCGAAATCCAGCGAGTCCGCTTTGCCGAGCGCGGTGAAGAGCAGGATCGAGCGCTCCTGATCGTCCATATCCTCGCTATGCTGGAACGGCATATAGAGAAAGCTGCGTTCGTCTTCGCTCAGCGTATCATCGAAATCCTTGTCGAGCGCCCCGCGCGCGATCGCCAGCGCCAGGGGATCGGTGGCGAACGCCTCGGCGCTGTCGCGAAACAGATTGCGCGAGAATTGATCGAACAGGATCACGCCCGCCAGCGCCTCTTTCGCCGAACCCAGGAAACTGTCCGGCGTGCGCTCGCGCCAATCCTCCCGCAGATCGCCGAAGCGCGCCCGGATCGCCGCATCCGTCTCGTCCGACCGCACCCACCAGCGATCCGGCCCGATCTTGTCGAACCAGAAGTGGAGGATGGCCTGCGCTTCCGGGCTCAAGCCGCAGTGCCACCCACTGTGAGCGCGTTGATCAGCAGTGTGGGTTGACCCACACCCGCCGGCACCGATTGCCCCGCCTTGCCGCACATGCCCACGCCTTCATCCAGCGCGAAATCATTGCCGATGCCGGTGACCTTGGTCAGCACGCTCGGGCCATCGCCGATCAGCGTGGCACCCTTGATCGGCGCGCCCAGCTTGCCATTTTCGATCTTATAGGCCTCGGTGCAGGAGAAGACGAACTTGCCCGACACGATATCGACCTGCCCGCCGCCGAAGCTCTTCGCGAAGATGCCGTTCTTCACACGGAACAGCATCTCGGCGGGATCATCATGGCCGCCCTTCATGAAGGTGTTGGTCATGCGCGGCATCGGGGCATGGGCATAGGATTGGCGGCGGCCGTTGCCGGTGGGCTCCACCCCCATCAGGCGGGCGTTGAGCCGGTCCTGCATATAGCCCTTCAAGATACCGTCCTCGATCAGGATCGTCTCGCCCGTGGGCGTGCCTTCATCGTCGATCGAGAGAGAACCGCGCCGTGCCCCGATCGATCCGTCGTCGACCACGGTGACGCCCGCCGCCGCCACGCGTTCCCCGATTCGGCCGGAAAAGGCGCTGGTGCCCTTGCGGTTGAAATCGCCTTCCAGGCCGTGGCCGATCGCTTCATGCAGCAGGATGCCCGGCCAGCCGGGGCCGAGCAGCACGGTCGTCTCGCCCGCAGGCGCGGCAACCGCTTCCAGATTGACCAGCGCCTGTGCCAGCGCCTCGTCGATCGCGCGGTTCCAGGTGGCGGGTTCGAACAATTGATCATAGAGATAGCGGCCGCCCATGCCGAAATTGCCCGTCTCGCGCCGGCCATTCTGTTCGGCGACGATGCTCACGTTCAGGCGGACCAAGGGGCGCACGTCCATTCCCGAATAGCCATCGGCGCGGACGATCTCCACCACCGTCCAGGATGCGGACAGGCCGACGGAGACCTGCGCCACGCGTGGATCGCGCGCGCGGGCGGCAGCGTCGATCGCCTCGCACAATGCAACCTTCTTGGCGAAGGGGATCAGGCCCATGGGATCGTCGGCGGTGTAGAGGTGCCGGTTGTTGCCGCGCGGGGGTGGGGCGGGCTCGCCCTTGGCGGGATCGAGCAAGGTCAGCGTCTCGGCCGCGCGGCGGATGGCGGCGGCGCTGAGTTCATTGGCATGGGCAAAGCCGGTGGTCTCGCCCGATACGCCGCGCAGGCCGAAACCCGATTCGCTGGAATAGTCCGCTGTCTTCAGGCGGCCGTCATCGAAACCGAAGCTCTCGGACGCGGCATATTGAAGATACAGTTCGCCATCGTCGCAGCGCTTCAGCGCTTCGGCGGTCAGCTTTTTGGCGGTATCGGGATCGAGCCCGTCGGCGCGATAGAGAAAGGAGCGGGGATCTGTTTGCATACCCCCGATATAGGGGCAGAATCCGTGATGTGCACCCCGGTCCGGCGCTTATCCGGCCGGATGATCCGCCGGCCCGCCGATCAGAATGAACCGGCGATCGCAATAGCCGCAATCGGCAAAGCCCTTCTCGTCAATTTCGAGCCACACGCGCGGATGACCAAGCGCTGCGCCGCCGGGGATTTCGCTCGCGCCGTCACAGGCGACACGGCTGGTGTTCACGCGGGTGGTTTCGGGAGCGTTTGTCATGATGAGGCGCTTAGCAAGCGCGCATGGGCCGCGCAATCCGGCGCGTGCGGATCAGAGATAGTTTACCGTGAGCGTGAAATTGCCCGAATAAGCGCCAGGAAGCTGGTTCGCACCCACGTTCAGCGTGCCACCGACGCGAAACGTCTGCAGCCCTGTGCCGGGAAACAGGCGAATGCCGGTGCCGCCTTCCACGTTGAGCGTGCTCGTCATGCTGCCGCCGCCCGCGCGGGTGAGTGTCGGCGCTGCGCTGATCCCCACCACAACCAGGATGCCGATCGCCGCCGCGCCCACGAATTGCGCGCCATTGGGCGTGCCGCCGATCGCCGTGACCCCGCCCGCGGTGGTTCGCGCGCCGGTGGTCGGGTTGATCGTCACGGTGCCCGGCGTGCCCCCCACCGCGACATCGCCGAAATCGAGATCGGCGGTCTTCAACAGCGATAGCGGCTTCACCGTGATGACCACCGCATCGCCATTGCCGGTCTTGGCGAAACCATGGCCGGGCAGCCCGATCAGCGCGATCAGGCAGGCGCTGCGCAAGGCGAGGCCAGACCAGTCGATCGCTTTATTTGCAAGAGTGTCGGTGAATGCCATGCGATGATCCTGCTCTTCCATTGCTTAACAAGCGGTTCCCTTGCCGGGAATCCGTTTCAAAACGCGCGTGGAGCTTGTCATGATGGCATGTGGCGCGAGGGGGCGGCTGCGAGACCGTCCCCCCACTTGTCCCCCCGATGCGCCGCTTATGCGTTGCATGGTCGGGAGCGTTGGCAGGCCCCACACCCGCCGCCGCTCATAAGACCGTCTCTGGTCCCCACCTCAAAGGCTCTACGGGCCTCCGCTGAAAGCATGATGAAAGGCTATGGTTAATCAAAGCTAAACATCCGTCTACGGCTTTGCGCGAACGCGGCAACCGTCTATGCGGACGGGATGACTGAAGCCGCGATCGAAATCCAGGGAATCGAGAAAACCTACGCCGGGGGGAAGCGCGCGCTGGAAGGCGTGAGTTTCGATGTGCCGCGCGGCCAGATATTCGGGCTGCTCGGGCCAAATGGCGCGGGGAAGTCCACGCTGATCAATATCCTGGCCGGTCTGGTGAACAAGACCGCGGGCCGTGCCTCGATCTGGGGTTTCGATATCGACGCCAATCCGCGCAACGCCAAGGCGTCGATCGGCATCGTCAATCAGGAGATATTGTTCGATCCTTTCTTTACGCCGTTCGAGACGCTGGAGAATCAGGCCGGGCTTTATGGCGTGCCCAAGGCGAAGCGCCGGACGATGGACCTGCTGAAGGCGGTGCGCCTGGAAGACAAGGCCAATGCCTATGCGCGCACGCTCTCCGGCGGCATGAAGCGCCGCCTGATGGTGGCCAAGGCTTTGGTCCATGCGCCGCCCGTGCTGGTGCTGGACGAGCCGACCGCGGGCGTGGATATCGAATTGCGCCAGCAGCTCTGGTCCTATGTCCGCGAACTCAATGCGCAGGGCGTGACCGTGGTGCTCACCACGCATTATCTGGAGGAAGCCGAGGAATTGTGTGATCGCATCGCGATTATCAATCACGGCAAATTGATCGCCAACCAACCCACGCGCGCATTGGTCGGCATGGCGCAGGAAAAGGTGGTCGAGGTCACGGTGGACCGCGATATCGCATTGACCCCGGTCAATGCCTGTTTCCAGAAGATCGAGCAAAAGGGCGACCGCGTGCTGGCGATCACCTATCAGAAGGACAAGGTGAACGCAGGCCAGGTGCTCGCCGCCGTCCAGGCCGATGGCTTCGGCATCATCGACGTGGTGACGCGCGAAGCCGATCTGGAGGATGTGTTCCTGAACCTGACGCGCGCCAGCAATGCGGCATAAGCGGTGACATTCTGCTCCCTTCCACGCTTTCGTGGAGGGGCTGGGGGTGGCTCTTCTTTATTTCTCCGCGACCCAGAAGAAGAACCCACCCCCAGCCCCGCCCGGAAGGCCGGAAGGGGAGTATTGGACGGATGTGAAGATCGATGAGTAGCCACCATTACGACATCCTGATCATCGGCTCCGGTGCAGCCGGGCTGACGGCGGCGCTCAATCTGGCGGGCCGGTTCAAGGTGGCGGTGCTGGCCAAGGGCGGGCTTTCCGAAGGCGCGACGGGCTGGGCGCAGGGCGGGATCGCCGCGGTGCTGGAGCCGGGCGATACGTTCGAAAGCCATATCGAGGATACGATGGTGGCAGGCGCCGGCCTCAACAACCGCGCGACCGTCGAATTCGTGGTGGAGAATGCGCCGCGCGCGATCGAGCGGCTGGCCGAGCTGGGTGTGCCGTTTAACGCGGGCGGCACCGAACGCTGGCATCTGACGCGTGAAGGCGGGCACAGCCATCGCCGCATCGTGCATGTGGACGACGCCACCGGCTGGGCAGTGCAACAGGCACTCGAGAAGGCGGCGTTCGCCAATCCCAACATCACGCTGATCCCCGACATGGCGGTGATCGATCTGGTCACCAGCCGCCACGGCGAGCGCTTTTCCGGCGATGGTCATGTGTGGGGCGCTTATGCCTGCAACCGCAAGACCGGCCGGGTGGAGACCTTCACCGCGCGCGCCACGATCCTGGCGACGGGCGGGGCGGGGCGCACCTATCTTTATTCCACAGCCCCGCGCGGCGCGACCGGGGACGGCATCGCGATGGCGTGGCGCGCGGGTTGTCGCGTGTCCAACATGGAATTCATGCAATTCCATCCCACCTGTCTTTACAATCTGGAGGTCAAGAATTTCCTGATCACCGAGGCCGTGCGCGGCGAGGGCGGGTTGCTGAAAATCCCCACCACGGGCGAGCGTTTCATGCCGCGCTTCGATCCGCGCGAGGAACTGGCTCCGCGCGATGTGGTGGCGCGCGCGATCGATCATGAGATCAAACGGCTGGGTCTGGATTATGTCCATCTCGACATCAGCCACAAACCACCTGCATTCGTGATGGAGCATTTCCCCAATATCTATGCGCGGCTGCTGGAATTGGGCACGGATATTACCAAGGAGCCGATCCCGGTAGTCCCCGCGCAGCATTACACCTGCGGCGGCGTGATCATCGATCTGGACGGATGCACCGATCTGCCCGGACTTTACGCCGCCGGCGAGGTCACCGAATCCGGGCTGCACGGCGCCAATCGCCTGGCCTCCAACTCGCTGCTGGAATGCTTCGTGTTCGGTGAGGCTGCGGCCAGGCATATCGCGGCGCATTGGGATGGCCTGCCTCTGCCCCCGGCCATCCGGCCCTGGGATGAAAGCCGCGTCACCGATTCCGATGAAGAGGTGATCGTGCAGCATAATTGGCGCGAAATCCGCCGGTTCATGTGGGATTATGTCGGCATCGTGCGCACCACCAAGCGGCTTGAGCGCGCGCAGCATCGCGTGGCGCTGCTGCGGCAGGAAGTGGACGATTATTACGGCAATTTCCGCGTGACACCCGATCTGATCGAGCTGCGCAATCTGATCGAAGTCGCCAGCCTGATCGTCCGCTCCGCGCTGCGCCGCAAGGAAAGCCGCGGGCTGCATTACACGACGGACTATCCCGATACGCTGCTGACCGCGGATGATACGGTGCTGGTGCCTTGAACCGACCGTCATTCTGAACGCGTTTCAGGATCAATCCCCCCGCGGCGGTCCCTGGGCTGTTCCATCCGCCCGCTCGGCGAGATCGATTGCGCACATCCGTCGGTAATTCGGGTGCGGGCCGCACACCGCACCGGCATAATTCCAGCGCGGGCTGAACAGCATCTTGCGATGCCCGCGGCCCTTCACATTGTCGTCGATGATGAGCTGGCGCACGGCGTCGGTCGCGGTTTCGGGGCCGTAGGTGAGCGATTCGGTCATGTAGATATCCCCGCCGCGCCGCTTGAGGCGCTGGCCGGGATTGAGCCCATCGCTGCCGATATGACCCACGCGGCCGCTGCGCCCCTGGTCGCGCACATGATCGCCGGCGGACCCGTCCAGCAGCGCGCTGCGTTTGAGCGGTGGTAATGCGGGCTGGCGTTCGAGGAAGCGGATCGCCTCATCCACCGCGGACACCCCCTCATAGGTGCGCAGTCCATTGTCCTGATCGGGAAAGATCACGGAATTGCCCTGATAGAGTTCGCGATAGGCCCGCAATTCATCGGCATAGGCCTGGGGATCGGCGCGGACGAAATTGATCTCGTCGATCACGCTGTCACCCGTGACGCGGTCGCGCTGGGCGTGACCGGTTGCGGGCATGGCGGCAAGGCACAGCGCCAGCAGGATATCAGCGCGGCGCAAGGAAAGACCTCACAGCGCCCTGAAACGCGCTTGGCTGATCGACCATGATCATATGGCCGCTATTGGCGACCGGAACGAGCTTTGCCTGTTTCGCGCCCGCATAGGCGGTCCGGTAAGTGCGCGTCATCGCCGCCGGATCGGTCGTCTGAGTCCGGGTCTGCGTGGCATAGACCACGGTGAGCGGCGCTGTGATCTTTGGCAGGTCCGGTGTAAGATCCGTGAGCGCCAGTTCATGCAGCGCGCGCGCGGTTACCCCGCTGTCGCTCCGTCGCTTGGGATCACTCTGCATCCCGAACAGGCTGACGACCGATTCGAACAGGCGCTGCCCCTCCGGCGTATCGGTCATGTTGCGCAGACCATCGGCAAGCGGACGGATGCTCTGCGCATCATAGCCGACGATCCCGGCAGGGGCCGGCAGCATATCCACGATCATCGCCCTGCCTATCCGCGCCGGATAACGGGTTGCGACCATCAGCGCGATCGTGCCACCCATGGAATGGCCGATAATGGCGGGCCGGATCAGCCGCGTAGCGGCGATGTAGCGGGCGATATCTTCGGCGGCTGGCTTTGCGATATCGCCCTTGGCGTTGCCGCCCGCCGCCACGCCGTCGAAACCGGCGATCTGCACGAGGTGATAGCGATAGCCGGGCACGGCATTGATCGTGCTGCGCCACACAGCGCGCGACGAATCCACACCGTGGATCAGGATCACGTCCGGCCCGCTGCCCTGCACCGTCACTGAAAGCCGGGTGGAAGCAAAGGGTGCGGCTGATGCGGCAGCGGGCAATAGCGCAAAGGCACCCATCGCGACCGCAGTCTCCAGCAACCTGCGCCGCGGCATCGTCGAATTTCGATATGTCATCACCGGCCTCATGCACCGATCAGTTTAACCGTGGCTGAAGAGGATGCGGATTCTTCGCGTATGTTTCTTCAGAGCCGCTCAGTTGCGCGTCCCAAAGCATGAGCGGCTTTGGTTTTGAGAGCGAGCGGCCGGCTTGAGTATCAACGGTTTTGATTTCGAGTGCGATGCTTTAGAATCCACGGCCCTGCGGAGTATAGCCACGATGTTTCCATCCCTCCGGCGGCGCGATGCGGCGATTGCCTTCATCCTCGTGACCGCCGCGCTCGATATCATGTCGATGGGCATCGTCATCCCCGTTCTGCCCTCGCTGATCGAGGAGTTTGCGGGATCGAACGCCAGCGCAGGCGTGTGGAACGGCATCTTCGTCGCGCTCTGGGCGGCGATGCAGTTCGTGTGTTCACCGATCATCGGCTCTCTCTCCGATCGCTACGGGCGGCGCCCCGTAATCCTGATCTCCACGATCGGGCTGGCGGCGGATTTCGTGTTGATGGCGCTTGCGCCCAATCTCTGGTGGCTGGCGGTGGGGCGGATGATCGGCGGGATCACCTCGTCCAGCTTCACCACCATCTATGCCTATATGGCGGATATTACGGAGCCGGATCAGCGCGCGCGCGCCTATGGCCTGATCGGCGCGGCGTTCAGCGGCGGTTTCGTGGCGGGGCCGTTGATCGGCGGTGTGCTGGGAGAAATTTCGCCACGCGCGCCGTTCTGGGCCGCTGCGGTGCTGTCCGCACTGGCTTTCCTTTATGGCTGGCTGGTGTTGCCCGAATCGCTCGGTCCCGAAAAGCGCATGGCCTTTTCATGGCACCGCGCCAATCCGTTCGGAGCGCTGCGCCTGTTGCGCTCCCACAGCGAACTGGCGGGCCTCGCGATCGTCAATTTCCTGCTCTATTTCGCGCATCACGTCTTTTCCGCGGTGTTCGTGCTCTATGCCGGCTATCGTTATGGCTGGAGCCCGCTGGAAGTGGGCGTGCTGCTGGCGGGCGTGGGCGCGCTCGACATGATCACGCAGGGTGTGCTGGTCGGCCCGATCACGCAGCGACTGGGCGATCGGCGGACGATGGTCTTTGGCCTGTTCGGCGGCGCGATCGGCCTCACCAGCATGGGTCTTGCGCCCAGCGGATGGCTGTTTGCCGCCGCGATGCTGCCCAATGCGCTATGGGGATTGGCGATGCCGACGATCCAGTCGCTGATGACGCGGCATGTCTCCGAAAGCGAGCAGGGGCAATTGCAGGGCGCGAACAACAGCGTGGCGAGCATCGCGGGCGTCGCATCGCCGCTTTTCTTCGGCTTGGTGTATTCCATGTCCGTGGGCACCACGCCTGAACTGCCGCATCCCGGCACGGCCTTCTTCATGGCCGCTGCCATCCTGCTGGTGGGTGCCGTGATCGGACGCGTTGTGTCCCGTCGCGCGGCCAGGAAGGAGCAAATCTAGACTAGGGGCCTTTTTACCCCAGAAACGCCTTCACCTCGCTCTGAAAGCGGGCGGGCTGATCCCACATGATGAAATGGGCGCTATCCGGGATGCGCTTGGTCACCGCGCCTTTCAGGGGGGTGAAGGCCATCGCGTAATAGGCATCCATCTGCGCATCGCTGATCGGCACGCCGAGCGGCGCCACGTATAGCACCGTGGTGGGCACGGCGATGCGCGCGATATCGGCGGACAGATCCGTGACGATCAACTCGTGAAACGCGCGCGCCGACACGTCCGGATCGCTCTTCACCGAATCCTCGATCGCGCCGGGGCGCATGGCCTCGGTGCGGATCATGCCGGAAATCGTCGCTTCGGCCTGCTTGCGGCGTGCAGCCGGGTCCGCCGCCTTCATCTGCGCCAGCATCGCATCGGCCATCGGCTTTATGCTTTCGGCGGTCGTGCCCGGCGGGCCGAACATCGCGCCCATGAAGGGCATCATATCCACCACCATGATTTTCGATACGAGGCCGGGATGCCGCCCCGCCACCATCATCGCCATCGATCCGCCCATGGAATGCCCGATGAGCGCCGGGGCTTTCAGTCCCGCTTCCTCAATGTAGCGCGCAATCTCTTCCGCGGCGGGCGCGGCGACGGGGCCGTTCAGCGCGCCGTCGGTGGGCTGCCCGGCGAATCCCGAAAGCTGGACGAGATGATAGCGATGCCCCGGAACCGCCGCGATCAGCTCTTGCCACACGCGCGGGGACGAGCCGAGGCCCGGGATCAGGATCACATCGCTGCCCTTGCCCTCCACGGTCACGGTGATCCGGTCCGATGCAAAGGGGGTCTTGGCGATGGCGCTGGCGGGCGTCAGCAAGGCGGCGAGGATCCCGATCATCATGATGATCTGAGTGCGGCAATTCATGCGCGACTTTCCAATATGTTGTCCGGTTTTCCGGATTAGCCCCCCATTGGAGGTTTGTCACCGCCGCCGCTTGCGCTAGACCGCGTTCGATGTCCGCTCAGAACCACCTCTATCTCGTCGACGGCTCCGGCTATATCTTCCGCGCCTATCATCGCCTGCCACCGCTCACCAATATTCGGGGCGAACCGGTCGGCGCGGTCTATGGCTATACCACGATGCTGTGGAAGCTCGCGGATGCGCTGCACAAGGAGGATGGGCCGACGCATCTGGCGGTGATTCTCGACAAGGGATCGCACACGTTCCGCAACGATCTCTATGATAAATACAAGGCACAGCGCCCGCCGGCACCCGAAGATCTGGTGCCGCAATTCCCGATGATCCGCGATGCCACGCGCGCTTTTTCGCTGCCGTGCATCGAAGAGGCGGGTTTCGAGGCGGATGATCTCATCGCATCCTATGCCAAGGCCGCGCTGACGCAGGGCTGGCTGGTG
This sequence comes from Sphingobium boeckii, assembly GCF_014199215.1. Classification (GTDB taxonomy): domain Bacteria; phylum Pseudomonadota; class Alphaproteobacteria; order Sphingomonadales; family Sphingomonadaceae; genus Sphingobium_A; species Sphingobium_A boeckii. The sequence goes on from NZ_JACIJC010000001.1 coordinate 564,303, forward strand.
ACGATCGTCTCTTCGGACAAGGATCTGATGCAGTTGATCGAGCCGGGTCTCGATATGCTGGATACGATGAAGAATGAGCGGCTGGGGCCGGATCATGTGATCGCCAAATTCGGCGTGCCCCCGGAAAAGCTGGGCGAAGTGCTCGCGTTGATGGGGGACAGCGTGGACAATGTGCCCGGCGTGCCGGGCATCGGGCCGAAGACCGCGGCCAAGCTCATCGCCGAATTCGGGGATCTGGAGGCGGTGCTCGCGGCAGCCCCGGCGATGAAGCCGTCGAAGATGCGCGACAATCTGATCGAACATGCGGAGATGGCGCGGCTGTCACGCGTTCTGGTCACGCTGAAAGATGATGTGCCGCTGCCCGATACACTCGAAGAGTTGCACATGAAGGGCATTCCCGAGGCACCGCTGCGCGAATTCCTGGAGCATCACGGGTTCAAGTCGCTGCTGCTGAAGCTGGGCGCGGTCGCGGATGCGCCCGTGGAGATTCCGGCCTCCTCCGCAGCCTTGCTCCCCGCCGATCCGCCCTGCGATCATTCGAAATATCAGACCGTCACCGATATCGAGCAGCTCAATCTGTGGGTTGGCGCGGCGACGCAGCAGGGCTGGGTCGCGATCGATACAGAGACGGACAGCCTGGACGCCACGCGCGCCCGGCTGGTGGGCGTCAGCCTGTGCGTCGCGCCCAATATGGCCTGCTATATCCCGCTCGGCCATGGCGGGAATGATCTGTTGTCCGAAGTGCCTGTGCAGATTCCGATGGATCAGGCGATTGCCGCGCTGAAGCCCATGCTCGCCGATCCGGCGGTGCTCAAGATCGGGCATAATCTGAAATATGACATGACCGTGCTGGCACGGCACGGGATCACCGTTGCGCCTTATGACGATACGATCGTGATCAGCTTCAATCTGGATGCGGGCCTGCATGGTCATGGTATGGATGAACTGGCCGCCACGCATCTCGATCATAGCTGCATCGCGTTCAAGGATGTGGTGGGCACGGGCAAATCGCAGCGCGGGTTTCATGAGGTCGCGCTGAATGACGCCACGCGCTACGCCGCCGAGGATGCGGATGTCACGCTCAGGCTGTGGCGTCGGTTGAAGCCGCGGCTTGCGCTTGAGGGCGCGACCAGGATTTACGAGATGGTCGATCGGCCCTTGGTGCCCGTGATCGCGGCGATGGAGCGCGCGGGCGTGAAGGTGGACCGTGAGGAACTCTCCCGCCTGTCCGCCGAATTCGCCGGGCAGATGGAAACGCTGGAAAAGCAGATTCATGCTCTGGCCGGGGAACCATTCACGATCGGCAGCCCCAAGCAGCTTGGCGATATCCTGTTCGAGAAAATGGGGCTGAAGGGCGGCCGCAAGGGCAAGTCCGGCGTCTATTCGACGGACGTGAACGAGCTTGAGCGCATCGCCGCGAGCAAGGATATCAGCCCCGGCGTCGAAATGGCGCGCAAGGTGCTTGACTGGCGTCAGCTCGCCAAGCTCAAATCCACCTATACCGATGCGCTGCAGCAGCAGATCAGCCCGGAGACGGGCCGGGTCCACACCAGCTACAGCCTGACGGGCGCGCAGACCGGGCGGTTGTCGTCCACCGATCCGAACCTGCAGAACATTCCGATCCGCACCGAGATGGGTCGCCGCATTCGCCACGCCTTTGTTGCCGAACCCGGCAACGTCATCCTCGCGGCGGATTACAGCCAGATCGAATTGCGTCTGGCCGCGCATATGGCGGATGTGCCGCAATTGCGCGAAGCCTTCCTGCGCGGCGACGACATCCACAACATGACCGCGCAAGAACTGTTCGGCGAAGTGAATCGCGATACCCGTGGCCGCGCCAAGACGATCAATTTCGCCATCCTCTACGGCATCTCGCGCTGGGGTCTGGCGGGGCGGCTGGAGATCAGTGCGGACGAGGCGCAGGCCATGATCGATCGCTATTTCGATCGCTTCCCCGGCATCCGCAACTATATCCATGAAACGCTGAACACGGTGAAGGAAACGGGATTCACCACCACGCTGTTCGGCCGCAAGACGCATTTCTCCCGCATCAAATCCGCCATACAGCATGAGCGGCAGGGCGCGGAGCGCGCCGCGATCAATGCGCCGATCCAGGGGACCAGTGCAGACATCATCAAGCGCGCGATGGTCCGCATGATGCCCGCACTGGCCGAGGCTGGCCTGCCGAACGTCCGGATGTTGATGCAGGTGCATGACGAACTGGTGTTCGAGCTGCCGGAGGGCGATGTGGATGCTGCGAAGCCCGTCATAGAGAGGGTGATGGCGACCGCGGCCGAGCCGCTTGTCACACTCTCGGTGCCATTGGGTGTCGAGATCGGGACCGATAAAAGCTGGGGCGCGGCACATTGAAGGCCGGGATTTGACCACCAGCCAAAAGCGGGGGGGAACAATGGCCACAGCGGCCGCAGGAGAAGACGATATCGCGGCGCTCGCCAAAGGCGGACGCACGAACTTCTTCGGCTTCCTGCTGCGCCTGCTGGCGCGTATCCCGTTCCTGTTCATTGCCGGGCGGCTCTACGGTGCCGATGAGCTGGGGCGGTTTGCGCTCGCCATCCTCGTCATCGAATTTGCCGCGCAATTGGCGACGCTCGGGCTGAAGCGCGGGCTTGCCCAGCAACTTTCGAAGAATGAGCGGCCGCATGTGCATATCGTGTGGGATGGGCTGCTGATCGCCGGCATTGCTTCGGCCATCGCGGCGGCCATCCTCGCCGCGCTGCCGGAAATCATGTTTCCCAATAGCGGGATCAACGGGCTTGAGCAGCTTTTGCCGCTGTCCATCGTCGGCATCGCCTGGTCCGATGTGTCGCTGGCCGCGCTCGCCTATCGCCACAATGTCGCTGCCACGGTGCGCGCGCGCGCGGTGATCGAGCCCTGGACGATCAGCATCGCGGCGGGTCTGCTCTATTTCTATTCGGAACGGGATGGGCTGATCCTCGCCTATGCGCTCTCGATGCTCGCCGCCTTCCTGGCCTCGATCATCCCCTTCATCCGGGAATATGGATGGCCCAGGGATTGGCATCCGGCCCCCGCCGCCCTGTTCGCGCTCACCCGCCGCAATGTCCCACTCGCTGCCGCCGATGCGATCGAATGGGGCACGCGCAATGTGGATCGCTTCATCCTCGGTCTGTTTTTCGCGCCCTCGATCGTCGGCATCTATTGGGTCGCGCAGCAGATCGTGACGCTGCCGCAAAAATTGAAGACGAGTTTCGATCCCATTCTCGGTCCGGTCATCACGCAGAATCTGGAAGCCGGCAACACGGCGGCAGTGGCGGCGCAGGTCCGTCAGGTGGGGTTCTGGATCATCGCGGCGCAGGCGGGGATCGCGCTGGCGCTTGCGATCCCCGGCGAGGCGGTAATGGGGCTGGCGGGCAAGGAATTCGTGGCCGGCACGGGCGCGCTCGCATTTCTGCTCGCGGCCGAAGTGGTCGCGGCCACCGCGGTCGTTTCCGAATCCGCACTCATCTATATCGCGCGGCATCGCAATCTGATGATCTCGCTCGCCACGATCGCGGTCCAGATCCTGTTGAGCTTTGCGTTTATCCTGGGGATGCAGGAACTGAAACTGCCCGTCGCCCTGCAGGCGATCGGCCCCGCGCTTGCTTTGCCCATCGCGCTCGGTTTCGCCTCGATCGTGAAGGCGCGGCTGCTCTCCCGATTGCTCGGCGCGCCGGTGTCACCCTTGCGCTGGGCGCTGGTCTGGGCGGTCGCGGTGGGCGGCGCGGTCGGCTATCTCTTCACCCTGCTCCCGCGCTCGTTCGAATGGCTGGAACTGGGGTTGGGCCTGCCCGTGATCCTGCTGAGCTATGGCACCGTGATCTGGCTCAAGGGCTTTACCAAGGACGATCGGGTGCTGTTTCGCAAGAAGAGCCAAGAGGTTGAGGCGGACGATTGATCCGCCTCTCTTTCTCTCTCCACGCGCCAATCAATGCCGGAAGTGGCGCATTCCGGTGAACACCATCGCAAGGCCGGCTTCATCGGCTGCGGCGATCACCTCATCATCGCGGATGGAGCCGCCGGGCTGGATCACCGCCGTGGCACCGGCCTCGACTGCGGCCAGAAGACCGTCGGCAAAGGGGAAGAACGCATCGGAGGCGACCGCCGAACCGATCGTGCGCGCTTCGCTCCACCCCGCTTTTTCGGCGGCATCCTTGGCCTTCCATGCAGCGATGCGCGCGGATTCCAGACGGTTCATCTGGCCCGCGCCCACGCCCGCGGTCGCGCCGCCCTTGGCATAGACGATCGCGTTGGATTTCACATGCTTGGCCACGGTCCAGGCGAACAGGCAATCGTCCAATTCCTGTTCGGTCGGGGCACGCTTGGTCACCTGCTTCAGATCGGCGCGCGTGATGCGGCCATTGTCGCGGGATTGGACGAGATAGCCGCCAGCGATGCTCTTCACATTCAGGCCCGGTCGCGTGGCATCGGGCAATTCGCCCGTCAGCAGCAGCCGCAGATTCTTCTTCTTGGCGAAGATCGCCTTGGCTTCGTCGCTGGCGCCCGGCGCGGCGACCACTTCGGTGAAAATGCCGCTCATCGCCTCTGCCGTTGCGGCGTCCAGCGGGCGGTTCACTGCGATGATCCCGCCGAACGCGGAAACCGAATCGCAGGCCAGCGCCGCCTGATACGCCTCGAGCAAGGTTTCGCCCGTCGCCACGCCACAAGGGTTGGCGTGTTTCACGATCACCACGGTGGGCGGACCGTCGCGAAATTCGCTCACCAGCTCGAGCGCGGCATCGGCATCGTTATAATTGTTATAGCTCAGCGCCTTGCCCTGAAGCTGCTCGGCCTGTGCGATGCCGCGTGTGTGCGGCCCGGACGGGATATAAAGCGCAGCCTGTTGATGCGGATTCTCGCCATAGCGCAATTCGTCGCCCTTCACGGCGGTCAGCGCGAGCAGATCGGGGAAAGCCTGCTGCTGGTCGGAAAGCTGGAACCACTGGCTGATCATCGCATCATAAGCGGCAGTGGCTGAATAGGCCTTGGCGGCGAGGCGCTTGCGGAAGGGGTAATCGGTCGCGCCATTGTTCGAGTCGAGCGCGGCGATCAGTTCGGTATAATCCGATGGATCGGTGACGATCGCGACATGCGCGTGGTTCTTGGCGGCCGAGCGCACCATGGAGGGGCCGCCGATATCGATATTCTCGATGATCTCGTCGCGTTCCGCGCCTTTGGCCACGGTCTGGGCGAAGGGATAGAGATTGACGACCACCAGATCGATCGGAAGGATCGCATGGTCTTCCATCGACGCCAGATGCTCTGCATTGTCGCGCACCGCGAGTAGGCCGCCATGCACCTTGGGGTGCAGCGTCTTGACGCGGCCGTCCATCATCTCGGGAAAGCCGGTGAGATCGGAGATATCCGATACGGTGAGGCCCGCGTCGCGCAGTGCCTTGGCAGTGCCGCCGGTCGATACCAGTTCCACGCCGTGCTTCGCCAGCGCCTGGCCCAAGGCGGTCAGGCCGGTCTTGTCCGATACGGACAGGAGGGCGCGGGTGATCTTCACTTCGGTCATGTCATTCCTTCTGACTTACAAGAACCGTTCGGGCTGAGCCTGTCGAAGCCTTTTCCTTCTTGCAGATACAAGGAAGTGAATGGCTTCGACAGGCTCAGCCCGAACGGATGTTGAACTTGAAACTCTAACTCGCGCGCTTCAGCACCCAGCCTATGGTCGTGCCGCCGGCCGCGCATTCGCCTTTCACGGCCAATTGAAGCGTCGGGCGGGGCCGGCCTTCGGCATCCACCCACAGGCTTTCCTCGATGCTCAAAGTGCCGCCGCGGCAGCGGAATTGCCAGAGCGGCCCCTGCGCGATCCGCAGCAGCGCGCCCATGCCGTCTGCGGTGGGCGAAGCCTCCACACCCGGCGCGAGATGGAAGCGCACCGCGAGCGCGGCATCCTGCGCCTTGCGCCGCCCGATTGCCGGCAACAGCATATCCTCACCGCGGATTTCGCGGCCCGAGGATGCCAGAGCAAGCGTGCGACGGTGCGTGAAGCCGAAACGGCGAACATAGCCATCATGGCTCGCCTCGATCCGGCTGCCGGTTTCCAGCTCCTGCCGGTGCAGTTCGATCTCGGACACGCCCTTGCCCAGCGTGCCATCGGGATGCAGCGCGGTGCTGTTGCTGTCGGCAATGATCAGCGTCGAATGCGCGGCGGTGGAGCGCAGCCCTTGCGCCAGCGCCGGCGGCACCAGCGCGCTGGTCTCACGCGATCCGCCGCAGCTCACCACCAGCCGATGCGGTCCGTCCGACATTTCGAACGCCAGCGTGGAAGCACATCCGCCCACATTGAGGCGGCTCACCGGCGGCGGTGCGGCATCGAGAATGACGACGCTCTGCCCCGCGACCATCCGCTGATAACCCCAATCACGCGCCTGGCGCAGCGGGCGGGTGCGGATGCCGGTGGCTTCCACCAGCGCCTCGATCCGGTCCGGCGGGATCGGCGCGCTGCCCTGCCAGCTCGCCAGACCGCCATCGCCATGGGTTACCGCGAGCAACGCGGGCACGGCCATCGCGATCCCGGCGGCGACAGGATCCGGCATGTCCTGCCGCCGCGCCGCATAGACGTTGCGGAGCATCGCCAGCAGCATCACCGCTTCATATTGGCCGGAGGGAGACCGGCAGATCACGCCGCCATCGCTGCTCATTCCGGTTTGCAGCGCACGCTTCAATCCGCTTTCGGCTTCGCCCTGGCGGGTGTCGGACGGGATCAGCAGCCCCGCCGCGGTCAGCCCGGCCCAGGCGGCGATCCGCGGCACGCCCTGTTCGGCCTTATCCGCCCCGCGATCCAGGTGGCGTGCGCCACGGGCCAGCGCATTGAGCACGGAAGAGCGATAGACCAGATCGGCGTTTGAGAGGATCAGCGGCGCATGGGCGGTCCAGAACAGGATCCGCTTGCCCCAGAGCGAGGGCCGCCACGCCAGATCGCTCACCTGCTGCGCATGGGCAGCAATCCATTTGCGCATCACCGCTTCGGCGATTGGCGCGCCCTGCTGCCGCGTGGCGACGGTGGAAAGATCGCGCAGCCAGGCGAAACTGTGGATATAATCCGCCATGCCGGGCGAGGGCGCAAAGGCTCTGAAATCGAGCGTATCGAGCGCCAGCGTCTCGCCGCGATACAGAAAATGCCCATCGAGCAGCGCCTGGCCGGCGCGCATGTCACCCGGAATGGGATCATCGGGCACCGCGAGCAATTTCAGCGGGTAACGCCCCTTCAGGCGGAAGGCATGGAGCGGCGAGCGCCAGCTCAATCTGTGAAATGAGGCGGTCAGCCGCTCGGCGAGCGAGAGTCCCTTGTCGCCCCCGTGGCGCACCAGTCGCTTGCCTTGCTCGATGCCGTCGGCGGCTGCATCCAGAGGCGATTTGATGCTCATCAGCCTCGGAGCGCGGCGATATTGCTGGCGTAATGATCGGGGCCGCCCTTGAAGGTGGCGCTGCCCGCGACCAGCACGTCCGCCCCCGCGGCGATGGCGCGCGGCGCGGTGTTCACGTCGATCCCGCCATCCACTTCGAGCCGGATATCCTTGCCCGTCTTGTCGATCATCTTGCGGATCGCCTCGATCTTGCGGAGCTGGCTTTCGATGAAGCTCTGGCCGCCGAAACCGGGGTTCACGCTCATCACCAGCACCAGATCGATATCCTCGATCAGATAATCGAGCATCTTGGCCGGGGTGGCAGGATTGAGTGAGACGCCCGCCATCTTGCCCAGCGCCTTTATATTCTGGATCGTGCGGTGTGTGTGCGGGCCAGCCTCGGGGTGCACGGTAATGATATCCGCCCCCGCCTCGGCAAAGGCCTCCAGATAAAGATCGACCGGCGAGATCATCAGATGCACGTCGAAAACCTTGGTCGTGTGCGGGCGGAGCGCCTTCACCACGGCGGGGCCGATCGTGATATTGGGCACGAAATGCCCGTCCATCACATCGACATGGATCCAGTCGCAGCCTGCCGCGTCGATGGCGCGCACCTCTTCACCGAGCTTGGCGAAATCCGCCGAAAGGATCGATGGCGCAATGCGAATGGCGTGAGTCATAGGCAATGGGCCTTAACCATGCGCCGGGATGCGGGCAAGGCGATGCGAGGCCGATTTCAATGCTTTCTGACGATCCGGGCAATAAAGAAGCCGTCCAGCCCGCCTTCATCCATCAACATGCCGGGCAGCGTGCGCAGGAAGCGGGCACCGGGCGTGATCAGACGCTCGCTAATCTCGTCGGGGCGGGGCGGCAGGATATCGAGATCGGTTCGGCCCTCCAGCAGCGATTCGATCTGCTTTTCGCCCTCTTCCGGCTCCAGCGAGCAGGTGGCGTAAATTAGCGTGCCGCCGGGCGTGAGCCAATCGACCGCACGGGTGAGAAGCGCGGTCTGCAACGCCGCCATCTCGTTAATGTCACGCGCACCGATCCGATGCAGCACATCGGGATGGCGGCGGAAAATGCCAGTGGCACTGCACGGCGCATCGAGCAGGATCGCTTCCACCGGACCATCCGGTTGCCATTCCAGCGCATCGCCCTGGAGAATATCGAGCAAAAGACCTGTGCGTTCGGCATTTTCGGCCACGCGCTCAAGCCGCGATGCGCTGCGATCGAGTGCGGTGACCGCCCAGCCAGCGGCTGCGAGCTGGAGCGATTTGCCGCCCGGCGCAGCGCACAGATCCAGCACGCGGCGGCCATTGCCGGCACCAAGCAGACGCGCGGGGAGCGATGCGGCCAGATCCTGCACCCACCAGCGGCCTTCGGCGAAGCCAGGCAGGCTGGCGACAGGCGCTGGATCGATCAGGCGGACATGGCCGGGCATCAGGCTGACGCCGCCCAGTTCCTCCACCCAGCCATCGGTCTCGGCCGGATCGGCAAGCGTGAGATCCAGGGGCGGTGGTGCGGCGATCGCACGTCGCGCGGATTCAGCCACCACATCGCCCCAATGCGCCCGAAACCGCGAATCGGCATAAGCGGGCAGGGTGGGCGGATCAGGCAGGCTGACGCCCTTGCGCATCAGCGTGCCATAAACGCCGTGAACCAGCTTGCGCGGCCCGCCATCCACCAGCGGCAATGTCGTCGCGATGGCGGCGTGAGGCGGCGTGCCCAGCGCAAGCGCCTGCACCAGCGCGATGCGCAGCGCGGCGCGCGCCTTGGCATCATCCGGCAGTGGCTTGGCCGTGGCGCTGTCGATCAGCGCATCCAGATCGGGCAGATGGCGCAGCGTCTCCGCGGCTATCGCGTGAACCAATGCGCGATCATCGCCGCGCGCGATCCCCTGCGTCGCGCCATGCAGCGCGGTTTCCAGCGGCTGGCCGCGGCGGAGCACGGCATCGAGGAGCTTGAGGGCGGCCTTGCGCGCGGGCAGGCCGGGGGTGGGGGCGGTGTTTTGGTCGGCCATGGCCGCCGCTGCTAGTCTCTCCGGCCGTGCGGGTCCAGTGCGCTCCCGCGTTTGCGGGGCGCTGGTGTGACGGGCCTCCCCGCCGAAAGCGCCGAAGGGCGGGCTGGCGCGCGCATCGACGGTGCGCCCATCTTCAGCGCCATCGCCTCCAGCGCGTCGATGCGCTTCTCTGTGGCGGGGTGGGTGGAAAACATCTCGCTGATATGAACGGGCACGATGTAAAGCTGAGCGGCCGCGGGATTGCGCGCTACCACATGATTGGGAATGCGTGCCGCGCCATGGGCCAGCTTGGCGAGCGCCGAGGCCAGCGCTCGCGGGTTGCCCGAAATCTCCGCGCCGCCGCGATCCGCCCCATATTCGCGCGTGCGGCTGATCGCCATCTGCACGATCATCGCAGCGAAGGGGGCCACGATCACCGCCAGGATGGTGGCGATCATGTTGCCGCGATTGTCGTTCGATCGGAAGAACATCCCGAAATTGGCGAGCATGGAGATGGCACCGGCGATCGTCGCCACCATTGTCATCACCAGCGTATCGCGGTGTTTCACATGCGCCAGCTCATGCGCCATCACCGCGGCAATCTCGTCGCGGGTCAGGAGGCCGAGCAAGCCGGTGGTGGCGGCGACGGCGGCGTTTTCGGGATTGCGTCCGGTAGCAAAGGCGTTGGGATGCGGATCTTCGACGATATAGACGCGCGGCATCGGCAGGTCTGCGCGTGTAGCCAGTTCCTGCACCAGGCCCACGAACGCCGGTTCGGTGCGCGCATCCACTTCGCGCGCGCGGTGCATCCGCAAAACGATCTTGTCCGCATTCCAATAGGTGAACAGGTTCATGCCCGCGGCCATCGCCAGGGCGATCACGGCGCCGCCACCGCCGCCCAGCGTATAGCCCAGCGCCATGAACAGCGCGGTCAACGCCGCCAGCAGCATGGTCGTCTTCAGTCCGTTCACTTCCGCTTGCTCCTTCAATCCCCGATGTGGGATAGCTTGTGCCCGCTTCAATATAGGAAATGCAGATGAATGGCCGCCGTCCAGCGCATGTGAAGCCGCCAGCCTATCTTTCAAAGAACCCGCCGGTTCCCGAACCCGCGCCCGTGGCAGACCGGGACGCGAGCGAAGATCCGCTGGGGCGCAATCCCGTTCGCTACGGAGATTGGGAATTAAAGGGGATCGCCGTCGATTTCTGATGATGCGCTGCAGCAACGAATCCGGGTTGCTTTTCGGTCTTTTGACGTCATCCTTCTGAAATATAAAAAATATGAAGGAAGGTCAGGTCACGATGCGCGCAATAAAATTTCTCAAGAGCAAATCTGATTGTATTTTGATGCTGTCGTTCGCCACCATTTGCTGGGCAACCCTGCTCTGGTCCCTGATGGGCAAGCTCTGACGATTTTTTGGCTTGCCCGCGTGGTTTAAGCCGCGGTCAGATCAGTCTCTTCTCATAATCCGATGACAGATCGGCCAATTGCGCCGCCTCAAAACTCGCCATCGGATACGCGCAATAATCCGCCGCATAATAGGCGCTCGGGCGATGATTGCCCGAATCACCGGTGCCGCCAAAGGGCATGTTCGAAGCAGCTCCCGTGGTCGGACGGTTCCAATTGACCACCCCCGCGCGGATCCGGCGCGAAAATAGATCCCAAAGATCCGAGTCCCCGCTCACCAATCCGGCAGACAGGCCGAACCGCGTCGCATTGGCCGCAGCAATCGCCTGATCGAAACGCTCCACCCGGTTGATCTGGATCACAGGCGCGAAGATCTCCTCATCGGGCGCTGCGATCCCCGTCACGTCCAGCATGGCGGGAGAAACGAAGGCCGGCCCCCGTTCCAGCCGCGTGAACGGCAAGATCGTCCGCGCGCCCATCGCCTCCAGCGCCCGAACGCTGCGCTCCGCGCTGTCAGCGGCGGCAGAGCCGATCAGCGGCCCCATAAAGGGCTCAGCTTCGTCATCCCACGCCCCGATGCGCAGCTTCGTCGCGGTCGCTGCGATTGCCTCCACGATCTGATCGCCTATCCGACCAGTCGGCACGATCATGCGACGCGCGCAGGAACAGCGCTGCCCGGTGGTGATGAAGGCGGAAAGGATCGCGACAGAGGCCGCCTGGGCGGGGCTGTCCCACGCGATCAGCGGATTATTGCCGCCCAGCTCCAGCGCCAGGATCACATCGGGCCGCTCGGCGAAGGCGCGGCGGAAATACGCGCCCGCGGCGGCCGATCCGGTGAAGAGCAGTCCGTCGATCTCGCCTTCCACCAGCGCCGCGCCGGTGGCCCGCCCGCCCTGAACCAGCGTGAGCACATCATCGGGCAGCCCGGCCTTCGACCATGCGGCGGCCATCCGCTCGCCCGTAAGCGGCGTCAGTTCGGAGGGTTTGAACACCACGCAATTGCCCGCCAGCAAGGCGGGCACGATATGGCCATTGGGCAGATGCCCCGGAAAATTATACGGCCCCAGCACGGCCATCACGCCATGGGGGCGGTGACGCAAAGTCGCCTGGCCGAAGGGCATTGCTGCGTCACGCGCGCCCGCACGTTCGGCTTGCGCCTGGATGGAAATCTCCACCTTGCCGATCATTGCCGCAATCTCGGTGCGGGTTTCCCACAGGGGCTTTCCCGTTTCGCGCGCAATCGCCTCTGCGAACGCCTCGGTCTCTTCCTTCAGCACCGCGGCGAAGCGGCGCGCGATCGCGATGCGCTCGTCCAACGGCGTATCCGCCCAGCCTGGAAAAGCCGCGCGCGCACCCGCGATCGCGGCGGCGCATTCGCGCGGGCTGGCTTCCGCGCCTTCCCAGATGGCTTCGCCGGTGGCGGGATCGATCGACTGGAATTGGGTCATGGTTTTCCCTGCATGATATCGGCCCCGAGGCGGTTATTGAACGGCATCGGCCAAGACTGAGGTTTGTGTCAATTGGGCCTCTGCGCGCGCGGTCGCAAGGGTCGCCTCGAACCGCACCAGCGCCTCACGGGCTTCATCCTCCGACATGATCAGTGCGGGCAACAGGCGCACGCAATTGTCCCCGCCGCCCGCCACCAGCAGGCGATGCGCGCGTGCCAACGCCATGAATGCGCGATTGTTGCTGACCAGCTTCACGCCGACCAACAGCCCCTTGCCACGCACGTCCACCACCAGATCGGGATAGCGTGCAGCGATGGCGTTCAGACCGGTGGAGAGGATATCCGCGATGACGCGGACGTGCGCCATCATGGGCGCTGTCGCAATCTCGTCGAATGCCGCAATGGCCACCGCCATCGCCAGCGGATTGCCGCCGAAGGTGGATCCATGCACGCCGACCACCATGCCGCTGGCCGCGTGTGCGGTGGCCAGACAGGCGCCCACCGGGAATCCGCCGCCCAGTGCCTTGGCGATCGCCATGATATCGGGTGCGGCCTCTTCGAACCACTGATGCGCGAAAAGCCTGCCCGTGCGCCCCATGCCGCTCTGCACTTCGTCATGGATCAGCAGCACGCCATGCGCGGTACATGTAGCGCGGATCGCGCGAAGCTGTTCGCCGGAAAAGGCGCGCGCGCCGCCTTCGCCCTGAACCGGCTCCAGGATGACAGCGGCGGTGGTGGGCGATGCGATATGCTTGGCGAGCGTCTCCATGTCGCCGAAGCGCACCTGGATATAGCCGGGCAGGCGCGGGCCGAAGCCTTCCACATAGGACGGATTGCCCGCCGCGTTGATCGCGGCATAGGTGCGGCCGTGGAAGGATCCGTCGAAACCGATGATGTCGATCCGCTCCGGCGCGCCATTGGCGGCATGATATTTTCGCGCGGTCTTCAGCGCGCATTCCACCGCCTCGGAACCCGAATTGGCGAAGAAGGCGACATCGGCGAAGCAGGATGCGGTCAGCCTTTCCGCCAAGGCCTCCTGCTCCGGAATCCGGAAGATATTGGACACATGCCAGAGCTTGCCCGCCTGCGCGGTCAGTGCGGCGACCAGCGTGGGATGGGCATGGCCGAGCGCATCGGTGGCGATCCCGCCCACGCAATCGAGATAGGCTTCGCCATCATCGCCATGAAGCCACACCCCCTCGCCATGCGTGAAGGCCAAAGGTGCGCGGTTGTAAACGGACATCAAGGGACTGGTCATGGTTCAGGCTCCAGCAGGGTGGTGGGTGCCGCCGAAGGATATGCGGCCAAGGGGGTAAGGGGCGATCAGCGCCTGCACATCGCCGGCAAGGCTGCGGAGCGCCGGGGGCACGAGCGCATCATAATGCGCGGCATTGCGCGGCCCGATGCCATGTTCGGCGCTGAAGCTGCCGCCGAATTGCGACACGACCGTTTCGAAGATCGCGGTGCGCACGGCACCCGCCAAGCCGAGCGGGATGGGGCCGCGCGCGTCGGGCCAGACCATATTGAAGTGCAGCCCGCCGTCGCCGATATGACCGAAATCGCAGATCATCAGCGCCGGCCAGCGCGAAGCGACCAGTTGGGTGAGTGCCGCGCGCAGGGGGAACAGGTCACCGCGGCGCACGGAAATATCGCAGGCGATCACGCTGCCCGCTGCCCGCAGGCCTTCGGGGACGGCGTGGCGCAACGCCCACAGGCCATTGCGGCGGTCCATGGCGATTTCCCCCACGCGATCCGCAAAGGGCGCGATCGCGTGCGCCATCATGTCTTCAAGCGCGCTGTCGTCGAGGCTCGCCATGCCGGCCAATTCGATCAGCGCGGCAAAGGGCGGCAGTGTGGCAAAGGGCATCGTCACGCGCGGCACATGATCCAGCGCCAGCCGCATCGCGGTGCCTGAAATGCCCTCGAATGCTGCCAGCAAGGGGCCGCAGCATTGCTCCATCTGCAGCAGCAGATCGAGCGCCAGCGCGGGGTCATCGGGCAGGCCGACCAGCGCGGTGACGCGCGATGCGGGCAACGGCTGGAGCGCAACTGTGGCGCGGGTGACGACGCCCAGCGCGCCGGCCGATCCCGCGAAAATCTGCTTCAGATCGATCCCGGCATTGTCTTTCCACAAGCCATGGCCGAATTGCGCCACGGTGCCCTTGCCATCGGCCAGCACCACTTCCAGCCCCAGCAAATTGCGGCGCACATCGCCATAACGCAGGAAGCGCGCACCGCCGGTGTTGGTCGCCACCATGCCGCCGATCGACGGATCCGCGCCCAGATCGATCGGAAAGGTGAGGCCGTCGTCCGCGGCGGCGGCGTTTAGCGTGGAGAGACGCACGCCTGCATCGCAATCGGCGCTGCGGTTCGCCGCGTCGATCCGCGGGGGGCGGTTCAGCCGGTCGAGGCTGAGAATGATCTGCGTGGCACCATTGTCCGCCAGCCCGCCACCGGTCAGCCCTGTGCGCGCGCCCTGCGGCACCAGGCATAAACCCCGCTCCGCGGCCAGCCGCATCAGCGCTGAGACCTCCGCCGTCGATCCGGGACGCGCCACCGCGCGGGCTGCTCCGTCGGCCTGACGTCCGTCGCTCTGATAGGGCACCATATCAGGGGCATCGGTCAGCAGGTTTGCCGCGCCGACCAGCGCCGCCACGGCATCCAGCGTGGCGATCATGCCGCCTCGGTCATCGCGAAGATGCCCTGCGCATTGCCGCTGTCGAACGTCAGATCGAGCTTGCCCGTGGCGGGGTCACGCGCGCGGGTAATGAATTCATAGAAAGAGCCGGGCACCCTCCTGGTGATGTCCGGTCCGCCCGGCACCCCAAAGGCACGTTCGACCGGATCGGCGCGGAACGCGGTTTGGCGCACGCCGCCATTGGCGGAGACCTCAATCTTGTCCTTGATCGGGCGACCGATCCGGCGCTGCGCCTCGGCGACGGCATCCACATTGGCCACGCGGTCGGTGGCGTGGTTGAACGCATTGCCTTCGGTGGCGATCCAGGCGGCTTCGGGGGATTCGGCGAGCAGCAGATCATAATCGGTCAGCATCGGCCGTTCGTGGTGACGGGCGAATGCGCCGGCGAGCACGGGCAACAGGGAGCACGCCCGATCGCGCGCGATACGGCGATCATCCATCAGCGCCGCCAGCGCGACCTTTGCCTGCCCGTTGATCGGATCCGCCGCAGTGCCGAACACCCGCGTCGCCGCTTGCTGGAAGGCCGGGGAGAAGCGATCCACATGAAGCTCGCTCACGAAGAACTGCGGGATCGCCTCGGGCAGATCGCGATGCGCATAGGCATAACCCGTCATCTTCAGCGCCGGCAAGGGATAGACCCCGTTCACGGCATAGCCGAGCGGGGCGAGCAGCCGGTCAAAACGGCCATGGCCATCCTGCGCCTGGCCATTGCCGAACGCGATTGTGCGCAGTGCGCCGTGATCGAACAGGATGCGCGATCCGGCCGCGTGCCGATCTTCCACATAGGATGCGCCGGTGGGAACGCGACGCAGCAGATCATCCACCAGCAGCAGATTGAGCGCGATTGCAATCTCTGCGCGTGATGGCGCGTTAGCGGCGAGCGCGCTGCGCTCGATCGGCGTCGCGATGCGCGCGATCAGCCAATCCGCGCGCTTCTGGCCCAGAACGCCAGCAACCAGTGACGCCGCGTCGCAGGAATGAGGAACCGTCATATGTAATTCCCTTCGGCGCTGCATTTGCGTCGAATTAATGTATATGACAAACGACAAGCCTTCATCGATTCATGAGGAATGAGAATGAATGATGCGGCCCGCAAATTGCTGCCGCCGCCCATGGCGCTGCAAAGCCTGGCGGCGGCGATCCGCCTCGGCAGCTTCTCTGCGGCCGGCGCTGAGGTGGGGCTGACGCAAAGCGCGGTCAGTCGCCAGATCGCCTTGCTTGAGGATTGGCTGCAGCGTCCGCTATTCGAGCGGACCGGACGGCGCGTCGAGCCGACCGCGGAGGGCCGCGCTTATGCCGCCGCGATCATGCCCGCGCTCGAGGTGATCCGTCGCGCCACCGCACAGGCCATCGCGCACCGCACCGGGCGGGAGTTCACGATCGCGACGCTGCCCAGCTTCGGGATGCGCTGGCTCGCGCCCCGCCTGCCGCGACTGACCGAGCGTTATCCCGATCTCACCGTAAATTTCGTCGCGCGCTCGATCCCGTTTCCGCTGGCCGCTGAGGGGTTCGACGCGGCGATCCATTTCGGTCAGCCGGATTGGCCCGATGTGGCGCATGATCTGCTGTTCCGCGAACAGGCGATCCCGGTTTGCGCGCCATCGATGCTGGCCGCGCATCCCGTGAATGCGCCCCGCGATCTGCTCGATTGGCCGCTGCTGGCGCAAAGCTCGCGCACGGATGCCTGGGCGAAATGGTTTGCCAATGCCGGCCTCGCCGCGCCGCGGCGCGCGCCGGCCGGTCATTTCGAACATTTCCTGATGCTGGCCCAGGCTGCTGCAGCGGGGGCGGGGGCCGCGCTGATTCCCAGTTTTCTGATCGGCCCCGAGCTGGCGGCGGGGAGCCTGGTCTGCCCGATCGACCGCGCGCTATCGGGCGAGGAGGCCTATTATCTGGTCTATCCCCATGATCGGCTGGGCAATCCGCACTTTCGCTATCTGCGCGATCGCATCCTTGAGGAAGCACATGACGGGATGGCGGACGGATCGGGTAACGCTGGCAATGCCGTGAACCGGTGATAATCCGCACGGCACGAATTCGCGGTTGAAGTGTTGAGATGGCATGAGCGATATTTTGGGCGAGGCATTTCCGGGGACAAGCGCGATGAGCGCGGCGATGCGGGAGAAGGATTGGGCGGCAACGCCCTTGGGCGCCCCCGAACATTGGCCGGATACCCTCAAAATCCCGCTGCGGATGATGCTCACCTCGCGTTTTGAGATGTGGCTGGGTTGGGGAGCGGATCTCGCCTTCTTCTACAATGATGCCTACGCGCCCACGCTGGGTGGCAAACATCCCGATGCGCTGGGCCGGCCGGTCGCCGACGTCTGGAAAGAAATCTACGCGGACGTCAAAGGCCGGTTCGACGCGGTGATGCACGAAGGCGTATCGACATGGGATGAGGCGCTGCTGCTGTTTCTGGAGCGCAACGGCTATGTGGAGGAGACCTACCACACATTCTCCTACAGTCCGCTAAAGGGTGCTGCCGGTGAGAATGCAGGGCTGATCTGTGTCGTCAGCGAGGAAACCGAACGTGTCATCAGCGAAAGACGGCTGAAGCTGTTGAGTGAATTGTCGACCGCCCTGTTGCCGGCGCGCACACGCGAAGCCGTGATGACCGCCCTCGGCACCGCTTTGCGGCATAATGACCGGGATTTTCCTTTCGGCATGGTGCGGCTGTTCGACGATGCTGATTTCCAGGCGTCGCCGCCGATCGGGGATGGCCAGGATGTCACGGGTTACGCCTGGCCACTTGATCGGGCGCGTGCCGAAAAGGCGGGGTTCGTCATTGCACTGGAAGGCCTTTCTGCCGAGCCGCTGCCCAAAGGCGCGTGGGATGTTGCGCCGCGCGAAGCGCTGGTCGTCCCGATCATCAAGACCGGGCAGGATATGCCGGCCGGTGCGCTTGTGCTGGGCATCAATCCCTATCGCCGCATGGACCAGGCCACATTGGATTTCGCCCAGCTTATCGCCGGGCAGGTCGCGGGCGCGCTGGCCACGGCGGACGCGCTGCGCAGCGAAGCCGCGGAGATGGAAAGACTGCGCGATCTTTTCGCGCAATCCCCCTCGTTCATCGCCGTTTTGAAGGGGCCGGACCATCGGTTTGAGTTCGTCAATCCCAGCTATCTCCAGTTGATCGCGCATCGCGATGTGATCGGGCTGAATGTAAGGGAAGGATTGCCCGAGCTTGAGGGGCAGGGTTTTTACGAGCTGCTCGATTCGGCCTATGAAACGGGCGAGTCTTTCGTCGGCCAGTCCATGCCGATCACCATTCAGCGTACCCCGGACGATGAACCAGCGCTGCGGTTGCTGGATTTCGTCTATCAGCCCATGCGCGACGGCGATGGCAATGTCATCGGGATGCTTGTCGAAGGGATAGACGTCACTTCGGCGCATGATGCGGTGGCGGCGCTGCGCGAAAGCGAGGCGCAATTCAGGACGCTGGCCGAGGCGATGGCCAATCACGTCTGGACCGCGCGGCCGGATGGCCAGTTGGACTGGTTCAACGGGCGCACGCTTCGTTATAGCGGCCTCGATATGAATGCGCTGAGCGGCCCGGGCTGGATGAGGATCGTCCATCCCGATGATCGGGATATCGCGCAGGAAAAATGGACCGACTCGATCCAGACTGGGCAGGATTATGAAGCCGAATTCCGGATCAGGAATGCCGAAGGCGTCTATCGCTGGCATATTGCGCGCGCGGTCGCGCTGAAGCGGGACGAAGGGGCGATCAGCCACTGGATCGGCACCAATACCGATATCGATGATCAGAAATCGTCGGCGCAGGCGCTGTCCGAACTGAACGCGACGCTTGAGCAACAGGTGGTCGAGCGCACGGACCGTTTGATGCAGGCCGAAGAGGCGCTGCGGCAAAGCCAGAAGATGGAAGCCGTCGGCCAGCTTACCGGCGGCATCGCACATGATTTCAATAATCTGCTGGCAGGGATCATGGGCAATCTGGAATTGCTCAGCCTGCGCATCTCGCAAGGGCGGCTGGATGCGATCCCGCGTCATGTGGATAATGCGCAGGAGGCGGCAAAGCGCGCGGCGGCGCTGACGCAGCGCCTGCTGGCCTTCTCCCGCCGCCAGACGCTCGATCCGCGCCCGGTCAACGTCAACCGTCTGGTAGGTGGGATGGAAGATCTGATTCGGCGCACCGTGGGGCCGGCCATCGAGATCGAAGTGGTCGGCGCGGGCGGCATATGGCCGACGCTGGTGGATGCCTATCAGCTTGAAAATGCGCTGCTGAACCTGTGTATCAATGCGCGCGACGCAATGCCGGATGGCGGGCGGCTGACGATCGAAACCGCGAACAAATGGCTGGATGACCGCTCGGCGCAGGAGCGCGATCTGCCGCCGGGCCAATATCTGTCGCTCTGCGTGACGGACACCGGCACGGGCATGAGCCGCGACGTGATCGAGCGGGCGTTCGATCCTTTCTTCACGACCAAGCCGCTGGGCGAGGGGACGGGGCTTGGGCTGTCGATGATCTACGGCTTTGCTCGCCAGTCCGGCGGGCAGGTCCGCATCTATTCCGAGGTGGGAGAGGGTACCACCATGTGCCTCTATCTGCCCCGCCACATGGGGGAGATGCCGGAGGTCGAACCCGGTGCTTCCAGTGCGTCCCTTCCGGCCATGGCGCACGGAGAGACAGTGCTGGTGGTGGACGATGAAGCCTCAGTGCGCGGCCTCGTGACGGAAATATTGAAGGACGCCGGCTATCATGTGCTTGAGGCCGATGACGGGCCTTCCGGGCTTAAATTGCTCCAATCGAACATGCGCATCGATCTTTTGATCACCGACGTCGGTTTGCCGGGTGGGATGAACGGTCGTCAAGTAGCGGATGCGGGGCGGCAGTTCCGCCCCGATCTCAAGATCCTGTTCATCACCGGCTATGCCGAGAATGCTGCCTTGCGCAATGGCCATCTGGGGCATGGCATGGAGGTCGTGACCAAACCCTTTGCGATCGAAACGCTGAGCAACAAGATCAGGGATATGATCGACAGATAGGCAGGGATGCTTAAACGGGGCGGCCATGACAGCCAGCAACCTTCTCGATCTTTTCATCACCACGCTCGCGCGCAATGTCGGCGGAGATCGACGGCGCTGGCGTGCCGCCGTGGGCGACGTGCGCATCTACAGCATGGCAACCCATCCGCATTGCAACTGGTCCGTCACGCCATCCGGCTCCATCGCGGAAATGGCCGCGGTGGAGCGTCTTGCCGACGATCTGCGCGGCCGCCATCCGATCGTGGAGCGCGGCTGACTGGCCCTCAATGTTCCGCGAGCATCCGATAGCCCACACCGGGTTCATTGCGGATAAGTGATGGTCTCGCGGGATCGGCTTCGAGTTTGAGCCGGAGCGCGCGGATGGCGACGCGGAGATATTCCACGTCTTCGAGATGGGCCTTGCCCCACACCGTGCCGAGCAGATGGCTGTGGGTGAGCACCCGCCCCGCGTGACGCGCCAATTCCGCCAGAAGATCGAACTCCTTGGGCGTAAAGTGCAGCTCGGCACCGGCGCGTCGGACGAGGTGTGCATCCACATCGATCTCGATCTCGCCGATCACGAGGCGACTGCGCTGGCCGATGGCGGCGCTCTGATGACGCAGGCTCGTGCGGACGCGGGCGAGCAATTCCTCGGTGTCGAACGGCTTTGTGATGTAATCGTCCGCGCCCAGATCAAGCGCCGCCACCTTTTCTCCGCTATCATCGCGCGCCGTCAGCACGATGACGGCGAGCCCCAGTGGCTTGATCAGCGGGATCAACTCAAGCCCGTCGCGATCGGGCAGGCCCAGATCGAGCAGGACGAGATCGGGAAGGCGCTGCGCCTCGATCATCGCGGCTTTGGCATCCCCCGTCTCGATCACCACATAACCCCCGCGTTCAAGCGCGCGGCAGACCAGGCGACGGATGGCGGGTTCGTCGTCCACCACAAGGATGCGCGGTGCGCTCATGCGTCTAAGATCACCAGCGCGGCTTCGGGGAAGGTGATCGTGAAGCGCGCACCCGGCTTGTCCTCGCGGTTGGCGGCCTCGACGCTCAGACCCAGCGCCTGCGAAAAGCCCTTGACGATGGCAAGCCCAAGCCCGGTACCGCCGGTGCGGTCCGAACCCTCCAGCCGCGCGAACGTCTCGAACACCTGGCGTTCGCGGCCCGGCGGCAGGCCGGGTCCCTCGTCGATCACCGAAAGCGCGATGCCATCGGTCGTCCGTTTCGCCTCCAGCCGCACGACCGAACCCGGCGTGCCGAATTTCGCGGCATTGTCCAGCAGGTTGATCAATATGTGATGGAGCAGATTAGGATCGGTGCGCACCAACGGCAGATTGGGCGGCACGCCCAGATGGATCGGGCGACCGGCCAGCGCGAGCTTCACATCATGGACCGCAGACGCGACCGCATCTGTCAGATCCACCGGCTCCACTTTAGGCGCGAGCGCGCCGGCCTCGATCCGCGTCATATCCACCAGATCATCGAAAAAGCGGGAGAGGCGGCGGGCTTCGGCGCGGATCGTGGTGACGAGTTCGTAATTGTCGTCATCAGGCTTCAGCGCCTCTGCGGCGGCGGTGACCGCGGTGAGCGGCGTGCGCAGATCATGGCCGATGGAGGACAGCAGGGTGGAGCGGAGCTGATCGCGTTCGCGCAGGGCGGACACCTGCCGCATCTCCCCCTCCAGCCGCAGCCTTTCATGCGCGAGCGCGGCTTGGTCTACCAGGCTCATGAACAGCACTGCGCGATCGGCGGGCATGGGATCACGCGCATCGCCCCGCGCCACGCCGAGGACCGCGAGCGTGCCAAGCGAGGTGCGCAGCGGCTGGAACTGCCACTCAGAGGCAGTGAGCGTATCCGTGCCGCGCCCTGCGGCCTCCCCGCGCTCAAACACCCAGTCGATCGCGGCATTGTCGATCGTGCCTAGTCGATTTTCAGGCGGGAACGCCCCTGCAAGCTGGACGAGGCCGTCAACGCGCGTGAGCAGCACGGTATCCACATCGAGCAGGCGGCCGATTTCCGCGCATACCGCGTGCGCGGTCTCGGCCTCGTCCGAAAGCTGACCCAGCGTGCTGGCAAAGCCGGCGATGGCGGCATTCTCGCGTGCGCTGCGGGCACCGAGCAGCGCCTGTGCGCGAACGCGCCCCGCAAGCTGACTGGTGACGATCGCGACGCCGATCAGGATCAGCATTGTCAGGATATTGCGCGGATCGGTGATCGTGAAAGTGTGGATCGGCGGCAGGAAGAAGAAATTATACGCCAGGCCCGAGGCCAATCCCGCCACCAGACCCTGACGCAGGCCATAGATGGTGCCCGCCGCGATGACTGGCAGCAGATAGAGCAGATCGATCGCCTGAAAGCCGATCCACGGCTCCAGCGCCCGGCCGAGCAGGGTGACGGCGGCGACCACGCCGATCGTATAGAGATAATCCTGCCACCGGCCCCAGCCCGAAGCGAGATTCGGTCCGCGCTTCTCAGCCCTGCCGCCCTGCCCCATATCGGGGAGCACATGCACGGCCAGTCCTTCGCTGCCGCGCACGATCCGGTCCACCACCGATCCATGGCGCAGCTCGAACCACCAGCTTCGCTGCGATTTGCCGATGACGAGCTGGGTCGCGCGCATGTCGTGCACCTGATCGAGCAGCCCTTCCATCACCGATCGTGCGGGAATGGTCACGATCGTGGCCCCCAGGCTGGCGGCGAGGCCGAGCGAGGCGGCGAGGCGTTCACGCTCGGGATCGGTAAACCGCGCCTCACGCGGGGTTTCCACATGCAGCGCTGTCCAGGGTGCCTTCAGCGCATCGGCCAGGCGCTTGGCGGCGCGCACCAGATTGTCCGATCCGGCAAGCTCGCTCACCGCGACCAAGATGCGCTCTCCGGCAGCGAAGGTGCCCGCCAGTGCGTGCGCCCGCAGATGTTCGAGCATCTGGGTGTCCACAGCCTGCGCCGCGCGGCGCAGCGCCAGTTCGCGCAAGGCGGAGAGATTGGATTTGGAAAAGAAATGATGCAGCGCGCGGCTGGCTTCTTCGGGCACATAGACTTTGCCGTCCTTCAGCCGCTCGATCAGCTCGTCGGGGGGCAGATCGACGATCTCTATCTCCGCCTCGTCGATCAGCGCATCAGGCACGGTCTCGCGCACGCGGACATGGGTGAAGCTGGCCACCACATCGTTCAGGCTTTCGAGATGCTGGATATTGACGGTGGAATAGACGTCAATCCCGGCGTCCAGCAATTCCTCAATATCCTGCCAGCGCTTGGGATGGCGACTCTCGGGCGCATTGGTATGAGCGAGTTCATCCACCAGCACGAGCTGCGGCTTCCGCGCCAGAATGGCGTCCAGGTCCATCTCAGTCAGCGTGCGCCCATGATAAGCGACTTCGCGGCGCGGCACGATTTCCAGCGGCGAGACGAGCGCCTCGGTCTCAGCGCGGCCATGCGTCTCGACCACGCCGATCACGACATCCACGCCCGCGCGCAGCCTCTGGGCACCATCCTCGAGCATCTCATAGGTCTTGCCGACGCCCGGCGAAGCACCGAGAAAGATCTTGAGCGTCCCCCGCGCCTCACGCGCGGCGTGGCGCAGGAGCGCTTCAGGGGACGGGCGATGGGGTTCGCGACTCTTCACCGTGCTGGCGTAGCGGGAATTGAGAGGGTGAGGAATACACGCTGTTCCTCCGTCATCATCCCCGCCTGTGCGGGGATGATGCAGCGGCAATTGGAGCTGCAACCAATTCCGTTTGTCCCAAGCAGCCGTCGAGCATCGCCGAAGGGGCGTGTCGAGGGATCAGCATTGGCTCTGTCTCGACACGGTCTCTCGGCTTCGCTCGATCCCTACTCGACACCAACGGGTAGGGTGAAATCATGGTCGCATACGGTCCAGCGCCCGATTGAGCATCAGCACATTGACGCGGGGTTCGCCGATCAGGCCGAGCAGCGGCTGTTCCACTGAAGCCTTGGCCAGCGCCATCACCCGGTCCGCAGGCAGTTCGCGGGCCTCAGCGATGCGGGGTACCTGAAGAAAGGTCGCCTCGGGGCTGATATGGGGGTCAAGCCCCGAGGCGGAAGTCGTGACGAGGTCGGCGGGAAGATCCCCGGTCACACCGCTTTCGCGGATCCGAGCGATGTCGGCCTGGGTGCGCTCGATCAGCGCTTTGGCATTGGGCGCGAGGTTCGAGCCCGAGGACGCCGCGGCATCATAGCCGTCACCTGTGGCCGAGGGGCGGCCGTGAAAATAGCGGGTGCTCGTGAAACTCTGTCCGATCAGGGCGGACCCCACCACTTTTCCCCGCTCCAGAATAAGGCTGCCATTGGCCCGAGTCGGAAAGAGCACCTTTCCGATCCCGGTCATCGCCAGCGGATAGGCCAGGCCAAGCAAGAGGGCGAAAGCGATCAGCAACATCAGGGCCGGGCGCAGCGCGGTTTTCAGGTCTTCGGTCATGATCCATATTTCCTTTATAGAGGGTGCGGGGCGGCCGTGGTCTCAAGCCAGGCCAAGGCCGCTGACGGCCATGTCGATGATCTTGATGCCGACGAAAGGCGCCACGAGACCGCCAAGACCGTAGATGGAGAGATTGCGGGAGAGCAGGGCACCCGCGCTGGCGGGCCGGTATTTCACGCCTTTCAGCGCAAGCGGGACGAGCGCGGGGATGATCAGCGCATTGAAGATGATCGCGGAGAGAATCGCGCTGTCCGGGCTGGAAAGACCCATCACGTTGAGCACGCCGAGCCCCGGATAGAGCACCACGAAGATCGCCGGCAGGATCGCGAAATATTTGGCCACATCATTGGCGATGGAGAAGGTGGTCAGGCTCCCGCGCGTCATGAGCAATTGCTTGCCCAGGCCGACGATCTCGATGAGCTTGGTCGGATCATTATCCAGATCGACCATATTGCCCGCCTCGCGCGCGGCCTGCGTGCCGGTGTTCATCGCGACGCCGACATCCGATTGGGCCAGGGCGGGGGCGTCATTGGTGCCGTCTCCGCACATGGCGACCAATTTGCCGCCCGCCTGTTCCTTGCGGATCAGGTCGAGCTTCTGTTCGGGCGTGGCCTCGGCAAGGAAGTCGTCGACACCCGCCTCGGCGGCGATGGCGGCGGCGGTGAGCTGATTGTCACCCGTGATCATCACGGTGCGGATGCCCATGCGGCGCAGTTCGGCGAAACGCTCGCGGACGCCGGCCTTGATCACATCCTTCAGGTGAACCGCGCCGAGCAGACGGTCGCCATCGGCCACGGCGAGCGGGGTGCCGCCCGAACGTGCGATGTCCTCGGTGCAGCGGCGCAGTGCCGCGACTGCATCCTTGTTCGCCCGATCGCCCAGCAGACGGAGCACGGCATCGACGGCCCCCTTGCGGAGCTGGCGAATGCCGATGTCTACGCCGCTCACCCGCGTTTGCGCGGTGAACGGGATGGTGATCGCCTCGGCCGGTGCCGGCGCGCCTTCACCCGCCAATGCCACGATCGAGCGACCTTCGGGGGTTTCGTCGGCCACGCTGGCGAGCCGCGCGGCCTCGATCAGTTCGCGTTCGGATATGCCGGGCAACGTGATGAAGGCGGTCGCCTGACGGTCTCCGATGGTGATCGTGCCGGTCTTGTCCAGCAGCAGCGTATCCACGTCGCCTGCAGCTTCCACCGCACGACCCGATTTGGCGAGCACGTTGAAGCGCACCAGCCGGTCCATGCCCGCAATGCCGATGGCGGAGAGCAAGGCGGAGATGGTGGTGGGGATCAGCGTGACGAACAAGGCGACCAGCACGGGGACGGCGATCATGCCGCCCGCATAATGGGCGAAAGCTGGCAATGTGCCCACTGCGATCAGGAAGATGATGGTGAGGCCCACCAGCAGGATCGTCAGCGCGATCTCATTGGGGGTCTTCTGGCGGCTGGCACCTTCGACCAGAGCGATCATGCGATCGAGGAAACCCTGACCCGGCCCCGCCGTGATCTTTACCTTGATGCTGTCCGAGATGACGCGCGTGCCCGCGGTGACGGCGGAGCGGTCGCCGCCCGCTTCGCGGATCACCGGCGCGCTTTCGCCCGTGATCGCCGCTTCATTGACCGAGGCGACGCCCCAGACCACTTCGCCATCCGCCGGGATCAGATCGCCGGTTTCCACCAGCACGATTTCTTCGACCGAAAGCTGCCCTGCGGGGATGATTTCATAGGTCTCCCCCACGCCCAGCATCCGCTTGGCCATGAGTTCGGCCTTGGTGGCGCGAAGCGATGCCGCCTGTGCCTTGCCACGGCCCTCGGCCAGCGCCTCGGCGAAATTGCCGAACAGCACGGTCAGCCACAGCCACAAGACGAGTTGCCCCTGGAAAAGGCCTTTGCCGGGCTCTGAACCCGCGATCGTGCCGAACCACAAGGCGGTGGAAAGCGTGGCGACCACGGCGGTGGTGAACATCACCGGATTGCGGACCAAGGTCCGTGGATCCAGCTTGACGCAGCTCCCCTTGATCGCGGCGATCACGAGATCGCGGGAGAAGAGCGATTGAGCCTGTTGGGCCATTATATCTGACTCCGAAAATGCGCTTCCGTCATCCCCGCGCGGGCGGAGATCCATACGCTCGACCCGTGCCGGATAGAGGGAGGGTTATGGATTCCCGCCTGCGCGGGAATGACGAGGAGGAGGGGTTGAAATCTCACTGGACGAAGCCGGCCATCAGAGCCGCCTGATCGGCACCCGGCCCCAGGGCCAGCGCCGGGAGGAAGGTGAGCCCGCCCACGATCAGGATGATCGCGGTGAGCAGCCCGATCCAGAGCGCGCCGGTGGTGGGGAAGGAGCCCGCGCCCTCCGGCGTATGGCGTTTGGCGGCGAGGCTCCCCGCGATGGCGAGCACGGGGATGATCACGAAGAACCGGCCGATGAACATGCCCAGTGCCAGCAGGCCGTTATAAAAGGGCGTGTTGGCGGTGAGGCCGCCGAAGGCGCTGCCGTTATTGGCGGCGGCGCTGGTGAAGGCGTAGAGAATCTCGGTAAAGCCGTGCGGCCCCATGTTAAGACGTCCCGCCAGCCCCGCATCCGTGACGCTGGCCAATGCGGTCAGGCCAAGGATGGCGAGCGGGAGCGAGGCGATGGCGAGCACCGCCAGCTTCACCTCTCGTGCCTCGATCTTCTTGCCGACATATTCGGGCGTGCGGCCCACCATCAGCCCGGCGACGAACACCGCCAGCAGACAGTAAAGCAACATGCCATAAAGGCCTGCGCCCACCCCGCCGATGATCAGTTCGCCTAGGTGCATGTTGAACAGCGGCATCAGGCTGCCCAGCGGCATGAAGCTATCGTGCATCGCAATCACCGCGCCGCAGGAGGCCGCTGTGGTGACGACGGCGAAGAGCGTACTGGCGACGATTCCGAAGCGGACGTCCTTGCCCTCCATATTGCCGAGCGTGTCGGACACGCCGAGGTGCGTGATCAGCGGATTGCCGCCCGCTTCGGCCCAATAGGTGATGGCGACGCCCACGGTGAACAGCAGCAGCATGGTGCCGAGGATCGCCCAGCCCTGCCGCGTGTTGCCGACAGCCTTGCCGAAGGTCCAGGTGAGGCCCGCGCCGATCGCGAAGATGCTGAGCATCTGGATGAAATTGGTGAGCGCGGTCGGATTTTCGAACGGGTGCGCCGAATTGACGTTGAAGAAGCCGCCGCCATTGGTGCCGAGCATCTTGATCGCAAGCTGCGATGCTACGGGGCCGAGCGCCAGCGTTTGCTTCGCGCCTTCCAGCGTGGTGGCGTCGACCGATGCGGCGAAGGTCTGTGGCACGCCGAGCGCGATGTAGACGATCGTCAGGATGATGCTGAGCGGCAGCAGCAGATAAAGCGTGGCGCGGGTCATATCTGCCCAGAAATTGCCAATGCCCTTGGTATCGCGCCGCGCGAAGCCGCGGATCAGCGCGAAAGCCACCGCGATGCCGGTGCCGGCCGAAAGGAAATTCTGCACGGTCAGCGCGAACATCTGGCTGAAGTGCGACAGCGTGGTTTCACCGCCATAGCTTTGCCAATTGGTGTTGGTGACGAAGCTGATCGCGGTGTTGAACGCCAGATCGGACGAAACCGCGCCAAAACCTTGCGGATTGAAAGGCAGCACGCCCTGAAGGCGTAGCACCGCATAGAGCAGCGCGACGCCGAACAGATTGAACAGCAGAAGCGCGATCGCATAGCCGCGCCAGCTTTGATCGCGCGCGGGATCGACGCCGCCGATCCGGTAAAACCCGCGCTCGACCGGGCCGAGCAGCGGCATCGGTCGCCCGTCATAAAGCGCAAACAGAAAGGCGCCCATCGGCCGCGCAATGGCGGCGATGAGCGCGATGAAGAGGATGATGAACATCCAGCCTTGAACCGTCATGGCTGCGGCACCTTTTTCTAAAATTTTTCGGGAGCGAAGAGCGCGGCGAGCAGATAGATCAGCAGGCCGGACGCGGTGATCGCGCCAAGGGTGAGTGCGAGCATGATGGGGTTCTCAGACCGCGTCGAGCAGGCGCACATAGGCAAAGCCGGTCAGCCAGAGGCCGCCCACGCCCAAAATCCACATCAAATCAGTCATATGCGCCTCCAATGGTCAGGGGCGCTTTGGACCATGGATCGGCGTTAGGGTTCGAGAGGGAAGGCGATGGTGCGGAATAAGGAAAGCGTAAAGACGCTCAGACGAGGGTGCTGGTCCCCGGCGCCCCGCCCAGCATCGCATCGAGCAGAGCGAGCGTCCGCGCCAGCCGTTCGCGCGATATGCCGCCGCCGATCGAAATACGCACGGCATGTCCGTCATCGTCGGGATCGGCGGAAAAGGCGCTGGATGAAACGATCGAGAGACCCGCCGGCCGGAGCGCGTGAATCAGCGGCGCGGCCCTTAAATCATCGGGCAGGGGCAGCCACAGATGATAGCCCTCGGGATGCGCATGATAGGCCCGCGCACCCAATATGGAGCGGGCGATCGCTTGCCGGGCGATGGCTTCGGCGCGGACTTCGGCGGTGAGCGTTGCGAGGCTGCCATCCTTGATCCAGAGACTGGCGAGTGCGGCGTTGAGCGGCGGCACCATGATCGCGCTTTCATGGAGATCGGTGGTCACGCGCAGTGCGTCGCGGATGGAAGGTGCGCGCAGATAGGCGACGCGCAGCGCGGGCGAGATGATCTTGGAGAGGCTGGCGATATGCCAGGTCAGTTCGGGCGCGAAATGCGCCATCGGCGGGAGTGGCGCGATGGGGAGCAACCCATAGGCGTCATCCTCGATGATCGCGATGCCATGCGTGCGCGCCACGGCGGCGATGGCGCGACGGCGCGCCGCGCTCATGGTGGCGGTCGTGGGATTGTCATTGGTCGGCACGGTGTAGAGCGCGTGCACCCGTCCAGCGCAGCAGGCGGCGGCCAAGGCGTCGGGATCGAGGCCTTCAGCATCGGATGCGATGACCTGGACGATCAATCCGTGACGGCCCGCCAGCGAGAGCAGGCCGGGGTAAACGAAACGCGTCGTGCCGATCACATCGCCCGGCGAAAGGATCGTGCCGAGGATCGCGTGGAGCGCATTCTGTCCGCCGCTGGCCAGCGTCACATCGTCTTCGCACGCCGCAATGCCACGCGCGGCCAGCATCGCCGCGCCTGCCGCCCGATCGCCCTGCGCACCGCCGCTGGGTTGATATTGAAGGCGTCCCGCTGCGCCGGTGCCTGTAAGGAGATCGGCAAGGCCCGCCCGCATCCGCGCCGCCAGCGTGCCGCCGAGGGGTTCGGGCGGCAGGTTCATGCCCGTATCGGTCAGCACCGCACCGACCGACTCCGCCTGCGTTCCCGTGCCCGATCGAACGAAGCTGCCGCGCCGCCCGCCGCCTTCGATCAGGCCGATGCGGCGCACTTCATTATAGGCCTTGGTCACGGTTGTGAGGTCAACGTCCAGCGCTTCCGCCAGCCTGCGCTGCGGTGGCAGGCGGTCTCCGGGTTTCAGCACGCCGGCCTCGATGTCACGCGACAGTGCCGACGCGATCGCCAGATATTTGGCACCTGCGCCGTCGGTCAGATCAGGCTGCCAGTTTTGCATGGGCTATCCTTGACATTGTATGGCTGTAAATACCATACATAAAAGACGATGATGCGCAAGCCGAGTCGGCGCGTATCCAGCATGGCGGAAGCAGCGATCATGGAAAATATGCAGGACACCCCGGCAGAATGGCCCAAACTCGATCCGGTGAAGACGGGTATCAGGGGCCACTGCCCGCGTTGTGGCGAAGGGCGGCTGTTCAAGGGGTTGCTGACGCTGCGCGCGCAATGCGACCATTGCGGACTGAGCTATGCCTTTGCCGATCCTGCGGACGGCCCGGCCTTTTTCGTGATCTGCTTTGGCTGCGTGCCCGCCGTGATATTCGCGCTGATGATCGAGATCGTGTGGCATCCAGCTTTCTGGGTGCATCTGATCACCTCGCTGCCCTTCCTGATCGTCACCTGCACCTTGCCGCTGCGCCCGTTGAAGGGCTGGCTGATCTGCAGCCAATATTTCTACAAGGCGCGTGAGGGGCGGCTTGCCGAGCCTTGGCATCCTTATGGTCCCGACAAACCGGCGGTGACATCGCTGCCGCATCCCTGGTGATGCGCCATGCCGGCGCGCGCCTCTATCCCTGTGTGAAAATCGCTCAAGTCACGTCGCAATTCTGTCTCCATTTGGGAACATCGCCGCTATAGATGCGTTGTGGGGCCATGGCCCCGAGTATCGGGCGTAAGCGGGACATTATGGAAACAAACGATATTATCGGCTTTGCGATTCTGGGTGTTTTGCTCGCGGCGAGTTACTGGTTTTACCGTCGCTACAAGAAGCGTCGCGCACGCTGGATCGCACATCACTACCGCCATTGATGATGGATAACAGACATGAAAACGCCGCCGACCTCGCGGCCGGCGGCGCTCCCAATCAGTCTATCTGATCTTATGCGTAGGTGACGGTGACCTTGGGTGCGCGACGACGCATCCCGGCACCAACCAGGCCGAAGCCGGCAATCATCATCGCCCAGGTGGCAGGCTCGGGAACCGCGCCGCCGATTGTGACATCGGTGCTTGAACGGAAGGTCGTGGTATAATCCAGGTTGAAAATATCAGGTGTGCTGGCGATGCCAGTACGGGCTTCATCCATGGTCAATTCGAATGCGCCAACCGCGAGAATGTAGCTGCCGGAAGCCAAATTGGCGAAATCGAGGCGGGGATAGGTGCCGATGGTATCGTCAGCGACGCCGAGAAATGCGCCGGTCAGTCCGCCGATAGGTGAGCCGTTGTTCGCAAAGAGGCGTACCATGGGATCGAGCAGGGGAAGATAGCTGGGCTCTTCAAAAAAGCGGCCTTCTGTGAAAATCGAAAGCGCACCGCCAGCGTGGCTGAACGTGATGTAATCGACCTTATTAGCTTTCACGGTGCCATCCACCGAAACAACCGCAGCGGCAGGCGCGGCATAGATCGCGCTTGCAGCCAACAGGCTGGCCAGAACCATCTTTTTCATAAAACTCCCCTATCTGAAAATTCAGAAGTGAGCGTTAAGAAATCATTAATGTCCTCGCAAGGGGACAAAATTTACAAACTGTTCCGAAATAGAACGTATGATTTCGCGTGCGTCACGATCATGCTCCGCAGCAACAATTTGGAAATGTCATTTTCGCGCGAATCGGTGCTTCAGCCCGTTACGCCATCCGTGTCGCGATATTTGAGCTGCAGGAACTTCTCTTGCGTGGCCAGCTTGTCGAGATCGCCCGCGGCGATATTGCGGGTCATCGTCGCGATTTCCTCATCGATCAGCTTCAGGCCGTCGACGAGTTGCTGATCGGGCGTCATGCCGCTGCTCTGCACCTCGCGGCGCAATGGTTCCGGCACGCGCTTATAGCCGTTCACCAGCTCGGGCAGATGTTCCGACAGGATCTTGCGGACTTCCACCGCGACGGGCTCGCGTGGATCGAGCGTCTGGAGCTGGGGCGAGAGCGTTTCCAGGCGCACACCGATGCCGTCCAGCAGATTGGCAGCGGGGGCGGGCAAAGCGCGCCGCTGCTGGGCGAGCCAGACTTCGGTCTGCGCCGGCAGCAGCTTGAGATCGGTCTGGACCAGCGTTTCCTCATTCGCTTCCGGATAATGCGGCCAGATCAGCAATCCTGCGGTGGCCAGAATAAGTGCCCCGCCCGCCAGCATCACACCGGTGCCGCCCAATGGACCGATGAACAGCCCGAATGCGCCTCCACCGACGATGATCGCGCCCGCCGCCAATGCGGCCCGGCCCAGCTTTTGCAGAAAAAACGCCCGACGCCGCTGCCGTGCGCGAAACGCCATGCGCTGCGCCTGGGGAGACAGTCGCCCCAGTAGCGATCCGGCGCGTTCGATCGCGCGATCGACATCGGTGACCATGGCTTAGGCTTCGAGCGACGTGAGCGGAGACGGGCTGCTCAGCTTGGCCTGCGATGCGCCTTCGGCCCGCGCGATATAGCCGCGCGATTTTTCGACCTCGCTGGAAAGCGTGTTGACCGTTGTCTTCATGGATTCGAGCGCCTTCAGCTTGAACGCGTCGATATTGTCCATCGTGTCATAGATATTCTGAAACGCGCGCTGGAGCGTTTCCAGCGGGATCGTGCTCGCGGCCGCCTGCTCATGAATCTGGGCGGTCTGCGATTTCAGCAATTCGCCCGTGCTGTCGATGATCTTGGCGGTCGTGGTGTTGAGCGCGGTGATCTGTTCCAGCACCAATTTCTGGTTGGTCAGCGCCTGCGCCACGGTCACTGCGGTGCGCAGCGCCCCAACGGTGGTGGTGGACGCGCGATCGACGCCCTTCACCAGTTCCACATTGTTCTTCTTGACCAGATCAAGCGCCAGATAGCCCTGCACCGTCACCGCCATCTGCGTCAGCAGGTCGGTCGTGCGCTGGCGGACATAGAAAAGCGCGGTTTCCTTGATCGCCTTGGCCTTGGCCGGATCGGTCGATTCCAGTTCGAGCGCTTTTTCCTCAAGCCGCGCGTCCATCGTCTTGGAGATATGGATCATCTGTTCCAGCCGGCCCATCGCCGCCCACAGATTCTGGCGCTCTACCGCGATCGCGGCATTGTCCTTGAGCAGTTCGTCCTTGCCTGACGCCAGCCGGGTCAGGATCGAGGAGATGTGGCTTTGCGACGATTTGTAGCCATCGAAATAATTGCGCATCTTGTTGCCGAAGGGGATGATCCCGAACAGTTTCTTGGGCGCGAGCAGATTGCCCTGACGGCCCGGATCGAGATCTTCTATCGTGCGCCGCAATTCGGCCAGATCAGTGCCGACCCCTGTTTCCTGATCCATCGCCTTGACCGGGCGATCGAGAAACCGGTTGGATTGCCCCGCAGCGTCCGCGATTTCCTTGCGGCCCATATTGGTGAGTTGGTCCACGCGCGCCCCGAATTCAGGGCTGTTGGCGTCCTGCGCCACCAGATCGGCGATAAAGCCGTCCACCTTTTCTTCGAGCTTGCTTTTCTGCTCATCCTGCAGCGGCACCAGGCCCGACGCTTTTTCGGGTGCCACCACCGGCACGGGATCGGGCGCGGTCAGCTTCAATTCGTCCGCAACCAATGTTTCGGTCGTCATTCGTATCCTCCGGTCCCTTGCCTGGACAAGATGGAGGGAAATGCCGTGTTATTCAAGCATGACGGCCCGATAAGCGCGCAAGCTGCATTCCGGGCCTTCCCGCATCGCAACAA
This sequence comes from Sphingobium boeckii, assembly GCF_014199215.1. Classification (GTDB taxonomy): domain Bacteria; phylum Pseudomonadota; class Alphaproteobacteria; order Sphingomonadales; family Sphingomonadaceae; genus Sphingobium_A; species Sphingobium_A boeckii. Next base: position 597,874 of record NZ_JACIJC010000001.1, read on the forward strand.
ATCGGCTATGGGCGCGGCCAACCTATTTTCTCCTAGCATCAGGATATCCAATGAGCCTCCGCAATGTGGCCATCATCGCGCACGTCGATCATGGCAAAACCACGCTGGTCGATCAGCTTTTCCGCCAATCGGGCACGTTCCGCGACAATCAGCGGATCGAAGAACGCGCGATGGATTCGAACGATCTCGAAAAAGAACGCGGCATCACGATTCTCGCCAAGTGCACGTCGATCGAATGGGACAATGGTGCCGGTGAAACCACGCGCATCAATATCGTCGATACGCCGGGTCACGCCGATTTCGGCGGCGAAGTGGAACGCATCCTGTCAATGGTCGATGGCGTGATCCTGCTGGTCGATGCCTCGGAAGGCGCGATGCCGCAGACCAAGTTCGTCACCGGCAAGGCGCTGGCGCTGGGCCTCAAGCCCATCGTCGTAGTCAACAAGGTCGATCGTCCCGATGAGCGTATCCAGGAAGTGCTGGACGAAGTGTTCGATCTGTTCGTCAGCCTCGAAGCGAGCGACGAGCAACTCGATTTCCCCGTGCTTTATGCGTCGGGCCGCAATGGCTATGCAGGCCCCGATCCCGATGCGCGCGAAGGCACGCTGCAGCCGCTGTTCGAGCAGATCGTGGCGCATGTGCCCGCGCCTTCGGCCGATCCCGATGGCCCGTTCAAATTTCTCGTGACTCTTTTGGATCGCGACAACTTCCTCGGCCGCATCCTCACCGGCCTGGTCTTCTCCGGTTCGGTCAAGACCAACCAGGCGATCCATGCGCTCGATCCGGACGGCAATGTGGTCGAAACCGGTCGCGCCTCCAAGATCATGGCGTTCCGCGGGCTTGAGCGCGTTCCCGTCGATGTGGCCAATGCGGGTGACATCATTTCGATCGCCGGTCTCACCGTCGCCACCGTGGCCAATACGATCGCTGATACCTCGGTGTCCGAGCCGCTTCATGCGCAGCCGATCGATCCGCCCACGCTGTCCATGCGTTTCGCGGTGAACGATTCGCCGATGGCAGGCCGCGAGGGCACCAAAGTGACCAGCCGCATGATCCGTGATCGTCTGGCGCGCGAAGCCGAATCGAACGTCGCCATCAAGGTGACCGAGAGCGACGACAAGGACAGCTTCGAAGTCGCCGGCCGTGGCGAGCTTCAGCTTGGCGTTCTGATCGAGACGATGCGCCGTGAAGGGTTCGAACTGGGCATCAGCCGTCCGCGTGTGCTGTTCCGTGGTGAGGGTTCGTCGCGCGAAGAGCCTTATGAAACCGTCGTGATCGACGTGGACGAGGAATATTCGGGCACCGTCGTCGAGAAGATGTCGATCCGCAAGGCCGAGATGACCGACATGCGCCCCTCGGGCGGCGGCAAGACCCGCATCACCTTCAGCGCGCCCTCGCGCGGGCTGATCGGCTATCATGGCGAATTCCTGTCCGACACGCGCGGCACGGGCATTATGAACCGGCTGTTCGAGAAATACGGTCCCTACAAGGGCAATATCGAAGGTCGCCAAAATGGCGTGCTGATCTCCAATGGCATGGGCGAAGCCAATTCATACGCGCTCGGTCCGCTCGAAGAGCGCGGTATCCTGATGGTCGCCCATGGTGAGGCGCTGTATGAAGGCATGATCATCGGCGAGAATGCCAAGACCGGCGATCTCGAAGTCAATCCGATGAAGTCCAAGCAGCTCACCAACTTCCGCGCCAGCGGCAAGGACGACGCCATTCGTCTGACTCCGCCCTGGAAGATGACGCTGGAGCAGGCCATCGCCTATATCGACGATGACGAGCTGGTCGAAGTGACGCCCAAGACGATCCGTCTGCGCAAGCGCCATCTCGATCCCAACGAGCGCAAAAAGGCGAGCCGCGCCAAGGCGGCCTGATCTTCGACTTCAGTAACGCCACCCCGGCGGGTGTGGCGTTACGTTGTCTCCCAGATCGATCATCGCTTCATCGACATAGCACCAGCCCCAGTTTTCAGGCGGGTCATAGCTTTCCATGACCGGATGGTCGGTGTCGTGGAAATGTGCGGTGGCGTGCTTGCCGGGGGATTGATCGCAGCAGCCGACATGGCCGCACACGCGGCAGATGCGGAGATGAACCCAGCGGCCGCCATGGGCGAGGCATTCGGCGCAGCCGTCTGATTGCGGCTCCACGTCGGCGAATTGATCGAGATGGCTGCATCCGGTCATCATCATAAGTTCGCTGAACAGTTGCCGGATTGCAAGCATCGCCTAGGCTGGGGATATGGCCGACCCCGAATCAATCCCGCTCGATCCCAGCGATCCGCTCGCACGTGAAGCGCAGACCTTTCCGCTGCTGCCGGGCGAGATGATCGAACGGATGCGCGCGTTCGGCGTGGAAGGCCTGGTGTCCGACGGCCAATATCTGTTCCACAGAGGCGATCGGACCGGCGCATTCTTCGTGGTGCTGGAAGGTGGCGTCGATGTGTTCGATCATGATGATTGCGGCCAGGTCCGGCTGGTCGTGGCGCACAGGGCAGGGCAGTTCACCGGCGAAATCAACATGTTCAACGATCGCAAGACCCTGGTCAGCGGCCGCGCGTCGGGCGACACGCAGGTGCTTCGGATCGAGCGCAACGCCTTTCGTCGCCTGATTTCCGCCGAACCCGATATCGGCGAATTGGTGCTTCGCGCGTTCATCCTGCGGCGCGTCGCGTTGCTGGCGCACGGTACGGGGGGCGTCACGCTGGTGGGTCCGGGGCATTCGGCGCAGATGGTGCGGCTGAACGGCTTTCTCACCCGCAATGCCTATCCGCACCGCACGATCGATACCGAAGTGGATGACGATGCGGAGAGTTTTCTCGCGCATTTCGGCGTCGGCACGGACGAACTGCCCGTGGTCATTTGCGATGGCAAGGTGCTGCGCAATCCAAGCAACCATGCGCTGGCCGATTGCATCGGCATCGCCATCCATATCGATCCCGATCATGTGCATGATGTGGCGGTGGTGGGTGCCGGGCCGGCGGGACTTGCGGCGGCGGTCTATGCAGCATCCGAAGGGCTGTCGACCGTGGTGATCGAGGGGACGGCGCCTGGTGGCCAAGCGGCAACCAGCTCCAAGATCGAAAATTATCTGGGTTTTCCCACGGGGATTTCCGGCCAGGCGCTGGCCGGCCGTGCGCAGGTGCAGGCGCAGAAATTCGGGGCGAGGCTGGCGGTGTCGCGCGATGTGACCGCGCTTCATTGCGATGCCCAGCCTTATGGCCTCACGCTGGCGGACGGGGCGACGCTGAAGGCCAACGTGATCGTCGTCGCCACCGGCGCACGCTATCGCAAGCTGGATCTCCCCGATTATGAGACATTCGAGGGCGCGGGCATCCATTATGCGGCGACCGCGATGGAGGCCGGGCTATGCGCCGCCCAGCCGGTGATCGTCGTGGGCGGCGGCAATTCGGCGGGGCAGGCCGCGATGTTCCTTTCCCGTGCCGCGTCGCATGTTCACATATTGGTGCGCTCGGCCGGGCTGGCGGAAACCATGTCTAATTATCTGGTGGAGCGGATCGAAGCGTCGGACCGGATCACGCTCCATCCCTATAGCGAAGTGACCGCGCTGCATGGCGATGCCTCGTTGGAGGCCGTCACATGGACCGACAGACACACGGGCGCGGAGACGCGGCAGGCGGTCGGCGCATTGTTCGTGATGATCGGCGCGCAGCCCAATACCGATTGGCTCGCCGGCTGCGTCGATCTGGACGAGGCCGGCTTCGTCTGCACCGGCGGCCCGGTTTCGCCTTATGCCACCACGCGTCCCGGCATCTTCGCGGTGGGCGATGTGCGATCCGGATCGGTGAAGCGCGTGGCTTCGGGCGTGGGCGAAGGCTCGGTGGTGGTACAGGCGATCCACCGTTTTCTGGAAGAGCATCGCGCGACCGTCACCTCAGCGGCAGGCTGACTGTCAGCCGTGCGCCGCCTTGCGGGCGGTTTTGCGCCGCGATCGAGCCGCCATGGGCTTCGACGACGTTGCGGGCGATGGCAAGGCCAAGGCCGATGCCGCCTGTCTCGCGGCTGCGTGACGGCTCGGCGCGCACGAAGGGATCGAACAGCGATTGGGCCAGCGCCGGCGGGATGCCGGGGCCGTCATCGTCGATCGTGACGATGACATGGCCGTCGCGCGCCGTCGCGGTCAGCGATGCGGACTGCCCATAGCGCAGCGCGTTTTCCAGGAGATTGGTGAAGAGGCGTCGGAGCGCCCCATCGTCACCCGTCATGGGGAGCGGCGTGGCGATCGACTGCGCGACGGGGCCGACCGTGGCGTTCATGCCATCGGCCAATGCAGCCAGCAGCGGTGCCAGATCGAGCGGCGCTGGGGCGCGAGTTTCGCCGCGTGCGAACTCAAGCACGCTCATGATCATGCCGCGCATTTCCTCGATATCGGCCAGCGCGCGTATGCGGTCCGCCGCCGGGAGCGCCTCGATCCGAAAGGCCAGGCGGGTGAGCGGCGTGCCCAGATCATGCGTGATCGCCGCCAGCATGGCGGTGCGCTGCGCCACATGATCGACCAGCCGCGCGCGCATGGCATTGAGCGCACCTGCCACGCGGCGGACCTCCGGCGGTCCTTCGATTTCGACCGGCAGGCTGCGGTGGCTCGCGCTCACGGCGTCCGCAGCATCGGCCAGCCTGCTGAGCGGACGGGTGATGGCGCGGGCGATGAACCAGCCCAATATGGTCAGAAGGATCAGGGCTCCGACCAGTGAGGCCAGCGTGATGCGATGCCAATTGGTAAGCCAGGGGCGGGGGCTGTTCACGGCGACGGTCCAGCCCGCCGGCCCGCGGACGGCAATCGTGAAATCGCTCATCAGGCGCGGGCCTTCGCCGCCCGGCCGCGGCGCGCGCCATCCGGAAGACCAGGCCACGACCTGCGATGGTGCTACGCCAAGCACCCGCGCAACGGTCTGCTCGGTGATCGGATCGCGCGCCTGCTCGGCGGAGGGCTGAGGCAGCGCCGGCATTTGGCGCAGGATAGCCTTGGGGCCGGGGCCGCGAACGGGACGCCCGGCCAGTGCCGCGGCCACCTCCTCGGCACGGTATGGCATGGGGAAAGGCGGCGGACCGTTGAAGGTGATGGCAAAGCTGACCAGCGCGGTGGCAAGCACGGATGCCGCAACCAGAAGCACGATCCGCCATGTGATCGCCGGGGCATGGGTGGTGCGCATCAGGATCGCGTGACGGTGGGCGTGAAGAGATAGCCTTCGTTGCGCAACGTGCGGATCAGTTCCTCCTCCCCCTCGCGCACCAATTTACGGCGCAGGCGGCTGATCTGCACGTCGATCGCACGATCGAACGGTTCGGCATCGAAGCCGCGCGACGATTCCAGCAACATGTCCCGCGTCAGCACGCGTCGCGGGCGTTCGGCAAAGGCGAGCAGCAGGCGGAATTCGCCGCTGGTGAGCATGATCGGTTCGCCAGCGGGATCGGTTAGCGTGCGTCCTTCGGGATCGAGCGCCCAGCCGGCAAAGCGGAGGCTGGACGGCGCATGGGCGCTGACCGCGGTCCCCGCGCGCCGACGCAACACCGCGCGGATGCGGGCGAGCAATTCCCTGGGATTGCATGGCTTGGGCAGATAATCGTCGGCGCCCATTTCCAGGCCGACGATCCGATCGGTATCGGTCCCCATCACGGACAGCAGGATCACCGCGGGCAGGCGCGCGGGGCCAAGCGCACGCAGGATCGTCAGCCCGTCTTCGCCCGGCATCATCAGATCAAGCACGATGAGATCGAACCGCGTTTCGGCGATGGCCGCACGCAGCGCTTGGCCATCCGCCGCCAGCGTGACGAGATAACCGTGGCTGGTCAGGAAATCGCCAATGACCTCCCGGATGCCGGGATCATCATCCACGACGAGGATGTGGGTATTCATATCCATGATCGTGCAGGGCATATCCTGTCGAAGCGTTGTCATAAGTCTGTAGCCCCCGGTGAAATCCGCCGCAATGTCCCGCCCTCCCCAGGGCCGGACACGGCAGCGCCTGTCAGGTCGTGATGCCGATCGTCGCGATCGCGGTAAGACCGGTGGTGATGTCGCCCGTGATCGCAGGAGTCATGGCGGCGATCTGGGCGGCGCTGTTATTGCCAAACACATTGTCCGACGCGATCGACACTGCGGCAAAGCGGCTGACGCTGGTGCCGTAGCCGGTCGCCCCTGTGTAAACACTGGTGCAGGTGGCGGCGGGCATGGCAAGCTGCGAGGTGAGCAAAGCGTAGCGGCCCGCGGTGGCGTTCGCGATGCTTGAAAACACTTCGAAGTGCATGTGCGGAAAGCGGCCCGCATAACAGGCCGGAAAAATCGTGGTGAAGGTCACCTGGCCATTGGCGTCGGTCACCTGCACGCCGCGCAGGTAGCTTTGGCCCGGTATGTCATAGAGCGAATAATTGCCGTCCCGGTCGCAATGCCAGAGATAGACGGCATAGCCCGCCAGCGCTGCGCAACTGGCGTTGACGTTCACCACGGTGAGCGTGATCGTGAGCAGCACGCCGGGTGCCGCGGTCGAACCGTTTACGAAGCTGGTGCGGATATCGCTGCGGATCACGCCGCTGACCGCCAGCACATTGGAAGTCGATCCGCTCGCTGTGTTCGATCCATCGGCGGGATAGGGGCCGGCGGTTTCGGCTGGGTCCGCAATGCAGGTGGCCGTCGGGGTTGGGGTTGGTGTCGGCGTTGGCGTTGGCGTTGGTGTGGGAGTAGGCGTCGGCGTGGTCACGATCCCGCCGGTGCTCCCGCTCGAATCGCCACCGCATCCGGCCAGCAACGCCACCGTGCCCGCCGAAGCGAACAATCCCAGCGCCCGGCGTCGCCCTATCAACTGGCGTTCTATCACGCGCAGATCATTGGCAAGGCCAAGATCATGATCTTCGATTATGCTCATCCCAGGTCTCCCCTATTTGATTGAGCACCATAACGGCGCGATCGAACCCAGGGATTTCGGCACATTGCAGCCATGTTTCATCGCTTTTAGCGGTTCAGGCGCTGAACTTTGAATGAATTGCCCATTCCCGGCCGGTTCAGCATCAGCGCGCTAATGTCCTTTCATACCCGCTCCAGATGGCGGGACAGGAGACAGACGATGACCAACTTTTTCTTGAAGGCAGCAGGAGCTATGGCGCTGGGTGCGGCGGCGCTGGGCGCGGTCGCCACCCCTGCGGAGGCGCGGCGCGGCTGGCATGACCGTGGTCGGGATCATACGGGCACCGCGATCGTCGCGGGCGTCGCCGGTCTGGCCATCGGCGCGGCGCTCGCTTCGAACCGGGATCGCTATGAAGACCGCTATTATTATCGGGGCGGACCGCGCTATCGCGATCGCTATTATGACTATGACCGTCCCCGGTATCGCAACAATCGTGATTATCGAAGCTACCGTGATTATCGCGGCTATCGCGATTGCCGGACCCGCAAGGTCTATGATCCCTATCTCGATCGCCGGGTGAAAGTGCGTTACTGCCGCTAATATGAATAGGCCCAATTGCGATCCATTCGCATTGGGCCTATCTCATGCGGGATGAAGCCATTTTCCCAGCCGCTGCGCCTGCTCTGGTTGATGGGCGGCCTCCTCTGCGTGGCGCTGGGCGTGATCGGCGCATTCCTACCGCTGATGCCCACCACCATTTTCCTCATTCTGGCGGCTTTTTGCTTTGCGCGCTCCTCACCCCGGCTTGAGGCGCGGCTGCTGGAGCATCCGCGTTTCGGGCCGACGCTGCGCGCGTGGCGCGCCAATGGTGCGATCGCGCGTGGCGGCAAGGTGGCAGCCTGCACGGGGATGATCGTCGGTTTCGCGATTTTCTGGTTCACAGCGCATCCCGCCCCTTGGATGGCTGCGGCCGCTGCGCTGATGCTGGCGGGGTGTTCCGCGTTCGTGCTCAGCCGCCCTGCGCCGCCGGCGGCCAACTGAGGCTTGCCCGCCGTCGCCGCTGCGCATAGCACTGGCGCTTCATGTCTCTAGGAAGCGCATTCGATGGAACCCGTCCTGCAAAGCCTGATGTCGGGCCTGCCCTATTTCCTGCTCCACCTCACGGTATCGATCGCGGTGTTCCTGGTCGCGCTTTCCATCTATCTCTGGTTGACCCCGCATCGCGAGATGGCGCTGATCCGCCAAGGGAATCAATCGGCGGCGATCTCGCTGGGTGGCGCGGCGATCGGGCTGGGCATTCCCATGGCGATCTGCCTGCAAAGCGCGATCAACGTGTGGGATATCGTGATCTGGGGGGCGGTGACGCTGATCATCCAGGTGATCGCTTTTCGCGTGGTCGATCTGGTGCTGCACGATCTGCCCAAGCGGATCGAGCATGACGAGAAATCGGCCGCGATGTTTCTGGCTGCGATGAAGATCTCCATCGCTCTGCTCAACGCCGCCGCCGTTTCGGGCTGAACCCATGGCGCAAAGGCGCGGCGGCTGCTTTTTCTTCCTGCTGGTGATCTTCATCGGCGCAGCGATGGTCGTTGAAGACGAAGCCCCTTCCAATAATTGGCAGGCCAATCCGCGGCGTCCGGACTTAGCACAGGGCCATGGCGCGCCGCTGCCCGGCGTGGAGCCTGTCCCGGAATCGCAGATATTTCCCGCCACGCTCCCCGAATTCGGCATCGCGGACAGAGGCCGCCCGCAGGATAGCCAGGGCACTGGCTTTGCCGTGTCTCCGGATGGCATATGGCTCACGGCCGAGCATGTGGTGACCGGTTGCGATCGTGTGGGGCTGGCGACCGGGCCGAACAGTGCGGAGCGGGTGGGCCAGATCTTCGAAAGCCGGGTAAGCGATGCCGCGGCGATCGCGGGTGGCGCGCGCACCGCCACCACGCTGGCTCTCTCCCCCGTGATGCCGCGCGAGGGGGATGACGGTTATCACATGGGCTTTCCCTCCGGTCAGCCCGCGGTGGTGCACAGCCGCTTCATGGGGCGCGGCAATGCGGTGCATCCCGGTCGCAGCGAGCCCGTGCTGGCCTGGGCGGAGATCGAGCGGTTTCCGGATTTCGAACATGGCCTCGGCGGGATCAGCGGCGGGCCGACGCTGGACGTGCGCGGACGGGTGATCGGGATCAATTCGGCCGCGGGCGAACGGCGGGGCCGCGTGCTGACCACCGTGCCGGAAGCGGCGTCCGGCCTTTTGCAGGCGGCGCGCCTTCAAAGCGTCAGCCAACCACCGGGGCCGATCGCGAATGCCGCTGCTGCTGTGGCGCGGTTTCAGAATTTGATCGTGAGCGGTGCCATCCGGCAGGTCTATTGCGACGTGAACGAATGAGCGCTAGGCCGCGCGGCGAAACAGACATGTGAGATGATGATGACCGACACCCCTCCCGACCGCTTGGCGATCGATCCCGACAGCCCGTTCCACGATGCGGATTTGCTCGCACGCGGCATCGGCATCCGCTTCAAAGGTGTCGTGAAGACCAATGTGGAGGAATATTGTCTCTCCGAAGGCTGGATCCGCGTTCAGGCCGGCAAGACGCTGGACCGCAAGGGCAAGCCGCTGACGCTCAAGCTGGCGGGGCCGGTGGAAGCGTGGTTCGAGGATGCGGCGGGTGAGAGCGCTGCCGAGGCTGAAAGCTCTAACGAGGACTAGCCCAAACGCCGTTTGTCCCGAGCGCAGTCGAGGGACGTGGTGACAGTTCCCACGTCCCTCGACTGCGCTCGGGACAAACGGGATTAATCTGACTGCGGGTAACTTACTTCCGCAGCAGCGTGGCGTGCGATCCCGCGCCGCCGCCAGCCGAAGCGATCAGCAGCGGCTTTTCCTGTTCCGGCTGATCGGCATAGATGAAGCCGTAAAGCGGATAGCTGGTCATGCCCAGATCGCCGATCGGGCCGTACCAGACCTTCACCTGGCTCCAGTCGCCCGCTGCAGACACGTCGATCGCGCGCACGTCGCGTTCGATCTGCCCGCCGCGCGACCAATTCGCGTGGGTGAGCAGCACTTCGCGGTCCGAAACGATCTGGCTGACCATCGCGACATGGCCGACGCGCATCTTGGCGTGTGCCTTGAAGGCCATCACGGCCCCGATCTTGGGCGTGGTGCCGCGCGCATAATGGCCATCGGCCTGGCCCCACCAGGTATTCGCATTGCCACGAATCTGAATGCCGGAGATTTCGCGCGCATAGGGCGCGCACTGCCAATATTGGGCGGCTGCAGGGGCCATCGATGCGAACATCATGCCCAGCGCCATGATCGAGCCGAAAATGGCTCGCGTAACCCGAATTGTCATGAAATTCCCCGTGCGACCGTTCAACCTGTCTAAGCTGCTGCATCGCAGCATGGGAAGGGCGTCACGTTAACAACGGTTCATCTATGCGATGATCCGTTGGGAGTCCGGGGTGAGGCGCTTCTAACGCGTGATGGCGCTCATGGGTTCCATCCCAAAGTCTTATCCACCGTGGTCGCGGTCACAGAATGATAGCCCGGCCGCGCCTTGGTATAGATGCTTTTGGCCAGCGGCATTCCCCATGGGCCTTGCGCCTGCAGCGCCTTGAACAGCGGATCGACGAACTTGCGGCGGCCCATGCTGGTCAAAAACTGATCGGCGGACGCGGCGGCGGGCGGATAGCGATTGCCGATCGCCAGCATCAGCCAGGCGAAGCGGATCTCGCTATTGCCGGAGGATGAGAGTTTCCACGCGATATCCAATTCCGCCAGCTTGGGCGCTGGCAGCGTGCGTGGCAGCGTGTTGAGGAAGCGCTGATATTGCTGCGTAGACCAGGCTTGATTGGGGATCGCGCTGGCAGAACCACCGCCGGCAAATGCCTTTGCGGCGGCATCGACCTGCACGAAAGCCGAAGATGTCACATGCACCGCATTCTTGGGCAGACCAGGCTGATAAACCCAGGCGTCGAGCCCGATCTTGTCCTCAAGCGCCTTGTCACCCTTGAACAGATGCGCGCGCATGTCCGCCAGCAACCCCGCGCTGGTCTGCGGCTGGAAGGCGAAGCGATCGAAATAGCTGCGCAGATAGGCATCCCAGCGTTCGCGGCCCACGGCCTGTTCGATCGTGCGGAGGAAAACCGCGCCCTTTTCATAGGCGATGTCGGTCATGCCATCATCGGGATCGCGGCCCTTCAGGTCCAGATGCAGCCGCGAATCCGGCGCACCCCAGCCGCCCGCATCGGTGGCGGCGGTCTGCATGTCGCTCCAGCCGAGATCGGCGAGCATGGCCGCGCGTTCCTTGCCTTCCATCGCCTCCATGATCCGGTTTTCGAAATAGACGGTGAAGCCCTCGTTCAGCCAGAAATCATTCCATGTCGCGTTGGTCACCAGATTGCCCGACCAGCTATGCGCCAGTTCGTGCGCGATCAGGCTGACGAGCGATTTATCCCCGGCGAGCACGGTGGGCGTCACGAAGGTGAGCCGTGGATTCTCCATCCCGCCGAAGGGGAAGCTGGGTGGCAGGACGAGCAGATCATAGCGGCCCCAGCGATAGGGGCCGTAAAGCGATTCCGCGGTGCTGACGAATGTCTCCAGATTGGCGAATTCCGCTGCGCTCTTCTCCAGCATCGAAGGTTCGGTCCACACGCCGGTGCGCGGGCCGATCTTCTTGAATGCCAGATCGCCCACCGCAATCGCGATCAGGTAGGGGGCGACAGGCTTGTCTTCCTTGAAGCGGAAGATGCGCCCGCCGTCGCTTTCCTCGCCATCGGGGGTGAGCATTTCCGCGCTCATCACGGCTTTCAGTTCCTCCGGCACGGTGATCGTCGCGTCCCAGGTCTGGCGGATGCCGGGGCTGTCCTGCGTTGGGATCCAGGTGCGGTTGAGCGTCGCCTGGCCCTGGCTGAAAAGATAGGGCGATGTCTTGCCCGCGGTCTGCGCCGGGCTCAGCCATTGCAGCGCCGCCGCACCCGGGGCGGAGGCATAATGCACCACGATATGCTGCGTCCCGCCAAGTTGCACGGTCAGCGGCGCGCCCAGGATCGGATCAGCCTTGCCGATCGCGAAGGGCAATTGGCGGCCTTCCTTGTCGGTCACCTGGCTGACGACGAGCCCCTTGTCGTCGAGCACCACCTGCTTGGCATCCTTCGCCACGTCGAGATCGAGCGCGGCGGTGCCCTCCATGATCTTCCTGTCGAAATCGACCGTCAGATCGAGCGAGACATGGCGCACCCGCGCTTCCTGCGGCCTGGCATAGCTGTGCAGATCTTGCGCTTCATCGCTGATCAGCACCGTGGAGGTCTGCGGCGCTGATGTGTTCTGCTCCTGCTTGGGGCCGCCGCAGGCGGCAAGCGTGCAGCACAGCAGGGCGGGGGCGAAAAGGGAGCGGAGTTTCATGCGGTTGCGGCCCGTATAGCGTCGCGCCCCTATGCGGGCGTCTCAAGGATAGGCCGGAAACTAGAGCAGGATCGCGGGGGAGGGAAGGGCAGCGCACATCCGTCTGCCCATCCGCCCCCTCGCATCAGCGGATTATGTCCGCGCTTTCTGACCAAACAGCATGGCGCGGGCCTTTTTTGCCTCTTCGGTATCGGCTTCCAGCGGCTTGCGAAGATCTTCGCCAACGGCTTTGCCGTTCGCAAAGCCCGCGCGGGTGCCGCAGCGATCGATCCAGGCCGCCACGTTGGGAAAATCGGCAATGTCCTGACCGAAGCGCTCCGCCGAAATCGCCCAGGGCCAGATCGCGAAATCGGCAATGGAAAGATCGCCCGCCACGAAATCCCGATCTGCCAGACGCTTGTCCAGCACGCCGAACAGACGGTTCATCTCATTGGTGTAGCGATTCCTGCCATAAACCAGTTTCTCGTCATCGGGCTCGATCGCGGGCGCATAATGACGGAAATGATTGGCCTGCCCCGCCATCGGGCCAAAGCCGCCCATCTGCCACATCAGCCAGCTTTCGACCTCCGCCTGATCGCGCGCATCCTTGCCGCCGAAAAGCCCGGTCTTGCGCGCCAGATATTGCAGGATCGCACCGCTTTCGAAGATGGAGATGGGCTGTCCCCCCGGTCCATCGGAATCGACCAACGCGGGCATCCGGTTGTTCGGGCTGATCTTGAGGAAATCGGGTTGGAACTGTTCGCCGGCCCCGATATTTACCGGGTGAACGGTATAGGGCAGGCCCATTTCCTCCAGGGCGATCGTGATCTTGTGGCCATTGGGCGTGGGCCAATAATAAAGGTCGATCGACATGGGGACTCCTTCTGCGCGAAGGCTAGGATATAGGTCATGTCGAGGGACATGCTAAGGGGGCGACCATGGCTTTTACGATCGATGCGGTGCTGACCGGCAAAGCTGTCCGCTATACGGATACGGGCGAGCGCAGCGCGATTGCCAAGACGCCCATCGATGACGCGCTGGCTGTCGGTTTTCTGGGGCTGGAGGGGGATGAGCAGGCTGATCTGAGCGTGCATGGCGGTTCGGATAAGGCGATCCATCATTATCCGCGCGATCATTATGGTTTCTGGCAGGAAGCGCTCGATGGCCACGCCCTGCTCGGCGCGCCCGGCGCGTTCGGAGAGAATATCTCGACGCTGGGCATGAGCGAGGATGAGATGTGCATTGGCGATCGCTTCCGGCTGGGCACCGCCTTGGTCGAGATCAGCCAGGGCCGCCAGCCTTGCTGGAAGCTGGGCCACCGTTTCGATATCGCCAAAGTGCCCGCGATGGTCGTGCAGACGCGGCGGAGCGGCTGGTATTATCGCGTGATCGCGCCTGGCGCGGTCGCGGCGGGCGACACGCTTGATCTGGTCGAACGGCGCTATCCCGAATGGAGCGTGTCACGGGTCTTCGCCCTGCTGATCGGCGGCGGCGCCAAGAAAGACCCCGCCGCCACCCGCGCCCTTGCAACGCTACCGCCGCTGGCGGAGACGTGGAAGGCGAGGGCGGGGAAATTGGTGGGAAGCTGACGGCCCTAAATCAGATGCGCCGTTACGCCGATTGAAGTCGCAGCCTGCGCCTGCAATTTGTCCAGCGTGACAAGCTCTGCCGCCGCTTCACGCGCAACAGCCAGATGGAGCGCATCGCCTGCCCTAAGGCCGCTTTCTTGCCGATCGACGATCCTGGCGGCATTTTCGAAATGAACGCGCGTCAGCGGCATAAGGCGGAGCGCGCCGCCCAACAGCGCGAAAAATGCAGTCAGCGCAGCCGCGCGGTGGACGTCCTCGATCTGGCCGGTGCGCAGCTTGATCGAAAGGGCCGAGGAAAATTCGGTTACCGTCCAGTCGCTGGTCGCAAGGCTGGATGGGTGCGCGGATAACCAGCTTTCCACCTCATTGGATTGAACCTCCGGCGTCAGCAGCGCCACCAGGACCGACGTATCCAGATAATGCGTCAATAGCGCTCGCCATCGCGGACAGTGCGCATGAAATCGCCCGCGGATACCGGCTGCACCGGCATGGTGTCCCTTAGCTGGCGCAAGGCGACGAAGTCGATCGGATCACGCACGCCCTCTATGGGAACCAGCCGGGCCACAGGCCTTCCGCGCCGTGTGATGACAAGCTGTTCGCCCGCCTCCACGCGATCGACAAGTCCGCTCAAATGCGCCTTGGCATCGGCGAGAGAAATGCTACCCATAACGCCTCCTGACCAATTACATGGTCATGTAGCACGTCCCTCGTCTCGCTGCAATCCAGCCTCAGTTGAACCGCCCCTTCGTCGCTGCCTTTTCCTTCAGCAGTGGCGCGATATCGAAGCCGTGTTTTTCCAGGCCCGCGACGATCTTGTCATTGCCTTCCAGGTCCGCCCAGAACATCGGGCCGCCGCGGTAGATCGGCCAGCCGTAACCGTAGATCCACACCACATCGATATCCGACGCGCGCTGCGCCATCTTTTCTTCCAGGATCAGCGCGCCTTCGTTGACCATCGTATAAAGCGTGCGTTCGATGATTTCCTGATCGCTGATCTCGCGCTTCACCGCGCCAGCCTTGGCCGAGAAGTCGTCGATGATCGCCTGCACCTCGGGACTGGGCGAAGGATTGCGCTTTTCATCATAATCATAAAAGCCCTTGCCGGTCTTCTGGCCCCAGCGGCCAACCGCGCACAGCGCATCGCGGACATTCTCGATTCTGGACGGATCGCGATGCCAGCCGATATCCACGCCCGCCAGATCGCTCATCTGGAACGGCCCCATGGGCATACCGAAATCCATATGGACCTTGTCGATCTGCTGTGGCGTCGCGCCTTCCATCAGCAGTTTCATGGCCTCGATCTGGCGCGGCTTGAGCATCCGATTGCCGATAAAGCCGTCACACACACCCGCGACGACCGCAACTTTCTTGATCTTCTTGGCGACCGCCATGGCCGTGGCGAGCACATCATCCGCGGTCTTCGCGCCGCGCACCACTTCGAGCAATTTCATCACATTGGCAGGCGAGAAGAAGTGCAGGCCGAGCACATCCTGCGGCCGGCTGGTGGCGGCGGCGATCTCGTTTACGTCGAGATAGCTGGTGTTGGACGCGAGGATCGCGCCGGGTTTGGCGATGGTGTCGAGCTTGCCGAACACCTCTTTCTTCACGTCCATATTCTCGAAAATGGCTTCGATGATCAGGTCGCAATCGGCCAGATCTTCGATGTTCAGCGTGGGCGTGAGCAGGCCCATCGCCTGTTCCACGGCTTCGGGCTTGATCCGGCCCTTGGCGGCGCTGGCTTCGTAATTCTTGCGGACCACGCCGGTGCCGCGATCGAGCGCGGCCTGCTCCTGCTCCACGATGGTCACCGGTATGCCGGCACTGAGGAAATTCATCGAAATGCCGCCGCCCATCGTGCCCGCGCCGATCACGCCGACCTTCCTGATGTCGCGCAGCGTGATGCCCTCGGCGATCCCGTCGATCTTGCTGGCCTTGCGTTCGGCGAAGAAGATGTGCCGCTGTGCCGCCGATTGCGCCCCGAACATCAGCTTGGTGAATTGTTCGCGCTCGAACGCCATGCCTTCGGCGAACGGCAGGCGGGTGGCGGCCTCGACGCAGGCGATGTTGGCGGCGGGCGCTTCAAAGCCGCGAAATTTCTTCGCATTCGCCTTGGCGAATGCCTCGATCGACGCCGGATCGCCCTTGACGGGCATCTCGCTCGACTTGCGCGGCCCCCTGGAGATCGCGTCCTGCGCAAAGGCGATGGCATCGGCTGCCAGCGTGTCGTCACCCGCGATCTTGTCGACCAGGCCGAGCGCTTCGGCCTTGGCGGCGCTGATCGGTGTGCCGGTGGCGCACATCTCGACGGCGGCTTCGATCCCCGCCACGCGCGGCAGACGCTGCGTGCCGCCCGCACCGGGCAAGAGGCCGAGCTTCACTTCGGGCACGCCAAGCTGCGCGGAGGCGACCGCGACACGGTAATGACAGGCGAGCGCGGTTTCGAGCCCACCGCCGAGCGCCGTGCCATGGATCGCGGCGACCACTGGCTTGGGGCAATTCTCGATGAAATCGACCAATTCGGGCAACCAGGGATCGACCGGCGGCTTGCCGAATTCGGTGATATCCGCGCCCGCAAAGAAGGTGCGTCCATCGCAGCGGATGACAACCGCTTTCACGCTGTCATCGTCCATCGCTTGCTGAATGCCGGCCTGCAGACCGATGCGCACGGCAGCGCCCAGCGCATTGACCGGGGGATTGTTCGAAATGATGACGAGCACGTCGCCCTGGCGTTCGGTGGTGACTACAGACATTGTCTCTTCTCCTGATTCAATCGGCCAAGGCCGCGTAAAGCATCGTCTTGATTTCCCGCCGCACCGGATAGGTGCTGGAAGGCATAAGCTGGGTCATGAACAGCATGATGATCTCTTCATGGGGATCGACGAAAAAGGCGGTGGAAAACATGCCGCCCCAATAGAAATCGCCAATGGACCCCGGGATCATGGTCGCCGCGGAATCGATCGTTGTGGCGAAACCGAGACCGAAGCCCGCGCCCGCATTCTCCGCTTCGCTGAACAGCGCGGTGGAATGTTGCGTCAGATCACCGCCGCCGGGCAGATGGTTCGCGGTCATCAGGTCGAGCGTCTTGCGGCTGAGGATCCGCGCACCATCCAGTTCGCCCTCGTTCAGCAGCATCCGGCAGAAGCGATGATAATCACTCAATGTGGAGGCCATGCCGCCGCCACCCGAGAGCTGTTGCGGTTTTTTCGCCCAGGCGGTGGTGGCGCCGGGATCCCACAATTTCATCTTCGCGACCGGATCGAAAACCTGGCAATCGGGCACGCGCGCGATCTTGCTGTCCGGAATCTGGAAATGCGTGTCGTCCATGCCCAGCGGGCGGGTGATCCGCGCGGCGATCACCTCGTCCAGCGGCGTGCCTTCGATGCGCTGGATCACGGCACCAAGGATATCAGTGGCGATCGAATAATTCCAGGAACTGCCGGGATCGAATTGCAGCGGAATATACGCGAGCAGCGCGATCAGCTCTTCCAGATCGGGGCCACTGAACGCTTCCAGTCTGGCCTTGCGATAGGCCGCGTCGATCGGCGTGCGCTCCTGAAAACTATAGGTGAAGCCCGCGGTGTGCCGCAGCAGATCGATCATCCGCATCGGCTGGGTGCAGGGGCGGCTGACGAACGGTGTATTGCCGCCGCCCGCCACGAACACGCCCAATTTGTTCCATTCGGGAATGATCTTCGTGACCGGATCGGACAGCGCGATCTTGCCCTCTTCCACCAACTGCATGAACGCCACCGAGGTGATCGGCTTGGTCATGGAGGCGATGCGGAAAATGGCGTCTTGCTTAAGCGCTTCGCCGGGCCGCGCTTCGCCCTGCACCGAAAGATGCGCGATCTCGTCACCCCGCCCGATGAGCACAGCGGCATGGGGCAGTAGGCCGGGATCGAGATATTTCGCCTTCAGATGCGCCGGGATGCGGGCCAGTCGCTCGGGCGAAAAGCCGAGCTCCGCGGGGTCGGAGACGGTGAGAGTCATCTCAAAACTCCGTTCGTGTCGAGCAAAGTCGAGACACCTCTGGTCGCAATGTCCTTCGTTCGGGACAAACGGGCGTGGGGAGAAATCACGCTGCGGTTTTCCCCGTTTCCTGCCGCGTGACGGGGTGCGAACTCGATAGCCCGCCATCCACCACGATCGCCTGTCCATTCACATAGCTGGATTCATCGGACGCCAGGAACAGCGCGACATGCGCGATTTCCTCCGGCTGGCCGGCGCGGTGCAGCGGATTGAGACGGCCGATCTTTTCCTCCACGCCCTTTTCGCGGGCATATTCGAACGCGCGCTCGGTCATGCCCGTCTCGATCAGGCCGGGGCAGATGGCGTTGACGCGCACGCCCGTGCCCGAAAGCTGCTGGGCGGCGGTCTGCACCAGATTGATCACCCCCGCCTTGCTGGCGGAATAGGCCGGGCCGCCCGCACCCGAGCGCAATCCAGCGACGCTGGCGGTGCAGATGATGGAGCCGGAGGCGCGCTTCATGATCTCCTGCCCCGCATGTTTGATGATCAGAAAGGGACCGATCAGATTGACCTGCAAGATCTGCTGCCAATCATCCATGCTCTGATCGAAGATTCCGGGCAGCCCGCCCGAGATGCCCGCATTGGCATAAGCGATGTCTATCCCGCCATAGGAGCCACGCGCGGCCTCCACCATCTTGGCCACATCGTCTTCGCGGCCCGCATTCATCTGCAGCGCATTGACCGTGCCGCCATCCTCGCGAATCATCTTGGCGGTTTCATGCACGCTCTCGGCCTTGTCGCCGATCACGAGACGGGCGCCGTGTCGCGCAAACAGCAATGCGGTGGCGCGGCCAATCCCCGAACCCGCGCCTGTGATGATCGCGCTCTTGCCCTCTAGTCTCGAAGCCATGTCCACATCCTCAGATTGTCTGGCCGCCATCGATAGCGATGGTCCGCCCGGTAAGGAAGGTCGATGCGTCAGGCACCGGCTTTCACCGCGAATTCCCATGCCGATTTGGCCAGCCCGTGCACCCGCGCCGCGGTCGCCTCGGCCTGCGCGCTGGATGCGGTGCCGTCCACGATCCGTTTCTTGATGCCCTGGACGATGCCGGTCAGGCGAAAGAGATTGTAGCTGAAATACCAGTTGAGATCGGGCACGCCGCTGCGGCCGGTCGCCGCGCAATAGCGTGTCACCGTCTCTTCCAGCGACGGAATGCCGAGCGATTCCAGGTCGAGGCCGCCGATGCCCGATCGGCCTTCCGGCTCGGTGACCCAATTCATCAGATAATAAGAAAAATCGGCCAGTGGATCGCCGAGTGTAGAAAGCTCCCAATCCAGCACGGCGCGCACCCTGGGCTCGGCGGCGTCGAAGATCATATTGTCGATCCGGTAATCCCCGTGAACGATGGACGTCCGATCCTGCGCAGGCACGGTGCGCGGCAGCCATGCGATCAACCGCTCGACATCGGGCATGAACTCGGTCTCGGACGCGCGATATTGCTTGGTCCAGCGGCCCACCTGCCGCTCGAAATAATTGCCGGGCTTGCCATAGTCGCCCAGTCCCACAGCGTCGTGATCCACGGTGTGCAGCGCGGCCAGCGTATCGGTCATCCCATGATAGAGTCCGCGCCGTTCTTCGGGGGCCATGCCGGGGAGCGATCCGTCCCAAAGATTGCGACCTTCGACCATGGCCATCACGTAAAACATGGATCCGATCACGTGATCGTCCGCGCACAGGCCATAAGGCCGCGCGACGGGGAAGCCGGTGGGATGCAGCGCCGCGATCAGCCGATATTCGCGGTCCACCGCATGGGCGGAGGGCAGCAGCGCGCCAAAGGGCTTGCGCCGCAACACATAGGCACCGCTGGCGGCGTCGATCCGATAGGTCGGATTGCTTTGCCCGCCCTTGAATTTGGACAGATGGATCGGCCCTGCAAAGCCGGTGACATGGGCCGTCATCCACGCGGTCAGCGCGGTCTCATCGAGCCGGTCCCTTTCGGGGACTTCGGTGGTGCCCACCATGTCTTTGTCTGCAGCGGCGACCATCAGCGCCCCGCAGCCGCCCGGGCGGCAGCAATGGCTTCGCGCCCGCCGTGTCTGCCGAACTCCATCCGCGCGATCGAGCGATTGTGCACCTCGTCCGGCCCGTCCGCCAGCCTGAGCGTGCGGATGCCGGCATAGGCCTTGGCCAGATCGAAATCCTCGGACACGCCCGCGCCGCCATGCGCCTGGATCGCATCGTCGATGATGCGCAGCGCCATGCGGGGGGCGGAGACCTTGATCATCGCGATCTCGCCCTGCGCGCCCTTGTTGCCCGCTTTGTCCATCATGTCCGCCGCCTTCAGGCAGAGCAGCCGGTTCAGTTCGATATCGATCCGGGCTTCGGCGATCCTTTGCTCCCACACGCTCTGTTCGGCGAGCACCTTGCCGAAGGCGACACGGGACAACAGGCGCTTGGCCATCGCGTCGATCGCCGATTCCGCCACACCGATCGTGCGCATACAATGATGGATGCGCCCCGGCCCCAGCCGTCCCTGCGCGATCTCGAACCCGCGGCCTTCGCCCAGCAGCATATTGTCCACCGGAACACGCACGTCCTTCAGCTCGATTTCCATATGGCCATGCGGCGCGTCGTCATAGCCGAACACCGGCAGATGGCGCAGGATGTTCACCCCCGGCGCGTCCAGTTCCATCAGGATCATCGATTGCTGCGCATGGCGTTGTGCCTCGAAATCGGTCTTGCCCATCACGATCGCGATCTTGCAGCGCGGATCGCCCGCGCCCGAAGACCACCATTTGACGCCGTTCAGCACATAATGATTGCCATCCCGTTCGATTCGCGTCTCGATATTGGTCGCGTCGGAAGAGGCGACGGCGGGTTCGGTCATCAGAAAGGCGGAGCGGATCTCCCCATCCATCAGCGGCTTGAGCCAGCGATCTTTCTGATCGCGCGTGCCATAGCGGTGAAGCACCTCCATATTGCCGGTGTCCGGGGCGGAACAGTTGAAGGCTTCGGAGGCCCAGCTAATCCGGCCCATCTCCTCGGCGCAGAGCGCATATTCCAGATTGGTGAGGCCGGGGCCGTCGAATGCAAAGCTGTCGTCCACATGCACCCGGCCCGATGTGGGGGGCATGAAGAGATTCCAGATGCCGGCCGCCTTGGCCTTGGCCTTGGCCTCTTCGACCACGGGCAGCACTTTCCAGCGCCCGCCCTCGCGCTGCTGCGCATGATAATCCGCATCATGCGGCCGGACATGGTTTTCGACGAAGGCGCGCACGCGGTCTCGCCAGTGGCTTTGCCGTTCGGTGAGGGTGAAATCCATGTCCGTCTCCATACCGTCTTCATGATCGAGATTTGCGAAAGCCGATTTAGGGCGCTTTGTGAACCCCTGAAATCATCTGCAAAGCGGGCATTTCGTCCTTGCCGTTACGGCTTGCGGGGTTCGCGTCGTTATTGATATCTCCCGTTTCGGCTTTCCCGGGTCAGGCTTGCCCCCATGAGGCAAGCACGGGCTTGAACAGTGCGGCGGTCAAGCATACTGACTGTTCGAAACACTGTTCCACCCGCCCTCTCCGGAGTCGATATGAGCGATCTTGAAACCTTCCGTGCGGAAACGCGAGTCTGGCTTGAGGCCAATTGCCCGCCCGAGATGCGCGAGCCTGTCCGCGACGAGACCGATGCCTGTTGGGGTGGTCGCAATCCCACCTATAAATCGCCCGCGCAGAAATTGTGGATGGATCGGATGGCCGAAAAGGGGTGGACGGTGCCCGATTGGCCCAAACCCTATGGCGGCGGTGGCCTGTCTCCGGCGGAATCCAAGATATTGCGTGAGGAGATGGCCAAGCTCGGCTGTCGCAGCCCCTTGTCCAGCTTCGGCATCTGGATGCTTGGCCCGGCGCTGCTGAAATTCGGGACCGAAGCGCAAAAGATCCATTATCTGAACCAGATCGCCAAGGGCGAAATCCGCTGGTGCCAGGGTTATTCGGAGCCCGGTTCTGGATCGGATCTGGTATCCCTCCAGACTTTTGGCGAGGATAAGGGCGATCACTGGATCGTTAATGGCCAGAAGATCTGGACCAGCTATGCCGACAAGGCGGACTGGATCTTCTGCCTGGTCCGCACGGACAAGCATGACAAATATAAGGGCATCAGCTTCCTGCTGTTCGATATGGCAACGCCCGGCGTCACCACGAAGCCCATCAAGCTCATCTCCGGCAATTCGCCGTTCTGCGAGACCTTCTTCGATAACGTCCCCGTGCCCAAGGATCAGATCGTCGGAGAATTGAACCGCGGCTGGGATGTGGCGAAATATCTGCTGGGGCATGAGCGGGAGATGATCTCCGGCGCAGGCAATGCGCCCGTCGGTTCGCTGGGCGCGCTGCACAAGGAATTGATGGCGCAGGATCCGCTGCTGCGTGCGGAAATGGCGAAGTTGGATGTCGATACGCTGGCCTTCCGCGCGATGGGCGAAAAGTTCATCGACGAAATGAAGGCGGGCAAGGGCCATCCCGCCCAGCCCAATATGATGAAATATTTCGGTACCGAACTGAACAAGCGCCGCGCCGAGCTGGTGATGGCGGCGGGCGGATCGGACGCGCTCGAATGGGAAAGCGACGGGTCGGGCGGTGGCGCCAAGCCGCGCCAGTGGCTGCGCACCAAGGCCAATTCGATCGAGGGCGGCACCAGCGAGGTGATGCTGAACGTGATCGCCAAACGCATCCTCGATCTGCCGGGAGCCTGACAACTATAGCCCTCTCCCCTTCAGGGGAGAGGGTTGGGAGAGGGGGCGGTCGGTCACCTCTCAAACTTTGAAAACATTGGGCCGGGCGGCGGACTCCCCCTCTCCCCGGCCCTCTCCCCTGAAGGGGAGAGGGAGATAGAAATGCCACTGTATTACGATGACGATCAGGCCATGCTGCGGGACAGTGCTTCGGCATTCATGAAGACCGAAGCGCCGACCACGCATTTCCGCGAATTTCGCGACAGGAATTGCAGCGATGGTTTCTCCCACGATCTATGGAAGCAATTCGCCGAAATGGGCTTCTCCGGCATGTTGATTCCGGAAGATCAGGGTGGGCTTGGCATGGGGCATGTCGAGGCCGGTATCGTGCTCGAAGAGATCGGCCGCAATCTGTCTCCTTCGCCTTTCCTCACGACCTCGGTCATAGGCGTCGAGGCGCTGAAGGCCGCCGACGCCGCGACGCGCGGAAAATGGCTTCCGGGCATCATCGCGGGCGAAACGGTGATCGGCATCGCGGTGGACGAAGGCGCGAAGCACCGGCCCGAACAGATCGCGATGACGGCGGAGCGTTCGGGCAACGGCTTCCGCCTCACGGGCAAAAAGCAGTTCGTGGTGCAGGGTGCTGCGGCGGACCTGCTGATCGTCGCGGCGCGCACTGCGGGCGCGCCGGGGGAGACGGACGGGCTGACGCTGTTCGCGGTGGACAAGGATGCGGCCCATCTCTCGATGGAGGCGGCGCGTCTGGTCGATTCCAGCATGGGCGCGCATGTGAATTTCGATGGCGTGGAGGTGGATGCCGATGCCGTGATCGGCGATGTCGACAATGGCTGGGCGGTGCTGACCAGGATGCTCGATGCAGGCCGGATCGGCGCGGCGTCCGAAGCGATCGGCGTGGGCGCGGCAGCGATGGATATGACGGTGGATTATCTCAAGCAGCGCAAGCAATTCGGCCGGTTGATCGGTGAATTTCAGGCGCTGCAGCACCGTGCGGCGCATCTCTATGCGGAAATGGAGGTTGCCCGGGCGGCTGTGCTGAAGGCGCAGCAACTGCTCGATGCCGGTGATCCCAAGGCCGAATTGATGATCGCAGTGGCCAAGGCCAAGGCCGGGCAGGCGGTGAGTCTGGCGGTGAAGGAAGGCGTACAGATGCACGGCGGAATCGGGATGACCGACGAATATGATATCGGGCTTTACATGAAGCGCGATCGGGCGCTGGCGGAGTTCCTGGGGGATGCGAATTTCCATGCAGACCGCGTGGCGCGGCTGCAGGGTTATTGAATGGCATTAGACCCCGAAACCTTTGATGCGCTGATCGAGACGATCCGCCGCTTCGTCACCGAACGACTGCGCCCGCTCGAGGCGCAGGTGGGCGAGGAGGACGAACTCCCCGCGGCTCTGATCGAGGAGATGAGGCAGCTCGGCCTGTTCGGGCTTTCTATCCCGGAGGACTATGGCGGGCTTGGCCTGTCGATGGTCGAGGAACTGAAGATCGCCTTCGAATTCGGGCGCACCTCGCCCGCGATGCGGTCCGCCTTCGGCACCAATGTGGGCATCGGCAGCCAGGGGCTGGTGATGTCGGGCACGCCCGAGCAGAAAGAGAAATGGCTCCCGCGCATCGCCACTGGGGAGATCATCACCAGCTTCGCGCTCACCGAACCCGATGTCGGATCGGACAGCGCCGCTGTGAAGCTCCGCGCGGTCCGTGACGGCAATGTCTGGAAACTCTCGGGCACCAAGCGCTATATCACCAATGCGGACAAGGCTTCGCTCTTCACGGTGATGGCGCGCACGGGCGGGGCGGGCGCACATGGCGTCTCCGCCTTCCTCGTCCCCGCCGATCTGCCGGGCCTCACCATCGGCATCCCCGAACGCAAGATGGGTCAGCAGGGCGCGCATGTCTGCGACGTCAATTTCGATGACGTGCCCGTGCCTGCGGAGAATATGCTGGGCGCGGAGGGCGATGGTTTCAAGGTGGCGATGCGCGTGCTCGATCGCGGGCGGCTTCATATCTCGGGCGTCTGCGTCGGCGTGGCGGAGCGGCTAATTGCGGACAGCGTGGCCTATGCCGTGGAGCGCAAGCAATTCGGCAAGCCGATCGCGGAGCATCAACTGATCCAGGCGATGATCGCCGATTCCAAGACCGAGGCGCTGGCCGCGCGCGCCTTCGTGCTGGATGTGGCGGCGAAGAAGGATGCGGGCGAAAACACCACGATGGAGGCCGCAGCGGTAAAGCTCTTCGCCTCCGAAATGGTCGGCCGGGTGGCCGATCGCGCGGTGCAGATCTTCGGCGGCGCGGGCTATATTGCGGATTACGGGATCGAACGCTTCTACCGCGACGTGCGCCTGTTCCGCATCTATGAAGGCACCACACAGATACAGCAGCTTGTCGTCGCCCGCGAGACGATCAGGCGGGGAGGATGAATTTAGCCCTCTCCCCTTCAGGGGAGAGGGTTGGGAGAGGGGAATATCATGTCATGAGGGCCGGCGCATGAGGACACTCCCCCTCTCCCCGGCCCTCTCCCCTGAAGGGGAGAGGGAGATATATGGATACCAGTAAACTCTTCAGCCTCGAAGGCCGCGTCGCGCTCGTCACGGGGGGATCGCGCAATATCGGCAAATGGATCGCGCAAGGATTCATAGCCCAGGGCGCGAAGGTCTATATCTCGTCGCGCAAGGCCGATGTGTGCTTCGCCACCGCGCACGAATTGGGGCCGAACTGCATTGCCTTGCCGCAGGACGTGTCCACCGTGGGCGGTTGCCGGGATCTGGCGGCGGCCTTTTCCGAGCTGGAGCCGAAGCTCGATATCCTCGTCAACAATGCGGGGGCGGCCTGGGGCGAGGCGTTCGAGACCTTCCCCGAAAGCGGGTGGGACAAGGTGATGGATTTGAACGTCAAATCACCCTTCTTCCTGACCCAGGCGCTGCACGGCGTGCTGAAAGCCGCGGCCAGCGCAGAGCGGCCGGGCAAGGTGATCAATATCACCTCGATCGATGGCCAGCGGCTCAATCCATGGGAAACCTACAGCTATCAGGCCTCAAAATCCGCGCTGATCTTCCTCACCAAGCGGATGGCCGCGCGGCTGATCACCGATCATATCAACGTCACCTCGATCGCGCCGGGTGCTTTCCCATCGGACATGAACAAGGCTGCGCGCGATCATGGCGATGGCGTGGCGAAGCGCATCCCGGCAGGTCGCATCGGCCGGGAGGAGGATATGGCCGCCGCCGCAATCTATCTCGCCTCGCGCGCAGGGGATTATGTCGTGGGGGAGACGCTCACGGTGGATGGCGGGATGGTGAACGCCAATATCGGGGGCGAGAGCATCGATCCTTGAGGACGATATCGGAAGCCAGCCCCTAAAAACCGTTTGTCCCGAGCGCAGTCGAGGGACGTGGGAATTGTCACCACATCCCTCGACTGCGCTCGGGACAAACGGCGAGGGGGAGAGGTCTGCGGGTGACGCGCCTATTCCCCCCTTACGATCAAGATATTCATCCGGGCCGCCGCGATCGGCTTGCTGCGGTCATCCTGCCAGGCGATCGCTTCCACGTTCGCGATGCGCGTGCCGACGCGGGTGACGATGCCCACCGCGCGGGTTTCCTTGTCCCGCCCGCCGCGCATGAAATCCACGGTGATGTTGATCGGCTTCAGCCGCGGCTTGGCTTGGCCTTCGAACTCTGCATAAAGCGCGCTGACTGCGGCCATTTCCAGCATCCCGGCAATCGCGCCGCCATGCACGAAGCCCGGCCGGCCCAGCACATCGTCGGAAAAGGGCATCAGCAGAACGGGCGCATTATTCTCCCACCCATCGGGGGAGAGGCCCAGCACATCGGCATAAGGCGGCAGCGCGATCATGAAAGCGGCCCGGTGAACATATAAGTGCCCGCCACATGCGCCACCGGATCGTCCGGATCGCCATCATGCGCATGGCCGCGCACGAAGGCGATGTTGCGCGTGATGCGATAGCATTGCCCGCGCCCGATCACGGTCTTGCCCGGCATGGCGGGGCGGAGATAATCGACGCGCAGGTCAAGCGTCGCCTGTTCGATGAACACCCCGCTCTTCGTCCAGATCGAGAGGCTGGTGGCGAGGTCCATCAGCGTGATGATCGGCCCGGAAGCCAAGATGCCCGTATCGGGGTCCGCGCTCAATTTCGCATCATAGGGCAAGGCGACTTCCACCCAATCCTCGCCCGAACCGTGGAACTGGATGCCCAATTTTCCGCCATGGCCATAATGGCGCACGGCTTGGTAGAAACGGGCGGGATCGAACGTCATGCGGCTGGCCGTAGCTGGAGACTGATTAGACGGCAATCGCACCACATGCGGGGGTGACATTGCCTGCGGCCTGTGTAGGATGACGTTTACGGAAAGGGCAAGCGCATTCAGACTTGCCCGCCGCATCGGAGAGCCAGCTTGAGCCATCCCAGCCACCACGCCCGCACTATGCCGGATAAACCCGCGATCATCATGGGCGGCACGGGGGAGACGATCAGCTATCGCACGCTCGACGCGCGCTCCAATCAGGGCGCGCATCTGTTCCGCAGCATCGGTCTGGAACGCGGCGATACGGTCGCCTTGCTGATGGACAATCACCCGCGCTATTTCGAACTGGTCTGGGCGGCGCAGCGCTCGGGACTCTTCTACGTCTGCATCTCCTGCCGCCTGACGCTGCCGGAAACCGACTATATCGTGCGGGATAGCGGCGCGAAGGCGCTGGTGGTGTCAGAAGGCGTGGGCGCGATTGCGGAGGGTTTGCCCGCGCTGTTTCCCGATCTGCCCTTGTTCATGATCGGCGTGACCACGCCCGGCACTCGCGACTGGATCGCCGAAGCCGCCGCCCAGCCCGAAACCCCGATTGCGGACGAGACCGCGGGGACGGACATGCTCTATTCCTCCGGCACCACGGGGCGGCCCAAGGGCGTTCGAGTCGCTTTGCCCGAGGATCGCAGCATCGATGCCACAAATGTGCTGGTCCAGATCGCGCAGGGCGTGTTCGGCTTTACGCGGGACGATCGCTATCTCTCGCCCGCCCCGCTCTATCATGCCGCCCCGCTGCGCTGGTGCCTCACGGTGCAGCGGCTGGGCGGCACGGTCGTGGTGATGGAGCATTTCGATCCCGAATCGGCGCTGCGCCTGATCGAGACATACCGGATCGAGACCAGCCAATGGGTACCGACGCATTTCATCCGGATGCTCAAACTGCCGCAAGAAACGCGTGCACGCTATGACGTCTCGTCGCTCCGTTCCGCCATCCATGCCGCCGCGCCATGCCCGGTGCCGATCAAACAGGCGATGATCGATTGGTGGGGGCCGGTGCTGGAGGAATATTATGCCGGGTCCGAAGGCAATGGCATGACGATGATCCGGTCCGCCGATTGGCTGGCGCATCCCGGATCGGTCGGCCGCGCCGTGCTGGGCACGCTCCATATCTGCGATGATGAGGGCGCTGAACTGCCGCCGCGCGCAGAGGGCATGGTCTATTTCGAAGGCGGCGTGCCGTTCGAATATCACAATGATCCCGCCAGGACGGCCGAGGCGAAGAATGCGCAGGGCTGGACGACGCTGGGCGATGTCGGCTGGGTGGATGAAGAGGGTTATCTGTATCTCACCGATCGCAAGAGCTTCATGATCATCTCCGGCGGCGTGAACGTCTATCCGCAGGAGATCGAGAACCATCTGATCACGCATCCCAAGGTGGCGGACGTTGCGGTGATCGGCGCGCCCTGCCCGGATATGGGGGAACGGGTGGTGGCGATCGTGCAGCCGATGGACATGAAGGACGCGGGCGATGCGCTGGCGCAAGACCTGACCGCCTGGTGCCGACAGAGCCTTTCGGGCGTCAAGATCCCCCGGCAGATCGATTTCCTGGCGGAATTGCCGCGCGCGCCCACCGGAAAATTATACAAAAGGCTGCTGCGCGACCAATATGCGCGCGACGCCGAAGGCAGGAAATGCCCATGAACGATCGCGTGACCCTCTCCTTCGATGCCGGCGTGGCCGATGTTCGGTTGAACCGCGCGGACAAGATGAATG
Source organism: Sphingobium boeckii (assembly GCF_014199215.1). GTDB lineage: Bacteria > Pseudomonadota > Alphaproteobacteria > Sphingomonadales > Sphingomonadaceae > Sphingobium_A > Sphingobium_A boeckii. The sequence continues at coordinate 626,446 of NZ_JACIJC010000001.1, forward strand.
CGCTCGATCCCGCGATGTTCGCAGGAATTGCGGACGCCATCGCCCAATTGACCGCAATGCCCGGTTTGCGCGCCGTGGTGTTGTCCGGCGCGGGCCGCGCCTTTTCCGCCGGTCTGGATATGGCCAGCATGGCGGCGGGCGGCGCGAGCGCGGGCGTGGATCTGATGACGCGCACCCACGGACTCGCCAATGATTTCCAGCATGTCGCCTGGGGCTGGCGCACGCTGCCCGTGCCCGTGATCGCCGCGGTGCACGGTCTGGCCTTTGGCGGCGGCTTCCAGATCATGTCCGGCGCGGACATCCGCATCGCCCACCCCGCCACGCGCCTGTCGATCATGGAGATGAAATGGGGGCTGGTGCCCGATATGGGCGGCATCGCTTTGTGGCGCACTCTGGTGCGCGACGATGTGCTGCGCGAACTGACTTATACCAACAGGGAATTTACCGGGGCGGAGGCACTGTCGCTGGGCTTCGTGACCCGGCTGGCCGACGATCCCCATGCCGAAGCGCTGGCCCTGGCGAGGGAGATCGCCAGCAAGAACCCGCACGCGATCCGCGGCGCGAAGCGGCTGTATAATGACGCAGCGGATCAGGATGCGGCAGCCGCGCTGCTGGCCGAAAGCGCTGAGCAGAAAGCGGTGATCCGCACACCCAACCAGATCGAGGCGGTGATGGCGAATATGGAGAAAAGGACACCGGGGTTCTTGGATTGAGGGCGGGTGTCAAAGAGCGCCAGGCGTGTGCACATCCACATCCAGGATCTAAGGCCACCTACCACGGTAAGGACTATCGCTGATGGAATTGCGGGGCGAAAAAGGCCAATAGCTAGCGCAAACCCTTTCGTAGAATGATCGGTTGAACAATTGGCGGAATGGCACAGCCCATCCTGTTGAGATTTTGGTCTATCGGCCATCGATTCCGAATTGCACGCTCGTCCAGTAGGTGGACCAAGCGCCCTGTAAAGTATCGCGCGCGCTTCGCCCGAGATCAATCCCCACTTAGTTTGATATTCCACTGGAAAAATATAGCCAGACCATCTTTCGCCGGAGCACATGACCTCATCCCCAAACAGCGATAACCACAATTCAAAATCGAGACCTTCTGTGCCGGAAATCGACAGGCTACTTCCACCGGGGCAATTCATCCCACTCATGTTCCAGGCTGAAGCGTTCAGCTAATCCCAAAAATAAATTTCAAGTGCGCTCTATCGGTGGCTCATTCCAGCTATGTTGCCTTTCACACCGATCCATATGTCCAGCACAATCTGAAGCCTTCTGTCTGGAAGCAGCGATGCCAAACCGCTCTACCGATGTCGGCGAATGGTCGAAACAACACATCATCACAAGCCGTTCCGGATGCGCTCCAGCGCGATACCGGCCAGATTGTGCGATCGGCGGATATGCTTGATCCGGATGCGGGCGAACGGGGCCGCCAGGATCCTGAAAGCATCATGATGCGCTTGAAGTTCCGGGCTGCGGCATTTCCACACACCCTTGGCCTGGTTCACGATCAGCGCTGAATCGCCGACGAGTTCGATATCGTCCGCGGCCAGGTTTCGCGCGATTTCGAGGGCGTGGAGCAAAGCCAGCCATTCGGCGTCATTATTGGTGCCGTGGCCCGCCGCAGGGTCGTGATAGGTGATGCCGCGCGCGACGACGGCGGTTTCCAGCGGCCCCGGATTGGGGCGGCAACCGCCGTCGAAGAAGAGCTTCAGGCCGGAATTGCGGGTCAGTTCTCGCTATCCAGCTTTCCGAATTTTGCCTCGAAGCTCTTGATATCGCCCTTGGCGAGATAGCCGGCCTGTTCGATCCAGTGATCGCGCGTGATGCGTCCCTTGAAGGTGCCGAGCTGTGCATCGACACGCTCGATATCGGCGGGCTTCCAGGCAGCGATCTGCGCGAAGCTGCTGACGCCGAGGCCGTTGAGCAGCGTCACTAATTTGGGACCGACGCCCTTCAATTGAAGCAGGCTGTCTGGCTTGGCGGGTGCCTTGACCGCGGGCTTGGGTGCCGCCTTGGCTTTCGCGGGCACGGCGGCCTTCGGCGCTGCCGCGGGTTTGGCCGGCGCAGCCTTGGCAGGCACGGCTTTGGCCGGAACCTTCGCCGCGGGCGTTTTGGTGACGGCGAGCTTCTTCGCAGGCACTGCCTTTGGTGCAGCCGCGGGCGCTTTGCTCACCACGGGCTTGGGTGCCGCCGCTTTGGCGACCGTCGTTTTTTTGTCGGGTGCGGGTGCTTTGGCGGCAGGTGATTGCTTGACGGGCGTCTTTACGGGCGCCGTCTTTGCAGGCGCTTTGACGGGCGCGGCCTTGGCTTTGGGCGCCGGCTCGATCGGCGGCGTTGCCTTCACGGGGGCCGGTTTGACGACCGGCTTTTTCGCGACCGGCTTGGGCGTTGCAGCCTTTTTGGTGGACGCCGGCGCGGCTACGGTTTTCGACACCGTCGCGGGCGGCGCGCTCACGAAAGCGGCGGGCGCGGGTGTAACAGGAACCGGATCGGCCTTTGCGGGCGCTGGCGGAATGCTGACGACAGGTGCGGGTTCGGCAAGCGCCTTGGCGGCAGGCGCGGCCTCGGGCTTCGTCGGAGTCTTGGCGACATCCTGCGGCGATGTGGACCGTCCCCAGACCCACCAGATGAATGCCACCCCGATGACAATCGCGATTACAATCCAGATCCAGTTTTCCATACCGCTTCCCCTGTATGTCAGGCGCCCACAAAGCGGCGCGGCGGGAAGCCTATCGAATCGGCATGGGGTGTCCAGTCCGAATTGATTTCAGGCGGTTTCCTGGCGTCCCACGGCGGTCACATTTTTTCGCGGGCAATTTCGCGCCAGCCAATATCGCGGCGGCAGAAGCCGGTGGGGAAATCGAGCGTATCGACCGCACGATAGGCCGCGGCCTGCGCTTCGGTGACGCTGGTGCCGCTGGCCGTGACGTTCAGCACGCGGCCACCGTTTGCAACAAGCGCGCCGTCGTTCAGTGCGGTGCCGGCGTGGAAGATCCGCGCGCCGGTGGCTTCGGCTTGCGCTACGCCGCCGATCGCGCCGCCTTTTTGCGGCACCGCTGGATAACCGTTCGCGGCCATCACCACGGTCAGCGCATAGCCCGGCCGGAGCTTTGCCGCGGCGCGCCCGGCGAGTTTGCCCTCAGCCGTCGCGCGCAGCAGTTCGAGCAGATCATCCTCAAGCCGCATCATCAGCACCTGGCATTCGGGATCGCCGAAGCGGGCATTATATTCGATCAGCTTCGGCCCTTGATCGGTCAGCATCAGCCCGGCAAAGAGCACGCCCGAATAGGGAATGCCTTCCGCCGCCAAGGTTGCGACCGTGGGGCGGATGATCTGGTCCATCACCTCGGCTTCGAGCGCGGCAGTCAGCACGGGGGCGGGGCTGTAGGCACCCATCCCGCCGGTGTTCGGCCCGACATCGCCTTCGCCGACGCGCTTGTGATCCTGCGCCGAACCGAAGGGAATGACGTTCACGCCATCGGACAGCGCGAAGAAGCTCGCTTCCTCGCCGGTCATGAATTCCTCGATCACCACTTCAGCGCCTGCCGCGCCGAAGCCGCCGCCGAACATGTCGGCGATGGCCTCTTCGGCTTCTGCGCGGGTTTCGGCGATGATCACGCCCTTGCCCGCCGCCAGGCCATCGGCCTTGATCACCACGGGCAGCCCGAAGCCGGGCAGCGCGGCGAGCGCATCGGCGGCGCTGGCGGTGCGGACATAGCCTGCCGTGGGGATATTGGCGCGTGCGCACAGATCCTTGGTGAAGCCCTTGGAGCCTTCGAGTTGAGCCGGAGCCTTGTCCGGACCGAACACGGCAATCCCGCGCGCGCGCAGACTGTCGCCCAGTCCGTCCACCAATGGTGCCTCGGGGCCGATCACCACCAGCGCGATCTCCTTGTCCGCGCAGAAAGCCGCGACCGCATCGTGATCCGTCACGTCCAGCGCCACCAGTTCGGCATGGTCTGCAATTCCCGGATTGCCGGGCGCTGCGAACAGGCTATCTAGCAGCGGCGATTGCGCCAGCTTCCAGGCAAGCGCATGTTCGCGGCCACCCGAGCCAAGCAGCAGGACATTCATGAACGACTTCCCCGATCCCGATTTCGATCCGCGGCTGTTAGCCGAGGACGTGCCGGGGGACAACGCGCCCGCACTCTCCGTCTCCGAATTATCCGGCGCGCTGAAGCGGATGGTGGAGGGCAATTTCTCCCATGTCCGTCTGCGTGGAGAGATTTCGGGCTATAAGCGCGCCGCTTCGGGTCACGCCTATCTGGCGCTGAAGGATGACAAGGCGGTGATCGATGCGATCATCTGGAAGGGGCAGGCGTCGCAAATCCCCTTCGTGCCCGAAGACGGGATCGAGGTGATCGCCACCGGGCGGCTGACCACTTATCCCGGCCGCTCCAAATATCAGATCGTGATCGAACGGCTGGAGCTGGCAGGCGCGGGCGCGCTGATGATGCTGCTCGAAAAGCTGAAGGCGAAGCTGGGCGCAGAAGGATTGTTCGATCCCGCACGCAAAATGCCCTTGCCTTATCTGCCGCAGGTGATCGGCGTGGTGACATCGCCCACGGGCGCGGTGATCCGCGATATCCTGCATCGGCTGGCCGATCGCTGCCCGACGCGGGTGATCGTGTGGCCCGTGATCGTGCAGGGGCAGGGGTCTGACGCGCAGATCGCGGCGGCAGTCAACGGGTTCAGCGCGATGGCGGCTGGCGGTCCGGTGCCGCGTCCCGATCTCGTCATCGTCGCGCGGGGCGGCGGGTCGATCGAGGATCTCTGGTCGTTCAACGAAGAGGTGGTGGTGCGCGCCGTCGCCGATTGCACGATCCCGGTCATTTCTGCAGTCGGGCATGAGACGGATACCACGCTCTGCGATTATGCCGCCGATGTCCGTGCGCCGACGCCGACCGCAGCGGCAGAGATCGCGGTGCCGGTCCGTGCGGACCTGATCGCGCATCTGGGCGAGCAGGGGCTGCGGATGGCGCGGTGCGCGCATCGCTATCGGGAGCGGGGCGCTGAACAGTTGAAGGCGCTCGCGCGGCATCTGCCAAAGCCCGCGCAATTGCTCGATCCGCAGCGCCAGCGCACCGACGATCTGGGCGAACGGCTCCGCCGCGGCCTGGGTCACAGGCTGTCCGAAGCGCGCGGCGAATTGGCAGGCGCGAGTGGCGCCTTGCGGCCGGGCTTACTGTCAAACCGGCTGGTGCGGGATCGCGAGCGGGTGGAGCGTCTGTGGCGCGTCGCGGCCTCGCTCAATCCCAGCAATGTGCTCAAGCGCGGCTATGCGATGGTCGAAAAGCGCGGCGGCGGCGTGATCACCAGCGCGGCGCAAGCACGCGCCGCAATCGCCCTGACGCTCCGTTTCGAAGATGGTGCGGTGGACGCGCGCCTTGAGCGCAGCAGCGGCAAGCCCTATACTGACGTCAAAGGCGATCAACCGACGCTGCTTTGAAGAAGATTGAAACCATGTTGATGTCGCACGCGGGCCGTCCCGCCAAACTCCATTATATGGCCAATGGCTTCCGGATGCTCTCGTCCGGCGATCATGTGGTGTGCGTGGTGTCTGGTGAACGGATACCCCTCGAGCAGTTGCGTTACTGGAGCGTGGAAAAGCAGGAGCCCTATGCGAGCGCGGAGATTTCGACGCGCGCCGCACTCGGCGCATGAGATCTGCCATCATCGTGGCGCTGGGCGGCGTGGCGCTGGCAAGTTGCGTTCCGCCCGAAACGCCGCCGCCCGTGATCGCGCCGACCCCGCCGCCCACGATCCTGCGCGATGTCGGCCCGCCCAAGCGGCTGCATTTCACCTTTGAGGGCGGGCTCACCCGCGGCGGCGTGGTCATCGGATCGGCACCGAGCGATACCGCGCGGCTGACGCTGGACGGCCGTCCGGTGGAGATCGCGGCGGACGGGCGTTTCGTGATCGCATTCGGCCGCGATGGCGCGCCGACCGCGCGTGTGGTCGCTACGCTCGAAGACGGTCGCGCCGTCACCGAAACGCTGACGATCACGCCGCGCACCTGGATTCTCGAAAATCTCCGCTCGCTGCCCAAGACGCCGCTGCCCAGCGCCGCCTTCGAGACATTGCGCGAACCCGAACTCGCCGCGATGTCCGCCACGCGCAGCATGAAAACGACCAGTGACGGCTGGCGTCAGCGTTTCCAATGGCCAGTCACGGGCCGCATTTCCGGATGGTTCGGATCGCAGCGCATCTATCGCGGCGAAAAGGGCAATTTCCACAATGGCGTGGATGTGGCCGTGCCCACCGGCACCCCGCTTGCCGCTCCGGCGGATGGCGTCATCCTGCTCGCGACGGACCGCCCCTATACGATTGAGGGCAATATGGTGATGATCGCGCATGGCATGGGGCTGGTCAGCACCTTCCTCCACCTCTCCCGCATCCAGGTGAAGACCGGCGATGCAGTCCGCCGCGGCCAAATCCTCGGCGCGACGGGAGCCACAGGCCGCGCCACCGGCCCGCACATGCACTGGGGGATGCGCTGGAATGACGAGCGCATCGATCCGGAACTGCTGGCGGGGCCGATGGCGGGGCGTTAGTTTACCCGCATCGCGCGGATGGCCTTGCCATTGGCAATCTTCATGAAATAGCCGCCAAGCGCGCCTGCCTTGATTGTGACCGCCTGGCCCGCCCGCGGGGGAAAAGGCATGGCCTCCGTGGTTTGCCAGGTGGCGCCCTCGGGGGTGCGGATGGCCCATTTATCGTGGCCCGCACCCTGCACCTGAGTGATGGTTGTTTCGATCTGCGAAAATTCGGGTTCGTCATCGCCATCCTTGCCGCTGAAAAACGGCAGTTTGGGCAGGCTGAAGCCAAATAGCGACCGCTTGGTATTCTTGATGTCTTCGCGGTCGAGCACGACGAGATCTTTGGATTCCGTAGCGTCCGATATCTTGGCGCTGGTCTGGTCGAAACAAATCAGCCTTTGCCCGGCGTCTGAAATCGTGCGGCAGGAAACCAGATCGGAAAGCAATTGCGGAGGCTTCGACTGATCCTTGGCCGCGACCGGAATGCCATGCAAAAGAAGAGTGATAGTCATTATCAATAATGGCCGCGGGGTGAGTGTCACTTCAAACAATCCTCTTCAGCGATTCGTGTGCCCCGGACGCTAATGCAAGTGACTGAAAAACGGGAACTGCTTTTACTGCAGGAATGGGTAGCTCGGAAATCACTGTGGCAGATTTACTACAGGATGGCTGAAATAAAGTGTCTGTATGTTGCAGCGCATTGCGTAGGCGCAACATGAAACTCTAAGCAATGCAACATGACGGGCCGAGCCCGCTACGTGAAAACCGCTTTCACGAAAATTCAACCGGGCCATGCGCCGGTTTACAAGGGGACGAATAATGAGAAATCAATTCAAACTTAGGTTGCTGGCATCCAGTCTCCTAATCGGAGCCGCCTCGCTTGCAGCGCCCGCTTTCGCGCAGGTTGCTGACGATCAGGCACCCGAAGACGCAGGCCAGGAAATCGTCGTCACCGGCAGCCTGATCAGCAATCCCAACCTCGTCGCTTCGAGCCCTGTCTCGGTGATCGGTTCGGACGAAATCAACCTTCGTCAGAGCAATAACGCGGAAGAAATTCTGCGCGATCTGCCGGGCGCAGTGCCCAGCATCGGCTCGGCTGTGAACAACGGCAATAACGGTGCATCTTTTGCCGATCTTCGCGGCCTAGGCAACTTCCGCAACGTCGTTCTGCTTGATGGCAGCCGCATCGCCCCTTCGAGCACGGTTGGCCGCGTCGATCTCAACAACATTCCGCTCTCGTTGATCGAGCGCGTCGATACGCTGACGGGCGGTGCTGCCACTACTTACGGCGCGGATGCTGTTTCGGGCGTGATCAACTTCATCACCCGACAGGACTTTTCCGGTATTGAGGCTGCAGTCTCTAACCAGATCACCGAAGAGGGTGATGGTGCCTATTTTCGCGCTGATCTCACAATCGGTGCCAATTTTGACGATGGCCGCGGTAACGCGGTGCTGTCCGTCGGCTATCAGCAGTCTGATCCTGTGTATCAGGGCGCACGCAAAATTTCGCAGAATAACTACACGTCGACATCGGGCGCTCGCGGCGGCTCAGGTACCACGGTCCCGGGTCGCTTCACCTTGCCGGGCGCGTATAATTCAATCGTACCTGAAACAGGGGCGCTGCGTCCCTATGTTGGCGCGCGCGACGGCTTCAACTTCAATCCGTACAACGTCTTTCAGACGCCATTTGAGCGGTTCAATATCTATGGCGCTGGCCGCTATGAAGTGTCTGACAATATAGAAGTCTATGCGCGTGGGATGTTCTCCAAAAACTCGGTAAACACGATCATTGCGCCTTCAGGCGTCTTTGGTCAGTTGTTGACCATTCCAGTGAGCAATCCATATCTGCCTGTGGCTGCACGCAATCAGTTCTGCGCCAATAACGATTTCGATTTCAATACGCCGGGCATCCAGACGCTCACGCAAGCGCAGTGTGACTTGGCTGCGACAGCTACTAGCGCAACTGACCCAAATTTCCGGGCTTTTACCACTACAGTAGGTCGTCGCACGACCGAAGTTGGGCCGCGTCTCTCCGAGTTTGTGACGCAGCATTTCGATTATCGCGCGGGTGCGAAGATTGGCGTTACAGATTCAATTTCACTTGATCTTTCGGGTGCCTATGGTGAATCGGAAAATCGTCAGACGCAATCTAACTATGTGCTGATCTCACGCCTTCGCACCGCGGTTTACACCACTAGCACGACCACCTGTAATCTGGGTGCTTCACCGACGGTTCCCAATCCCAACCCTGCGCTTCCGCCTCTTGCTAACTCGGGCGCAGGAACCAATGCGGGCACAGGCTGCGTCCCCGTCAACATCTTTGGGGCCGATGGCTCTATTCTGCCAAATCAGGTGCCTTATCTGACGGCAGCGGCTGGTACGTCTCAGGAAACCACGCTTGCACAGGCTCGTGCTTTGCTGAGCGGTGATTTCGGTTTCACCATTCCGTCGGCGAGCGAGCCGATCGGCTTCGCCCTTGGTGCCGAATATCGCAAATATACGGCGCGCCAGACGGCCGACAGCCTTTCGCAAACCGCTGGTGAACTCGGCGGTGCAGGTGGTGCGGTGCCTAATTTCTCGGGCGGCTATGACGTGCGTGAATTCTATGGCGAAGTCATCGCACCGATCATTTCCGATAAGCCGTTTTTCCAGAGCCTCACGCTCGAAGCCGGCATCCGCTATTCGGATTACAAGGTTAAGGCGGCCGGAAGCCCAAGTTACAACACGACCACCTACAAGGCTGGTGGCAGTTGGGAACCGGTTGATGGTTTCAAGGTTCGCGGTAACTATCAGCGTGCAGTTCGCGCACCCAACATTGCGGAGTTGTTCTCGCCATCCAACACCGGCTTGACCAACTTGGCGGTTGACCCATGCCGCGGCACAAATGCAGCAACCATTGTGGGGAACGCAGCATACAACCCGAATTTGGTCGCTGTGTGTCTTGCTCAAGGTGCTCCTGCATCGACCATCGGCGCGATAACCAATCCGACCGCAGCTCAGGCTAACGCCACCACTGCCGGCGGTACCTACCTGCGTCCCGAAACTTCGGACAGCTACACCATTGGCGTAGTGTTTCAGCCTGACTTCGTGCCAGGGCTGTCTGTCACAGTCGATTATTACAACATCAAGATCAAGAAGGCGATCTCGCAACCGACGCCTGGTGATCTGGTAACCGGCTGTTTTGGAGACAATGCCGGAACCTTGGCTAACGTAAATAATCCAATTTGTGCACTTTTCGGGCGTAATCCTGTAACCGGTGGTCTTGATGGGGATCCAGCATCTACTGTGGGTTTGATTTTCCCATCATCGAATGCCGGTCGGATCTTGACCGACGGTATCGATCTGGGCGTCAACTATCGTCGCGACCTCGGCTTCGCCAAGCTGAGCCTGAGCTTCAACGGTAACTGGACACATCGTTCGGAATTCCAGTCGCTAGTCTCCGGAGCGCTTATCCCGCCGGGCTATCCCGGTGCTGGCGGTCCGCTGCCCGTCACCGATCCGCGTGAATGCACCGGCCTCTATAGCCCGAACTGCGGTTCGCCTGGTTCGGCAGGTCCGTCGTCCGCGGCAGGGTCGCTCCAGCCGGAGTTCACTTGGAACCAGCGCACCACGCTGACCTTCGGTGACATTGATGTGTCGCTACTGTGGCGTCATCTGAGCAGCATGAAGGCTGAGGATGGTGTCGTGGCCTTCGCTGGCACAATTGGCGCAGGCGTATTGGCAGGTAAGGAAGTCGATTTTGGAAGGATCAAAGCCTATGATTACTTTGATCTGGCAACTCGAGCAGGTATCTCGGAAAATCTGGACCTTACGTTCACGGTGACCAATCTGTTCAACAAGGCACCCCCTATCGTCGGTGGCACAATTGGTTCGACCTCGTTCAACAGCGGCAACACCTATCCGTCGACATACGACGCGCTGGGCCGTCGCTTCGCAGTGGGTGCACGTCTCAAGTTCTGAGGCTGGTCATTCGCAAAAATTCGGGGGCGAGCCGCAAGGCTCGCCCCCTTTTTTTCAGGATAAAATCGGCGAGACATGCGCCCGGCCTTCGTGACCGAAACGATCGAGATTTACGTGTCCGACCCGAACCGCGCGACCCACGGAGCCAGGATTCCCTGTACCGGCTTCAGCGCACTGGCATAACGCCGCCATTGCCCGCCGCCATTATACAATCCCTTGCGCACCTGCGTCTCGCTGGCAGTGCGCACGCCACGCGCCTTTGCCGTGCGGTCAAAGTTCAGGAACGAATCGGTCCATTCAAGCCCGACGAAAGCGGCCAGCGCGCGAACGGTCGGTTCGAATTCAGTGACAAGCTGGCTGTAGCGAACGTCGTGATAGGCGAGCGGCAAATTTTCCATGCAGCGATCGATCAACGTCAGAAGCGCGTCATAATGGCGTGCGGTCTCGATCAGATCGCTGAACGCCCAGGCCGCGGCACCGGGAGTGAAATTGATGCGGAAGCAACTCAGAATCACGTCGCGGGGGTCCCTGCGCATGATCACGATCCGGGCGTCGGGAAACAGGCGTGCGATGATCGGCAGCTTGATCCCGTTGAACGGGTTCATATCCACCAGAACCTTGCCGTCAACCGCCCCGCCGAGTTGCGTTACACGGTCCCAATAGGCCGCGCGCAATCGGTCGACCAGGACGGGATCGAGCGCATCGAGATCTGGCATCGTGCCGTCATTCGATAGCAGCGCCGCATCAACATCGACGAATGTATCGCGCTCCTCGAGCGCCACGACATTCGGCGCACCGGCGAGCACGTTCTCGATCAGGGTGGTGCCGGATCGGGGATAACCCAGCAAAAATACATGCATCGCGGCGGCCTCCGGAATCGGTGGGCGGGCTATCAGGGCTGGCAATGCACCTATGCTTTCGACTTGCTCGGTAATTCTTTCGATAAACGACCGGTGCGAAGGACGGTCCTCCGTCGGCGCGAGCATGGCCCGGTTCGCATTGCGAAAGCTGCGTTGCGCGTTTTCATAGCTCGCGAATGCTTCCTCGGTGCGATTTTGCCGGTCGAGTGCATCGCCCATCAAGGTGAGCGCCCGCGTCCGGTCTTCGGACAATTGGGTGTTCAGCAAAGGCTCGAGCAGCGCCGCCGCAGAGACGCCATCCTTCCGTTCGATCGCCAATATGGCCAGAGCGCATGTCGCGGCCGGCTCATGCGGATCCAGCGCAAGCGCGCGTTTCGCATGTGTCTGGCTAGTCTCGGCATCTCCGCGCCGCGCCGCGGAATCGGCGAGTTTCCCCCATGCCGGCGCCAGATTGGCGTCGATCGCCAGCGCGCGCTCATAGCTCGATACCGCCTCATGCTCCAGGCGCAGCGCATCGAGCACATAGCCGCGCTCCAGCCAGGCGGCCGCATGGCGCGGTTCTGCCGCAACGACGCGATCGAGCACGGCCAGGGCTTCCTCCTGAAAGCCCTGCTTCCGCATCACCGCGCCGATCGATCCGAGGATCAGCACGTCTCCGGGCGAGAGCAACAACGCCCGCTGCAGCAGTGCATGAGCGCCGGCAAAATCCCCGGCTTCCTCTTTCTGCCAGGCGACAAGATTGAGTATCAGCGGATCAGATTGGCCAGCGGCGAGAATGGACGTGGCGATCTGCGCCGCGAGCCCGATATCCCCGCCGGCCAACGCCTGCTCAAGACGTGTCCTCTGGAGATTGGCGCCACCTTTCGAGTGGCGCGGATTGCCGACTTTTCTTGACATGATTGTGAGACGATCCTTATCATCACTTCAGCACAACACTATACTTTCTTTCATTCTTCAGGAGGCTTCGTCGTGCTTGGATTATTGGCACTGGCGCTTCTCGCCGCATCGCCCTCGACTGATCCTGCCGCGCCCGAATCTGCGGCTGAAAAGGCGTCGGACGCGCAAGACAAGGTGATTTGCAAGCGCTTCCTGGAAACCGGATCGCTGGTAAAAGGGTATCGAAGCTGCAAGACCAAGCGCGAATGGGAGCGGGAGCGCGAGAATCTTCGCGCGCGCGGACCGGGCAGTAATTCTTGTCGTGACGCCGCCAATGGCGGAGCAGGGTGTTCTCCTTAAGTTAAAAGCGCGCCCGGTGGGGTGAGGGATACGCCAGCGTTCGCCGCCACGGCCGTGGCCCAGATGATCACCTTGTCGATCTCGTCGGCATGTATTTTCGCGGCGTCGCGATGTTCGACCGCGCGGTCGGCTGAATCAAAGACGTCTCCGGATTTTGAGTGCGTTCTGAAGGCCGGCCCCGCTACGATTTCTTCCACGGCGGCCTTGTCGAGCGGGCGACCAAACAGCTTCGCCATCAAAGCGATGGCCGCCGCCGGCTCTGCCATCAGGGTTGCGCTGTCCAATGTGCGGACGCGAGCCTCGCCAAATCTTTCGACCAGGGACGCAAACATTTTCTGATGCGCCAGCCAGCAAACCGCTGCAGCCTGAAGGTCTGTATGACCCACGTAATCGCGCGGCGCGAAACCCAGATCGATTACCTTGTCGTCCAGCATTCCGGTCAGCAATGTTCTCACCCAGAGCCGGCCGTCAATCCCCTTTTTCGCGATTGACCCCAGAAATGTTGGAAGCGGCGCGTAAAGCAGGATCGCACAAGATTCGGGTCTTAGGGTCAGCATCGCGAAGGCAAGGCTGTTGACGATGGTGGACGGCTTTACGACCACGGCCTCTCCTGGCGCGAACGGCCGCGCCAGCATAGCGAGCATATCGTCGAGCACTTCCGCCATGTCCGGTCCCTTGCCGCCGCGGCGGCGCCAGCCCACGATATCATTGAGGATCACGGGCTCCTTCAGGCCCATGCCCCAGCCCGGCCGATCCATGGCCCGCGCCAACAGTGTCGAACAGCAATAAGCCGAATGAAAGATGAAATGGAGGCGCGCGCCCGGAGGCGTTGCAGCAATGGCGTCCTTGCGCCGGACGACAAACGGATGGTGCCCGGCGGGCAGGTAATCGTCGGTCAGAAACGTGGCTGTGCGGTGCGTATCCCGCGAAACGGGCAGAAAATGGACGGCATCCTGTTCCGGGTCATAGCGATGGGCAAGCCAACCGGCATCGGCCATCGTCGCGGCAAGTGAAGGTGGCGGCGTCGGGCCGGTATCGCGTTGTATCGTTGTCATTGCAGCGTTATGCAGTGGAGATGGATCAGCCGCAAATCCAGAAGATGCTCACGGCCGCCGTTCAGGAGCGGCGCGCCGGCCGGAACGACGCGGCGATCAAGCTATTTCGGGATGTGGTTGTGCAGGACGGGGCGCAGCCGCAGGCGCTAAACGCGCTGGGATTGCATGCAATCGCTCAAGAGAATTTCGGGGAGGCGGTTTCGCTGCTGCGTCGCGCCATTGCTGCGGATCCCGATGCTCCAGAACTCTGGATGAACCTGGCGCGGGCGTATCGCGAATGCCGCGATGACGCGGCCGAGGAAGAGGCGCTCCGCGGCGCACTTTCGATCGACCAGCGCCATTTCATGGCCCTGGTGCGCATGGCCGAATTGTTCGAGCGGCGCGGTGATGGATCGTCCGCGGCCGAACGCTGGAGCGGCGTCCTGGCGATGGCACCGCTGATCGAGGAGCGCCCCGCCGCGCTTGAGATCATGCTGGATCACGCACGCGATTATGTCGCACACTGGCGGGATGGGTTTGCGAACACGATTGATCGGAAGCTGGCCGAGGCGCGGGCCGCCATGCCCTCTGCCGATCTGCGTCGTTTCGATGCGTGTATCGATCACGCGCTGGGCCGCCGCCAGATTTACATCAATCAATGTGCGGGGATGCACTTTCCATTCCTCCCTGCCGACGAATTCTTTGCGCGCGAACATTTTGCCTGGTTTGAAACTTTAGAGGCACAAGCGGATGTGATCCGTGCGGAACTGGAGGTGATGCTGGCCGATGATGCGGCTGCGATAAGGCCCTATGTCGCGATGGAGCCCGGTACGCCCGCCAACAAATGGTCGTCGCTGGATCATTCTCTGGAATGGGGCGCGATACATCTGTGGAAGGATGGAAAGCGTGATGACGCCGTTTGCGCACGCGTGCCCCGCACCGCGGCAATAGTCGAGGCGCTGCCCTTGTCGGATTTGCCCGGGCGGACGCCGACGGTGTTCTTTTCGTTGCTCCGGCAGGGCGCACACCTTCCCGCGCATACCGGGGTGAGCAATGTTCGCACGATCATCCACTTACCGTTGATCGTTCCACCGGACTGCCGCTTTCGCGTCGGAGGCGAAACGAGACACTGGAAGGCCGGCGAAGCTTGGGCATTTGACGACACGATCGAGCATGAAGCGTGGAACGGATCGGATGCGATGCGCGCAATCCTGATCTTCGATGTTTGGAATCCTTACATAACCTCAGTGGAGCGCGATCTGCTGCGGCAATTTTACCTCGCTTCAGCAGACGAGACCGGCGCGCCCGCCAGCGCGATCAGAGTTAGCGAATAAGGGCTGACGTTAAGAGCGCGTCTGGCAGCGATGCGGTTGCCATATTGCGAACGAGCCAAGCCTCCGCCTGCTTGAATTCCGGCGCACTTCCCCGCGCGACCTCGGCCCGCCGTGCAACCCGCGCGGCATTGTCGAATGCGATTTCGGGATTTTTGGAATAGGTCGAAAACAACGGACCGGCGACCGATCGTTCGATCGCCTGATCTGGAATGGGGATGCCCAGATGCAGTGCTGCCATCTTGCTCACACGTTCCGGTTCTGCAAAAAAACGCTCCGCGTCCAGCGCGCGCGCATTGGGCATCAGCGAAAGTACCTCGGCGAAGATGTCTATTTGCGCGCGCCAGAGCGCAGCCGCTCGCTCTGCATCAGTCAGTGCGGAGAGGTCGCCAAGATAATGCGCCAGGTTCGCGGTGACATTGCGCAGCCAATTGCGGTGATTGTCGGTGCGCAGGATTGCGAGAAGATATTCGCGCAACGGCAGGTAAAGCAGGATGATATGCGCGGCGGGGGCGGCCGCCGCCAACTGCGGCAGCAGAAAGTTGACAGGCACATTCGCCTTGATCAGTGTGGGTGCGTCGGCACGGTAGCGCTTGCTGATCATCGCAGTGACGATAGTCAGCCGCTGTGCGTCGGGGCGGATTGCGGTTTGCCGCAGCGCCAAAGGCTCGCGCAGGACAAGACTGGCCTCGGGCTCATCGAGCGCGCGTGCTAGCAGGGTCGAGCCGCAATGGGCCATGTGAAAGATCCAGGCTGCCGGCAGCGATGTACGCGGCATACTGGTCAGGGTGGCCAGGGGCAATCTCATCGATTGATCGGCGGCCGGCGAAATGCGCCCGTCCAGAAAGATCGAGCGATGATAGGCCGCGCGGTCCATGGGCATGAACAATGCCGCATTGTCTTCGAACGAATGAAGAAAATGGTCGGGCGAAGCGAAGAGATCGTCAAGCGTCAGAGGCATCGCACAGGCTATAGCTTGCGCTGCCGAATACGGCTATCCCCCGTCATCATGACGCACGTCCATCTGCCGAAATCCGGCCAGCCTCATGTCGTTATCGAACCCGTCGATGAGGGCGGCATCGTCGATATCGATCCGGCGCTGATCATCGATCTCTACAAGGCTCATGGAGCGCTCCTCTTTCGCGGGTTCGGCGCAGACGTCGTGCAATTTCGGATCTTTGCCAGACAGTTTTGCACCACGGCAGTGGTAAATGAGAGCCCGGGCAGGCAACTGCTCGATCCGATCGGCAATATCCATACGGTCGACGGGGGCACCGGTGCCTTTTCGCTCCATCCAGAATTGTCGCGGGAGCCGTGGAAGCCTGACGCGGCTTTTTTTGCCTGCCTTTCGGCACCCAGCCGCGGCGGCCAGACGACGATTTGCGACGGTGTGGCGCTGGTGCGCGAATTGCCGGAAATGGTGCGCCTTGGGCTGAAGAACCGCAGGCTTCTCTACATCAAGCCGACTTGGCCGAGCCTGCTGGACTACTGGCTGGGAACGCCGGACCCAAGCGATGCGCAACTCATGGCACCTCCGCCGGAATGTCCTTATTTCTTCCGTCGATTTCCGGATGGAGACATCGTTCGCGCCTTCACCCGGCCAGCTCTTCACAAGCCGATGTTCCTGGATGCGCCGGCTTTCGGCAATTTCCTGCTCTTCGCGCGATTCAACAATGGACGGCCCGATCACCCGGTTCTGGATGATGGATATCCTGTGCCCGAAGCCTGGCTCCAAGCGATCAAGGCGACCGGCGATCGCCTGAGCGTCGCGATTGATTGGCGCGCGGGCGACGTACTGATGCTCGACAATACGCGGTTTATGCACGGACGAACTGCAATCGTTGATCCCGCCGAGCGATTGATCGCGAGCTTCTTTGGTTATCTCGGTTTCGCCAAACCCGATCCTGAAGAACCGGTGCACGCCATCTGGCGGCGCGAGGATTTCGAACCACCGCTGCCGCCCGATCATCCGCGATTGCGGCAGGCGGCAGCGGAGGGCTAACCGACGTTAAGGCTCAACGCCCCATCGCCTTCATCCACCTTCACCGTCACCCCATCCGGCACATCGCCACGCAGGATCATGTCCGCCAGCGGATCCTGCAGATAGCGCTGCACCGCGCGTTTGAGTGGCCTTGCGCCATAGACGGGATCATAGCCCACCCGGCCGAGCCACGCGCGCGCGGCGTCGGTCAGATCGAGGATGATCTTGCGATCGGCGAGCAATTTGCCCACGCGGCCCACTTGGATATCCACGATCGGGGCCATGTGCTGCTGGCTCAGGCGATGGAACAGGATGATCTCGTCCAGCCGGTTGAGAAATTCGGGGCGGAAATGCCCGCGCACGATCTCCATCACTTGCGGCTCGACATCCTCCACCTTCTGATCGTCCGTCATGGATGACAGATATTGGCTGCCCAAATTCGAGGTCAGGATGATCAGCGTATTGGCGAAATCCACGGTGCGGCCCTGTCCGTCGGTCAGGCGGCCATCGTCCAACACCTGCAGCAGGATGTTGAACACGTCGGGATGCGCCTTTTCCACCTCGTCGAACAGGACGACCTGATAGGGCCTTCTGCGAACCGCTTCGGTGAGAACGCCGCCCTCCTCATAACCAACATAGCCTGGGGGCGCTCCAATCAGACGGGAGACGGTGTGCTTTTCCATGAATTCGCTCATGTCGATGCGCACCATCGCATTGTCATCGTCGAACAGGAAACCCGCCAATGCCTTGGTCAATTCGGTCTTGCCCACCCCCGTGGGGCCAAGGAAGAGAAAGCTGCCGAGCGGACGATTGGGATCCTGCAAACCGGCGCGCGCGCGGCGCACCGCGCGCGACACGGCGGCTACGGCGTCGGATTGCCCGATCACGCGCTTGCCGATCGCTTCTTCCATCTTCAACAGCTTTTCGCGCTCACCAGCCAGCATCCGGTCCACGGGAATCCCGGTCCAGCGCGAGACCACCGAGGCGATGTCATCCGCGGTCACTTCCTCGCGCAACATGGCCGACGAAGAGAGCGCCGCCGCATCCGCGAGCTGCTTTTCCAGCGACGGGATCGTGCCATATTGCAGCTCACCGGCCTTCGCCAGATCACCCGCGCGCTGCGCCTGATCAAGCTGGAGGCGCGCCGCATCGAGCGCTTCCTTGATTTTGGCTTCGCCCTGGATCTTGTCCTTCTCGCCTTGCCAGCGCGTGGTGAGCTCACCCGATTGCTCTTCCAAATTGACCAGTTCGGCCTCCAGCGCGGCGAGGCGATCCTTGGATGCGGTGTCGGTCTCCTTCTTCAGCGCCTCGCGCTCGATCTTCAACTGGATGATCCGTCGATCAAGCGTCTCGATCTCCTCGGGCTTGGATTCGACCTCCATGCGCAGCCGCGAGGCGGCCTCGTCCATCAGGTCGATCGCCTTGTCGGGCAGAAAACGGTCGGTGATATAGCGGTTGGATAGGGTGGCCGCGGCGACCAGGGCGCTGTCGGTGATCCGCACGCCGTGGTGCAGCTCGTATTTCTCCTTCAATCCACGAAGGATCGAGACCGTATCCTCCACCGTCGGCTCACCCACGAACACGGGCTGAAAACGCCGCTGCAGCGCGGGATCCTTCTCCACATGCTGGCGATATTCGTCCAGCGTGGTCGCGCCGATGCAATGCAGTTCGCCGCGCGCCAAAGCGGGCTTGAGCAAATTGCTGGCGTCCATGGCGCCCTCGCCCTTGCCCGCGCCGATCAGCGTGTGCATCTCGTCGATGAACAGGATGATGTCGCCCTCGGCACCGCGGACCTCGTCCAGCACGCCCTTCAGCCGTTCCTCGAATTCGCCGCGATATTTGGCACCGGCGATCAGGCTGCCCATGTCGAGCGCCATCAATTTACGGCCCTTGATCCCGTCGGGCACGTCGCCATTGACGATGCGCAGCGCCAGCCCTTCGGCGATCGCGGTCTTGCCCACGCCCGGCTCGCCGATGAGGACGGGATTGTTCTTGGTGCGCCGGGCGAGAATCTGGATGGTGCGGCGGATCTCCTCGTCGCGGCCGATCACGGGATCCAGCTTGCCGTCGCGCGCCGCCTGGGTCAGGTCGCGCGCGAATTTCTTGAGCGCGTCATAGCGATCCTCGGCGGTGCCGGTATCGGCGGTGCGGCCGCCCCGGAGTTCGTTGATCGCGGCGTTGAGCGCTTCCGCCTTCACCCCCGCGGCGGCCAGCGCCTTGCCAGCCGGCGTCGTAGTGGCGAGCACCAAAGCGAGCAGCAGGCGTTCGACGGTGACATAACTGTCCCCGGCGGTCTGCGCGACCTGTTCGGCAGAATCGAGCACGCGCACCAGATCATTGTCCAGCCCCGGCGTTTGCTGCGCGCCGCCGCCCGAAACGGCGGGAATCTTCGCGAGCGCCTTGTCGGTTTCCGCCAGCGCGATCTGTGCGTCGCCGCCGGCGGCCTTGATCAGGCCGGAGGCCATGCCCTGCTCGTCTTCGAGCAGCGCCTTCAAAAGATGCTCGGGCGCGATGCGCTGATGGCTGTTGCGGATCGAAACGGTCTGCGCAGACTGGAGGAAGCCCTTGGCGCGATCGGTGAATTTCTCGAGGTTCATTCAACACTCCACTTTGCGGTCACCGGCATATGGTGTGGTATTTGTGCAACACAAGATGGTGCGACGCGCTTTTTTCGTTCGGCGGTGATGCACCGGCACGCGGCACTGCGAAATAGGGATTTGCGCTTAGTGTGCACGAAGCGGCGGATTAGAACGGGCTTGCCGGGATTATTCGCGGGGACACGGGTGATCCGGCATTACGCCGTCGCAAAACTGCCATTTAACAGACTTTTTCACGCCATCAGAACATTGCGATCGCGTCACAATATGTTCCTAAGGCTGCGCTCCTCACAAGGGGGACACAATCATGCGCCATTACATTCATTGCCTGCTCGCATCCGCTGCGTTCATCGGCGCGCCCGCCATTGCGCAGGATATCGCGCCCGTGGACGCCTATGAGAGCGATTCCGAAATCATCGTCATCGGCAGCGGCCAGACCCGCCAGGTTCAGGAACTGAAGCAGGAGGATATCGTGATCCTCACACCGGGCACCAGCCCACTCAAGGCCATTGAAAAGCTGCCGAGCGTGAATTTCCAGTCCGCGGACGCATTTGGCGCGTATGAATGGTCCCAGCGCCTCTCGATCCGCGGGTTCAACCAGAATCAGATCGGCTTCACGCTTGATGGCATTCCCTTGGGCGATCACAGCTATGGCAACGTAAACGGCCTGCACATCAGCCGCGCGATCAGCTCCGAGAATATCGGCACGACCCGGGTTTCGCAGGGCGGCGGATCGCTGGGCACGCAGGCCACCAACAATCTCGGCGGCACGATCGAATTTCTTTCCAGTGATCCCGTCGGCGCATTCGGCGTCAAGCTGAACGGCACTGCAGGCAGCGACAATAGCTATCGCGGCTTCGCACGGATCGATGCGGGCAGCGAAGGCGGCGCGCGCGGTTATCTGAGCTATGGCTATCTCACCACGGACAAATGGAAGGGCGATGGCGCCCAGCGCCAACATGCCGTCAACGCCAAGGCAATCGTGCCGGTGGGCAATTTCAACCTGACCGGTTTCTTCAGCTTTTCGGATCGTCGTGAGCAGGATTATCAGGATCTTTCGCTGGACATGATCCGGCGGCTCGGGCTGGAAAATGACAATATCGCGGACGATTATGCGCTGGCGCTGCGGATTGCCGATGTTGCTGCCAATCGCGGCGACAGCGGCGCGACACCGCTCAATCCGGCGGCGGGCACAGTCTATCCGGCACCTTATGGGACCGTGGACGATGTCTATTTCGACGCCGCGGGCCTGCGTCAGGATTATCTGGGTTCGATCGGCATCGATGGGCGGATCGCCGAGGGCGTGACGGTCAGCGTGAAGGTCTATCATCATGACAATCATGGCCAGGGTCTGTGGTTCACCCCCTATGTGCCGTCACCGACCGGCGTGCCGATCTCTATCCGCACCACTGAATATGATATGAAGCGCACGGGTGTTTTCGGCGGCGTGACCGCAGAGATGGGCGTAAATACACTCGCCGTGGGTGCCTGGTATGAGAATAATGATTTCCAGCAGGCGCGGCGCTTTTACGGGCTGACCAGCCGGACCGATCCAGGCCGCAGCGCGCTCCAATTCCAGAAGGATCCCTTCGCAACCCAATGGGATTTCGACTATAATACCAAGACGCTGCAATATCATGTCGAAGACAAGATCGCATTGGGTCGCGCCACGCTCGCGCTTGGTTGGAAGGGGTTCCAAGTCAAGAACGCCGCCGATCCGCTGACGGCGGGCTCGCTGGCCAGCGGCAAGATTGAATCCAAGGATTGGTTTCAGCCGCACGCGGGCATGACGTTCAAGATCGACGAGCATGGCGAAGTGTTCGCCAGCTTCACGCAATTGACCCGCGCCTTCACCTCATCGGCAACAACCGGGCCGTTCGCCACGACCCAGGCCGGTTTCGCCGCGATCAGCGGTTCGCTCAAGCCCGAGGAATCGGACACATATGAGCTTGGATTGCGCATGAAATCGGGTGCGTTCAGCGGCACGGCGGGCGTCTATTACGTCAACTTCCGCAATCGCCTGCTCGCGTTCACCACCGGTGCCGGCATTGTCGGCAATCCCGCGATTCTGCAAAATGTGGGCGCTGTGCGTTCCTATGGCTTCGAAACCGCGGGCGAATTCCGCCTGGGCGGCGGCTTCAGCATCTTCGGATCCTATAGCTACAATGATTCGACCTATCGCGATGACGTGTTCAACGCGCTGGGTGTGGTCGTTGCAGCCACTTCGGGCAAGAATGTGGTCGATAGTCCGAAGCATCTCGCCAAGGCGGAATTGGCCTATGACGACGGCACCATCTTCGGTCGTTTGGGCATCAACTATATGAGCAAGCGCTATTTCAACTATCTCAACGACCGTTCGGTGCCCGGACGCGGCATTGCGGACGCCAGCCTGGGCTACCGCTTCCTGCAGGGCGCTTTGACCGGTCTGGAAGTGCAGCTCAACGCCACCAACCTGTTCGACAAGGCCTATGTGGCCACGATCGGTTCGAACGGCTTCGGCAATAGCGGTGATAATCAGACGCTGCTGGCCGGCGCGCCGCAGCAGGTGTTCCTCACGGTGCGCAAGGGATTCTGACGATCCCGGCCATTCCGATATCCCGGAATGGCCATTCAACGCCCCATGTCCATCCCGCCATCAGTCTCGCTGATGGCGGGATGGCCTGGCTTGCCCGCCCCGCCGCCGCTGCTATGGTCGCGTCGGGTTGCAAATCAGGATGTAATAATGGGTCGCGTCTCTCGTCTTTCTCTGCTTCTGCCATTGCTCGCGCTGGGTCTCACCGCCGCCGGCGCGCGTGAACCGATCACGGGGAGCGGAGCGGTTCCCGTCGCCGATCTCGTGAAGCAGGTCGATATTCCCTATCAGCGATTCACGCTGGATAACGGCCTGAAAGTGCTGGTGCACACCGATCGCAAGGCGCCGATCGTGGCCGTGTCCATATGGTATGACGTGGGATCGACGCGCGAGCCGAAGGGCAAGACGGGCTTCGCCCATCTGTTTGAACATCTGATGTTCAACGGGTCCGAGAATGTGCCGGGCGATTTCTTCGCGCCGCTGGAGGATATCGGCGCGACTGATTATAACGGCACGACCTCTTACGACCGCACCAATTATTTCGAAACCGTGCCCGCCGCGGCGCTGGAGCGGGCGCTGTTTCTGGAGAGCGATCGCATGGGGCATCTGCTGGGCGCTGTGACCCAGCAGACGCTGACCAACCAGATTGGCGTGGTCCAGAATGAAAAGCGGCAGGGGGATACCCAGCCTTACGGTCTGGTCGAATATACCCAGATCGCCGCGCTCATGCCGCCCGAGCATCCCTATGGCCATTCCGTGATCGGCTCGATGGCCGATCTGGATGCGGCCAGCCTTGAGGATGTGAAAAACTGGTTTCGCCAGCATTATGGCCCGAACAACGCCGTGCTGGTGCTGGCGGGCGATGTGGATGTGGCGCAGGCCAAGCCGTTGGTGGAGAAATATTTCGGCGATATCGCGCGCGGCCCTGAACCCGTCGTGCCGGAGATATCCGTGCCGACGCTGCCCGCGCCCAAGACCGAAGTGATCATGGACCGTGTGGCGACCACCCGCATCTATCGGGACTGGATCGTGCCGGGGCTGAATGATCCCGATGCTGTGCCGCTGGCCGTGGGCGCGACCGTATTGGGCGGGCTGGCGAGCTCGCGGCTGGATAATATTCTGGTGCGGCAGGAAAAGCTGGCCGTGGCCGTGACCGCCAGCCTGCAGGAGTTGGCGGGCGTCAGTCAGTTCGAGGTGACGGTGGATGTAAAGCCGGGTGCGGATCTGGCCCAGGTCTATCAGCGACTGGACGCCATTCTGGGCGATTATATCGCCAAGGGGCCGACCGCCGAAGAGGTGCAGCGCGTGGCGACCAGCGCTGCGGCGGGGCGCATCAGCGGGCTGGAATCGGTGGGCGGCTTTGGTGGCAAGGCGGTCGCGCTGGCCGAAGGCGAGCTCTATTCCAAAGATCCGGAATTCTACAAGAAACAGCTTGCCGCTTATGCCGCTGTCACGCCTGAACAGGTCACGAAAGCGATGCAGAAATGGCTGACGCGGCCGGTGTATGCGCTCTATGTGATGCCCGGCCAGCGCGTGGCCTACGAGGAATCCAGCGGCGTCCCCGCCAGCGTGACCGAGCCCGAGACCGCCTCGTCCGGCCCGGTCGCGGCGCGTCAGGCCGCCGGTGCGAATGGCGTCGACCGTAGCAAATTGCCCGATGTCGGGACGATTGCCGATCTGGACTTTCCCAAGGTGGAGCGCGCCACGCTCTCCAACGGCGTCGAACTGGTCTATGCGCATCGCGACGCGGTGCCGATCACGCAGATGGCGTTCAGCCTCGATGCCGGCAATGCCGCCGATCCCAAGGCCAACCTCGGCACGCAATCGCTGCTGCTCTCGCTGCTGGATGAAGGCACCACGACGCTGGATTCGGTTCAGATCGCCGAGCGGCAGGAAATTCTGGGCGCGAGCATCTCCACCGGCGCGTCCATGGACCGCACATCGGTCAATCTGTTCGCGCTCTCCGCCAATCTGGCCCCGTCGCTCGATCTGTTCGCCGATATCGTGAAGAACCCTGCTTTCGCGCCCGGCGAGGTCGAGCGGCTGCGCGGACAGCAGCTTGCCCGCATTGCGAGCGAGATGACGCAACCGCAGGCGCTGGCGCTGCGCACCCTGCCGCCTTTGCTTTACGGGAAGGATCATCCCTATGGCGTGCCGTTCACCGGCACGGGGGATCCCAAGGCCGTGGCGCAGGTGAGCCGCGATGATCTGGTCGCCTTTCACAATGCCTGGTTCCGGCCGGACAA
Organism: Sphingobium boeckii; assembly: GCF_014199215.1. Lineage (GTDB taxonomy): Bacteria > Pseudomonadota > Alphaproteobacteria > Sphingomonadales > Sphingomonadaceae > Sphingobium_A > Sphingobium_A boeckii. The sequence goes on from NZ_JACIJC010000001.1 coordinate 650,804, forward strand.
GGCGATGATCTTTGTGGTCAGCGATCTGCCGCTGGCGAAGGTGAAGAGCGAGATCGAGGCGCGCTTCGGCACATGGGCGGCGCAGGGGCCGGCGGGCGTGAAGGATTTCAGCCCCGCCCTTCCTCCTGCGAAAAACAGGATCGTGCTGGTAGACCGCAAGGATTCGCCGCAATCGCTGATCCTCGCCGGAGAGATATTGCCGGTGAAGGGCACCGACGAACTGGTCGAACTGTTGTCCGCCAATGATGTGGTCGGCGGCAATTTCCTCTCACGGATCAACATGGATCTGCGGGAGACGAAGGGCTGGTCCTATGGCGTGAACACGCTGGTCAACCGCGTCGCCGAACAGGTGCCTTATATGGTGTTCGCACCGGTTCAGGCGGACAAGACCGGCGCGTCGATCGAGGCGCTGCGGCAGCAGATCGGCAGTTTCCTGACGAACAAGGGCGTCACGCCCGAAGAGCTTGAACGCACCAGGATCAGCAGCATCCGGCAATTGCCGGGATCCTTCGAAACCGCGGGCGATGTGCTGGGCGCCATGCAGCGCAACATCCTCTACAAGCGGAGCGATGATTATTATGATGGCCTGACCACAGTTTACCGCGGCATGACCGCCCACGCCCTGGACAAGGCCGCACGCGCGGCGATCGATCCGGATCAATTCCTGTGGGTGGTCGTTGGCGATGCAACGACGGTGAAGCCGCAACTGGAAAAACTGGGCTTGCCGATCGAAGTGGTTCAGCCCTGAACCCGACAATCAAGAAGGAGAGTGAAATGGCGAATGTGGATGGTGCGTGGAATGTGGTGGTGAAATCGCCGCTGGGCGATCAGCAATCGGTGTTCACCGTCGCCAGCGATGGATCCGCTTTCACCGGCAATATGGCCGGCGCGATGGGTTCGCTCGATGTGGAAGACGGCAAGGTGGATGGTGACAAGCTCACCTGGAAGATGAATCTCAAGGTGCCAATGCCGATGACCCTGGATTGCGAAGCCACGGTGAGCGGCGATGCGATCACCGGCAGCGCAGGCGCGGGCGCGTTCGGCAGCTTTCCGCTCTCGGGCACACGAGTCTGACGCCTCAAATCCTCCCCTGGTTGCGCCAGGGGAGGGTATTGCCTCAAAATGTATAGGCTACGCCCAACGCGCCAAACCATTGGTTGGCGCTGCCGGCGTCGCGCACGATCGGGCTGCGCTTGAATTCACCCAGCATCTTGGAATAGCTGCCCGTTGCGAAGACTGACCAGCCGGTGCGCAGATCGCCGGACAAAGCGTAATTCGCGAGCACGGTGGTGCTGATGTTCTTCCATCCCTTGTCGAGATCATAGGTGGCAAGGCCGCTCGCCGCCGTGCCGGCGGGGCTGACGCTATAATAATAACGCGCATAGCTGCTGCCGACATAGTCCGCGGAGACGTCGAAGCCGACATAAAGGCTCTGGCTGAGTGGCGTGCCATATTCGAAGGCGGGCTGGATCACATAGCTGTCATGCGCATTGGCCACGTCGCGCAGATAGGAGACGCGCACGCCGATGGTGTCATAATCGCTGGTGATCACGCCGGTCTTGGCGATGCCGACAAAGCCACCCAGCTCGATCGGCGTATCCAGTTTGCCGAGCAGCTTCACCTGAGGATCCTTGATGCCGCGCGTGCGGCTGAACCGGGTGCCGGCGGCGACGCCCAGAGACAGGTCCAGATTGTTGCCGGGCTTTTCCGGGATTAGGTCGAAATAAAATGCTGACTGGCGCGTGTAGAAATTGTGACCCGAAATCTTGCCGCGGATCGCCGGGCCGGGAATGATGCGATAGTCATCCGAACCTTCATAGGTCGGCACGATGGCCGCTGCGGCACCGATGGTGAGGGTATCATCATTATCCGGCGGACCGGCATTATCCTGTGCAAAGACGCCCGGCGCGACGGCAAGTGAACACACCAAGATCGTCGCGCGCACTGTGCGCCTTGCGAGCATTGATTTCATGAATCGGATTCCCTGTTTCTTAAACCATTGGAATCGGAAACGTATCGAAACGTCAATTAGTTGCGTATCGCCAACTATAGAAAATATTTCATCTTCACGCTTTGCGTCACCGTCCCGGTGCTCATGCCGAATTGCGCCGCGGCGAACTTCGGGGGGCCGAAACCAAGCGTTGGGTTGCGCGAAAAGCCGATGCCTTCCTTGGGAATGCCGGCGAAGGTGTCCAGCTTGGCGTTGCTGTTTTCATCGTGGATCAGCGCCAGCGCATAATCGCCCGAGGGCAGCCCGGTGATATGCGTCCGGCCGTCCGAAGCGTGGACGGAGCGGGTGATGGCATTTCTGTCGTCAGTGCAGCCGGGGAAATTCTTCGGATAGGCCGTAAGGCAGATGCGGATCAGCCCCTTTTGCGAACGCAGGTTTGCGAACTGGATATCAAGCGCGCCCGGTGCCGCCCCGCCGCCCAGCATCGCGAACACCAGCGCCGCCGCGCCCGTCTTTCGGGTCGCCCGGAAGATCGAACGTGCCCAGCCCTTTGTCCGTGCCGCAGAGCCTGTCCCAGAACCGGAAATAGAGACCATAATTGCACCTGTATTCGGCGTGGTGCCTTTGATGATGGCTCGCGGTGATCAGCCAGCCCCCCAGGCGCCCCCCGTGGACGGACCGGGGGAACATCTCCCAGCCCATGTGATTGGTCACCCCCATAACCGTCATGATCGTCAGCACAAGCGCCAGTGCGCCGATATGGATCGGAATTGCGAAGACCAGTGATGGAATGACCACAGCGCCGGTGATCGCCTCTATGGGATGAAAGCTCATCGCCGCCCATGCCGTGGGCGGTCGGCTGGCGTGATGCACGGCATGGGCGATGCGAAACGGGCGGGGCCGGTGCATCCAGCGATGGGTCCAGTAAAACCACGCATCGTGGGCAAAAAGATAGAAAAAAACCGACAGCGGCAGATACCACAAGGGATAAGCGTTCACGTCCGCATAGATCAGCGTCCATCCGCGATTCTGCCAGCCCCAGGCGACGATGCCCGCCGGCACGCCATAGATCGCAGCACTGGCGAGCGACCAGATGATTTCCCGGCGCATCTGCCGATCCTGCCCGGCATAGAGGCCCGGATGCTTGATCCGCGTGGCCAGCGCGAATCCGGCGCTGGCAAGCAGATAGCGGACACCGATGATGATCGTCATGGCAAGCGCGGACAGCGCGATGGCGAGCGTGACGGACATATTTTCGGCCTTACGCCCGCATGTCGTCGCGGGCAATCGGCCCGGCCTCCGAAACCCCTTTGTGTCTTGGTTAAGGCTCGGCTAGGGCGCTCTTTCAATGCCTAGTAAAATCACCTGTGACATCGCCATTGTGGGGGGCGGACTCGCTGGATCGCTCATTGCGCTCGCGCTTCATGCGCGGCATCCGGGGCTTGATATCCGGCTGATCGAGGAAAGCAGCGTGATCGGCGGCGATCATGTGTGGTCCTTCTTCGCCGAAGATGTCGCGCCCGATGATCGCTGGCTGGTCGCGCCGTTGATCGGGCATATGTGGAAGGGACATGAGGTGCGCTTTCCCGCGCACGGCCGGTCCATTGATGGACGCTATTATTCGATTCTCTCCGAACGGCTGGATGCGCATGTGCGCGCCACCCTGCCCAGAAAGGCGCTGATGACCGGACGTCGCGTGGCCGCGGTCACGCGCACCAGCGTTGTGATCGCGGGCGGTCACAGGGTGAAAGCGGGCGGCGTGATCGACGCGCGCGGCCCGGCTGAACTGGGCCTGCTCGATCTCGGCTGGCAGAAATTCCTGGGGCAGGAACTGATCCTGGAAAAGGCGCATGGCGAAGCGCTGCCTCTGGTGATGGATGCCACGGTGGATCAGATCGACGGCTATCGATTCGTCTATGCGCTGCCGTTCGGCGAAGATCGCATGTTCGTCGAGGATACCTATTACAGCGATACGCCGCAGATCGATCCCGCCAAATATCGCAAGCGCGTCGCGGCTTATGCCAAGCAGCGCGGCTGGAAGATCGACCATGTGGCGCGGGAGGAAACCGGCGTGCTGCCGGTGTGCATGGGCGGCGATTTCGATCGTTACTGGGATTCAGGGGGCAAACAGGTGCCCAAAGCCGGCGTGCGCGCCGGGCTGTTTCATCCCACGACGGGCTATTCGCTGCCCGATGCGGTGCGCACCGCCGCGCTGATTGCGGGGCAGGACCGGCTCGATGGCATTTCACTCCACGATCTGACCTATGATTTCGCGAAGAAAACGTGGGACGACCGCGGTTTCTATCGCCTTCTGAACAAGATGATGTTCCGTGCCGCAGAGCCGCACGAGCGGTATAAGGTTTTGGAACGCTTCTATTCTCTGGATGCCGGGCTCGTTTCGCGCTTTTATGCGGGACAGTCCACATTCATGGACAAGGCGCGCATATTGACCGGCAAGCCGCCGGTGCCCATCGGGCGCGCCATCGCGGCGATCAGGGAGAAGCGAAAGTGACACGTTCATGAAGACGGCTGCGGTGATCGGGGCCGGCTTCGGCGGACTGGCTTTGGCGATCCGGCTGCAATCGGCCGGGGTGGAAACCACGCTGATCGAGGGGCGGGACAAGCCGGGCGGACGCGGCTATTATTGGGAACGTGACGGCTTCACCTTCGATGCCGGGCCGACCGTGATCACCGATCCCGATTGCCTGCAGCAGCTCTGGGCGCTTTCGGGCCGCAACATGGCCGATGATGTCACGCTGCAACCGGTCATGCCCTTCTATCGCCTGAATTGGCCCGATGGCACGAATTTCGATTATTCCAACGATGATGCGCAGCTTCGTCAGGAGATATTGAAGCTCAATCCGGCGGATGTGCTGGGCTATCAGAAATTCCTGGGATATGCCGCGGGCGTGTATCGCGAGGGCTATCTGAAGCTCGGCACCGTGGCGTTTCTCGATTTTGCGTCGATGATCAAGGCCGCACCGGCACTGGCGAAATATCAGGCCTGGCGCTCGGTCTATTCAATGGTCTCCAGCTTCGTGCAGAATGAAAAGCTGCGCGAGGCGCTCAGCTTTCACACCTTGCTCGTGGGCGGCAATCCCATGACCACGAGCGCGATCTATGCGCTGATCCACAAGCTGGAAAAGGATGGCGGCGTCTGGTTTGCCAAGGGCGGGACCAACCGGCTGGTGGCGGGGATGGTCACGCATTTCGAGCGGCTGGGCGGCGTGTTGCGGCTGGGTGATCCGGTCGAAGAGATCGAGACGATGGGGGATCGCGCGACGGGCGTGCGCACGCGGAGCGGCTGGCGGATGGATGCCGATGCCGTGGCCAGCAACGCCGATATCATGCACACCTATCGCGATCTGCTGACCTCAAACCGCCGCGGCGGGCGCGCGGCGACGGCGCTCGAAAAGAAGCGCTATTCGCCATCGCTCTTCGTGGTCCATTTCGGCGTGAAGGGCACATGGCCGGGCATTCCGCATCACATGATCCTGTTCGGCCCGCGCTATAAGGGGCTGCTGTCGGATATTTACGATCATGGCGTGCTGGCAGAGGATTTCTCGCTCTATCTGCATCACCCGACCGTGACCGATCCGAGCATGGCGCCCGAGGGGCATTCCACATTTTACGTGCTGGCCCCCGTGCCGCATCAGGGCAAATTGCCGGTCAATTGGGACGAGGTCGGCCCGATCCTGGAAAAGCGCATATTGGACGAGATCGGCAAACGGCTCATTCCCGATATCCATGAGCGGATCGTGACCAAATTCCATTATACCCCCGCCGATTTCGGGCAGGATCTGAATGCGCATCTGGGCAGCGCCTTCTCGCTGGAGCCGACCTTGACGCAAAGCGCGTGGTTCCGCGTTCACAATCGCGACGATGCGATCTCGAACATGTATTTCGTGGGTGCCGGCACGCATCCGGGCGCTGGCATTCCTGGCGTCGTGGGCAGCGCCAAGGCCACAGCAGGGCTGATGCTGGAGGATCGGAGCAAAAATGCCTGAATGGGGATTAGGTGCTGCGCCTAAACGGTTTCGGGGTATTTTGTGAGGCGCATAGCCATCTATTGCGGGTCGGCCACGCCGGCCGATCCGGTCTATATGGAATCCGCGCGCGCGATCGGCCGGTCACTGGCCGAACGGGGCATCGGACTGGTCTATGGCGGCGGCAGGCTGGGCCTGATGGGCGCGGTGGCGGATGGCGCGCTGGCGGCGGGTGGCGAAGTGATCGGCGTGATCCCGGTGGCGCTGCGCGACGCGGAGGTGGCGCATCTGGGCTGCACCAAACTTCACATCGTGGAGACGATGCACGAGCGCAAGGCGCGCTTCACGGACCTTTCGGACGGCTTCATTGCGATCCCCGGCGGGGTCGGCACGATGGACGAATTGTGGGAGGCGGTGAGCTGGGCGCAGCTTGGTTACCATGCCAAGCCCGTCGGCCTGCTCAATGTCGCGGGCTATTATGATCATCTGATCGCCTTTGTCGAAACCATGGCCGCGACCGGCTTCGTGCGCCCGCAGCATCGCGAAATATTGCTTGTCGATGATCAACTGGATGGCCTGCTCGCCAAAATGGCGGCGCAGCGCCCGATCGAGACCATCGTGAAGATGAAGCGGCAGGATCTGTAATTTTCCCCTCCCGCTTGCGGGAGGGGCAGGGGGTGGGCATGTCCGACTTCGCATGAATCAAGAAAAGCCCACTAATCCCTCCCGCAAGCGGGAGGGGGATTTCGCCACCCGCGAAGCGCTGGTCGCGACCGCGAGTGAGAGCATCGCGCGCGGCTCGAAATCCTTTGCGATGGCGAGCCGGCTGTTCGACCGCGTGACGCGCGAACGCGCGTGGCTGCTCTATGCCTGGTGCCGCAAATGCGACGATCTGGCCGACGGGCAGGATTATGGCGGAGTGATGAACACGCACCATGCCGAGGTCGAAGCTGCTTTCGAGGAAATCCGCTCGAAGACCGAAAGCGCGCTTGTCGGCGAAACCGTCGGTGATCCTGCGTTTGACGCGCTCGGCATCGTCGTCCGCGAATGCGCCATCCCGCACCATCTGCCGCGCGATCTGGTGCAGGGATTTGCAATGGACGCCGCGGAATGGCGGCCGCGCACCGAGCAGGATCTGCTCACCTATTGCTATCATGTCGCGGGCGTCGTCGGCGTGATGATGGCGATCGTGATGGGGGTCGATCCCGATGATCAGGATACGCTGGATCGCGCCTGCGATCTTGGCCTGGCATTTCAGCTTGCCAATATCGCGCGCGATATCAGCGAGGATGCGGCGGGCGGGCGCTGTTATCTGCCACAGGACTGGCTGACCGAGCTGGACATATCGCCCGGCGAAGAGATGAAGCCGCATTTCCGCAAGCGCCTTGCGGTCATCGCCAAATGGCTGGCGGAGATGGCCGCGGATTATGAGGCCTCAGCGCGGGTGGGCGCGGCCAAGCTCCCCTTCCGCGCGCGCTGGGCCGTGCTCGCGGCGGCGGGCATCTATGGCGACATCGCCCGTGAGGTGCGTGCCAAGGGCGAACACGCCTGGGATCACCGGGTTTATACGAGCAAGGCGGCCAAGATCGGCTGGGTAATGAAAGCGCTGGGACAGGCGATGGCAAAGCCGGGGAAGGATGTCAGCCGGGAGGGGCTTTGGACGCGGGGCCGCTAATCCCGAAAGCTGCCCACCGGCGCCCGCACCCCGGCATGGCCGCGCCGCTTCAATTCCGCTTTCAGATCCTCGGGCTTTGGTGCCCAGAGGAAACCGAAGCTCACCGTGCCCTCTTTGGTTTCCACCACATGATGCAGCCGGTGCGCCTGGATGATGCGCTTCATATAATCGGATTTGGGCAGGTAACGGTGGTTGATCCTCTTGTGGACGATCACATCGTGAAAGCCCGCATAGATCGCGCCATAGCCAGCGATTCCTGCGCCCGCCCAGGTGGCCCAATCGCCCCAGCCGAGCTGGACGCCGCCTGCGATCAGCGTGATCGACGGGATGGCGAAGATCACCGCATAGAGATCGTTCAGCTCCCAATGGCCTGTGCGTGGCCGATGGTGGCTCGCGTGCAGGAACCAGCCGGGGCCGTGCATCAGCCAGCGGTGCGCGGCGTAGGCGAAGATTTCCATGCCGAGGATGGTTGCGATGAACAAAAGGATGCCGAGGGGGAGGGACATGAGGAGGATATAGGCTCTTCGCCTTATTCTGTCATTCCCGCGCAGGCGGGAATCCCGCTTTGCGCGGAGACACCCGAAAGAAGCTGGATTCCCGCTTTCGCGGGAATGACGGGAAGGTTAAGGAAGTAACCATGAAACATCGCATCCTGCTCGTCGCCCTGCCCATCCTCGCCCTCGCATCCTGCGCCACGCCGGAGACGCGACTCAGGACAGGGCTGCGCGATGCCGGCCTGTCGCCCAAGCTCTCGGCCTGCATGGCGGACCGGATGGTGAATGAGCTTTCGCTCTGGCAGTTGCGCAAAATATCGTCGCTGGGCGATCTGAAGGATTCGAAATTCCGCGAACTCTCCGTAGCGGAATTCATCTATAAGGTCCGCGCATTGAAGGATCCCGAAATCCTCGGCGAAACCACCAAGGCGGCCGGAGCGTGCGCGCTCGGGCTCTGAGCGATCCATCGGGGGTGGCAATCGCCGCCAATCCATGCTTTAGGCCGGTGCGACTCCCCGTTTTGCAACGCGAAAGGCTTGAGCGCCCCCATGAATATCCACGAATACCAGGCGAAGGAAGTACTGGCCAAGTTCGGTGTGCCGGTTCCGGCAGGCTTTGCGGCGCTGACCGTCGATGAAGCGGTGGAAGCCGCGAAGAAACTGCCCGGGCCGCTTTATGTGGTGAAGGCGCAGATTCATGCGGGCGGCCGCGGCAAGGGCAAGTTCGTGGAGCTCGGCCCCGATGCCAAGGGCGGTGTCCGCCTGGCCAAGACGCTTGAAGATGTGCGCGCTGCCGCCACGGATATGCTCGGTAACACGCTGGTCACGATCCAGACGGGCGATGCGGGCAAGCAGGTCAATCGCCTGTACATCACCGATGGCGTCGATATCGCCAAGGAATTCTACCTCGCCTTGCTCGTCAATCGCGTGACCGGCCGGATCTCGATGGTCGCTTCGACCGAAGGCGGCATGGATATCGAAACCGTGGCGCATGATACGCCCGAAAAGATCCACGCGATCGACGTCGATCCCGCAACCGGCTTCATGCCGCATCACGGCCGCGCCGTCGCCGCTGCGCTGGAACTGGATGGCGATCTGGCCAAGCAGGCCGCCAATGTGGCCTCCAAGCTCTATGACGCCTTCCTGGGCACCGACGCCGAGCAGATCGAGATCAATCCGCTGGCCGTGACCGACGATGGCAAGCTGCTGGTGCTCGATGCCAAGGTGGCATTCGATGGCAATGCGCTGTTCCGTCACAAGGATCTGCTGGCGCTGCGCGATGAGACCGAGGAAGATCCCGCCGAGCTGGAAGCCAGCAAATACGATCTGGCCTATATCAAGCTGGATGGCGACATCGGCTGCATGGTCAACGGTGCCGGCCTGGCGATGGCCACGATGGACATCATCAAGCTGAACGGCATGTTCCCCGCCAACTTCCTCGATGTGGGCGGCGGCGCGAGCAAGGAAAAGGTCACCGCGGCGTTCAAGATCATTTTGAGCGATCCGGCGGTGAAGGGCATATTGGTCAACATCTTCGGCGGCATCATGAAGTGCGACATTATCGCCGACGGAATCGTCGCCGCGGCGAAGGAAGTGAATCTTTCAGTGCCGCTGGTCGTGCGCCTGGAAGGCACCAATGTGGCGGAAGGCAAGGAAATCCTGGCGAATTCCGGCCTGCCGATAGTAGCCGCCAATGATCTTGGTGATGCGGCGCAGAAGATCGTGGCCCAGGTGAAAGCCGCGGCTTGATTTTAATCCTCATCCTCTCCCCTCGAGGGAGAGGAGGGTTTGAGAGGACGATGAAATGAAAATCCTGGTCCCGGTCAAGCGTGTGCTTGACTATAACGTAAAGCCCCGCGTGAAGGCGGACGGCACGGGCGTCGATCTGGCGAACGTGAAGATGTCGATGAACCCGTTCGATGAGATCGCTGTCGAAGAAGCGATCCGTCTGAAGGAAAAGGGCGTTGCGACCGAAGTGATCGTCGTTTCGATCGGCGAACCCAAATCTCAGGATACGCTGCGCACCGCGCTCGCCATGGGTGCGGACCGGGCGATCCTGATCACAGCCGAGGGCGAAGTGGAGCCGCTGGGCGTCGCCAAGCTCTTGAAGGCCGTGGCCGATGAGGAGCAGCCGGGTCTGGTGATCCTTGGCAAGCAGGCGATCGACGACGACAGCAACCAGACCGGCCAGATGCTGGCCGCGCTGACGGGCTGGGGCCAGGGCACGTTCGCGTCCAAGGTGGAAGTCGCCGGCGATACCGTCATCGTGACGCGCGAAGTTGATGGCGGCTCCGAAACGGTCTCGCTGAAGGCGCCGGCGATCGTGACCACTGATCTCCGCTTGAACGAGCCGCGCTATGCGAGCCTGCCCAATATCATGAAGGCGAAATCCAAGCCGCTCGCGAACAAGACGCCTGCGGATTACGGCGTGGATGTGGCAAAGCGTCTGACCACGCTCAAGGTTTCCGAACCACCCGTGCGCAGCGCGGGCATCAAGGTGGCCGATGTGGATGAACTGGTTGCGAAACTGAAAGCTCTGGGAGTGGCGGCATGAGCGTCCTGGTCTGGGTCGAACACGATAACGCATCGGTCAAGGATGCCACGCTGGCAGCGGTGACCGCTGCGGGCAAATTGGGCGATGTACACGCTTTGGTCGCGGGCAAGGGCGCGCAGGCCGTGGCTGACGAAGCCGCCAAGATCGCGGGCGTCGCCAAGGTGCTGCTCGCTGATGACGCAGCCTATGAACATGCGCTCGCCGAAAATGTCGCGCCGCTGATCGCGGGCCTGATGAGCGGCTATGACGCGTTCGTCGCGCCCTCCACCTCGCATGGCAAGAATATCGCTCCGCGCGTGGCGGCTCTGCTCGATGTCGCGCAGATTTCGGACATCCTCTCGGTGGAAAGTGCGGATACGTTCACGCGCCCCATCTATGCGGGCAATGCGATCGCCACCGTGCAATCGAGCGATGCCAAGAAGGTAATCACCGTGCGCGGCACCGCTTTCGAGAAAGCGGCGACCTCGGGTGGTTCTGCCTCGGTCGAAGCGGCGTCTGGTGCGGGCGATGCCGGCCTTTCCAGCTTTGTGGGCGCGGAAATCGCCAAGAGCGAGCGTCCCGAACTGACGGCGGCGAAGATCATCGTTTCGGGTGGTCGCGCACTGGGCTCCGAAGAGCAGTTCCATGCGGTCATCGATCCGCTGGCGGACAAGCTTGGCGCTGCCGTCGGTGCTTCGCGCGCTGCGGTGGATGCGGGCTATGCGCCCAATGACTATCAGGTCGGCCAGACCGGCAAGATCGTCGCCCCCGAAGTCTATGTCGCGATCGGCATTTCAGGCGCGATCCAGCATCTGGCGGGCATGAAGGACTCAAAGACGATCATCGCGATCAACAAGGACGAAGATGCTCCCATCTTCCAGGTGGCGGACATCGGCTTGGTCGGCGATCTGTTCAAGATCGTGCCGGCGCTGACAGGCAAGCTGTAAGTCCACGCTCTGAAATCGAATAAGAAAGGGGGCGGCTTACACCGCCCTTTTTTGCGCGCGGGCGGCAAACCTTGCCATTTTATGCCATTTCCATAAAATGCGCCCATGGATAGCATGAACATCTCGCTTCCCGGGCCGCTCAAGGCGTTCATCGACAGCCAAGTTGCGGACGGGCGTTACAGCAGCGTGAGCGAATATGTACGGGAACTCGTTCGCGCCGATGAAAAGCGCAAGGCGCAGGAAAAGCTTGAAACGATGCTGCTTGAGGGACTTGCCAGTCCCGAATCATCGTGGGTTTCCAGCGATCTGGATGGCATTCGCGCTGCTGCGCGGGCCGGCCATTGAACCAAAAATCCGTCGCTATCCATGCGATGGCGCGGCGTGACATCGTGGAGCAATACCGCTGGCTTGAAGCGGAAGCCGGTAGCGATGTCGCCGACCATTTTCTCACAGCGGCAAATGAGGCTTTTTACAAACTCGCTGATCATCCGCGGATCGGGCCAGCGTTAGGATCGACCAACCCTCATTTGGCGGGGATGCACAAATGGAAGGTCGAGGGTTTCCCAAACGTGCTCATCTTTTACAAACCCCGCGTGCGGGGCATTTCAGTGGTGCGCATCATTCACGCCGCCAGCGATTGGTGGAGTTTGATCGACAGCCATTGAGAATATTCCGCTTCAAAATCCGCTCAGAAAACTCGCTACATTGTCGCCCAGTGCTTCGGTGGCATAGCCGCCTTCCATCACGATCACGGTCGGCAGGTCGGCGGCGCTGATTTGCGCGGCGATCTCAGTGAAATCTTCCGTCTTCAGCTTGAATTGCGAGATCGGATCGCCCTCATAGGTGTCTGCCCCGAAGGACACGAGCAGCACCTCGGGCGCAAACGCTGCGATGCTGTACAGGGCAGTTTTTAGAGCCACCTGATAGTCCGCCATTCCGGTGCCGCGGGGCAGGGGGATGTTGAGGTTCGCGCCTTCGCCGGCACCGTCGCCGCATTCGTCGGCATGGCCCCAGAAGAAGGGGTAATCCGTCACCGGGTCGGCGTGGATCGAAACGAACAGCACGTCGCCGCGATCGTAGAAGATATCCTGCGTGCCATTGCCATGGTGATAATCCACGTCGAGGATCGCGACCCTGGCTTTGCCCGCATCGATCGCCGCCTGTGCCGCTATGGCGACATTGTTGAGGTAGCAATAGCCGCCCAGATAGTCCGCGCCCGCATGATGACCCGGCGGCCTGCAGAGCGCAAAGGCCGCCGGTGCGCCATTCAGCACCGCATCGGTGGCCGCAAGCGCGGTCTGCGCCGCCCAATATGCGCCGTCCCATGTCTGCGCGGCGACCGGTGACGCGGCATCGAAGCTATACTGCCCGAATTGCGCATCGATCCGCTGCAGATGGAGCGGCCGACGGCCGACGATGGGCCAGACATAGCCAGTGGCGTCGCCCGCGCGTCCGGCGTCCACCCATTGCCGATGCGCGCTCTTCAGGAATGCCAGATAGGCCGGACCATGGATGCGCGCGATCGGTGTCTCGCCCCGATCAGTGGGGGCCTCGGTCTCGGTCAGACGGGCAAGCATATTCTTCACGCGCCCGGGATGCTCGGCATAGGGCACATAGCCGCCGTTATGCAGTTCGAGCGCGGGAGCGTGGTCCAGTTGGCGGGGATCGAAGAAGAGTTTCATGATCCGCTCTATGTCATTCCCATACGCCAAGGGAAACCCGCCGAGGGAGAGAATTGCGTTACGGACAACCGCCCGTACCGGCGTGATATTATTGCATGTGACGGAACTGTGACTGGTTCTTTACCGTTTTGCGTGTCATGAAATTGTCATGGACACCATGGTGACACCTTCTTTTTCGCGGCCTGCATCTGCGCCGCCCTTCGCCAAGCTGATGCGCGAAGTGCGGGTGTTGACGGAAATCCGCCGCGGCTGGCGGCTTGGTCCGGCCATGGCCACGGATCATGATGGCCGTGGCCGCCCGGTGATGGTGTTGCCGGGCTTTCTGGCTTCGGATGCGTCCACCGTGATGCTGCGCCGCACGTTGAAGGCCGCCAATTTCCGCGTGCACGGCTGGGGGCAGGGGCGCAATTACGGCATCCGTGCGGATATTCTCGAGCGCCTCGAAGCGCGACTGGACGAAATCCAGATGACGGACGATTCGCCCGTGACGCTGATCGGCTGGAGCCTGGGCGGTCTGATCGCCCGCGAGTTCGCGAAATATGCGCCAGACCGGATCGAGCGCGTCATCACGCTTGGCAGCCCCTTTTCGGGAGATATTCGTGCCAATCATGCGTGGCGCCTTTACGAACTGATCAACCGCCATCCGGTCGATCGCGTGCCGATCCCGGTGAATCTTACGGAAAAGCCTCCGGTGCTGACCTTTGCGCTGTGGTCGGAGAATGACGGCATCGTTTCGCCCGACAGTTCACGGGGGTTGCCACATGAAATCGATCGCGCGTGGCAGGTGGAATGCGGCCATATGGGGTTCACCACCTCTGCGGATTCGATCCAGGCGATGCTGGAGGCGATGGACGCCTGATCCGTTGTGAATCCGGACGATCAGGCAAGGGATGCGGCGATATAGGCAATGTGAGCCGGTCTCTTTCAGCTATAGATGAACGGTATCGCAGAGGAGCCCTTCATGACCAAGATCACCCTCATCACCGGCGCCAGCCGCGGTCTAGGCCGCAACACGGCGCTCAGCATCGCCCGCCGCGGCGGCGATGTCATCTTCACCTATCACAGCCGCAGCGACGAAGCCGATGCCGTTGTCGCAGAGATCGAAGCGATGGGCCGCAAGGCTGTCACGCTTCAGCTCGACACCGGACATGTGTCGGCCTTCGCGCCCTTTGCGGATCGTCTGCGGACCATCCTGCGCGATACATGGCAGCGGGACGATTTCGATCATCTGGTCAACAATGCCGGCCATGGCGATTACGCCACCATCGCGGAGACGACCGAAGCGCAGTTCGACCGGCTGGTGAATGTGCAGTTCAAGGGCGTGTTCTTCCTCACGCAGACTTTACTGCCGTTGATCGCCGATGGCGGCCGGATCGTGAATCTGTCCTCGGGCCTCACTCGCATCACCTTGCCCGGCTATGCAGCCTATGCCGCCATGAAGGGCGCGATGGAGGTGCTGACGCGCTACATGGCCAAGGAATTGGGCACGCGGGGCATCGCGGTGAATGTGGTGGCACCCGGCGCGATAGAAACGGATTTCGGCGGTGGCGCAGTGCGCGACAATGCAGACCTCAACAACCAACTGGCGAGCATTACGGCGCTGGGACGGGTCGGCGTGCCGGATGATATCGGGCCGATGATCGCGAGCCTGTTATCCGAGGACAATCGCTGGGTGACCGGGCAGCGGATCGAAGTGTCAGGCGGTCAGGCGATCTGATCCAGAGTGCGTGGGGGTGGCGACGGTCACTCCTGCGCGCCAATCAGAAAAGGCGCGGCGACCTCCTTGGGAATGCGCAGGATCCGGCCCGTCTTGCGATCGACGATCGCCCAAGTGGTCTTGGCATTCACCTTCACCTTGCCGTCCGCGCCGGTGAATTCCACATAGCGATCGAACCGCGCGCCGCGCGGTGCCTCGCCGACCCATGTCCGCGCCGTCAACGTTTCGCCCGCCTGCACATTGCCGCGATAGTCAATTTCATGCCGGGTCACGACCCACACATAGGCATCCACATGTGCCGGATCGGCAGCCGCAGCCCAGTGCGACGTCGCCATATCCTGAATCCAGCGCACCCAGACGGCGTTGTTGACGTGGCCAAGCTCATCAATGTCCCCCGGCTGAGCGGTGATAAGAAGAGAGAAACTCATCGGGCCATCAAACCGTTTGTCCAGAGCGCATTCGAGGGAGGCTGGTCCGTGGCACGACGTCCCTCGACTGCGTTCGCGACAAACGGAGTTTTTCAATCGCCACCGATATCGCCTAATTGCCACAGAACGAACGCGAAGGATTCCGCATCCTCGCGCAGACTCTCGAACCGTCCCGATTTACCGCCGTGGCCAGCGCCCATGTTGATCTTGAGCAGCAGCAGATTATCGTCGGTCTTGGTCGCGCGCAGCCTGGCGGCCCATTTGGCGGGCTCCCAATAGGTCACGCGCGGATCGTTCAATCCGCCGGTGATCAGCATGGGCGGATAGGCCTGCGCTGCCACATTGTCATAGGGGCTATAACCACGGATCAGATCGAACGCGGCTTTGCTCTCGATCGGATTGCCCCATTCCGGCCATTCACCGGGCGTCAGCGGCAGGCTTGCGTCCAGCATGGTGCTGAGCACATCGACGAAAGGCACATCGGCCACCACCGCGCCCCAGAGCGCGGGATCGGTATTGGCGACCACACCCATCAATTCGCCGCCCGCAGAGCCACCGTTGATCGCGATCTTGCCCGCGCTCGTGAACTTCTCGGCGATCAGGCCTTTGGCCACGTCGGTGAAATCGTTGAACGTGTTCCAGCGTGCCTCGGCCTTGCCCTGCAAATACCAATTATAGCCCAGATCGTCGCCGCCGCGGATATGCGCGATTGCAAAGGCATAGCCCCGATCGAGCAGGCTGATGCGGTTGGTGGAAAAACCGGGCGGAATCGCGAAGCCATAAGCCCCATAAGCATAGAGGAAGAGCTTGCCCGCGCCGTCCTTCCTGAAGCCTTTTTTATAGACCACCGAAACCGGCACCTTCGCGCCGTCCCGCGCGGTCACGATCACGCGTTCGGTCTCATATTGGCTGGCGTCATAGCCCGAAGGGATTTGCTGGACCTTCAGCGTGGTGAGCGATCCCGTGGCTGGATCATAATCATAAGTGGTCCGCGGCGTGACCATGGAGGAATAGGAGACACGGTAGACGTCTGGATCATATTCCGGATTGCTCGAAAGCCCGGCCGAATAGCTGGCCTCGGCAAAGGGAATGCGTGTTTCCGCTCCCGTGTCGTAATCCCGCAGCACGATCTCATCCAGCCCGTCCACGCGCTGGGACAGGATCAGATGCTTCTTGAAGCTGGAAGCGCCGGTCAGATAGATGCGGTCCGATCCGGGGATCACGGTCTTCCAGTCGCCGGGCGTCGCCCAATCGGCCTCGGCCAGACGAAAGTTCACATGATCATCATTGGTGATGATCCAGAATTTGCCATGCCCGGAATCCAGCGAATAGAGGCGCTTCACCTGCCGCGGCGCAATCACGATCGGCTCCGCCAGCGGGTCGGACGCCGGGATGACGCGCATCTCGCTGGTCTGGTTATCGCCGGTGGAGATGACGATCCATTGCTCATCCTGCGTATCGCCGATGCCGACCTGAAAGCCCTCGTCCGCTTCCTCGTAGATCACCTTGTCCGTCGCGGGATCGGTGCCCAGCGTGTGAAGCAGCACGCGATAGCTGCGCCAATTGTCATTGACCTCGGTATAGAAGAAACTCTTCGAATCCGCGGCCCAGACCACATCGCCATTGACGACCGTGCTGACCGTCTCCAATTCCCGGCCCGAAGCGATTTCGCGGACTTTGAGCGTATAGCGCTCCGCGCCGTCGTCATCCAAGGCCCAGGCCATCAGCAGATCGTCGGGGCTGACCTCCAATATGCCGAGGCTGAAATAGTCCTTGTCGCCCGCCTCCTTGGGCTCGTCGAACAACACTTCATCGGGGCCACCCGCTACGGGCTTGCGATAATGGATCGGATATTGCCCCCCCGTTTCATAGGCATACCAGTGGATCCACTTTCCGTCCTTCTGCGGAACAGAGCTGTCATCCTCTTTGATGCGACCTTTCATCTCCTGATAGATCGTCTCCACCAGGTCGCCATGCGGCGCCATATGGCCCTCGAAGAATGCGTTTTCGGCCTTCAGATAATCCAGCACGTCCGGATCGGTCACCTCAGGATAGCCAGCGTCGCGCAGCCAGGCATAGGGATCGCTGATCGTCTCCCCATGATGCGTGGCGGAATGCGCGCGCTGCTCGGCGACGGGGGGCTTGGGAGAATCGCTCATCATGTCTTTCTAAGGTAGAAGGCAGGGGGGTGGCACGGGGATCATGCGCGTCTTATGTTGGTCGCAATAACTAGAGATCAAGGATTGCCGCATGTCCACCCATGAAGCGCGCCTCCAGGCGCTGCGCGATCAATTGAAGCGTGACCGGCTGGATGGTTTCGTCGTGCCCATCTGCGACGAGCATATGAGTGAATATGTCGGCGAATATGCGCAAAGGCTGGCGTGGCTTACGGGGTTTCAGGGATCAGCGGGTGTCGCGGCGGTGCTTCCGGAGGCGGCGGCGATCTTCACTGACGGACGCTATACGCTGCAGGTGCGCGAGCAGGTGAATGGCGCACAGTGGCAATATCAGGATGTGCCGCAGACGAGCGTGGCCGAGTGGCTGAGCGAACACGCGTCCGATGGCGGGCGGATCGGCTATGATCCGTGGTTGCACACGCGTGCCTGGGTGCAGCAGGCGACACGCGCGCTGGCTGAACGCGGCGCGGCACTGGTGGCGGTGGAGACCAATCCGGTGGACGCGGTGTGGCCGGACCAGCCCGCGCCGAGCGACGCGAAGCTGGTGGTCCATGACGAACGCTATGCAGGCAAGAGCGCCGGGGAGAAGCGACAGGAGATTGCCGACTGGCTTCAGGGCAGGAAAGCCGATGCCGTGGTGCTTTCCGCGCTCGACTCGATTGCCTGGACCTTCAATGTGCGCGGACAGGATGTAAGTCACACGCCGGTCGCGCTCGCTTATGCCGTGGTGCATGATGATGCGACGGCTGACCTTTACGTGGCGACCGAAAAGATGGCCGACGATGTGGCACAGCATCTGGGCAATGCGGTGCGCGTGCATGATCGAGCGGCTTTTGCGAGCGATCTGGCGAAGCTGCGCGGCAAGACCGTCGTGGCCGATCCCGAGCGCGCCGTGTCCGCGATCTTCTCCAAACTGGACAAGGCGGGCGCGAAGACGCTGGCGCTGCGCGAACCGACCGTGCTGGCCAAGGCGCTCAAAAACCCGGTGGAGATTGCGGGCCATCGCGCCGCACAGACCCGCGACGGTGCCGCGCTCAGCCGCTTCCTTCACTGGATGTCGATCGAAGCGCCCAAGGGCGGCCTCACCGAACTCTCCGCCGCGGCGAAACTGCGCGAATTTCGCGAGGCGACCGGGCTGCTGAAGGATCTGTCTTTCGATACGATTTCCGGCGCGGGGCCGAATGGCGCGATCTGCCATTATAAGGTCGATGAGGCGAGCAATCGTCCGATCGAGATCGACAGCCTTTATCTGGTCGATTCAGGCGGGCAATATCTGGATGGCACCACGGATGTGACGCGCACCATCCCGGTGGGCACGCCGACGGCCGAAATGCGCGACCGTTTTACGCGCGTGCTGAAGGGCCATATCGCGCTCGCCCGCGCTATTTTCCCGGCGGGCACGCGCGGCAGCCAGCTTGATACGCTGGCGCGGCAATATCTGTGGGCGGTCGGGCTGGATTATGCACATGGCACGGGTCACGGTGTCGGCAGCTTTCTTGCCGTCCATGAAGGCCCGCAGCGTATTGCGAAATCCGCAGGCGGGCAGGCGGGGACGGAAGAGCCGTTGCACGCCGGCATGATCCTCTCCAACGAGCCGGGTTATTACAAGGCCCATGAATATGGCATCCGCATTGAAAATCTGGTGCTGGTGGTGGAGCGTGACATGGCTGGTGCCGAAGCGCAGCCGCTGGGCTTCGAAACGCTCACCTTCGCGCCGATCGAACGCAGGCTGATCGTGACCGAGACGCTGTCACCTGCCGAACGCGCGTGGATCGACGATTATCATGCGGAGGTACTGCGGATCGTCGGACCTCAGCTTGAGGGGGACGCGAAGGTGTGGCTGGAAGCGCAATGCGCGCCGCTTTGAGGGGCTAGGTGTGCAAAATGCCGCTTGTCCCGCGCGCAGTCGAGGGACAGACGGGTCAGATGGCTGTCATTATTCCTCGGGCTTGGTTTCCGGAGCCGTCCGCCCCTCGTCCCCGCGCGCCTGCGCCTTGCGTCGCCGCAGGTTTTCCCTGAGCGCTTCAGCCAGCCGTTTTGCGCGTTCTTCCTCTGCCTTCGTCATCGATCACCCCAATCAGATCAAGCACCGCACCGCAAGCCTTGACGCGGGCGCACCCTTTCGCCATAGCGCCGCCTCTGCCCGGCTTGCCGGGCTGTGCTGCCGTAGCTCAGTGGTAGAGCGCATCCTTGGTAAGGCTGAGGTCGTGAGTTCAATCCTCACCGGCAGCACCATTTTTCTCGACAGATTAGCAATGCTTCGCCTTCGGGCGAGGGATTTGCTAAGGGCAGATATGGGCTTTTCCGAAGCGGATCTCGTCATGGCCGCGCGCACAGGCCACGCATGTCGATGAGGCAGGAATTGTCATGAACGATATGATGAGGCGGCGCAGTGTATTGAGCGCCGGGGCTCTCGGCCTTGCCGGGTTGGGGTTGAGCAAAAAATTCCCGGCCTGGGCGCAGACTGGATCGTCCGGCCTGCAGGGCGATAGTCCCGCGCTCAGCGGCGAGGATATCCGGCTGCGGATCGCGCACGACATGTTCAAGGTCGGCGGGCGCACCGGCCATGCGATCACGATCAACGGCGTGCTGCCGGCTCCGCTCATCCGTCTGCTTGAGGGGCAGAATGTGCGGCTCCATGTGGAAAATGGGCTTGATGAGGATAGCTCGATCCATTGGCACGGGCTGATCCTGCCATTCCAGATGGATGGCGTGCCGGGGATCAGCTTTCCCGGCATCAAGCCGGGCACGACCTTCACCTATGAATTCCCGATCAAGCAATCGGGCACCTATTGGTATCATTCGCATTCGGGCCTGCAGGAGCAGATGGGGCATTATGGTCCGATCGTGATCGGCCCGGCGGGTGCCGACCCGGTGGCGTTCGATCGCGAGCATGTGATCGTGCTTTCGGACTGGACCTTCATTCACCCCCATCAGGTGATGGCGAAGCTCAAGCAGAAAAGCGCCTATTTCAATCGCCAGAAGCAGACCTTGACCGACGGCGCGATGAGCGCGGCAGAGCGGGCACGATGGGGCGGGATGCGGATGGACCCTGCCGATATCGCGGATGTGGGGGGATCGACTTACAGTTTCCTCGTCAACGGACATGGGCCGGATGAGAATTGGACGGGTTTGTTCAAGCCGGGCGAGCGCGTCCGCCTGCGCTTCGTCAATGCCTCGGCGATGACGATCTTCAACCTGCGCATTCCCGGTCTGGCGATGACCGTGGTTCAGGCCGATGGTCAGCATGTCCGCCCGGTCGAGACCGACGAGTTTCAGATTTCGGTGGCCGAGACCTATGATGTGATCGTCACGCCGACTGCCGACCAGGCCTATACGGTGGTGGCAGAAGCGATCGATCGATCGGGCATGGCGCGGGCGACATTGGCACCGCGGCTCGGGATGGTCGCGGCCATCCCGGCGCTGCGCCGGCGGCCGACGCTCTCCATGCGAGATATGGGGATGGGCGACATGGGGATGGCCGACATGGGGGGCGAGGCCTGCGCGCCCGAACATGCCGCCATGGGCCATTGCACGCCGGGTGCGCCCGCCGCGGCCATGAACCATGATATGCGCGACAAGTCATCGGTGCCGCCGAACGTCAAGGTCGGTGTCGGCGTCGATATGATCGCGCCGATGCCCGTGGACCGCACCGGTGATCGCCCCCTGGGGCTTGAGACGGAGCCGCACCGCGTGCTCACCTATCATGATCTGGCACCGCTCGTGCCGTTCCATGACACACGCCCGCCAGCGCGCAGCATAGACATCCATCTGACAGGCAACATGGAGCGCTTCATGTGGTCGTTCGACGGCAAGAAGATGAACGAGGGCGCGGAGCCCATCCGCTTCGCACGGGGAGAGCGGGTCAGGGTGAACCTCATCAACAATTCGATGATGAATCATCCGATACACATCCACGGCCATTTCTTCGAGCTGGTGACCGGCAAGGATCATGGCCATCCGATCAAGCACACGGTGAATGTGATGCCGGGTGGCAAGGCGAGCTTCGATCTGACCGCCGACGCACCCGGCGACTGGGCGTTTCACTGCCATCTGCTTTACCACATGCACGCCGGCATGATGAACGTGGTAAAGGTGCGACCGATGGTTGGAAGCGGCGCAGCATGATGCGCTTGCTTGCCGTTGCGGTCGCGATCGTCTTGGCAGCCCCGGTTGCCGCACGGCAGGCCGGGCCGGACACCGGGGCTGCCGGCGCGCACGCGGGTCATGCCGAGCCGCCGACGTCGGCGGCCATCGATCCGGCCTGCCCACCAGACCATGCCGCGATGGGCCATTGTACGCCATCGCTCACATCGGTGCTGCCATCGCAGCAGGCGCCTGTCGATCCCGATTGCCCGCCCGAACATGCGGCCATGGGGCATTGCACCCCGGCTGCGGGGCCACCGCGCACCGGATCGTCAGCGGCGGCGTCAAACGGCCCCGAACATGCCGCCGATGCCGTGTGGGGCGCGGATGCCATGGCCGCGGCCCGGCGCGCCGTTTATACCGAACACGGTGCATTCCGCGGCGGCAGGCTGCTGCTTGATCGGCTGGAGCATCGGACGCGGGACGGGCGCGACGGCTATGCCTGGGAAGCGGAGGCCTGGTATGGCGGCGACTATGACCGCTTGTGGCTGAAGACGGAGGGAGAGGGCGGCTTTGGCGGGTCGCTGGAATCGGCAGAAGCGCAAGCGCTGTGGAGCCATGCACTGGATCCATGGTTCAATCTTCAGGCCGGCATTCGCTATGATATCCGGCCCAAACCGGGCCGGGCACATCTGGTGATCGGAATTCAGGGGCTTGCACCCTATTTTTTTGAAATCGATGCTGCCGCCTTCCTGTCCGATCGCGGCGATCTTACCGCGCGGGTGGAGGTGGAATATGATCAGCGCATCACCAACCGGCTGATCCTGCAGCCGCGCGCCGAGTTCAACCTGGCGGCGCAGGACGTGCGGGCGATCGGTGTGGGTGCGGGGCTGTCGTCGATCGAGGCCGGGCTACGGCTTCGCTACGAGTTCGTGCCTGAGTTCGCGCCCTATCTTGGCATCTCCTATGAACGGAAACTCGGCAACACCGCCGCCTTTGCGCGCGCGGCGGGGGATGACGTCGGCGGCTCCATGTTCGTCGCCGGGCTGCGTGCCTGGTTCTAGCCGCGCGGCTTGCCGCAAAGGCATCCAGCGCCTACATTCGCCTGATGGCACAGCATCACCATCATCATGAGCCCGAAGGCCCGGCTTTGGCGGACGCGGCGCGCACGGCGCTGGAGAAATCGGGCGAGCAATGGACCGATATGCGCTCCAGCATCTTCGCCGCGTTGGCGAGCTTCGACAAGCCGGCCTCCGCTTACGACATCGCCGAGGCGGTTTCGAAGGCGCAGGGCCGGCGGGTGGCGGCCAACAGCGTCTATCGTATCCTCGATCTGTTCGTGGGTGCCAATGTCGCGCGCCGCGTGGAAAGCGCCAACGCCTATATCGCCAATGCGCATCCCGATTGTCTGCACGATTGCATCTTCCTGGTGTGCGACACCTGTGGACAGACCACGCATATCGATGATGACAGCGTTTCGGGCAATATCCGTTCCGCTGCGCAAAGGGCGGGATTTTCGCCCATCCGCCCGGTGATCGAGGTGCGCGGCACCTGCGCCGATTGCGAGTGACCTGCACCGATCCTGCATGACATCATGATGACGGTTCCGTTCGACAGCATGGCGCGGTGGGGCTAAAGCTGTGGCTTGAAAGAGGGAAACCATGTCCGATTTACCTGTCACGCCCTTGCTGGATATCGTGGCGAACCCTGCCGATCTCCGAAAATTGAAACCTGCCCAGCTTCGGCAATTGGCCGATGAATTGCGCGCCGAAACGATTTCGGCCGTGGGCACTACGGGTGGCCATCTCGGCTCGGGACTCGGCGTGGTCGAGCTGACCACCGCGATCCATTATGTGTTCAACACGCCGGAAGACCGGCTGATCTTCGATGTCGGCCATCAATGCTATCCGCACAAGATTTTGACCGGCCGACGCGATCGCATCCGCACGCTGCGCACGGGCGGCGGGCTTTCGGGCTTCACCAAGCGCAGCGAAAGCGAATATGATCCGTTCGGCGCGGCGCACAGCTCCACCTCGATCAGCGCAGCCCTGGGCTTTGCCATTGCCAACAAGCTGAATGACAAGCCCGGCAAGGCCATCGCGGTGATCGGCGACGGCGCGATGAGCGCTGGCATGGCCTATGAGGCGATGAACAATGCCGAGCAGGCGGGTAACCGGCTGGTCGTGATCCTGAACGATAACGATATGTCGATCGCGCCGCCGGTGGGGGGGCTTTCCGCCTATCTCGCGCGGATCGTCTCCAGCCGCCCCTTTCTGGGCCTGCGCGATCTGGCCAAGCGCGTCGCGCGCAAGCTGCCGCGCCCGCTGCATGACGCCGCGCGCAAGACCGATGAATTTGCCCGCGGCATGGCGATGGGTGGCACATTGTTCGAGGAATTGGGTTTTTATTATGTCGGCCCGGTGGATGGGCATAATCTGGATCAGCTCATCCCCGTGCTCGAAAACGTGCGCGATGCGGAGCAGGGACCGATCCTGGTTCATGTCGTGACGCAAAAGGGCAAGGGCTATGCGCCTGCCGAAGCGGCTGCGGACAAATATCACGGCGTCCAGAAATTCGATGTGATCACCGGCACGCAGGACAAGGCCCCACCGGGACCACCCAGCTATCAGAATGTTTTCGGTGAAACGCTGGCCAAGCTGGCGGATACCGAT
The DNA here is from genome assembly GCF_014199215.1 of Sphingobium boeckii. Taxonomy (GTDB): domain Bacteria; phylum Pseudomonadota; class Alphaproteobacteria; order Sphingomonadales; family Sphingomonadaceae; genus Sphingobium_A; species Sphingobium_A boeckii. The sequence goes on from NZ_JACIJC010000001.1 coordinate 675,151, forward strand.
ACGCGCATCTGCGCGATCACGGCGGCCATGCCTTCGGGCACCGGGGTCGACAAATTCGCCGCGCGGCACCCCGATCGCGCCTTTGACGTCGGCATTGCGGAGCAGCACGCGGTCACCTTCGCCGCCGGCCTCGCCGCGCAAGGGATGCGGCCCTTTTGCGCGATCTATTCCACCTTCCTGCAGCGCGCTTACGATCAGGTGGTGCATGATGTGGCGATCCAGAACCTCCCCGTGCGCTTCGCGATCGATCGCGCGGGCCTGGTCGGCGCGGACGGCGCGACCCATGCCGGCAGCTTCGATGTCACCTATCTCGCAACCCTGCCCAATTTCGTGGTGATGGCACCTGCCGATGAAGCCGAACTGGTGCACATGACCTATACCTGCGTCTGTCATGACGATGGCCCGATCGCGGTGCGTTATCCACGCGGTAGCGGCACCGGCGTGGCCTTGCCCGAAACGCCCGAGCGGCTGGAGATCGGCAAGGGTCGCGTGGTGCGTCAGGGCAAGAAGGTTGTCATCCTATCACTCGGCACCCGGCTGGAGGAGGCGTTGAAGGCGGCCGACCAGCTCGACGCCAAGGGGCTGAGCACCACCGTCGCCGACCTGCGTTTCGCCAAGCCGCTGGACGAGGCGTTGATCCGCAAACTGCTGACCACGCATGAAGTGGCGGTCACGATCGAGGAAGGTGCGATCGGTGGTCTCGGCGCACATGTGCTGACTTTGGCGAGCGACACCGGCCTGATCGACGCGGGCCTGAAGCTTCGCACTATGCGCCTGCCCGATATCTTCCAGGATCAGGACAAGCCCGAAAAGCAATATGCCGAAGCGGGACTGGACGCCGATGCGATCGTGGAAACCGTGCTGAAAGCGCTGCGCCACAACAGCGCAACGGTGATCGAGGGCGCGCGCGCCTGATGCCTATCGCGCGTTCCTAAAGCCCTTCCATCACCCGCTTCACTGTCTGTGGCTCCTTGGCAATCATCGCAAGCAGGATGCGGGCCGCTCGTTCCGGCTGGCGGCGGCCTTGCTCCCAGTCTCGCACCGAAGCGATGCTGAAACCATAGGTGCGCGCGAAACCCTCTTGCGTCTGATTATGGGCCGCCCGGATAGCCCGAACATCCACAGTGGAGGGGACATGCGCGACGAACCCGTCTCGCTTTCCCTTTTTCCAGTTCGCGACGTCGCGCAACCCGGCAATCATGCCTTCGAAATCCTCGCTGTCCATGCCCTCAGCGGTCATCACGTATCTCCTTGGCTGCTTCTTTAACGATGGCCCTCTGGCCATCACTCAGATTCGCTTGCTTCGATTTGTTGATCACCGAAATCAGGAACACGGGTTCATTCTCGGTCATATAATATGTCAGCACCCGATAGCCGCCTGATTTGCCCTGACCTTGCTTCGGCACCCTTACTTTGCGGACTCCGCCGCCGCCCGCAATGATGTCACCCGATTCAGGATTGTTGGCGAGCAGCGAGACCGCTGCTTCCCGCTCAACCTGACTCATCCCAGCTTTGTCGGCAGCCTTCAGATAAGCCGGTGTTTCCACGACCGTGTGCATCGCTAGCATATGCGGCATTGCCGTATATAAATCAAGGGATCTGCTATCAAAGCCTCGCCAGCGGCGCGGCGCTCGGCTATCATGCGCGGGTGTTCGCTGTGGAGTATCGAGTGATGCGTATCCTGTTTTTGCTCGTGATGGCGCTGTCGCTTAGCGCATGTATCGCAAAAACGGCGGTGGATATCGTCACATTGCCAGTCAGGGCGGTGGGGGCGGGCGTCGATGCGGTGACCACCAGCCAGTCCGAAGCGGATGAAAAGCGCGGCCGCGAGATGCGCAAACAGGAACAGCGCGATGCCAAGGAAGCCCGCAAGCGCGAGAAAGAAGAGCGCAAGCGCGCGCGGGACCGCGATAATGGAGATTGGGAAGCCTGATGAGCGTCGCCTTCCGCCGCGATAGTGATGAGGAGCATAAGGAGCCGCGGTTCGAACTGCCGCTCCCGGCTGGCCCCAATTTGGTGACCCGCAAGGGACTGGCCCAGATCGCGTCGCAGGTGGCGCATCTCGAAGCGCAGGTCGCTGGCGGTGGCGATGAAGCCGCGGTTACGGTGGCGAAGCGCGAATTGCGGTACTGGCGCACGCGTCTGGCCACCGCGCAGGTCGCGCCTCCCGCACCCGCGGGGCAAGCAGGTTTCGGATCGCGCGTGCGATTCCGGCTGAATGGCGCGGCGCGGATCATCGACATCGTGGGCGGTGACGAAGCGGATCCCGCAAACGGTCGGCTGGCCTTCACTGCGCCGCTCGCCAAGGCATTGATTGGCGGCGAGGCAGGCGAAGTCTTGGATTTCGGTGACAAAGCGGATGCGATCGAGATTGTGGCGATCGAGGTCATCCCCGAATAAGATAAGGCGCTTGGTTTTTCGAGCATCACAGTCGCGACCCGGACCGTTCATCATGATGCGGGCCGATGTTGTGGTGGCGCGCTTCGATCGCCGCATGACCGTGCTGCACAGGATGCGCCACTCCGAAAAGCCGGTGCGTGCGCTCGCGATGAGCGATTATAAAAATTACTTGGATAACAATGATCTGCCGTCGCCCGACGCAGTATTCGGAAAGGCTGCGCGCCAAACTTAAAACGCAAAATTAACGCATTGTCATGATTTCCAATCTAAATGTGAAACTCTGCTTTGGTGAGTTTCATGTCGGCACGTTCAGCCTTTTTCGCTTTGCTTTTTTTGCTGCTGACGCATGTCGCGCCGGGCACCGCGAAGGCTGAAATGGTTCAGCTCCGAACCCAATTTTGCCATGCCAGCGCGCCGGCGGATTTCACGCTTGCCATAGCGGGCGTGGAATCTCTGCGTTACGATTGTGATGATGAGCGGGCATCGGGTTATCAGGATCGCTGGCTCTGGCTGAAGTTGAATGATGCGGGCACGCTTCAATCGCTCCCGGCCCAATGGCAATTGCTGATCGATCAGACCCGGTTCGATCAGATCGCGGTGATGACAGTGGATCGACATGGCCGTGCCCGGATCGTCCAGCGCGGTGCCCGTGCGCTTGCCGACAATTGGGCACCAGGAGGCCTGCTGCGTTTTGGAATCGACCGTCCGGGCGCGGAGATCGAAAATCTGTATATCGGCTTCCTCAGACTCGATGAACTCGGCCTGATGCGCAAGGTGACCGCGGCGAGCCCCGAGAGCGCGGCGCGGTCTGGCGCTGCATGGCTGGCGCTGATGGGGCTGTTCACGGGCGCATTGCTGTCTGCCTTTGCTTATAATCTGCTGATCTATACCGGCCATCGATATCCGTTTCAGCGCTGGTATCTGATCTGGGTCGTCGCTGCGCTTGCTTATGGTCTGTCGTGGACCAACATGATTGCATTTGTCGCGCCGAATTTCGTCGGTCCTATGGCGGTCAGGCTGGATCTGATCTTGATCAGCATCTTGATCGGGACGGGGAACTTCTTCTTCCTGGGCGTCTTGGAAGTTGGATTGCTGCCACGCTGGCTTTCGAGAAGCAGCCGCGCTCTTGCCGTGCTGGTGATCGTTCTCGGCATTGCGGCGTCGATGGATCGGGTGTTTCCAGCGGCGCTCATGGATCGCTGGTTGAATTATGTGATGCTCGTCGGCGTCATCTCCGTCGGCGTCGGCGTGGTGTATGCGATCAAAGGCCGAAGTCGCGTCGTCTGGTTCTATCTGGTGGGCTGGGCACCCGTCCTCGCAGTGTTTGCGCTCAGGCTGTCGCGCAATCTCGGGTTGCTGCCGCAGAACGACGCGATCGACATGGCCACCTTTGGTGCGCTGGCGTTCGAGTCCATCGCCTTGTCCCTCGCTATTGCGGACCGGTTTCGCCATTTGCGGCAGGAGCGCGATCATGCGGAGCAGGCGCGCACCTCGATCGCCATAGAAAGCGAGACGCTGCGCCGCGCCGCGCACACCGATTTCCTGACCGGGCTGGGCAACCGTGCCTCCTTCCAAAATGCGTTGCGGGCGGCGATCGACGATGGTGCGCCGGGTTCCTTCATGCTGTTCCTGATCGACGTGGATCATCTCAAGAGTATCAATGATCGGCTTGGCCATGATGGGGGCGATGCGCTGCTGATCCATATCGCCGATCTTCTGCGCCGGGTGGCCGGGCCGGATGATCAGGTCGCGCGGATCGGTGGCGATGAATTCGCATTGATCGTGTCGGATCCCGATGGTGTGCGCGCGCAGCAGATTGGGGATGCGCTTGATGCCATGCAGGGAGAGATGTGGCGGCGCGGCGGTCGGGCCTGGTCTCTTTCGCTCAGCATCGGCTCCACCGGCTACGCGCCCGATACGCGCGATGCGGAATTGCTGTACAAGAATGCCGATCTGGCGATGTATCATGCCAAGAAGCTCGGCCGGAAGCGGCGCTTTCATTATGATCCGAGCCTGCGCGCTGGCCTTGATCGCAGGCTTTCGTTCGCGCGCGACGCCTGGGTGGCGATCGAGCGGAAGGAATTCGTGCTGCATTATCAGCCGATCGTATCGCTCCAGACCGGCAGCGCTACGGGCTATGAGGCTTTGCTGCGCTGGCAGCATCCCGAACACGGACTGCTCGCTCCAGCCGTCTTCGGAGACATGCTGACCGATATCGAGGTGGGCACCGCCGTGCAGGAGCATGTGCTCGATCTGATCATCGCCAAATTGTGCGCCTATCCCGAAATTCCCGCCATATCGATGAATTTTACCGCGGCGCAGCTTGATGGCGTGCACGCGGCGCAGCGCTTGCTCCAGCGCCTGAATGACAGCGGCATCGCGCCGCACAGGCTGTGTATCGAAGTGACCGAGGATATCGTGCTGGGCCGCACGGTGAATGGCATGGTCAAGGCGTTGCGCCTGTTGCACGAGGCGGGCGTCGGCATCGCGCTGGACGATTTCGGCACTGGCTATGCCTCGCTCATCCATCTCAAGCAGCTTCCGATCGACACGCTCAAGATCGATCGTTCTTTCGTGTTGAGTCTGTTCGATGAGGATGGGCAGAGCGAGGAGATCGTGCGCGCCATCATCGGCCTTGGGCATGGCCTGCGCAAATCCGTGGTGGCCGAAGGCGTGGAAACTCCGGCGCAGCGCGCGCGCCTGATCGCATTGGGGTGCAATTTGGGCCAGGGCTATCTGTTTGCGCGGCCGGCACCCTTATTGCCGTTCGAACATAGTGGACATCCGGTGGCTGGGGTTGCCTGACGCTGATCCGCGGTCGGCCGCGGCGCTCGTCCAATTTGACCAATTTGTGCGCCATTGATCGGTTGGATCGATCACAGGAAGTGGGTTTAGTCATTTCCCATTGTGCCCGCGCTCCCCTATCTCGACGCTCTCACCAGCATGGAGACGGACATTGGGTATTATCGGAACTTCGCTTAAGCCTTTCAGCACGCAGGCCTATAAGGAAGGCAAATTCATCGAGGTCAGCGAGACGGACGTGCTCGGCAAATGGGCAGTCTTCGTTTTCTACCCAGCGGATTTCACCTTCGTCTGCCCCACCGAACTGGAAGATCTGGCTGATAATTACGCCGAATTCCAGAAGCTCGGCGTCGAAGTCTATAGCGTTTCGACCGACACGCATTTCTCGCACAAAGCCTGGCACGATACCTCGCCCGCCATCGGCAAGATCACCTACACCATGCTGGGCGATCCCTCGGGCGTGATCACCAACAATTTCGGCGTGATGCGCGAAGGTCAGGGCCTGGCCGATCGTGGCACCTTCCTGATCGACCCCGATGGCGTGATCCAGTTCATGGAAATCACGGCGGAAGGCATCGGTCGTAATGCCGCGGAATTGATGCGCAAGGTGAAGGCGGCGCAATATGTGCGCGCGCATCCGGGCGAAGTGTGCCCCGCCAAATGGGAAGAAGGCGATGAAACGCTGGCGCCCTCACTCGATCTCGTCGGCAAGATCTAAAAAGCCCGCGGGTCGCAACCGGGGGATGGCCTTTGCCGTCCCCCGGACACCGCCGCCGAACAAATTTTCCGGAGCAGAATGATGTTGGACGCCAATCTCAAGCAGCAGTTGCAAGGCTATCTGGTCAATATCCGTGAACCGATCGAACTGGTCGCATCGCTGGATGAAGGCGCGAAATCGCATGAGCTTCAGCAACTTCTCGAAGAGATCGCCGGCCTGTCGGACAAGGTGAGCCTTGCCCGCGCCGATGGCGATCCGCGCACCCCCAGCTTCATGATCCGCCGAGTCGGCACCGATATCGGCGTGCGCTTCGCCGGCATCCCGCTCGGCCATGAATTCACATCGCTCGTTCTGGCCTTGCTGCACGTCGGTGGCCATCCGTCCAAGGCAGCGCAGGATCTGATCGAGCAGGTCCGCACGCTTGATGGCGATTATGCCTTCGAAACCTATTATTCGCTGTCCTGCCAGAATTGCCCCGATGTGGTGCAGGCGCTCAATCTGATGAGCGCGCTCAATCCCCGGATCAGCCATGTCGCCATCGATGGTGCGCTGTTTCAGGATGAGGTCAATGCTCGCAAGGTGATGGCGGTGCCCACCGTGTTCCTGAATGGTGAGCCGTTCGGGCAGGGCCGGATGGAGCTTGAGCAGATCGTCGCCAGGATCGACAGCGGCGCGCTGAAGCGGCAGGCCGACAAGATTGCGGGCAAGGATCCGTTCGATGTGCTCGTCGTGGGCGGTGGTCCAGCAGGTGCGGCGGCGGCCATTTATGCGGCGCGCAAGGGGATCCGCACCGGTGTCGCTGCCGAGCGTTTCGGCGGCCAGGTGCTGGATACGATGGGGATCGAGAATTTCATATCGGTATCCCACACCGAAGGCCCGAAACTGGCGGCCCAGCTTGAGCAGCATGTGCGCGACTATGACGTGGATATCATGAATCTGCAGCGGGCTGACAAGCTGGTTCCGGCGCGTAGCGAGGGCGGTCTGCATGAGGTGCATCTGGAAAATGGCGCGACGCTGAAAGCGCGGACCGTGATCCTCTCCACCGGCGCGCGCTGGCGGCAGATGAACGTGCCGGGCGAGGATGAATATCGCAACAAGGGCGTTGCCTATTGCCCGCATTGCGATGGGCCTTTGTTCAAGGGCAAGCGCGTGGCGGTAATCGGCGGCGGCAATTCGGGCGTGGAGGCCGCGATCGATCTGGCCGGCATCGTGGCGCATGTCACTTTGATCGAATTCGACAGCGATCTGCGCGCCGATGCGGTGTTGCAACGCAAGCTCGCCAGCCTGACCAATGTGCGGATCATCACATCGGCGCTGACGACCGAGGTGAAGGGCGATGGCGAAAAGGTGAGTAGCCTGGTCTATAAGGACCGCAATCACGATACGCTGCATGAGGTGGAACTGGAGGGAATCTTCGTCCAGATCGGGCTGGTGCCGAATACCGAATGGCTGAAGGATGTGGTGGCCCTCTCCCCCCGCGGCGAGATCGAGATCGATCACCGCGGCGAGACATCGCGACCCGGCATCTTCGCGGCGGGCGATTGCACCACCGTGCCTTACAAGCAGATCGTGGTCGCGATGGGCGAAGGCACCAAAGCTTCGCTTTCCGCATTCGATTACATGATCCGCCTTGAGCCGGTCGATGCCGTGGCGCAGGCGGCCTGAACAGATCCGTCACGGTGCATTGAGCACTGTCCTGAAGCCCAGGTGCGATGCGCCCGCAGTCTCGTTCTGCGCGTGCCGCGCTTCGGGGCGGTAGCGGGCGCAATAATTGGGCGCACACAGGAATGATCCGCCCTTAATCACGCGAGCGCGGACATCGGGCTGGGCGGGGTCGAAACTGGGATCGCCCGGCGCGCCGACGGGATCCGGCATCGGGCCGTGGCCGGGGAGATACCCGCTTCCGGTCCATTCCCAGGCGTTGCCGATCATGTCGTTCAGCCCATAACCATTCGCTTCGAAGCAGCCTGCGGGCGCAAGACGCGCATAGCCGTCCTTGCGATCGTTGCGCGCGGGAAATGTGCCCTGCCACGTATTCGCCCGCTCGGGCGCGGGCTGATCGAGGCTTTCCATGGCACCGGCGCGGGCGGCATATTCGAATTGTTCTTCGCTGGGCAGCGATCGACCGGACCAGCGCGCATAGGCCAGCGCGTCGGCAAAAGCGATCTGAACGACCGGCAAGTCTGCGCGGCCTGCCAGGTCGCTCTCGGGTCCATCGGGATGACGCCACTCCGCGCCTTTCTCATATCGCACCATTGGCTGGGGTTGAGCGGAACCTCACCTGCGTGGGGCAGATCGAATATTATCGCGCCGCCTTCGCGCTCCGCCTGCGTGACATGGCCCGTCGCGGCGACGAACACCGCGAATTGCCGATTGGTCACTTCGTGCCGGTCGATCCCGAATCCCTTGATCGTCACGTCATGCGCCGGGCCTTCTTCGGCATAGCCGCGGTCGCTGCCGATCCGGGTTTTGCCGCCAGCGATCCATGCCTGGCCGTCTGCCGGTTTGGGGCAATGCCCCGCAGCGGCGGCGCGGGCATCCTGTTCATCGCCGCCGCTCCACAGCGCCAATAGGCCCAGCAACGCAACGCCGCCCGGAACCAGTCGTCGGCTCATGGTTGATAGATTTTCACGCTGGGAATGATTATGCCCACCTCCTTGGCATAGACATCCCAGCCTGCGGTAAGCTCGGCCAGGCGCTCGGGATTGTCCTTCGCCAGATCGCGCGTCTCGCCGGGATCTTCGGCGATGTTGAAGAGCTGCCATGCGCCCGTGCCGGGATCGGTGATCTTCCAATCGCCTTGCCGCAGCGCGCGCGAACCGAAGAGTTCGGTGCCGATCGTATCGCCGGTCGCGTAGACCCGATCGGTTTTTCCCTTCAGATACGGCACCCAGCTCTTGCCGCGGATCGGCTCCACCGCCCGGCCCTGAAACTGGCCCTTGTGATCGGGGACGCCTGCCAGTTCGAGGAAGGTGGGCACCACGTCGGCGACCGAAGTGAATGCGCCGCCCAGCCCGCCGCTGCGCTTGAAATCCTTGCCGCCGACAAAGGCCACGGTGCGCGTGCCGCCCTCGGTGGCATAGGCTTTGAACAGCCATGACGGCGCGGTAGCCGCTTGCGCCCAGCCCGGGCCATAGGCGACATAAGAAGTGGCGCTGCCGCGATTGTCGAAACTGTTGTCGGCACCGTCGTCGAGCGTGTTGATCCCGGCCATCTCGCTATGCGCTATGTCCAGTCCTTCGGCACCATTGTCGGCCAGGAACAGGATCACGGTGTTGTCATATTCGTCCGTGCGTTTCAGCTCGGCGATCACCCGACCCACATTCTTGTCCAGCCGATCGACCATCGCCGCATAGATTTCCATGTCGCGCGCGGCAGTCTTCTTCTCTTCAACGGAAAGCGCATCCCAATCCTTTTTGAGCACCGGGGCATGGGCCGCCGTGTCAGCGTCGATCAGCCCCAGTTCGACTTGACGCTTCAGCCTGCGCGCGCGCAACACTTCGAAGCCCGCATCATAGCGGCCGCGATATCTCTCGATATCCGCCTTGGGTGCCTGGAGCGGCCAATGCGGCGCGGTGAAGGCGAGATAGGCGAAGAAAGGCTTTGCGCCGTCCACGCCCTGCTTGGTTTCATCTAGATATTGCACCAGCTTGGTGGCGAAATAATCGGATGAATAGAAATCCTGTGGAACGCCCGGCAAGGTATCTCCATTTTCGCGATAGGTGGTGCCCTTGATCAGCGCATTGGAAGTCGCCAGCCCGAAATGATTGTGCCCACCCTGCAGCAGCGTGAAGCTGCGTTGAAAGCCGCGCGCATGAGGATCCTGATCCGGCGTCAGGCCAAGATGCCATTTGCCGGAGAGCAGGGTGCGATAGCCGTTCGCGCCGAGCAATTCCGCGAGCGACGCAACATTGGGACGGAGATAGCCCTCGAAGCCCGGCTTGCCGCGTTGATTGGGCGCGATCAACTCCGCCATCGCGCCAACGCCGGCCAGATGGTTATCGGTGCCGGATAGCAGCATAGATCGCGTCGGCGAACAGGTGGGGGCGGTGTGAAAGGCGGTCAGTTTCACGCCCTTCTTCGCCAGCGCATCCAGATTGGGGGTGTCGATCTCACCCCCGAATGCGCCAATATCGGAATAGCCGAGATCGTCGGCCACGATCACCAGGAAATTAGGGCGCTTTTCGGATTTCGCCGCTACCGGCGCGGCGAATGCGGCCAGTGGCAAAACGGCGAGCATCGCAAACAGAAAACGGCTTCGCATGGCAGATCGATCTTTCGTAAAAAGGCGGCCGCGCCTCCCTGAAGACGCGGCCCAGTTTGATCCGGGAAAGAGGGGCAAACCCGGATATGCTATTCGGCGGCGAGCAGCGTCTGTTCCTGCCGCTCGGGCTTGATCACGCGGCTGCGGCTGCCGTCGATCGCCACCGGCACATCGCCAGCAATCGTGGCGCGGCGCAGCGTGCGACGCTGCAGGCCGAAATCGGCGATGGCGCGATGCTGGGTCGAGCGATTGTCCCAGATTGCCACGTCGCCCGCGCGCCAGCGCCAGCGCACCGTATTTTCCGGCTTGGTGATATGATCCTGCAGGATGCCGAACAGCCGCTGAGAATCCGCCTGGTTCAGCCCGACGAAATTCTTCACGAAATGGCCGACGAGCAGGGCGCGTTCGCCCGATTCCGGATGGACGCGGACCACGGGATGCTCGGTTTCATAGACCGTGGAAGCGAATACCTTGCGGTGCTCCTCCACGCGTGCCTGATCGGCATTGGAGAAGGTGCCGGCATAATCATAGTCATTGGTGTGCAGCGCCCAGAGGCCATCAACCAAGGTCTTGAGCGCTTCCGGCAATTCCTCATAAGCCGTCACACCATTGGCCCACAGCGTATCGCCGCCGGCTTCGGGAATGGTGATCGCACGCAGGATGGAGGCTTGGGGATAGGAATCGACGAATGTGACGTCGGTATGCCAGCTCGACGCGGCGTAGCCCTCCCTGGAATCCAGTTCGAGCAGATATTTGCTGCCCGGCACGACCGGCACCGTGGGATGCGCCACAGGCTTGCCGAACCGCTCGGCGAAAGCCTCTTGCTTCGCATCGTCCAGCACGGTCTGATCGCGGAAAAAGATCACCTTGTGCCGCACCAGCGCCGCGCGGATTGCCGCCAGCGTGGCGTCGTCGAGATCGCCCGAGAGCGCGACACCCCGGATTTCAGCGCCGATTCGCCCCGCGACGGGTACGATATCGAGCGGGCTCTCGGCTTCATGGGCATTGATGAATTGATGGGTCAGAACAGACATTGCATTGCTCCTTTAGTGAAAGATTGTGGTTATTCGGCAGGCACCAGCGCGCGTTCGCGTTCGTCGAGCGCGCGGCGGATTTCGGAATGGCGGGCTTCGTCCAGCGGAAAGCCGTGTATGAGCCAGGCGGAAAAGGCGTGGGCGATCGCGGGACCAAGCGCGAAGACGTAAAGTAGGCCGTTGAGCGCCGCGGGCGTGTTCTGCACCTTGGGATCGAAGCCGATCCATCCAACGAGCGGTAAAGCGATGCCGATGGCGACCGCTGTCGCCGCCTTGCCCGCCAGGCTGAAGACCGAGAAATAAAGACCTGCACGATCATCTCCCGTTTCGAGCCTATGCTTGTCCGCCACGTCCGCGACGATCGATCGCAGCATCAGATTGCCAGACCCTTGCGCCAACCCCTGCGCCAGGGTGAGGCCCAGCAGCAGCCCGAAGCTGTCCGGCGTTACAATCAACAGGCCAAGATTGACGGCGACCTGGACAAGCTCACCGGCCACCGCCGTCTGATGTTTGCCCAGGCGCAGACCGATTTTCATCCAGATCGGGCCGGCCAGGATGCCGAACACGAATTGAAACAGGAACAGCCCGCCGGCCCATTCAGGGCGGCCCATGTAGAAGGTGACCACGAACACGATCAGCGCGCCACGGATCGTCTGACCCAGCGTTACCGCGAAATCCGATCCCAGCACGCGGAGCAGCAAGGGGTCGCCCAAAACGGTGCGAATGATCACCCCAATTGGTTGGCGCGCCCCTACGGAAACGGGTGCCGGCTGCTCGGGGAAGGCACGCAGCGTCAGGAACAAAGCGGGCAGGATCGAAACCGCCACCAGACCGCCCATCAGCGCGAGCTTCAGCTTCCCGTCGCCGGGCCGCAACTGATCCGCAAGGGTGGGCAGGATCAGCGCGGTGAGCAGCGCAATCGCGGTGATCACGGTCTGATAAGTCGCGACGCGGGTGCGTTCATGATAGCGGCCCGAAATCTCGCCGGACCAGGCGAGGAATGGGATCTGGATCGCCGTCCATCCCAGATAGAAGAAGAACAGGACGATCGCGAGCGAGGTTGCGGTCACCTGTCCCTGCGGGAAAAACAGGAAGAGCGACGATATGGCGAAGACGATGCCGCCGCCTGCGATCCAGGGACGCCGCCTGCCGAAGCGGCTGCGGGTGCGATCGCTGAGCGCCCCCATGAACGGATCGAGCACAGCATCCCAGAGCCGCCCGACCAGAAAAATCAACCCGATGGTAGCGAGAGAAAGCCCATACTCCTGCGCATAGACCGCAGGTAGATATACGCCGAGCGGGAGGCCCGCGGCGGCGACGGGCACCGCGATGGACGAGAAGGCCGCCAGTCGCCAACCGCTCAGCCGGGCCGGATCGGTCTGCGGGGTTGAACCCGATCGGAAGAAGGCGGATGGGAAGACAGTCGCCATTTCATTGACCTCACAATTTGGTGCGCAGGGTGACGCCCACGGTACGCGGTTCGCCGATCAGGCCGGTCACAAGCCCGGTGGTCCCCGGGCTCAGAGTCTGGAAATAATCCTTGTCGGTCAGGTTGCGCGCCCAGACGGAAAGGTCCCAACGAGCGTCGTCAGTACGAATGCCGATGCGCGCATTGAGCAGTCCATAGCCTTCGATCTGGGCGTAGCGGGAGTTGCTGGCCGAGGTGTTGAAGGACGAGCGATGCGAGAAATCCGCATGGCCATAGAGATGGATTTCGCGTGATCCCCATTGCCCGATCGGTTGCGCGATATCGGTCCCCAAAGTGTAGGTATATTTCGGAACGCCCGCGAGTTGCGCACCGGTGAGATTCTGTATTCCGCCTAGATTGGCCCGTTCGGGCGCTTGCGGCGCATTGGTATAGTTGCGGTAGGTCGTGTCGGCATAAGCGGCGGATGCGGAGATGCTGAACAGGGCCGTGGGCGCGTAGGTCAGATCGCCCTCGAACCCGCGCGACCGGACCTTTGGAATATTGGCGATATATTGCCGCACGGCCTGCGAAACCTTGTCGAATTCGGTGATGGCGGTCTGGTAATCGCTGACCTCATTCCAGAAGCCTGCCAGATTGAGTGTCACACTGCGGTCGAGGAACTGCGTCTTCAGACCCAGCTCGAAACTATCGACTTTTTCGGGACTGACCTCGGGATCGACATTGGCCGGCAGAGCGGTGAGATTGAGGCCGCCCGATTTGTTGCCGCGCGAATAGCTGCCATAGATCAAGGCGTCGGGCGCGATCTTGTAGGAAAGGTTGATCAGGCCCGAGAGGCTGTCATCTGTGAAACTGGTTTGATAGCTGGTGACCGGGCTGAACTGATTGCGGATGGCCAGTGCAGCGGCTGCCTGGGCCGCGGGGAGCGTGGCGAGACTGATCCCGGCCACATGATATTGATTGAACGCGCCAGACTTCTTTTCATGGGTGAAGCGCAGGCCGCCCGTTAGTTTCAGGGCGTCGCTGATATTCCATGTCCCCTGTCCGAACAAAGCATAGCTTTTCGTGGCGGGGGTTGACGTGGAATTGGATTCAAAGCCGTTCAGCGCGGCATTGCTCACCACCGCAGGCACTGCCGGAATATTCCAGCTTGCCGCATCAGGGCCGAATGCGGTGGCACCATAGCCGCGGATGATCTGCCAGAAATAATAGGCACCCACGACATAATCGACCGAGCGTTCACCCGTGGACGCCAGGCGGATTTCCTGGCTGAATTGACGCTGGCGATTGGCCTGCTGGGCTTTGGTGATCACCGCCAGTCCCGTGCTGTCGCCATCATTGGCGGGATTCCAGTCCCACCAGCGATAGGCCGTGACGGATGTCAGCGCCGCGCCACCCAGATCCCAGTCCAGCTGGCCGGACAGGCCATAGCTTTTCATATTGGCCTGATAATGGGAATCCGATTCCCCGATCCTGTCGAACGGGCGGATCGGCGTGGGCGTGTAGCCCGCGCGCGTGACGCGATCGACGAAGTTGTTCGCGATCACGGCGCCATTGTCATAAGTGCCAAAATAATTGGCGAGGACGTTCAGCACGAAATTCTGTTTCTGCTTTGCGAAATCGCCGATCAGCTTGATCGATACATCCTCGGCCGGACGAAGAAGCAACTGGCCCCGTGCCGTGAAATTGTCATAATCCTGCGCCTTGCTGCCGTCATAGCGGTTCGTCAGGAAGCCATCGCGGTGGGTGTCTGCGATGCTCAGGCGGAAGGCCGCCTTGTCGCCAGCGATCGGGCCGGAGACCGATCCGCGCACCTGATGATAGCCATAATCGCCCAGCGTCGTCTCGCCCGAAAATTCGGGTTCGAAGCTGGGCGCGCGCGTCGTGATGTTGATCGCGCCAGCCGTTGTGTTCTTGCCAAAGAGCGTGCCTTGCGGCCCGCGCAGCACTTCGATCTGCTGAAGATCGACCAGATCGAATTGCGACTGGCCGACGCGGCCGTAATAAACATTGTCGATATAGATGCCGACGCCGTTTTCCAGGCCGTCATTGGTCAGCGCCACGTTAGAGCCGAGCCCGCGGATGTTCACATTGGTGTTGCGCGGATTGAAGCTGAACACCTGGAGGCTGGGGACGAGCTGCTGCACCTGACTCAACGTGAAATTGCCGGTGGCTTCAAGGGTCTGCGCACTCACTACGCTCAGCGCGATCGGGACATCCTGCGCATTTTCATCGCGTCGCCGCGCGGTCACCGTGATTTCGTCACCGGCCTCGCCCGCATCCAGAGCGGCATCGGGCGTAGGTTCGTCGGCAGCGATGGCGGGCAGGGATAGGCCAAGGCTCATGCCAAGCGCACCCAGCGCGATACCGTGGCGGAAATTCAATCGTCTTGAAACATTCTTTGTCATTGCGTTGATCACAGTCCCCCGAGGCCGGACGCACATGCGCCCGACGCCGCACGCTCAAGCGAGCGCGCAGTCACATTGATGATATGGATTCCCTTGAGGCGCGCCGGATTCCCGGCTGCGCAATCAGCTCAGTTCAACACACCGCGACATCGCCCCAAGAGGCGGGGCCGCTGCGCCCTGATTGCAATAGTGAGGTCGTACATTCGCATTCGTCCGTTCCCCTTGAACCGGGGGGATCACGAAGCCGGGCGTCACGCTACCCTGCATCGCGCTTTAGCCGTTGTTGACGCGGAGCAAGCTGCATCCCTTCAAAAGCCGCGGGCCGTTCAGCGGCACGAATGCCGCGGGCGACCGGCCGGTCCGCCCTATGATCTGATATGTCCATCTAATCGGTAGACAATGAGTCGGTCAATCCAAGTTTTGCTTTAGCCGCGTAAAGCGGACGGCTTTGTCATCACTCTCAGGGTTGGGGCGCAGGCTGAACTGGCTGGATGGTCGGCGCGACCGGAGGCGGGGCCACTGCGGGCGGCGGTGCGAGGACCGGCGTTGCCACCGGGGGCTGAACAAGCGGCCCCATCGCGGGGGCCATCGGATCGGGCGCGGGCAATGCAGCCGCGCGGGGTTTGCCGCGTAGCGCATCGATTTCGGCCTGACGGTTTAGCAGATAATTGGCGCGCGACGCCGCATAGGGATCCGCCGCCTCGTGAATCTTGCGCAATTGCGTATCGAATTCGACACGATAGTCGATCGAGCCGATGATGCCTGCGGGAATGGAATAGGCGGGTTGGTTGAAGGGCGCGCCGACGGCCATCGGTACGAGCAGCCGATCCACGCCCGTGCCGATGAAATCGCGCACCGTGGTCGGTCCGATCAGCGGCAGAAACAGAAATGCGCCGGGCTTCACCCCATAATAGCCCAGGGTGTTCGCGAAGCCATTGGGGCGACGTGGCAGCTTGAACGGACGTCGTTTCGCCATGTCGAACAAACCGGCCGCCCCGATCGTGGTGTTGATGGCGAAACGCCCCAATGTCTCCGCCGCCTTGCCCGGCTTGAGCTGCAGCATATAATTCAGGAAAACGACGGGTTCGGTGAGATTGTTGAAAAAATTGCGCAGGCCACTGCGCAACGGCGCGGGCACGGTCTTGCTATAGGCACTCGCGGCCGGGGCGACAAAAGCCCTGTCCACCACCTGCGTCACCTCGAAGGATTTGGCGTTGATCGCCTCCAGCGGATCGCCCGGGGTGGAGATATTGGGCCGCGCAACGACCACAATTTCGTCGGGATCGGTGTCGGGGCTGGCTGGCGGTGCGAGCGGTTCGGTGGCGGGCGGCAATACAAGCGGAAGAGACGATTCGAGCGGAGTCGCAGGCTGCGGCACCGTGACGGGGGCCGCGTCCTGCTGATCGCTCATGGCGGGAACGGTCACCAGCACAGGTGCCGCTGGCGGTGCCTCGACCGGGGTCATCGATGCGCCGGCCAGCAGCAGGGCGGTGGTCAGTGCCGAAATACTCAAACGCCTGTTCCTTCTGCCGACCGCCGGGCTTGCATAACATTATCGATCACGCCCCACTTTAGGGCGTGTTGGTTAATTCAGGATTGGCAGGACAGAGCGAACGCAAGCGGAAAAAGCCGCCATGCGAATAAACCAAGCATCGGAGCGAAAGGCCGCTTTCGCAACACTTTCGTCCTCGCCTCTACCCCGAAACCACCAACAGGGCGCTTCCTCTTCCATTGCCCCATGTTATTCAAGGGAAATTCCAACCGCCGATCCTCTCCAGCCGTGCCGGTTCGAGCCGTCGACCGGATTGCGGGCGCGGGATGGCCGGCTGAGATGATGCGAGATGGTGTTTACAATTGGGAGCGACGCCATCGGGCCTGGAAGGACACTGAGGCGCGGATCAGCATGGATGGGCTGCCGGAAGGCATCATGGGCCGCCGGATGTAGCGATCAGTGTAATATGAACGCGTCCGTTGCGGAAGGACGGCGATGCTTGTCCTCCCGGCCCGTCCCCAATGTTCAGCCTCTTGCGATATAAGCGCGCCAGCCGCCGAGCGCGGTGATGTCTTCCGCGCCCGTCAGCGCGCGGGGCTCGGCGACGAAGCCCTTGACGCTGGTGCCGTCGCTCAAAACCACCGTCCCGATCGCCAAAGGTGCCGGAACCTCCACCACGAAGCTGCCGAAGGCGGCGACATCCAGTTCATAGACTTCGAGCGCGATGGCGGCACCATCCTCGCTATGGACCAGCGCAGGCTTGGGCGGAATACTGTCCGCCATGGCATAGAGGCGATAGGTCGGCGCGGTCTCATAGGCCCCCACGAAGGTCGCATCGCGCGAGGTCAGTTGCCAATGCAGCGGCATGTCTTTCAGATGAGCGCCAACGACGGCCAGTTTCACTGTTTGCATTCTTCCCTCCAGATCGAGCAGCGGCGGGCCGGGCAGATCGGCCGCCGTGAGATAGGTGTTCGCCACGGCCAGCAGCCCCAGGTCGGTGTCGGCCGGGCCGATCAGCGTGATGCCAAAGCCCGTGCCATTGGACCGCGTGCCGGCAGGGATAGCGACCGCGGCCATGTCCAGCAGGTTCACGAAATTGGTGTAGCGGCCGAAGGCGCTGTTCAGCGCAATGGGTGCCGCCAGCATTTCCCGCACGCGATAGGTCGTGCCGGTGGTGGGAAACGCCATCAGGTCGATATCATCCCACAGGGCATCGGCATGACGCTGGAGGTCGGCGAGGCGGTAGATGCCGTTCCACAGTTCGACCGCGCTCATGCCTGTTCCTGCTTCCACCACCGCGCGGACCGTCGGCTCGATCGCTTCGGGGTTGGTCGCCAGCATGTCGGCCATGGCGGCGGTGCGCTCGGCGACCCATGGGCCTTCATAGAGCAGGCGGGCGGCCTCCAGCAGCGGCTCGATGTCAATCTCGACAAGATTGGCGGTTCGCGCCAGCGTATCGAGCGCGCGGTCGTAAAAATACTCCGACTCGCTATCGCCGAAGAATATGCGCTGCTCGCGGCGTGGCACGCCGATGCGATCGCCCCGAAGCCCACGATCGATCAAAGGTTTGGAATAAGGATCGGCGGGATCGAAACCCGCGATAATGTCGTCGATGATCCGTGCGTCCGATATCCTGTCCGTAAACACCGTGATGCAATCGAGCGTGCGGCAGGCGGGGACAAGCCCGCGCGTGCTCCAGCGGCCTTTGCTGGGCTTGAACCCAATCAGATGGTTGAAGGCGGCGGGGACGCGGCCCGAACCTGCGGTATCGGTGCCGAGCGCAAACGCGACCAGCCCCGCCGCCACGGCGATCGACGAACCCGAGCTTGATCCGCCGCTGACATAGTTCAGATTATAGGCGTTGCGCGGGATCCCATAGGGGCTGCGCGTGCCGTTGAGGCCGGTCGCGAACTGGTCGAGATTGGTCTTGCCGATACAGAGCGCGCCCGCTGCGGTCAGCCGATCGATGACGTTTGCGGAAGACTCGGGGCGATAGGCAAAGGCGGGGCAGGCGGCGGTGGTCTCGAAACCTGTGACGTCGATATTGTCCTTGGCGGCAAAGGGCACCCCCGCCAGCGGTAGGCGCTCGCCCGCGGCGATCCGGGCATCCACCGCGCGGGCGGCGGTGCGCAGGTCTTCGGGGGCGATGCGGCTGATCCAGATCTGCGGCTGGACGGCATCATAGGCGGCGAGGCGGGCGAGCGTCTCTTCCGCCACGGTAAGCGCGCTTGATGCCCCGTTGTTGACTGCGGCGGCGATCGCGGCGGGGCTCAGCCGGTCCAGCGCCGTCATGGGTGCCGCCTCAGCGCCAGCATCGGCGTGCCGGGCTGGAGGGACTGGCGTTCCTGCATGTAGAGCGCGGCGACCGTGCCGCTGGCCGGGCTTTCCAGCGGGCATTCCATCTTCATGGCCTCGATCACGGCGATGATGTCCCCCTTCTTGACCGTGTCGCCGGGGGCGACCAGCAATTTCCAGACGCTCCCGCCAAAGGGTGCTTCGATCAATTCCGCGCCGTCCGGCAGGTCGATGGCCACGGGGGCGTCGGTTTCGGGGTTGTCGAGATCGGAAATCCGATCGAACTCGCCCGAGCGTTGCCATTCGGCGCGCTCCTCATCGAAGGCGGCCTTGCGCTGCGTCTCGAAGCCCGAGATGGACTCCGCATTCTCAGCGAGGAATGTGCGATAATCGGCAAGGCGAAATTCGGATTGCTCGACCTGGATCGAGCGGCGGCCGCTGGGAAAGTCGCGGCGCCAGTCGATCAGTTCCTCCGCGCTGACCGGAAAGAAGCGGATCTGGTCGAAGAAGCGCAGGAGCCAAGGCTTGCCCTCGATAAAGGCGTCGGTCTGGCGATGCGTGTTCCAGATCTGGATGGTGCGGCCGAAAAGCTGATAGCCGCCCGGTCCCTCCATCCCATAGATGCACATATAAGCGCCGCCGATGCCGACGACATTGGGCGGGGTCCAAGTGCGCGCGGGATTGTATTTGGTGGTGACCAGCCGATGCCGCGGATCGATCGGGGTTGCCACCGGCGCGCCCAGATAGACGTCGCCCAGCCCAAGCACGAGATAGCTGGCATCGAAGATGAGGTTCTCCACCGCATCGGCATCGGCCATGCCGTTGATGCGGCGGATGAACTCGATATTGTCCGGGCACCAGGGCGCATCCGCGCGGACGGCACCCATATATTTCTCGATCGTCTCGATCGTGGCGGGATCGCGCCAGCTTAAGGGGAGATGGACGATGCGCGAGGGGACGGTGAAATCCTCAAGGTCGCCCAGCCGCTCTTCGGCGGCGATCAACGTGGCCAGCGCACCGCGCTGGTCCAGCCGCTGCCCGTCGAAATGAAGCTGGAGCGAGCGGATGCCGGGGACAATGTCGATCACGCCCGCCAGCGCCTGCTTCTCCAATTCGCACATCAGCGCGTGGACGCGGATGCGCAATTCGATGTCCAGCACGATCGGGCCGTATTCGACCAGGATATTGCGGTCGCCCTGCTGGCGATAGACGGTGCGCGGGCGCGTCCCGTGGCCGGGGAGATCGGCAAGGATCGGCGACAGCGTGGCGATATCGCGGGCCGGTGTTTCCGCCTCGATGCTTTCCAGCGGGGCGTGGTCGGCTGCGGCTGCCTCTTCCAGCGCGACGGGCAGGAAGCGCAGGCGATCGCCCGGCGCGAGCTGTCCGATCTTCCAGCGATCCGCCGCGATCACTACGAAGGGGCAGACGAAACCGCCGAGCGAAGGACCGTCGGGGCCGAGGATGATCGGCATGTCGCCGGTGAAATCCACCGCGCCCACGGCATAGGGATTGTCGTGGATGTTGGACGGGTGCAGCCCCGCCTCGCCGCCATCCTTGCGCGCCCAATGCGGCTTGGGGCCGACCAGCCGGATGCCGGTGCGGTTGCTGTTGTAATGCACCTGCCAGTCGGCGGAGACGATGGTCTCGATATCGCCGTCGGTGAAGAAATCCGGCGCGCCATGAGGGCCGTAAAGCACACGCAGCGTCCAGGTCTCGCCAAAGGCCGGCAGCGGCAGCGGCGCCAGAGGCGTGTCCACGGGCGCACTGCCCAGGTGCAGCGTATCGCCCGCGAGCAGCCGCCGCGCGGCATGGCCCCCGAACTGGCCGAGTTCGAAAGTGCTGTGGCTGTCGAGATAGGGCGCGATATCCAGCCCCCCGGCGAAGAGGAGATAACCCCTGATGCCGCCGCCGGCGGCGCGGCCCATCACCAGCGTCTGGCCGGCCTGCACGTCGATGGGAACGCCGCGCTCCACGGGCAGGTCATCCAGCGTGGCACCGAAATCGGCACCGGTGAAGCACAGGCGCGCGGGCGCGTTGAACAACAGCGTCGGTCCGCTGACCGCGATCTCCAGCCCGGCCTCGCCCTCTGCATTGCCGAGCAGCCGGTTCCCGATACGGAACGAGCGGTCGTCCATCGGACCCGAGGGCGGCACACCGATCGCCCACAGGCCCAGCCGGCCCGGCCAGTCCTGCACCGTGGTCGCGGTGCCGCCGCTGATCACGCGCAGGCTGCGCGGGTGATAAGCGATGGAGTCGAGCAGCCGGGTCGAGACTTGGCCTTCGGCAAATTCCGGGGTCCGCACGACATCACGCAGCCAGCGCACATTGGTTTCGATGCCGTCCACGCGGCTGTCGTCGAGCGCGCGCTGCATGGCTAGGATCGCCGCGTCGCGCGTGGCCGCGCGGACGATCAGCTTGGCGAGCATGGGATCGTAAAAGGCGCTGATAGCGCTGCCCGCCATCACCCAGGTCTCCGCGCGGATATCCGATGGAAAGTGGACGGCGGTCAGCGTGCCCGATGTGGGGCGATAGTCGAGCGCGGGATCCTCGGCATAAAGGCGCACCTGCACCGCATGGCCGCTCGGCACGGGCGGCGCAGCATCGAGGAAGGCGAAATCGCCCGCGGCACCGCGGATCATCCATTCGACGAGATCCACACCCGTCACCTCTTCGGTGACGCCATGCTCCACTTGCAGGCGAGTGTTCATCTCGAGGAAGAAGAAACTCTGCCGCTCGGCGTCGTAGAGGAATTCCACCGTGCCGGCGGATCGATACTGCGCCGCCTCGCCGAGACGCACGGCGGCGGCGATCAGGGCGCTGCGGACACTGTCGGGCAGATTGGGTGCAGGCGCTTCCTCGACCACTTTCTGGTTGCGGCGCTGCAGCGAGCAGTCGCGCTCGCCCAACGGCATGACCCGGCCACGCCCGTCGCCGAAGATCTGGACCTCGATATGGCGCGCGCGGCCGACATAACTCTCGAGGAACACGCCGGCATCGCCGAAATTGCCCTCGCCCAGCCGCGCGACGCCCGCAAAGCCCTCGCGCACCGCGGCCTCATTCTCGCAGATCCGCATACCGATGCCGCCGCCGCCCGCCGTGGCTTTCAGGATGACCGGATAGCCGATCGCGCGCGCGGCGATGGCGGCTTCCTCTGCGTCGGTCAGCAGGCCTGTGCCGGGGGCGAGCGGAACGCCATGTTCGGCTGCCAGCGCGCGGGCGCTGTGCTTCAGGCCGAAGATGCGGATATTCTCCGGCGTTGGGCCGATGAAGACGATCCCGGCGGCTGCGCAGGCCTCGGCAAACTCCGCATTCTCCGCCAGGAAGCCATAGCCCGGATGGATCGCGCCCGCGCCGCTGTCGCGCGCGGCCTTCAGGATCGCGGCGGTGTCGAGATAGCTTTCCGATGCGGGGGCGGGGCCGATGCAGAACGCTTCATCCGCCTGCGATACATGCAGCGAGCCGACGTCGGCTTCCGAATAGACCGCCACGGAGCGCAGGCCCATGCGGCGCAACGTGCGGATGATCCGGGTGGCGATCGCCCCCCGGTTCGCCACCAGGACCGTGCCGAAGCTCATGCGGTCACGATCATCCGCACGGATGTGGGGTTGAAGGCGTTGCACGGATTGTTGATCTGCGGGCAATTGGAGACGACCACGATGACGTCCATCTCCGCGCGCAGGTCCACGGTCAGTCCGGGCGCGGAAATGCCGTCGACGATCCCCAGCGCGCCGTCCGCCTCGACCGGCACGTTCATGAAGAAATTGATGTTGGAGACCATGTCGCGCTTCCCGCGGCCTTCGGTGAGATTGGCCTCGAGGAAATTCTCGACACAGGCATGTTGCGATTTGGTGTGATGGCCATAACGCAGCGTGTTGGACTCGCAGGAACAGGCGCCGCCAATCGTGTCGTGATAGTCGACCGAAGTGGCGGTGATCGTCATCATCGGGCGGCCTTCGTTCGATCGCAGCACCGCGCCGGTGCGCAGGAAGAGATTTTGCTGCGCTGCAACGGTGTCTTGCGCGCTATAGCGCTCAGCATCGTCGGCGGCCGCATAGAGGAGAAAATCGACCGCCTGGTTGCCTTCCACGTCGACCACACGCAGCGTCTGGCCGGCGGCGACATGATGGAGCCAGGGCGCGCGAGCGAGAACGATCTCGTCATGGACGACGGCACCGGACAGGCCCGAGAGATGCGGGTCGCCAATATGGGAACCAGGGGTCATTTCGGCCTCTTTCGTTCTAGCGACGGAAATAATCTTCGACATTCAGGAAGGCGCGCAATGCCTCCGGCGTGGCCTTGCGGATGGGATCGTCTTCGGGGGTGACGGGGCCGCGCCACGCGGACACGCGCAGGGGAGTGACACACCAATCGTCGCGCGGATCCAGCACATGCGGGCAATTGGCGAGGACCAGGATAACGTCCATTTCTGCGCGCAGAACCATCGTGCGGCCCGCCTCATAGGGGCCGACCAGCGGGGTGATCGCGCCATCCGCCTCGATCCGCGTGCCCTTGAACAGATTGACGCAGGGGTGGACATCGCGGCGCTGCAGCCCATGCTTCGCCGAACCCAGCAAGAGGCGGTCGCGGCCATTGGGAAAAGCGCCGCTGTTGCGGCCTTCGCCATATTTCGCCTGATTGGTCGCGGCATTGGAGGTGCCGCAAAAGGCGTCATGGGTTTCCGCTCCATCCTCCAGGATGCTCATCAGCACGCGGCCCATGTCGGACAGCAGCAACTTGCCCGCGCCCAGATAGGCATTCCACTGGATCTTCACCGTATCCGCGACATTCAGCCGCTCGGCCGGCATCTCGGCATTGAAGATGAGCAACGAGGCGCAGGCATCGCCCTCAAGATCGATCAGGCGCAGGCGCGATCCGCGCGTCAGGCGTCGAGTCGCATAGCCGCCCGCAGCAATCGTTTCTTCCCAGAGCAGGTCTTCGCCAGACACATGGGCCGGCAAGTCGTCGGCAATCGGCGGCAGGATCGGCATCGCCTCCACCACCGTTCCCGCCATGGCGCGCGCGTGATCGCGAGCGGCCATCGGATCGGCGAGCGTCGTCGTCACGCGGCGACACGCTTGCTGGTCGAACTCCTGCCGGATGCTGCGGTATCATTGTTGGCCCGGCCATCCTGCTCGTGCAGCGGCGGGAGCAGCGCGGTGGTGGTAACAAGCTGGATCTGATGGACGCTGCGAATGCTGCGCAGCGCGTCGCACAATTCCTTCAGCCGCATCGCCGGCCCCTGCACCAGCAACACTTCAAGCGACTGATCATCCTCCAGAAAGACGTGCTGAGAAGAGATCACTTCCTTGAGATAGTCGGCCTGGGTCTGGGCGAGCTGCTGGCGCACCCGGCCACGATCACCGCGATAGACCAGGGTGATCGTTCCCGCGAGCATGGCTTCGGGGCGGGTCAGCGCCTCATGTTCAGCAAGTGCATGGCGGATCAGTTCTGCAATCAATTGGGATCGGGATGGCAGTCCGCGTTCCTCGACCATCACATCCAATTGACGAAACAACTCTGCCGGAAGGCTCATGCTCAGCCGGGCAAGACTGGTAGGTTCGGTACTCATGCTGCACTCATCTCAATTATTACAAATATCGTCAAGTGTAATACTCTTGTCTTTTTCCTTGGGGGGCGAAATACGCTTGGTCAGCGGCAGATCATAGACCGCCGTCGCGCCGAAGCGATGGGGGGCGTGCGGATCGTGGCGGCGCTTGTCCAATGTAAGCACGCGCGTGCCCAGCGTGAAGGCCTCGCGGATGTCGTGCGTCACCATGACGACGGTCAGGGCATAATCGGTCCACAGCCGGGTGATCAGCGCGTGCATGTCCGCCTTGATGCCCGGATCGAGCGCGCCGAAGGGCTCGTCGAGCAGCAGGATTCGCGGTCGCTTGATCAGCGCCTGCGCGATGGCGAGCCGTTGCTGCATCCCGCCCGACATTTGCGCAGGATAGAGATGCAGACTGTCGCCCAGGCCGACCGCGGCCAGCATGTTTTCGGCCTCCTGCATCGCGGCGCGGCGGCGCGCGCCGAACAATCTCGCGGTGAAGGGTGCCTGCGCGCATTCCAGCCCGAACAGCGTGTTACCTAATACGGACAGATGCGGGAACACCGAATAGCGCTGGAACACCACTCCACGATCCGGCCCGCATTCGGGCTTGAGCGGAATGCCGTCGAGCAGGATCGATCCGCGCGTCGGCGTTTCCTGGCCCAGAATGATGCGCAGCAGGCTGCTCTTGCCGGCACCCGAGGGGCCGATGATCGAGACGAAGGAGCCTGCCGCAATCTCCAAGCTTACCCGTTCCAGCACCACCTTGTCGCCATATTCGACCCAGATATTGTTCAGGCTCAGCAGCGCGCTCAATGGTTGGCTCCATGCGCCCAAGGGAAGAGCCTGCGGCTGGTCCAGCTCAGCATCAGGTCGATCACGATCGCCAGCAATGCGATCCAGGCGACATAGGGCAGGATGATGTCCATCGAAAGATAACGGCGCACCAGGAAAATGCGATAGCCCAAGCCGATATCGGAGGCGATCGCCTCGGCCGAAATCAGGAATACCCAGGCCGGGCCGAGCGACAGACGCACCGCCTGGATCAGGCGCGGCATCGCCTGGGGCAGCGCCACGCGCAGCATCAATTGCCAACTGCTCGCGCCTAATGTCTGAGCCTTGGCGATCTGCTCGCGCGGCAGCGCGGTGATGTGCGCAGCCACGTCGCGGATCATGAAGGGCGCGATGCCGATGAAGATCAGCATGACTTTGGAGGTTTCGCCCAGCCCGAAGGCGATGAACAGGATCGGCAGGAGGGCGATCGGCGGGATGACCGCGATCCCCGTCACCAGCGGGCCGAAAGTCGCCCGCACCGGGGGGAGGACGCCCAGCAGCAGGCCCACCAGCAAGGCGGAGAGGGTGGACACGCCGAGGCCCAGACCAAGGCGTTGCAGGCTGGCGAACGTATCCGCCCAGAAGATCAGCGTGCCGCTGAGCGGGTCCGGTTGAAACAGCAGCGCCGCCATCGCTTCAGCCATGCCGCTCGGCAACGGCAGGATCTTGTCGCTGGGATTGGCCGCATGGCGGCCGGCCGCCGCAACGAGATAGACCAAAGCCAGCAGCAGGATCGGCAGGGCGCCAAGCAGAATGCTGTTTCCCCGGCCGATGCGGCGGTTTACCCAGCGCATCGCGTGCTGTCCTCGCTGCGACCGATCGCCTCAGAGCGTCCCATCGGCGGCCATCTGCATATAGCTGGCGTCGAAGCGCAGGGTTACATGATCGGCATCGCCGAGCGTCTTGTTGCCGGGGAAGGACATGCCGACCACATCGGCCGATTTCGCACCCTGGCCGAAGAGACCTTTGGAGAAGCTGAAATCGCGCACGCGGGTCATGGTGGAGAGGAGTGCCGGGGCGGATGTGGCCGCCACCGCCGCCTTGGGATCGGCATAGAGAAAGGTGGTAGCCAATTGCCCGTCGAACATCTCCGGCGTGCTCCCCGCGAGCTTGGCCATGGCGGCACGCGCCGCCTTGCCCTGCGCATCCTGGCGCTGCATCAGTGCGGTGGTCTCATACCAGATGCCGGCCAGCGCCTTGCCCAGATTGGGATTGGCCTTGAGCGTCGCGGTATCGACCACGAGCAGGTCGAGAATCTCGCCGGGAATGTCGGCTGAACTGAATACCATCTTGGCACCTGGCACACCCTTCATGACCGAAAGCTGCGGATTCCAGGTTACGGCGGCGGTGACGTCGGGCGCGGCGAAGGCACCGACGATATCCGCATCCGACGTGTTGACCGTCTTCACGTCCGTCATCGCCATGCCGGCGCGCTCCAGCGCGCGGGCGAGCAGATAATGGGAGACGGAAAGCTCGACGAGATAGATCTGCCTGCCCTTGATCGCGGCCAGCGTGTCCGCATTTTTCAGCACGATCCCGTCATTGCCGTTGGAATAGTCGCCCACGATGATCGCGCTGGTATCCTTGCCGCCTGCCGCGGGAATGGTGAGCGCATCCATATTGGCGACCGTCACGCCATCGAATTTGCCGGCGGTATATTGGTTCACCGATTCGACGTAATCGTTCACTTGGACGATATCGATCTTGATCCCGTATTTGTCGGCCCATTTCTTCACGATCCCAGCCTGCTCGGCATAGGGCCAAGGCATCCAGCCCGCATAGATCGACCAGCCGATGCTGAATTCGGTGCGCGGTTCTGGTGCCGTGTTCGATGAAGGCGCGCAGGATGCTCCGATAAGCGTGCACGCCATGAGCGCGAGGCGGCGCGCGCTGCGGATCCAGTTGAACATGATTCGAACCCCTTTCGCGCTGCAGCATTGCCGCAAAGCATTGTCTTGTCCATGGCCGATTATTACTATTGCGGGAATTGGTAATATCAATATTATGCCGTTGGTGCCGTCCGGCTCAGGCCGCTTCAGCGTCTCTTTTCGGGAGAATACTATGGTGCAGAGCGCGACGCCCACCCCCGCACGACCAGGCATCGCGCCGTCGCCAAAGGGGCGCACTTTTCCGAACGGAAACCCCGAACTGGGATATAATCCCTCCGGCGTCCGCAACACCGACAGCGCCATACCGCTGCACCGCAGCAAGCCGGTGATCCACGATTATGCCTGCGAAGGCCCGGCCCCGGGCAATCTTGGCTTCCGCTGGACCTATGGCTCCAACGTCGCCGCCAAGAATCGCGATCCGCGCGTGCAGGTGGTGCAATATAATGAAGACAGCTTCGTGCTGCGCCAGAATGTCTGCGTGCATTGGGAAGCGCCCTTCACCTATCTGCTGTTTGGCAATACGGGCGCGTTGCTCATCGATAGCGGCGCGACCGCGCGCGGTGATCACTATCCGCTGCGCGAGACGGTTGACGCGATCATCACGCGATGGGCGCAGGCGCGTGGACGGAGCAGAATTCCCCTGACCGTCGCGCTGACATCCGGTGAGGATGTCGCGCAAAACCAGGGGCTGGTGCAGTTTGCAGGACGGCGAGATACCGTTATCGTCCCGCGGCCGCTGGAGGTGATGAAGCGTTTCTACGGCCTCGGGAAAAGCTGGCCATCGGACACGGGGAAGATCGATCTCGGCGATCGCGTGATCGATGTGATCCCGACCCCGGGCACGCACAAGGACGGTGTGAGCTTTTACGATCCCTATTGCGACTTTCTCTTCACCGGCGACCTTCTGTTTCCCGGCAAGATCAACATCGGCAACGATCGCGATTTCATCGCATCGCTTGAGCGGCTCAAGGCTTTTGCGGCCGCCCATCCCGTAAAATGGCTTCTCGGCGGTCATGTGGAAATGATGTTCGTGCCCGGAAAATACTATCCACGTTTCGCAAATTACAAACCCTATGAGCGCGTGCTGGAGATGGCGCCCGAACTGATCGACGAGGCGATCCAATATGCCCGTGAGGTGCAGGGCAGAGACATGATGCTCATCCGGCCCGATTTTGCGCTGTTCAACGGGGTCAGCCCTGATCAGCGAACGCAGGCCTGGCCCGCGGGCGTGCCCAAGATCAATCCGCCGCATCCCTTCTGACGATAAGGAGAGCTTCCATGGATCGTCGTACTTTTCTGTCCTATAATGCCGCGGCAGCCGCCATTCCTCTGTCGGGCGGGATGCTTGCCGGCCTGGCTGATACGGCGTCGGCGGCGGCCCGTCCGGTGGCGGTCGATTTCAAAAGCGATCTTCCCGCGAAGGGCAGTTTCCCCAAAAAATGGATCTGCGGCTCATCTTCTTGCATGGACAATGAGGATCCGGCGATCCAGGTCCATTGGTATAATCCGCACACCGCGATTTTGCGGCAAAACAAAGCCTATAGTTACGAAGCACCGTTCGCCCCGCTCTATTTCGGCAATGATCGCGTATTGCTGCTCGACGAAGGTTATGTGCAGTTGCGCAACGACTATGATCTGCGCGGCGTCGTTGACCAGTGCATAGAGGATTGGTGCGCGCGCAATGGCCGTGATCCATCCAGCATGGAGTTGCTGGTGGCGTTCAGCCATCTGCATGATGATCATTATGCCGCGACCAACCAGTTCGCGGACCGCCCCAATACGCGCTATATGGGCCTCACTCATGAGGAGATGGTCGGCTTTTGGGGGATGACCAAATTCCCCGAAGAGCGGGTGACCCTCGATCTGGGCGGCCGCGACATATTGATCTGGGGTTCGCCCGGGCATGTCGTCTCGGAATTCGCTTATTACGACAGCTACACCCAGATTTTATATACCGGCGACATGTTCTATCGCGGGCGTTGTTACATCAGCTTCTGGGAACCCTGGTTCGACAGCATGAAGCGGCTGATCGATTTTTGCGACACCCATCCGGTGACGCATGTGATGGGTTGCCATGTGGAGATCAGCAGGGATGGCGAGGACTATGCCTATGGCATGACCTGGCAGCCCGATGAGGCACCCGTGGAGATGACCGTGCAACAATTGCGCGAGGCCTTCGCCTTTGCGCAGACGATCACCAAGCCCGGCATCTATTTCACGGGCACCGTCTTCCTCTGCAATCAGACACGCAGCATGACGACGATCGACAAGAACCCGTATCGTTACAGTTGAAACGCCGCATTATCAGAGTGGGAGTGAGCGCATGAAACGGTCCGTTGGTTTGCCATTGATGTTCGCCATGCTGTGCGCCGCATCCGCACCGGACCCGGCTGCACTGCGCGAACAGGCCTTCGATGTGCCGGGTTTTGCAGATTTCCTGGCGGTCGACGGTGATACGGTGTGGGCCACCAATGACGGCCGAGTCGAACAATGGTCGATCAAAGGCAAACTGGCGTCCGTTGCGGTGCCCAAGCCCTGCGGTGCGATGGCGGTGGCCTATGGCTCGCTCTGGGTCGCCAATTGCAAGGACGGCAATCTTTACCGGATCGATGTGAAGACAGCCAAGGTGCAGGCGATCATCGCGACGGGTATCGCCAATCCCAAGGGCGAGACCAATGTCGTTGCGGGCGCTGGGTCGATTTGGGTGCCCAGCGACGGGGCGGGAAAGATTGCCCGGATAGACCCGGCAAACAACAAGATGTCGGCTGCGATCGTGGTTGATCCGGGCACCTTCTATCTGGCCTTCGGGTTTGACGCGCTATGGGCGGTCAGCAGTGACGAACAGTCTCTTCAGAAAATCGATCCGCAGACGGATACGGTGGTGAACAAGGTGAAATTGGGCAAGCAGCCCGGCTTTCTCGCTGCGGGCGAAGGCGCGGTCTGGGTGCAGGAGCAGCGCGACGGCACTGTGGCGCGGATCGATCCGCACACCGCCGCCGTGTCCGGGCGCGTCACGGTCGGAAAGACCCTGATTTATGGCGATATCGACGTGGGCGGCGGGAAGGTGTGGCTCCGCACGACGGAGGATCAGACATTTGTCGCCATCAATCCGGCATCGATGGAAATTCTCGGGCGTTTGGGCAAGCCGTCAGGCAGCGGTGCGTTGCGTTACACCGCGTCCGGCATCTGGACGTCCGCGCATGATGTGAAGACCTTATCCTGGTGGAGTGCCTCGGAAGACTGAGCGGCCCGGCCAGATTTCGGCCGGTGGATGACGAATCGGCGCACGACTCGATCCCCACGTTCGCAGCCAGGGACTTTGAACGCGCGACATGGCGAAACCCGGTTTCATCCCTTGACGGGAAGGGCAGTTTTACGCGCTTCTGCACATTTTCGGATCATATGAGATCGGTCAGCATTATTACTCTTGACGCATTATGTAATATCAATAGCCTGTGTCACATCGCCTAGTAGAGCGACATCACCATGGGAGAGGATCGAACACGTTGGGCCAGTCGCTGGCTTGATATGGGAGATTTCGATGGATCAACCGCATGGCTATGGCGCAGGCGACTTGGGGGGGAGCACCTTCAAGGATGCCGTGTTCAATCTGGTGCCGCCCGCGACCATCGCCGTCGTGATGCTGTTCTGGGCATTCGGTCCGGCGGAATGGATCAAGAGCCCATGGTCTATCGTGGTTGCAGGCGCGCTCACCTCGGCCTTCATCCAGGGGCTTGAATGGGTGCATGAGCGGCACGCCGGCTGGCGCATCGACAGGCGTGAATTAGCGACGGATCTCTTCTATGTGATCCTGGGCAATACGGCGATCGGCTGGGCCACCGCCACGCTGGCCGAGGCTCCGCTTACGGCGATGAAGCAATCGCTCGGCATCACCACCGCATGGGCAATGCAGATGCCGTTCGTGCTTCAAGTGCTGTTCGTCATTGTCCTCATCGAGTTCGGCCAATATTGGATGCACCGGCTGATGCACGGCAACGCCTTCTTCTGGGCGACCCACGCGCCGCATCATCATATCACGCAGCTTAATGCCATGAAGGGTTTCGTGGGGAATCCGGTGGAGCTTTTTCTCATCAGCCTCAGCGTGGTCGCGCTGTTCGATCTGCCGCAAGCGGCCTTATTCTGCGCTTTCAACGTGATGGGGGTGATCTCCGGTTTCGCCCACGCCAATGTGAGGTCCGATCCGCCGCGCTGGTATGCCTTCTTCTTCACCACGATCCGGCACCACAGTCTCCATCATTCGGTGGGATATGAAGACACCCGCTGCAATTACGGAAATTCGCTCATCCTGTGCGATCGGATCTTCGGCACCTATCGCGAAGGAGAAGCCTCGATCGTCGGCCAGGACGATCGCAAGAGGCTCTCCATCTGGGAGCAGACGATCTTTCCGGTCCGCCCTTTGATCGAGAAATTCAGGGAAAAAAAGCAGGCCAGATCAATGGCCGCAATCAACTGATTCAAGGCATCAGATATCAGGTCTCGACGAGTTCTGGAGCGTCGAGCGGCAAGCGCGTCAGCCAATAATCCGGAAAACCGGCGGCAGGCGCAGCGCGCAATATTTTCAATAGCAGACGCTCGGGCGCTGGCAGGGACACCTCCGGCGCACGGGGGAGATTTAACCAAAAAAGGGGAAGTTCATGTCACGTCGCGCGAAACTCAAATTGGGGCTTTTGTCTGCCACCATTTTTACGAATATGGTCGCGATGACACCGGCCATGGCGGAAGCGCCTGTAGAGGCCGAAGCGGAGGGCGATTCCATCATCGTCACCGGCACGCGCCGCATCACGACGATCATGGATAGCCCGATCAATATCTCCGCGGTCAGTGCCGAAGACATGGCACGCCAGCGCATTCAGGATGTGCGCGATCTTGCGGATTTCACGCCCGGCCTGACCATTTCGGACACCGGCCCCGGCACCACCGGCACGGTCGTGCTCCGTGGTCTCAGCGCCTCGGACGTGGATTCCAGCGGCAGCAATTATGACGATTCGGTCGGGGTCTATCTGGGCGAGGTTCCGCTCTATTACGATTTCAAGCTGCTCGATATCGAACGGGTGGAAACGCTGCTCGGGCCGCAGGGTACGCTTTACGGTCTGGGCACGCTGGCCGGTGCGATCCGTTACATTCCAAACCGCCCCGACGTCGAAAAATTCGAGGGCGAAGTCCATGGCAGCTTTTATGGCAAGAGCCACGGCAGCAAGCCTGGTTATCAGATGGACGCGGTCATCAACATTCCGATCGCCAAGGACCATATAGCGTTCCGGTCGGCCACGGGTTATTATTACGATCCCGGCTTCATCGATTATACGCTGCTGATCCAGGAGCCCGGCGTGTCGCTGCCGCAGCCGGCCGGTTCGACCACTATTTCTGACAGCTTCCGTGCGGCCAACCTTACAAGCCGCAAGGATCTGAACTTCGAAAAGACGATCACGACGCGCAATCAGTTGCTATTCCAGGTGGACGAGGATTTCTCCGCGACCGTCACCTACGCATTCCAGCAGACCAAGACCGATGGTGCCCAGTCCAATGGTGCCGGTGTTTTCGGGACGGGGAAATATGAGAATGCCAGCCGCTATATCGAACCCGTGAAACGCCGCGCGCACCTGGTCAGTCTCGAAATCAACGCCAATGTGTTCAACATCGCCGATCTGGTGGCGACGACGGCCTATACCGACGTCAAATCGGATTCGCAGGGCGACAATACCGATCTGCTGCTCGATCTCGATTATGATTATGAGCTGTTCCCGGCCTTCTCAAGCTGGAGCGAGAGCCACACCCGGCGCAAGCAATATAATCAGGAAGTCCGCCTCGTCTCAAGCCATGGGGGGCCGTTCAGTTGGTCGATCGGCGGCTTTTACAATGAGAATAAATATGGCAGCGACTATGCCGAACATATCCCCAATCATCCGTGGGCCGATGCCGCAACGAACCCGGATTATCTCGAATATGTCAGCTATACCCGCTCGAAGGTGACCGAACAGGCCATTTTCGGCGAAGGATCATTCCATATCACGCCGGACTGGCAGGTCACCGGCGGCGCGCGTTACTTCAAATATACCTCCACCATCGCCGGTGCGCAGACACTGCCGATCCTTGGCGATCCGCTCGACCCACGTGACCTGACGCCACGCGGCGGCGATGCCGGCAAGAACGGAACGGTGTGGAAAATCAACAGCTCCTACAAATTCACCGATGGCCTGATGGCCTATGCGACCTACAGCAAGGGCTATCGCATCGGCGGCCCCAACAGCGTCGCGCCATGCCCCACCCCGCTGCCAAACGATCCAGATGGCGACAACATCAATAATACCCAGCTCATCTGCGCTCTGCCGAACGAGATTCAGTTCGGACCGGACAGCACCAAGAACATCGAAATCGGCATCCGCTCGCAGTTGTTCGATCGCAAGCTGAGCTTCAGTTTCAACGTCTTCCAGATCAAGTGGCAGGGGCTTCAGGTCGATTCCGCCACGCTGAACGGCATTGCCGGCATCACGGTGAACGGCGGTGGTGCCGAGTCCAAGGGCTTCGAATCGTCGTTTCAGTTGAGGCCGCTGGCCGGGCTGTCCATCCAGGGCACCTATTCCTACACCGATGCCAAGTTGACCGACGATGTACCTGGCATCATCCCGGTCAACGATCCGCCGGGCACCTATCCCAGCGCGCCGATCACGCTGGCCGCGCTTTCGGGTGATCGCCTGCCGGGTTCGACGAAGAACAGCGGCAGCCTTGGCGCGGCCTACACCATGCCGCTGATGGCAGGTTCACTGACGGCCAACTGGACGGCGACCTATCGGGGAAGCGTTGTCACGCGGCTTGGCTGGGATCGCGCCTATGGCGACAAGCTGCCCAGCTTTGTGATGCACCGGGCGTCGCTGAGCTATGACGCGGGTCAATACAGTGTCAGCCTGTTTGCGAACAACATCTTCGACAAATATGCGGTCGTGTCCGTGTCCAACGACCGGTCCCGCACAGGCCTCAACGACGGCGTTCTTCTGCGCTATTATCAGAAAGCCGTCGCCAACCCGCGCACCTTCGGCGTCGACGTGCGCTTCAAATATTGAGGATGAGAGGAAAGGGCGCCGCTCCGGAAGGAAGGGCGCCCTTTCCACCACTGACCGTCAGCGTGTTTGAATGCCTTGCGCTTCCAGCCAGGCTCGCGTTGGCTCCAATGCCTCGGCATGAGATCGCCATTTGCCGACGGCATCGGCATTGATCGGCCGTCGCACCTGCGCGGCGCTGGGCGTCGCAACGGCGGCGCTATTTTCGTGGAACGACAGGCAGGCTTCGTCCCATTCGAGGCCGCAATGCTCCAGCAGCCGCCGCGTCTGCCCTTCCTGATCGGCGACCAGCGCTTCATAGGATAGCTGAAGCACCCGCCCCGGCCAGAGGCTTTCCCACAAGGCCATCAGCCGGTCAAAGCGCGCATAGTAGCGCGCCGTATCCATCAGATCGTAGGAATAGGCATAATAAGCCGACTGGCTGGCGAATAGATTTTTGTAATTGCTCCAGACGGTATCCATCGGGTTCCGCCGCAGGCAGACGATCCGGGCGTTGGGCAAGGCCCGTGCGATATGGCCGATATAAAGGAAGTTGGCCGGCAGCTTGTCCGTGAACCGTGCCATGCCTTGGGGGCGGTGGTGGCTGGCGCGTTCGAGATAGGCGGTGCCGATGGCGGCGGGATCGATGGTGCCGCTGGCCGCCACGGTTGCGGGGTCGATGACCACGCGGGAGGCGGTGCCGGCCAGTTTCTTGACCGACAGCGGCACGGCCTGAAGTTCGCCCGCTGACCCGACATCGCGGTGGGATGACAGGATGCGATCGACCAGAGTGGTGCCCGTGCGGGGCATTCCCACCACGAAAATCGGGGCCGGATCGGCATTGCCCGTCCCGGTGGCAAGCGCGCTCGCGCCGCTGCCAAACAGCGTCTCGATCGCGTCGAATATCGCGGCGTCCTGCGCGAAATCATAGCGAATCGTTTGCTTGTGCGCGGCATTGGCGACCGACAGGTGTCGAAAGGCATCGGGCGCATTCCCGATGTCTTCCAATTCCTTGGCCAGGGCATAATGAATGCGCAGCGAATCCTCGGGTCGGCGTGTTTGCGCCAATGCGGTTTGCAGTCTGGGCACATGATTGGCCTGGGCCGTTTGGCGCGAGAGGATGGCAAGCGCATAATGCACGCGCGCGTTGCCGGGGTCTGCGGCCAGGATCATCTCATAATGCGCGCGCGCCTCGGCCACCCGGCCGGTGAAGCCGCTGGCCGCCGCGAGATTGTAGCGATAATTCAGATTGCCGGGATCAGCGGCTACCGCTGCGGTGAACGGCACGACCGATGTTTCATGGTCTCCGAGCCGGGCCAGAACGCATCCGATGGTATCGAGCGTGAGGGCATCGACGGGGGCCAGCGCCATGGCCTCACGCGCGGCCTTGGCGGCTTGCCCATCGCGCCGCAACAGGCTGAGCAGCCGTGCAAGTTGGGCCAGATGTTCCGCCCGCGGCCCGCGTTCCACCGCGGCCTCGATCAGCGGAACTGCCTTGGCGATCTGGCCCGCTTCGGCCGCGGCCATGCCCAGCAGGAAGAAGCCCATGGATTGCTCCGGGTGGGCGAGGGTAAGCGCCTTTGCAGCGGAGACCGCGGCCGGCAGATCACCACGCTTGAGCGCCGCCCTCGCTTGTGCTTCCAGCGTCACGCAATGCCCGCGGTGAGGTGGACCACGCATGTCGCTGTGAGAGAGACGATTTCGCGCAAAAATGTCTCCCATGCGCGACAGCGCCGATTATGAGCCCAGCAAGCTCTTTTTGAACAGCGCCTTGATCCACCTGGCTTCGAAAATGCGTCCCACGCCATAGAGCGTGGCAAAGATCGCTGCAAAGACATAGGCGGGTGTGGGAGAGGGTTTCTTGTCCTCGTCCTTATCCTTGTCTTTCTTTTTGGGCTTGTCGGGTGCGGGCGCGCCGAGGGCTTTGTCGATCGGGTTCATGGGCAGTTCCGCTTTCTTCTTTTCGGGCTTTTTCTTCGCGGCTTCTGTGGAGGGTTTTTCCAGATTGCCGATGGCGATGGTCAGTTGCGCGAAGCCCAGAAACAGCAAGGGTGCCAGAAAGCAGAACAGCAATCCCCGGCTGATCAGATCATAGCGCATCACAGGCCCGGCCTCGCCCTTGTCGATCTGCAGTACACCTCCGTCGAAAATGGCCATCTTGTCCTGCGCCGCCTGGTCTTTCTTGCTGAAGGTCAGCGTGTCGTCCGTCCGTTCGTGATGGGTGTTCCTCTCGCGAAACAGAGGGTCGAGCCGCGCGAAGGCGTCATCGCCCGATTGCCCGGGTGCCAGCGCCAGGCTGCCCCTGACATGCCAGATCCAGTCGATGAAACGCAGGTTCACAGGATCTCCTTCGAAGAGAGATTTTCGAGGCCGCACTGGACGGCAAGGCCTAAGCCGGCGCACTGACGGCGACCCCGTTCAGGGCAGGGAGTATGAGGAAAGGGCGGGTGTGCGACCGGCGATGGCCTCACTCGGCCGGAACCGCCGTCGCGCCCTCGGATGGGTCCAGGTGACCCTTGCCAAATCGTCCCTTGATGGACTTCCAGCCTTCGGTGAAGGGATAGAGCATCGTCTCGGCGACCGACATGCGGCGTCCGCCCTCCATCCCGAGCAGTTCCGCCTCGCCATCCACACAGGTGCCGAACATGCGATCGATGATGATCCAGGTTCCGGAATAATTGCTGCGGGTGGCTTCATAATCCTGCGAATGATGAACGCTGTGATGCTCGGTGGTGTTGAACAGGAACCGCCACCATTTTGGCGAATTGAAGCGGACATTGATATGCTGATAGGTTCCGACAGCCAGGCCGAGGGTGCCGGCGAGCAGGGCTGCGCGCGGCAGAAAGTCAAAGAATCCGCCGATGCCGAGGCCGATCAGGAAAAGCTCGACCGGATTGCCGACCGCGCCTTTGTTGATGTTGAGCTGGGTAATGTAGTGATGCGGCGCGTGGGTCAGCCACAGTGGGTACCAATTGTGCATCCCGCGGTGCATCCAATATTGCCCGAAATCGAAGACGAACGAGATCAGGAAAGCCTGCACCAGCAGCGGCAAAACCGTGAACCAGGCGAATTTGTCCCAGTTGAAAGACTGCTGGACGGCTTCGATCATGGCACCGTCGCCGATATAGCTGTCGACCATGCGGAGCACCGTGTAGCCAAGCCCGACATAGAACAGGTCGGTGGTCAGTTCCTTCCAGGTCAGGCGCCAGCTATCGTGGCGCGGGACGAGCCATTCGAGCCCCAACATGAGCAGCTTGAACCCGATGCCGATGCCGATGGCGGTCGATGTCACGGCGATGGAATTGGGTGCGTAATACCAGAAAGCGAGCAATGCGAAGAGCACGGCGGGCTGGAACCAGGTGAAAAAGAGCTGCTTGGCCCGGCCGCCTTCCACCTTGGGAATGTTCTCCCAGCCCACGGTTACCGGCGCCTGTGTGCCGATCATCCTGTTACCTACGCGAACTCCATCCATATCGCCCGTCCCCGCAATGTTTGGTCGCCGATTCCAGTAATACCAATTTGCATGATCGTAATATCATTGCACCCCCTTTGTCTACACGATTTGGTAGACGTGGCCTCCGTTCCGAAAGGGCGGTGTGCGCAGGCAAACGGAAAGCTCGGTTCAGAGGGCCGGTTTGGTCTGATGGACAGCGCAAGACTTGAGCAACGTGCGCAGATTTTCACCGCGCTATCAGCGCGTCATTCCACTGCGCGTTCGCAAAAACGTATCAAATGATCCGCTGCGCAGCGATGGACGGGAAATGGACGCACCAGGCATCGCGAACGATATCGACCAGGAACAGTGATATTTTTGGTGACCCCTACGGGAATCGAACCCGTGCTTCAGCCGTGAAAGGGCCGCGTCCTAACCGCTAGACGAAGGGGCCGCGAGGGCAGGGCGTGCAACTAGGCGAGGACGGGGGCGGGGTCAAGACCGTGGTTGACCGTTTCTCGCGAAACATGCGGTTTTCTTCAGTCGATCCAGGCGGCATCGTCGAGATGCAGTTCGGCGGCGGGGCGGCTGCCCCAATCGTCGATCTTGGGGCGGCCCGCGATCCAGAGCTTGCGGTCCTTCGGTGCGCCCAGCAAGGCCTGGCCGAGATCGGTGGCGGCGGCGCGAAAGGCGACAGCCTTGAAGCTGCGCCCGTCATCGCCCGCCACGATCGCGCGGACGTGATCGGTGCCCACCACATCGGCTTTGATGATCCGCACTGGCCCTGCGGCCACGCGGGGTGCTGGCCAGCCCATGCCATAGGGTCCGGCACCTTCCAGGGCCTCCACCAGCCCCGGTGTGACCCCACCGGGTGCCACGACCGCATCAAGCAGCAATGCGCGGCCGCCCTGGGATCGAGTCACG
Source organism: Sphingobium boeckii (assembly GCF_014199215.1). GTDB lineage: Bacteria > Pseudomonadota > Alphaproteobacteria > Sphingomonadales > Sphingomonadaceae > Sphingobium_A > Sphingobium_A boeckii. The sequence goes on from NZ_JACIJC010000001.1 coordinate 713,673, forward strand.
TCTGCCGCAAGGCGTTCGTCCAGAAATTCCGCGAGCGCGTCGATCCGGTCTTCCGCGATGGTGAGGCCCGCGGCCATCGCATGGCCGCCGCCCGCTGCGAGCAGACCAAGATCCTTGGCAGCGAGGATGGCCGCACCCAGATCGACTCCGCTGATCGAGCGACCCGATCCCTTGCCAACGCCCTGATCATCCACCGCGATCACGATCACCGGACGTCCGAGTTTTTCCTTCAACCGACCAGCGACGATCCCGATCACGCCGGGGTGCCAGCCCTTGCCCGAGACGAGGGCAACCGCACGATTGCCCTGTCGCAGCGCGGCATCCTCCGCTTCGGCCTGAACCCCGCTCTCGATCGCTCGACGTTCTTCGTTCAGGCGGCTGAGTTCCTCCGCGATCTGCTGCGCTTCATCCGGATCCTGGGTTGTAAGCAGACGCACCCCCAGATCGGATTTGCCGACGCGGCCCCCCGCATTGATCCGCGGCCCCAGCGCGAAGCCGAGATCGGAGCAGGTGGGTGCGCGGGTAAGCCGTGAGGCTGCTATGAGCGCGTTCAGCCCGATATTGCGCCGCCCGGCCATGACTTTCAGCCCCTGCGCCACAAAGGCGCGATTGAGCCCCTTCAACTGCGCGACATCGGCCACGGTGCCCAAAGCGACGATATCGAGCAGTTCGAGCAGCTTCGGCTCGGTGCGATGGGCGAAATAGCCGCGCTGCCGTAGCAGCCGCACCAGCGCCGCTCCGAGCAGAAAGGCCACGCCGACCGCCGCGAGATGACCGTGCGCCGCGCCTTCATCCTCATCCAGCCGGTTGGGATTGACCAGCGCGTGTGCCACGGGCAGCGCGCTGGCGCATTGATGGTGATCGACCACGATCACATCCACGCCCGCCGCCTGCGCCATCTCCAGCGCCTCGAATGCCTGCGCGCCGCAATCCACCGTGACGATCAGTGAGGCTCCGCCCTGCGCGATGCGCACCAATGCCTCGCCCGAGGGGCCATAGCCCTCCATCAGCCGATCCGGGATATAGGCCTTGGCGGGCAGCCCCAGATCGCGCAACAGCCGCACGAGCAGCGCCGCCGATGTCGCGCCATCGACATCGTAATCACCGAAGATGGTGACATTTTCACCCGCGATCACGGCGGCCGCCATGCGTTCCGACGCCTTGTCCATGTCGCGGAAGATGGACGGATCAGGCATGAAGCCGCGAATGCTGGGCAGGCGGTGCGCCGCCAGATCCTCGCGCGAAACGCCGCGCGTCATCAGAAGCTGCGTGATCAGATCATCCGGCGCAAAGCCCTCGTCGCGCGTGTCCGTCTGCATCCCCCGCCAGCGCCAGGGCTGGCCGAGGATCGAATGAGTGATGTTGAGCGCTGGGTTCATCGGTGCAATTTCATATGGCGCTGGACCATGGCAGAATGGAAGGCCGGAGGACAGCGCTCCACGTCAGCCTATGGCGGCTTCGATCAGCGCGACCATCATGGCGTTGGCTGGCGTCGGAATGCCATGCTTCTCACCCAGCCGGACGATCACGCCATTGCGCGCATCCAATTCCAGCGGACGACCCGCCAGACGATCGGCGTGCATCGAATTGATCGAATCGGGCGCGGCGCGAAGATAGTGCGCGATCACGTCCTGGGGCATCGTGTCGGGCATGGTCGCCCTCTCCGCGCGCGCCACGGCGACGCATTCCGCCACGAGCGTGCGCATGACGTCCGCCGCCCCCTGATTCGCAGCGACGCCGCCCGGCTTTAATGTCAGCGCCGATACGGCCCCGGCGCAATTGATGCAGAGCTTTTTCCATATGGCGGTCGTGAAATCATCGGTCAGCGAGACCGTGATGGGCGTGTGTGCAAATAACGACGCGAACGCACGTCCTCCGTCGCCGTCGGGGACGACCAGCAGGCCATCACCGCGCTGGAGAATATGGCCCGGTGCGGTCCGCTCGGCCGGAATATCGACCATGACCGGAACAATGGAGTCAGGGGCGATCCAGTGGGCGAAACGGGCGATATGCTCCACGCCATTCTGAAGCACCGCGACGCGCGTTCCGGCCTTGATCAGGCCAGGGAACCAGAGGGCGGTGCCCTCCGCCTCATAGGTCTTGGTGGCGATCAAAATCCAGTCGACAGGCGTTGCCGCGGCGGGATCGGTGAGGATCGCGGGTGTAGCCGTGATCGGTCCCGATGGCGTCTCCACCTTCAGCCGGTCGAATGGCGTGCGGGCGCAGAGCGAAACATCATGCGCTTCATCCTGCGCGAGCCACGCGGCGATCGTGCCGCCGATCGCGCCAGGGCCGATCACGGCGATGGAAACCGGCATAAGCGTTCAGACCGCCTGGCGGTGTTCGCCCTTGACCCAGCGTACCGTGCCGGAGCTGGCGCGCATCACCACGCTGTCGGTGGTCATCACGCCGCCCTTGCGGCGCTTGACGCCTGCGAGCAGCGAACCATCGGTCACGCCGGTCGCGGCGAAGATGCAATCGCCCTTGGCCAGCTCTTTCAGATCATAGATCTTGTCGAGATCCGTGATGCCCCATTTATAGGCGCGCTGCTTTTCATCCTCATTGCGGAATAGCAGGCGGCCCTTGAACTGCCCGCCAACGCAGCGCAGCGCCGCACAGGCCAGAACGCCCTCGGGTGCGCCGCCCGAACCCATATACATGTCGATCGTTGTGTCTGGATCAGTGGTGGCGATCACGCCGGCGACATCGCCATCGGGGATCAGCATGATGCCGCAACCAATCGCGCGCAGTTCTGCAATCAATTTTTCATGACGCGGACGATCCAGCACGCAGACGATAATCTCATCAGGCTGCACGCCCTTGTGCGCGGCGACCGCGCAGACATTGTCCTTCACCGATTTGTTCAGATCGATGATGTCTTCAGGATAGCCGGGGCCGACGGCGAGCTTTTCCATATAGACGTCCGGCGCATTGAGCAGGCCGCCCGCTTCGGAGATGGCCAGCACGGCGAGCGCGTTGGGACCGGCCTTGGCGGTGATGGTGGTGCCTTCCAGCGGATCGAGCGCGATATCGATCTTGGGGCCGGTGCCGATCGCATTGCCGACCTTTTCGCCGATATACAGCATCGGTGCCTCGTCGCGCTCGCCCTCGCCGATGACGACGGTGCCGTCCATATAGAGATCGTTGAACGCTAGGCGCATGGCCTCCACGGCGGCGGCGTCGGCGGCCTTTTCATCGCCGCGGCCGATCAGCTTGGAGGCGGCGATGGCCGCCGCTTCGGTCACGCGGACCATTTCCAGCACGAGGACGCGATCGAGTATCCGGCTTGCTTCCACCATGGTTCTTTATTCCCCTGAATTTCCTGCACGTCCGATAGGCGAGCGTTGTGGCAATGTCGAGAATGCACGCGCCAGGTTAACAGGATAGCGCACCGGTCCGCCGCGGCTGCGTAAATTAGTCTCCGCGCTGGAAAAACCGCTCCGTGATCTCGCTGGCGATGCGGGCAGGCCGCAAGGTCTTGGCGTCGATGCAGCACCAGCTTGATTTCACCTCGGCCAGCACGTCTTCGCCACGCTTGATCAGCGTTTCATAGAAAGCACGCGCGCCATGCACCTTTTCGAGGATGACCGTGGCGATCACGTCATCATCCAGAAACGCCGGCTTGCGATATGTGATCTCGTGCTTCAGCGCGACCCAGAGATGCTGGGCGACGGCTTCCGCCGGAGCCAGCTTCTGCCAATGCGCTACAACGGCTTCCTGCACCCATTTGAGATAATGGGCATTGTTTACATGGCCCATGAAATCGATGTCGCCGGGAACGATAAAGATCGGGTGATCATGCGGGAGCGATGTGGCTGTCATGATCTGATAATAGTGCAAAAAGCCCGGAAAAGCGAAGAAATTCGCATATTATTGCATCAGCTCAAGCAGCGCCTTGACCGGTACGAACGCGAAGGCAACCGAACTATCGGCCACGCCATAGGGCATGAAGATCATATCCCCATGCTTCATCGCGCCGCAGGTGTAGACCACATTGGGCACATAGCCTTCGCGATCCTGATCAGCCGCGGCCAACACGGGTTCGGGCGTGCGCGCCAGCACCTTGGAAGGGTCATCCTTGTCGAGCAGCACCGCGCCGATCGAATATTTGCGCATCGCGCCCACGCCATGGGTCAGCAACAGCCAGCCTTCATCCAGCTCGATGGGCGGACCGCAATTGCCGATCTGGACGAACTCCCAGGGATAATAAGGGGCCAGCAGCTTATCGCCGCCATCCCAATGCTCCAGATTGTCCGATTTGAGCAGGAACAGGTTTTCGCCGTCCTGCCGACCGATCGCCATATATTGCCCGCCGATCATGCGCGGGAAGATCGCGATGCCCTTGTTGCGTGAGGCTGATCCGGTCATCGGCACCAGATCGAAGCTCCTGAAATCGCTGGTCCGCATCAGCTCGGATTGGATTTCGCGGCCGGAATAGGCGGTATAGGTGCCCAGCCACTCCACCTTGCCATCTTCATGCGTGAATTTCACGAGGCGGAGATCCTCCAGCCCGTTGCGCTGTGCGGGCGTGATCGGAAAGATCACCGTGCCGGAAATCGTGCTGTCCGTATGGCGGTGAACGGTCACCGGACCGTCTGGCATCTCGTCTTCGCCCATATGGGTGTCTGCGGCGGTGGCGAAGGGCGGCTCTGCCGCGAGCTTCAGATCACCCTTGTCCGTGATGATCCCCTCACGGAAGGCCACGGACGAGATATGGCCTTCGCCCACGGCGCGCAGCGACATCAGGATGCGCTGAGACCCCGGCGGCATACCGGATTGATCGAAATGCGGCACCACGCTGGGGTTCATCAGCGCGGCGGCGGCGTAGCTATATTCGTGGCAGAAATAAGCACCGATCAACTGGCGCTTGTCATCCCCGATATCGCCCGTCTTCAACTGAAGCTGCGCCTGGATTTCCTCATAACGGGTCATGAACACCCGTCGCGTCTGCCAATGGCGTTCCTCGAAATCGCGCAACACGAGCTCGAGCTGCGCGCGCGCAGCCATGTTGTCCATTTCCAGCACCTCGTCCACGAGACGCTGGGCGCGGCTGGGCGCGGAGCCGTTGGCTTGCCAGGCCAGATGAAAAGGGCGGACCACTACGCGAGATGGATCGGCATAAAGCCGCAATTCATGATTATAAACGTCGAGCAATTTGCCCTCCCCGGCGTGTCGTCGATAATGCCTTCTATCCGCGTTGAGCGATTAAGAAAGGCTCTCCCCCAAGTAATTCTGTCGCGGCACGCCCCCGCGCTTACGCCGCGTCCGTCGCTTGCCCCGCCGATCGTGCCGCGCTGATCGAAAGCCGGCTGATCGCGGCCGATGCCAATTGCAGCGCCAGGATCGATTCGGCGCCCTGGTTGCGGTTCAACCCCCCCGGCATCAGGCCATCGAAACAGCCGCCGTCCGAAGGACTGGACAAGGGCAGGGACAGATCGTTCGCGCCGAGATACCAGCGATAGGCGCGCTGCGCTTCTTCGATCCAGCGCTTGTCACCCGAAGCTTCGAACGCCGCCTCGCAGGCATCGATCGTCGCTTGGGCTTCCAGGGGCTGCTGATCGAATGGCAGGGGTGGCTCGAACTCTCGACCGAAACTATCGGTACCCACAGCGCGGAAATGACCTTCGGGCGCGGTCTGCTGGCCGATGATCCAATCCAGTGTGGAAAGCCCGCATTCGATATAATCTGCGCGGTTCAAAACGATCCCGGCGCGCAGCAGCGCCTCGGGCAGGCGCGCATTGTCATAGGCCAAGACCGCCTCGAACCAAGGCCAGTCCGGCCGGCGTGATGCCGCCAGCAGGCTGAGCGAATGATCGCCAAAAGTAGTCAATATCTCACGCGCCAGCGCGTGGCCGGGGTGAGCCTGCGCGATCGCGGCGGCCCCCAGCATGGCAAAGCCCTGCGCGCGGGGCGATCCGAGCTTCAAGCCGCTGGCGGCTGTGAGATCATAAAGCGACGAGGCCCAATCACGGTGCTTGGACAGCCTGGCATGGCGCGCGGTAATCCCGATCGACCAGAAGGTGCGGCCCTGACTGTCTTCGGAACCGGTGTCTTCCGCCCAGCTCCGATCGAAGCGCATGAAATTGCGGAACGCCTGCTTGTCGGGGTTCCAAGCATGTTGGACGAACGCGCCATAAACCGTGGTCCAGAGATCGCGGACATCCTCGTCCATATCCTCGATCCGGCACATCAGGATCAACGCGCGGGCGTTATCGTCCACGCAATAACCATGCGCGCGATCGGGCACGGAATAGATGCTGTGCTGTAACATGCCGGTTGCATCGCTCATGCGCACGACTCCACTGATATCGACGGGCAGGATGGTATCGAGCACGCGGCTTGGATGAATGCGCGGCGTCGCTTTCCCCTTCATGCCGCCGAGCAATCCGATCGCGCGTTCCGCAAGCCGCGACCAGACCATCGTGCGGCCACGGGCATAGGCGCGCAGACACAAGGCTTCGCGCGCCGCATCGTCGCCCAGCAGCGTGATGATCGCCGCTGCCATGGCCGCGCTGTCACGGAAATCGACGATCACGCCATGATCGTCGGCCAGTATTTCGGTCGCGTGGACATAGGGGGTGGAAACCACTGCCTTGCCCACGCTGACGGCATAGGAGAGCGTGCCGGACGTGATCTGCGCCGGATTGAGATAGGGCGTGGCATAGACGTCTGCCGCCTGCAGATAATCGAGCAACTCTTCCTGCTCGACAAAGGCATCCACGAAGCGGACGTGATCGCTCACGCCCAGACGATCGGCCTCCGCCTTCAGATGGTCGCGATATGCTTCGCCTTGATTGCGGACGAGATTGGGGTGAGTGGCACCCAGCACGACGTAAAGTGCCTGGGGGTGGGCTTCCACGATCGCCGGCATCGCCGCGATCATATGCTCGATGCCCTTATCCGGCGCGAGCAGGCCGAAGGTGAGGATCGTCTTGCGCCCCTCGAAACCGAAACGCGATTTCATGACGTCGGCAGCAACATAGGCGCGATCGGGCACGCCATGGGGGATGACTTCAATCTGGCGATCGGAAATGCCGTAAACCGATTTGAGCATCGCGCGGCCCTTTTCGGCCATCACGATCAACTTGGTGGCCCGCGCTGCAATTGCTTCGAGCACACGACGTTCGTCGAAGCTCGGCTTTTCGAGCACGGTGTGGAGCGTGACCAGCACGGGCAGCGTGGTGCGATCCAGCAGTGTCAGGATGAAGTCGCCGGCAGACCCGCCGAAGATACCATATTCATGCTGAAGCCAGATGGCTTCTGCGCCACCCGCTTCGATCTGACGGGCGGCAGCGCGATAGGCCGCGGCATCTTTTTCAGGGATGGTGTTGATGCCATCGGGATAGACCACGCCGGAGCCGTCATCCATGGCGTAGAAATCGACCGTCATGCCGGGGAAACTAGCGGCGAGCGCGTCAAAGGTGTCGCTGGTGAAGGTGGCCAGGCCGCAACGCCGCGGCAACGCATTTCCGATCAGCGCGATATGGCTGGGTGTCTTCACGGAAATCGGACGTTCGGCGCTCCCGGTCATGCTCATTCCTTCGCTCGTGCAAAATCAGCCCGTTGCTGTCAAAACCAAGCTCCCAAACGAATCTGGATCATAATGGTTGCTCAAATTGTGCGATGCAGCAACAGAATTCCACGATATGAGGGAATCGCGCGCTCAATCGTGCGCAGAGCCGGATCAGCCCCTGCCGCGATAGCCCTGAACGCCTTGATCAGGGATCCACAGTCCCTTGGGCGACTCGCCCGATTGCCAGAATACGTCGATCGGAATTCCGCCGCGCGGATACCAATAGCCGCCGATGCGCAGCCACAAAGGCTTCATCTCGGCAAACAGGCGTTCGCCGATGCCCACCGTGCAATCCTCATGAAAGGCGCGGTGGTTGCGGAAGGATCCGAGAAACAGCTTGAGCGACTTCGATTCGACGATGCGCGCGTCCGGCGCATAATCGATCACCAGATGCGCGAAATCAGGCTGGCCGGTCACCGGGCAAAGCGAGGTGAATTCGGGCGCTGAAAAGCGGACGAGATAGGGCCGTCCGGTGCGCGGGTTGGGGACGTAATCGAGCACCGCGTCTTCGGGAGAGGCGGGAAGGGCGCTGTTCTGGCCGAGATGAGTGGTTTGCATGGCAGGCTCTTTAGCGATTTGCCGCGAAAATCCCAAACCGTTTGGGATTTCGCCGGTCACCCCTTTCCTTTGCGCCGCTTCCGTCCGAATAATGCGCCATAGTGAAAAGGGGCATTTCCATGAAATCCATCGCATTGAGCCTGGCATTTGCCTTTGCCATGAGCGCCGCGCCGCTGCTGGCCGAAGACGCTGCCGGGCCACCGAAGGCAAAGGCTGCCGAAGATATCCCCCCGCCGCAGGTGTCGGTCACCAAGGCGAGCGGCACATTCGGAGGCCAGCGCGTCGCCTTCACCGCGACCGCGGGGGAAACCTATCTCAAGGCCGAGGATGGCACACCGCGGGCCGCGATCTTTTCCACCGCCTATGTGAAAGACGGCAAGGATCCCAATCGCCCCGTGACCTTCCTTTTCAATGGCGGTCCCGGCTCCGGCTCCGTCTGGTTGCACATGGGCGCGTTCGGGCCGAAGCGCGTCGCCATCCCTTCGGACGCCAAAGACGATGGCGCGCCGCCTTTTCCGATCGTGGACAATCCAGACAGTTTGCTCGACGTGACCGATATCGTGTTCATCGATCCCGTGGGCACCGGCTTCAGCCATGCGCTGGGCAAGACCGATCCCAAGGATTTCTGGGGGGTGACCAAGGATGCCGAATCGATCGCCGAGTTCATCCGGATCTGGCTGAATGAGAATGGCCGCTGGAACGCGCCCAAATTCCTCGGCGGCGAAAGCTATGGCACCACGCGCTCGGCTGCGGTGCTGAACCAGCTTGAGGGCCGCTATAACGATGTCTCGATGAACGGCGTGATCCTGATCTCGACCATCCTCGATTTCGCCGCCGGGGCTGATACTCCTGGCAATGAGATGACTCACATCCTGAACCTGCCCTCCATGGCGGCGACGGCGTTGTTTCATGGCAAGGCGCAATCCGCAGGCACGCCCGCGCAATTTGCGGACGAGGCGCGGCAATGGGCGATCGGCCCCTATGCTGCGGCTCTGCTGAAAGGCAGCGCGCTTGGTGCCGACGAACGCACGCAGGTGCGCAAGGAATTGGCGCGCTTCACCGGGCTTTCGGAAACCTATCTGGAGCAGGCCGATCTGCGCGTGACGCCCGATCGCTTCTACAAGGAATTGCTCCGCGATCGCGGATTGACCGTGGGCCGGCTCGACAGCCGCTATACCGGCAAGGATTATGACAATGCAGGCGAGGGGCCGGATAATGATCCGAGCTTTTACGGCATCGACGGCGGCTATACCGCCGCGATCAACAGCTACGCCCGCGAAACACTGAAATTTCAGACCAATCGCAGCTATGTGACGATCGGCAGCGTCGGCCCGTGGGATTGGCGGCTGGGTGACGGGCGCGACAGCGACGTCTATATGAACGTGGCCCCCTATATCGGTCGCGGGTTGCGGGAGAATAGCGGCCTGCGGATCTTCGTGGGGCAGGGCTATTATGATTTCGCCACCCCCTTCTTCGCGGCCGAATATTCATTGAGCCGCACGGGCATTCCCAAGGATCGGGTGGAGTTTCATTATTATGAGGCTGGTCACATGATGTATGTCCGCGATGAGGATCGGATGAAACTGAGCAAGGATATCCGCCAGTTCATCCGATCACGATAAGCCTGGAATATGGCGCGTCGCATCTCGACGGGGGAGCGGCGGCGGCTTAATCAGGGCTGGAATCATGTTGGGGAGTGTGTCCATGGAAAAGCTGGTGTCCACTGAATGGCTGGCGGGTGAGCTTGGCGCGCCCGATCTGCGCGTGGTCGACGCCACCCTAATCTCCCCCGGCATCACAAATCCGGCGAGAGATTATGAGGCTGGGCATATCCCCGGCGCCGTTTTCATGGATCTGGACAATCTGGTCGATACCAACACCGATCTGCCCAACATGCTGCCCCCGGCCGAGAAATTCGCCAGCCGGATGCAGTCGCTCGGTCTCGGCGATGGCAGCCGGATCGTGCTCTATGACAATTCGCCGTACCGCACCGCGGCGCGCGCCTGGTGGATGCTCAATCTGTTTGGTGCGCATGATGTCGCCATACTCGATGGCGGTCTCGCCAAATGGAAGGCCGAAGAACGTCCGCTGAGCAGCGGCAAGGAAAAGCTGCGCCATCGGCATTTCACCGTGTGGAAAGACGAGGCGACTGTCCGCAATAAGGACCAGATGACGGCGAACATCGGTCACGGCGTATCGCAGGTGCTCGATGCGCGCGGCGAAGCGCGTTTTACAGGTGCCGAACCCGATCCGCGCCCGCGCACCCATGCCGGTCATATCCCCGGATCGAGGAATCTGCCCTATGAGCGGCTGTTCAATGAAGACGGCACCTGGAAACAGGGCGATGCGTTGAAGGCCGCGTTCGATAGCGCCGGGATCGATCTGGATCAGCCGTTGATCACCACCTGCGGATCGGGAATCACGGCGGCCATATTGCTGTTCGGTGCCAATCTGCTGGGTGCCAAGGACGTGTCGCTTTACGATGGTTCGTGGAGCGAATGGGGCGCGGATATGGCCACGCCCAAGGCCATGGGCGCGGCGTGAACGATCGGGAAAAAGAAAAGACCGTAGGCGATGCAACCCGGCTGGTTCAGGCCGGGCGGCGCAAGGAATGGACTCAGGGGATCGTCAATCCGCCGGTGTGGCGCGCCTCGACGATTCTCTATGACAGCATCGCGGAAATGCGGGAGCGCAATCGCGATACGCATCACAAGCTCTATTACGGTCGGCGCGGCACGCCGACGCAATGGTCGCTCGCCGATGCCTTGACCGAGATGGAGCCGGGCGCAGAGGGCACCTTGCTCTATCCCTCCGGCGTCGCGGCGGTCACCACCGCCCTGCTCGCCGTGCTGCGGCCGGGCGACGAATTGCTGATGGTGGACAGCGCCTATGAGCCGACCCGTGCCTTCTGCAACGGGCTGCTCAAGACCTTCGGCATCACCACGGTCTATTATGATCCGTTGATCGGCACCGGGATCAGCGATTTGATCACGGACCAGACCCGCGCGATTTTCATGGAAAGTCCGGGCAGCCTGACCTTCGAAGTGCAGGACGTGCCCGCGATCTGCGCCGTGGCGAAAGCGCGTGGCGTGGTGACCTTGCTGGACAATACTTGGGCCACGCCTCTGCTGTTTCCCGCGATCGAAAAGGGCGTCGATCTCAGCATCCTTGCCTGCACCAAATATATCGTCGGCCATTCGGATGCGATGCTCGGCTCGGTCACGGCGAATGCGGCCTGGTGGCCGAAATTGCGCCATATCACTCATGCGCTGGGCCAGCATGTCGGTCCGGATGATGCCTATCTCGCATCCCGCGGCCTGCGCACGCTCGATGTGCGACTGGCGCGGCATCAGGAAAGCGCGCTGGCGATCGCCGAATGGCTCCGCACGCGGGACGAAGTGGCGCGCGTGCTGCATCCCGCTTTTGCGGACTGCCCCGGCAACGATATCTTCCAGCGCGATTTTCGCGGCGCATCGGGCCTCTTCGCGTTCATCTTGAAGGGCGGGGACGATGCCGCGCGGACGGCGCTGATCGATGGACTGGATCTGTTCGGCATCGGTTTCAGTTGGGGCGGCTATGAAAGCCTGGTGATCCCCGCCGATCCCGAGAAATTGCGCAGCGCCGTCAAATGGGAAGCCGAAGGGCCGCTGGTGCGGCTGCAGATCGGTCTTGAAGATGCGGACGATCTGATCGCGGATCTGGCGGCCGGGCTGGATCGGTTCCGGGCGGCGAGAGGCTAGTCAGCAGCCAACTATCTAAACCGTTTGTCCCGAGCGCAGTCGAGGGGCGTGGTGACAGTTTCCACGTCCCTCGACTGCGCTCGGGACAAAAGGGCTTTTATGACCCGTGATGACGGGGAATATTATCCCAGCATCTTTTCCATGCGGACAATGGCGCGGTCCATCGAGCGTGCCAGATAGGCAGCGGCGGCCTTGGTGTTGCCGCGTTCGCGTCCGCCGATGAGCGCTGACAGTCCCGTCGCCGAAAAGGCGGCTGTTTCCGAAGCCAGCGCATCGAAGCGGCGGCGCACGAGCGGCGCGGCGGCGGCATAGCGCACGTCGGCGTCGGTCATTTCGGGCCGGTCGATCCCCATCTCATTGCCTGCGAGCGCATGAACCAGCCCCAGAATCGCGCGTAATTCCCCGATCTGGGTGCCGGGGGTGACGGGCGCTGTGCTGATCGAAGAGGCGGACTGCTGATTCATATCGGCTCTTTTAGCCGTCACAGGGCTAACAAAGCCTTTACCTGCAAAAACTGTTGCGATGCAGCAACAGATCAGAAACATATTTTCACAATCTAGACATTATTGTTGTGCGGCGCAGCAGCTTCCGGCATCTTTTGTGCGTTGGCGGTCATCTGCTCCGGCCCTGGGGGGACAGAGATGCGGAGGCTGCAACGCAGGCGGGACGAACGCATCGCATTTGAAAGGGTTTACCATGCGCACGTCCATCACCGGCCTCACGGCCTTGGCTCTCTCCATGCTCGCATCGCCGGCCTTCGCTCAGGAAGAAGCCGAAGACACGAGCAGCGTCACCATTTCCGGCAGCGCGACTGTCGTCACCGATTACCGGTTCCGCGGCATTTCGCAGACCGACAAGGATTTCGCGGTTCAGGCCGGCTTCACCGTCGCGCACGATTCCGGCTTCTATGTCAGCGTCTGGGGCTCCTCGGTCGATGAATATGTCGCAGCCGGCAGCGATCAGGAAATCGATCTGATCGCCGGCTTCAAGAAGACGACTGAAAGCGGCACCACATTCGATATCGGTGTGCTTTATTATTACTATCCCGGCGCCGAGAAGTTCATTCCCGGATATGACAGTGATTTCATCGAGCCTTATGTTTCCGTGTCGCACACGTTCGGCCCGGTTTCCGGCAAGCTGACTGCCAATTACGCGCCTAAATCCAATGCGCTTTCCATCGGCAACGGCAAGGAAGACAATCTGTACGTCGCGGGCGATCTGGGCGTCGGCGTTCCCAACACGCCGGTCAGCGTGTCGGCGCATCTCGGCCACAGCTTCGGCCCGAGCTTCCTGACGATCGGCAAGGAATATACCGACTGGAGCGTGGGCGCGACCTATGCGTTCAAGAATCTCTCGTTCGGCGTCGCCTATGTCGATACGAACAAGGCGTCATACAGCTATTCGGGCAAGAACATCGCCAAGGCCGGCGTGGTCGGCTCGATCGGCGTGTCGTTCTGATCACCTGATACCGTTCACCCCGAGCCTGTCGGAGGGTTTTCTTTCTTGTAAACAGAAGGAAAGGGCTTCGAAGGGCTCGGCCAGAGCGGGCTATTGCGGGCATAGAAAAGGCCGCGATCCGAAAGGGTCGCGGCCTTTTTGGTTTCCGTCATGCTGAATTTGTTTCAGCATCCATTTCAACGCCGCACGGTGGTCGTGACCTCAAAATGGACCCCCAAACAAGTTCAGGGTGACGCCTTATCTGAAATTCTTATTGCGGTGTTGGCGTCGCGGCGCGCGCGTCCTGGCCATCGCCTTCTGGCGCTGCGATGATGTCACGGGTCACGGCACCCTTGTCGACCACGGCGGTATCGGGATCACCCACATCGGAACGGATGCCCGCTGCCGAGGTCCGGCCACCAGCCTGGCTGATCACGCCGCTTTCCGAAGCGCTACGTGCGGACGGGCCGCCGAACAGCGCCTGAAGCGCCTGGCTGCTCGTGTCGCTTTCCTGCGGGCGGGGCTGACCGGGCGTGGGCGGCACCAGGGCGAAATCGGGCGGGATCACCAGAGGGGCTTTGCGCGACACGGCAAATTCATCCGGCGCATTGCGGTTATTGAGCCCATTATTGCCGCCGCAACCCGCGAGGGTGAGGGCAGCGAGGCCGAGGCCCGCAAAAATAACCGTCTTACGCATCCAGTGTCTCCGTTACTTCCGGCTGTTTCGGGGGATCGCGCACCAGCAGCGCCCGAATGAGCAGGATCAATACGCCGATGGTAATAGCAGCATCGGCGAGGTTGAAAATCAAAAAGGGACGAAATTCGCCGATATGCAGATCGGCAAAGTCGGCGACGTAGCCCAGCCGCACGCGATCGATGATATTGCCCAGCGCCCCGCCCAGCACGAGGCCGAGAGAAAGCACGTCGCCACGTCTGGTTTCGCGCCACATCCACACGACCACGCCGCACGCGATCACCGCGGTGAGCGCCACCAGCCCCCAGCGCATCGCGGGGCTGTCGGCCTGGAGGAAGCCCATGGACACGCCAAAATTCTGCACCCAGGTGAGGTTGAAGAAGGGCAATATCTCGATCTGCCCGATCGCCGGCAGATTGAGCGGCCCCATCACGGCGAATTTCAGCGCCTGATCGAGGATCAGGGTGATGAACGCCAGGATAAGCCCAGTGCGGCGGTGATTGTGCAGGGTTTGGGTCATAGATTCCCGACTTTGGAGAGACCTTCATGCTGAACTCGTTTCAGCATCCATTCCGTCGCTGCACATTCGCCGAGACTTTGGAATGGACCCTGAAACGAGTTCAGGGTGACGCGGTTTATGGGGTGACATTCAGCCATTGACGACCGTCTCACAACGATCGCACAGATCGCCGTCTTCCTGCACTTCGGGCAGGTGGCGCCAGCAGCGGCCGCATTTCTGCTTCTCGGTCTTGGTCACCGCGATGCCGTCAGCGCCCGGCGTAGCGCTCGCCACGATGCAGATTTCGGCAAAGTCTTCGGCGGAGAGATCGCCCAGATCGGCGGCCGTGATTTCGGCTTCGAGGCTGGAGCGCACGATCTTCTCGCGGCGCAGCGGCTCGATCGCTTCGGTCACCGATGCACGAAGCTGCCGGATACGTGCCCATTTTTCTTCCAGCCCGTCATTCCCGCTTTCGCGAGGATGACGGAGATCGAGCGTCGGCCATTCCAGCATGTGCACCGAATCCGCCTCGGGATAGCGCGTCTGCCACACTTCCTCCGCCGTGAAGCACAGCACCGGCGCGGCATAGCGGACGAGCGCGTGGAACAGCGTATCGAGCACCGTGCGATAGGCGCGGCGCTTAGGATCGTCGGGGGCGTCGCAATAGAGGCTGTCCTTGCGGATATCGAAGAAGAAGGCCGACAGGTCTTCATTCGCGAAATCGGTGAGGCGGCGGATGTAGCGGTTGAACTCGAAATTGTTCGCCGCGTCCTTCAGATCCGCGTCGAGCGTGGCAAGCAGGTGCAGGATATAGCGTTCCAGCTCGGGCATCTCGCTCACCGGCAGCTTTTCGGCATCGGTGAAACCGTCGAGCGCGCCCAGCATATAGCGGAAGGTGTTGCGCAATTTGCGATAGGCGTCGCTGGTGGTGGCGAGCACCTCCTTGCCGATGCGGACGTCCTCGAAATAATCGACCGAGGCCACCCACATGCGCAATATGTCCGCGCCCGATTCCTGAATGATCTTTAAGGGATCGACGACATTGCCGAGCGATTTGGACATTTTCTTGCCGGTGCCATCGAGCGCGAAACCATGGGTGAGCACGGCATCATAAGGCGCGCGGCCGCGCGTGCCGCTGGATTCGAGCAGCGACGACTGGAACCAGCCGCGATGCTGATCCGAACCCTCGACATAGAGGTTCGCGCGGGTGCCTTCCCCATAACGCGCCTCGACCACGAAGGCGTGGGTGGAGCCAGAATCGAACCACACGTCGAGAATGTCGGTCACCACCTCATAATCGTCGAGCCTGTAATCCGGGCCGAGCAGGCTCTGGTGATCGGTCGCATACCAGGCGTCCGCGCCGCCCTGCAGCACCGCGTCGATGATGCGTGCGTTGACGGCTGGATCGCGGAGATAGTCGCCGGTGGCGCGATTGACATAAAGCGCGATCGGCACGCCCCAGGCACGCTGGCGGCTGATCACCCAATCGGGGCGGCCTTCCACCATGGCATGAATGCGGTTGCGCGATTTCTCGGGCACCCAGCGGGTGTTGGCGATGGCGTCCAGCGCGATGCCGCGGAGGGTGGGGTTGTTCGACTGGCGTCCCTCGACGGTCGCGTCTCGGCTGCACTCGACGCTGCTCGGGACAAACGGTTTTTGGGAAACATCAACATTTCCGTTTGTGTCGAGCGTAGTCGAGACACGTTCAACAGCCCGTGCATCCATCGGGATGAACCATTGCGGGGTGCAGCGGAAGATGATCTTGGCCTTGCTGCGCCACGAATGCGGATAGCTGTGGGAGAAATCGTCCGAGGCGGCGAGCAGAGCGCCGGCTTCGCGCAGATCGGTGCAGATCGGGCCGTCGCTGGCCACGAACTTCTTGTTGATCACCGAACCCTGACCGCCCAGCCAGAGCCAGTCATCGCGGTACATGCCATCGCCATTCACCGCGAAGACGGGATCGATGCCATTGGCCTTGCACAGCAGGAAATCGTCCTCGCCGTGGTCCGGGGCCATATGGACGAGGCCGGTGCCGGTTTCAGTGGTGACGAAATCGCCGGGCAGGAAGGGGCGGGGCTTCGCGAAGAAACCACCGAGCCCGTGCATCGGGTGGCGGGCGATTGCGCCTGCGAGTTTGGACGACGGCACATCAGCTTCGCGAACTAGGTATACCTGACGATGTTCACCTACGCCCAGTGACAGTCGCTTCGCGGTCGACTCGGCAAGGTCATCCGCCATGACAATTTGCCGCTCTAACCAAACCATCAATGGATGAGTAGCCAATAAACCTGTCTGTTCCACCCTGACAGAATCTAAAGACGCGCCTTCAGCATCTGATCCCAGTTGGAATGAATAGCGACCGTACTTAACGTCAGGTCCATAGCTCAGAGCCTGGTTCACCGGAATCGTCCAAGGCGTGGTCGTCCAGATCACCGCATGGGCGCCGACCAGTTCAGGGGCGTTCGGCGCTTCCATGATTTCGAATGCCACATCGATCTGCGTCGAGACCACATCCTCATATTCCACCTCGGCTTCGGCGAGCGCGGTCTTTTCCACCGGGCTCCACATCACGGGCTTGGCCCCGCGATAGAGCTGGCCGCTTTCGGCGAATTTCAGCAGTTCGTTCACGATCGCGGCCTCGGCCTCGAACTTCATCGTGAGATAGGGATCGCCCCAATCGCCCATCACGCCCAGCCGCTGGAATTGCGCGCGCTGCACGTCCACCCATTTTTCCGCATAGGCGCGGCATTCGGCGCGGAATTCGGCCGGGGGCACCTCATCCTTGTTCAGCTTTTTCTTGCGATAGGCTTCCTCGATCTTCCATTCGATCGGCAGGCCGTGACAATCCCAGCCGGGCACATAGGGCGCGTCCTTGCCCATCAGGCTCTGGCTGCGGACGATGATGTCTTTCAGCACCTTGTTCATCGCATGGCCCATGTGAATGTCGCCATTCGCATAAGGCGGGCCATCGTGCAGGATGAAGCGCTCGCGGCCCTTGCGGGTTTCGCGCAGTTTTTCGTAAATTCCCAGAGCGTCCCAGCGCGCGAGAATCGCGGGCTCCTTGGCGGCGAGGCCGGCCTTCATCGGAAAGTCGGTCTTCGGGAGGAAGACGGTGTCTCTATAGTCGGGTTTTTCGGTCATATCGCCGCGGTGCTTAGAGCAAGAGCGGGTCAAAGAAAACCGTTTGTCCCGAGCGAAGTCGAGGGACGTTTGTCGCTTCACCAGCGTCCCTCGACTTCGCTCGGGACAAACGGTGTAAAATTGATCAGCTTTCCGCCAAAACCCGCTTTGCCTCGGCGCAATCCTTGTCCATCTGCGCCACCAAAGGTTCGATCCCGTCGAACTTC
The DNA here is from genome assembly GCF_014199215.1 of Sphingobium boeckii. GTDB lineage: Bacteria > Pseudomonadota > Alphaproteobacteria > Sphingomonadales > Sphingomonadaceae > Sphingobium_A > Sphingobium_A boeckii. The sequence goes on from NZ_JACIJC010000001.1 coordinate 731,521, forward strand.
ATCTCGGGCCGCAGGAAGCGGATCAATTCCACCTCGATCACCTGCCCGTAAAGACTCTCATGAAAATCGAAGAAATAAGGCTCCAGCAATTCCTTGGGCGGATCGAAGGTGGGCCGGATGCCGAGATTCGCCGCGCCCTCCAGCACGCGGCCGTCAGCCAGCCTCCCGCGCACCGCATAGATGCCGTAGCGCGGGCGCAGATAATGGCCGAGCGACACGTTGGCGGTGGGATAGCCGATGGTGCGGCCCAATTTGTCGCCATGGATCACATCGCCCTGAATGGCGAAGGGGCGGGTGAGCAGGCGTGTCGCGGTCTCGCAATCGCCCGCTTGAAGCGCCGTGCGGATGCGGCTGGACGAGATGGTCTCATCCCCCTCCGCCACGGGACCGACCGCTTCGGTGGTGAGGCCATGCACTTGGCCGAGCTCAGCCAGCACGCGCACATTGCCGCCGCGATCCTTGCCGAAGGTGAAATCCTCCCCCGTCACCACGCCCGCCGCGCCGATCAGATCGATCAGCCGTTGCTCCACGAATTCCTGCGCGGTGAGCGCGGCCAGATGATCATCGAAGGTGAATACCAGCATCGCGTCGGCACCCGCTTCGGCAAACAGGCGTTCGCGCTGGTCCAGCGTGGTGAGGCGGAAGGGGGGGGCATCGGGCTTGAAATAACGGATCGGGTGCGGATCGAAGGTGGCCACGAGCGCGGGGCGACCCTGCTCGCGCGCCAAAGCCACGGCACTGCCGACCACGGCCTGATGACCCCGGTGAAACCCGTCGAAATTTCCCAAAGCGATCACGCCCCCGCGCAAATCATCGGGAACCCGCCGCTCGCCCGAAAGCCGCTGCATGGCGGGGCTTTAGCGGGGGGGAGGGCACCTGTAAAACCCTTCTCCCTTCCTATGGCTCAATGCCAAACACCGTTTGTCCCGAGCGCAGTCGAGGGACGTGGGTGCAGGTGACGGACGTCCCTCGACTTCGCTCGGGACAAACGGCTTATGATATACGCTTCTGCTAAGGCTGCTTTGGCACCAGCCCCTGTTCCAGCAACCGGATCACATTGCCGCCCATCACCGCGCGGATCTCGCTTGGCGTGAACCGGCGATCGACCAATGCCTGCGTCACGGCGGCAAGTTGGCTCGCGTCCCAGCGCGTGGTCACCGCGCCATCGAAATCGCTGCCGAGGCCGACATGCTTTACCCCCACCAGATCGCGGACGTGCGCGATCGCGTCGGCTACGGCCTCGGTGGAGGTGTCGCAGATCGCGCCCTCCCAATAGCCGATGCCGATCACCCCGCCGGTGCGCGCGACGCCGCGGATCTCGTCATCGGTGAGGTTGCGATTGACCTTGCACGTCGCCTGCACCCCGCCATGGCTGGACACCACCGGACGGGTGGCCATCGCCAGAATGTCGGCGACCGACTGATGGCTGGCATGGGCGATATCGACGATCATCCCCTTGCTTTCCATCGCCTGGATCACCTGCCGACCGAGCGGCCTCAGCCCACCCTTCTTTAGGCCGTGCATCGATCCGGCGAGTTCATTGTCGAAAAAATGCGCGGGGCCGGCCATGCGGAAGCCAGCCTTGTAGAGCACATCCAGATTGGTCGCCTTGCCCTCGAGATCCTGCAGCCCCTCGATCGAGAGCAAAGCGCCTGTCACGGTTTTGCCCGCCACGCGGTCGGCGATCAGCGTCTGCACGTCCGCGCCGCTGCGCACGATCCGCAGCCGTCCGTTTGATCCGGCCTCGGCCTTCTGCAATTTCTCCGCATGAAAGAGCGAACGCTGGAGCAGCGATGTCCAGGTCCAGGGTGGCTGCAACTGGGCGATCGTCAGCAGCGTGATATTGTCGCTATCCTCGCCATTGGCGTCGTAATTCTGACCCTTGGGCGTCTTGGTGACCGATGAGAATATCTGCAGCGCGACATTGCCAGCCTCCAGGCGTCTCAGATCGACCTGCCCCTGCCAGGTCTCGCTCAGAAGATCGCGCTGCCACATCAACGTATCGGCGTGCATGTCGACCAAGTGAAGCGTGCGGTGAAGTTCGGCGGTTTCGGCCGAAACCTCGGGCAATTCCCCCGGCTGCACCACATTCATAGTGCGCTCGACCACGCCGGGCGCGACGCCGAAAAAGCCGACGCCGGCGAGGATCAGCAGCATCGCGAGGCCGATGCCGATCGCGCGTTTCACCCGGCGCGCACCAGGGTCACGAAGCTATAGGCGGGGCGGGGGGCTTCGGCCGCGTGATGCTCGCGCCGGGCCTCGCGCCAGCCGGGGCCGAACGGATCGAGGCTTGTGTCGCCTTCAGCTTCGATATGCACTTCGGTCAGTTCGATCCGGTCCGCACGCGGCAGGAACAGCCGATAGATTTCCGCGCCGCCGATCACCGAGACATGCGGCGCATTGGCGAGCCTGAGCGCCTCCTCCACGCTATGCGCCACTTCCGCGCCGTCCTCCTGCCAATCCGTATCACGGGTCAGCACGATATGGCGGCGGCCGGGCAACAGACCGGGCAGGCTGTCGAATGTCTTGCGGCCCATGATCATGGGCTTGTCCTGCGTCAGCATCTTGAAATGGCGCAGGTCAGCGGGAAGGTGCCACGGCAAAGCACCATCCTTGCCGATGACGCCATTGTCCGCACGCGCGAGGATCAGGGCGATTTCCGGATGGTTCAAACCGCCACCGCCGCCTTGATGTGCGGATGCGCTTCATAGCCGCTGATCTCGAAATCCTTATAGTCATAGCCGTCGATCCCGTCCGGCGTGCGGAGAATCTTGAGCGTGGGCAGCGGATAGGGATCGCGCGTAAGCTGTTCGCGCGCCTGATCGAGATGGTTGAGATAGAGATGCGTGTCGCCGCCGGTCCAGATGAAATGGCCCGGTTTCAGCCCGCATTGATCGGCCAGCATGTGGGTGAGCAAGGCATAGCTCGCGATGTTGAACGGGATGCCCAGGAAGGCGTCGCCACTGCGTTGATAAAGCTGGAGGCTCAATTTGCCATCGGCCACCTGCGTCTGGAACAGGCAATGGCAGGGCGCGAGCGCCATCTTCTCGATCTCGCCGGGGTTCCAGGCGGAAACGATCTGGCGGCGGGAGGCGGGATTGGTGTTGATCTGATGCACCAGCGCGGCGATCTGGTCGATATGGCGGCCATCCGCCGCCTCCCAATCGCGCCACTGCTTGCCATAGACCGGGCCGAGATCGCCGGTCTCGTCGGCCCATTCGTCCCAAATGCGCACCTTGTGATCCTGCAGGTAGCGGACATTGGTGTCGCCCTTGAGGAACCAGAGCAGTTCGTAGATGATCGAACGCAGGTGAAGTTTTTTGGTCGTGACCAAGGGAAAGCCCTGGCTCAGATCGAAGCGCATCTGATGGCCGAAGATGGCGAGCGTGCCCGTCCCGGTGCGATCCTCCTGCCGGGTGCCTTCGTTCAGGATACGCTGGAGGAGATCAAGATAGGGCTGCATGGAGACGCTTATGGCGAGACCGGGGGGAGTCGCCAAGCCCTTACTCCCTCTCCCCTTCAGGGGAGAGGGCCGGGGAGAGGGGGAGTGAGGCAAATGAGCAGAGGCCGGTGCACTACGACCCGCATTCCTCTCTCCCGGCGGGGCTTCGCCCGCCACCCTCTCCCCTAAAGGGGAGAGGGAATTAGCCTTTGCACGCCTTGATCGTTTCCGGCTCCGGCCGTGCACCGGTCGCCTGGAATTGCGCGATATAACCATCGACAGCGGGCAGCGGCGTGTTTTGCACCAGCTTGTAACCCACGGCCGCAAATTCGCAGGTGAGCAAGGCGATCGGCGTGCCATGATCCTTGGTCGGGCGCTCGGCGTCCACCACGATCACGCGACCGTCTGCGTTCAGCGAGGGCCGCATCCGCCAGAGGAATTCATAGGGCTCGGCGATCTCGTGATACATGTGCACCATGAAAATCCGGTCGAAGCTGTTTTCGGGCAGCTTGGGATCATCCGGCTCACCCAGGCGCACGCTGACATTGTCGAGCTGCTCGCGGGTCACGCGGGCGGCCAGCGCATTGCGGACATCCGGCACGATATCCTCTGCCAGCACCCGGCCCTTCTCGCCGACGCGCTGAGCGAGACGGATCGTATAATAACCCTCGCCGGCACCGATATCGGCAATCGTCATGCCCGGTGCGATCCCGGCATTGTCCATCACAGTGCCGGATTCATTTACCCGGTCACGGGCTTCCTCAGTGGAGAATCGGTTCGACGTGATCGGCGCGACGGGCCGATCGGCTTCCGGGAACACAGGCGCCGTTTCGCCGCGATTGCACGCGACGAGTGTCAACAGAAGAAGCGGGAGGGCGCGCCGCATCCTAATCCACATCCTCCACGTCGACGCTCTCGCCGGTTACGCGCTGCGAGAGTGCGGCGGCCATGAACGGATCGAGCGCGCCATCCAGCACGTCATCGGGCGCGGTGGAGACCACGCCGGTGCGCAGATCCTTCACCATCTGATAGGGCTGGAGCACATAGGAACGGATCTGGTGGCCCCAGCCGATTTCGGTCTTGGCGGCATAGCCCACCGCGGCTTCGGCCTCGCGCTTCTGCAATTCGGCCTCATAAAGCCGCGCCTTCAGCATGTTCATCGCCTCGGCCTTGTTCTTGTGCTGCGAACGCTGGTTTTGGCACGCCACGATGATTCCGCTGGGCACATGGGTGATGCGCACCGCCGAATCGGTGGTGTTGATATGCTGCCCGCCCGCGCCCGATGCACGATAGGTGTCGATCTTGAGATCGCTGTCATTCACTTCGATATCGATATTATCGTCGATCACGGGATAGACCCAGACGGACGAGAAGCTCGTGTGCCGGCGCGCGGAGGAATCATAGGGGCTGATGCGGACCAGCCGGTGGACGCCGCTCTCCGTCTTGGCATAGCCATAGGCATTTTCGCCCTTGATCAGCAATGTGGCGGATTTGATCCCGGCCTGTTCGCCGCCGTGATAATCGACGATCTCCACCTTCATGCCGCGGCGCTCGGCCCAGCGCTGATACATGCGCTGGAGCATCTCGGCCCAATCCTGGCTCTCGGTGCCGCCCGCGCCCGCATGGACTTCGAGATAGGCGTCATTGGGATCGGCCTCGCCCGCGAGCAGCGCCTTCACCTTGTCGGTCTCGGCGCGTGCGGCGAGGGCGGCAAGGCTCTCGAGGCCGTCATTGACCATGTCGTCATCGCCTTCGGCTTCGGCCATCTCCATCAGCTCGGCGGTATCAGCGAGTTCGGTCTCGATCGCGCGCGTGGCGTTGATCGCTTCGTCCAGGCGGCGACGTTCGCGCATCACCTCCTGCGCAGCGCGTGGATCATTCCACAGCGTGGGATCTTCCACGCGCGCGTTCAACTCGTCGAGCCGCCGCAGCGCGCGATCCCAATCGAGGAATCGGCGCAGCAGATCGAGGGCGGCATTGATCTTGTCGGCGTGAGCCTGCGCTTCGGCGCGCATGGTGATAACTCCAGAATAGTGTCAGCCGTTCGAACGCGGGGATGACATGATGTATGACGACGGGCTCTAGTAAATCCCGTCACGTTTTTGCAAGAATTCGCGGTCTCCGGCGCTGATGGCGGCGGGGCCGGCGGCCTTGTCGGCTTTCTTCGGTTTGGCGATCTCATCCTTGCGGATGGAACGGCGCGGCTCGCTTTCGGGCTTGAAGGCTTCCCAGATGACGGCCGCCTTGGGTTCGTCACCTGGCCAGGCACCAAACACCTTGCGACCGCTCTTGCGATCGATGCGCACCATGCGGATGCCCGGTGGCGCCTTGAACGGCACCACGGGCATATCGACCATCGCCTTTTTGGCGAAGGAAAGGAAAATCGGCGCGGCGAGCGTGCCGCCCTGGGCATAGCCGCCCATCGGGCGCGGCTGATCGAAGCCCATATACACGCCAGCGACGAGATCGGCCGATCCGCCCACGAACCACACATTGGTCGGGCCGCTGGTCGTGCCGGTCTTGCCGAAGATTGGGCGCTTCAGCGCCTGCAACGATGGTGCGGTGCCGCGCAGGATCACGCCTTCGAGAATATGGACCATCTGATAGGCGGTCATCGGATCGAGCGCCTGCTTTGTGCGGGCGGGCGGGCGGGGCATGGCCTTGCCATCCCAATCCTTGGCGTTGCAGCGTTCGCACGGGCGGGTGTCGGCGCGGAAGATCACCTTGCCCTTGCGATCCTGCACATAGTCGATCAGCGACGGGCTCATCGCCTTGCCGTTGTTCGCCAGCATCGCATAGGCGTTGGTCAGCCGCATCACCGTGGTGTCGCCCGCGCCCAGAGCAATGGCGAGCACTTTGGGATAGAGCTTGCCCGGCGCGCTGACGCCCATCCGCGCTGCGGTTTCCACCACCTTGTCCATGCCGGTCTGCGATGCGGTGCGCACGGTCATCAAATTGCGCGATTGCTCGATGCCCCAGCGCATCGTCTGCGGCCCCGCGCCAGCACTGCCGCCGAAATTGCGGAAGCATTTCTGGCCGAGGCGACCGCCCTGGTAGACGCAAAAGGGTCCGTCCACGATGATCGACGCCGGGGTCATGCCATTGTCCAGCGCGGCGGAATAAGCGATCGGCTTGAAGGTGGAGCCGGGCTGGCGCTCCGCCTGGGTGGCGCGATTGTAACTGGCGAGTTGCGCGTCGAACCCGCCCTGCATCGCCAGCACGCGGCCGGTATGCGGATCTTCCACCACCATGCCGCCCGACACTTCGGGGATGTTGCGCAGCGCCCACAGGCTGCCTTCCTGTTTCACTGCGATGATATCGCCGGGCTGCATCGCACTGAACGCCGTGCCGCCGCTGCGCTTTGGCATGGCGGCGGCGCTGGCGGGCAGCGCGCCCGTGCTGCCATCGGTGAAGCCGATCGTCGCACTGCCGCCATCCTTGGACAGCACCACGGCGGCGCGCCAGTCATCGTAATTGATGCCGATATTCTTGACGACGAAATTGGTCTGCCAGCGTTCGCCGACCTCGATCCTGGCAATCGGTCCGCTCCAGCCCTTGCCGCGATCATAGCGCAGCAGCCCTTCGCGCAGCGCATCCTCCGCATAATCCTGCAGTTTGGGATCGAGCGAGGTGCGCACCCAGAGACCACCGTCATAAACGCTGTAGGGCTTGCGTCCGTCATCCGACGATTCGCCGAATTTGGAGATGAGCAGGCGACGCACCTCTTCCATATAATAGTCGCCGACGCGCTCATAACGCGCGCCGCCCGTGGGTTTCAGCCCGAGTGGCTGGGCCTTGGCATCGCTTGCCTGCGCCTGGGTGATGAATTCGTTGCGCGCCATCTCTCCCAGCACGAAATTGCGGCGAGAGATCGCTTTTTCGGCATATTTGGCACGGCCATAGGTGGACGGTGCCTTGGGCAGGATCGCCAGAAACGCCATCTCGTTGAGCGTCAGCCCATCCACATCCTTGTTGAAATAGGCGCGGGCCGCGGCCTGCACGCCGAAACTGTTGCGCCCCAATGCGATCTGGTTGAGGTACAATTCCATGATCTGCTCTTTGGTGAGCGCGGCTTCGATCCTCCTGGCGAGGATCGCTTCCTTCATCTTGCGGACGTAGCTCACTTCGTTGGTCAGCAGCAGATTCTTGGCTACCTGCTGGGTGATGGTCGATGCGCCCACCGGGCGACCGGAACTGGTGAGATTGTTGACCGCCGCGCTGATGATGCCGGGATAATCCAGGCCACCATGTTCGAAGAACGTCCGGTCTTCCGCGGCCATGAACGCCTGGACCAGCGGCTTGGGAAATTCCTCATAGGCAAGCTGGACCCGGCGTTCGCGCGCATAGCTGTGCACCGGCGTGCCATCGATCGCGCGCACGCTGGTGGGCAAAGGCGGCTCATAGGTTTTCAGCGTTTCAACCGAAGGCAGGTTGCGCGCGAAGATCGCCCAGATCAGCAGCCATCCGATCAGCGCCAGCAGGACCAGCGCCATCAGCCATCGAACCCACCGCTTCTGGCGCCATTGCCGCACAGTCTCCCAAGCGCCACTGGCTTCGCGCTTGATCTTGTAGCTGAAGTTTTCCGCGGCCGGTTCGGTCATGACGGACCGGCTCTAGCAACTTTTAAGCGCTTTGCCAGCCATGGGGAGGATCACTTTGCCGCGCGTTTGGCGAAATGGGTCTCGATCGCGCTCGCTGCGCCGTCGACGATGCTTTCCCGGCCCTGTCTGGAAAAGATGAACGCGGCATCGGCCTCATTGCTCAGATAGCCCGTTTCGAAAAGTACCGAGGGCACGTCGGGCGCTTTCAATACGATCAGCGCGGCAAAGCGGTGATAATCGGTGCGGAACGGCACATTGCCGGATTCGCGACGGAGCAGCGCGGCGAATTGGGATGATATTTCCATCGTCTCGCGCTGCGTGAGATCGATCAGGATCGAGCTGACATCACCGCTGGCGCCCCCCAGATTGACGCCGTTCAGGATATCCGCCTTGTTTTCCCGCGCGGCGAGCCGTGCGGCCTCCCTGTCGGATGCGATTTCGGACAGCGTATAGATTGTCGCGCCGGACGCCAGGGGATTGGCGGCGCTGTCCGCATGGATGGACAGGAACAGATTGGCCTTCAGCCGGCGCGCGATCTCATAGCGCTGGTTGAGCACGATAAAACGGTCGTCCTCCCGCGTCAGCGCCACACGCACCCGGCCCGATTCCACCAGCCGATCGCGGATCGCGCGCGCCAGGGTGAGTGTCGCCTCCTTTTCGCGCTGGCCCCCATAAGGGGAGAGGGCGCCCGGATCGTGCCCGCCATGCCCCGCGTCGATCACGACCAGCGGCCGGCCGGCGGGGCCGAGTATCCGGGGTAGCGGCGGTGCCTTGCGCGGCGGGTCCAGCTTGATGGTGAGATTATATTTGCTCCGCGGGGGCGGGCGGCGGAGAAATCTGGGAAGTTCCCAGCCCAGAAAGGTGGGCGCGGCGGATGACGACGCGACCGGGTTCGCCGCGAGCATAGATGCCATGATCAGAAAGCCCGCTCCCATGGATGCCTTATTGCCAGCATCAGCGGGCTTGGGTCCAGCCCGGCTGGAAGATTAAGATCCTGTTCACCATATCCATCCATATCGCTTGGCGCAGGCTCCGCGCTTTTTGTTGCCCCCGGGCAATGTGAATGCTAGCGATGCAAGCGGCTGGAAAAGCGCACTGCTTTCTACCAGTCAAACGCGAATCGCCCGATCCGGGCGATCAATTCAGGTTGACGCTGCAATGAGGCATTTCTCCCCCCTAACGCATCAGGCCCGCCGGGCCGTGGATGCGCGGGCTTTGGGGGAGGCTCCGGCCGATCGGGCCGGACATGCTTACGCAGCAGAGGCATATTTCACATCAACCAAGATGCCCGCGGCGCTTTGCCCGGCATCCCATTCATTTCGCGCGCCGCCGGCCTATCTGGCCGGGATGAGGCGCGCACGGAGAATTTTCAATGACAATGCGTATGCTGATCGACGCGCGCCACCGGGAAGAGACCCGTGTGGCGGTGGTCAAGGGTAACCGGATCGAGGAATTCGATTTCGAATCCGCCGAGCACAAGCAGCTCAAGGGCAATATCTATCTCGCCAAAGTAACCAGGGTCGAACCGTCGCTTCAGGCGGCGTTCGTCGATTATGGCGGCAATCGCCATGGTTTCCTGGCGTTTAGCGAAATTCATCCCGATTATTACCAGATCCCCAAGGAAGATCGTGAAGCGCTGCTGCGCGAGGAAGCCGAGCACGCCGCCGAGGAAGAGGCGCTGCGCGCGCGTGCCGATGAGGATGATGACGACGAGGATTATGGCGACGACCGCGAGGGCGGCGATGATGATGGCATTGAGGAAATGTCCGACATCGATCACGATTATGACGCCGATGAAGACGGCGATCAGGAAGAGCGTGCTTCTGAAGATGGCGCGCCGCGCAGCGAAGGCGGACGCGGCCGTGGTCGCCGCGGCAAGGCGCAGGCCGATGACGGCGCTGTAGAAGCGCTGCGCACGAAGCGCATGAATTTGCGCCGTCGCTACAAGATTCAGGATGTGATTCGCCGCCGTCAGGTGCTGCTGGTTCAGGTCGTGAAGGAAGAGCGCGGCAATAAGGGCGCTGCGCTCACCACCTATCTGTCGCTGGCCGGCCGTTATTGCGTGCTCATGCCAAACACGTCGCATGGCGGCGGGATCAGCCGCAAGATTTCGAATGCGGGCGATCGCAAGCGTTTGAAGTCGATCATGGCCGATATGCAATTGCCGTCCAGCATGGGCTGCATCGTGCGCACCGCCGGGCTCAGCCGCACAAAGGTAGAGATCAAGCGCGATTTCGATTATCTGGCGCGCCTGTGGGACGAAATCCGCGAAAAGACGCTGGCTTCCGCAGCACCTGCGCTGGTTTATGGTGACAGCGATCTGATGAAGCGGGCGATCCGCGACATCTATAACCGCGATATCGAAGACGTGATCATCGAGGGCGAGGAGGGGTATCGCGCAGCGAAGGACTTCATGAAGCTCCTCATGCCGAGCCATGCCCGCAAGGTGAAGCCCTATGCGGACGCCGTGCCGCTGTTCCAGCGCTTTGGCGTGGAAGACCAGTTGGCGGCGATGTATAACCCCACCGTCCAGCTCAAATCGGGCGGCTATCTGGTGATCAACCCCACCGAAGCGCTCGTCTCGATCGATATCAACTCCGGTCGTTCGACCCGTGAGCATGGTATCGAGCAGACCGCGGTCGCGACCAATCTGGAAGCGGCGCACGAGATTGCCCGCCAGCTTCGCCTGCGCGATATGGCCGGCCTGGTCGTGATCGATTTCATCGACATGGAGAATAACTCCAACATCCGTAAGGTCGAAAAGGCCATGAAGGGTGCGCTGGCGAACGATCGCGCGCGCATCCAGGTGGGCCGGATCAGCTCCTTTGGTCTGATGGAGATGAGCCGCCAGCGCTTGCGCACCGGTGTGCTTGAAGCCTCCACCCGCGTTTGCCCGCATTGCGAAGGCACCGGACTGGTGCGCACGGCATCGTCGGCAGGTCTGTCCGCGCTGCGGATGCTGGAAGACGAAGCCGGTCGTGGCCGCGGCAGCCGCCTCACCCTGCGCGCCAGCCAGGAAGCCGCCGTTTATGTGCTCAATCGCAAGCGCGCCGAACTGGCCGAGATCGAAGAGCGCTATGGCGTCCTGATCGACATCCTGCCCGACGGCGAGACCGAGGGCGCGCGCATGAGCGTCGAGGCCAGCGGCCCGCCGCCCGAGCACGCGCCGCGGTTTGAGCTGCCCGTGTTCGAGGATGACGACGACGATCTGCCGTTGGAAGACGAGGACGAGGAAGAAGAGACCGTCGCCGAGGAAGAAGCGCGCGAGGCTCGCGAAGAACGAGGCGAGCGTGGCGAGCGCGAAGGGGGTGGCAAGCGCCGTCGCCGTCGCCGTGGCCGCCGCAGCGGACGCCGCGAAGATGGCGAACCCCGCGAGGAGGGTGATGAACCCCGCAGCGAGGACGAGCCCGGTCACGAAGACGATGCAGAGTCCATCGAGGGCGAGGCTACCGAGGCGCAGGAAGCGGGCGACCGCGAGGCCGATACCGAAGAAGGCCGCGATGCCAAGCGTCGCCGCAGCCGTCGTGGCCGCCGTGGTGGTCGTCGTCGTCGCGAAGGTGGCGAAGCTGGTGCGGAAGGTTCGGAAGAGCTGAATGCCGAGGGCGAGACGGTTGAAGCCGAAGCATCTTCGGACGCCGAAGCGGCTGCTGAACCTGTGGCCGAAACGGAGGACAAGCCCAAGCGGGCGCGTCGCCGTCCCAAGGCCGAAGCCAAGATCGATCCGCCCGCTGCGCCGGAGGCAGAAGCCGCACCGACCGAAGCGCCCAAGCGTCGTGGCCGTGCCAAGGCCGCGCCCGTCGCTGAGATCGCTGCTGTGGAAGCGGTCGTTTCCGAAGTGCCTGCACCGGCTGCCGAAGAGGTTGTGGCCGAGAAGCCCAAGCGCGGCCGCAAGAAAGCCGCGCCCAAGGCCGATGCCGAGCCTGAAGTCGTGGCGGAGCCTGAAGTCGTGATCGAAGCACCCGTTGAAGCCGCTTCGGAAGAGGCTGTTGCCGAAAAGCCCAAGCGGACGCGTAAAAAGGCTGTCACCCAGGCAGAGGCGGCACCCGCCGTTGAAGCCAAGACGGCCGAAGCAACGGCCGAGGCCGAGGACGCCGAACCGCGTCGCGGCTGGTGGCAGCGGACGTTCGGCGCACCGGAGTAATCGGCGCCAAGGTTGGATACGCCCGCGCCCGCCGTCATGCTGAACTTGTTTCAGCATCCATTCGTCCGCCCCACCATTGGTCTGGACTTTGGAATGGACCTGGAAACACGTTCAGGGTGACGGCGGGAGGGATTGTTCGAAGCTACTTTAATCCCGGGTTCAGACGGGAAGACGGAAGGAAGAGCGGCCATGGCCATCCAGTTCCGATCTTTTGCGCCGGCGATCCGCTTTGCGATCGCGCTTCTGCTCTCCCTGGCCGTGCTGGTGCGCCCGGCCTTTGCTCAATCGATCCTGCGTGATGCGGAGACCGAGGCGCTCTTTGCCGACATGTCCGCCCCGCTCATCGTGGCGGCGGGGCTCGATCCCCGCAATGTGAAGGTCGTGCTGATCAACGATCCGTCGATCAACGCCTTCGTCGCGGGCGGTCAGGCGGTCTATATCCATTCCGGCCTGATTTCGGCCGCGGACAATATCAATGAAGTGCAAGGCGTGGTCGCGCATGAAATCGGCCACATCACCGGCGGACATATCGTGCGTTTCGGCGAGGGGATGAAGGTGGCTTCGGGCATCAGCATCCTGAGCCTGGTGCTGGGCGCAGCCGCGCTGGCGGCAGGCGCTGGCGATGCCGGCATGGGTATCTTGGCGGCGGGTCAGCAGGCGGCGATGGGCAAGTTTCTCGCGTTCAGCCGCACGCAGGAATCCAGTGCCGATGCCGCGGGCGTCAGTTTTCTCGCAAAGGCCGGAATCAGTGGCAAAGGCTCGCTCGCTTTTTTCAAGCGGCTGCAGAATATGGAATATCGGCTCGGCATCCCGCAGACCGACAGTTATGCGCGCACCCACCCGCTGAGCGGGGAGCGGATCGCAGTGCTTGAGCATCAATATCAATCATCGCCATCCTGGAATGCACCGATCGATCAAACGCTCGAGGCGCGGTTCGAGCGTGTGAAGGCCAAGCTCAATGGCTTCGTTTCGGAGCCGGCCACGACGCTCAGGCAATATCCCGAACGCGACAAGACCGTGCCTGCGCGCTACGCCCGCGCCTATGCTTGGCATAAATCGGCTTATCCCGATAAGGCGCTGGCCGAGGTTTCATCCTTGCTGACCACCAATCCCGACGATCCCTATTTCCTGGAACTCGAAGGCCAGATCCTGCTGGAATCGGGCCGGGTGGCCGAGGCCCTGCCGCCGCTGCGGGAAGCGGTGGAGCGCACGCGCAATCAGCCGTTGATCGCCGCACTCTTCGGCCATGCGTTGATCGCGACGGAAGATCCGAAGAATTTCGATGAGGCGCGCACCGTGCTGAAGGCCGCTGTAGCGCGCGACAATGACAATCCTTTTGCCTGGTATCAGCTCGGCGTGGTCTATGAGCGCGAGGGCGATGTACCGCGCGCGCAACTGGCAACCGCGGAGCGCTATAATCTGGAGGGCGTGGCCCCGCTCGCGCTTGCCAATGCGCGGCAGGCCATGCAGGGCATCCCTGAAGGCACTTCCGATTGGCTGCGGGCGCAGGATATCGCGCTCGTGTCCGAGGCTGAAGTGCAGAAAAAGAAGAAGCGGTAGGCCGCGCGGCCGGATAAGTGAGCGGATATCTTCAATGACACCCAAGGAAAAGACGATCATGATTGCAGGCGGCGCATTTCTTGCTGGAGCCGCGGCGACCGCGCTTGCGGCCACCGTCAGTGGCGGTGCCAGCATAGCCGGCGTCAGTGAGGCCGAGCGCACGAAGATCGAGGCCGTGGTGCGCGCCTATATTCTGGATCATCCCGAAATCATTCCGGAAGCCATGCAGAAACTGGAGCAGAAGCAGGCGGCCGGCGCGGTCGAGGCCAATCGCGCGCAGATCGAAACGCCATTTGCAGGTGCCTGGGCGGGCAATGAAAAGGGCGACGCTACTCTGGTCGTCTTTTATGATTATGCCTGCGGTTTCTGCCGCAAGAGCCTGCCCGATATCGAGCGGTTGCTGGCTGAGGACAAGGGTCTGAAGATCGTGTTCCGCGAACTGCCGATCCTCAGCCCGGAGAGCGAAGTGGCAGCGCGCGTCAGTCTGGCTGCGGCGAAGCAGGGCAAGTTCAAGGCGTTTCACGATGCGCTCTATGCCGAGGGCCGCCCCACCGCCGCAAATGTGGAAAAGGTGGAAGCCAAGCTCGGCCTGGATAGCAAGCGCATCGCAGCCGAGGCCGGCTCGGGCGAATATCAGAAGGAAATAGACGCCAACATCGCGGTCGCGCGCGCCTTGGGTTTCACCGGCACGCCAAGCTGGGTGGTGGGCGATCAGGTGCTGAACGGCGCCGTGGGCTATGACGCGCTGAAGGCCGCGATCGCGGACGCGCGCAAGAAGGGGTAATTTGACTCCTTTTTACCGTTCGGGCTGAGCCTGTCGAAGTCTTTTCCTTCTCGTGATTTTGAAGAAGAAAGGGCTTCGACAGGCTCAGCCCAAACGGGATTTGAAATATCGAATTTAATCTTCGGTCAGCCGCCCCTTGAACCCCTGCGCAATCACATACCATTCGGACGAATCCTTCCGGCTCGCGGCGGGTTTGGCGTGTTTCACGGTGGTGAAGTTCTTCTTGAGGATCGCGAGAAGCGCGTGATCCGTGCCCCCGGCGAAGACCTTCGCCACAAAGGCGCCGCCCGGCTCCAGCACATCGCACGCGAAATCCACTGCGGCCTCCACCAGCCCCATGGTGCGCAGATGATCGGTCTGCGGGTGGCCCACCGTATTGGCGGCCATGTCGGACAGGATCAGGTCGGCCGGGCCGCCCAGGGCGTCCTTCAGCGCTTCGAGCGCCTCATCGGCCAGGAAGTCCATCTCGAAGATCGTTACGCCGTCGATCGGATCGACGGGCAGCAGATCGATGCCGACGATTGTGGCACGCGGCACGGTCTTGCGGGCGACCTGGCTCCAGCCGCCCGGCGCGATCCCCAGATCGAGGATGCGTTTCGCGCCTTTCAGCAGGTTGAATTTCTCGTCCAGCCCGATCAATTTATAGGCCGCACGGCTGCGATAGCCTTCGGCGCGCGCCTTCTTCACCCAGGGATCGTTCAACTGGCGCTCCAGCCAGCGCGTCGATTGCGCGGTGCGGCCCTTTGATGTCTTGACGCGCGTCCGCCCGCCCGATCCGCCCCGGCTCATCTCTTGTCCCCGTCGCGTGCCATCAACAGCCGCAAAATGCCTTCGCGAATGCCGCGATCCGCCACGCCCAGCCGTTCGGCGGGCCAGATATCCGTGATCGCCTCGAGGATCGCGCAACCGGCCACCACCAGGTCCGCGCGCTCATGCCCGATGCAGGGCTGGTTTTCGCGATCCGCCACCGACATGGCGGACAATTCGGTGCTGATCGCGCGCATCGCCTGGGTCGGCACGATCAGCCCATCGATCGCGCTGCGATCATAGGAACTGAGCTTGAGATAGAGGCTGGCGAGCGTGGTCACCGTGCCGCTGGTGCCGAGCAGGCGGATGTCGGGCAATTTTTCCGCGGGCAATCGGGCTGCAAAGGGGGCGAAACTCTCGGTGACACGCGCCTTCATCCGCGCATAAGCCGCCAAGCGCGCGGGTGCATTGTCCGCAATGTCCGGCTCGCTCTCGGTCAATGAGACCACCCCCCAGGGGGCGCTCTGCCAATCGAGGATCTTCGGCGCCGATTCGAGCGTATCGACCAGCACCAATTCGGTCGAGCCGCCGCCGATATCGAAGATCAGCGCCTGACCATCACCCGGCTCGAGCAGCGTATGGCAGCCGATCACGGCCAGCCGAGCCTCTTCCTCCGCGCTGATGATGTCCAGCGCGATCCCGGTTTCATTATACACCCGATCGATGAAATCCTGGCCGTTGGCGGCCTGGCGACAGGCTTCGGTGGCGACGGAGCGGGCCAGCGTCACATGGCGGCGTTTCAGCTTGTCCGCGCAGATCTTGAGCGCGGCGATGGCGCGCTCGATCGCGGCGTCGCTCAGCCGGCCATTGGCAGAAAGCCCTTCGCCCAGCCTGACGATCCGGGAAAACGCATCAACCACCACAAAGCCGTCGCCTTCGGGCTTGGCGATCAGCAGACGGCAATTGTTGGTGCCGAGATCGAGCGCGGCATAAGCGCGCCGCTGATGCCAGCGCTGAACAGGCTGGCGGTTTGCCGCGAGGCCCGCCTGTGCTGGCGCGGACCGGTGCGGCGATGGCGTGGAAGGATCCACCATGGCCGTCAATTCACTCTTATGTTCTCCGGAAACGGGAATACCGCCGGTACTTGGGGCCAAGTCTAAAGGTTCAAGCGATTTCCCGCAAGGCGGCGTTGACTTGAACGAGCGGTCCGCCTATTTCGCCGGCCTCTGGTGCCCCGTCGTCTAATGGTAAGACTGCGGTTTCTGATACCGCCTATCGAGGTTCGAATCCTCGCGGGGCATCCAGCTATGCTCCCTCAAACCATTGTAAATAGATAATTTATTTTGGCCGGCCGCTTATCCGTCCAGATGGGTGCCGGGATTCGCCAAAGCGGCCTTGGTGGTAGTCGTTATGAGCTGCCCATGGGTGTCCTCTCACACCGCGCGCGCTCTACAGGCAAACGCCAAGAGGCGCGGGCGGACGCCAGGCCGTCACACCATAGGGATTTCCGGGACTTCTAGGGATTTCAGTGAACGCCCTCAGATGGGCGTAGTGACGCCTGCCGATGTCGACCATAACCTGCCGTTTGACTGCTGATTTTTTAGTTGCAACTCCGGACCGGCTTCTGTGGATGGCTCCCGCGTCGCGAGCATAACGTGATGATCTGACGTTCAGTTGGTGCAGACAGCAATGATGGTGGTTCACCCAATGCCTCATTCCGCGAGGTGGATTCTGCGTCGCCAGAGCTAACGGCAATTTGAGGCCTGAAGTGTTGCTTGGTTGAGGCGTAGCGGGATCAAATAAGCAATTCATGCTGTCAGTGCATCAATCAATGTTAATTATTTATTTCACAACACTCCAGCGGTTCGCAATTGTCACTGCCTGACTGCGAGGGCGAACCCGAGTTTGTAAAATAGCGCAGCGGAACATCGGGATTTCAAAAACAGGGGAATGAAATGCAAGCCATGTGTTTGTCGACCTTTCGGTCACGCTGCTCTCTAACCGCGATCGTCATCAGCAGTCTTAGCGCGCTCTCCTTTTCAAATGCCGCCTTTGCGCAGGCTCCGGAAGACGAGACGGTAGCCGTACAATCGGATGTCGCCAATGCGGCCGACGATCAGTCGACTGGCGACGCCATTGTGGTCACCGGATCGCGTATTCCCCGCGTGGGCTTCGATACGCTGGAGCCGGCGACAACCATATCCTCCCAATTGGTCGAATCGCGCGGGCAGACCAACATCGTCGACACATTGACAGCGACGCCCAGCTTCGGCCTTGGCCAGACGCCGCAGGGTCAGCAGGGGTCTTTCAATGCGGGACAGAGCTTTGCCGACCGCTTCGGCCTGGGATCGGCACGGACGCTGACGCTATTCAATGGTCGGCGCGTCGTTTCGACCAACGCCCCGTCGGTATCGGGCACGCGCGTGGGAACGCCTGCACCGCCCGGACTGCAGGTTGATCTCAACATCATTCCGACGTTGCTGGTTGAGAGGGTCGAAAACCTGTCGATCGGCGGTGCACCGGCTTATGGCTCCGATGCGATCTCTGGTGTGGTGAACGTCATCCTGAAATCGAAATATAGCGGGCTCACGGTCTCGGCGCTCAGCGGCATCACTGAGCAAGGAGATAATTTCCGGCTGAACGTGGCTGGTCTGGCCGGCACGGATTTCGCCGAAGGCCGTGGCAATGTGATGTTCGCAGCAAGCTATGATCGCAGCGAAGGCGTTTTGGGTTCGGCGCGGAAACGCATTCGCCAGGCTTATGATTTTGACGACAATCCAAGCGTTGGATCGGTCATTTCGAATACACCGGGCGGGCGCACCACGGCGAATGATGGCCGCATCAATTCTTCAATCCCGTTCAACTCGGGCAATGCAGATGGTGTCCCGGCGTCCGTGCTCATCAGGAATTTTCGCGCGGAAGGCCTGACGACGGGCGGCGTCATCCTCCCCGTTGGACAATTTATCCGCGCCGATGGCACGGCGGCAGGGTTCGGAGTCAATGGCACGACGCGGCTCCAGTTCGATCCGTCGGGCAATCTCATCCCCTATAATCCGGCTATCCCCTTTTCGGGATTTTTCGGATCGGGGGGCGATGGTTTCAACCTGTCTGAAACCACGCAGATCTTGTCGGATGTCAAACGCATATCGCTTAATCTCAATGCCAGCTTTGAACTGACGCCCAATATCGAAGTCTTCGCCGAATCGATGTATTTCAACGGCAAGGGCCGTGAGCTGGTGGACCAGCCCACCTATGCCACGCCGCTGGTCGGCAGCCGAACAAACCCGCAGGGGCCGTTGCTGGTTTCAGTTAGCGATCCGCGCCTGACGGATCAGGCGCGCACCTTGCTCACGAGCCTTGGCGTTTCGACCTTTAACGTATCAAAGGCCTATCTCGGTTTTATCGACGGGCGCAGCATGTCGAGCAACGACGTGTACCGGGCCGTTGGCGGTATCAGGGGGAAATTTGGCAGTTTCGGCCGCGAATTTACCTATGAAGTCTCGGCGAATTATGGTCGGACCGAAGGCAATTACCTTCGCAACCAGATCATCCAGCAGAATTTCGTCAACGCGCTCAACGTAAGGCGCGACGCATCGGGTGCGATCGTCTGCGATGCCAATCCGGCCTTCAATGTCGCTTCGGGGACGCTGGCGCCGGTGCTGGACGCCGCCTGCGTCCCGCTCAATCCCTTCGGGACCGACGGCGTGAGCAAAGCGGCAGCAAATTATGTCACGGCGCGCACGCTATCACGGTCTTTGCTCGAGCAAACGGTTTTTTCCGCGAATATCTCGACCGGCAGCCTGATTGATCTCTGGTCCGGACCCGTCGGCTTCAGTATCGGCGCCGAAACGCGCCGCGAACATGGCCGCTTCACGCCGGATCCCCTGGAGCTCGCCGGCAGAACGCAAAACCCCGCCATCGCGGCCGCCGACGGTTCGTTCCGAACCAAGGAAGTCTTCGGCGAACTCGAAATTCCGCTGATTTCCGAGGACAATAATATTCCGCTCGTCCATGCCTTGTCCGTGGAGGGCAGAGCCCGCTACGTCGATAATTCGATCAATGGCGGCTTTACCACCTACACGCTTGGCGGACGCTATCAGCCTGTCCGGGATATCACGTTCCGCGGAAACTTCACACGCGCACTCAGGGCGCCGGCCATCGTCGAACTGTTTACGCCCAATGCCGTCGGCGTGTCGTCTTTTCCGGATCCTTGTGACAGCGCCAATGTCGCAAGCGGCCCCAATCCGTCCATTCGCGCGCGCAACTGCGCGGCCTTCTATTCGGAATACGGCCTCAATCCAGCCAATTTCGTGTCGCAGGCCAAGAGCGTGGGTCAGGCGACGCTTGATGGCGGCAATATCAATCTGCAGAACGAAACGTCCAACGCTTACACCTTCGGCTTTGTCCTGCGGCCCAGTTTTATGCCGCGCATGACGATGGCTGTCGATTGGAACCGGATCAAGATCAAGGGGCCGATCGCGCAGCTGACGACCGCCGATATCGCGAGCGGCTGCTATGACAATCCGGACTTCGACCTCAATAATCCGGATGCGGGCAACCAGTTTTGCAGCCTGTTTTCCCGGGATGCGACGGGGCAGCTGGTCAATGACCGTTCCAATCCCGGTATCCGCCGGACATTCGTCAATGGCGGCTCGATCGATTTCCGCGGCCTCACCGCGAATGTGAACTATGCCGGTCTGCCGCTCGACGGGGTCGGGCTTGCCGATACGACGCTCAGCCTCGATGGAAGCTTCTTTTATCTCGACAGGCTTTGCCGGTCGATCAACGCCGTCACCACGACCTGCGCGCAAGGCACGATCACCAATCCACGGTATAGCGGCCAGCTCAGCGCGACGCTGGCAAAAGGTCCATTCAGCCTTTTCACCGAAGTCAATTATCAGTCGGGCGGGAAATATGATCTGACCTTTACCAATGAAACGCAGGATATCCTCAAGGTAGACAGTCTCATCACGGTCAATGCCGCGATCGGCTATGGCATCAACGACGATTGGTCGATGCGCTTTACCGTCACCAATCTGTTCGATACGCCGCCGCCATTCCCGCTCACCACGGGTGACCTACTCGGGCGTCGGTTCGTGGTGCGCGTCACCAAGACGTTTTGATCAAAGGGCCGGTCGCTGGGGTTGTCCGCAGCGGCCGGTTTGTTGATCACTCCGCCACGGTAATATCTGTGCTCGTTTCTTCCAGCAAAGTCAGCAATGTGGTTGCTGCGGGCTGCGTTTCGCGATCCAGTCTCAATATATAGCCACACGACCGAAGGATTTCCGGATTGCCAAGCGGGCGCCACGACAGGCCTTCCTGCTGAAGGCCGGCTGCGGCCAGCTTGGGCAAAGCGGTGATGCCGGCGCGGCTGGACACCAGCGCGCCGACCGTCGCCAGGAATGCGGGCTCGTAGAGCGGTCTCACCGAGAGATGACATTGCGAGAGCGCGGCGTCGATCAGTGTGCGAACGCTGGAGCCAACCGCCATGGCGATGAACGGCCTGTCATCGAAAACCTGCCAATCCACGCGTTTGAGCGCGGCGATGGGATCATCGTTGCGGCAGACCACGCCCACCTGATCCTTGAGCAATTCAACATATTTCAGTTTGGGGTGGTTGGCCGGCCTATCAACCAGACCGATATCCACCTCACCATCAATCACCTGCGTCATCACCGTTTCGGATAGGCCGTCATAGATATGCAGTTCGATACTGGGCGCAGCGATCCGCATCTTCGCGATCGCGGGTGCCAGCAACGCCTGCGCAAGCGAGGGCAGGGTCGCGACCCGCACATTGCCAGACTGGCCGAGCGCCTGTTCCCGCAGGTGAATCAGGGCGCGATCATAATCGGTCAAGGCGTTGCGCATGGTTGCAAGGATGGTTTCGCCGGCTGCCGTCGGGCTCACATTACGCGTGTCCCGGTCGAAAATGACGCAGCCGAGTTCTGCCTCCACCGAACGAACGATCCGGCTCAAGGCCGGTTGAGACAGTCCCATTTTCGAAGCGGCTGCCGTAAAGCTGCCGGTTTGCGCCACCGCCATGACGGACCTTAAATGATGCGGCGTGATATTTATACGCATGGCGTATCATTCCATCAAATTTATGAATTTTACAATAGTTTCAGCATCCATACACTGAAATTTAAGCGAATACAGTGGCCCTGTTGTCAAATTAGACATAATAATCAGATTAAACTGCCGATATCACAAAGTAAATTTGAAAATTAATAGATATATTGCAGTAATATTTTGATAAAAATTTGGATAGAATAGACTAATTGGGGATGGAGCATGATCTTAAGATTATTGATGTTGTGTACCGTATCTGGATCTGCATTGTTGTTTGCTCCCGCATCGGCGAATGCGGTGCCAGCGACATCTGATGTGGTGGCGCTCGCGAAAGACGAAACTCGATTGTATCCCGAAGATCTCTTCAGCCTGAGCGCTGGGGGCGATCCGCAAATCGCACCGGATGGCGGGCTTATCGTCTATACGCGCACTGCCAATGACATCATGACCGATCGGGGCCGCACGACGCTCTGGTTTATCGATACGCGCACGGGCGAACAGTCCCCGCTGGATGGCGTGGGGCCGAATGCAGATTCCTCTCAGCCACGCTGGTCTCCGGACGGCACGCGATTGGCTTTTGTCGGCACGCCGGAAGGTGGAAGAGCGGGCATCTATATGTTCTGGAAGGCGACCGGTCGCACGGCGCTGATCGCGTCGCCTCCGCGCGGACCGGGCAATCTGACATGGTCGCCGGACGGAAGCTCGATCGCTTTCACTATGCTTTCGGTGACGGATCCCGAGACTCTCGGCGCGCCGCTCAAAAAGCCCGAGGGCGCCAAATGGTCGGAGCCGCTGAGGATCGTTTCGCGCATCGAATATAAACGGGATGGCGAGGGCGATCGCAAGCCGGGCTATTATCATGTGTTCGTGATCCCGGCTGACGGCGGCATTCCACGGCAACTGACCACAGGCAGTTTCGAGGATAGCGGACCCTTATCCTGGACGTCTGACAACCGGGCGATCCTGTTCACCGCCAGGCGCGGCCCCGATTGGGAACGCGAGCGCGACCTTTCGGCAATCTATCGCGTGTCGCTTGCGGATGGCGCGCTCACGCGGATGACCGAGAATAAGGGTCCTGATACGTCCGCATCGGTCTCGCCAAACGGAAAGCTGATCGCCTTCACTGGCTATACGCAGAAATATCGCGGTTACGAAAATCGCCTGCTGTATGTGATGGATATCGATGGGCGCAACGTGCGGCCCCTCACCGGTGCGCTGGATCGCAGCGTCGAGAAATCAAAGCTCATATGGGCTGCGGACGGGCAAAGCATCTATTTCTCCTTTGACGATCACGGCGTCGCCAAGGTCGCCCGCGCCGATCTCGCCGGCCGTATCGACACGCTTGTGTCTGGTCTGGGCGGCGAGGGCGATATTCCCGATACGCCCTATACCGGCGGCGGCTTTTCCGTGGCGCAGAATGGTGTGATCGCCTTTACGCAGGGCGCGGGCGACCGGCCGAGCGACATTGCCATTACGCGGGGCGGAAAGGTCACGCGACTGACGCGGCTTAACGACAATGTGCTTGGGCATAAGAAGATGGGCGCGGTCACGCCGCTCGCCGTGACGTCCAGCTTCGACCAGGCTTCGGTCGACGCCTGGTTGGTGACGCCGCCTGATTTCGATCCATCGCGCCGATATCCGATGGTTTTGGAAATCCATGGCGGCCCGTTCGGCAGCTATGGCCCGACCTTCGCGAGCGATTATCAACTCTATGCTGCCGCCGGATATGTCGTGCTCTATGTCAATCCGAGAGGATCGACATCCTATGGCGACGTGTTTGCCAACGGGATTACCCACAGTTACCCGGGCACCGACTATGACGATCTGATGAGCGCGGTCGATGGTGCCATCGCGAAGGGCTTCGTCGATCCGGAACGCCTGTTCGTGGCGGGCGTATCTGGAGGCGGCGCATTGACCGCCTGGATCGTGGGTAAGAATAACCGCTTCAAGGCTGCGGTATCACAAGCACCGGTGATCGAATGGACGAGCGAGGTGCTGACGGTCGATTTCTACCCCTGGATGGGCAGGCAGTGGTTCGGAAAACAGCCGTGGGAAGATCACGAACTCTATTGGAAGCATTCACCGCTCTCGCTTGTCGGCAATGTCACCACGCCCACAATGCTGATCGTCGGGGATCAGGACCATCGGACGGATCCGTCGCAGGCCGAACAATTCTATGGCGCTCTGCAGATCCGCGGCGTACCGACCACGCTCATCAAGATCCCCGGCGCATCGCATGGCACCTTTTCGACACGGCCCAGCCAATCGGCTGCGCGGGTGAACGCCATCCTCGCGTGGTTCGCCCGGTTCGACATGGCCAAGACCGTCAAATAGGGCGCGTCTTTCGAAGGTGAGATGGATCCCCGCATATCCAATGGATGTGCGGGGATTTTCGTGCCGGATCGCTCAGATCGCGCCGGTCAGCGTGGCAACGATCGTCATCACCAGGGTCGTGCCGAACGCCCAGCGGAACATGTGTAATTGGTGTTCGCGCAGGCTGACGCCAGACAAGCCGATGAGGATATAGGTGGAGGCGGTCAGCGGGCTGAGGGGGAATCCAGTCGTCATCTGGCCCATCAGCGCCGCGCGACCGATGGTGAGCGGATCCGAACCCACCACTTTGGCGGTTTCCGCAAAGACCGGAAGCATCCCGAAATAATAAGCATCAGGCGTGAAGACGAGGCTCATTGGCATACTCGTGATCGCAACGATTTGACTGAGCCAGGGCGCGACCGACGCGGGGACGCCGCCAGCCAAGACAGACGCCATGGCGGCGATCATGCCTGTGCCGTTTAAAATGCCCGTGAAGATCCCGGCGGCGAAGATCATGGAGATGACCGTGACGACGCTGGCGGCGTATGCGGAAAGTTGCGCGCTCTGCGCTTCGGCCGACCGGCGATTAACGGGTAACGCGATGGCGAACGCCAGGATGAACAGGAGCGGAGCGGGGATGGGCGGAACGGACACCAGATCGGCATAAAGTCCCTGAAACAGCAGGAGCAACAGCGTCAGCGTCAGCGCAAGATTGAACCAGAAAATGGGGCTCTTTGCGGCGGGCGCTGGCAGATCAGGGCCGGGGCCGCCCGGTGTGCTTGCGATGAGGCCAGCAGCGCGCAGCCGACGGCGCTCCTGAACGCCCATCAGAAAGGCGGCGCAGAAAATCCAGCATATCCCCGCCAGCATCGCAGGCAGGACGGGCACGAACAGATGGCTGACATCCGTTTTCAACACGGCCATTGCCCGCGCGGTCGGCCCGCCCCAGGGCAAGAGATTCATGACCCCGGCCGACAGGCCGACAATCGTAGGCAGCACGAGCGGGTTCAGCCCCAATCGGCGATGCACGGGAAGCAGGGCGGTCACGGAGATCAGGAATGTTGTCGCGCCGTCTCCGTCGAGCGAGACGAGCAAAGGCAGCAGGGCGGTGATGATGCAAAGCCGCACGGGATCATGATGCACAAAGGCGGTCAATGTGCGCACGAGCGGTTCGAAAAGGCCCGCGTCTATCATCAGGCCGAAGTAAAGAATGGCGAATGTCATCATCACTGCGATCGGCGCGACGATCTTGAGGCCTTCGATGCTCATGGTTGTAAGGCCATCGCCGAAGCCGCAGAGCACGGCGCTGACCATCGGTACAAGGATCAGCGCGACGAGGACTGGCATCCGCAGGATGAGGATCAGCGCCAGAAAGGATCCGATGGTCAAAAAGCCTGCCAGCGCCAGGTTCATGGACTTATCCCGCGTTGCATTAGCGGCGGGCCGACTGGCCACCGCCGAGGGATTTGACGAGGCGGTACAGGAAGGTGCGGCTGTCCATCAGCGATTTGACTCGAACTCGTTCATTGAGACCATGGACGCCATTGCCGTCGGGATCGCGGAAGATCGCCGATATGCCATAGGTTGGAATGCCAGCAGCCAGCAGGAAGCGGCCGTCGGTTCCTGCTGTAAGTATGTTCGGAATAACCGGAACGCCGGGCCACATCTCCGCCACCAGCTTTTCGACCGGAGCCATGATGCTGGACGTCAACGCTGGAGCCGATGAGACTGGCCCGGGCAGGGAGACAAACTCGATCCGCACCGAGGGATCGGCAACTATTTCCACCAGCCTGTCTCGGATCGCGCTGACGTCCTGTCCCGGCAGGATCCTGCAATTGACATTGGCCTCGGCATGTTGAGCCATCGCATTGGCGGCGTGCCCGGCATTGACCAGCGTTGAGACGCATGTGGTGCGCAGCATCGCGTTCCACTCGGGCGATGCCGCCGAGATCCGCGCGAAGGCGGCGTCATCTGCCCGGCCTGACCCGATTGCTGCCATGTCGGATTTCAGCGGCTCGGGCTGAAGCGGCGCCAATCGCATGAAGAATTTTCGCACGACTTCGCTGACCGCGACGGGAAATTCGAAAGCACCGATCCGTGATAGGCCGTCGGCAAGACGCGTGATGGCGTTGTCCCTGCCAGGTCGCGCACTGTGTCCACCCGGACTGGTCGTGACCAGCCGGAAATCCTGATAGATTTTTTCGCCGGACTGAATGCCGAAATGCATGGGCTTCCCGCTGGTGTCCAGATAGCCGTTTCCGCCCTCGTTGATCGCGACGCCGGCCTCAAGGGTGTCCGGCGCGTTCGCCAACAGATATTGGACGCCATTGAAGACATCGTAGGTTTCCTCTCCGCAGGTCAGCGCGAGCTTCAGCGTGATGTCCGGCAGGTAACCCTCGGTGCGATAGCGGACGAACATGTCGATGAAAGACGCCGCCATCGCCTTGTCGTCCACCGTTCCACGCCCGTAAAAATACCCATCCTCCTCCACCAGAAGGAAGGGGTCGCGCTGCCAGTCCGATCTTTTGGCTTCGACCACATCGATGTGCGCCACGAGCAGGATAGCGGGTGCCTCGGCACGGCGACCTGTCAATTGCGCAATGAGATTCCCCTGCTTCGGAAATGCGGGCGGAACGATGAGCCGCGCTTCATCATCGCCATAACCCGCCGCCTTGAGCCGGGCGAGCATCTTGCGCGCGGCGATCGTGCAGCTGCCCTGCGAGAGCGAGGTATCAGTTTCGATCAGTTCCTTATAGGTCGCGAGAAATCGTGCGTCTTGTGGATCGGCCGCCGCCTTCGCCGCGCCAGCGAAAAAGGGCAGGGCGCACGCGAGCGCCGCGAGGACCGGCCATGACCGGCGATGCACGATGGGAGGGCTGCGCACGGCTATCCTGTCCTGTGAGGCGATGTTGCCCCGTCATCGGGGATGTCGATGCTCAAGAGGGTCATGCCAAGGCATTTGCCATGCGCATCAAGCGACAAGGATCGTGTGACGCCGGAGCGCAGCGCCTGTTCCAGCACGAAGACGAGCGCTCCGAGCTGCGCCATTTCAAAGCGCCTTATGCGGCCATGGGCGAATTCGACGAAATGCTGGCCGACACGCTCGGGCGTGAGATATTTTTCCAGCAATTCATAATGGCGCGCTTCATGGACGATCACGGAAAATTGGCACGTGTCACCTTTGTCGCCCGTGCGCACATGCGCGAGATTTCGCAAGGTCGTCATGCTGTGACCCACACGATCCCGGGCTCCACCGCATCACGCTCGACATAGGTCGAGGCGATGGCAACGACTTCGCGATCCTGTGCCCAGGCACCGCCGCCGCCGGCCGGCCCATTCGTATAAAGCGCTTCAACCTCACCGCCGACGGCCGCTGCAGACTTCCTGTCTGCCGCCCGGCCCGCCGCCCTGATCCGCACCTCACGCAGGTCGGTCGCTGCCGCAGCGCCTGTCGTGAAATTCGTCGCGTTCACGCCGATCAATTCCAGCCGCAATTCTTCGATCGGAAGCGCGCGCAGAGCGAGGCGTTCGCGGACGATCTCCAGCGCGAGCTTGCCGCGCTCGACCGCGCCCGGCCCGGCATATGAAATCTGGCCTTCTCCGATGAATCCATCGCGATATCCGACAGACACTTTCAGTTTGGCGGGGCGCTCGCGGCCCGATGCGCCGTCCATACGAATGCCTTGATCGATTTCGGTAAATGTGATGCGCGACAGATCGGCGATTACATCGGATTGCAGATAGGCGGCCGGATCGAAAATTTCGTAAAGAAGCTGTTCGGTGCAACTCCGGATGCTCAATTCGCCGCCCGAACCCGCTACCTTGGAAAAAACCGCGATCCCGTCTGCGTCTATGTCAGCCATCGGAAAGCCCAGGCGCGCAAGACCGGGTACGTCCTTGCATCCAGGGTCAGCGAAATAGCCCCCGGTAAGCTGTCCAGCGCATTCGAGCATATGACCGATCGCCGTGCCACGACCCAGACGATGCCAATCATCCTCCGCCCATC
Source organism: Sphingobium boeckii (assembly GCF_014199215.1). Lineage (GTDB taxonomy): Bacteria > Pseudomonadota > Alphaproteobacteria > Sphingomonadales > Sphingomonadaceae > Sphingobium_A > Sphingobium_A boeckii. The sequence continues at coordinate 759,184 of NZ_JACIJC010000001.1, forward strand.
CGAAAGCGTGAATCATAGGGCCGACGAACAGGGCAGGGTCGCCCGTGCGGCCCGTTAGGACGATGTGGGCGCCTTCATCCAGCGCACGCGCGATTGCAAAGGATCCCAGATAGGCGTTAGCCGAAATGATTTGATCGCCCAGATCCGAAACGGTGCGCCCGTCTTCGAGCGCACCTCCTGCTGCTGCGATGTATTCAGTGACATCATCGCCCACGATGGCGGCGATCTTCATGCCATGAAAACCCCTTTCCCGCGCCAGTTCCGCAGCACGCTCCGCCGCTGCAACCGGATTGGCGGCGCCCATGTTGCTGATGATACGCACGTTCTTTCGAACGCTCGTATCGATGACGCCGCCAAGCCGCTCGAGCAGCATCAGATCATAGCCGTTGAGCGGATCTTCCAGCCGGCGCAATTGCGCGAGCGCGATGGTTCTTTCCGCCAGGCATTCGAACACGAGGAAATCCAGATCACCCTGTTCGATCAATTCGATCGATGGTTCGATCCGGTCGCCCGCAAACCCGGCTCCGCTGCCGATGCGGATCATCGATTTGGCATTCATGCGACGCGCCATGCGCTCAAAGTCTTCATTCGATATCCGCTCATTATGGAATGGCTAGACTAGCTTGATGCCCATTTCAGCGCGAATGCCAAAAGCCATGGTGCATGTCCGATATCCATCTCCTGTGAGAAGGCATAGGAACATCCCATCAGCTATAAAAATACATAATACGGATCAGTTAATGTATTTTGAGCATGAATTCCCAAGCGAACGCCTATTTTCATGCTTTGAGCGCATAGGTTGATGCAAATTATTGATTTTCAAAACTGAACGGGACTGTCGATGTTCTGCGCGTCCGAAACCGGATTCGCAAAGCACGTTGGCGGGGTCGTTCCTCGCGTCTTCCTGCGGGCTCTTGCGGCACGGATCGATGGGCATTTATCGATCGGGAGCGCATGTGAGCGAAATTTTGAAGATCATCAGTCCGGTGGACGGGACGCTCTACCGGGAGAGCCGTTTTTCGACCGACGCGGACGCCGAAGGCACTCTTGCATCCGCGCTACAAGCTGCTGGCTCCTGGAAGGACTATTCGGTCAGCGACCGCGTGGGAATATTGGATGCTTTCGTGGAAGCGTTCATCGCGCGATCGGATGATCTGGCGCGGATGACGGCGTGGCAGATTGGACGCCCGCTCGCAAAATCCGATGAGACTGGCGATCTGCACTATCTCTATGAATATTATAAATCGACTCTGCCGGAGTTTGGGGCGGAAGTCCTTCTGGCCGGGAGCGCTGACGAGCGGCGCTTTGCGCGCCGTGAACCTTGCGGCGTGAACCTTTCGATCTGTGCCTGGAATTATCCGGTCGTCATGCTTTCCAGTCTGATCCTTGCACCGCTGCTCACTGGCAATATCGTCATTTTCAAGCACGCACCGCAGACGGCGCATATTTCCGCCGTGATCAACGAGGCCGCTCGCGTGGCTGGCCTGCCCGAGGGCGTTCTCCAGGCGCTTGATCTCACCAACGCACAATGTGCGAAAATGCTCGCGTCCGGCAGTATCGATCTGGTCAATTTCGTCGGATCGTCGCGCGGTGGCCATGAAGTGCGTCAGGCCTCCGCCGCGCAATTCATCCGCGAAATTTTCGAGCTGGGTGGGAAGGATGCCGCCTATGTCATGGCGGACGCCGATATAGCGATATCAGCATCCGAACTGGTGCGCGCCAGCTTCTCCAATTCAGGGCAATCCTGCTGCTCGGTGGAGCGGATCTATGTGCATGATGCGGTCTACGACAAGTTTCTCGATCAGTTTGTTGCGGCGGCGCGGCGCTGGACGATCGGCCATCCCGTGGACGAAGTGGTGGAACTCGGCCCGGTGATCAACGCGGCCGCAGCCCGCCGGATAGAAGCTGAAGTGGCGCAGGCGCTGCAGGCCGGCGCGCGCGACATCCTCGGCTGCCCGACGCCCGACGTCAGCAACCCCGATGCCTATGTGACGCCCAAAGTGCTCATTGGCGTGGATCACAGCATGTTGATCATGCGTGCGGAAACCTTCGGTCCGATCGCGCCGATTATGCGCGTCCGGTCTGACGAGGACGCCGTCGCGCTGATGAATGACACGGAGTACGGCCTGACGTCATCGGTCTGGACGAACGACATCGATCGCGGCCTCGCGCTGGGCCAGCGGATCAACACCGGCAACTTTTATGTGAACCAGGCGGACTATGTCGACGAGCATCTGCCATGGGGTGGAATCAAGGCGTCCGGCCTCGGGCGAACGGACGGCTTTTCCTGGGTCGAAAGCCTGACCCGCACGAAGGGCTATTATGCGCGGCGTCTCGTCCAGCCTGCTGCCGCAATACCCCTCGATGCGCTTGCAGATCGATAAGCTGGAGCACCGCATTCGCACTGACGACATGAAAGGGAGGACATATGCCGATACGATCAGTCACGCTGGGTTTGGCGTTGTGCACAATTTCTCAGGCGTATGCGGCACCTCCCGTTTCAACGCAGAACGCGCCTGCCGCCGGGCCGGTCACCGTCGAATATTATTATCGTGTCCGATGGGGCGCGATGGACGAATTTCTGCGCCTGTATCGCAAGAATCATGAGCCGATCCTGCGCGAAATGAAGAAGGCGGGATGGATCACCCGGATCGAGGAGCGGCAGCCATTCACGCATATGGCGGGCGGTCAGCGCTGGGATATTCGGGTGACGATCGTGTATCGAGACGCAGAATCGGCCGTTGGTGCCGGAGGCCGCTACGATGAAGCCGCCTTGGCGGTCACGCAGCGGCTATATCCAGATGGCACTGCCCTCGCCCTCGAAGAGGCCAAACGCTTCTCGTTGATCGAAGAACATTGGGACGTGGTGGTGAAACCGGTTTCAGCCGATTGACGCACCCTGATGGACGTCCGGGGCCGGGGGTGAAATGGCGCAGCATCGGGGGGGGCAGCATGACACATTTAGCGACACCGACATTCAGCCGCAGCATGAAGATGATCGGCTGCCTGATGATCACCGTATCCTGCGTGACGCCCGCCTCATCCGTGTTCATTGTCATTCCCGGCGTGGTCCAGCAGGCGGGATCCGGGGCGCTGATCTGCGCGCTGATCGGCGGCCTGATCAGTCTGCTGATCGCATATGTCTATGCCGAACTCGGGTCCGCATTCCCGCTCTCGGGCGGCGAATACGCCATGGTGGCGCGCGCGATGGGGCCGCTTCCAGGCTTCATTATCCTGGGTCTCAATCTGGTGGTCCTGATGTTGGGCATCGCCGTGATCGCTTTGGGACTGGGGACTTATGTCCAGGCGCTTTTGCCCAACACTTCGGCGCTGGCCGACGCGCTCGTCTGTCTGGCGCTGACGACATTCTGCGCGCTGCTCAGTGTGCAGACGAATGCGCTCATCACTGGCCTGTTTCTGGCGCTCGAACTCATTGCGTTGGTGGTGGTCGCGGCGCTCGGGTTTCTTGAACCGGTCAATACTTGGGCGTCGCTAATCACCAATCCCATGGTCGCAAACGCCGCCGGGCAGATCGCGCCCGCGACACTCAACAATATCGGGCTGGGCACGTCGGCCGCCATTTTCGCCTTCTACGGTTTTGGCAGCGCGGTCTATCTGGGTGAGGAAACGCAGGGTGCCTCGCGCCATATCGCCCGCGCAGTGCTCTGGGCGCTGGCCATCAGCGTGGTTTCGCAGTCGGTTCCCCTTGCCGCCTTGCTGCTCGGTGCGCCCGCGACGGCTGAAGCGTTCACATCAGGCACGATGTTCGGCGATTTCGTACTTGCGCGCGGCGGTCCCGGCCTCGCGATGGCGATGAATCTGGCGGTCGCGCTCGCGATCATCAACGCCAATATCGCGATCGTCATCCTTGCCGCACGGATGGTGTTCAGCACCGGCAGGGATCAGGTCTGGTCCGGCCCGATCAATCGCGCACTCGTCAGGATCGATGCGCGATACAAGACGCCATGGGTGGCGACGCTTGTCACCGGCGGGCTGGCCGGTCTGCTCTGCCTGTTCGATTTCAGCCTGTTGCTGATCGCGTCGGGCACAGCATTGATGGTGGTCTACGGCTTTCTCTGTGCGGCAGTCATCGTCGGACGCCGCAATGGCGCGACGGCTCACGCTGTTTACCGGATGCCGTTTTTCCCATGGCCGCCCGTGCTGGCGCTGATCGCCTTCGCTTATGTGATCTACACGAACGTCACTGATCCCGGCACGGGGGTGGTAAGCTTTCTGGCGACCACAATCGTTCTCGCGGCATCCGCCACCTATTACCAATTCGTACTGAAACGTCGCGGCGCATGGGTGTTGCGCGGGCCAGAGGGCAACGCATCATGAACGCATCGAAGCCGATGGTGATAGAGGCGCGGGCGAAGACCTATGCCCTGAAACGCCCATTCCGGATCGCCTCCAGCCTTTATGTCGATGCCCCTGTCGTTGAGGTGACTGTCCGTCATGACGGAGTGGCCGGGCGCGGTGAGGCGGCGGGCGTCGATTATGTCGGTGAAAATTGCGCGATCATGCTGGAGCAGATCCAGCAGGTCGCTTCGCAGATCGACGCCACGACAAGACCGAGCCGCGCCTGGCTTAAGCCGTTGCTGCCGCCCGGCGGCGCGCGGAACGCGCTCGATTGCGCACTCTGGGATCTGGAGGCCAAGCACAGCGGCGTTCGGGCGCATGATCTTGTGGGCCAAAGCGGAGACGGCATTGTCACCCACATCACGATCGGCCTCGATACGCCGGAAGTCATGGCGAAAGACGCGCTGTCCTTTGGCGAGCGCGCTCTCATCAAGATCAAGCTTGGCTCCGAGAATACGCGCGATTGCCTGCGGGCGGTCCGCGCCGCAGCCCCCACCGCTCAAATCATCGTGGACGCCAACCAGTCATGGACGTTCGAACAGCTTCTTGCCATGGAAGGCGATCTGCTGGCCAACGGCGTGACATTGGTCGAGCAGCCGCTGGCCGCCGATGCCGATGATGGTTTGCTCGACTATACCGGTCCTCTCAGGCTCTGCGCAGATGAGAGCTCCCACGATCGCAGCAGCCTGGCGGCGCTGGCTGGCAAATACAGTGTCATCAACATCAAGCTCGACAAGACCGGCGGCCTCACCGAAGCTATGGCGCTGGCCGATGCCGCATCGGCAAAGGGCTTTGGGCTGATGGTGGGGTGCATGGGCGGCTCCTCGCTCGGCATTGCGCCCGCGCTGATCGTCGCGGCAAAGTGCGAAATCGTGGATCTCGATTGCCCGCTGCAATTGCGTCAGGACATCGCCCATGGATTGCACTTTTCTGGCCATCGTATCAGCGGCCCAAGTCCGAGCCTTTGGGGCTGAGTCCCGGCATGACGGCATATGAAATCAGACAATTGGAGGGCGTGAAACCGTGACCCAAATCCATTATCCCGCGCTGGATATTCCGCGCCCTTATGGGCTTTTTATTGCGGATATCCGGGATCGCCTGGATGCCAAGACCGCGCTGGGCCTGCTTGAATGGCGCCCGGACTGGTGCGCCGCCCAGTTTCGCTTTTCAAACGACCATCTTGATCTGGGCCTTCCGGATCTGGATTTTGCCGCAGCTGCGGCAGCGGGCATCAAAACGGTCGTGGTTGGCGGTGCGCCCTTTGGCGGGCGGCTTCCGCCCGAGTGGATCGCGGCGTTAGCGGAGGCCTTGCGCGCCGGGCTGAACGTGGCTTCCGGCCTGCATGATCGCCTTCACGACAACGAACTTCTCCGCAAGCTGGCAGCGGAACATGGCGGCCAGCTTTTCGATATCCGGGGGTCGCGCGGGCTGACGCTGCCGGTAGCGACCGGTCGCCGACGTCGGGGCAAGAGAGTGCTCACGGTCGGGCTCGATTGCGCGATCGGCAAGAAGTTCACGGCGCTGATGCTTGAGCGCCAGATGATCGCTCGCGGGATCAACGCGACCTTCCGTGCGAGCGGGCAGACGGGCATTCTGATCAGCGGCGGTGGCATCGCGATCGACTCGGTGGTGGCGGATTTCATCGCAGGGGCGGCCGAACTCCTGTCACCGGACAATGTGCCCGATCATTGGGACGTGATCGAAGGGCAGGGCTCCCTTTTTCATCCTGCCTATGCCGGCGTCAGCCTCGGCCTGCTTCATGGGAGCCAACCGGATGCCATCATCCTCTGCCACGAGGCGGCGCGGATGCATGTGGATGGATATCCCGATTTCCCGTTGGTCGATATCCAAACCGGCATTGCGCAACACCTTGAACTGGCGCGTTTGACCAACCCTGATGTGCGCTGTGCCGGCATCAGCCTGCAGCTTTCCCAATTGCCAAAGGCCGATCACGCAGCCGCGCTGGCGGCCATGGAGGATCGCACCGGCCTGCCGTGCGTGGACCCCGCGATCACCGGCACAGACAGGCTGATCGACTTCCTTCTCGCCGACAGTGGATCGCAGCGTGGCTGATCGCGGCTCGAAGCATGAATATGATTATATCGTCATAGGGGCTGGATCGGCGGGATGCGCCCTGGCGGCCAGATTGTCCGAAGATCCTGACATTGCCGTTCTGCTGATCGAAGCCGGGCCAAGCCGCAGCGGCCTTTTTGATTTCTGGAAGATCGATATGCCGGCCGCTTTCGATCATATCTGGCGCAATCCGGCCTACAATTGGATGTTCGAGGGCGAACCCGAACCCACCATGCACAATCGAAGGATATTCCAGCCGCGCGGCAAATTGGTGGGTGGCTCATCCGCCATAAACGGCATGTGTTTCGTGCGCGGCCATGCGCTGGATTTCGAGCGCTGGGTTGAAGAGGGTGCGGCGGGGTGGTCGTGGAACGAAGTCCTGCCCTATTTCAAGCGGATCGAAAGCTGGGAAGGTGGCGAAAGCGAATATCGCGGCGGGTCGGGGCCGATACGAGTGCAGGTCGGGCCGCAACGATGCCCGCTTTATCAAAGCTTCCTGCGCGCCGGTGAAGAGGCGGGCTATGGTCTCAGCGATGATATCAACGGTGCCAAGCAGGAAGGCTTTGCGGCCTTTCAGATGAACGTGGATCGCGGCGTGCGCGCATCGGCCGCGCAGGCTTATATCTGGCCAAATGCGGCGCGCAAAAATCTTGTCGTGTCGGATCGATCGCTTGCGGAACGGCTGATCCTGACCGGCAATCGCGTGAGCGGCCTGCGCTTCCGTCGCGCAGGCATCGCCATCGAGGCCTATGCGCGCCGCGAGGTGATCCTATCCAGCGGCGCGGTGGGATCGCCACATTTGCTCATGCTCTCGGGCATCGGCCCGGCGGCGCATCTCGCCGAACACGGCATCACCTGCGTCAACGATCTGCCGGGTGTCGGGCAGAATCTGCAAAACCACCCGTTGGTCTACATGACATTCTCGATCGACAAGCCGATCTCGCTTAGCAGGCAATTGCGGCCCGACAGGATGCTGGCGACGGGTGCGCGCTGGTTGACGACGCATACCGGGGCGGGCGCATCCAACAATGTTGAAACCTGCGCGTTCATGCGATCCGATCCGTCAGTGGCTCATCCCGATGTGGAATTGCAATTCATTCCTGTCGTCGTGGACGATGATGGCAGCGCGGTGAAAGGTGTTCATGGCTTCACCTATTGCATCGGCGCCACGCGGGTGGAGGCCGCGGGGTGGATCAAGCTGAGATCGAGCGACCCGACAGCGCCACCGCTTATTCTTTCGAACTTTCTGTCGACGGATCATGATTTGAAACTGATGCGCCGATCGGTCGAGATGGGCCGCGAAATTGCGCATCAGCGGGCCTTTGCAGGTCTGGGCGTCAAGGAAATCGACGCAGGCGACAAATATGCGAGCGCCGGTCAGATGGACGATTATTTGCGCGCAAATACGTCGGGCGATTTCCACCTGACCAGCAGTTGCAAAATGGGGACCGATCGCATGGCCGTCGTCGACGCGCAGCTGAAGGTCCATGGCATCGATGGTCTTCGCGTGGTGGATGCCTCAGTTATGCCCAGCATCGTAAGCGCAAATACCAACGCGACAACCATCATGATCGCGGAGAAGGCGGCCGACCTGATCATAGGCCGAGCGCCTCTGTCGCAAGCGAGCCCTTTCACTTTCGATTGATTTTTTTGGCACCTGAAAAGAGAGCGTTATGGTCACTTTCTCAATCAAGAGTGAGCTTTCGGAGCGTATCGAAATCTTCGATGATGCTTCGGTGGGCAATTTGCATAGCAATCGGCAGCTGTTGGGTTCTCCGGAACAAATGGGTCAGGCCCGTTGGCGGGTGTCGGGAGAATCGAACGCTCAATTGCCGTTGAAACTGCTTGGTACCCTCGCACAGCGTGACGAAATCCCAAGACATGTCTCGATATGCCAAATGCAAGACATGCTCGATCTGGTGATCATTGTCGACGGGCCAACCCAAGACAGTGCCCGTATCATAGGTGAAAAAATGCATTCGATAGTCGGTGTGAAATCGGTGGAGACGATCTGGACCCCTCACGAATGACTACCCCCCCCCAACGGCAACACATAGGTGCTCGGGTTGGCTTGTGCGCAAGAAAGGTTCAGGCGCCATCGTCACAGCGCGCGCAAAATATTTGGACGAATTCGCCAGCAGCCATATTATTTCGGACGCGCCGGAGGCCAACCGATTGTGTTGAAAAGTCAGATTTCAGAGCTAGATCGATTTATGGTCGCGAACCGTGGTGCTGTCGATGCTGTAGTGGCCGCTATCTGCCATGACCTCAGCCAATGTGACCGACACGGCCTCCCAGACCCCGGCATCGCTCCATCGTCTGAAGCGCCGGTAGATCGTGTTCCAGTTGCCATATTTGGGTGGAACGTCGCGCCACGGCGTTCCGCAGCGAAGTCGCCAGAGTATGCCGTTGATGATCGCCCGGTTCTCTTCAGGGAGGCGCCCGCGCCCTCGGTTTGCCGCATCAATCGGCAGCAGCCCCTTTAATATCCGCCATTCTGCTTCTGAAAGATCACCCCGGCTCAAACCTGCCTCCAAAAGGCAGCCTTGAATCAACCGGCCATCGCAACGTCAACCAATTTGTCCACGCCGCCTAGGAGATAGGTTGCATCATTGTCTCCTGGGCGGAGACTGGCTGCGGTTAGCCTGACAGAACGGACAGAAGAATTGGCCAAGCCGAAACTGGAGATTGTCTGACCAATTTCGATATGCAATTGATGATGTTATCAACCACGATCCGGCGATGACGCTCATGAAGACACTGTTTCGTTCAGCCCTGACCGCAAGCTTGCTCGCGACTGGCGCGATCCCGCTGGCGGCCCAGCCGGTCCAGCCACTGAACCTATCGGCCCTGCCGAAGATCGCCGAAGTCGACAATCGCTTCCAGTCCTACAACATCGAAATGGTTGAAGTGACCGGCGGCAGGTTCTGGGCGCCCTATGGCGGGCCGCCGGGCGAGATGTATCGCCAGCGCGCGGCGCTCGATCTTGCCAACCCGCGCTTACGCCACCTCGCGCGTCAATTGAAGCCCGCCTATGTGCGGGTCAGCGGGACCTGGGCCACCAACACCTACCTTCCCGCCGAGGGCGAAGCGGTTGCGAAGGCGCCCAACGGTTTCAACGAGGTGCTGACCCGCGACATGTGGCGCGGAGTTGTGGGCTTCTCCAAGGCGCTTGACGCGCCGATCGTCACCAGCTTCGCCGCAGGCATCGGCACGCGGGACGCGGCGGGGGTCTGGACCCCGGCCCAGGCGCAGCGCCTGATCGACCTGACCCGCAGCGCCGGCGGCAGCCTGTTCGCCGCCGAATTCTTCAACGAGCCCAACATGCCCTTCGCCAGCGACCTGCCGAAAGGCTATGGATCGAAGGAATATGTCCGCGATTTCAAGGTGTTTCATGCGTGGGCCCGGCGCGCGGCGCCGAACATGCTGATCCTCGGCCCGGGCTCGGTGGGCGAGGGATCGATCGCGACCAACCTGCCGCCCCATCTGGCCGAGGCGCTACGGATCTCGACCAGCGACGCCATGATGGCTGGCACTCCCGGCAGCGTCGATGCGGTCTCCTATCACCACTACGGCAGCGGATCGCAGCGTTGCGCGGCCCAGGGCATGGCTTCCACCACCGCGGCCGACGCGATGACCAAGACTTGGCTGACCGGAACGCTGAAGGACGCGGCCTATTACGCGGCGCTGCGCGACAAGTACGAACCGGGCAAGCCCCTCTGGCTGACCGAAACCGCGCAGGCGGCCTGCGGCGGCAGCCCCTGGGCCTCGACCTTCCTCGACAGCTTCCGCTACGTCAGCCAGCTTGGGCAACTCGCCCAGCAGGGCGTGCGCGTGGTGATGCACAACACGCTGTCGGCGAGCGACTATGCGCTGATTGACGAAGACACGCTGACTCCGCGCCCGAATTATTGGGCGGCGGTGCTTTGGGCGCGGCTGATGGGGCCTAAGGTGCTCGCCGCCCCGGCCGCGCCCTCGCCCGAGGTCGGGCTCTATGCGCATTGCCTGCGGGGCAAGCCCGGCGGCGTCGCGCTTGCCGCGGTCAATTCGGGGACCACGGCGCAGAGCCTGGCCCTGGGCAAGGGCGCGGTGGCCTACGTCATGACCGCGGCCAAGCTCGACGACCGCACAATCGAGGTCAACGGCGCCGCGCCGAACGTGACCGGAGCGGGCGCGGTCACCGGGCTGGCACCGCGCGCGGTTCGGTCGTCGCTGGTCCTGCCGCCGCAGAGCATTGCCTACGTCGCGGTGGCCGGCGCGGGCAATCCCGCCTGCCGCTGAGCCGGCGGGACGGCGGAAAAGATGATGCCAATGGGCCTGTAAACCGGGTTCTGTGACGCGAGGGCATCATCCGCAAATGCACCGGTTGGTAAGCTGCGTAAGGGCAGGGGGCATTGATGCCCCGCCCGTGCAAACTTGCTAGCCCATTTCACTACTTCAGTTCGTCCCCGGAGGTGATCCGCTCATGGCTGCTCTTACTGGAGTCCGTCATTGCCAATGCACCTTCGATCCCGCGCGTGATGAATTCCACAACGCTGACAAACTGCCGCCCTGCATTCTGGCTCGCCTTGCGCGAAGAGAACAGGATGTCTAGCACCGGCGCAGCGCCATTGAGCAGCCAGCCTCGCAGCTGGCCTGCCGCTACCGCCTCAAAGACATATCTTTCCGGCAGAAGCGCATATCCGATGCCCGATTGCACCAGTTCCTTGATGAGACGCGTCGAGTCGGCTTCCATCTGGATGTCCAGGCTCAGCCCGCTCCGTTGCGCCGCATCGTTGATCGCTGCCCTAATACCCAAATGATGGGATGGAACGATCAATGGCAGCGCAAGGGCCTCCTCGATGCCGACGGAGGCGCCGGACGGTGCTTCGATATCAGGCGGTCCAACCAACATGAAAGGCAGGGACAAGAGTTTCTGTTCAATGAGAAGATCGTTACGGGAGACTTCTTCGAGAACGGCAAAGTCGATCATGCCGCGGCCCAACCAATCCACCAGCCCACCGGTCGGTCCCTCGACCAGTCGGAAGCAGATATCGGGAAACGCGGAGCGTAGTTGAAGCGCCAGTGACCGGCCCATGAGATCGGCGATGCTGGGAGGCAGGCCAAGAGCAAGATGCGCCGCTCCGCGCGAAGGCCCTGAACGTAGTCCCTGGATCGCCAGTTCCAGTTCGCGCAGCGGCGCGGCCACGGAGGCATGCAATCTTTCACCGTCGCTAGTGAGGCGCATTCCTCGGGCCGTCCGCTCGAACAGCGGCACGCCCAGTTCCTCCTCCAGCAAGCGCATTTGCCGACTTAGCGCAGACTGCGCTACCCGCACCATGCCCGCTGCGCGTGTCAGCGAACCATCCTCGGCAATCCGCACGAAATAGCTGAGCCGTCTGATTTCCATGAGGCACCCTTCCAACCCATCCATTCTTGATATGGCAGTACGCGGAAATTGTAATGGCGGCATAGCCGGTAATTCTTCATCTACACCTCAGCATATGAAGATGCAGGAGCGGGATATGGGCATTTACGAGAAGTATGGACCGTGGGCTTTGATCGCGGGAGCATCGGAGGGAACCGGGGCAGCCTTTGCCCATCGCCTCGCATCCGAGGGGCTGAAGATCATCCTGATCGCCCGCCGCGAGCAACCGCTGGCAGCACTGGCGGCCGAATTGCAGGCGGCCTATGGCACCGAGACCCTTGCGGCCTCTATCGATCTCGCTGCTCCGGACGCCATCGACAAGATTGCGGCGGCCGCCGAAGGCCGCGAAGTGGGCCTATATATCAGCAACGCGGGCGGTGATCCGAATGGCACCGCCTTTTTCGAGACGGATATAAAGGCTTGGACTGATCTAGTCGCGCGCAACGTGGTCGCGGTAATGCAGGCGTGCCATCTGCTTGGTGCCAAAATGCGGGAGCGCAAGCGCGGGGGGATCATTCTCGTGGGGTCCGGTGCCTGCTATGGCGGCGCGTCTGGGTTGGGAGTCTATTCTGGCAGCAAGGCGTTCGACCTGTGCTTCGGTGAAGGGCTTTGGGCCGAATTGCGACGCCATGACGTCGATGTGCTGAACCTGATCCTGGGCCGCACCGATACGCCGGAATTCCGCCGCTGGCTTAAAAGTCGCGGCGCGCTGATGCCCAGCGATGTCGCAACGGCGGAAGATGTGGCCCGTGTCGGATTGGAAAGACTGCCATATGGACCCGTGCATAACTGGGGTCTTGAGGATGACGATGCGGGGCGTGTGCCGCAATCGGCCGCTGCGAGGCGGAACCGCATTCTTGCCATGGAAGCGGCAATGCAAGACTTGAGGCCCGCACAAGGATGACCCGCTCCGATCCAAACGACAGGCAGGCGATCGCTGACCTGATTCATATCTATTGCCGGTCCGTGGACAGGCTGGACGTTCCGCTGGGTCACAGCATTTGGCACGATGGGGCGACCGCCGATTATGGCGCGAGTTTTCATCAGGGGCCGGGAAAAGAAGTGATCGACAAGATCTGTGCCTCCCATCGCGGTCTGCTTGCTCATTCCCACCAGATCAGTAACATTCTCATCACGCTCGACGGCGACCGGGCCGGGAGTGAGGCCTATTGCACCGCGACCCTGCGGATGCAGCGCGGCGAGACACTGATGCAGATGAGCGTTTGGACCCGCTATGTCGATCGCTGGTCGTTCCGGGACGGGCGCTGGGGGCTCGATCATCGCATCGCGATCCGCGACTTCGACGAGACCCGCCCCGTGACTGCAATGAGCCAAGCGGACATGGGCAGTCGTGACCGGACCGATCGATCCTACGCGGCGCTCAACCTAAACGAACAGGATAAACCATGAAAGCAGCCTATATTCAAAACGGCAGCGTTCATGTGGGCGAGATGCCCGATCCGGTGCCCGGCAAGGGCCAGGCGCTTGTGCGCACCCATAGCTGCGGGATGTGCGCTTCAGAGGCGCATTTCCTGCATTCTGGCGAGACGATTATCGGTTTGTCGAAGGTGCATGGCGGACCCTATGCAGGTCTCGACTTCAGCCGTCCGTTCGTCCCCGGACATGAATATGTCGGTGAGATCATCGACTACGGTCCAGGCAGCAAGCGCACGGTGAAAGCCGGCCGGAAGGTCACGTCCATTCCGATCATGCGGCAGTCTGGCGCTCATGCCATCGTCGGCTTCAGCCACGACTGCCCGGGCGGCTTTGGCGAGTACATGTTGCTGGACGAAGACATGATGCTCGAAGTCCCCGGCGACCTGGACGACGATCTTGCGGCGATGACCGAGCCGCTTGCGGTGGGTCTGGAACATGCGCGGCGGGGGCGGCCCGACAAGGAGGATGTCGTTCTGGTGCTGGGCTGCGGGGCGATCGGCCTCGGCGTCATCGCCGGTCTGAAGCTGATGGGTATCGCGCCGATCGTCGCGGCCGATTTCCACGAGGCAAGGCGCTCCCTGGCCATTGCAATGGGCGCAGATATTGTCATCGATCCGCGCGAACTGTCCCCCTATGGGCCGCTTCCGGATTTCGGCGACCGGCGGGCGAACCTCATCTACGAATGTGTCGGCCTGCCTGGGCTTCTGCAACAGGTCATTACCGGCGTCGGCTTTGGGGCTCGGATCGTAATGGGTGGCTATTGCATGGAGCCGGAACAACTCCTTGTCTTTGCTGCGCAGAACAAACGCCTCAACATCCAGTTTGCCGGCGGTGAAGAGCCGGAGGACATGGAACTCGCATTGCGCGCGATCGCAGATGGGCGGATAGATGTACGCCCTTGGCTGGGAACGCGCATTGGGCTGAACAACGTGAGGGCCGCAATGGCCGACATGTCCAATCCACTGTCACCGATCCGGACAGTGGTCGATCCACGCGGGTTGTAGAATCCGGCCCCGGTGGCGATCGATCCGCGATCGTTGCCATCCAATTTGCGCGTGTCACGCAGGCAATTACGGAGACTCATCGCGCAAGGACCGGTGTTTCGCCGGGAAAGATAACAGACTGGGATAAGCGGTCGAATTATCAGCGCGAACGGGCGCGCATTTGCGGATGACCTTGGCCCCGGCCAATCGCGAACTCGGATTCTACGACAAGGACGACGATCGATACTATGGCGTCGAAATGGCGAGCACCGCGGTTGAAACCAAGACCGACCTGATCTGCAAGATGATGGTGATAGGAGGTCAGTAGTAATTGATCCCCGGATTCGTGCCTGGATGAATAAACCCGACCACGTCCATGCCTTCCGGCGATAAGGCTTGAAGCGAATGGATGTGCTTGCGCGGGAAGAAGATCACGTCGCCTGCGCACACCTTTGCCCGCGCATTCTCGTTCCATATCATCCCTTCGCCCGAAAGGATGATCAGCGCCTCCTCGTAGAGATGGCGGTGCATTTCGGCCTTGGACATGGGGATATGGCCGATAAAGAGGGCGGAGTTGTCAAGTCCGTGGTGATCATCCAGGAGTATCTGAAAATAGCGCGGTCCCATAGCGGAGCGTGCGGCTTTGTCGATTAGGCCGAGCCGGTCGGCCATGCTCTCGTCGAAGCCGTCGATGATCGCGTCGACTGTTTCGAGGGTTTCAACTGCCGGGCACACGGAGACATAGGCGGCGATATTCTGACCCTCCAGCCGAAAGGTCTCGCCGGCGACCACATGAACGCCGCACCCCCCTGAAAACGGAAAATTGCGTCCGCCGATGATTGCGTTGCCTTCGCCGTGCGAGAGCCAGATGACGACATCGCCGTCCGCGGTAAACACGGGTGAGGCACCGCGATCAAGCTCGAGATAGAATTGTGACTGGTGGGCCGCGCCGAGGGCCGGAGTCACCAAAGGCCGAAGACGATAGTCCGTGGCGCGATCGGCAACGGAAAAACCCGGCGAGACAACATAGCATCTGCCGTCAAGCCGCGCGAAGCCCTGCGTGTCGGGCGCGACGACTGCGGGGAGCGTGGCCGCGGCGACGGCCTCGGTTTCGTCGACATAGCCTCCGGGAAGGTTGCTGTGAGTGCCGTCGCAAAAGGGAGCAGTGCCGCTGTGTTTGCAGCCGCACAACAGCACTTCCTCGTCCTGCTTGGCTTGATACAGCACGGGCTCCAAGCCTGTGCCGATATGCGAGCGTCCGTCGCAAAATGGCTGGCGCTTGGATCGGCCGCAACTGCACCACAGGATTTTCTGACCTGGCTTGAGTTCCTGGTAAAAGGGCTTGATCGTGGCGATAATCGGCGTCGGCATGGTCATCTCCTTGCAACCGGGAGGCAGCGCGAACTCCCGATTGTGCGTCTTTGAAGATTGTTGTTCCTCATCCCGATGCCGAACGTCCGGATTACGAGGGGCGATCTTCACCCCGTAAAACCGGATGACGAAAAGCAGCGGGCGTGAGCGGCGCTTTGTCGGGGCAATGCGCCCTGACCTCATCACGCACTTCAGCCATTGATAAGATGGCGCTTATCAATCAGCGCTGCGACGAAGGTATCCGCATCGGCCGCGTCGTTATAAGCATGGAACCCGGCGCGGAGGCGACCATCGCGGCGGGAGGTGACGATATTTTGCGCGGCGAGGGCCGACACCAAAGCATTCTCGTCACTGGTTTGAATGGAGATGAGCGGTCCGCGGTGATCATCCATATCGGGATTGTTGCAGGCGATACCCGCTTCGCGGAGCGACTCCATCGTGTGGCGTGTGACCGTTTTTATCTGCGTGCTGATGGCTTGCAGCCCGGTATCGCGAACAAGCTTCAGTCCGGCCACCGTGGCGATGCAATTAGCCACCGGGGGAGTGCCGCCCTCGAAGCGGCGCGCAGTAGGGCTCGGATCGTTCGCGAAAATGTCCATCGCATCGATCTCTGCCTGAGCGAACCAGCCCGACGTGCGCGGCACCAGCCGATCGATGAGCGACCGGCGGACGTAGAGATAACCAATGCCGGCGGTGCCGAGCAGATATTTGAGCATTCCGCCGACGCAAAAATCCACGTCCAGATCGCGGGGCAGGACGGGGGTGGTGCCGACAATCTGATAGCTGTCCAGCATCACCAGTGCGCCCATGTCGTGCGCCATCTTCGCGATCGCCTGGATGTCCGTGTCGGGAATGCGGCCGCCATGGCGGTAGCAGAGCTGGGAAAGGACCACGATCGCGGTGCGCTCGTCGATCACGCGCTCGAAATGCTCGAGCGGGATGAAACCATCTCCGGCCTCGGGGACATGGACCACCTCCGCGCCGACGCGCTCCTGTGCATGCCAGATCTGCGCACTGGTGGGGAAATCGAAATTGGTGACGACCACCTTGTTGCGCGGCCCGGAGAAATCGAACGCGCTTGCCAGGGCATTGATGCCGGCGGAGGCCGATCCGGTGATCGCCATCTCGTCCGCATCCACGCCTAGAAGCGCCGCCATATGGCCGCGGGTCTCCTCCAGCGCGCCGACCCAGCCACCCCAATCCGCGCCACGCGTGACGCGTCCATCCAGATAGGAATCGAAGGCTGTGCGGACGCTGCCGGCCAGCAGGCCATAGGAGCCGCTGTTGAGATAGGTCAGCCGCGGCAGAGAGGCGAAATGCGAACGAAAGGCGGCGATGTCGAAATCGAGATTCAAGATGTGTCTCCGTCAATGTCACCCGGACATGCGGGCGTGTCGAAAGAATGGATCAGCGCGAAAGCATATCGATCATCAGGCCGAGGATCGCGATCGGGGCGACGATGCCGGTCATGAAATGCCAGAGGCGATAGCCGCGCGGCGAAAGGTCGGCTTCGGCTGGCGTGACCGTCTTGCGCAACGCCCAGCCGGCGAACAATGCGATCATCAGCGCGTTGAGCGGCAGCAATGTCTCGGCGATGCCGAAATCGAGGATGTCGAAGAAGGTTTTGTCGGCGAAGCTCGGCAGCATCGCGAGCGGATGGACGTCCTTGAGCACGCTGAACGAGAGCAGCGAAGGCAGGCCGACCAGCCAGATCGCGAAAGCGGTGGCGAAAGCGAGGACGCCGCGCTTGAGGCCGGTGGCCTCCATCAGCCAGGCGACCACCGGCTCCAGCATGCCCACCGCGGTGGTAAAGGCGCCCAGCGCGATCAGCCCGAAGAAGAAGATGCTGATCACGCGCCCGCCCGGCATCGATCCGAAGGCCACGGGCAGGGTGACGAAGATCAGATTGGGGCCTTCGGTCGGCTGCAGCCCACTGGAGAGCACGATCGGGAAGATGGCAAGGCCCGACATGAGCGAGATGACCACCACCGAGAGCGAGACGATCCCGGCGGATTGCGGCACCGAAACGCCCTTGGGCAGATAGGCGGCATAGGTCATCATCACCCCCGCGCCGATCGCGCAGGAAAAAAGCGCCTGGCCGAGCGCGGTGAGCACACTGGCGCCGGTGACCACGCTGAAATCGGGGACGATCAGAAAAGCGATGCTCTGGCCCAGACCCACGGTAAAGGCGTTGTAGAGCACCATGCCGAGCAGGATGAGAAAGAGCGCGGTCATCTTGATCCGCGAGACAAATTCGATCCCGCGTTGCACGCCCAAAGCGACGACGATGGCGGTGGCCATGATGAAGGCGAACTGGAAGCTCGCCTGGCGTACCGGCGCGCCAATCAGCGTCTGGAACAGAGCGCGTGAGCCTTCGCCGCCGATGCCCGAAAAGCCGGAGAAGATCGCCTGGCGCGCATAATCCACGCCCCAGCCGGCGACGACACTGTAATAGCTCAATCCGAAAAAGGGGACGGCGATGCTCATCCAGCCGATCGCCTTCCAGGCCGGGGAGGCACCCTCACCCTTCACCAATCGGTGCATGGTGGAGATCACGCTGCCATGGCCGCGGCGGCCCATCGTCATCTCCGCGATCATCAAGGGCACGCAGATCGCGGCGACGAAGACGATATAGATCAGCACGAAGGCGCCGCCGCCATTCGCACCGGCGACATAGGGAAAGCGCCACAAGCTACCCAGCCCGATCGCTGCAGCGGCGGTGGCGACGATGAAGCCCAGCTTGGAAGACCAGACATCGCGGCTGCCGGGGGCATCGGCTATGGGTGTGGCTCCGTTCATGAGTCTGCCTTGGTAATAATATCCATATGAATATATGTTTGCATACAAAATACTGCGCCGCAATAGTCGGATTGACCCTTTCATATGAATAGGTATCCTTTGCCAGGGAGGATCAAATGGCGAAAAGCGCTACGGCGGGAAACGACGTGAAGAGTGCGGATGAATTGGAGGCGGGTGACAAATGGCTGGACGATTTTCTCCCCTATCAACTCTTCCGGGTCACCAGCATGATGAATTTGAGAATCCAGGGGCGGTTGCGCGCGATCGGCGTCAATCTTTCGCAATGGCGTGTGATGAGCGTGTTGCGCTCGCACGGTAGGATGAGCCTTTCGCACATCGTGGAACGCACGATGATGGAGCAGCCGACTGTCAGCCGCGTTGTCGCGCAACTGGAGGAGGAGGGTCTCGCCGGTCGCCGTACTTCCGCCGCGGATTCGCGCATCGTCGAAGTGGCGCTGACGGACAAGGGCGCTGCGACGTTCAACGATATCGTGCCGTCCGCCTTTCGGCACCAGCGTGCCGCGCTGGAGGGTTTCGACCAGGATGAACTTACGATGCTGCGCGCATTGCTGCGCCGGATCGAGAAGAATATCGAGGTGGATCGCTGATGTCGCGCGCCCCATCCAGCAGGCAATGACCGCGCGCTCCTCAATTCGCGACATCACGGGTGTCCTAACGATGTTCTATTATCGGGATCTCGCGGCTGCGGCGGACTGGTATGAGACGCGCATCGGCTTCGAACGGGTAATGGACACGGAAAACTTCGTGGTTTTGCGTATTTTCCAATCAAGCCACCTCGCGCTGGTGACAGACGGATTCGGTAGTCAGTCGCCGATTGAGGGTGCCAATAAGGGAGCCCTGCTGTCGATTCAGACTGCGGATCTGGAGCGATGGCAGCGCCATCTTCATGACCGCGGTGTCGAGGGCGCGGAGCTTGGTCTGGGGGCCGGCTGCGGCGGACGGACGATCGAATTCAAAGTGCGAGATCCTGAGGGGTACACGCTGGAATTTTTTCAATGGATCGCCTGAGCGCAGCGTCTGAGCGACGCCCGATTCCGCCGGGTGGTCAATTCAAGTGAGCCGTAAAAAGCTATCCTGGTCGTTCGCTCGAGGTCTGCTGATCGAGGCAAGGCCGGCTAGTTCTTCGGCGGCGAATCTAATCCTTCGCCGGTGCGTCGTCGATAAAGCATTGCATAAAACGCTGCGCGACGACGGTCGTGATCATCGAGCGACGCTTCAGAATGACCGCATGATAAAAAGGAAATTCTTCGGCAAATTCAAGCTGGATCAAACCGAACCTCCCGAATTCGACATCCGCCAGAGGCTTCGAGAAAAAACCTACCAGATCCATAGCAGCGAATAAGTTCAACGCGGTACCGACGGAGTCGCAGCGTGTCGTGCAAACAGGGAGGGAAAAGCCATGTCTTCCGAACACGGCGTTGAACAAGGTGCCGGGGATCCCATCGCTTGTCGGGGGAAGCAGCCAGTCCGCGTCGATCAAATCTGTGATCGACTTGGAATTTCTCAACGGATGAGAGGCGCGCATCCCCACTATGAAGGGCATTTTAGACAGAAACACCTGATCTATCCCCTCCGGACATTCGAATTCTGGGAGGACGTGCATGATTGCAAAATCGACGCTGCCTTCCGTGAGCGCCGAAATCGCGGCGCTGAAACTCGATTCCTTCAGCATGACGTCGACCGATGGCAGGACATCGCGGAATTTCTTGAGAGCCGGGGGTAGCAGCGCCGCGCTCGTCGCAGTCGAGAGCGCCACCGTTACCGATCCGGTCTGTCCTTCTGCGAGGTGGGACATTTCGTCGTACAGCCGGCCCATGTCCGAAAGTAGCGCTCTGCCGCGTGCCAGAAGCAAGGTGCCGAATTCAGTCAGTTCGATCCCGCCAACGCCACGACTCATGAGCGGCACGCCGAAATGGATTTCCAATTGGCGGATGGTCGTCGAGACTGCCGGTTGAGAGATGCCTAAGCGACGGGCACCGCGGTGGATGCTTCCCTCTTCCGCAACAGCGATAAATGTTTTCATCTGATTGGGTTTCATGGCCTGATCTCCGCTGATGGGTGATAAGACATGATTATCGAAGAAAAAAAAGAATTATTCTTTTCTTATTCCCCTTATCGTTGATGATCGACGTCAAGAATCGTCTGACGAGCCTAATAGGCCGCGCGATTTTCCTAACCAGTTCCGGAGGCAGGGCCGGGAAAAAAGGGAGTTATCCGTTGAAAGTTCAGCAGCGCATTGGAATTTTGGGCCAAGTATCCGCAATTGCATTGGTGGGAGCATTTCAAACATTGCCCGCCATTGCACAGCAAGATGTCGCCTCGTCGGTTGCGATGGCAGCACCCGTCTCGGATGAAAGCGCGTCCGAAGATGAAACAGGCGGCGAGATCGTCGTGACTGCGCTAAAGCGCGATTCGACCATTCAGAAGACGCCGATCACGATCAGCGCCGTCACCGGCGAGATGCTGACGCGCGCTGGCGTCACGGACGTCACAGGCATCACCCAGGCGGTGCCCAATCTGGTTTTTGTCGACGGCGGTTCGGACCGGACACGCGTGGTGATCCGCGGCATCCAATCCGTCGGCGAGCCCACCGTGGGCGTATATTATGACGAGACGGCGGTCACCGGTGCCGTCAGCCCCGGAAACGATGCGGGTCTTTCGACCCCGCGCCTGAAGCTGTTCGATGTTCAGCGTGTCGAGGTGCTTCGCGGTCCTCAGGGGACGCTTTATGGATCGGGTTCCATGGCGGGCACCGTGCGCATCCTCTTTAACAAGCCGACGCAGAAGTTAGAAGGCGCGGTTGAAGCGGAGATCGGCTCGATCGATGGCGGCTCATCCCGGCATGACGTGCAGGGCATGATCAACGTCCCGATCATCAGCGATGTGCTCGCAGCGCGCCTGGTGCTCTTCGACGCAAATAGCGGGGGGTTTATCGATAACACCCGCTTGAACAGGAAGAATACTGGTTCTGCGCATAGCCAAGGCGGGCGCTTCCTGGTTCGGTTCACGCCCACCGACAGCCTGACGATCGATGCTTCGGCCAACTACCAGAAGACTCGGGGCGAAACTGGGCAATATTTCCTTGATGGCCCTGCGCTTAAGAACACGCTTTTCATCCAAATGCCTTCGGTCGATAAATCGGAACTCTACAATGTGACCGCGCGCTGGGATCTCGGTCCGGTGACGGCAACGGCTATCGCATCCTATGCCGATCGAAAGATCAACAACACGTCGGGAGATACCTCGCAACTGCTCCTTGGCAATCTCAATAACCCGGCTGTATGCCAGCGTTTACGAGGAAATGGGTCGCCCTGTTCGCCTGAAACCCAGGCCACGTTCAACGCCTATGTCCAGAGTACGACGCCTGCTGCCATCACGCCAAGGTTGGACACCAGCGGGCCAAGTGCCGAGCTTCGGTTAAGCTCCAATGGCCGTCAATTCCTGGATTGGACCGTTGGCACCTATTATTCCAAGCGGAATGGCGACGTGACCAATGGCGCCACCATGGCGGATCCGCTCACCGGAGAACTGATTTCGCCTGAAATCTATCTTTACAAGCGCGTCGTACAGGACAAGCTGGAGCAGATTGCATTCTTCGGAGAGGGCGCGGCCCATATCACGAGCAAACTCACGTTCACCGGCGGCCTGCGTTATTTCAAATATGATCGATCTGTCGGCGGTCAAACGCTCAAAGGCTTCGATCTGCTCGGAATCAATGTGCAGCCATATGCGATCACCTCGTCATCCGACACCGGCTGGATTTCGAAGTTCAACGCTGCCTATCAGGCCAATGAAAAAATCCTGTTCTACGCGTCCGCTTCGCAGGGATATCGTCCAGGCGGCGTCAATCAGGTTCTTGGTCTGCCTCCCGAGTTTGCGCCATATGAAGCTGACAGTCTTTGGAATTACGAGGTCGGCTTGAAGACGAGCTGGTTCAACAATCGACTGAATTTCAACATCGACGCCTATCGCATCGATTGGGACAATATGCAGGTGGCAGGACGGACCTCTACCGGACCCGGTTTCTCCTTCATATCGAATGCCGGTGCTGCACGGGCACAGGGAATCGAGGCGGAATTCTCCGCACGCCCTCTGCAGGGATTGAGCTTCCAGGCCAACGCATCCTTTTCCTCTTCGAAGCTGAGCGAAGATCAGGTCAGTTCGGCCATCGTGGCAGCCGGTCGCAAGGGGAACCGCATTCCGTTCACGCCCAAGGTGACCATGGGCGCATCGGCCGACTATACGGCACCAATCGCCAACGATCTGAACATGACGGCGCATGTCGATCTCAACCACGTCGGCCAGTCCTATTCGGAGTTCAATCCGACGAATATCTTCAGGCGGAATCTGCCCGCCTACACCCTGACCAACGTCCGTTTCGGGATCGATAATGAGAGCGCTCGTTGGGGGATTTATGTCTTCGCCAACAACGTGTTCAACAAGGTCACCGTTTCCTATGTGATCCAGACAGCGGCGACTGGCGGAAATGCTTACGCTGCGAGCGCCGCACCCCGCACGGTGGGGCTTGGCGTGCGCAGCAAATTCTGACGAACGGCGGAGCAATGTCGGGCGGGTTCGATGGACGAACCGACCTTAGAACCTGGTCCGACTTTGCCTCATGATGAACTGAAAGGAAATTTCATGAATCGTAAGCTAATCATGTTCGCAGCCCTGCTTGTGAGTTCCGTCCCCGCGGTTGCGAAGGATCGGCCCGCCAGCGGCACCTTCGAGGAGGCCGGTGCGTATTGGAGCAACGGCGATCTTCCCAAGGCCTTCAAGTTGGAGATCACCATGACAGTTTCTGGTGACACTCTGAGCTATCACGGTGTCAACTCCACGGACCCCGCAAATCCTTTGATTGCCGATTGGTCTGCGAAAACCGATGGCAAAAAATATCCCAGCGCCGACAAGCATTTCGACGAAATCGCCGTCCATAAGATCTATGAGGATCATTATCTGATCGAAAAATACCGGGACGGAGGTTTGGTCGTCGGCGAGTTCTGGCGATTCATATCGAAGTCTGATCAATGGATACGCCACGGGGTCGTGGCCAAGTCGCTGGTTGCCAACGGCACGAAAACCTATGTGGAATATTTCAAACGCGCAAAGGGGAAATAGCCCGTGCTTTGGAAAATGACCCCATCGGCGTCGTCCCTTTTTGCAGCAGCAATCATGGCCGCAGCAACCATCCTGCCATCGGCGTCCTTCGCCCGTTCTCCAAGCGGCACGTTCAGCGAACGGGAAGCCACCTGGAACGACGGGGCACCGGATGGTTTCAAATTGAACATGACCATCGTCGTGAGCGAGGACAGCCTCACTTATCGCGGCGTCAATGTCACCGATCCGGCGAAACCGATCGTGACCGAATGGTCCGGGAAATTTGACGGTGTCAGTCGGCCGCTTGTCGGGCGGCACTTCGATCACCTGGCGGTTTCCAAACTGCATGAGGATGAGTTCATGGTTCAGAAGCTGGAAGGCGATCTGGCTACGATCGTCGAATTCTGGCGCTACGTTGAAGAGACCGACGAATGGATACGCCACGGCGTCGTTCCAAAACTCGAAAACGGCAAGCCCCGCATCTATGTCGAGTATTTCAGGCGCACGAAATAGCGCCTTTTGGACCAGAAACGGAATTCAACGCATGAAAAACTTCAAGCACAGGGGGCTGCCTGCCCTGTTCACGGGCCTGATCCTGTCGGTATCGACACCGGCGATCGCGTTGGATTCCGCGGCTGAAAAAGTTCGGATCGACGAGGTGCTGGCAAAGGAATATCCGGCCCTGGATGCCATCTACAAAGACCTTCACAGCCATCCCGAACTAGGATTTCAAGAAGTCCGTACAGCCGCCATTCTTGCCAAGCGAATGCGCGCGATGGGCTTTGAGGTGACCGAACGTGTCGGGCAGACCGGCGTTGTCGCCATGTTTCGCAATGGCGATGGTCCGACGGTGATGGTTCGCACGGATATGGATGGTCTGCCGATGGAGGAGAAGACGGGCCTTCCCTACGCCAGTCGCGTGCAAGTGCCGTGGGAGGGCAAGCAGACCTATGTTGCCCACAGTTGCGGACACGATGCGCATATGGTGTGGTGGCTCGGCGCGGCGCACGCTCTGGTGTCCATGAAGAAGGAATGGCGCGGGACGCTGATGTTTGTTGCCGAGCCGGCCGAAGAAACCGGAAAGGGCGCCAAGGCGATGATCGCGGACGGCCTGTTCACGCGCTTTGGCAAACCAGATTTTGGTTTTGCGGCGCATGTCGGCAATCGTCCGGCCGGTGTCACGCTGATCAAGGATGGTCCGCATTCTGCGGCGTCGGACCTTATCCGCGTGACCTTTCAGGGCAAGGGCGGGCATGGTGCGCGGCCACATCTGGGGATCGATCCCATCACCATGGCCGCTCACTTCGTGTCGGATGTCCAGACGGTGATCAGCCGCGAGAAGGATCCGGATATCGCCGGGGTCCTGACAGTTGGCAGTTTCATCGCGGGCACGGCGGGTAACATCATTCCGGATCAAGCCGAGCTGCAGGTGACCACCCGGACCTTTTCCACCAAGGTTCGCGACTTGATGGTGTCAGGCATCGAACGGACGGCCAATGGCGCGGCCGCAATGGCCGGCGCTCCGGCCCCGAAGATTGAAATGCTGATTGCCACGCCGGCGCTGATCAACAATGCGGAACTGACGCCACGCGCCGCCGCATTCATGAAAAATGCTTTTGGTGCTGATCGCATCAACTATATTCCGCCGACACAACCCGGCAGTCCGACCGGCGAAGATTATGCCGAGTTCATTGCAGCAGGCGTTCCTTCGGTCTATTTCAATGTCGGCGGTGGCGACCCGATTGCCAATGCGACGGCGAAAGAGACGGGCGTTCCCATGCCCGCGAACCATTCGCCCTATTTTTCGATTCTGCCCGAACCGGCCATCAAGACTGGTGCGGGGATTCTGGCGCTCGCCGTTTTGATGGTGGCGGGTGATGATCAGTCGGCTTCATCCGCGAAGGGCGACTGACGTGCCGGATGAACGGCAGAGGCAGGCGGAGTCCGATGGGGAACTCTATCGGCCGGGACAGCGCGCACGGATCGTCACTGGCGTCACCATTGGCAATGCGCTCGAGTTTTTTGACATTACCGTCTATAGCTTTGTCGCTGTCACCATCGGCAAAGTGTTCTTTCCGGACTTCAGTCCCTATTCCCAACTGCTCTTTTCCGTCGGCACCTTTGGTGTTGGCTTCGTTACCCGTCCGTTAGGCGGCTTGATGCTGGGAGCCTATGCCGACCGGGCCGGGCGCAAGGCGGCGATGACCTTGACCCTGGGCCTGATGGCATTGGGTTCCGCGTTGATCGGGCTTGCTCCAACCTATGATCAGGTCGGAATCCTGGCACCGCTTATTCTCGTCTTTGCCCGTCTTCTCCAAGGCTTCTCGGCAGGGGGCGAGGTCGGCGCATCGACCGCTCTGCTGGTCGAGCTTGCTACACCACGCACCCGAAGCTTCTACGCGAGCTGGCAATTGGCAAGTCAGGGGCTCGGAGTCGGCTTCGGTGCTTTGATCGCAACGGGCACATCCTATTTCCTCGATGCGGATGATTTTCTGCACTGGGGATGGCGGGTGCCATTCCTGATCGGCACGCTTATTCTGCCCGTCGGCCTGTATATACGCCGGACGTTGAAGGAACCTGCCACGACGAAATCGGCGCGTGACGCCGCACGTCATCCCCTTGCCGAGCTGCTGCTGAACCACAAACGCAATCTCGCTCTGGCCGTCATGCTCACGATTGGCGGCACGGTCAGTGCGTATATGATCACCTTTTACCTTCCCACTTATGGGATAACCCAGCTTGGATTGCCGATGCCCTCGGCGCTGCTCTCGGGCATCTTGGGCGGAATCGTTACATTCGTGGTCGCCCCGATCGGGGGGCTGGCGGCGGATCGCCTGCCCAAAAAGACAATCGCGATCAGCGTGCGCGTCATCCTGGCGCTCGCAATCGTTCCAGCATTTCTTCTCCTCAACGCCTTTCCCACCTCCACGACCCTTCTTGTCACCGTTGGGCTGCTGGCAAGCCTGCAGGCCTTGGGATCCGCCGCCACAATGGCGATCATCCCGTCGCTCCTGCCACGCCATTTGCGCGCGACGGGAATGGGGATGGTTTACGCCATTGGCGTGGCGATATTCGGCGGATTTGCTCAGTTGGTGGCGGTGTGGCTCGTCCAGTCGACAGGGTCGAAAATTAGCCCCGCATATTATGTGATCTTCTGCATCGCCATTTCGCTCCTCGCCTTGACGAAGATCGAAGACCGCTCTGCGCAAAACATCGATTGAATTGAAAGTGAAACCAGTGTTCGCAGCAGATCCGTTTCCGGTTAATTATCTGGAGAGTCGCGAAGCTTTCCTGCGTCAGGCCGTGGCGCGTGGAGCCAGGCTTGAGAGCACGGTCATGCCGGATGTTGCCGGCGCGCACGGTGAGGCGCTCGCCATGGATTTCGCCTATCTCGGCGACGATAGCTGTCGCAAGACTTTGCTTGTCACGACGGCCACGCATGGCGTTGAGGGATTTTGCGGTGCCGGCTGTGTGTCTCTTCTGCTTGCAGATGAGGATTTGCAGACGCGTGCCAGACAGAATGGGGTGGCGCTGCTGCTGGTTCATGGCGTCAATCCATATGGCTTCTCGCATCTTCGCCGGGTCAACGAGGACAATGCCGATCTCAATCGCAATTGGCTCGATTTCGCGAGCGGGGTTCCCGCAAATCCACTCTACGACCAGCTCGATGAGCTCCTCATTCCGAAATCCTGGCCGCCGACTGCGGAAGCCGATGCGCGTCTCAATGAAGTCATTGCCGAAATGGGGCAGAGCGATTTCCGCCGGGCGATCGCGACGGGCCAATACTCCAAGCCTGATGGCCTATATTTCGGCGGCGCGGCAAAAAGCTGGAGCGCCGTGACTTTATTCAGGCAGCTCAAAACCATGTTGTCCACGACCCGGAGTCTGGGCTGGATCGACGTCCATACGGGATTGGGGCCTTATGGGCATGGCGAGAAATTGTACGTCGGGCGCGCTGATCCAGCCGAGGAAGCGCGCGCGCGTTCCTGGTGGGGGCAGGATGTCTTCAGCGTTCACCGCAAAGGTGCCGTTTCGGGCACCGTTTCAGGAGCTTTGGCACACCTGGTCTACGATCTGGGCTTGTCCTTTGAATCCACGATCATGGCGCTTGAATATGGAACGGTCGGCACGCCCTCCGTGCGAGCGGCTCTCAGGGGCGACCAGTGGCTTTATCGCAATTCTGACGCGCCCGCGGCGAAGGCACATGCCATCAAGCAGGCGCTCAAAGACGCCTTTTTCTGTGATGAGCCCGTTTGGAAAGGCATGGTCCTGGGCCAGTTCAAGGTGGCGGTCATACAGGCCATAGACGGACTGGCGCATCAGCAGGCGGCCGCGGAGCCATCTCATCTCGCGCTAACGTGAACCATGCGCGACAATACGCGCGTTACCAAATTCCGTCAGGACCATGTTTTTCGAGCGCATTTTGGCGCGAAAGCGGAGAGATAGAATGGCAAGCATGATCTTTCCCAAATGCTTCATGATGGCCGTTCTGATGATGGGAACCGTCGCCCCGGTGCTGGCCGAGGATATGGTGATTGACGACGTTACCCTCGTCGACGGAACGGGTCACGCGAAACAGGAACATATGAGTATCGGCATCAAGGATGGCCGGTTCACATATATCATGCCGACCGCCCTCGCGCCGGCAGAAACCGGCAGGCATATCGACGGGAAGGGGAAATACATCGTTCCCGGTTTCATCGACGTGCATATCCACCTGAAGGGACCACGCGGCGGCGATGGTGCCCGGATGGTCGGCAGTGCGCCAAAAGGTGAAACGCCGAATGCGATCCCGAACGGCGATCTTGCGCCGCAACCGGTCTACACTCCCGCCCAGATGGCGGCAGGCCGGGTGCTCGGGCTTGGCGCTCTGGCAGGCTTTCTCTATTCGGGCGTGACCACCGTATATGACGCCGGAAATTATGCGGATTACATCATCGAATTGCGTGCCGCGGAGCGCGGCGGAAAGATCCTCGCCCCTCATATCCTGGCCACGGGCAATCTGATCACCTATCCCGGAAGCCATGGCGATTCGATGGCCGTCAGGATCGACTCCTGGCCTCAGGGCAAGCCCGCTCTGCTTAAATATCTGGAGACGCAGAAGCCCGATATCGTCAAATTGACCCTGGAAGAACATGGGTGGGGCACGCGGCCTTTGATCCCGCTGATGCCGAACGATCTGATGCAGGACATCATCCTTGAGGTAAACCGCCATGGAATACGCACCACGGCCCACACCTCCAGCGAGTTGCGGGCAATAGACGCGATCTTCGCAGGCGCGGACAGTCTGGCGCATCCCGTGGTCCAAGGACCGATTTCCCCTGAATTTGCGAAACTGATGGGTGCGAAAAAAACGCCCATGGCGAGCACGCTGACGATCGGAGAGGGATATAGCCGTCTGGTCGAACATCCCGAATTTCTCGATCAGCCACTCTATCAGGCAGCCATCAGCCCGGCAGAGCTCAACGAATTGAAGACGAAAACACTGCCTGCCTGGCGCGATCGCGGATGGACCTGGTGGATGAAGCTGATGACCCCGGTGGCGCAGGAGAATATCCGCCAGATCTATGCGGCAGGCGGCGTGGTTGCGATCGGAACCGATCAATCCTCGGGGCCAGCGGTTCATCGGGAAATGGAATTGCTCCAGGCCGCAGGAATCCCCGCCGCCGACATCATCATGATGGCCACATTGAATGGCGCAAAACATCTTGGTCGCGCTGCGGAATTCGGCAGCATCGAAACCGGAAAATGTGCCGATGCGGTGCTGCTGAATTCGGATCCGACAATCGATATCAACAATGCCAAGGATATCGTGTTCGTTATGAAAGGGGGCAAGCTGATTGACGAGGACAAGCTCCCGCTTCCTGGGGGCGGGCGACCCCTGAGGCGCGCTGCGCGCTGACCGCGTCAAGGGGCACCGACCGCGCCATGAACGACGCTGCGTGAAATCACTTGCCTCTGCCGTTCCGCGATCCCACCTTCAGTTGGAGAAATCACCATGAAGCCGTTCTCCCCGCTCATCCTGAGCCTCGTCCTTGCCTGGTCGGGCGCAGCCTGCGCCGCGCCCTCTCCGGATAAATATCCGATCAAGGGGGTGATGCCCGATTTGGCCACAGTCCCGATCATCGATCATGATCTGGGCCATGGCGTTCACATGCTGGAGAGTTTCGGCGGTAACATCGGGGTGCTCGCGGGGCCGAACGGGACACTGCTCGTCGATGCCGAATATCCGGAGTTGAGCGGCCGATTGCGCGCCGCCGTGGCGCGGATTTCCCCACTACCGGTCCGATATGTGGTCAACACCCATTTCCATTGGGATCATGCTGGCGGGAATGCGGCCTGGACTGGTGCCGGCGCGGTGGTGATCTCCAGCGAGGAGACCTGGAAGCACATCTCCGACGCGCAGGCCGATCCGTCGCGGAACAAGGCCGGGCAATATCGGCCTGACCCGGCTGCGCTGCCCGTGCTCACGGTAGGGCAGGGTGCCACCCTGCATCTGGGGGCTCAAAAGGCGGAGATCATCCATCTTGCTCCGGCCCATACCGATGGCGACCTGATCGTGCGCTTTCCCGAGGCTGACATCATTCAGACCGGTGATACCTTCTTTGGCCATTTCTATCCGTCCATAGACGTTGCTCATGGTGGTTCGGTGGACGGGTTGCTCGATTGGTATGAGCGCCTCTATGCGATGTCCGGGCCGAACACCAAAATCATTCCGGGGCACGGACCGGTGCAGACGCGCGAGGATATTCGCGTCTTTCAAATCATGATGCGCGAGGTGCGGGCGCGCGTGGCCAAGGCAATCGCCGCGGGGATGACATTGGATCAGTTGGTGGCCGCTCATCCGCTGGACGATCTCGACAAGGATTGGGGCGGCAACCTGATCCAGCAGCCGCAAATTCTGAGTTCCGTTTACCGGAGCTTGATCGAAAAAGCGGCTCATGCAGGCCAAGATGCGGCGCGCTGATACGGGCCTCTGCGCCGCAGACCTTGCGGCGCGCAGGGAGCAGCAATGAGCCAGATGCCGAAGCGGGTGTTGCCGCTGCTGGTCGCGACGGCGATGTGCACGATGCCTGCGCACGCCGCCGAAACCTCTCTTCTGATCACCGCCCAGGATTTGGCGCACTCGGCGGACGCGATCCCGGGCCGGCAGATTGCCTATGGTCCAAATCCGCTTCAATTTGGAGAACTGACTCTGCCGAAAGGCAAAGGGCCATTTCCGATCCTCATATGGATCCACGGAGGATGCTGGCTCTCTGGCTTTGACATCAAGCATAGTCGCCCTTTCGCGCGAGCCATGGCCAAGGAAGGCGTCGCCGTGTGGAACATCGAATATCGTCGGGTCGGCGATCCCGGTGGCGGCTGGCCAGGAACCTTCCTGGACGTCGCCCGGGCAGCCGACGATCTCCGGCGACTGGCCAGGATATTCCCGCTTGATCTTGATCGCTTTTTTGTGGGCGGTCATTCCGCCGGCGGGCAGCTAGCGCTCTGGCTGGCGGGGCGAGACAGGATTGGTCGCGATAGTGATCTGTGGGTCGCGGAGCCGCTTCTGCCAAAGGGCGTCTTGGCGCTTGCCCCGGCCACGGGGCTGACCGCGCTCTATGAAAAGAAAACCTGCGATAGCGTCATCGACAAGCTGATGTCCGGCTCGCCCAGTGCGGTACCGGAGCGATATGAGGCTGCCGAGCCAAACCGGATGCTGCCGATCCGCGTGCCGCAAACAATCGTTCTCGGCGACAAGGATCTAGGCTGGACCTGGTTGGGGAAGGCATATGCCAGGATCGCCGCCAAGGCACCCGGATCTGCAAGCATTACTGTCGTGACAGCTCCGAATTCCGGACATTTTGAAATGATCGCCCCTCAGTCTTCAACATGGCCGATCGTCGTTCAGGCCGCACGTCGCTTGATCCGGATCAAAAGGGGCCGATGACCGCTGTGGCCGGTCCGGTGCGGTCAAGCCAATGCGGCATGGATAAAACGCAGGCGTGAATCGCGCCGCCTATACGGGCACGGCGGTGCTGTATTTCGTCAGTGACAGCGCAAAGTGCGAAGAGGCACCGCCGACCGAGGGATGATCGAGCAGGACGTGCATCAGAAAATGCTCGTAATCGGCAACATCACCCGCGACGACCCGGAGCAGATAATCCCAGTCTCCCGACATTGAGAAACATTCCATCACCTCGGGGCGCGAGTGAATGAACGCCTCGAAATTGGCACGCGTCTCGCGCGAGTGATCGCGCACCCGCAGATTGCAGATCACATTGACGCCGCTGCCGACCTTCGCGGCATCGACCAGCCGCACTGTCCGGGTCAATATGCCCGCGGTCTCCAGCAGCTTGATCCGCCGCCAGCAGGATGCGGTCGAACTGCCGACGCGCTGCGCCAGTTCGGCATGGCTGAGCGCGCCATTGGCCTGGAGTTCGGTCAATATACGCCGGTCGATCGAATCGATCACAAGATTATCTTTCATTCTTTGCTTAATCCCGAAAAAATTTCATCAAATTATAGCAAATCCCTGTCGTATTTGGAACGCATTCGCGCCGAATCCGTGAGATATTCAATCATGGCTCATGAAACATTGGAGCGGCCGGACGGTGCCGCAGCAGACTGGACGATCCCCCAAGACTGGGCGCGCTATTCCGCGGCCGAACATGCGATGTGGGACACCTTGTTCGAGCGCCAGGCGGCGATGCTGCCCGGCCGCGTGGCACCCGAATTCCTGGCGGGACTGGATATGCTGCGGCTGTCCAAGCCTGGCATCCCCGATTTCGGGGAATTGTCGGAACGGCTGATGGCGGCGACGGGCTGGCAGGTTGTCGCCGTGCCAGGGCTGGTGCCTGATGAGGTATTCTTCGACCATCTCGCCAACCGCCGCTTCGTGGCGGGGCGCTTCATCCGCACGCCCGAACAAGTCGATTATCTCAAGGAGCCCGACATCTTCCACGATGTCTTCGGCCATGTGCCCTTGCTCGCCAATCCGGTATTCGCCGATTACATGCAGGCTTATGGCGTCGGCGGGCAGCGCGCCGCCGGGCTGGGCGCGATCGAGAAACTGGCGCGACTCTATTGGTATACCGTCGAATTCGGGCTGATCCGCACGGGCGGCGATCTGCGGATCTACGGGGCAGGCATCGTATCGTCCTTTGGCGAATCCGTCTTCGCGCTCGACGATCCCTCGCCCAACCGGTTGGGCTTCGATCTCAAGCGGCTCATGCGCACCCAATATCGGATCGACGACTATCAGCAGACGTATTTCGTCATCGACAGTTTCGAGGATTTGCTGCGCCAGACCCAAGAGATCGATTTCGGGCCGCTTTATGCCGAGCTTGAGGGGCAGGGGACGATCGAGATCGAAGCCATCCTGCCCGACGACACCGTGATCACCCGCGGAACCCAAGCCTATGCGCGAAGCAAGCTGGTGGGGGCATGACCGCCCTGACACCGGTCGCGGAGACGTTCGGGCTGTTCGATGCGCTGGCGCCACAGCCGGCCGATGCGCTGCTCGCGCTGATCGGGATGCACCGTCGCGACCCGCGGCCGGACAAGATCGACCTCGGCGTCGGCGTGTATCGCGATGCGGCAGGCAACACGCCGGTGATGCGCGCGGTAAAGGCGGCCGAGGCGCTGATGGTCCGCGACCAGCCGACGAAGGCCTATATGGGGCCGGAGGGCGACACACGCTTTACTGAATTGCTCGCATCCGTTGTTCTGGGCGCGCTGGCAGGATCTGACCGCATCACGGGGGTGCAGACCCCCGGTGGAACGGGTGCGCTACGGCTCGGCGCTGACCTGCTCGCCCGCGCCGGCATGACTGGTCGCGTGTGGATCGGCGCACCGACCTGGCCCAATCACGCACCGATCTTCGCGGCGGCGGGGCTCCAATGTCTGTTCCATCCTTATTTTGATGCGGCGCGCTCCACGCTCGATTTCGACGCCATGGTGACAGCCTTGGAATCGGCGCGAGCGGGCGATGTCGTGCTGCTGCACGGCTGTTGCCACAATCCTACCGGCACCGGCTTTACGCCAGTTCAGTGGCACATGCTTGCGCTCCTCTTCGAGGCACGCGGGATCGTTCCTTTCATCGATCTGGCTTATCAGGGGCTGGGAGACGGGCTGGAGGCCGATGCCGTCGGCCTGCGTCTCATGCTCGACGCCGTGCCTGAGGCGTTGATCGCCTATAGCTGCGACAAGAATTTCGGTCTCTATCGCGAGCGGGTCGGCGCGTTGTGGGCGCGCTCGACCTCTGTCGATCGGTCCGCTGCGGTGCGCGACAATCTGCTGGTGCTGGCGCGGAGCCTCTGGTCGATGCCGCCCGATCATGGTGCGGCAGTGGTGCGGGTCATCTTGGAAGATTCGGCGTTGACCGAAGTTTGGCGCGCCGAACTGGAGGAAATGCGCCTCCGCATCGGCACGCTGCGCGTGGCACTGGCTGCCGCCGAGCCGCGCCTTTCGCCGATCGGCACGCAGCGCGGCCTTTTCGCAATGCTGCCAATCGACGGCGCGGCCGTAACGGCATTAAGGGAGCAGCACGGCATCTACATGGCCAGTTCCGGCCGGATCAACATCGCCGGTCTGCAGGAGGAGACGATCGTCCCCTTCGTTACAGCGCTTGCCCCCTTTCTTCCGGAATAATTCGATGATTCCTGCCGAAAACCCGCTTGGATTGGACGCCGATGCGGATAGGGATGCGGCCTATTTGATCGCACTGGAGCATGGTGCCAGGCCTGCCGATGCGTCGTTCAGCGCCTTGCCCAATGCCCAGATGATCGAAGGGGGCGGGCGGTCGCTTCTGTTTCTTGTCGAGCCTGATCCGTTTGCTGCATGGGAGGAAGTCCCCGGCCGGCGCGAGGCGGCCGCTCTCCACTCGGTGGGCCTGGGTTTGCTCGATCATCTCACCGATGCGCGCGCCATCGACAGCGCTTGCCTCCCTGAACCTGGTGCGGCGGGAAATCCATGATGGACGCTCTCTCTCCCGAACAGCAGATGGCGGCGCTCGATGACCTCCCCGGCTGGACCTATGACGCGGCGCGAAAGGCACTTTTCCGCAATATCACGCTTGCCGATTTTTCGGCTGCATTCGCGCTTATGACAAGAATTGCGCTCGCCGCAGAACAGCAGGATCATCATCCGGAATGGTCGAACGTGTATAACCGGATCGACATCTGGCTGACCACGCATGATGCAGGCGGGGTCTCCGCACGCGATGTGAAGATGGCGCAAACGATCGAGGCGTTTCTATAGGCCCATCATGCCTGGGTGATCTCCGCGAAACGATACCTTCGCCAGCGGGCCGGCCGCGCACGCCGGCGGCAACCGGGGCTTTTCCATGAAACGCCATCGTGCGGGGCTTCGAGCAAGCCGAGGGTGCCTCGGTCGGGCTGACCGGAGGAGCCATGCGCCGCCGCCGCTCGAACAAGCCAGCAGTTAGCCACGCCTGACCTATATCGATGCCGCCAGGATTACTTTCCGGCGGCATCGCCTTTATCCGAACACTGAATTCTTCTGCTTGATAACAGTGGTTGAAGTCGTTGCTCTCTGTCGATGTTTTTCATTTATGTTTTTTTATCGGGACTAATTTCGGGTCTGCGCGGATACGCCGCCTCTGCGGCCTCCCGGACCGGCTGTTCCTGCCGGATCAGCTTTGCGAGGATACGACGAGCCTGAATGCGCGGTGAGAGCGTTACGAATGGTCTTCATGACGTGTCTCCTGGTTGCCCGACACACGGGTCAGCTGCTTCGCGAGGGATCAGGCGGTGACCGGGTCGGTGCGCGCTTCGTGGATCGGGTAATTGGTCAGGCCTTTCTCCGCGCCGCCGTTGAGCGTCTCGGGGTGGAGCGGATTGAGCGGCCAGTCGTTCGTGATCCGCGCGGGCAGATCGGGATTGGCGATGAATGTGCGACCAAAGGCCACCAGGTCGGCAAGGCCGGTGGAGAGCAGGCTATCCGCGCGCTCGACGGTGTAGCGCCCCGCATAGATGATGCGCCCGCTGAAGGCGCTGCGCGCAGCCTGGCGGAAGCTCAGCGGCAGGTCGGGCGCATTGTCCCAGTCGGCCTCGGCGACAGAGAGATAGGCAATGCCCGCCGCTTCGAGCACCTTGATCGCCTCGACATAGGTTGCGTGCGGATCGTCCTCGACCAGCCCGATATAGACGCGATCCTGATCGGTGCTCTCGAACAGCGGCGTGAAACGTACACCCAGACGGTCAGGCCCGATTGCCTCTGCTACTGCCGCCACGATCTCACGCAGGAGCGCGGGCGGTTGTCCAGCGAACCGCCATAGGCGTCGGTGCGGGTATTGGCGTCGGCCGAGATGAACTGGTTGACGAGGTGACCGTTGGCGGAATGGATCCCGACCCCGTCGAACCCGGCGGTCATGGCGTTGCGGGCCGCCTGCGCGTAAAGCGCGACCAGTTCGCCAATCTCGGCCATGGTGAGCGCGCGGGGCAGCGAAGGCTCCACCAGCGTGCCTGTGCCGCGGCCGGTCTCCAGGAAGGCCTTGACCCTCTGCGCCTGGATCGCCGACGGTGCGATCGGAGCTTCTCCATCAGGCTGAAGCTGTGCGTGCGATACCCGCCCCACGTGCCAGAGTTGCGCGAAGATCACCCCGCCCTCGGCATGAACTGCCTCGATGACTTGGCGCCACCCGGCGATCTGCGTGTTGATTGCCGCTGAGAAGTGACGCGGGGAAGCCAGTAATTTCCACTGAGAAGTGACCCATGTTTGAACCCGTCCCTGGCTTTGATGAGCGGGGGACCATGGAGTGTTGAACATGGCATTATTGAGCGTCATCCGGCGCTGGCATTACCGGGATCATCTATCGATCCGGGAGATTGCGAAGCGCACTGGACTATCCCGCAACACCGTTCGTAAATATCTGCGATCGGACACGGTCGAGCCTCGGTTCAAGGTGCCGGAAAGGCCGAGCAAGCTGGATCCCTTTGTCGAACGGCTGTCGGCGTGGCTGAGGCGGGAGATGGGCCGATCACGCAAGCAGAAGCGCACGATCAAGCAGTTGCATGCGGATCTGGTGAGCCTGGGCTTTGATGGTTCCTATGGCCGCGTTGCAGCATTCGCCCGGAGTTGGCGTGATGATTATTATCGCCAGCAGCACATGAGCGGCAAGGGCACCTTTGTGCCGCTATCGTTCGCGCCGGGTGAAGCGTTCCAGTTCGACTGGAGCGAGGACTGGGCGATCATCGATGGTGTGCGCACCAACGCGACTCATCTGCTGATAGCTGCCTCCTATGGAATAAAGCCTGCCCCCTTTGTTCCAGCCGGTCTCCTCCAGCCCTTGCTGTTGGAAGATGTGCTGAAAGGCGTAATGAGATTCCTCGGGATGGATTGCTATGCCAGCGAAGAAGGCATTGAGCCTTTGCACCTGTTCGGCAAGCCGCTGGGAGATTGGGGCATTATGGTCGAAGCGCTCATCGCGTCCTCTGGTTTTCTTTCCTTTTCGTATTACGCTGAGGCTGCGCAACAAAAGCGGCTTTAGAATTGAGAACGGCCTTGGGCGCAGATGAAAATGCTCTGCCCAATCATTCAAGGGAATTGAAAATTCGGAGGCGTAGTCCGTCAACGCCGATGTTGGCTTAAAGCGGGTCGCTATTGCCTGCTCTGATCCGCCTCCGCTTCCCCTGAAAACACTTAGCAGGCCGAGCCTCTCAAGCCCATCTACGGCACACCGCAACAACGTTGCGGTCTAAAACAAAGCCCTCGCGTTTCAGCTGGATTATGGTTGCTGCCGCGCCGGAAAGCTCACGGCCCACCCAAGCCCCAAAGCCTTTTGCAAGCCGACAAAAGTCCGCGCGACATCGGCGCGGGCCTCGCTTGATAACTCCGCATTTTTTTGCTGCTCGACCAAGGCGTTGAGCAGGTCGATTCGACTGAACGTGCCCGCCTGAAATTGTCTTTCAGCAAAATCCGTCATGCGGGCGTTAGCAGCATGAGAGCGGACGCGTTCAATCAGAATTTCTCGTGCCGATCGGCTTTTTGCAAGTGCGTCTTCCGCATCGTTCAACGCCATTAAAACGGTCTTGCGATATTTGCCGGCGGCCGCGTCAAAATCTGCTTGTGCGCTCCCGAGCTGGGCGCGGTTTCGGCCGAAATCGAGAAAATTCCATTTGATCGTTGGCGCTCCAAGCGCCGTGATACTGCCAAGATCGGTGAGGTCTGTCGGAGCGCTTCCTCCGATTCCAATGATGCCCAACACCGAGAATTGAGGGAGTGAGTCGGCCTTGGTCATGCCGATACGCGCGCTGCTCGCCGCGAGTTCACGTTCTGCGACCCGAATGTCCGGGCGCCGACTGATCAGAGCGGCGATATCGCCAACGGGGACTCTGTCGGGTGCTTTCGGGACGCTACCGGAACCGCCCACCAGCACGTCAATGGCACCGGGCTTTTCGCCAATCAAAATAGCCAACGCGTTCAGATCGGTATTGATCGTTGCTTCGATGACGCTCAGCCGCTCTTTTGCGCTTGCGAGGTCCATGACCTTTTGTTCGACCACAGCTTCCGACACTGTGCCGCGGTTAAAGCGTTGTTGCGTCAACAGCAGCAACTCTTGGCAAATGATGCCACTCGTCCGAGCCGCCGTCGCACTGTGCTGCTGTTGACGTAGATTGATGTACAGCTGAGCAATTTGCGCGGCCAGACTAACCTGTATGTCGCCCAGCGTAGCTTGTGCGGCAGCCATTGTTGCACGTGACGCCTCAAGCCGGCGCTTCTGTCCTCCAAAAAGG
This sequence comes from Sphingobium boeckii, assembly GCF_014199215.1. Classification (GTDB taxonomy): domain Bacteria; phylum Pseudomonadota; class Alphaproteobacteria; order Sphingomonadales; family Sphingomonadaceae; genus Sphingobium_A; species Sphingobium_A boeckii. Next base: position 797,469 of record NZ_JACIJC010000001.1, read on the forward strand.
TCGATTTCCCAGCTCGCTGTAAAACCAAGATTGTAGATTTCGATGTCGCTCGAATCCGAGGCGGCATTGCCGAGGTTCAATCCTGGTACGTGTGCACCGAGGTAGCGCGGGGACGCGCCGACGCTGGGCGCGCCATCCGCTTTTTGAAACCGGAACTGCGCACGCGCCTGGCGTATCCGTGCTTTGGCTATCTCCATGTCGGGATTGGCCGTGAAAGACCGCTCGATCAATGAATCGAGGGTCGCGTCGCCAAAACCGATCCACCATCGTGCGATCGGCGTTTTCGTGCCGTCCACAGCATCACTCGTTCTTGTAAAATTGGGCGAGGTCGATGCCATTAATATCTTAGGGGGGCCTGCATAGTCGGGGCCGACGGTGCAGGCCGTGAGCACCGTCGAAAGGGCGAGCATCGTGGTTGTGCGCATGAGGGTTCTCAGTGCATGGCGACCGCTGGCCCAGCGGGCAGCGGCTTGAGGAATAAGGCGAGCGGCGCAACGATCATCGTGCTGATCGCGACCAGCAGAAACAGATCATTGTACGTCATGACCAACGCCTCGCGGGCAACCGTCCCGGCAAGGGCGCGCAAGGCCGCCCCTTCTCCCACAAGATCGCCCAGATCAGCGAGATACAGGTGCAGATTGACGGAGCTTTGTCCCAGGGTTTCTGCGAGGCGCGAACTATGAAATGCCAGGCGCTCGTCCTGCAATGTGGCCATCGCCGACAGCGCGAGGGATCCGCCGAAATTCCGGGCGGCGTTATAAAGCCCGGAAGCGTCGCTGGCATATTCACGGGGAACGGACACGATGGCTGCCTGGTTGAGAAAGACAAACGTCAGGACCATGCCGATGCCGCGCAGAATCTGGGACATCACAAAACCGCTTCCGCTCGACTGACCACTGAGCCTGGTTTCCAGCCAGCAACTCAACGCCAGGATGACAAACCCGGATGTCACAGCCACCCGGATATCCAGCCTGCGCGTCATCAAAGGGATGAGCGGCAGCGCAATCACCAGCGGGAGGGCGGAAAACATCAGCACCTGCCCGGCCTGAAGCGCGTTATATCCGGCAATCGTGGCGACGAACTGAGGTATCAGATAATTGGTGCCATACATGACCACACCAAGGACGAGCGCCATCATAACGATTGATGCAAACTGGCGGTCGCGCAGGAGCGCCAGGCGGATCACCGGTCGGCGACTGAAAAACTGACCTGCCGTGAGCATTGCAAGGCCGACGATCGATAGGAGGGTCAGTTTGACCATGAGCGCCGAGTCAAACCATTGTTCGCGGTGCCCCTCCTCGAGGACCACCGTGAGCGCCCCAAGCGCAAGGGCCATGCCGACGATCCCCAGCCAATCGGCCTGACGAATGAGGTGGAGCTGCAGCTTGCGGTGGGGCAGTCCTATGAACAGCAACACCACCAGCGCGATGCAAACCGGGATGTTGATGAAGAAGGCGTAATGCCAACTGAGATTTTCGGTGAGCCACCCACCTGCCAACGGCCCCAGAACAGGACCAAGAACGCCTGACACGGCGTAGAGCGCGGTGCCGATCGCCTGTTGCGGGCGCGGCAGGCGTGTCGCGATGATTGTCATGGCAGTGGGAATCATGGCACCGCCGGTCAGCCCCTGACCAGCTCGGCCGATGATCATCATCGTCAATGTCGTCGAAAGGCCACATAAAATAGAAAAGGTCGTGAACAAGATGGCCGCGGTCAGCAGCAAGGTGCGCAGGCCGAGGACGCGCTCGAGCCAACCAGTCAACGGGATGATGATGATTTCTGCAACGAGGTAGGACGTGGCGATCCAGGTGCCTTCGGTTCCGCTCGCACCGATCTCCCCCTGGATCGTCGGCAAGGCAGAATTGACGATCGTGATATCGAGAGTGGCCATCAAGGCACCGAGTATTCCCGCGACGACGGCAAGCCATGCGGCCAGGTCTGCCTTGTCTGGATTGGATCCAGAAACGGGCATGGCCGGACCATCGCCGTCAAGCGTCGCCGCTGTCACTTATACGACCCGGCGCGTGCGTCCTGCTCGCGCTTGATACGCCCGCTCACCTCCCGTGCGGAAATGGTATTCACGATCGCTTTCACGGACATTCCAGGCACCAGGAGGGCGCGCGCTTGCGGGCCTGCGTCGATGGCAATCCGGACAGTGATCCGTTGGACGATCTTGGTAAAATTGCCGGTCGCGTTCTGAGGTGGCAGCACCGAGAATTGCGCCCCGGTCCCTGGCGACAGGCTCACGACATGGCCCCGTAAGATAATATCGGGAAGCGCGTCCACTTCGATGTCGACGGGTTGCCCGACGCGCATGAGGCCGATTTGCGTTTCCTTGAAATTGGCGGCCACGTAGATCTGGCTCAGGGGCACGATCGTGGTCAGTCGACTGCCAGCCTGAACAAATTGGCCCACGCGGGCTTGCTTGTCGCCGATGCGACCAGCAATGCTCGCGCGAATGAGCGTCGAAGCCACATTGCGGCTGGCACCGCGAAGCTGCGCGCGCGCAGCGCCTCCCTGCGCCTCGGCTTGGCGGACTTGAGACTGAAGTGACGCCACACGGCGCTCTGCGCCTCTTACAACGGCCTGTTGCTGTGCCTGCAGTGCAGCAGCCTTGGCGGCTTCGTTGCGTAGCTGCGACAGCCGCTCACTGGATTCAGCACCCGTCGCCACGAGAGGTTCGTAGCGGCGGACTTCCGCCATCGTATAACGCGCATTGCTTATAGCCGAGAAATGCTGCGCTTGGGCTTGCTCTATCACCGCTTCCTGTTCAGCGATCTTTGCACGCGCATCGTCGGCATTCGCGAGTGAGAGTTGCGTCTGGGCCTCGTATTGGGAGACCTGCGCCTGATAATCGAGGGGATCGACCTGAAAGAGTGGCTGGCCTGCCGCCACGTCCTGATTGTCTTGCACAAAGACTTTATCGATGTAGCCAGACACCTTCGGCGATACCGTAACCGAGTCCGCCTGAACGAAGGCATCGTTGGTGCTTTCGAAATAGCGGCCAGAGCTTTGATAGCTGAACCACCAAATCACACATGCAAAAAGCAATCCGAGCACAACAACCAAAAGCATCAAGCGAGACGCGACACTTGGCAGGGAAGATGGCTTTGCAATCGTCTGATCGGCACGCGTCACGAGAAAATCGTCACCCGGCTGGTGCCCAGACAAATCTGATGTGTTTCCACCCACTGTACAGACTTCCTGTTCGGGTGTTCCCACCCAACCGCGCGTCGATCATCAGCCCAAGCAATCGATCGACTGCTTGTTATTACAAACTACAAACTGTGGCAAGGAAATGTTTGCGACGCCACGGATCGGCGACCGTGCCGCTTTTCAGGATATGTAAATGCGCATTTTAAGCAGAAAGCAGCGCAACCGTCTCGGCAGGCTCCCGGACCATATTGGCCTCAAGCCGATCGCGCCCATTGGTCAAATCGGCCACGACATGATCGCGCACGCCTTGTTCATCCCCGCTACGGATCGCAGCGATGATCTCCTGGTGAAAGCCTGTGCCGGATCGCGCCCAGTCTTTTTTCCTAAACGTCTGATACAGCAGGTTGAGCGAGGGGCCCATTCTCAGCCAAAGGCCCTCGATCATGCTCAACAGGATTGGCAGGTTGGCACGACGATATATGGCAAAATGAAAATCATAATTGTTTTTGAGAACATTCTTATAGTCGCCCCGAACGTGCGCCTTTTCGAGCTGCTCACAGATCGAATTCAGTTCGGCGATAGCATTCTCGTCGAAGAACGGAATGGCACAAACGGCGGCCGTGCTCTCGAGCGCCAACCTGATCGTATAAATTTCGTGAATGCTTGTCAGCGTCAATTCGGGAACAAGCGCCGTCCTTCTTGGACCCCATTCCATAACCCGATCGGTGATCAAACGGATGAGCGCATCTTTTGCTGGCGTGACGCTGATACCAAGCATTGTCGACAAGGCGCGTATGGTAATCGATTGTCCGGGCGCGAATCCCCCTGTCAGGAGCGCGTGCCGCAAGGCAGCTTCGGCTTGGTCGGTCAGCGTGTCGCCACGGGCAATCGACAGCAGCGGAGAGGGAAGGTCAGTCATTGGCCAATTAGAACTCAGCGGCGTCGGTTGTCAATCAACACTTGATGTTACAAACATCGAAAACAAGCCATTGGAATAACGTGTTTTTATGAGGCCCGAACAGCGTTCTGTCGCCATCCGGACCAGCCGGCCATATCTTCGAATATGGCCGGCTGGTCCGGGGAGGCATCCGATATCGACCGCCATCAAATACCGGACGCAACCTGATCAGAATTTGAGCATTGCCGATGCAACAAAGCGGCGCGGCGATGACACGGATCCAAGATGGCATCCGTTGCAACTTCCGTCTGCGTTCTGGGCACCGAAATATTGTGGTGCGAACTCCGTGAAATAGCGGACGTCGAACAGGTTTTCTACCCGCGCCGCGAACTCCCAATTGCCATCAATCTGACGAAGTGCGACCCGGGCATTGGACACCCAATAAGAGGGATTGATATTGGATGCGCCATGCGGGGTGAGACGCCAGATGAACGAGTCGTTATAGGACGCGTCGCCATGCAGCTCGAGTTCGACGTCGTTCGAAATCGGCAGTGTGTAGGTGCCGCCGAAATTGAAGGTCCAATGCGGGGCGTTGGGCACCTGCTTTCCGGCCAGGTCTATGGTTCGGAGAATTCTTGTTCCCGCTTCCGCATAAGTGAATGAGCCCTTTTTCCATTTGGCGTCCAGATACCCACCAGCCGCGTTCAACGAGAGACGCTGGACGGGTGTCCAGGCGAGGCTGGCTTCGAGGCCCTTGTTGATCGACGTGCCGATGTTGTCGACGCGCTCGATGACGACGTTGATGATCGGATCGAGGGTACGGGTCTGGATCTGTCTCGCCAAATAGCGGGTGTAATAGGCTGCGAGTTCGTAATTGAGGTTGCCGGCCAATTCGCCCTTGATGCCGAGTTCGCCAGTCCACGCTTTTTCGGGCTTGTATGTCCCGGGCACACTGGCGTCGATGCTGATCTTCCCCGACTCCCACCCTTCGGCGACTGAACCATAGATCAGCGGGCCGCCGTCTACCTTGTAAGACACGGAAAGCTTTGGCAGCACCGCCGTGAACGCCACCGATTGGGTGACGATCGGGTTCTGAACAACGCCATTGGTCCGCATGGGCGTGTAGCTGTACTTCGTGTGCAAGAGTCTCAACCCGCCACCGACCGTAAGATTGCCAAAGTGCATGTTTGCAGTGCCAAAAGCGGCCACGTCATCCTGCCTGGTCGTGCGTTCGAGGTAGGGGCGAACGGGGCCGTTGTTGATCGACAGGCCCCCGTTCGTACCCTGAACCGTCAGATTGTCGATGCGAGCGCCATACAGGCCGGCTATCCAATCGAAGCGATCGCTGGTCTCCGATGTCAGCCGAAATTCCTGGGTCAATATTTTCGTGGGTCGCTTGTCATCCGTATATCCCGCCAACTGCGTAACCGCAGTCGGTGCAAAAGCCGTGGATGTATAGTCGGCGTCGGTCGCGACGATGCGATTTTGCTGGGTATAGGAGGTGATCGACGTCAGCGCGACACCGCCAAAATCATATGTGAGATTGGCGATGCCTGCCCAGGTCGTGATCTTCGAATTTGGAATGAAGCTCGTATTGGATTCGTAATTTGGCGTCTGCACGTCATTGTTTCGCGTGTAGGAGCCATAGGCACCTGTCGTCCTGCGATACCTCAGCGTAAACAGTGCAGTCAGATCTTCGCTCGGCTTGAGCAGGAGTTGCCCCTTGGCGGCGAACTCGCGCATTTCGCTATTGGGCACGCCGCCGAGGTTCTGGTTCGGAAGATAGCCGTCGTCGTGCGTGAAGGAACCCGCGATCCGCGCGGCAACCTTGCCATCCACGATGGGTATGTTCAACGTCCCGAAGATATCCTGGTAATTGCGCTCGCCCATCTCGACCTTGACCTGGCCGGCTTGCTCGAAATCGGGAATTTTCGCGACATAACGAATGGCACCGCCGATGGTGCTGCCGCCGTAAAGCGTCCCTTGAGGACCTTTGAGGATCTCGACGTGACCGATATCTTCCAGGCGCGCTGTCGTATCGGTGAAGTTCTGGACATCGTCGATATAGAAGCCGACCCCCTGCACCGACCCCAGCGACCCGACACCTCGCAATACGACGTTCGCCGTATTATCCTGGCGGCGCGTCAGCGTCAGGCCCGGCGTCTGCCGGCCAAGATCGTTGATCGTCGTCACGGCGTTCCGCGTCAGAGTATCTCCCGAAAACGCCGCGATCGATTCGGGAACATCGCTCAATCGCTCGGACCGCTTGCGGGCGGTGACGACGATCTCCGATCCCGGGGCGTCAGCCTCGCCGGCATCGGTTGCCGAAGGTTCCTGGGCCATCGCCGGAAAGGCGGATGCCAACGACATGGCCGCCCCGATCATCAAGCCCGTTTTCAACGCGCGGCGTTTGTTATGCGAATTACAAGTTATCAACATCTGTTCCCCCTTGGTCAGCTAGCAATTTTTGTACGCAAACACGGTCTTTTTTGTTATTTGGCATTTGTTATTACAAGCATCAGGGGCTGGCAAGATATTTATTGAGGTCATTTGTGTCGGATGGCCACAGGGCAGTTGGCAGGGGGCCGCTTCCCTACGAAAGCTCTGTCGCGCCACGGGGGCCATGCTGGCCGTGGACCCTTCGCTATCAACTGAACCGCCGGACTATTCGATCAAATACGGGTCTCGGCGATGAATATGGGGCGGGCCGGATCACGCGGCCCCTGACATTCTTTCATTGCTCGGGGCACTGAGCGCGCTGTCAACGACGTGGGCCCAAATTTGCAGCAGATGAGGGAATCTCTTGCAAATCGGATAAGCGCTATGTCGCTATAAGCTATTATTATCAAACAATTTATTTGGTTTTATCGAGCGAAATTAATCCATGAATGTGTGGGCTTGCGCGATCCAGGCTTGTTTGTTACTACAAACTACAAACTTTGACGAGGTGACGGAATGCTGCATTATTTCAAAGATAATTACGCGTGGAATATGGCTGTTGCGACGCTTGTCGAGGATGTAGGAACATTGGCCGAGCCGTTCACGGCATTTTCGGCGGTCGAGCATTTGTCGGGCGGCGACGTTAAGACGGCCAATGATGGTTGGTACGATGCTTTCTTTGCTTTGGGAGATCGGCTCGAGTCCCTTGCCGACAGGGATTTGGCTGAAGGCAATGAACGGACGGCCGCCCGAAAATATCATCGCGCTGCCATGTATTTCACGCGCGCAGATCGCATGACGAGCCACAATGACGAGCGGAAGATGCGCGCCTATCTGCGCGTCATGTCGAACTTCCGGAAGGGCCGCGATTATGGTCGCGAGGGCGTCGAGTTCATTGATATTCCTTACAAGTCCGGTTTCATGCCCTCGCTGCTGGTCAAGGCGCCGGATGTCGACGGAAAGCCAGCACCGATCGTCATCCACCTTCAGGGGTTCGACTCGGTCAAGGAAACACAATGGCCGGTTCTCCAGACCTATAAGGCGCGCGGTGTCTCCCTGTTGATCGTCGACCAGGGTGGCTCAGGGGGTGCGTTGCGTCTGCATGGATTGACCGCCGAAATCGAAACCGAGAAATACGTCGGAAAGATCATCGATTATATCCTGTCCCGCAGCGACATTGCCACCGACGAGATCGGCCTCTGCGGCATTTCCATGGGCGGCTATTTTGCACCGCGGGCAGCCGCCTATGAGCCGCGGATCAAGGCCTGCGCACTTTGGGGATCATTTCATTATACGCCCAAAAATTATGAAAAGGATCTGGCGAGCGAAGAAGAAACCGCTTCCTTGCCCGACGCGGTTGGGCATGGCCTCTGGTCATGGGGCTATCCCGACGTGAAGACGTTCCTGGCCGGCCTCGGGGGTATCGGTCTGAAAGGCATCATCGAGAAGGTGACCTGCCCCCTTTACATCGTGCACGGCGAGCATGATCGGCAGATCGACGTGAAGGAAGCGCGTGACGTATATGACGCGGCGACGACGCCCCACAAGAAGCTGAAGATTTTCACGGCGGAAGAGGGTGGCGTAGAGCACTGCCAGATAGACAATCGCAGCTATGCCGCGGATACCTTGGCCGATTGGTTCGCCGGCGTTTTCAACACAGGCAAGTGATTCAGGCGGTCGCATCGCGTTCCGATTGGCGGTGAATCAGCTTTTGGCGCAATAGGCGGACGGGGGCTGCACCGTCATCTGATCGTAAGCCCGACAGGTGATGACGATGCCAAGAGCGCTCGCGCGGATGTGGCAAACCTGCGCGGCGGCTCGCCTGACTGGGTCTCTGCTTTGTCTCGATATCCTGGTGCGGTCGCCCGCCCGCCCTTGCCGCAGCTTCGACCAGCCTTCTGCTAGCCATGCGCGTAGCTACCGTGCGGTCCCACCGGGACCTCTCGAACCCAGGGTGTCCACTTGACGAAATACATCGAAACAAGTCTGTATTTGTAACTTCAGGCATGTTATTACAAACTACAAATCTCTTGGAGGCTTTTAATGCAGCGTGTTTTGGTGACGGCGGGTGCGTCGGGTATAGGCCTGGCTATCGCCGGAGCGTTTCTCGAGAGTGGCGCGCAGGTTCACATTTGTGATGTGGCTGAGGACGCGCTGGCCGGGGCAAAAGCACTGTACCCGAAGCTTCAGGTCAGCCTTGCCGACGTTGGCGACGTGCAGCAGGTCGCTCGGCTCGGCGACGATGTGCGTGCCGCATGGGGCGGGATTGATGTCATCGTCAACAATGCTGGCATCGGCGGGCCGCGCGCACCGGTGGATGAGGTTTCGGATGCGGATTGGGACGCCGTCATGCGGGTCAACGTGACCGGCATGTTCTATGTGATCCGCCAGTTCGCGCCGGGACTGAAAGCCCAGCGATCGGGGTCGATCATCAATATTTCGAGCACTTCGGCACGAAGCGGCTTGCCCAATCGGACCCCCTATGTCGTTTCGAAAGTGGCCATCGAGGGGCTGACCAAAAATCTGGCGCGCGAACTTGGCCCGTTCAATATCCGCTGCAACTCGCTCCTGCCCGGCTCGATGGAAAACGAGCGCAACCGCACCATGATGCGCGAGAAAGCCGCGCGCGAGGGAATTTCATACGAGCAGGCGCTTGCACAGCGCCTTGAATTCATCTCGATGCGGACGCGCATCGATCCCGCGGAAGTGGGCGATATGGCTGTCTTCCTGGCCTCGGATGGGGCGCGGCACGTCTCCGGCCAGCAAATCAGCGTGTGCGGCAATATCGAATGGGAGGGTTGATTCATGGCCAGTCACAAGACAATCATCACCTGTGCCGTTACCGGCGCTGGGGCTTATACGGACAAAATGAAGGCCGTTCCGGTCACGCCGATCCAGATCGCCGATGAATGTATGTCCGCAGCGGCTGCTGGCGCGGCGATCTGCCACATCCACGTCCGTGATCTCGATCACGGCGGAACCAGCATGGACCTCGATCTTTATCGGGAAGTGGTGGGGCTCCTCCGCGCACGGGGTACCGATCTCGTACTCAATTTAACCACAGGCGCCGGCGCGCGCTATATACCCAGTGTCGAGGATCCGCTGAAGCCGGGACCGGGCTCGACATTGGCGACGCCGGAAGTGCGCGTGCGTCATGTCATCGAACTCAGGCCGGAGATTTGCAGCCTCGATATTGCCACGATGAATTTCGGCGCGCATTCCATTCTCAACACGCCCACGCATCTGCGTGAAATGGGTGCCGCCATCCGGGCTGCGGGTGTAAAACCGGAACTCGAGGTATTCGACATTGGGCATATCGATCTGGCAAAAAATCTCATCGCAGAGGGCGTTCTCGAAGAGCCGCCATTCTTCCAGATTTGTCTCGGCGTTCCGGGCGGCTCGCCTGCGACCCCCGAGGCTTTGCTCGCGTTAAAGCAGTTTCTGCCGAAAAACGCCATCTGGGGCGGCTTCGGCGTCGGTGCGTCATCGTTCCCGATGGTTGCGCAATGCGTCCTGGCGGGCGGTCATGCCCGCGTTGGTCTCGAAGACAATCTCTATATGTCGCGCGGCGTCCTGGCATCGGGCAATGCCCAGTTGGTGGAGCGGGCGGTGCATATTGTTGCCATGCTCGGCGGTGCCATCGCCTCTCCGAGCGAAGCGCGCGAGATGCTTGGTCTTTCCGGCGCAACGGAGGTCTCCGATGTGGTTCGCTTCTGATACCGGCGGAACATTCACCGATCTCGTCGTCGAGGACGAAGGAAAATGGTCTTCATATAAGGCACCGACGGTCGCGGCCGATCCTGTCCGCGGGGTGATGGATGCCCTGCAATTAGCGGCGGATGATCGCGGCCTGTCGCTCGATCAACTCCTGGGCAAGGGGGAAGTCTTCATCCACGCGACGACCCATGCCATCAACGCCGTCCTGACGGGCAATACCGCCCGCACCGCCCTGCTTACCACCGCGGGCCATCCCGATGTCCTGCTGCTGCGCGAAGGCGGGCGTCCGGATCCCTTTGATTTCCTGACGCCTTTCCCGGATCCCTATATCCCGCGCAGGCTGGTCTTCGAGGTCGATGAGCGGATCGACGCGGACGCAGCGGTTTTCCGCGCCCTCGACGAAGAATCGTTTGCCCTCACCGCCGCCAAGCTTCGCGACGCCGAGGTCGAAGCGGTTGCGGTCTGTTTGCTGTGGTCGGTGATCAACCCGGTGCACGAGTTGCGTGTCGGTGAATTGCTCGACAAATATCTGCCCGGCGTGCCCTATACGCTGTCGCATCGCCTCAACCCCGCCCCCCGCGAATTTCGCCGCGCTTCGGCCGCCGCGATCGACGCATCGTTGAAGCCCATGATGACGCACTATCTCGGTTCGCTGACCAATCGTCTGATGGACGCAGGCTTCGGCGGGCGTGTTCTCGTCGTCACCTCGCAGGGCGGCGTCATGGATGCGGCCGAAGTTGCGCTCGCACCGATTCATGTCGTCAACTCGGGGCCGTCGATGGCCCCCGTCGCGGGGCGCGCCTATGTGGGGCTGGAGTCTGACACGCCTGCCGACGTCGTCATCGCCGATACCGGCGGCACCACCTTCGACGTCAGCGTCGTCCGTGACGGCCGTATCCCCTTGACGAGGGAATTGTGGATCGGGACTCCGATCGTGGGCCACCTCACCGGATTTCCCTCGGTCGACGTCCGCAGCGTGGGTGCCGGGGGCGGCAGTCTGGCCGCGGTCGATGCCGGCGGCGTGTTGCACGTCGGCCCGCAGAGCGCAGGCGCCTATCCCGGCCCGGCATGTTACGGCCGCGGTGGCACCAAGCCGACCTTGACCGATGCCGCTGTTTTGCTTGGCTATCTCGATGCCGATTATTTTCTCGGCGGAACGATGTCCCTCGATGTGCCGGCGGCAAATGCGGCGATGACCATATTGGCCGATGAACTCGGCATGAGCGTCGCGCAAACCGCCGCGTCGGTGGTCGAACTGGCGACCGAAACCATGACCCAGGCGATCCTGGACATCACCGTAAAGCAGGGCATCGATCCGGCCAATGCCGTGCTGGTTGGGGGCGGGGGCGCTGCGGGGATGAACATCGTCTTCATCGCCCGCAGGCTGGGCTGCAAGACGGTCGTCATCCCGGAGACCGGGGCGACCCTGAGCGCCGCGGGTGCGCTGATCTCGAACCTGACCACCGATTATCGTCGCACGGGCTATATGGCGCTCAGCCAGTTTTCGAGCGAACGCGCCAACGTGCTGATCGAAGGCCTGGAAACACAATGCCAGCACTTCGCGGATGGTCCGGGGGCGGGCGCTCTCAGCGTCACCTACGCCTATACCGCCGAAGCGCGCTATGCGGACCAAGCATGGGAAATCGAAGTCGAATTGCCCACCAGGCGATTCAACGGCCCCGACGATGTCGCTGCATTCGTGAATGCGTTCCATCGGGAGCATGAGCGGCTCTACGCCTTCAGCGATCATGGGAGCGACATCGAGATCGTCAACTGGCGCGTCGGCGTATCCTGTCGCCTGCGGGAGCCGCAGCCCGAGCGTCTGGAGATGAAAGCCGCACGGGATCGCCCGGCCGCCCCGCGAAACATCATCCTTCCCAATGGCGAGGCCCATGAAGCTTTGGTCTACGACTGGAGCCTGCTTCCCGAAGGCATGGTCCTGAATGGTCCGGCGGTCGTCGAATCGCCCTTCACCACGGTGATTATCGACAAGGCCCGCTTCCAGCGCTCGGCGGCTGGCAGCCTCATCATCGAGTTGGAAGAGTGAGGAATCGACCCATGACGGAGCAACAGCTCAGTGGTGCCCGATTGGCGGTCCTGCGCAGCAGGATCGACGGCATCGCAAGAAAGATGTCGAACGCCGTGCTGCGGGCGGGGCGCTCGGGCGTGCTCAATCGCGCCAAGGATCTCTCCTGCGCCATCGTGACGCCAGGCTGCGACCTGTTGTCTGCCGCCGACAGTCTGCCGATCCATGTCCTGAGCGGTCCGGATTTGATGGCCCGTGTGATGCATGATTTCCACCCGGTGCTGAGGGCAGGCGATGCCTTTCTCCATAATTCGCCCTATCATGGCTGCAGCCATGCGGCCGATCACACCATCCTGGTGCCGGTGATCGACGAAACGGGCGTTCATCGCTTCACGGTCATGGTCAAGGCGCATCAGGCCGACATCGGCGATAGCGCGCCGACCACCTATTTTGCCGGTGCGCGGGATGTCTATGAAGAAGGCGCGCTGATCTTTCCTGCCGTCAAGATTCAGGAAGACTATGTCACCAACGAGGATATCGTGCGCATGTGCCGCGCGCGCATTCGCGTGCCTGACCAATGGCATGGTGACTTTCTGGCAATGGTCGGCGCGGCGCGTACCGGTGAAAAGGAATTGCTCAGCCTCGGACGCGAACTGGGCTGGGACGTCCTGGAGGCGTTTTCCCGGCAGTGGCTCGACTATGGGCAAAGACGGGTCGAGACGGCAATCGCGGCGTTGCCGGCAGGCGAGGCCAGCGGACAGAGTACGCATGACCCGATGCCGGGGACGCCGGCCGAAGGGGTCACGATCAAGGCATCGGTGAAGATCGATCCCGAAGCCCGCCGCATCCTTGTCGACCTGCGCGACAATATCGACGTCCTGCCATGTGGACTGAACGTGAGCGAAGCGTGCGCCCGCACCGCGGCGCTAATCGGCGTGTTCAACAGTCTTGGTGCCGATATCCCGAAGAACGCCGGGAGTCTCAGTCGCGTGGAGGTTTTGATCCGTGAAAACAGCGTGGCCGGAGGCGGGCAGCATCCGGTGAGTTTCTCGGTCGCGACGACCAATATTGCCGACCGGATCGTTGCCGCCGTGCAGATCGCCATGGGGGTTCTTTGCCCTAGCGCGGGGATCGCCGAGGTTGGTTCCGTTAACCCGCCGCATAAGGGCGTCATTTCAGGGAACGACCCGATCACGGGCCATCCGTTCATCAACCAGCTTTTCCTGGGAAGCACGGGCGGGCCGGGCTCGGCGCATGGCGATGCGTGGCTGACCTATTCCCACGCGGGCAATGGCGGACTGTGTTTCGTCGACAGCATCGAAATGGCCGAACTTCATCATCCGATCCGTGTTCTGTCCCGGCAGTTGCTGATTGACACGGAAGGAGCGGGGCGATTTTGCGGCGCGCCCAGTCTCGAGGTCGAACTCGGACCAAAGGGCGGGGACGTCGAGATCGCCTATATCAGCGATGGCGTGATCAATCCGGCGCAGGGCACCCAGCATGGCGGACCCGGCGGTCGCGCCGATCAGGCAAAGCGGGAGGCAAGCGGTCAGATCACGGCACTGCCGCCCATCGGCCGTCTTTTGCTCCATCCGGGTGAAGCCGTGGTGTCGACCGGTGCCGGCGGCGGCGGATTTGGCGATCCACATCAGCGCGATCCGCGGCTCGTGGCGCGCGATGTTCGCGACCGCCGGATCTCAACAGAACGGGCGGCCGTGGTTTACGGCGTCGCGCTCGACGATTTTCTGCAGATCGATGCCGCTCGCACGGCGCAATTCAGAGCAAAGGGTCCCAGATAATGACATTGATCAATCAGGTCGCGATCGTCTTTGGCGGCAGTTCGGGCATCGGCCAGGCGACCGCCCATCGTCTTGCTGCAGAAGGCGCATCCGTGGCGGTGGTCGCCAGCGGCGCGCTCGCCAAGGCAAAGCTCGTGAGTGACGCGATCGTGGCACTAAGCGGAAAGGCGCGGCCCTATGCCGCAGATGTGCGTCAGCCCGACCAGATCCAAGCGCTCGTCGCGCAGGTCGAGCAAGACCTCGGCCCCATCGACATCCTGATCAACTCGGCAGGTGTCTATTTTCCCACGTTGATCGGCGAAACCGAAGAAGCAGATTTTGATCGGATGGTTGACGTCAACCTGAAGGGCACCTTCTTCACCATCAATGCAATCGCACCGGGAATGAAGGCACGCGGTCGCGGACGGATCGTGAATGTCGCGTCTGTGGCCGGTGTCAGGGGGTCTCCCAGATTTCCGCTTTATTCCGCCACCAAAGCATCGATCATCATGCTGACGAAGGCGCTTGCGGCCGATTTGGCACCACATGGCGTGCACATCAACGCCATAGCGCCGGGCAATACCGCAACCGCGCTCAACCTTTCGGAACGGCAAGACCCGGCAAATGCAGAGCTGATGAAATCCAAAGCAGCGGCAACGCCGAGCAAGCGCGTCTATTCGCCGCCGGAAGAAATGGCGGCGGCGATCTATTTCCTCGTCAGTGGCGAGATGAACGCGATGTACGGTGCAACCATGCTGCTCGACGAAGGCTTGTCGAGCTGCGTCTAAGGGGTAATGGTCATGCCTAATTATCAGCTTGGCAGAATAGCTCCGACGCTCCCGGCCATTGGCACATATTGGATCGCGCCGACTGCAGATGTGATCGGCGACGTCCGCTTGTCTCCCGGTGCGAGCATATGGTTCGGGTCGGTTTTGCGAGGCGACAATGAGCCGATCATCGTGGGAGAAGACAGCAATATCCAGGATGGCTGCATCCTACACAGTGATCCGGGAGTTCCGCTGACAATCTGCGATCAGGTGACCGTTGGTCACAATGTGATCCTGCATGGTTGTGTCATCGGCACGAATAGCCTGATCGGTATGGGCGCGATCATCTTAAACGGTGCCAGCATCGGGCGCGATTGCCTAATCGGTGCCGGGGCGCTGATTACCGGAAACAAGGTCATTCCCGATGGCAGCCTCGTTCTGGGCAATCCCGGCAAAATCGTTCGGCAGACCTCGGCCGACGAGATGGCTTCCATCGCGCAATCCGCACTGAGCTATAAGCTGAAATGGCGGCGGTATAAGGCCAATCTCGCCCCCTGTTAGCGAAAATTCACGATCGGGGTCGTGGTCGCGCTACGGCTGCCACCCCGCATTTCCTGCCTTGAAGCCTCCGGATGCCCCGCCACACAATCGGTCGCATCTGTCGTGGAGAGGGTGATCGATCCGTATTTTGGAGAGCTCCATGATGTCCGCGAGCAGCACTATTCCCCCGCCAGCCTCCGTCAGCCAGGATCTGGACGAGCTGCTCGATCGCAGCCGTATGAGCTTCGGACACTGGATTGCAGCTTCCATGTTCTTCCTCATCATGATGGCGGACGGCTACGATCTGTACGTCATGGTGCAACTGCTGCCGACGATCGCCAAAAGCTTTGCGGTCTCCACTGCCGTCCTGACGACGGCTTATGCGACCCAGACGCTGGGGCAGGCCGTGGGCGCGCTCGGCATCAGCCCAATCGCCGATCGTTTCGGTCGAAAACCGCTGCTGATCATCTGCATGATCCTTTTGGGGATCGCCACCTTCGCGGGATCGTTTTCTGTCACGGCCGAGCAGTTTACCATCACCCGGTTTATCGCCGGTGCCTTTGGCGGCGCCATCATGCCGATCACCGTGAGCCTTGCCGCAGACATCGCGCCCACCAAATGGCGCTCGAACTTTATCGGTATCACCTATGCGGGCATTGGTATTGGCGGCATGCTCGCGGTAGTCGCGGTGAGCCTCCTGCTGGACTCCCAAGGGTGGCATCGCCTGTTCTACATCGGAAGCTTCCTGCCCGTGATCATCGCGGTCCTCTTTGCCCTTTTCGGCATAGAGTCATTGAGGCACCGCGCGCGCAAAAATGGCGGCGACCTGCGCATCGTCAAAGACCTGAAGCGGATCGGCATCCCAACGCTGCCCGGTGCCCATTTCGCGACAGTGTCCGGAGCGTCCAAGGACAAGGCGATCTCTCTGATCGAGATCTTTCGTGGAAAATACGCGGTGGTGACCGTGCTTCTTACGATGGCTGCAATGTGCACGCTGACGGCGGCAACCCTGTTTTCGATGGTACCGACATTCTATCACGAAATCGAAGGCATCCCACTTGCCCAGGTCGTGGCTCCTCTTGCCATTTTCCAAGTGATCGCACTTCCGCTGTCTTTTCTGTATGGCGTCATCATGGACAAGATCGGACGCTTCCGCGTCATCTGGTTTTATGCGAGCGCCGCCCCCATTGCGCTGATATGTCTCGCCTACACCAAATTTGGCGACTGGAAGTTCACCGCTGTGTTTCTCCTCTGCGGCTTTTTCATCAATGCTTCGCTGCAATCCCTCAGCATAGTCGTTCCGACGCTTTATCCGTCAACAATGCGCGCGGCAGCCCTGGGCTGGAAGGCTGGGTCGGGACGATTGGCCAGCATGACGGCCCCCCTGCTTGCCGGCGTCATTCTGGCCACTAAGGCCAGCATTGTGACAGCCTTGGCAACCCTTTGTGTGCCGATGGTTGTATTGGCACTTGTCATTCCGGCGCTCATGCGCGCGGTGAGAAAGGCTGACGAAACGCGCGGCTGATGTCGGTGATGGAGCTTCTTCGATGGCTAAGCGTTTTTGATGGCTGCCTAACTATCCTCAAGCCGCAGATGAACTGGGGCTCTCTCGGTCAGATGCGCGCATTTTCAGGCCATGAGAATGTTCCGGAGCGGATACTCTCTCTTCAGTCTGGCTGTTCGGCTCGTACCATCTCCGCAATCATCCTGCGGGAACGGATGGCAACCTCGTCCTGTCGGATACTGATCTCCGGACCGCCGGTTTCATCGGCCCATTGCTGAGAATATTCGATGGCACAGGTGTCTTGGCTCAGGATCGATGAATAGAAGGCTATTTCGGCTTCAAGCTGTGGCGCCGGATAAGACGTGCTGAGCGCCGCGAAGTGATAGCATGCGTCTGGACTCGCTGGGACAACGGGCAACGTCGCAATCTGTTCGGAGAGAAGTTCGTCAGTCTCGGGATCAATCAGCTGATTGATAATGACACAGGTACACGGAAAATGATGCTCGGTAATCAACCGCCTCAGGACAGGCCGCCCTTCCTCGACTTGAAACATCTGAGCCACATCGCCTTTGGGACGGTAATTGTGTAGATCGCGCTGCGTGCGGATAAAATTCTTGCCATAATCGACCTTCATTTTGACCGTGGCTATATCATCCTCGCCCTCATTATCGACCAGACCTTCATGCAAATAGCTGACATGCGTGGCATCCAGCAAATTATCGTGGAGCAACTGGAAATTGCCGTTCATGGGTAGGATTGCGAGATAGCGGTCCTCGTAATTTGGCCGATGGAAGAACTCCGATTCGGGCAGAAGGTCGAGATCCGCCTTTTCCGGATCGCCCATCCAGGCCCATACCCAAAAGGATTTCTCTGCGACCGGATAGCTGCGGACCTTCATGACATTCGGAATTGTCGATTGAGACGGAATGTGGACGCACTTGCCGTCGCTGTTGAATGTCATGCCGTGATAGCCGCAAACAACGTTATCGTTTACCAGCCGGCTTTCCGAGAGCTTGAATCCGCGGTGGGGACACCAATCAGACAACACGACCGGCTCGCCGGTCGACTTGCGGTACATGACGAGACGATCTCCGCAAACCTGGCGACCGAGTAGTTTTTCGCCAACTTCGTCGCGACCGGCAACGATATACCAGCAGTTGCGAGGATATTCCTGATTTGCGGCGTTTGGAACGACGTGAAGCGGTCGTGCGATAATCGGGGTCTGAGTGTTCATCGCAATACTCTCCATGAATCGGCGTCAATCTTATACTGATATAATTATCAATAACGCTTTTATGACGCAAGTCCGTTCTCGACAGCCCCGTTTTGCTGCTCAAATAATGCCTTCTTTGGGCATTGCCCGTTTTATGAACCGGCGTATCGACCGGAAAAAGCGGCACGACCCACTCGCACTGCGCACCGGAAAACCAAAGGATCAGAAATCCAAACGCTTCCTCACGGACACGAAAAATCACAACCTCGTGCGATTGAAAGCCGGTTATTGCGCTCGTACCCAAAACTATCCCAATACAGCGCCTAATATAGTGTCAAATTGCGATTGTTTGCTTTTCTATAAATGATATTCTGGTTTTAACGTAAGTGCTTGCGCATATGAGGATCTTCACTGCTCTCTTAGAATTCTGTTCCGCCGGTCTCGATTATCGCGCGGACTTGGCTAAAGAGATGAGCGTCGTAACAGGCGCTCCGCCTCGTTTATTTCGGAAATTCCATGGCTGCCTAATAGGAGATTATAGTGACGATCGTGGATGTTCAAGAAAGAGAGGAAAAGGTATCTCGGCTGATCATCCAGAAAATTGCCTATTTTCTTGGGATTATTCTCTTCTTGAGTACACTCGATCGAGTCAGCGTTAGTTTTGCGGCGAAAACCATGAATGTCGAGATGGGGTTCAATCCCGAGATCTATGGGTTCGGGGTTGGCCTCTTTTTCATAACTTATATGCTGTTTCAGATGCCGGGTGTAATCTTGGCAAAGCGGAAAGGTCCCGCCTGGACGCTCGCTATGATGACGGTCATGTGGGGCATTGTAACGGTCGCAACGGGCTTCATGTGGAATAAGAACTCATTCTATATCTTCCGCCTGCTGCTGGGCATGATGGAAGGCAGCATCGCGCCCGTGCTAGTTTTGTATATATCGCGGTGGGTGCCCACGAGTGTATTCGGCCGGTTCCAGAGCCGTTCTTCGCTTGCCTTGCCAGCATCCTTCATTCTCGGCGGGCCGATTTCAGGGTGGCTCATCACACAGTTCGGCGATCTAGGTGGCCTTGCAGGTTGGAGGTGGATGTTCATCATCGAAGGCTTAGCAACTATCTTGGTCGGCATCCTCGCTTTCCGGCTGCTTCCCGAGCGGATAGAAGACGCGAAATGGCTGAATGCCGAAGACGGTGCTTGGCTCGTCCAAGCGCTGGCGCGAGGAGCCGATGCGCCGCCAAGTCATGGTGCGAAGAGCCCGTATCTCGGGAATTTGAAGCCGGGCCTTATGCTCCTCAGTTGGAGCGCGATATTCTTTTGTCTTTGTATGGGTTTCTACGGATTCATGTACTGGCTGCCGCAGGTCATCCAAATGCTCGCTCCGGATAGTAGCTCGCTCCAACTCATGGGTCTGTCGGCCGTGCCATGGTGCGCCGCGACGATAGGCATGTTAGCAAATGGCAAACTGCTCGATCGCACGATACACCGGTCGCTTCATGTCGGCGGCGCTACCTTCATTGCCGCCGCCGGCCTCCTGATCGCCGGTGTGGCTCCAAATCCAATAGTCGCCTTTGCGGGTCTGGTTATCTGCGGCCTGGGGATCGGCGGGTCGCAAACCCTGTTTTTTAGCATTCCAGCTGACAAGTTGCGGGGACGCCCTAGCGCTGGTTTCGCATTTGCTTGCATCACGCTCGCAGGCGGACTCTCGGGCCTCGTTGGGGCAAATCTGATCGGCGTTATGCGCCAGGCGACGGGCAGCTTCACGTCAGCCATCTTTATGTTGGCAACGGTGTATATGATCGGTTGCTTGATTATGATCGTATCGGGACGTGGCGAGGGGCGAAGCAGGCGATGTTGAAGCCTCGATGCGATAGCGAAGATCTCGCGCGTTGGAGCCGCCAAGCATAAGCACGAAGTGCGCATCATCTAGGCGGCGTGGACAAATTTGAGCCAGTATCTGGCTGCGGCGATGTGGACCATGGATAGGAAGCTTTCGGCGAGTTGGTCATAGCGTGTGGCAATGGCGCGGTTGATTTTCAGACGCCCAAAGAACCGCTCGATCTGGTTGCGCTGCTTGTAGAGTTCGCGGTCGTGGCTGATTTTAACGCGCCGGTTGGAACGCCCGGGAATGACGGGCTGTATATTCCGGCTCGCAAGATCGACCCGGATGGCGTCGGCATCGTATCCCTTGTCGGCCAGAAGTGCCTTGGGCGGCTGCTCGGGTAGAGCGATCAGGGCGTCATAAGCCTTGCAATCGGCGGCTTCGCCAACCGTCAGGTGGAAGGCGAGCGGTCGTCCTTGTCCATCAGCCAGACAGTGAAGCTTACTGGTGAACCCGCCCCGCGAGCGGCCAAGAGCGCGTCGATGAGCCCCCCTTTTCCGCCCGCTGCCGAAACATGGGCGCGAACCGTGGTGCTGTCGATGCTGTAGTGGCCGCTATCTGCCATGACCTCGGCCAATGTGACCGACACGGCCTCCCAGACCCCGGCATCGCTCCATCGTCTGAAGCGCCGGTAGATCGTGTTCCAATTGCCATATTTGGGTGGAACGTCGCGCCACGGCGTTGCGCAGCGAAGTCGCCAGAGTATGCCGTTGATGATCGCCCGGTTCTCTTCAGGGAGGCGCCCGCGCCCTCGGTTTGCGCATCAATCGGCAGCAGCCCCTTTAGAGCGCGATGACTTTAGGTCGATCCAGACCCGTCATTGCGAGCGTAGCGAAGCAATCCAGAGCGGTGTATGCCACCTTGGATTGCCGCGTCGCTGCGCTCCTCGCAATGACGGAGCCATCTAATGTCATCACGCTTGTCTTATGACTTTACGGTCCGTTCGGGTCAGGATGCGATGTCCGGTCCGGGGTGGCCACCCCGGACCGGACGGAAGGGGACGGATCGCAAAACCGCTGGTCGGCAAGGGACCGGGTTAGAGTAGGATCGCCCCTTTCTTTTTCATCAGGCCCGAACGGATACCGGGGCTTTCAAGGCCCGGATGACAAGCATGGGACAGCGAAAAAGATGAGCGACTCTCTACCACAAACCATCGGCATCGACATCTCCAAAGCGACGTTGGACTGCCATGTCCATCCCGCCGGGATCGAGCGCCAGTTCCCCAACACCACCAAGGGCCACAAGGCGCTGATCGCATGGGCCGGACAATGGGAGGTCGAGCGGATCGCCTATGAGGCTACCGGCACCTACCACCGCGCGCTGGAGGTCGCGCTCGGCCATCTGCCCTGCGTCAAGCTCAACCCGGAACGGGCAAGGCGCTTCGCCCAGGCGACGGGCACGCTCGCCAAGACCGATCGCATCGACGCCAGGCTGCTCGCCCGGATGGCGGCCACGCTGCAACCGCCGGTCAGGCCCGCCCGCAACCCGCAGCAGAACCAGCTGGCCGAACTCGTCAACGCGCGCGACGGCCTGGTGCGTGATCGCACCGCGCTCAAGAATCGCGAAAAGAACCTCACCGTCACGCTCCTCAAGCGCCAGTGCAGCCAACGGCTCGAACAGATCGCCCGCCACATCGAAGCGCTCGATGCCGAAATCGCCACCGTCATCGCCGCCGATGAACATCTCGCACGGCGCCACGACATCCTCACCAGCATCGCCGGTCTGGGTACACTCACCGCCAACCAGATCATCGCCATCATGCCCGAACTCGGATCGCTCGATAACAAGCAGGCCGCCTCGCTCGCCGGCCTTGCTCCCGTCGCGCGACAGTCCGGCCAGTGGAAAGGCAAGAGCTTCATCCGCGGCGGCAGGGCCAATGTCCGCCAAGCCCTCTATATGCCTGCCTTGGTCGCCGCGCGCTTCAATCCAGACCTCAAGGCCAAATACCAGCAACTCATCGCTGCCGGAAAGCCCGCCAAAATCGCCATAACAGCCATCATGCGAAAGCTCATCGTCACCGCAAATGCTCTGCTCAAGCAAAACCGCCTCTGGATCAAATCTCCCGCTTGACCATCACGGATACTCTAATATCCGCCATTCTGCTTCTGAAAGATCACCCCGGCTCAAACCTGCCTCCAAAAGGCAGCCTTGAATCAACCGGCCATCGCAACGTCAACCAATTTGTCCACGCCGCCTAGCTCGAGGTTGCAGCGTGGAGTTCACGAAACTTTCGCTAGGCCAATTGCGCGCAATGCACGTGAGCCTGCAGGCTAGACTTCCTACGCTCTCGACGGCATTTATCCCGCTGCTGCCGCTCCTCCTGTTAGCGCAGCGACCTCGACGATCGTCGGAACATGAGCGAAGATTCCGCCATCCACGGGCAACACCTGCCCGGTGATGAACTGGGACCTCGACGATCCCAGGAACGCGACCATCTCCGCGATATCCTCGGGACGACCAAGCTTCCCGGTAAGACTGTGGGCCTGAAAGATTGCTCTTACCGGGTCCGGTAGCAACGCATTCACCAAAGGCGTCGCGATCAGGCCAGGCGCGATCGCATTGCAACGGATACCGCGGGATCCGTATTGGACGGCGACATAGCGCGTCAACGTATTGATTGCGCCCTTGGTGCACGCATACGCTGTGGCGAAGAAATCTCCGCCCTGCGCAGTACCCGAGCTGATATTGACGATCGAGCCACCGCCGCCCTCGATCATGACAGGTAATGTGTGCTTACACATCAGCATCGTACCGCGCGCATTGATGCCAAAAACACGATCCCAAAAGGCAGCATTCATGTCGCCGACCAGAACATCTTCCTGATGATTCTGGACTGCGGCATTGTTGTCGAGGATATCGATACGCCCGAACGTGTCCTTAGTGAATGCAATCAGTGCCTTCACTTGTTCTTCGCTTGAAATGTCGGCGAAACACGCCTTGATCGCGAGACCCTGATCGCTCAAGGCGAGCGCCGTCTCGAGAAGGTTGCTTCCCGGCAGATCGGCGATCACTACCTTTGCTCCGGCGTTTGCGAGGACGTGCGCCGTTACCGCGCCGATGCCTCCGGCACCGCCGGCCCCCGTCACGATAGCCACCTTTCCCTCAAGGTCAGCCAGCTGTTTGGTCATTGTTGCACTCCATCGCAATTCACAAATGCCAATCCGCCATGCCGAACGGCTGATCGCTCCCATCAGGCTTAGCGTCACGCTTATTCGCTCGCCAAGGAGCGCCAAACCGCACCCGTGACATGGCCGAGTTATACCGGCTATTCGACACGGTTACGAAGTACGCCGATCTTCTCGACTTCAGCTTCGACAAGGTCACCGCGCTTGAGAAAGTTGCCCGTTGCATCGGACACGCCGTGCGGTGTGCCAGTGAATAGGATATCGCCCGCTTCCAGGCTGGAGCGTTCATCAACAAAGTTGAGTAATTCCGCGATGCTCCAGGTCATGTCGCCGCTATTCCCGTCCTGACGCAAATCCCCGTTGACCCGGAGGCGAAGGCCGAGTCGGGGCTGCTGCTCGGTGAACTCATCAAGGGTAACGATCCACGGCCCCACGCCACATGTGCGATCCTGGCTCTTCGCTCCGAAAAGATCGAGGCCGATCCCTGCAGGGCCAAGGCGCTGTATATCGCGTGCGCTCACGTCATTGCCGACAGTGTAACCGAGCAGACTTGCAAGGGGGTTCGCGCGATCGAGTGAGAAGGTGCCCATAACGGCGACGAGTTCGACCTCGTGATCGAGCTGTTTTGTGGTGGGTGGGTAACGGATGGCATCATTCGCGCCAATGAGTGCGCCATATGATTTCAGGAATGCCACTGGCTGCGATGTGGGCTTTACCCCAAATTCCATCAGATGCTTCGCATAATTGGCACCACAGACCACGATTTTGTTGGACTTCTCGACCGGCGGAAGCAAACGCAACCCTGCGAGAGGCCGTGTTATCCCATTGAAGGGGAGCGTGCTGTCGTCGCGCGTCTCGGTAAATTGCGGAGCCCAATCGTTCAGCGCACCACTCAGCAATCGAACGGATTGACCTTCGGGATCAACCGCGGCCCAGAATATTTTGCTATCCTCGTCAGCGCATCGTGCGATCCGCATCAAACAGTCGCCTGCTTTGCCATGATCTTGGGAAGATCGAAGCGACAAAGATCGACCGCATTTTCATAACGAATTTTGCGACGGTCCGAATCTGAAATGCGCAGTCCCTCTGTCAGATCGGTTCGAATAGCGTCGCTGCCGCCAAAATTTGTTCCGTACAGCAGATTATCGGCGCCGATTACCTCGACAAGCGCCTGCCGCATCGGAAGCTCATGCAGTTCAGGATCAAACCAGAAATTGCGCTTGAGATAGTGACGCAAAGGTTTCTGATTCCTCGACACGTCGAGGTTTTTCACCGTCTCCTCAAAACGGCCGATCTGGTAGGGGACGAAGCCCCCAGCATGGGTGATGTAAACCTTGAGATCAGGAAAGCGATCCAGCACACCGCCGACCGTGAGATACCAGAAACATTTGGTTTCATCGTAGTTCATGCCTACGATCGAGGTCGTTTCGTAGCGATCTTC
Organism: Sphingobium boeckii; assembly: GCF_014199215.1. Taxonomy (GTDB): domain Bacteria; phylum Pseudomonadota; class Alphaproteobacteria; order Sphingomonadales; family Sphingomonadaceae; genus Sphingobium_A; species Sphingobium_A boeckii. Next base: position 821,951 of record NZ_JACIJC010000001.1, read on the forward strand.
GTTGGCGCGCTCCCCCCATGTAACCGATTGGTTATAACCATGAACGAAAATGGGGAGATCCACGTCACACATAGCCTGCCAGACGGGATCGAGCTCGGGAGAATCGAAGTCGAGTCCGCCGAAGTTGGACCCGCCCGCGCTCAGGCCGACGGCCCCCAGTTTCACGGCCCGACGGATTTCCTTGGCAGCTTCCTCGGGAGCATTCAGAGGGGCGTGAGCCCAGAAGTAGAGTCTATCATTGCCGCGGCTGCAATATTCCGCCAGCGTGTCATTGCAGGTTTGCGCAAATCGAATTGAAAAATCGCGATCCGCCCAATACATGTAGGCGTGAGACGGGATTGAGACGGCCTGCGCACTTTGATTTAAGGCGTCCATTGCCTTCAGGCGCCCAGCCGGGTTACCCCAGGCGTTCATGATCCCTTCAATCCCAAACTTTTCGCCGCGGGAGAGGGCAGCCTTCTGTTCGGGGATGCCGAGCGTCAGAAGCCAATGCCCGATGCGCAGGCGCAGTTCGCCATCATCGCCCTGCTCCCAGCGTGGACCCCAAAATGGGTCTTGGTCATAGAAACCGGGCAAAATGACATGCGCATGCAGGTCGATCAACGGGGAAGTCTGCCGCAACGGTGGGGAGAGATCAAGATTGGCTATATGGTTCATTCTAAACTCCAAGTATTCTTGACGTGCAAAACTGAACTTCACGAGTGAAAGGGACGTCTTCTGCGATCGACGAAGCGATCAAAATTTTATGCGTGCTTCGACAGTGAATGTCCGTGGGTCTCCGGGATTACGGATGTTTGCCTGGAAAATTTGCCCCGCGTTGACTCCGCCCGTATAATATAAGCGGTTGAATGCATTCTTCAGGTTTGCGGTTAGAGACCAGCCAGTCTTGCTATCCTCTAGTCCAACATGAAAATTGGCCAAAGCATAGCCCGGGATATCAGTTCCAAAGTTATTGGCCGACGTCGGACTGGTGAAGGTATTATCCTGCGCATACACATCTCCATGCAACAGGATCGACAGGTCAGCCTTGACCGGAATTTCGACATCCGCATAGAATACACCGGATTTCCGCGGGGTATCTGGAACCTGATTAAAAACATCAGGGTTTCCGAACACCACCACGCCGCCGTTTGTAAAACGCGGGTGCAGGTAGCTGAATGATCCGCCAATAGTCAGCCACCGCAAGAGCTTGATCTGCCCATCGACCTCGAAACCGTAAGTCTTTGCGGAGGGCACGTTGACTGTCACTGCAGTTGGTCCAACGCCTGGCGGCGGAATGAACGCGTAGGCAGTGCGCTGACTGTCCTTGTCCCAAATGTTGAACAGCGCGACGTTCAAACGCGCTGGCATGTCACCCACCCGACCACTGAACTTCGCGCCGACTTCAACATCAGTCAGCTGTTCCGCGCCAAACTCATTGCCTCCGACAACCGCAGTCCCGGTTTGCGCGCCCACCTGGCCATTATAGCCCCCGCTCTTATAGGCTCTCCGCGACACAATGTAGAGAAGTAGGTTGGAGCTCACTTGATCCTGAACGCCGATCTGCCAGCTCAGCTTGTTGTATTTGGTGGATGGGGAGTAATTGAGTCCCGCCGGCGCTGGAGCGGCTATGGCACTCCCGTCTGGATTGAAAAAGTCCGCCTTTACCTTTTCATTGGTATATCGAGCGCCTAACGTTAGCGCCAATCCATCATCATTAAGCTTTAAAGTCGCCTGACCATAGGCTGCATAGGTTTTATTGATGGTGCTATACGCAGCGCTTATGGGAATCCCCCCGGCGAGTATGTCAAACAACGTTGCATTGTTAAGCGTGTCGCGCTTCTCATGGGAGTAATACAGCCCCGTAACATAGGATAACCTATCGGAGAATGCGCTGCCTAAAAGCTGAAATTCGTCAGATATCTGTTTGGTATTGTCAATAAAACGCGTGTCGGATCCCGGTGCCGCCGTAAAGATGACTCCAAACGGGTTGCCACCGGCATCAAACGCGCTTTCCGAGAGCAACTTCGTGTAACCAAAAATATTCTTGATCTGAACCTCGTCGCTCAGGTCGAAGATGCTGGAGTTTGAGATGATCGTGTTTTTGGCATTGTATATATTTTGGCCCCTGACCGCGACAACGAATGGCCCACGCGCGAGCTGCTCTGCCAGGAATGACCTCAATCCCCCCGCTGGATGCTGGGGATTCGCAAAATAGGCGTCGTAAAAGGCCGGCTGCGCAGCGATCGCGGCTGCCGGGAAACCGAAAGCTGCCATCAAGCCCTGCGCGGTTGCGATGCCCGTCGCGCGCGCTTGCGGCGTCGCGTTTCCGGCATAGAGGAGTTCGGCCGGTATGAATGGCGCGCCGACGCCGGTAAATGGCATCAATCCTGAGATCGAGGGGATGGTGTTGGACCCATCATACTTATAATAATCGACGACAAGCTCATTGCGGAAGCGATCGCCCAGTTGTGCGGTCAAACTGCCACGAATGCCCCACCGATTATGATCGCCTTCGCGGCGTGGACTACCAGGGTCGAAGACATTCGTCTGAAAGCCGTTGCGTGTGTCATAGAAGCCCGCGACCCGGGCTAGCAACGCCGAGCCATTAGCATTCTGAGCCAGGGGCAGGTTGATGGCGCCCTCGATCTTACGAGCGCCATAATTACCTAGCAATCCGCTTGCGTAACCGTTCAATTCGTCCGTCGGCTTGGCGGTGGAGAAGAGCACCGCTCCGCCGGTTGCGCTGCGACCGAACAGAGTGCCCTGTGGCCCTTTGAGAACCTGAACCGAAGACAGGTCGTAGAAAAGCGAAGCGCCGCCGGCTCCACCAATCTGAACATCGTTGAAATAGGGCAGCACGCCGGGTCGCGTGCCGCTGTAAACATCACGGGATTGTCCGCGGATTGCATAGTTTAGGTTATTCGACGAGAGCCCACTACGGACGCTTAGGCCAGGCGTGGCAATGTGCAAATCCTGCTCCGAAACGATCTGATTCTTCGCCAGGGTTTCTGAATTGAATACAGAGACGGCAACTGGCGTCTTTGAAAGACTTTCGTCGCGCCTCTGTGCCGTCACGATGATGTCCACCACAGCAGGATCAACGGTATTGGGCGTCGTGGGTGATGCCGCGCTTTGCGCGTAACTCAAGCTGGCCGTGAACATCGAAGACAGCATTGTTGTCGCCCAGATCGCTCGACGACCTAAGCCGTTCCGAAAGTAATCCATAATCCTCTCCCCTAACAAAGCGCGGCATTTATATACCGATTACACTTTAGTATCGATCGTTTGTACTAGTCCGATAAGCTAATAAATCTTCAGAATGCTTCGATCTTATGCCGATTTAGAGCCAGGCCTCCAAGTATTCGACCTAATTAGAGACACTCATGATCAATTGACTTCTCAAATTTCGTAGGCGGCACGCCCATCGGACACTCTCCCATGGAGCTTTAACGCGCCGGATGGAGGAATTGCCTGTTACTGACAATGCTATCCGAATAAGGGCCTGTCAACAAAAAACGCCCCATGGGTAATGTAGTGACCGATCGGACGTTATATCTGCGTGGCGGACCATCCGACCCGTCTCTTATGCGCCACCGGAGGCGGCTTCCGTGGCGCGATGAGGCAGCGAATACTCTTGGTGATCGGCTTGCGACCGTGTGATAACGGTGCGCTCGTCCGACCAGGAAGGGTCGTACGGCTATGAACTGCGTCGTCTATTAGTTCCCAAGCCGATTCTCGGCACTTTCGGCGCTCCTCTGCTTTGGAACGATACCCGGCCGATCGTTTTGCTTAGATCTGGTGTGCATCACATGCGGGCCGAGGAGAATTGCGACCGCATTTCGTCAGACCTGGGCCATGCCGCCATCGGCAAAGATAACGCTACCGCTCAGATATCCACTGTCGCCCGACGCAAGAAACAGCGCGACCTTGGCGACATCTTCAGGCACTCCGATGCGGCCGAGCGGTACCGCGCTCACCATCTGGTCGAGCATCGCATCATAATTGTCGGTTTGTCCCGGCACTCTTAGTCCGGGCGTGTCGACGATACCGGGCGCAACAACATTCACGCGGATCCCGCGTGGTGCCAGTTCGGCTGTCCAGCCTCGCGCATAATTGTGAATAGCTGCTTTAGTTGCCGTGTACACTCCCATGCCGGGCACGCCGGAAACAGCCGCGATAGACCCCGTCAGAATGACAGCTGCGCCAGATCGCAATAGCGGCAGGGCCTTCTGGACAGTGAAATAGGTCCCTTTGGCGTTGACCGAAAAAATCCTGTCGAACAGTTCTTCTGTCACGTCTTCAACGCGCGCAAACTCTGCGATTCCGGCGTTTGCCATGACGATGTCGATCCCTCCGGCTTCGGTGCCAACAACATCATACAGGGCGTCGAGATCAGCCATCCGGGAGATATCGCCCGGAATGGCACGCGCACCGAGCTGCGCCGCCACCTGTGTCAGGTTGTCGCGATCGAGATCGTTGAGAAAGAGCGTTGCCCCATGCTCGGCAAACAGTCGTGCCGTGGCGAGGCCGATCCCACTCGTCGCGCCGGTGATCACCGCGACTTTGCCGGCGAGACGCTGCGTCATTTGCCCGATTGCCGAAACAGGAAGCTCAGCGCGAAGGGTAGCATACGCCACCCAAGCATTTTGATCCCCTCCCGCATCGCCTCGGGCGTAAGCACCACGTTCATCGGCATTGCACCAAGAACCCGCGTCTTTAGGATGAACGTATTGCCTGCTCGCTCGATTGAATCGAGTTGCATCGCTTCTGCGCCGTCCGGCGTTTTAATTTTCATCACGCCGCCCCTTGATTGCGAAAGCTCGGTCAAAGCGTCGCAAGATGATCGACCTTCATGCCGAGATCCTGGAAGATCTTGATAGCAACGGGGCGCCCGCCACCAATAACGCCACCGCCGGGGTGCATGAACGGTCCGACGAGATACAGATCTTTAATACCGGGCACAGTATAATTGCCAAGTTCGGGTGTGGGACGACGGCCCATGAATTGCGAAGCAAAAAGGCCAACGCCGCAGATGTCGCCGCGCTGGAAACTCGGCGAGCAGATTTCCATGTCGCGAGGACTCTCGACGTAACGGCCCAGAATATTGTCGTCGCCCATGTTGGTCGTGATCTTGCGGAGTTGATCAAGCATCTGGTCCGCAACCTGCTCCTTAATTTCATGCCATTTTTCGGGACCACCATCTGCCAACGCATAGGGCATAAAGGTATACAGGTAGAGCGTGTGCTTCCCCTCGGGCGCACGTGCGGGATCATGGTTGGTATTACAGATCGACAGCACGCTGATATGTGCTGGAATCTCCCCATAGCGCAAGTCGTCGAAAATCTGCCTAAATTCCTTCATCGTGGCAGGCTGCGCCTCAACCGCGAAGGAGTCGTTGGCGTATTCTGCGCCTTTATAATTTGGCGCTTCGTTGAGCGCATAATGGGTATTTACTGCGGCATAGTCGGAGAACTTTATGCCTGCAATTCCGTATCGGGTCTGGTCGTCGAGTGCACCATCGGTAAAAGCATCAAGGAGCTTGGGGTGAACCGAAGCCACAACGGCCCGCTTTGCCCTATGCACTGATCCATCGGCCAGCTCGACGCCGGTGGCACGGCCTCCGTCCATCAGCAGCTTCTTGACGGGCGCATTCAGGACCACCTCACCGCCATGATGTTCGATGCAGCGAACGAGCGAGTGCGACAGCTCACCACTACCGCCCTTTGGAAATTTGCAGTTATAGCGATGACAAAACGAGCCCTGCATGTAGAGGATCGAACCAGTCCCGTTTGTCTCGGGGCCGATCATCCCCTCGGATGCCCAGCGCATATAATGCATACGCACCTTATCGTGTTCAAACAGCCTGTGCACCATGTCCCAGGCGCTGCCCAGAATGTCGCCCAGCATGGATTTGCCATCTGGCGTACCCTCCAACATCGCGGCGAAAGTGCCGAAACCCATCGGGGGGTTGAAAAGCGCCATCTGAAACATCGGCAGGAGCAATTCACTCTTTTTGACGAAAGCTCGGTAACTGTCGGCATCCTTTTGCGAAAACTGCGCAATGGACTCGCATGATTTATCGAGATCGCTAAAAGTCTGGAGTACCGTCCCATCTGGGAACAGGCTGGTGAAATAGCAGCCGGCGGATAGGTACTCGAGGCCGAATTTGGCCTGCAATCCGAGCTCATCCTTCTCAATGAGGGGATTAGCTTGAATAAAGATGTGGCCGGTCGAATGAAGGTCGTGCTTGAACCCCGGTAACGTTTTTTCCAAGCTCACAACCCCGCCGCCGGGATATTCGTTCTTTTCGAAAACGGTCACTTTGAGCCCAGCTGCTGCCAGATAAGCCGCCGTGGTCAGCGAATTATGACCCGCGCCAACTACGATGACGTCAGAAATTCCGGCCATTCCGCGATCCTTCTCGATGTGAGGTGGCCGCCCCCTGAATCCGGGCCACACCAGTTGCTTTGAGCGCAATATAGTATCACTGACATATATGTCAAATCTCCTGACACATTGTCAGTAACGTATGACTTGTGGTAGCATTACGATGTTCAAATACGATGTGAGAGGCCATACAGGGCGGGACGCGCATTGTCGGTCAGGAGGGCGGGAAGGATTTGTAATGGCGGACAATCGTGGGCCTGTTGTGGCTGTGAACCCTGAGGGCGCAGGCGAGCCCACGGCACCCCCTCGCGCCTTGGCTCCCCGGGGCGCGGGTGTCACAGGTACGCGACGTAGCGAGGTGCTGGCGAAGGCTGCGAGTATTTTCGCGGAGAAAGGGTTTGCGGCAACCACGTTGCGCGAAATCGCGGATGCGCTGGGCATCAGCAGGCCGACAGTCTATTACTATTTTGCGAGCAAAGAGGAAATTCTCGACGAGCTTGTCAGGAATGTCTCCATGGAGGCAATCACGACGGTGCGGCTCCCCGAAACGACGGACGCCGCTGAATATCGCCAGGCACTTCGTTCAGCCGTTCGCGCGGTTTATCTTTACGTTGCGGCCAGTCCCGAAATGTTTCAGATGCTGATGTCCAGCGAGCTTCATCTCCCACAGGGCACCTCGCAACGCTTCCAAATGGCCAAGGCTAATTTCGTTGAGCGGGTAGCGCAGTTGATCGAAGCCGGGATTGCGGCAGGCGCGTTTCGAAAGGTCGACGCGGCGGTTGCGGCGCTCGGGATCATGTCAATGGCGACGATGCGATCGCTTAGCTATCCCGATACCAAGCCCGCATCCGACCAGGCCGCGGCCGATCTGATCGCTGACATGGCAGTTCGAGCGATCGAATCCGGATCGGAGTATGACGTGTCGCGCGCGAGTCAGGTTTTTGAGCGTCTTCGCGAAGATCTTTCATGGGTCGAACGACTGGTTCGCGAACAATGACCCATTCCGCTTGGTGTCCTTATGCGCTTTGAGCGTCTAGACCTTAATCTCCTTGTTGCGCTTGATGCGCTGCTAGACGAACAAAGCGTTACAAAGGCCGCCCGGCGCCTGAATCTGAGCCAGCCGGCGACAAGCAATGCCCTTGCCAAATTGCGGAATCACTTTTCGGACCCGCTGATCATCCCGATGGGACATCGGATGGTCTTGACCCCATTCGCTGCTGGCTTAGCCCCCTCAGTGCGAGATCTCCTAAGACGTGCGCGCGACGTCGTGCGAAGTGCCAACCACTTCGATCCAGCAACGGCCTCGCGGTCTTTCTCGCTCATCGCGTCGGAGTTAATCGCGACGATTTTCATTCCACGCCTTGTGCGGCACCTGGCTTGTGCGGCACCAAATATATCATTGATCCTGATCGAACCCGACGCAGGCGATCCGGTCGGCGATCTTGATAGTGGCATTGCTGATTTCGTGATCGTGCCGAAGGAATTTGCTAACCGTGAGCATCCCTCGCATAAATTATACGAAGACCGGTGGATTGGTGCGATCTGGACTGGCAATCGCCTCATCGGTGACGAGATGACACTCGACCAATATCTTCGCAGCCGTCATATCGTCACCAAATTTGGTCGCGCTCAATGGATGGCCGCCACTAGCGCAATTGTTGAGGCACTTGGCCCGGATGCATCGATCGCTGTCACCATGCCTGTCTCGGCGGCTTTGCCTGAGGCGATCGTGGGCACCGATCTCGTCGCGACGGTACCTGAAAGGCTCGCGTTGCCGCGGATGGCCGATCTCGACATACGTGTCGTACCCATCCCTCTGGTACTGCCGCCGATCATCGAAGTCGTCCAATGGCATCGAGAGCGTTCGAGTGAACCCGGTATGGGCTGGATGCTCAACACCCTGACGGCTTTGTCATGAGCGCATCCTTGGCACGAATACCGACTATCAAAAAATGAGATTTGAATCTTGATCGGCGCTGTTGGAAGAGGTGACGAACAATGTCGGCAAGGCGATCACGGAACCGCGCCACGGCCTAAGGAAAAGCGATATGGATCATGCCGTCATCAGCAGGAGCAAGCGGGAAGCGCGGGGCGATGTCGTTCCGCAACTCATCGCTCACATTGTCTTTGCCACGAACAACCATGATGAAATGCTCGATTGGTACATGAAGGTTCTGAATGCGCGTATCGCGCTTCAGAATCCGGGTACGACCTTCATCGCCTTTGACGATGAGCACCACCGTATTGGCATCGCTCGCGTTCCCCGCTTGGCGAACAAGAATCCAAATGCGAACGGGGTCAATCACATCGCCTTCACCTACGCCAACTTGGGTGCGTTGCTCGGAACCTACAAAAGGCTTGCGGTAGAAGGAATTTACCCGCGCTGGCCAATGAATCACGGCATTACCGTCTCCCTCTATTACCAGGATCCGGACGGCAATCGTCTGGAGCTGCAAGCGGAGCGGTTTGGCAATGTTGCCGACACGCATAATTATTTCGAGCACAATGCCGACTTCCGTGCCAACCCCTTTGGTGCGCCATTCGATCCGGAAAAGATGCTTGCCGATTATGAAGACGGCGTCCCCGACGACGACATGCTTCGGTTCGAGCCGTATGCCGAGGGCGAAGGCCCGATGACTATCATCACCAGCATGGGACTCGGCAAGGAAGACGTCGAGATTTGAAGCCTGCCATGGTCTTGACCCTCATGGGTTGATCAATGTCTCAAACGGCAAGGGCAGTTGCGAGCCGCTGAACGGCTTCGATACCACCACGGTGGTGGAACGCGCTTCTCATTCGAACGGGATCGAAAGCACGACTGTTTCTCAACCGGATGGCGTAAGTGACTAAATATCGCTGGCGTCGTTGTGGCTGAACGATCATCAGCCTTTAGGCGGGAGACATCGGCGCGAGTGCCGCTTTCAAGGCGCGAGCATCGCTCCGCAATTGATCTTTCCTGATCTTTCCCGTTATTGTTCGCGGCAATGCTTCTACGATCACCACGCGTTCCGGCGTCTTCTGCCTGGCTAGGCCCTGCGCTATCACGAAATCGATGATCGCGCGCTCAGTTGGGGTGTGATCGAGGCTTGTCACAACATAAGCGCATACGCCTTCCCCCAGGCGCTCATGTGGCATGGCGACGACGGCTGCTTCGAGGATGCCGGGACAACGATGAAGCACGTCCTCGATTTCCTTTGCACTGATATTCTCTCCGCCACGTATGATCAGGTCCTTCTTCCGGCCTGAGATCAGTAATGCGTTTTCCGTGGTGAGCATGCCAAGGTCACCCGTTCTGAAATAGCCCTCGGGCGTTATCACCTCGCTCGTTTGCGCGGGATCGGCGTAGCCGATGAACATGGATGGGCCGCGCGCCAGGATTTCACCCTCTTTGCCCGCGGGAAGGATCGCTCCGCTATCGTCGACCACCAACACCTCATAATCGATCGGCTCGCCGTCTGTGGTAGCGGCTCGTTCACCTTGGTCCGCACCGCGCCAGTCCAAAGTGATCATCGGCAATTCGGAACAGCCAAAAACGCGAAAGCCTGGCTCTGCTGCCATATTGGCGTTTGCGTCCCGGATTATTTCGGGCGGCACAGCTGCCCCTCCGCAGGCAAAAAAGCGGAGCGAAGGCAGGTGATTACCGGCGGCACGAGCGGCGCGCGTCAACTCCTGAAGGAAGGGTGTTGCCGATATGGTGCCAGTCACTTGGTGCCGGTCGATGAGGCGGATTGCCTCATCGGCGTCCCAGGCCTCCATCAGAATCGTTTGCGTTCCGCTCAAGAACGGCATTTCTAAGCCGAACGAATAACCGGTGATATGCGTGACAGGGGAAGGCATCAGAATGGTCTCGCCTTCGCTGACGGACCAATGGCGCGTGCAGGCATCAACGAACCGCGCAGTGCTGTTATGGCTGTGCAACACGGCTTTGGCGCGTCCTGTCGTTCCCGATGTATACAACAGCAACTTTACGGCGGCCGCAGCCGGCGCTGGCGTGCCCAGCGCGCGTCCTCGGCCGACCTCGATCAACGCATCATAGCTGGTTGGCGCGTCTTCGCGTACATGAATGACATGATCTAGTGATGGAAGGCTTGGTCTGATGCGCCCAATCATCGCGCTATAATCAAATCTGCGGTGCATCGATGTCAGGAAGACGGCGCGACAACCACTATCTGCGAGCATCTGCTGAACTTCGACATCGCGATAGATCGGGCTGATGGGGTTGACCACAAGTCCGGCCATCGCCGCAGCCAGATTTATAACCGCGCATTCTTCCCAATTCGGGAGCTGGAAGCCGACGACATCGCCCTCTGTCAGGCCGATATAAAGAAGTCCGGCGGCGAGCGCTTCGGCATCGCCGACGATGTCGGCAACCGTGCGTATCTCTGCGCCAGCAAATGCAATTGCCTCCGGCCTCGACATCGCTCTGTCGCGGGCGATATCGCCAAAGGGCCGATCGCGCCACACGCCAGTACCGTCATAACGTTGCAGGTGTGGTGGGATCGTACCGTTGCGCCAATTCAAATCGGCAACGGTCATTTTTGCGCCTTTTCCGGAGAGCCAAACAACTGTTTGACGATAATCTCCTTCATAATCTCGCTGGTGCCCGCTCCGATGTTGAATAGCCGTACATCGGTGAACCACTGGCTGATCGCATATTCCTTCATATATCCCCAACCGCCATGAAGGGACACGCAGGCGTAAGCGATTTTATTGGCGAGATCGGAAGCGATGTACTTGATCATGCTGATTTCCTTGATCAGATTCTCCCCCGCCATGTAACGTCGCAATACGTCATAGAAAAATACCTTGGCCAATGTCACCTCCGTGTACATCTCGGCCAGTTTGTGCGCATTGACTTGAAATTCAGAAACCGACCTTCCAAACACTTTCCGATTCTGGGCATAATCGGCCGTTATGCGCAGCATTTCCTCACATGCAGAAATGTAGATACCGCACGACAGGAGACGCTCGATGCCGAGATCGGCCATGATCAGACCCCAGCCTTTGCCCTCTTCCCCGATGAGATTCGCGGCGGGAACCCGCATGTCTTCAAAGAACAATTCTGCGGTGTCGCTCGCGCGATTTCCCATCTTCTGAAGCGGTGCTCCCTTCCTGAAGCCGGAGGTCGTCGTCTCGACAGCAAAAAGGCTAATGCCCTCGTGCGGGCGGGCAGGTTTGGGATCGGTTCGCGCCACGACGATTATCAGATCGGCCGAAATACCGTTCGTAATGAACACTTTCTGCCCGTTGATGACGAAGTCTGAGTCGTCGCGGACCGCCGAGGTTCGGATCGCGGCAACATCTGAGCCGCCACTGGGCTCAGTCAGGGCAAACCCGCAGATAAGTTCGCCCGAAACAACTCTCGGCAGGTATTTGTCCTGTATTTCCTGCGAAGCGTCTAGCATGTAGTTTGATGACATGTCTTTGTGGTTGCAGACCGCGAAGCTAAAGCCCGACACGCGCGTCTTCGTCAGCTCCTCGGCGAGTACTACCGAATAAAGCAAATCGACGTCAGACCCACCGAAGCACTCGGCATAGGCGGTGCCAAGAAAGCCCAATTCTCCCATCTCGATCCAGATAGATCGTGGCAGCATACCAGCCGCGTTCCACTCTTCGGCATGCGGCTCGACCCTCTCGCGGACGAAGCGGCGAACCTGATCGCGGAAAGCCTCGTGGTCAGCGGTAAAAAGCTGCTCACCCGCTACGATTGTCGTGTTCAATTTCATGCTCCTACCATCCCTGTTTCAGCACAGAGACGCCGCAATGCCCCCAGGCACCAAAAACCTGTGCCATCCCGACCCGGGCGCCGTCGACCTGCCGTTGATCCGCCTGTCCGCGGATCTGGTGAACGATTTCGTAGATCTGGCCGAAGTGGGAGGCTCCGAGTGGCTCTCCCTTCGCCTGCAAGCCACCACTCGTGTTGACCGGCAGACGGCCGCCGATATCGGTCGCGCCGTCATCAATCAGCCGGCCGCCATCGCCTTTTGCGCAGAAGCCGAGTTCTTCGTAATATTCGAGTTCGGAAAAGGCATCATTGTCTTGAACCTCAGCTAGGTCAAAATCCTCGGGTCCGATACTAGCGGCCTCGTAGGCCGAAGCCGATGTCGATGCATAAACGCTTGGGTGTCCGGATGGCGTGGAGCAGAATGAACTCGCGTTGAGCAATGGGTAGCGCGATACCGTGTGAACGCAGGCCGCGACTTCCACCGGTCGCGATCCATAGCGATGCGCTATCTTATCGCTTACGACGATCACTGCGGCAGCGCCGTCGACCGGCGAGCACAGCATGTAAAGTCGCAACGGATCGGTGACCAACGGCGATGCCAATACCTCCTGGACCGTCATTTCGCGCTGAAAAAACGCCTTCGGGTTCTTGACACCGTTACGCTTGGCTTTGACGGCGACCTTCGCGATCTGCTCGGCCGTCGTGCCATAATCATGCATGTGACGGGCTGCGTTAAGCGCCCAATATTGTGGATTTTGCGTCATCCCCATCTGGCACTGCCAGTCTTCATACAGAATGTGTGGCGGCATGAAGCCCTTGCCAATCTTCTCAACCCCGAAGGCGAGCGCGATATCAACTTGGCCAGCTTCAACCATCATCACCGCCTGTCGAAGGCCAGCAACCGCTGCGCCGCACGCGCCCTCGACATCCGGACAGGAGATACCAGTGCGGCCCATTACTTCCATCACCCGCGCTCCGGTGGATGACGGCAGGTAGACCCGCGAACAGAAAGCCTGTTGAACGTCGCGGAAATCCATGCCCGCGTCCGCGAGCGCTTCCTCGATCGCTTCGGCCGCCAGCCGCGTAAAGTGGGTATCGGGGTGCCTGCCAAACCGGGTCATGCCAACGCCAACGATCATCGCTTTGCCCATGGAAAAGTTCTTTCTCAATTCCGACTTTTTGCGAGATTGTTCGCGTCCTATGAAAGCTGTTTAAACCACTTGGTAATCAAATGTCCATACGGTATAGGTTAGGCGGATTGGTGACTGTTTCGCCCACCCGCAGACCCTCCTACGGGTGGCGAATCTCAATAGGAGAGTGCCAGATGATTGACGAGAAAGTGCAATTCCGGAGTGGGCAGGAGACGATCGCTGCCGTGCTGTCCCGTCCCGATAATGCGGAGGGAGATGTGCCTCTGGTGATCATGGCCGGCGGCTGGTGCTACACCAAGGAGGTCGTCATGCCGCATTATGCGAAGCACTTCCTAGGTATCGGCTGCGCAACACTTCGATTCGATTATCGGCACTTCGGTGAGAGCACCGGGGTTCCGCGCCAGCATATAGATCCCTGGAGCCAGATCGAAGATTATCGCAACGCGCTGAGCTTTGCCGAGACGCTGCCCGGCATCGATCTCTCGAAGACGGGGATCTGGGGCATTTCCTATTCCGGCGGACACGTGCTTATCGTCTCGGCGCTGGATCACCGGCCGGCGTTCGCGATTGGAACAGTGCCAGTGATCGACGGTTTTCAAACCGTTCGTCGCAATCATGGCGAAGCCCGGTTCAAGGCGGTTCTCAAGCTGATCGAGGACGATCGGAAGAACCGTTTCCTAACCGGCGCACATAGCGCGCAAATGGCGATGTCACCAAAGGAATCCGATGCCGAGATGAGCGCTTGGCCATTCCCCAGCGTATATGCGGGTTTCATGCCGATCAAGGAGCGCGAAGCACCGCTGCACGAGCATGTTAACACGATCGAGTCGCTCGAAAATCTGCTTGGTTATCGGGCTATCCCGTACGCGAGCGAAATCTACGAGACGCCGATCATGGTCGCTTTGGCGCACGGCGACAATATCACGTCCCACGATCTTGAGATCGACGCGTTCAACGCGATCCCGAACCCCGACAAGACTTTGGAATCCGTTCGTGGTGTAACGCATATGAGCATCTACACCGACGTCGCGCACCTCGACAAAGTCGGGAGAGCTCAGGCGGAATGGCTCGCCGCCAAACTCGAGGAACTTTAACCGTTTTCGATTTCTCTTCGGGTCGGCGAAAATCCAGCGACCGGCCTTGCAAAGGAAGCAGGCGGGAGCCAGTAAAAAGCATGCATGCAAAAGAGAGAGCCATGACCGACGCCAAGGTAAAGCGAGCTAGCGTTCAGCGGGCTGAACGAATTGGGAAACCATCACCTTGGAAGCCCATGGGTGCGCGAAAGAGTGATCGCGCCGCAAAAAGACTGGCCGTGCTCGAGGCGGCTACGAGGCTGTTCCTGGAACGCGGTGTGCATCGCGCCACAATGACGGAATTGGCCGAGAGTCTTAACCTCACGAAGCCTGCCCTTTACAATTACTTTCGCAGCAAGGACGAGATTCTTGTCGCCTGCGTCCATTTGGCGAATGAGTATACCAGTGCGGCACTGGCCGAGGTCGAGGCGCTCGAGGGAACCGGTTTCGAAAGAATGCGCGCTTTCGTAGAACGGTATGTTGGCGTCTGCATCCTCGAATACGGCGCCTGCATGAACCGCATCGACGATCGCGATCTTCCCGATCCCGTGCGTGATGAGATCAGGCGCATCGACCGCGTCATTGATCAACGGGTACGCGCGCTGATCGAGCGGGGCGTCGAAGACGAATCGATCGTGAAGTGCGATGTCCGGCTGACAACATTCGCGATCATGGGGTCAATGCAGTGGATCAGCCGCTGGTATCGTCCCGACGGATCTCTTGGTGCGGAGGAGATCGCCGCGGAGTTCACTAAGCGCCTGATGGCATCGCTGTCTCCGGGGAACGGCTTGCCGGCGTGAATGATCCACAAACCAGCGCGCGCGTCGCGTTCCGGCCGGGCTTCCTTGTGGGAAACCTCGCAGAGCTTGCGTCGCTTCGGCTCGCCGGAAGCCGATGTAATGAATGCGCGATTACGCTACTGGGAGAGCGCCATCGGTGCGAAAACTGTTCCAGTGCCGACCTCTCGCATCAGGCGTTTGCGTCACATGGTGTGGTTCACAGCTACACTGTTCAGCGTTTCGCGCCGCCCAAGCCCAATGCTTGCCTGCATCCGTGGGTGCCGCGCCCCCTCGCATGGATCGATTTGGCAGATGGAGGACCCAGAATCATGTCGCCCGTCCTATGCGATCCCGACGCGATCGATATCGGCTCAAAGGTCAGCCTTTCTTGCGGCATTGGGTGGGTCGATGCGGAGGCGCGTGAAGTGGTCGCGTTCCAGTTTATTTTAACATCATAGGGTCGTCATTTCCAGAATTTGGCGTGAACAAGCCAAAATATTACTTTCCATTAAATGGTCTAGATAAAAGCCAGCAAATTGATCAGAATTCTGATGGAATTTCTCTCGGCTTTGGCGTGAGCCAGGAGCAATGATTTGAGTAAAAACCCCAGGTCTGGCGCGTATAGATCGTATCCATGTTAAGTCTGGCTATGCCCGAGCGCAATATTATAATATAATTTCACTAAAGAAGAATTTAGTTCGGTTCGGATTGGTTAATTAAACTGATTGGATGTTAAATCCAAAGCATCCAATGGAGGCGTAATGAATTACATTATCGATGTTCATGCCCATGCCATGCCTCTGGGATATGCCGAATGTCTTATACGGCATGGTGTTAATTTGCCAATGCTGTTACCAATATCATCCAACACGTTCGCCAGAACCCTTGCGCCATCTGGAAATTCGGACGGTGAACTTAAATGCCGCTTAAATTTGATGGACAGTGCCAGTGTACGTTATCAGTTGTTGTCACCAACGTTCGCGCCTTATTTTGCTGACCGTACGGTTGCAATAGAAACCGCTCGCTCGATCAATGATGAACTTGCGCAAATGGTGAGCAGAAAGCCTGATCGATTGCGCGCCTATGCGTCATTGCCCTTGCCGCATGTCGACGCAGCCCTCATGGAAATCAACTACGCTCTCGACGTTCTCAAGCTTGTCGGAGTGACGCTGCAATGCTCTTGCGATGGCCTCTCTTTTGCGGATGCCCGCTTCGATCCAATATTTGCTGAATTGAGCAAGCGCAACGCGACTCTTTTCCTTCACCCTGCTATCAATGGTCTTTGCTCACATCTCATAAATGATTGGAAGCTTACATCCGCGGCTGGCCCACTCTTCGAAGATGCGGTCGCAGTGATGCATATTATCGTGGCGGCGATTCCGCAGCGTTTTCCGGGAATCAAGATTGTTGTGCCGCATCTCGGCGGCGGATTGGCGACGTCCATCGCTCGCTTGGATAACCAACTGCCTCTCTTCACCGACTTGAGAGAAAATCCGTCTGTCACCGTACGACGACTTTGGTATGATACATGCTGTCACGGCTCCGCCGCTGCAATGATATCCGCCATTGAAGTATTTGGCGCAGACAGACTCTTGGCAGGCAGTGATTACCCATTTTTGACGCTTCATGAAGACTATGCCGACACGTTCGACTTCATCCAAAATATCGGCCTGACTAAAGAGGTTGCGGAGCGGATATTAAGCGGTAATGCCACCACATTATTCCCCGATCTGTCATAGCTAACGATCAAGATGCGCTTCGTGATCTATGCCCATTAGGATCATGTTTTGTTTGATAGGCGACATATAGCTTGGCTCACAGCCTGCTTATGAACGCTTCGCCGAGCTGGTTCTAATTTAATAATCCATTGCTGCAGCATCACAGTACGGTACGGCCCGGCTTCATTCCCGGGGATCACGCTAAGCTAGTGCGACGAAGCCAAGATAGATTTTTAATTTGGTGGCGCTGGCGATAGAGCAACACACATCTCAGGAAGGCGCGCTCGATCCCCCAAGAGGGAGGGCCGTGGTATATTTTATCTCCTCCATGGCGAAAGATGAACTCACGGAGGTCAATCGCACCGAACGGATGAGTCGCTGATAGACCGCGTCATACGCTTGGATATCGGCCACGCGCAATTTCAGCAGGTAATCAACGTCGCCGCTCATCCTATAAAATTCTACGACCTCGGGAATGTTGGTCACAGCTCTTGAAAACTCACTTAACCAGCTTTCGGAATGCTCAGCCGCGCGGATCATGACAATCACTGTCATTGGCAAGTCCAGCTTGTACGGATCGAGCAAAGCAACTCGGCGTCGTATGATTCCAACGGCCTCCATATGTTTGATCCGGCGCCAACAAGCATTCTGGGAAAGGTGAATCCGTTCGCCGATTTCAACCGCAGACATTGTTCCATCTTCCTGCAATAGCCGAAGGATCGAAAAATCGAAATCGTCGAGAGAATTTGTCAAATCATCACACTTTCTCATTAGATATGTGGTTTCTTTGAGATTATTTTTCTGAGTATTTCAAGTACCATTATCCGCATCGATAACCGAGCGGACAAGTAGATGATTAAGCGTTGGTTCCTCAGCCACCCACTTGCGGTTGGTGAAACATATTTGGCGCATCAGCGCACCGCGCTGACTTTTGCGGGCCAGCTTTTCGTGGCCGCGATGGCCTGCGCGATCCATGCGATTTTCCCCAGTCTCTTTACTCGGACGGGCAGTCAGGCGGTGCAACGGATCCATGACAACATGCAGCGCAGACATGACTAGGACCGTGATAGCCAAGGCGGCCAGATGCTTGTCCGTTTCGAGCGATCCTCCGACCGCGGCGACGGCCCCCTCTCTGACCTTTTTCATCACCAAGTTGCTGCCGGGGCTCGTGCTTATCGCGGGCCTGACTCTGAGCGCTCTTAAATTGGCAGCGACACTCGGCTGGCCGGCACCGGCAATCGCATTGCTACTTGGCATCGGCGTGGCTCTCTTGCCGGGGACTATCTGGGTCGCGCCGGCCGCGAAAGTCGCGTCACGAACGTTGCTTCGCTGGGGAATCGTCCTCTTAGGTTCGACGATAAATTTTGCAATTATTCGCGATATCGGCACCACCGGCGTTTTGGTGACTGTGGTGGCGTTATACGCCACGCTTTTAATGGGCATCCTGCTCGGGCGCGCGATCGGTATCGATCCCCGCAACACACTACTGGGCTCGATCGGCGTAGCGATTTGCGGCGCAACCGCAATCATGGCGGTTGCTGCAGTAGTGAAGCGCGATGATCAAAAGGAAGGCGCGGTGGCTTATCTGATCGGCTTGACCACGCTTGCGGGCTCGATCGAGATGCTGCTGTTGCCGGTGTTGGCGCATTTGATGGGGCTAAGTCCACACTCCACCGGAATATTTTTGGGGGCCGCTCTGCACGATTTGGGCCAGGCGGCCGGCGCCGGCTACGGGGTTTCTGCCGAGGTCGGATCGATCGCCGTCGCCACAAAGCTGCTTCGGGTGGCGTGCCTCGCTCCCACGGTTATCCTGATTTCCAGGATCGCAACGAAACAGCAGGATCGTTCCGGCCCGAAACTGGCAATAGTACCATGGTACTTAGTTGGATTCGTGGCGATGATGATCGCGCGCGCCCTTGGGATTTTGCCCGAAGTCTTGGTTGAAAACGCGATGATAATTTCTCAGGCATGCATAGTGGCCTCCTTAATCGCTTTGGGGACGATGATTTCTTTTAATGATGTAATGAAATCTGGGTGGAAGCCAATATTACTCACGGCATCTCTCAGTTCTATTATTGTATGCTTAGTTCTTGTTTTTATTTTAGGGAGCAAAACTGCCTTTAATCTTTAGTTACGCTGGGGGTCTGGCGTGGGGCGGCATCAAAAGGGGGAAATGATCATGCTGAAATTATTGACCGATATATCGTGCGCGAAGGGGCTCTTGCTGGCAGCGACCGCACTAACAATGCCGACACACCTGTTTGCGCAAGGGGCCGATGTTGCATCGTCACCCGCGGACAATGCCGACGACATCGTCGTGACAGCACTTCGTCGAGATCAACGCGTTCAGGATGTGCCGGCGTCCATCACTGCGATAAGCGGCGCGACCCTGTCGAAACTGGGGGCCAAGGACTTCCTGGATTTTTATCGCGCCGTTCCGTCGCTCCAGATTACCGCCAATCCGGTCACGCCTGGCGCTAGCCGCATTTCTATTCGCGGCGTTTTTGCGGCGGGTGAGTCTACGGTTGGTTTGTATTATGGCGACACGCCGGTAACCGGGCCGTCAGGCAATCTGGCCGATCCGGGAGGCCAGGTGCCCAATCTGAACCTTTTTGATGTCGCACGAGTTGAAGTTCTACGTGGGCCGCAAGGTACGCTTTACGGCGCAGGCTCTGTAGGCGGCACGATCCGTGTCATTTTTGAACAACCCAAGGTCAATGTTACCGAAGGGCACGTCGAGGCGCAGGGTAGCACCACTCAACATGGCGGCCTTGGTGGTTCATTGCGCGGCGCGCTCAACATTCCGGTCATCGCCGATATTCTTGCGCTTCGCGTGGTTGGCTTCGCCGAACGCACAGCGGGTTATGTCGATAACGTCCGGTTCAACCAGAAAAACATTAACACCGGGACGGCGTCAGGCGGGCGCGCGATTCTGGCCTTCACGCCTACGGATAATTTCGATCTGACCGGCACGGCGATCTATCAAGAGAGCCATCAGAACGATAACGCTACGTGGTTCCAGCTCTACGGCAAGCAATCCTACAAAACGGATTCACCAATCAAGGTACCGTACGACGACAAGATGCGTGTTTATACGGTCACGTCGAACTGGATCCTGCCGTTTGTCAAGATTACAGGTACCGCATCCCATTATAAGTGGAATATCGTTCGAGAAGGTGATGGCACAGTGGCCCTCTATCCTTCCATTATCGGCACCGCGGCAAGCTCCCCATTATGCAAAATCTATAACGGCATCAGTGAAAATTGCACGACGGCGCAATTGACGAGCTACAAAAACTACGCCCTGAGTACGCTTCCCGCGAGCTTCCATGCGCCGATACGGGAAAAGGTCGATAATCAGGAACTGCGGTTCGCCTCCGTCGGCAAGAGTTGGCTGGACTGGACCGTCGGCGTCTTCCACGAAAAGCGCGCCGATAGTATCGACAACTATCTCGCAAAGGTAGACGCCGCGACCGGCGTTCTGATCGAGCCGCTGCAAAGCAGCAGTTACCGGGTGATCGGGACGGATTTCTCGCAATTTTCCCAGTTCGCCGAGCTTTCGGCACATCCGCTGACCGGAATAACGGTTACAGGCGGCGCACGCCACTTTAAGTATACGAAGACGGTTTCCGGTCAGGTTCTTCAGACCGGAATCGTGCTGGGCTCCTTTGCGGGCCCTCAGACATCTGTCAGACAATCTGAATCGGGCTGGGTCGGCAAGGCGGGCATTTCCTACAATCTCGAAAAGGACATTCTTCTCTACGCGCAATGGGCGCAGGGCTTTCGGCCCGGTGGAGCGAACAACGTCCCGAACCTGGCGCAAACGCTGGTTCCGTATGCTTCGGACTCGCTTGAAAGCTATGAGGCTGGCGTAAAGACCACCTTGCTAGGCGGGATGGCGACCTTCAATCTAGCCGCGTTCCAAATCGACTGGAGCAATATACAGTCAGCGGCAATCGTCCTTCCCGCATTTCGGATCATTACCAATGCAGGCGATGCCCGCATTCAGGGCATTGAGATGGAAGCGACGGTGCGCCCGATCATCGGCTTACAGCTGAACACCGGCATGAGCTATATCCCGTCTGCAAAACTGACCTCTGCCCAGACAGGCAGTGGCATAGTCACAACCGGACAGAGCGGTCTGGTTGGCGATCGTCTGCCTTACACGGCAAAATTCACAGGGAATTTTTCTGCGGATTACAGTTGGGAAGTGAATTCGTCGATCATGGCGTTCGTGCGGGGTGACCTGAATTATCACGGAAAATCTGCGAACGAATTTCGTCCGACCTATGTGAACTACGAGACATTGGCGGGATTTGCTGAACTGAATGCCAAGATTGGCATGAACAAAGGAAAATGGGGCGCGTATCTGTTCGTCAATAATGTGACCAACGAGATCGGTGCGGTTGGTGTGCAGTCGATAGTGACGGCTGCACCGTATCAGGCGGAGCGCATAATCGGCACGATCAGGCCGCGCACGTTCGGCATCAATCTCAGTGCAGGATTCTGAGGTCAGCGCCGGAAAAGAAACGGGAACGGCGCGATGCTTTCTGGGACACCTGCAATGGCAGATGCGATTGTTGGGATGCTGAATATCGGCATATCCGGCCTTGCGATCATGTGCTGCCCGTTTGCCGTTAGCCCAGCTCCGTGCCCCATTTCTGACCCATCGCATGTCGCGTTCGCTTTGCGCGTCAATGTCGGCGGAGCGTGCAGCTCATGGACGCTGTTGGAAAGGATATTCGGTAAGCTGGAAAGACTCCGGCCCTCCGCTTTAGTCATAGACAACTTCTTCATTATAAGGATTAGGCCATGCGTTTTGCCATCTCCACCATTCCACTTTCCTACGGACCGCAGCACGATGAATGGGTTATGGAAGCCGAATTGCGAATGGCCCAGATGGCGGATGGCCTCGGCTATGATCTGGTCATGGTCGGAGAGCGTCATTTCAGCGGCGCTGTGGGGGGGAATCCGCTGCTTTCGCTTGCTACGCTTGCCCCTCGTCTAACCCATGCGTGGCTCGGGACCGGCGTTGTATTGGTGCCTAATTATCATCCGATCCGCCTCGCGGAGATGCTGAACATCATCGATCACTATACCAAGGGTAAAGCGATAATTGGCCTTGGCAGCGGTATGAGCCCGGAAGATGCGGTCGCCTTCGGTTTCGAGGTTGCACAGCAAACGGAGCGGATGTTCAACGACAATATCGACGCATTGATCGCGCTATGGAAGAAGCAAAGCGATGATCCGGCCATCACCATAGACGGTGCTCACTATAAGGGTACGTTGCTTGAGCGCATTACGCCGACACCCTATCGCAAGCACCAACCTTACGTAAAGACGACCGCATCCTCGGACGTGCATATCGAACGGGCGGCACGAGAAGGATGGCCGGTTTTCTTCATCAAACGCGATGCTGAAGATGCCAGCGATTTGTTCAAGAAATACCAGACGGCGCTCTTCTCACATAATCACCCGGCGAACGTTCTTGCCCACTGTGCAGACTGGACATCCGTTGCCAAGCCTTCAATGCATGTTGCTGAAACCGACGAACAAGCCGCGGCCGAGTGGACGTATCTTGATGGGCGCGTGAAGCCCTTCATGCGTACTAAGCTAGCTTATAATGAGCGCGCCCGGGAATTGCAGGGTCTGAAGATGCCGCCTGCCAATGTCGAACTGCGCCATACGGAAGAATTTAGGGCGAAGATGACCGTCTATGGTGGCATCGATACGATGATCGAGCACGTTCGCGGATTCGAGGACGCAGGGTACGGCATGTTTCATCTGTCGCTCATATCCCCAGTGGATGAGGAAGGTATGGCGATCTGGGAGCGCTCGGTTACCCTGTTCGCGGAGAAGGTGATGCCGCATTTCCGTGGCGTAAAGCCCACTTGGGCGAAGGCTGCCATCGGTTGAGCGCATTGCCGCGAGCTGAAAGCCACACTGTGCCTTTGCCTTCGATTAATACGATCGACGGTTGAGCACTATTTCTTCCCCGCGTGCCACGGCAAGTCCTTGGCGGGTTCATCTTCCGGCGCGCGATTACGCTCGAAGTATCCCACTGTCGGTACCGGTCACCTTCTTGTGCCTAATTGCAAGGAGACAAGAGCTCGGTCAGTGAACGCAGCAATCCCTGTGGCACGCAGTGCGGCACGCGATAAACAAAGGATCGCCAGATGGCTAAGAAAACAATCGCGATTGTGGGCGCCGGTCCCGGAGTCGGATTGGCAATAGCAAAGCGCTTCGGCCGACAGGGCTTCAAGGTCGCTCTTCTATCTCGAAACCAGACGTCTCTGAACGATCTTGTCGAATGCCTGTCCATCCAGGGAATCGAGGCAGCGGCGTTCACGGCCGACGTGACCGACGACAATAGCGTGACATCGGCGCTCAACACGGCAATCTCGCATTTCGGTTCGATCGACGTCCTGGAATATAGCCCGTGTCCGCCGGCCGATACTTTGCGAACCCCCAAAACCATCGACGTCGCAAATCAACTCTACCATCTCCGGCTCACGGTGCTCGGCGCGGTGGCTGCTGTCCAGACCGTCCTGCCGGGAATGATAGAGCGAAAGAGCGGCAGTCTGCTTTTTACCGGGCCCGCGTCCGCTCAATACCCCGTTGCAATGACCGGCAGCGCATGCGTAGCAGCGGGTTCCGAACTCAACTACGCTAAGGTACTGAATCAGGAGCTTTCTGGGGATGGCATTTATGCCGGCTTCGTTTCGATATGCGGATGGGTTATTCAAAAAGGCGATGAGAATGGCACCCATCCATCAGGACTACCCCTGGTCGCGGCCCAGGATGTTGCCGATATCCATTGGGATCTACACGTCAAGCGTGACCGGGTTGAAGCTTTCGCTGGCGATTTAGCTCCGCTCCTGAAACTGGCCAACGCTACTGTTGCGGGACCGTGATGAGCGTTTCGTCTCGACGGCTCGCCGGTTTGTTGTGGCAATCCAACGACGAATTCAACCGCCGTTGCGAATACTGTCAAACCGGGTGTTTGCGTCCTTGATTATATGATCATGCACCTCCGCCCAGCTAATTACGGAATTCGTAAGTCCAACAAGCTCCCAGCCCAATTGGGTAAGTGCGTAATTTACCTGCGCGACGAGACCAGGTGTTTCGGTCCGGGATATATAGCCGTCTCGCTCAAGACTGCGCAACGTGAGCGTGAGAATTCGCTGGGAAATGCCATCGATACGTCGCTTAAGCGCGTTGAACCGCATGCTCTCGTCCTGAAGATTGAACAGGATGAACAAGCTCCATTTGTCACCGAGCCGATCGAGCAGGCCACGTGCTGCACATGCTTCGGATTGGAGGGCCCCCGGACGGTCGATAGTGCTGCCGATATCAAACGTAATCCCATGGACTGTCATCTCTTTCTCTCCTGGCTGGCCGCGTCGTGCGAACATAGAACACGCCGCCGAATGTCGGCACCAAAAACCAAACCATGTCTTCAGTGGGGCCAGCATTGGCTCGGCGTCTCCACCCATTCAGGTAGCCGATTGAATCGGGTGACGCTCAAGCCTGGAAGGTCGATTCAAATGTCTTCCACGCGCCAAAACCCAATGCCTCTAGGACTCGCTATCGCGATGTGGCCACAGAAGCGTGATTGCTATCGCATTTAAAAACTTCAACAAGGAGAGATAATGTGAAATTACTTCACATCGACGCGAGCATTCATACAACGCAATCGATAAGTCGCAATTTGTCGGCCGCTACGGTTGATCGACTAAAGCGACAAAATCCGGATATCGAGATCCAGTATTTGGACCTTTCCGCTAACCCGCTCCATCATATTACAGGTCGGGTTTTCGCGGCCCACGCGCAGGGTGCCGATATCACTGATCTCGATCCTGCTGAACTTCACGATGTCACGGAGAGTGGAAAGGTTCTTGAGGAGTTTCTAGCCAGTGACATCGTTGTGTTGGGTGTTCCATTCTACAATTTCTCGATCCCGAGTTCGCTTAAGGCTTGGATCGACCGGATCATCGTTGCGGGAAAGACTTTCAGCTATGGTGCCAACGGCGTCGTTGGCCTGGCCGGCGAAAAGCGACTGATCGTTCTTATTGCGCGCGGCGGAGTCTATAGCGAAGGATCTCCCTCTGCCCATAACGAACATGGGGAAACCTATCTAAAGTCCGTTTTTTCAATAATTGGCATCGACGATATAGAAATCATTGTTGCCGAAGGCGTAGCGATTAGCCCGCAAGCGCGCGACGCCGCCCTGCAAAATGCTTTGGACAGCATTGAAACCTTGGCTGCGTGATACCGGGCGTGACGAGCTGGTTCGATCGGCGCACCGCTAAATTGCCGAGATACCTTTAGCATTCACGCGGGCGAACCCATCGAACAGGTCTCTGGAGAACCGCCATGCCATGCTGGTGTATGCTGCAGACGTCACAGGAGCACGAATTAGCTCTGGGCTGCAGGTTGAACTGCTCGATCAATAGAAAACGGGCCGTCAATTAGTCATCGAGCACGCCAGGTCGTCGATGGATCGTAGCACGGTGCCGCCACGAAGATCTGGTCTTCCATTGCCGAGCGGGGTTTGGCGACGAGTCCGCGCATCATGGACGAGCGACGCGCAGCACCGTGGAACTATCCCCTGCAGCTATCAGATCGCCAATTCTGCAGAAAGCATAGCTCGTAGATGAGTTCGCATCACGGCACCCCACAGCAAAAGATTATCGTCAAAATTCGACCAGCCGAGAAAACGAAGTGTGATCTGTCCGTGACTTCTCATGCCGACCATGTGAGCGATAATCATCGCAGTGCGTAGGCGGGTTTCGGGATCATCGGAGGCCTTGCCAATCACTGCGCCCACTACCGGGGCAAATTTCATCAGAACCCGCTGGTTAAGTCTTTCAAAGATAATATCGAAAACCGGCCCCGACGAGGACATCTGTTCTCGCGCCAGAAAGAGCGCTCGTTGCGCCATATCGCGATCGTCGTGAAGGGTTTTTTCCTGGGCGAGGAAGAAATCTGCCAGCGCATCGATCATGACGTCGGGATCGGTGCCCGGGGGAAGATCGTCCAAATGGCGTGCGTCACTATTCAGCTTTTGCCATGTATTGTCGGCCAAACATTCAGCGCAAGCGCGGTACAGACCGGCCTTTCCTCCAAAATAATATTGAATCGCGGCGGGACTTGCGCCAGCGGCGGCGACCAACATCCGGGTCGAGGCACCTTCAAAACCCCTGTCGCCAAAAATGGGTATGGCCATGTCGATGATCAACTGCCGGGTCTCGTCTCCCCGAACATAACCGCCTTCTGCGGGGCGATACTTCAATCTACCACTATGCATGAATCGTTCCGGGGACTTCGATGTTCACCACTGATCATGATGACCACCCGATATCCCATAGATTGGCCAGGCGGCGCAAGCATACAGCGCAAATCACGTTGAAGCGCATTTGTCGCGATCAGCGGTGCTGCGGTTGCGCGGTTGGTGGGCCGTTTGAATGCCATAGTCCGTCAGGATCCTGTTGATCCACAATCCAATAATGGACGACTTTCAGCAGATGTTTTAGGATTGCCCACTCCGCTCACCCGCCGGCTTTATCAACAAGTTGCGTGATCGGGGACTTGCAGGTCCGGTCAATACCCACGGACAGGAATTGCTTGCCTTCCCCAGCATAATTCCGGCGACATTACTATCGAGAATTCGAGGAAATAGCGCTCGAGTTGCTGCCGTTTCAACTGCCGCCGTCGATGTCAGCAATTCCATGCCCGCTGCGACACCGGTGGCTAATTGGCGGCCGATAATTCCTTCCGCATACTCATGGCCGTTTCAATTGCGCGTACGGTCGCGGGACGCGCCCTGATGCTTTCAAGCCACGCCGAAAGATAGGGAAGATCGCCAAGGGACTGTCCCAGCCCCTCATGCGCATCGATCCATGGATAAGATGCCATGTCGGCGATCGAATAGGCACCGCCGGCGATGAAGGGCCGATCGGCGAGTCGGCGATCTAGAACGCCATAGAGTCGCGCAGTTTCGTCGGCATAGCGTTGAAGAGCGTATGGAATCTGTTGCGGCGCAGCCCGTCGGAAATGGCCGCTTTGGCCAGCCATCGGGCCCAGTCCTGCCATCTGCCAGAACAGCCATTGGATGACCTCTATCCGGCCCACGCCATCAGCCGGGAGGAACTTACCGGTTTTTTCGGCCAGATAGAGAAGAATTGCGCCGGATTCGAATATGGAAATGCTTTTCCCTCCGTCGATAGGCGCATGATCGGTGATGGCGGGTATACGGCTGTTCGGCGAAACCGCCTGAAAGATGGGATTGAACTGGCCGCCGGTGCGAATGTCGATAGGCGTGACCCGATATGGCAGGCCGGTTTCTTCTAGAAAAAGCGTGATTTTCAGGCAGTTCGGTGTAGGAAAATAATAAAGCTCGATCACGGTCTCACTCCCTTGCCGACGGCTGGTCGGCGGTCACTGCTGGATCTTCGGCGGCGCAAGCCCATCAACCTGTGAAGCGGCTCACAGACAGCAGCCGCGCTGCTTGTTTCAGGGAAATGGCTGTCAGCCCAGTTCGGCAAAAGGCCGCACCGGTCCCTTGAAAAGCGGCATGACTTTTTGCGCAAACATACGCATCGATCGTTCCACTATAGCCAAGCTCTCTTCGTCCGTCGGCGAGATCAGAGATAGATGGAACATCCCGAAGCCGGCATCGTGAATTTCGCGAACATGTTCGATTATGGCCGAAACACCGCCATGCACCGTCATTTTCTTCCTGAACTCAGCTCCTGCGCGATCCTGAACCCCTGGGAGAGGCTTGTCGACGCCCTGCAGTGCCCGCGCTTGCGCGCCATAGTCAATCTTGCGCTCGATGAATCGACTGAGCTGTGCATTTAGAAACGCCCATTCCTCTGCTGCGGTGGCATCATCCATGGCAATGTGCATCGATGGCTTCGCGATCGACGTCCATTCGGCACAATGCGCAAGTACCGCCTCGTCATGACCGTGGCTTAGCAACGCGGTGCGATATTGGGTAAACAATTCCCGGGCATCCTCTGCGTCGCGCTTGATGAAGAAGATTGGCCAACCCTCGCGCGCGGCCCGTTCGATGTGGCGAGGCGTGGCGGCTGTCGTCTTGAGAAAAGGCCGCGCCTTGCGATAAGGAGTAGGTGTGATTCGCTCCAGCAGTGTGCCGTGATAGGTGCCCACGTTGATGGACCGGGGCGGATCTTCGCGACGCTTGGCCCATAATGCGAGCAGCGCCTCGATCCCATCGTTGAACATTTGGTCATTCTGCTTGGAGATGTCGAACCCGAACGCCACTGCATCTTCCGGCGACATGCCGCTGCCCAGGCCGAAGATCACTTTCCCCTTGGTCAGGTGATCGACGATGTTCAGCATCTCGGCAAGCCGCACAGGATGGTAGTTGGGAACGATCGTGACACCCGTCCCTAGCCAGGCGGTTTTGAGCCGCGGTGCCAATGTGGCAACAGACAGTAGCGGGTTGCCGCCCACCATCCCGCTAAAATGCCGCTCGCCAACCAGCACCATGTCGTAGCCAAGCTCGTCCGCTAGGACGCCGAGCCGGATTTCGGCTTCCATCATCCATTCATCGTGCTCGGGGCCAAGTGACAGAGGCAGCAGAGAAAATCCAAAACGCATTGGCCGACTTTCTTCATGGAATTAAAGGTTTTGATGCCAACAATGTAAATTCTGGGCCTTGCGGACGTTGCTACGGCGGGTCTCTTGGCGATCAATAAGCTGATGTCTGCGCCAATTCGTACCCAGATATCCCGAGGAGATCGGGTCATCGATTGATCTCCATGATGATGTGGCGTCGTGTCCTGGCGAATTCATCGGAATGGCCGTCCGATCGGCACAACAAGGGTACTGGGGTGAGCGGCGTCATGAACAATGCGCACGATCACCGGACGACTGTCGGCAAAAGTCTCGCGACCGATGTCCCCGCCGGAATTATAATTCTTCTCGCTGTAGATCGAATTGATCGGCCCTATCACCATGCGCAGACGGCTGCCTTCGGCAATCGCTCGCGCCACGAACGGAAACTGGTCAAATTCATACCGCAAGGGCTTGTCGGTCTGGATCAGTACCGACCGCCGGTTGCTGTATCGAAAACGTGCGCGCTTCTGGTCCGCCGCGAGCAATACGGTCGAGCCATCGGCCTTAACCTCGTGAATGGAGGCTTGGAAATCCGTGTCGGGCTGGTCGATCGCTATCCATAGCGACAGCTTGATAAAGCCGGACACGACCGTTTCCCGCTCGAACGGCGCGGTCTGGTAGACCAGTTGCTTTCCGTCGCGAGCGCGGATGAGGCGGTCGTCGATCAGGCTGGTCGGGTCGGTCCGGCTTTCCAGATCGGCAAGGGACACATCGGCCGGATCATAGACATAATGGTCGGCCCCGCCCGGCAGGGCGCGCGCCGATCCGCCAACCGCCAGCGTGCCGGGCGCCGAGAGGCGGTCCGGATTGACCGTCGCACCCAGGCGATAGCTTCGCGTTTCGACCCGGATTTCGGCAAGATCATCAGCATAGCGCCACGCTTCAGCACCAGTTACATAATAGGCGATCTTTTTTTGGAGGAAGGCTGGACGCTCGCCGTCGCCCAGCGTCCAGCGATACCAGTCGAGATTGAGCTTTTGCAGATCCAGGACACCGGCCGGCGCGATCGCCATGCCGCCAACCTGCGGCCGGGGTGTCCGCGTGCCGGCATGATCCCATGGGCCGATGACCAGATAATCGCGGTCGGGGGCGTCAGGACTGGAATAGAGCTTGTGCCGCTTGAAATATTCGATGGCACCAAGCTGGAGATTATCAAACAAGCCAGTGAGACTGAGCGTGGGTATGGTGATGGCGGCAAATTGTTCTTTGGTTGGAACCTGAGCGTCCCAATAAGCGTCGATAGCGGGATGCTGTGCCCATATCCCCAGATGCGGCGAAAGATGCGTCGGATCGCCCACCGCACTGTTGAGCGTTGCAAATGGCATCCCCGCAACGAACCTGTCGCGCAACAGTCCCGCCCACAGAGCGCCGTCAGTCACGATCTCGCCCTGTAGGGTGCGACCGGCGATGTAGATTGCCATCGGTAAGATTGCGGTGGTGCGAATATTGCTGCGGCCAGGCACGTCAACGCCCATGAAGGGCGAGGCAGCGGGGATGATCGTGGCCAAATGCGGTGGTTTGCGACTGGCAGCGGCCCACTGGTTATAGCCCTGATAGGAACCTCCCCACATGGCAACTTTGCCGTTGCAATAGGGCTGCGAGGCCAGCCATTCCACAACCTCGGCACTATCGTCGGCTTCTTGCTCAAACAGACGAAGCTCGCCGCCCGACCCACCGCGGCCTCGCACATCCACCACGAGGAACGGGAAGCCATTAGCAGCGAAATAGACCGCGGTGCTATGATAATTCTGTGCAGTATAAGGGGTGAGGGTCAGCAGGCAGGGCAGGGGGGCGGTCTGGCCCTTTGGTCGGTACAGTGTCGCGTTGAGCGTTACGCCATCCTGAAGCGGAATGCGCTCACCCCAGCGTAAGGTTATTCTCTGAGAATCCGGGATCGCGGCGGCTTTCGCAGACGCGACGTTTGCCGTCGCAGGCGACGTCTGAGCTGCAGCGTGTCCGAAGCTCGTCCCAGCAAGCGCGAGCGAGAACAGACTGAGCCGTCGGCTTCGTGATCCCTTAATCACCTTCGCCAACTCCTAAACCATGGAAAGCGTCCTGCGATTGCCACGGAGGGATCGGCGCGCCCCTCAACCACAGCGGTTTTGAGACGATTGAGACCTTCGTGCAACGGTCCGCCTTCGCCGTAGACGAGATCGGCCCGAACCTGAGCCTCTGCTAACAGTTCGGCAACGAATGGAACGCGCGTTGCGCGATCCCAATAGGCTTGGAAATCCGTCAGACTCGCCAGCGCTGCGCCAATCGCGGTCAAATCGGCAAAGCGCGATATGCCGTAAAGAAACGGAAGCAGGGCGGCATCGGAATGGCCGAACGAAACGCCATTGAGCCATGGCCCTGACCGATCGCGGTAATATTCCAACGCCTCGAGCCCCGCCGCAAACTGCGCCCAGGTCTCGTCGACGACGTCTGCATTCGGCGCGCCGGCCAGCAACGCTCTCGTATAATTCGTTACACCGGGTGCTATCGATACGTCGATAAATCGCGCCAGCAAGGCTTCCCGCGCGCGCGCGCGCGGCTCGGCCGGCCACAGTGACGGACCCGGCAATACAGTGTCGAGGTAGTCCGCGATCACCGCCGATTCCGGGAGATGCAAGCCATCGTCATCTAGAAAAGGAATCTTTCCTTGAGGATTGATCGCGAGAAAGGCCTCCCGATCCGGCCCCTGCAGGGGCCAAGGAAGCACGGGCAGACCGCTGCCCTTCGCCCGCAGGACAAGGATCACTCGGCCCGTATAGGGCGACAGGCTGGTGCCATAGAGCTTCAAAATGTTATCCTTCAAAAACGGTAACTGGAATTAACGCCGATGGTCCGGGGGCGGATTGAACCCAGCATACGTTCGAGGCGGTTGGGGTCGAGCGGGGTAAGCTGCGATTGCACGTTCACGCCGCCAACCGTGCTGGTCAGGTTTTTGACGAACAGCTGCAAAGTCCATCGATCGGTCTCCAAGCCCGACCGCAGGTTGATTTCTGCAAACCCCGGAAGAGTTTCGTAGATATTGAAGGTTGGGCGGAATTCATTAGCTACGCCGCCGCGATACGCGATGTCACCGCGCACGAATGCACCCAAGCGGGCATCGATCTTCCAATCATATTGGGCTGAGAAGGAGCCGGTGAATTTCGCCGTATAGGGGAGGCGATCTCCAGCTATGCCGGTCTGACCGGTCGGTGTCACGGCGACTCCATCCGCTTGGCCGCGGGTCAGCTTCGCTTTTGGAAGGTAGGAAAGGCTGCTCTCCAGCGCGACGCCAGGGAATGGTCGCGCGGTTCCCTCCAATTCCAGACCACGGATGCGAGCCTTCCCTGCATTTGCCACAATGCGGAACGCCGGCGGCCAGTTCAGGGTCGACTGGATATCTGCCCAATCAATCTGAAATATTGCCGCGTTCAGTGTATAGCGTCCGCCTGACCAGGACGTTTTCAATCCTGCTTCATAGCTGTCGATCGAATCCGAACCATAGACGAGCAGGTTGGCGGGCAGGTTCGTCGCGGCGATGCGGTTGACGCCGCCGGGGCGGAAGCCCTGTGCCCATTGGACATATCCCATTACGCCCTGGCTGAAGTCATAGGCGATGTTCGCCTTGCCGACCCAGCCTGCGGCCGAGGTACTTACACTCGTCGCCGGCCCGGCAAATGAGCCATAGACGAAGTTGGATTGCAGCACCTGACCCGAACTCGTCTTGTCATAATCATAGTGCCGAACACCACCAGTGATGGTCAGACCGGATGCGGGCCGCAGCGACACTTCGGCAAATTGTGAAAACTGCCTCAACTCCGTTTTGCCTGTGCTATAACCGTTGTAGACCCGCAGGGGGTCGATCAGATCACCAGTCGTCGCATTGCCGACCGACGCATAGCTATCGATATAATCGTCGCGCTTTTCGTAAAATAAGCCGATGGTCCAGTCTAATATCTTTGGGCTGGTTGATGCTAGTCGAAGCTCATGCGTCTGCGTTTCAACGCCGAGAGGCTGGTGAAACGCGGCCGGCAAGCTGTTTGCGATGTAAGTCTGGTAACTGGCTCGCTGTGCCGGGGTGCAGGGCGCTGTAGAAGCCGCAAATTGCTGACAGAAGAGACCCAGATTGGCCAATGCTGCGAAATTGGCCGTGACATCGACATTGCGGACAATATCCCATTTGTACCAAGAAGACGTTCCCGTCACCTTGGCGAATGGCAGCGTCCAGTTTGCCGTGGCACTGACGAGTGTGAACTTGTCCTCATAGGGTATGAGGAGCGGGCTGTCGGTTTGGTAAGATTTCTCACCCAGCCGCTGATACCAGCCGCTGTTGCTGTCCTGATCCGTCTCCTGGTGAATCCCCGTGCCGACAAGGCTGAAATTGAGGTCTGGGGTCCACGCCAATATCGCGCGACCGCCCTTGATCGATCCTCTGTTGGTGTTTTTCTGAGCGAGCACCACATTATCGACGTAGCCGCCGACGGCCTGGACGCCGCCAACCACCCTGAGGGCCAGCGTGCCAGGAGCCAATGGGATATTAACGGCCCCGCGCACAGAACCGTCTGGATCTCCGCCGCGGGTGAATGACCCTTCGGCCTCGACATGCCCGCTGAACTTTGTGGGGTCGGGTTGTGCGAATAAGACGCGAATCGTGCCGCCGGCCGAACCAGAGCCGTACAGTGTACCCTGCGGACCGCGTAACACCTCGACCCGCTCGACGTCGAACAGGTTGAGGTTGGGCGTCTGCTGCCCAGCATCTGCAGTACTGCCTGCCGGACCGGTAACCGGCGTGTCGCCATAGTAAAGGCCGACCGTGGATTCACCCGCAGCCCAAATACCTCGAAGAGCGATGCGACTGGCACCAGGTGAAACGGGATTGTCGGTGATCTGCAGCGACGGGACGCTGCGATAATAATCGTGAAATTCGCTGACACCCTTGCGCTGCAGCGTGTCCGAATTGAGCACGCTTATCGCTGCAGGTGCTTTTTGAAGAGTCGAATCCCGTCTCAATGCAGTGACGACGATCTCGTCGCCGGCTGCATTCTCGGGCTTGGATTGATCGGCGTCATCAAGGCCGGCGGCCACCGCTGGCCCGGCGATCAGCAGGCCGACGCTCAATGTCACCGAGCTCGCAAGCCAGCGCGGGCGGGCCTTCTTCGGTTCAAACATATTACCCCCCGGAAATTGGATAAGGAAAGCCCTAGGAGGGCATCGAGCGCCGCGTTGGCAGCCCTTCCAATCCTTGCTTAAACGATTTTCCGCTGATGCAAGAGTAAATTCTGTCCGATTGGGCAGAATTTCGCACGTTGGGATTCGAACGACGGTTCGAGGCCGATTATCCCTCCCTTGGTGGAGACTTTCGCTGAGGTTAATTCGAGAGAGATGTCTCGACGATCAGGATGAGGAGGGAGCTTTTTCTCGCGTTTGAGCAGCAGACGATGGCGCTCCCTGAAAGTCGCGATCGACTCATGTCGCCATTAGCTGCGGTAGCCACACATTGCACCGCCGTAACGTCGGAGCACCAAGTGTTCAGTCCCGGAATTAATCGACCGGATTGGCAATGAGTCGCCTGATTCTGAGGTCCTGATCTTGCAGATTTATCATGGGGGCGTGAGGCCGCGATAAGTCGCGAAAGTGGGCGCGGGACACGTCCTGTCCAAGCTCATTTGCCGCAACCAAGTGCCGTTACAACGCCTATTGCTTCAAGTACGTCGCGATGATGGTGTTGACATGGTAGGCGGCCTACAATCGTGTGCATGGATCCCCGTCAGCGGGCGATTTGGCGCACCTTCAGGAACTGGTGAGGATCGAAAATCCAAGTGCCGCGTCGATATAGAAGCGGATAAACGCATTTATTTCGTCAGTTGGCATACCGTTTCTCAACATTGCCGCGACTGTCAGCGATTGGCCGACGATCAATCTGGCCGCGGCGGTGGCGTCGAGCGAAGACGCTATATATCCATTGGCTTTGCCACGCTGGATGAGCATTCGGTAGGCCGCAATATCCCTATCGATAAACTCGTTATATCGACACCAATAATCTTCGTCCCCTATCGAACTCCACTCGAGCCAAAGTGTGGCGAATTCAGGGTTTCTCTGAAACATCTCGCCAAGCGACACGACGATCGCATAGAGCGCCACTCGAGGATTCTGATCAGGATCTTCTGGTAGCCTGGCAATGACGCCACCATACCAGAAAGCGGCGACGGCCTCCAGCACCGCGCTCACCAACGCTTCCCGGGTAGGAAAATAGCGAAAAATCGTAGGAATTGATACGTCTGTCAGTGCCGCAACGTCGGCATGCACCGCCCGCCGCAAACCCTTGACTGCGAAGGCCTTGACCGCAAGTTCAAGCAATTCCGCGCGCCGCGCCGCGCTGCCTTTCCTTGTGCGCCGTCGCGGACCGGCTGAAATCTCTTCTGAATTTCGTTGCTTCAACGCTAACCTCTTGTAGGTTCGGCGAGGTTCACGCCTCGCCTCTTTGCACCATTCCATAGTCGCCAAGTCAAAGCCAATCTTCATCAACCTCTCAGCTATTGTCCGCCATCCGATTTGCAATCTAATCGCACAAATAGGAGCGAAAGCGGCATCCTCGTCAAAATTGCCCTTAGTCTGCATAGTGGATAATGGCACCTTGCGCCTTACACGTCCGCCATTGTCGTGACGACTTTCCGAAGCCGACTGGGCCAAATGTCCTAGCTCCAGCCGCAAAACAGACGGCTTATGATTAATGTTCTTCCCGCGTCAGTGCTTCTGCGGCGAGAAAATGGAGCTGATGGAATGAGAGGCAGCAGTCAGCCGGACGACCGTTGCGCGCGATGATCGGGCGTAAATCCAGAGGTGTCGAGCGCCAATACGCTGGCATCCTCCATGATTGTGCCGGCCTTGGTGCGTAAACGCACGATGAGCTCCACATCGTTGGCATCCATATTTCACCTCCGCCACCACACAAGGCGTCTCCGTGACGAAGTCCAGACGCAGCTTTTTCAGCTTGTGAGACTGCAGATACCATTCGACTTCGCTGCGGAACAACCGCTGGGCGTTCAGGCCATCGAGCACCATAGGAAGCGGGAGGGGCATCACTTCTCAATGGAAACCCCGAGTTACGTCTCAGCAGCCATCAACAATATGGCGGTTACCATCGCGCGTCGCGGGCTCTCCGAAATTAAATATATTTTTTTACATAAAATGTTGTAGATCATGGCCGCGCGATTGAACCAGAAGGTGGAGAGAGTGATGGAAGGGATGGTGTTCGGGGCCAGCGAAGGGCGCGGTGACGGACCGGCTCTGGATCCGCGTATGCAGCCCAGCGCTGATCCGCTGGTCAAGGTGTGGGACATTGCGAGCGTGGAGTTCGGGCGGCCCGACCTCGACAAGGCCTTGGCCTTCCTGTTCGACTTCGGACTGTCCCTCGATCATCGCGATCAGGATACGGCATTCCTGAGCGGCCGATCCGGATATGGGCCTTGCTACATCGTCCGCCGGACCGACAAGCCGTGCTTCCTCGGCATCGGCTTCGTGGTGCAGACATTGGAGGAACTCGAGCGCGTCGCAAAATTGCCCGGCTCTTCGCCGATCGAGCCGGCTTATGGCTGGGACGCGGGCAAACAGGTGCGGCTGGTGGACCCGGCGGGCTTCAACGTGCGCGTGGTTCAGGGCCCCCGCAGCGAAAGCCCGGCGCCGCGGCGGTCTCTCGTCCAGAATCTCGAAATGCCGCGGACCCGCGTCAATACGATGCAGCGACCACCCCTCGCCTCCGCCAATGTCCTTCGCCTTGGTCATGCGGTGTTGTCGGTCGTCGACTTTTACAAGAGCGTCCGCTGGTATATGGACATTTTCGGCTTTTTGCCGTCGGACGTCCAGACCATCGGTGACGGCGAGCCCGCTTTGGTGTTCATGCGCTGCGACCGCGGCCATACGCCTGCCGATCATCATACGCTGGTGCTCGTCCAGAACGTCGTGAACCAATATGGGCATAGCGCCTACGAATGCCTCGACCTGGACGATATCGCGATGGGTCAGGAGCATCTCCTGTCGAAAGGTTGGAAACACGCGTGGGGGATCGGGCGGCATCTGCTTGGCAGCCAGATCTTCGATTACTGGCGGGATCCCTGGGGCGACAAGGTGGAGCATTTTGCCGACAGCGACATGCTCACCGCCGATCATCCCGCCGATATCTCGCCGCTGACCACCGGAGGGCTTTACCAATGGGGGCCGCCAGTGCCCTCGGATTTCGAGGCACCCAAGCTGACGCCCGCTTTCCTGTGGAAGGCGATCCTCAACGTCCGCCGCAGCGACGAGATGACCTTCCCGCGAATGCAACGATTGCTCAAAGCGATCGGTGGTAGCCCGCGCCCGTGGCTCGGCAAGCACTGAAGACGACGATCGGAACCGCACCATGATCCGCAGAGATATATTGAAGTCGCTGGCCGCATGTGTGCCGCTGGCATTTCCCATGAAAACAGCCTGGGCCGCACAGGCCGCCGCGCCCCCGATTCCGGTGGCCGGGCGATGGTCAGTCGGGCGGATCAAGGCGTGGTATTCAGCGATGCCGTGGCTGGTGGGTGCCAATTATCTGCCTTCCGCCAAGATAAATGCCATCGACATGTGGCAGGCATCGACCTGGGATGCCCGGGCGATCGCGCGCGAACTGAAGCTCGCCCAGTCGATCGGTTACAATACATTACGCGTCTTCCTGCACCCGCTGGTGTGGGAGGATGACGAGCAGGGACTGTACCGCCGCATGGACCGGTTTCTCGCGATGGCCGCGCGCACGGGCATCCGGCCCTCCTTCGTCTTTTTCGATGACTGCCACTATCCCTATGCCGCGCTTGGGCCGCAGCCGCTGCCGGTGCCGGCATTTCACAACTCTGGTTGGGTCAATTCTCCGGATCGGGAGCTGGCCGAGCGTTATGCGCGCGGCGCGGCGAACGCCGGAGAGACAGCGGCGCTCAAGGGCTATGTGCAGCGGACCATCGCGCGCTTCGCTCACGACCGACGCGTACTCTACTGGGAATTGTATAACGAACCGGGGAGGGGGAATGGCGAGTATGATGATACTGGCAAGCTAATCCTGGCTGAGATCGGCGATCGGTCGCGACGGCTCGTGCAAGACAGTTGGACCTGGGCACGCGAGGTAGCTCCGTCGCAGCCGATCACCTCGACCAGCCTCGGTGGCATCGGCTCTGCGAATGCCGAGATCAACGCGGTGAACAGCGATCTCTATTCGATCCACGTCTATGACTCGTTCTCGGAACTGCAGAAGGCGGTTACGACCTGGTCTGCCGATGGCCGCCCTGTCCTTGTCACGGAGTGGCTGAACCGCTCGACCGTTGCCGACATTCCGCAGGATATGCTTACTCTGCTGAAGGACGCCGACTGGCTCAAGCGTGCGGACGGCACGAACGTCCCCAAATACGTCCTGCCCTATCTGAAGGAGCGGAACGTCGGGGCTATCAACTGGGGGTTTGTGACCGGCAAGTCAGCGACGAACTGGCATTGGTCGAGCCGCTATGAAAACGGCAAGATCCGCAACCTTGCGGCCGAGCGCCGCGCCGGCAATGTGATCCAACCCGGTGGTCTCCTGCCCGAGCCGGCGACTTGGTTCCATGACCTGTTCCGGCCGGATCATACGCCACATGACCCGTCCGAGATCGAACTGTTCCGGTCGTTGACCAGCGCTCCCAGATCCTGGCCCCGCGGCACCTTCTAGCGGCGGCGCCATACCGGCCAGGCAGACATGAAAAGGGCGCCGGAAGCACGATCTGCTTCCGGCGCCCTTTCGTCATCCGATCCGATTAGAAGCGGAATGTTCCCGAGATGCCGATGGTGCGCACCGAGTCATATCCAAAGGAAGACAGGAAGCTGGCGGTGTTCACCGTCGCATCGATCGGGTCAGCGGCGATATACAGCGGGTAATGCTTGTTCGTGCAATTCTTGCAGAAGATCGAGAATTGCATGGCATCAACCTGAACCCCGATGCTTGCACCGAAGATGTCGATCGGTCCGACCGCGGATGCCGGCGCTTCGTTTATGTTGTAATTGATCGAGGCGCGATGATACCAGTTCCCGTCGATAAAGGCAGATGCCCCGCCGCCGATATCCGTCTCATACTTGGCCTGGACCGTCGAGGTGAACCGCGGTGTCGTCGGCGTCCGGAAGCCGGACGCGTTGAACGAGCCGATGGTCGAGCATCCCGGTGTGGGCTGTCCCGGATAGCATTGCGCGCCTGGGAACGAGCCGAACTTCGAGTCGATATAGGAAGCGTTTGCATTGATCGTCAGCCCGGCGAAGGGCTTGGCAATGACGGTCACCTCGCCACCCTTGCTGGTCAGCGACGCGGCATTCTGAATGACGAAGGCGGTAACTGCAGCGTTGAACGATTGGGTCTGGAAGTCGGTGAACTTGCTGTGAAACAGCGCGACGTTGATAATTAGGCGACGGTCCAGCCAGCTCGACTTGATGCCCGCCTCGATATTTTTCGAAGTCTCCGGCCTGACGACCAGGTTGGACGTCACGGTCGCGCCATTGTCGTTGACGCCTGGTCCCTTGTAGCCACGGGCGTAGGTGGCGTAGCCCATGACGTCGGGCGTGACCTGGTATTGCAGGCCCGCCTTGTAGCTGAAATCGGTGTTGCCGAAGGATTGGTCGTATGTCGCACGAACGCCGAGGAATCGAAAATAATTGTTCTGGTTCTGGGCCTGCACCATGTGCAGTTCGTCGCGGGTGAGGCGGGCACCACCGATCATCATCAGACCATCCGTCAGCTCATAGGTTAGCTGCCCGAAAGCAGCATAGCTCCTGTTGTCGAGGCGGTAATCGATGTCACGCCCAATGACGAACAGGTTGCGCGACGCGCATCCGGGAGTGGGGCCGGTACCGACGCAGAAGGGGGCGTTGGGCTGGGCCACCGCTGGCACGTTGAAGCTGCCCGATGTCAGGAGCGTCCGGTGCATAGTGGCGTCGAAATAATAGAGCCCCACCTGACCGCCGAGGCGATTGCCCGACGGCAGTGCGAGGCGCAACTCGTTCGAGAATTGGGTATAGTTCTGATCGACCAGGTTGGTGTTGAGGATGTCGGCCGAAACACGGTCGATATCGAAGCGGGTCGTATCCTTGTAACGCTTCCATGCGGCGATGTTGCTGATGTTCCAGCCGCCGCCAAGGTCGTAGCTGAGCGTCCCCTGGGCGCCGACGTTCAGACGATCGCGGTAAAATGCACCATCGGCGGAGATCAGGAAATTGTTGGAGTTCGCGGTGATGCCGTCGGCCGCCAGGATCGGCCGGATGATCGAGGGGCCTGTTCCCACGGAGGTGAACGCGTCGGTCGTCGAACCGCCATGCGATTTCGCATATTCGCCGATCAGATACAGCGACAACCGGTCGCTGAAGTTCGTGAGCAGCTTGGCCCGAATGCCATATTGTCGCTGATCCTCGTCCTGCCGTGCAGCGGTGCGCTTCGTCAGCGTCATGACCGGCTCGGCATAGGAATAGAAGCCGTTGAGCCGAATGGCCGTGTTGCTGCCGACCGGCAGGTTGATCGTTTCGCGCGCAAGCACATAATTCGCATCGCCGGGAACGCCAGGCTTGCCGCGCGCGCCGGTCTCGACGTTGAAGATGTTTTCAGTGACTCCGATCTCCGGCTGTCCTGTCACGATGTTCATGAGGCCTGCAGATGCGTTGCGCCCAAACAGCAGACCCTGCGGTCCGTTCAGCACCTCGACCCGCTGTACGTCGTTGAATAGGTTGATCGCGTAGCCCGGCTGTCCGAGGTTCACATCGTCGATGGCCACGGCAACGCTCGAATCTACCGAGCTGGAATTCGCCAGCGTCCCCACGCCACGGATCGAGTAATTCCCCAGCAAACCGATCTGGAGGCTCGGGGCGACCAGCGGAAGCTGATCCAAGCCATTGATATTGCGATCGCTGAGCGTGTCGGCTGTTACCGCGTTGACCGATAAAGGAACCTTCTGCAAACTCTCGCTCCGCCGCTGCGCGGTGACGATGATTTCACCCATGCCGGCGCTGTCGTCGGTTGCCTGACCTTCGGCTGTCCCGCTGTCGGCCGATGTGCTGGTCTCTTGTGCCAAAGCCGGCATCGCCAGCAAAAGCATTGCCGTGCTCGCTGCGAACTTGATCTTCATTGAAACTTTCATGACCTCCCCTTTCAAAGCGCCTCTTCGGGCGCAATTGCAGCCACCACTAATTGGCCTGTCCGAACCACCCATTGCCAGACTACATTTTATCGCACAATATATATTTTATGACGAAATCTGGAGAGCGATGTGGGTAAGTGGCAAAAGAGGCTGGCGATAACAGCGCTGCTGGCACTATGTTCGGGAGCAGCCGCAATCGCATGGTCGCGCGGCCCTAACCGACCGGTTGTCGAATTTCCTATATCCGGACGACTTCGCATCGAAGGCGTCACTGTTGTCGATCCAAGTGACGGACGCCTGACGCCCAATATGGACATCGAGACGGAATCGGGCAAAATTGTCCGCATTGCGCAGTCAGGAAGTCAGGGGGCGGACCAAACTGCCAAGCGCGTTGATGGGCACGGCAAGTTTGTCGTGCCCGGTTATAATAACATGCACGCCCATGCGCTCGGTCCAGACGACCCGTCGGGCGATCTCGCGCTGATGCTGGCCGAGGGAGTGACCGGCTTCAGGCAGATGTCGGGTTCAGACGCGATGTTGCAGGAACGCCGCGAGCACAGGCTGCCACTGACGCAATATGCCCCAGGACTTCTGGTGATGCCGGGGGCGGTGTTGACTCCATTCAACGCCGGTTCGCCGGACGAAGCGCGGCGTGAGGTGACGAAGCAGAAAGCGGAGGGTGCCGACTTCATCAAAGTGGCGCTCGTCTCTCCCGAGGTGTTCTGGGCGACCCTCAAGGCGGCAAGCGAGGCGGGGCTTCCGGTGGTTGGCCATTTGCAGCCGGGAGTAGATCCCTTCCGTGCCTCGCGGGACGGTTTCCACGCGATCGAACATCTCGGTCCTGGCGACCCCATTTGGATTGCGTGCTCGAGCAATAGGGATGCGCTGTTCGCAGAGTCCGCCGCCCATCCGGCGATGAAGGCTCCGCCGTTCAAGATCCCGTTTCTTGAGACGATCGTGATGCGTCGGCTCAAGAAGGTGCTGATCAACCCGGCCGCCTTCGCCGAACCGGCCGAGGTGGCGCGGCTTCAGCGGGCGCTCGACAGCTACGATGCGGATCGCTGCAAAGCGATGGCGGAGGAATTCGCGCGGCAGCAGGTCTGGAGCGTTCCAACGCTGGTACGGTTGAGGACGCAG
Organism: Sphingobium boeckii; assembly: GCF_014199215.1. GTDB lineage: Bacteria > Pseudomonadota > Alphaproteobacteria > Sphingomonadales > Sphingomonadaceae > Sphingobium_A > Sphingobium_A boeckii. The sequence continues at coordinate 863,674 of NZ_JACIJC010000001.1, forward strand.
CAATTGGCGGACGATCCAGCCTATTTCAGCGATCCGACCCTGCACTACATGCCCCAGGCCAATATCGACCGGTGGAAGGACGTTACCAAGAGCTTCAACGCGTTACCGGCTCCGATGCTCGCGACGTACCATGCCACATACGCACGTAACCTCACGCTCACCAAATTGCTTTCCGACTCCGGCGTATTGATGTTGGCCGGCACAGACAGCGGTGAACTTGCGGGGCCGGGGATGACGCTCCAGCAGGAGTTCGTGGAATTGGCACGCGCGGGGCTCACACCGCTCAAGATATTGCAAATGACAACGGTTCTTCCGGCACGCTTCCTCAACCGGGAACGCTCGATGGGGTTGGTCGCGGCCGGGTATGACGCAAATCTGGTGCTTCTGGATGCCAACCCGCTCGAAAGCGCTGCCAATCTGGGCAAGGTCGCCGGCGTTGTGCGTGCCGGATTCTACTATTCTGCCAGAGACCTTCAGGCGCTCCGCGACCGGGTCGCAAAGACGCACGGCATACTTGGGCAGGCTGAGCCCGGCCGGTAACCGCACACATGACCAACGAAGAAAAAAAATATATTGCTTATGAAAATATAGCGCGGCAAGGATGCGGCACAGAGCGTATCGTGCTCAATGGGAGGATCAAATGCGGTTGTTGCGGTTTCAGGATACCAATGGTCCGCGGCTGGGCGCGGTCAAAGGCAATGGCGTGGTCCCGCTTGGCGCGCTGGCAGATCGCTATCCCACGATGCTGTCGCTGATCGCCGGCGGCGACACAGCGCTCGCGGCGGTGCGCGCGATCCTCGATTCCACTAATCCTGTTCTCGAAATCGAGAAGGTGTCGCTCCTCGCGCCGATCGAACGCCCCGGCAAATTCCTCGCGATTGGCATGAATTATCGCAAGCATATCGAAGAGGCCAAACGACTCGGTCAACCCGTGCCGACCAATCAGTTCTGGTTCAACAAGCAGACAAGCTGTGTGGCCGGACCCTATGACGATACCGATCCCGGCATGAGTGAAGCACTCGATTACGAAGTTGAACTGGGCGTGGTCATCGGCCGGCCCGCCAAGCATGTGACGGTTGATCAGGCCAAGGATCATGTCTTCGGCTATCTCGTCTGCAACGATGTCTCCGCGCGCGACTGGCAAAGGCATTCGCCCACCTTCACCATCGGCAAGTCGTTCGATACGCATGGCCCGATCGGTCCGTGGATCGTCACTGCCGATGAGATCGCCGATCCGCATACGCTCGGGCTGCGCAGCTTCGTCAATGGAGAAGCGCGCCAGGACGGCAATACCAGTGAACTGGTTTACAATATCTGGGAGCAGATTGCCTATCTCTCTTCAGCGCTTACGCTCGAATCCGGCGATCTGCTTGCTACCGGAACCCCGGACGGGGTGGGCGTGGCGATGACCCCACCAAGCTTTCTGCAGCCGGGCGATGTGGTCCGGTGCGAAATCGATGGAGTGGGCGCTATCGAAAACAAAGTTGTCGCTGCGACGCGGCCATAAGATCGAAATTGGAGAGTGTCAGTGCCGTCACCAGTGTCGCGCGAATGCGAGGTTCTCATCATCGGGGCGGGGCCGGCCGGCCTTGCTGCTGCAATCGAACTGGGGCTGCGCGGCATTCGTGTCCTCGTTGTCGAGCGGAACGCGCGCGCTGGGGTTGCGCCGCGGGCGAAGACAACCAATGTTCGTACCCGCACGCATCTTCGCCGCTGGGGCATTGCCGACCGGCTGGCTGAGGAGTCGCCGTTCGGGATCGATTATCCCAACGACATGATTTTCCTGACGCGGATTGGCGACGGCGGGCAGGTGCTCGCGCGATTCGATAATGCCTTCAACGCGGCACCGGCACGTTCCGATCTCTACCCCGAGCACGCCCAGTGGATTCCGCAATATACGCTTGAAAAGGTGCTGCTCGAGAAGGCGCGGTCGTTGCCTTCGGTCGAAATACGCTTTGACACGCAGTTTCTCAGCGCCAGTCAGGACGAGGATGCCGTCCATGCGCAGATCGAATCGCAAGGCGAGAAATCCGATATCGTCTCGCGCTATTTGATCGGTGCCGATGGCGCGCGTAGCGCGGTCCGCGATTTGATCGGTGCCAAGATGGAGGGCCGTCACGGCCTGTCCCGCAGCTACAATATCATTTTCCGTGCGCCAGGGCTTGCTCAAGCGCACGGCTTCGGTCCTGCTTCGGTCTATTGGCAGATCGGCAAAGCCGGGTTCAGTGCGCTCGGCCCCATGGACCGCGACGATATCTGGTTCTTTGGCCCGGCAATCGGGATGGAGGCCACGCTCACGCACGAGCAGGCCGCGGCGATGATCCGCGACCGCACCGGCATCGACCTGGAGTATGAGATTCTGAGCGCTGACGCCTGGTTCGCCAGCGAATTGCTTGCCGATCATTATTCTGATCGCCGTATCATCCTTGCCGGTGACGCGTGCCATCTTCATCCGCCGTTCGGCGGATATGGCATGAATATGGGGATCGGAGACGGTGTCGATCTCGGCTGGAAGATCGCCGGGACACTGCAAGGCTGGGGCGGACCAGCGCTCGTCGCGAGCTACGAAGCCGAGCGTCGCCCGGTCCACCGCGCCGTGATCACCGAAGCAGTCGCCAATCTTGGCGTTGCTGCGTCGTCTCTTCCCCCGGAAATCGAGGACGATTCCCCCTTGGGCGCTGGCATCCGCGCCAAGGTGGGTGGCATGATCCAGGCGACCAAGGGCCGCGAGTTCCACACGCTGGGGACGGTGCTGGGTCTCGGTTACGAGGATTCTCCGGTCATTTGCGGCGAAGCCGGCCCGCCGCCGGAGCATCAAACGCAAGTCTATACGCCGACTGCGCGACCGGGCTATCTCGCGCCGCATGTTTGGCTGGATGATGGCCGCTCGCTCTATGATTGCTTCGGGCTGGGATTCACATTGATCGCCGATGTCGCAGCCGATCCCGCCGACGTGAAAAGCGCTGTCGCCGACGCTCGAGCATTGGGGGTGCCGCTAGACGTGGTTCGGCCGGATGGCGTAGACATCGCAGGCTTGTTCGAGGCCAAACTGGTATTGATCCGACCGGATCAGCATGTCGCCTGGCGCGGTGAACGCTGGGGGGATGCGCTGCGCGTCGCAACTGGCCTGGGCGTATCCGAGACCCTGGCATGAGCGCCGAGGCGCTGCGTCGACAAATCGACGAAGCGCCGATGAGTTCTCTGCAAGAGCGGGTAATCGCGATCACATTGCTGCTGTCGATGCTCGACGGCTATGATGTGCTGGCGATGACGTTCGTCGCGCCGGCGCTGACGCGCGACTGGGAAATCGGCAAAGCCGCATTGGGCGGCGTTCTCGCGGCCGGGCTGGCGGGGATGGCGATCGGATCTCTGGCCATCGCGCCGTTGGCAGATGTCTTTGGTCGCCGCAAACTTGTGTTCGCGGCGCTCGGTTTGATGGCGATCGGGTCTCTCCTATCGGCATTTTCCGCGTCGCTTGGGCAGCTTGCGGCGTGGCGCGTGGTGACCGGACTTGGCGTCGGTGCCTGCGTCGCGGTGATCAGCCCGCTTGCTGCCGAATTCTCCAATGGCCGCCGCCGGCCGCTGGCGCTCGCGCTCACCGCACTGGGCTATCCTGCCGGTGGCCTGATTGGTGGGCTGCTTGCGGCGTTTCTCCTCCACGTCGCCGACTGGCGCGCCGTGTTCCTTGCCGGCTTCGTTTTTGCCGCGCTGCTGGTGCCTGTTGTTCTGATCGCACTGCCTGAATCCTTCGCTTTCCTGATCGGCGGACGGCGTCCGGACAGTCTGGCAAGACTCAACGCGTTGTTGATGCGTTGCGGCCAGCCGGCACTTGCATCACTGCCGGATCCCGCCCCGCGTCACATGCGTGGCTATCGCGGCGTGTTTGCACCCGAGCAGCGCATCGCGACGATCCGACTGGCCGCAATCAACATATTTCATGCCGCCGCAGCCTATTTCGTCCTGAGCTGGCTGCCGCAGATGGTCGCTGACGCGGGCTTTGCTCCCTCCGCCGCAAGTCTGGCGTCCGCTGCATCGAGCCTGACCGGCATTGCCGGAGGACTCATGCTCGGTGCCTATGCGCAGCGCGGCGGCGTGAAGGGGCTCACCATCATCGCCATCCTGTGCCTTGCCGGCGCGATCGTGGCCTTCGGGGTTGCGCCCGCCAATCTGCTGGCCCTGACGATGCTGGCCGCATCGTGCGGCTTCGCATTGTTTGCTGGCACTGCCGGCTTATTTTCCATCATCGCACTGAGCTTTCCGGACGCGGCACGCGCTTCGGGGACCGGCTTCGTCGTAGGCGTTGGGCGCATATCGAGCGCGGTCGCCCCGTTGCTCGCCGGCTGGCTGTTCTCGATCGGCTGGGGGCGGGCCGAAGTGTCGCTCGTATTTGCGATCTGCTCGGTCGCCGCTGGCGCTCTGCTTCTCATCCACTCCATCCGCCGAACGCTGGCCTGAACTTGGGACATTGCGATACGACGGCAATTGCGACTAAAAACGGTTATGCTTCAGATTATAGATATTCCGGCGCTCGAAAGCGAAGGTCCCCGTAGCCAGGCCACCCTGGCATACGAAGTCATCCGATCGGACATTCTGAACGGGCGGCATCTGCCAGAGAGAAAGCTCAAGATCCAGGAACTGGCGGTGGAGCTTGACGTCAGCCCTGGCGCCGTTCGCGAGGCGCTGTCACGCCTTGTGCCCGAACAACTCGTCGTGTCGCGCGACCAGCGAGGCTTCGTTGTCGCGCCGCTGTCGATCGCCGACTTGATCGACCTCACCGATCTTCGGTGCGAGATCGAAGCGGTCGCGTTACGCCGCTCCGTCGAGCGTGCCGATCGCGATTGGGAGGCCAACATTCTTGCTGCCGAGCATCGGCTGCGCGGCCAGGTCGTCGTTATCGGCACTGACGAACCCAAGCTCAATCCTGCCTGGGTCCAGACTCATGCCGCATTTCACACCGCGCTGGTGAGCGCGTGCGGCAGCCGGAGACTGTTGGCGCTCCATGCCCAGCTTTACGAACAATCGGAGCGCTATCGCGGGCTGTCGCTGCATGTCGAAGCCCCACGCAACGTGTCCGACGAGCATAGCGACATCGTCAAAATGGCGCTTGCGCGCGATGCCGAGAACCTGATCCGGACAACAATCGAGCATCTGCGCAAGACCACCGCCCTGATCGTGGCCGCCGCATCGAAAGAAGCCATCGTACCCAGTGCATAATTAAATATATTAATGCAAAAAATATTGATTTTCTTGATGCGGTGTTGAAGAGCGTGCTTCCAAGAAGCCGATGGCGGCACCGTGGAAGAGGACCGTGAGCATGAACCCGACACCGCTGATGCGATTGTTTCGCCAAGAGGCTACGAAATGTTCCGGCCAGGAGTTTGCAGATTATGCGGCGCTCCATCGCTGGTCCGTCGAGGCACCCGATCAGTTCTGGCCAACGGTGCGGGACTTTGATGGCATCGAGACATTCAATTCTCCGACCGTAGCCCTCGCGGACGCGAAGATGCCGGGTGCCCGCTGGTTTCCTGGTGCTCAGCTCAACTATGCACGCCAGGTGCTCCGCCATGTCGATGCTGCGCACGCAGCCGGCCACCCGGCCATTATCGCGGAGGACGAACAGGGGGTCATTGGGATCGTCGAATGGCCTGCTCTGCGGCAACAGGTGGCGTCCTTTGCGATCGCTCTGCGAGCGTTGGGCGTCGGCAAGGGGGACCGCGTCGCGGCCTATCTTCCGAACCGGCCCGAAGCCGCGATCGCTTTCCTTGCATGTGCCTCGATCGGCGCTGTCTGGGCCATCTGCGCGCCGGACATGGGGGCACCCGCGATCCTCGACCGGTTCGCACAGATCGAGCCAAAGATTCTTATCGCCACCGATGGCGTCTTTTATGCCGGCAAGGCGCATGACCGCAGTGCGACCGTGCAACAGCTTCTGGGCGGATTGCCAACCGTCGAAGCGCTGGTGCTGGTGCGTTCCGGTCACGCGGGGGAGGGTGCTGTCGAGGGCCATGATTTCCAGCATCTGGCGTCTGGCGGCGGGCCGGACGTGGACGCGTTCGAACCCGAATGGCTGCCCTTCGATCATCCGTTGTGGGTCGTCTATTCAAGCGGAACCACCGGCAAGCCGAAGGCGCTTGTACACGGCCATGGCGGTATTTTGCTCGGGTCGGCATCGGGCCGGATCCATTCCGATCTTGGTGCCAGTTATTCCGATCGGACCCCGGGGGAACGCTTCCATTGGTTCAGCTCGACCGGCTGGATGATGTGGAACACGCAGATTGGAGGTCTGCTCGGAGGGACAACGATCTGCATCTTTGACGGCAGTCCGATGGGCACGCGCGAAGCGCCGGACTGGGGCGTTCTGTGGCGGTTCGTCGCCCGCAACCGCGTCACATTTTTCGGCTCTGGCGCGCAATTCTATACGATGTGCGTCAAATCGGGGCTGGACTTCGGCGCCCTTGGTGACCTGTCTTCCATGCGCGCGCTTGGCAGCACCGCGTCGCCGCTTCCCGCCGCGATTCAGACCGATATATCGGCAAGCCTTGGCCGAGCGGGGAAGCCGGATATCTGGTGGTTCAATTCGTCGGGAGGGACCGACATTTGCGGCGCCTTCTGCACTGGCAACCGCGAATTGCCCGAAGCGCCGGGCAAGCTCCAATGTCGCCAGCTCGGTGCTGCGGTGGAAGCGTGGGACGAGCAGGGTGGCCCGGTGACCGGCGAGGTCGGCGAACTCGTCTGCACGCGTCCATTGCCCAATATGCCCTTATTCCTGTGGGGGGATACCGATGGCTTGCGTTATCGCGATTCGTATTTCGATCTTTATCCCGGAATCTGGCGCCATGGCGACTGGCTGAAGATCGATGCCGACGGCACCTGCGAGATTTTCGGGCGGAGCGATGCGACGATCAATCGTGGCGGTCACCGCATGGGGACAAGCGAAATCTACGCGGCCATCGAGGGGCTCGACGAGGTCGCAGATTCACTGGTCATCGATGTGCGTCGCGCGGATGCGGACAGCCAGTTGCTGCTCTTCGTCGTGCCCGTTCCCGGCTTTGATGTCGCACAGGCGGCTGATCCCATCCGCGGTGCCATCCGCGCCTCGCTTTCGCCCCGCTTCCTGCCCGATCGCATCATCGCAGTAAGCGCCGTGCCGCGCACGCTTTCGTCGAAGAAGCTCGAGCTTCCCGTCAAGCGATTGTTCGAAGGTGCGCCGCTTGAGCGCCTGCTGGATCCCTCAGCGATGGTCAATCCGGAATGCCTTGCGGAATATAACGCACTGGCTGCCGCATTCCGCGCGGGCCGCTAGGCGGCGACAGGCGCGCCGCTGCCGATGGCCACCAACCACGCCTCGGCGAGAAACCGGGCATTCCCGGTGCCGAACACATAGCGGTCCGGTCGAACCAATACGGCCGCGGCAGAGCGTGCACCCAGCCACTTCGCGAGCGCTGGGCGGAAAGGCTGGAGCCGGTCATCGTCCAGCGATACCCCGAGGACGCCGGGAAGTTCGGGCACACCGCCTTCGCCGATCAGCCAAATGCCTTCTCCTAGGGCGTCGTCAAGCCCATGGCGCAGGCCGTCGACCAGCACGACCGGCTGCGGGAAGATCTCGCCAGCACCTTGGGTGGCAGAAAGGATGGCCGCCCCTGTAAGCGGCGGCGGATCCAGCGGCGGCAGTGCCGGGGTGCCGGCGGCCAGCGCGGCAAGCAACTGCCCGTCGCGCTCGCGCGCAGCCGCCGGATCGATCATGCACACCACCCGCCCCATGCCGATCGCGAGTTCAATATAGGCGCGGACGTTCGGTGCGCGCTCCTCCTGATAGCTATCCAGCAGCGCGTCCGCCGCCCTACCTTTGATCACCATGGCCAGTTTCCATGCGAGGTTGGCGGCATCCCGGATTCCCGAGCACATGCCCTGGCCGGCGAAGGGGGGCATCTGATGCGCGGAATCCCCCGCGAGGAGCACCGGCCCCTTGCGCCATCGCGAAGCCAAAAGGGCATGGAAGCGGTAGACAGCCTTGCGCTCGATCTCGATCTCAGCGCCCCATTTCTCGAGCAAGCGATCGACAAAAGCGTCCTCGAGCACTGCCTCTGCGCTCTCGCCGGGCAGCAACATGAATTCCCATCGGTGCCGTCCTGGGCCCATCTGCACACAGGTGGTCGGCCGCGCGGGATCGCACAATTGGAGATTGCCCTTGGGCAGACCGGCGAGCGAGCGAGGGATCGCATCGATGACAAGCCAGGGCTCGTCGAATTCGAAGCTCTCAAGCGCGCCGCCAATCGCATCCCTGACTGTGGAGCGGCCACCGTCGCAGCCGATGAGATAGCGCGCCCGCACAGCGTAACTTTGGCCATCATGGTCGGCAACGCGTGCCTCCACGCCCGCAGCAGTCTCACGCAGATCGATGAAACTGTGCCCGAGCCGTACCGTCACGCTCGCAAGCTTTTCGAGGTGACGCCGCAATGCGTGTTCCACGCCAGGCTGGTTGAACATGAAGGATCGCGGCCAGCCGGATACGTCCATAATCTGAGACATGTCGGGTATCTCGATCAGCGTCTCTCCGCTGGCCGAGCGAAATTCATAAACGCCCGCCGGCCGCGCGTGCTCGAGCACCTCGTCCGCCAGCCCCAGATCCTGAAATATGCGCATGATCTCGTGATCGAAATGAGCGGCGCGCGGCAACGGATAGACCACAGTCGATGTATCACAGGCAATCACCGAAATGCCGTGCCTGCCCAGCAGGGCCGCGAGCGTCGCGCCTGCCGGTCCGAGTCCGACGATCAGCACATCGCAATCGAAACTTCGATCGAGCATCAATACCCCCTTTGAACGGCACCTCATCCAGGAGCCCAATTCAAACGGTATATGACTATATAGTCAGATTTAGAAGGCCGGCACGCATAATATCCTCCACCGCCTTGGCGGAGACTGCGGAGGCTTCCGATGGTTCGAGTCCGAGGCCAGCCAGCAACATCGCGATCAACTGCTGTGCTAGAATGCGGGCGGCATAGCCTTGCTCGCCTTGAAGGATGTGCGCCATCAGTTGCTGAGACACGGCGACCACTAGGATTGCCGCGACCTCAACGGTTGGGATGCGGAAGCGGTCGCGCTTCATCCCTTCACGCATGTCGTCGAAAACGCCGTGGTTGAGTGGCGTGTCCTCGGGCAGCCCTTTCTCCAGCACCTTGGTCAGCACGGTAGCTGCGTTGGGTGTCTCGATCGCGGTGCGCGCATAGAGGCACAGCGCGCGCGCAACGCGCGACGCTGGATCATCGACTTCGCGATTGGCTTCGGCAATCGCCGTCTCGATCCGCATCCGCACCCTTCGGTAAACGGCGTGGATGATGTCCGCCTTGTCGATGAAATGATTGTAATACGTCCCCTTCGCAACGCCGGCGGCGATGACGATTTCGTCAATGCTGACGGCGTCGGGCGCGCGTTCGGCGAACAGAATTTCGGCTGCGGCGAGAAGCTGGTCCCGCGTCCGAAGGCGGCGGCTGTTCTGTCTGACACCTGAGCTTCGCTTGCTATCTTCGGTCAAACCGACACCGCCTCCCTGCCGTCCGTTGCTATTGCGCTGAGGTGAAAATGTCCAGCGCCGCAACCGGGGCTTGATGCCGTCGGGCACCGTGTGGCGTGCGCTTTTCTAATCCAGACCCGATCACGAGCCACTCAACTCCGCCCACTTGCAGAAAATAGATTTTCTGCAATAATGACTAAATAGTCAAAATACGGGCGGCGCGAAAGCCGACCTGGCAGGGAGGATGCAGCGGTGTTGAGGTGCAGCCAGCAAGGGGCAGCACCGACGCCCGTGGCGGCAACTCCCAAGGATCGTGTTGCGGAGCGGCGCAAACGCGTCGTGCCGTGCGCAATTGGGGAGGAAGAAATGAAGATCTCGAACATGACGCGGCTGCTGGCACAGTCGGGATTGATGGCAATGGCATTGTTCGCCGGCTCGCGCGCGCTTGCGCAGGATGCACCGGCCGAGACCAAGGCACGCTCGGACGAAGGCGACATCATAGTGACCGCGCGCCGGCGCCAGGAAACCATCCAGGATGTGCCCGCGACAATCAACGTCGTCACGCCAGAGGCGCTTGCGCGTAGCGGAATGTCGAGCCTGGAACAGTTGGAAAGCGTGGCCCCCGGCATCTCGCTTGACAGCCCACCGAACGGAAACGGCGTCGGCATTGCGATCCGCGGCCTCGGCTCCGCGCCGGGAGCCGCGTCTTTCGACAGTTCGGTAAGCCTGTTCATCGATGGCATCTATGCGCCGAGCAGCAGCGAGTTTTCGGCATCATTGTTCGATGTGGAGCGCGTCGAGGTGATCCGCGGAACGCAGGCCGCTCTGCTCGGGAAGAACACCAGTCTTGGTGCCGTCAACATCATTACGCGCAAGCCCGGCGACGTGTTCGCGATCGACGCGACCGCGAGTTATGAGTTCGAGTTCGGCTCGGCGCGTCTCGCCGGCGGCGTCGATCTTCCGATCGCGGAAGGCTTGGCCGTGCGCGTCTCCGGCCAGAGCACCGATGACGAAGGCTGGGTACGCAACGTGGCGCTCGGCAGGAACGCGCAACGGACCTATGATGATGCCGCACGCCTTGTCGCCGTCTGGCAGCCATCGCCAGGCGTGGACGTCACGCTGATGGCTCAGCATGACGTGCTTCGAAATCGCGGATCTGCGGCCGAGTTCGTCGCGACAAATGGCACGCCGGAGCTTCTCGCGGCGCTCGCAGGCTATCCCGGCACGATCGATGCCAGGCTCGATCGGCGCAATGCCGTGACTGATAGCCGCGGCGACGGCAGGGAGCAATTCACCAGTCTCGAGACCAACAAACTCGCCCTTACTGCCAATATCGATATTGCCGGTTACACGCTGACGTCGATAACCGGCCTCTCCAAATTGAAGGATTTTGGCAAGACGGACGCCGACTTCCAGCCAGGCGATTATCTTTATATCGACTCGGGCGAGCGCAAGCGACAATTCAGTCAGGAGGTTCGCCTCGCCTCACCGACGGGCGGCACGTTCGACTTCATCATTGGCGGCCTCTATCTGGATTCGCGCTTCGTCACCAATCCGATCATCGCCGCCTCCTATCCGTTCGGCCCTGCGCCGGGCGTCAATATCGCCGGATCCGAGCGCACCAATTTCGAGCAGGTCAGCGATGCGCAATCGCTGTTCGGCCAGGCGAACTACACGCTGGCACCCGGCCTGCGGATCAGTGGCGGCGCGCGCTTCACCTGGGAATCCAAGGCCGTCAATCTCAGCCGCGACATCCTCGTCCCCGGCTTCTTCAGCATTGTCGCCTATCCGCCCTATGCGCCGTTCCGCAAATCGCGCAGCGAGCAGAATTTCGATTATTCGGCAGGCGTGCAATATGAACTCTCGCCGCAGGCGCTCGTCTACGCTTCCTATGGCAAGGGCACGAAATCAGGCGGCTATGCAAGCTCCGTTACGCTGCTTCAGGATTCCGAATATCGCAAGGAAGTGGCGCGCACCGCCGAGGGCGGTGTGAAGCTGCAAAGCGCGTCGCGCGACTGGACGCTTAACATTGCGGGTTTCTATACCTGGGTCGACGACTATCAGCTTATCACTTTCAATGGCCTCCAATTCGTCATCGGCAACACGGATTTGCGCAGCCGCGGCGTCGAGGTCGAAGCGATCTGGCGGCCGACAAGGGGATTGAAGCTCTACTTGAATAACACCTATGCCGACGCGCGCGATCGTTTGACCGGGCTCAAGATCCCGCGGGCACCATTATGGCTCGGCAGCGCTGGTTTCGATCTCAGCACCGGGCTGAGCGACAATTTGGAGGCGCGGCTCAACGGCTCGGTCGAGTATCGAAGCCGCCAATATTATCAGCAGGATCTGGCCAACGCCGTCTCTTCCGATCCCTTTACGACGCTGAACCTCAGCGCGGCGATCGGATCATCACGCAGGGGCTGGGAGCTACGCCTTATCGGCAATAATGTGACGGACGCCAATGCCGTAGCCTTCGCATTTCCCACGCCCTTTCTTGCAGGCAATCAGAATGCGATCTCCGAACGCGGGCGCACCATTTCACTGCAACTGCGCATCGAATACCAATGATACGGAGCACGCTCGCGCGTATTTGGAGTGGGTAGCTGTGCAGGGGCGGGGGCGACCCTCTCTACTCGCCGCCGCCCAACACAGCCTCAACAGCGGACGTCAGGCCAATTCGGGGCCGGGCCGCCTTGGATCGACGTGGAAAGTGGCCAGTGTGGCAATGCTGCCCCCGGGCCGGTCAACCTGGTCCATCGCCTTCACCTCGGTCTGCCAGCGATCGGCGGCGATAGTGTGGAGATGATAACCGCGCTGATTGTTGATCAATCGCATGTTGGGATTGTTGCTGAGCGCATCCTGTTCATCGGGATGCCGGACACCACCGGTGCCTCCCGACGATATCGATGCTGCGAGAAAATCGCTGGCAATTGCCGGGCCTTCGAGATTGCGCACGTCCAGCGGCACCGCGCCGATATAATTCTGATGCGCATCGCCGCTGCCGATCACCACATTGGTCAGCCGGCGCCGATGAATGCTGTCGATCAGGCGCTGCCGGGCCAGCGGATAGCCGTTCCAATTGTCGGTGCTGGTGTCGGTGACGGTGCTGCCGTCCTTTCGCGAATCGTGAGGCATCACCATCACCTGCTGCGCGATCAGGTTCCAGCGCGCCTCATTCGCCAACCCGCGATCCAGCCAGGCTTCCTGCGCCGCGCCCAGCATGGTGCGTTCGGGCCGATCGATGCGCGGGCATTGGCTGCGCTCCTCGGCGGTCATTCCGAGCCGCTCGCATTGCTGGTCGCTGCGATGCGAGCGGGTATCCAATATGTGCATCCGCACCAGAGATCCGTAATCAAGCCGGCGATACATGGTGCTGTGCGGGCCTGGCAATTGGGCGCGGCGCACGGGGACGTGTTCGTACCAGGCCTGAAGCGCCGCCGCCTTGCGCGGTGCGAACATCGCGGCGCTATTGCCGTCCTTGTCCAGCGCGCCGGCCCAATTGTCGTCGATCTCGTGATCGTCAAACGACATGATGAAGGCCGCGGCACCATGCGCCGCCTGCAGATCGGGGTCGACCTTATATTGCGCATAGCGCTGGCGATAATCGGCAAGCGAAGCCAGTTCGTTACCGACATGGCGGCGCGGGCCGACGGTGGCACCTGGTCCCAATTCGTAGATATAATCACCATAATGGAAGACCGCATCGAGATCGGTCTCGCGCGCCAGATGCGCATAAGCGGTGAAATAGCCCATCTCGAAATTCTGGCAGCCGACCATCGCCACGCGCAGCCGGTCCACCGCCGCGCCGGCGGCAGGGGCGGTCCGCGCGCAGCCCACCGGGCTGGCATCGGCACCGGCCACGAGGAAGCGATACCAATGCGGCCGGTGCGAGCGCAGGCCATCGACTTCCACATGCACCGAATGGGCGAGCCCGGCCCTGGCGATGGCCGTGCCCGAACGAACGATCCGGCGGAAGGCGGCATCCTCCGCGACTTCCCAGCGCACCCGAACATCCAGCGGGGGCATCCCGCCATCGGGCTTCATGGGTTCGGGCGCCAGACGCGTCCACAGCACGAAGCCTTCGGGTGTGGGATCGCCCGCAGCCACCCCCAGGGTGAAGGGATAATGACGAAATCCTGGCGCAGCCAACAGGCGCGCCGGACTCGCCGCTCCAAGCAGCGTGAACGCTGCGCCGAGCTTGATCAGGGTGCGGCGGTCGAAAAACGTCTTGGACATGAATACCCCAGCATTGGCTCGTTCAGGGAAGACGGCCCAGGCACCCCCGACCCGACAGCGGTGCGCGATTTTTCAGGAAGCCGGGCCACCGGCCGAGGGCGCGATGCGGATCACATCGCGATCATAGCGGACCTCGAGCGCATAGGCACCGCGGATCGCATTGAGCACACGCGCCGGATCCGAGACCTGGAAACGCCCGCTGACGGGCAACGCGGCCATCTTGGGATCACGAAGGCGGATCGGCCGCAGCGAATAACGCTGCACTTTGGCGATCAATACGCTCATCGGGACGTCGGACGCTTCGAACCAGCCCGCGGTCCAGTCAGGCTTGTCATGACGGCCGACACCGGCATTGGGGTTGGTTGCCTGCGCGGTGATGCGATCATCCACCACGCGCGCGTGGTCGCCCTTGTGCAACACGATGTCTTGAGTGCGCGGTGTATCGAGCGTCACTGCGCCGCGATAGACCTCAACGGCGGTGCGGGTGGCGCTCTGCCGGTCGACGTTGAAGGCCGTGCCGAGTACGCGAACCGAGGTCGATCCGCTCTTCACCAAGAACGGACGCCAGCGCTCGTGCGCGACGTCGAAAAATGCTTCGCCGCGCGCCAAGGTCACCTCGCGGCGCCATGGCATGATCCGGACGCTAAGCTCGGCATCGCCGCTCAGATCGACATGCGATCCGTCTGCAAGCACGATCGTCCGGCCGCCCCCGGTTCCGGTCCGGTAGGTTTCGACGCCGAGTTTCGGCACAATCAGGAACAGCATCGCGGCGCTTCCCGCCATGGCGAACCACAGCGCAGATCGACGCAAGTCGGCGAACCGCGACGCCCGGGTAACCGGCGCTTCGCCCTCTGCGATCGAGGCTTCCGACCGCTCCAGCGCCTGCAAAAGCGTGTCCGAATGCCACAGCGCCTGCATGTCGGCAAAACTCTCCCGATGACGGGCATCGGCCGCCATCCAGGCATCGAATGCCGCGCTGGCCGAGGTGTCGATCACCGGCTGATCGAGCCGGTTGACCCATAAAGCGGCATCCGCGGCGATCTGCATGTCTCGCATCATTGGCTGTCCCTCGCCGCCATGGCCCGATGCAGATCGGCCAATCCCCGCGTGATGTGCTTTTCCACGGCTTTCAGGCTCAATTCCAGATCCCGGGCGATCGCCGCGCAGCTTTCGCCGCGCAACCGTCGCCGCACGACGACCTCGCGGCGCAGCGGCGGCATCGCCGCCAGCGCGTCGGTTAGCGCCGACAATTCCTGTCGCCCCGCGATCACACGATCGGGCAAGGGTGCTTCGCTGACTTGTTCCATCATGGGCTCATTCGAATAGCGGCGGTCGCGGCGATGATGATCGACCAACAGGTTCGCGGCGATCCGGAAGCCGAGCGCATAGATGCTGACCAAAGTCTTTTGCCGATTCTGCTCGACCAGCCGCGACAGAGTCTCCTGAACCACGTCCTCGACCTGATCGCTGCGGCTGGTGCGCGCCCGCACATAGCGGCTGAGCGCGGCGGTGATCGCCTCCCAGTCTTCGGGAGCGGCCCCCGCTTGCTCGTCGATCTGGGGTAGTGAAACAGGCACGCGTCATCCCGGACTGGTTTGCCGGCGCGTCTATCAGGGCATTGTGACAATCTCGCGGATCGGATTTCCGGTCATATCGAGCACATATCCTCGTAACTCCCACAAAATAATAATTGAATAAATCTGATTTATCTTAAACAAGGAAAATCCATATTTTTCGAATTCATCTGAATTTATTCAGTAATAATAAGTTATAATACCTCAGATTATTCAAATAGCACTATAACTCTTGTTTGTAGTTATTTTGTAATAATTATGTCTCCGAAAATTAATAAGTTTTCTTGTGTCGGGTTTCGCTCGCCGCGCCCGTCTTGCCCCCCGAGACGGATAAACTTCGGGGGTCATGATGATAAATACGGTTCGCATTTCACATTTGCTTTTCTGTTCGGCCGCGCTTTCGAGCGTCGCCTGGTTGCCATCCACGGCCCAGGCCGCGCCGGCGCAACAGCGCCAGTTCGATTTCAATCTGCCGGCACAATCGATGACGGAGGCTTTGCTGGCCTTTTCGCGCGTGACCGGGCTGCAGGTCGCCACCTCGCCGGCGATGCTGAACGGCCTGCGCAGCAATGGCCTGCGCGGCCGGATGGGCGCGCAGGAGGCGCTGCGCCAATTGACCGCGGGCAGCGCGATCGGCGGGCGCATCGTCGGCGATACGGTGATCCTTGAGCGGCAGGACCGCGATACGCTTGCCGATGCCACCTCAGGTGAAGAAAGTGAGGAAATCGTCGTGACGGGCTATCGCGAGAGCCTTTCGCGCGCCGCGCAACTCAAAAGGGCCGCCACCGGATCGCGCGAAGTGATCGTGGCGCAGGATATTGCGGCCTTTCCCGATCAGAATCTGGCTGAATCGCTTCAGCGCGTGCCTGGCGTTGCGATCACCCGCGACAGCGGCGAGGGGCGCCAGATCTCGTTGCGCGGGCTCGGGCCGGATTTTACCCGGACCCAACTCAACGGCATGGAGGTTCTGACCAACACGTCGTCGGGCCTCGACAGCCGCAGCAGCGTCAGCCGCTCGCGTTCGTTCGACTATAGCATTTTCGCCTCCGAACTGTTCAATCAGGTGACGGTCGAGAAATCCTATGCCGCCGAGCAGGATGAAGGCGGGATCGGCGGCACGATCGGCCTCCACACCGCCAAGCCGTTCGACTTTCCCGGCTTGACCGCCGTGGTTTCCGCCAAGGGGCAGAGCAACCAATATACCAAGACGGTCACGCCGCGGCTGGTCGGCCTGCTATCGGACCGCTGGGGCGACTTTGGCGCGCTGGTATCGGTGGCGTACAGCACCGCCGAAACGATTGAATTCGGCTATCGCAACTGGAACTGGTCGCAGATCAATTTCGGCGCCGCCAATGTCGGCCCCAATATCTCCGCCGCGGACCGCGCGTTGCTGGTCAGCGCCACCGGCGCCAATCGGGTGTGGAACAGCCGTGCGCAGACCTATGCGAGCTGGTTCAACAAGCGCGAGCGCCTGGGCGTGACCGGGGCGCTGCAATATCATCCCGACGAACGCACCGACGTGACGCTCGACGTTCTTTACGGCACGCTCACCAACAAGCGCGAAACAGACGTGCTGGGCGCGGCGGGCACCAACGGCGTCTCGGCGAACAACATCACCGGCACCCAGGTGCTGACCGGCGTCACGATCGACCGCTTCAACAGCATCGTCGGCGCGTCGTTCAGCGGCGTCGACATGCGCACCGAGACCCGCAGCACCCGCGACCAGACGGATTTCTGGCAGGTCGCGCTCAACGGCCGCACCGATTTCAGCGACACCGTCAGCGGAACGATCCTGGCCGGCTGGTCGAAATCGTCCTTCAACTCCAGCTATGATCAGGTCTATCTGGAATCGGTCGGCCAGAGCTACAGCTTTTCCGGGCTGAACAGCGCCAACCCCAGAAACACCTATGGTTTCGATGTCACCGACCCTTCCGAATGGGACCTGAACGGCGCGGAAAGCCGCGAAGACCGCATTGCGAGCGAATTCTACAACGCTAAAGCGGAGCTGGCCTGGCGCGTCGCCGAGGGTTCGACGCTCAAGGCCGGTGCCTCATACAAGCGTTTCGAGAATGGCGGCCTGCAGCGCCGGGCGACCTTCAATTATGATGGCCAGCCGGGGCTCCCGACCGTGCCGACCAGGATCGTCCCCTATGACAGCCTGGCACCCTATATCGTTGCCGATATCGACGGGACGTTCAAAGCGCTCGGCCTGAGCGGGATCCTCAATGCCGGCAATAATATCGCCGGCGGAGATTACGAACTGCGCGAGAAGACCCTCACCGGCTATCTCCAATATGATCTCAAGGCGGCGCTGGGCAGCGTCGGCGTCCGCGCCAACCTCGGTGTCCGCTATTATCGCACCGCGCTCGATTCGGTGGGGACGGCGCTGACCGGGGCCGTTCTGACACCGGTCGCCATCACCAACACGTATGACGGCTTCCTCCCCGCCGCCAATATCGCCTTCGACCTCAATCGCTCGCTGGTGCTGCGGGTGAGCGCCAATCGCAACGTCAACCGCCCGGCGCTCGCCGATATGCGTGCGGCGGCGACGATCAACGTCGCGGCGTTCGGCGGCACGATCAGCGCAGGCAATCCCAATCTGGCACCGTTCATTGCGGATTCGGTCGAGACCTCGCTCGAATATTATGACGGCACGCGCGGCTTCCTGGCGCTCGGTCTGTTCTACAAGAAGATGAAGTCGTTCATCACCACGGAGACCACGCCGGTTCCGTACAATAGCACGGGCTTCCCGGTGTCGCTGCTGCTGCCGGGTCAGGATCCCGCAATCCTGTTCAACTATACACGGCCGGTGAACGGCGAGGGTGCATCGATCAAGGGCATCGAACTGGCCGCCAAGCGCGATTTCGATTTCCTGCCCGCGCCGTTCAATAAGCTGGGGATGCTCGGCAATGTCACCATTGCCGATGGCTCCACCGATGTGCTCTTTTCGGGCACTGCGGTGAAGCTTCCCCTGACCAATTTGTCCAAATTGTCATCGAACGCGACGGTCTATTACGACACAGGCAAATGGGGCGTGCGCGCATCGGCCGCGGTGCGCAGCAAATATCGCTGGGGCAGCGGCGGCAATGGCAATATCGGCGAATATATCAAAGGCACCGCCAACTTCGATGCGTCGGCCTATTTCAACGTGACGCCGCGCTTCCAGATCACGCTGGAAGCGATCAACATCGGCAACGAGCCGATCGTGCAATCCGCCGACAAGGATGCCCAGCGGATGATGACCAACACCGTAAGCGGCCGCACGATCCTGTTCGGGGGTAGTCTGCGGTTCTAAGGATGAGCGTAGCTTTGCAAGGCGGACGGCACCGTGCCGTCCGTCTCACCGGCTCCGCGGATCCTCTTTTGAGGAATGGGCATCGCCTTCTCTGGCATCTCGGCTGACAATCTGAATTCTGGTTCGGGTATCCGCTCACGCACGATCACAAGCCTCGAACATCAAACGGGCGCATACCAGTCAAGCTTTTCGATGGCTTGGTCAGGCGTTGTAACCGGAAGATAGGTGATGAGCCGCCAATCGATAGGAGGGCGATCCTTCAAGCGTCCACTCTTACGGGCCTGCATGATGGTCAGGCTGAGGGACGGATAGCGCTTTTGCTTTCAAATCACCCCCCAGACCGGAAGCGCCAAATCTCTCCCACATATCGGCGGTCGCTGTTCTGAATATGCTTAGCCTCCTCATGTGGGGGTAGCCTGATGTCAGGTGTCGAAACAGGATTCGAAACAATGTTCGAAAGCAAGGTTGGTCGTCGTCCTCAGAGGATGGATGTGATCCCGGCAGGCGGCAGGCGGGATGTGGGCACCCGATGCCAAGGCGCGGATTGTCGAGGAGAGTTTTGTCGCAGGCGCAAATATCGCAACGATTGCGCGAGCGAATGACCTTTTGCCACAGCAGCTATAACCGATGTCGACCGAGGCTGTGTAAAAAGCTGCAGGAGTAGCGCTGGTTTGTGGGAGCGCTGTTGGCAAGTTTGGTAAGTTGATCAGGTCCGATCATGTGGATGAGAGGCTGCACACCGAAGATCTGGATCATTCGTTTGATATTATTGGCTAGAACGCTGAGGCTCATCTCTGTTCTGACGTTTTTCACGGCTTTGGTGGGGAAGGGCGTACTGCCCATCCAGGCTTTGTGCGTACCGAACACATGCTCGACCGTCTGTCGTCGTATGCCCATGGCGTCGGAGAGCGTATCGAGGCGGTTTTGCATGGCATCGAGCACCGCTTCATGCGCCCATCGCTTGACGCGCTTCACCTTTTCCGGTGTGCAGCGCGGTCGGAGCTGACAGTCAGGGCAGGCGGTGAGGTTGCGATACTGGTCGATATCGCCGTGATGATCGACACGGACCCTGCCTCGGGTCAGTTGGGCGCGTGCCGGGCAGGAGTAATGATCCTGCGCGGCATCGTAGAAAAAGTCGCGCTTCGTGAAAAGTCCAAGTTTTGCCCGGCCCGTGGTGTCGACCTAGGGGACGCAGGGCAGCACGCCGGTTCTCTCGCATTCAAGCACTTGCTCGCCGCTAAAGTAGCCACGATCGGCCAGCACCGTGAGTTCGGCAGTGCCGATAGCATCCAACGCCGCATTCCCCATAGGAGCAAGCTGAGCACCGTCGGAGCCTTCGTTCAGTACCTCATGCGCGACGATGAGATGATGCTCGGTGTCGACCGTCGCCTGCACATTGTAGCCGACGATCCCGGTGCCACGGCTCGAGCTGGCCATTGACCGGGCATCAGGATCGGTGAGAGAGACCTGCTTGTGAGGAGCATCCTCCACCTCGGCCGCCATGTCCCTTGAGATATTGCGGCGTTGCAAACCCGCGATCTTCTCCCGGATCTTGTCAGCCCGCATCTCGGGGATATCGCTGTCCTCACGATCAGCCCGATCCAGCGTGGCCAGGTAGCGATCTATGCTGGCCTGAACTTGTTCGATCCGCTTTGAAGCCTTGTGTGCGGTGAGGTTGCGGTCCCGGTTGTTCACCGCTTTGAACTTGCTGCCGCCCACCGCGACCATGGCACCGTTGAACAAGCCCATACCCCGGCATAGCTGTACGAACTGACTGCACACAGCGCGGATCGCCGCACCGTTATCCACCCTGATGTTTGCAATCGTCTTGAAGTCAGGAGTTAGGTGTCAGTCAACCACATCAGTTCGATATTGCGGCCAGATTCGCGTTCGTGGCGGCGGCTCGACTGAATCCGGTTGAGGTAACCGTACAAGTAGATCTTCAACATGGTAGACGGGTGATAAGGCTGGCCGACCTGTTACTGCAGGTTGCATCCCCGCAAAGCCCAATGTCTTCAAATCCAGTGCATCGATGTAAGCTTCAACTACCCGGACCGGATTGTCTTCCAAGACATAATCATCAAGTGACACAGGCAGCAGAGAATCCTGACGCCAATCTTCCCCTTCAACGAAACGGCCCATGCCAAAGCCTCCAGAAAGCAGGAAAAAGCATACCATAATTTCGCGTTTTTACACAGCCTCGACCAATCCAATCCGTTGCCGACAAACGCATGAATGGCTGTACCTGCTAGAATCTGACATTCCTATTTCGTCGAACGGTTCGGCAGCAGCGCCAATCTCGGCTGTTCTATCCAACGATGCGCGACACTGATATCGGCCATTCAAACCGCTCGCACGGTCCCAACTCTTCGTGGCCAGAATACCAATTTTGGAGAATACGATCGGGACCCCTACCTCTGTCCATGCTTGGCATCGTGTTGCGCGGCAGCAAGCGAGTGGTCATCGTAGACCGCACGGACGTTTCATGGCTCTCACGGCAAGACGACGATTTTGCCGATATGATTGCTCGCTTCCATATGCCGGTGGGCATCCGCAATGCGGCTCAGCGGGAAGCGTGCCGAGATCCGGGGGGTGAACTGCCCCTCCTCTATCTTCCGAACGACATAACGCCGCGCGACATCCAGCAGAACGGCGTCGTCGTAGACTTCGTGGACGTCATAGGTCTTGACCGTGATGTACTTAAGGAAACCCTCGAACAACGGCAGCACGGTCGGTTCCGGCGAAAGCATGCCATAAGCAACGATGATGCCGTTCTTCGCGGCCGCGGCGATCATCGTGGCGAGGCCGGGACCACCGATGGGATCGTAGACGATACGCGCACCCCGGCCGTCGGTGATACTCCGCACGCGGGCCACGAGATCCTCTTCATCGCTGACGATGACATGATCGGCACCGAGCGCGAGCAGTTCGTCGCGCTTGGCGACAGTCCGCGTGACCGCGATGCTGATGCCGCCCTCGGCCTTTACCAGATCGATCGCAGCGACGCCGGTGCTGCTGCTTGCTGCGGTGATGAGAACGACATCACCCGAAGCGATCTTCGCCACATGGATCAGCCCGCCCCATGCGGTGAGATACTGCGCCCAGATCGCCGCTCCCTCTTCGAACGACAATGTCGCGGGATATTCGGCCAGCGCCGTGACGGGCAGCAGCGCTACCTCGCCATAGACGCCGTACTGCACCGGCGAGAAATTGGGAATCGAACTGCACGTCTTGCCCAGCCAGGCGGGACCGACGCCCGGCCCGATCGCCTCGACCACGCCCGAGGCTTCGAAGCCGAGGGTGGCGGGGAAATCGGGCGCCCAGAGATATTTGCCCTCCCGGACCATCACATCGGCGCGGTTCAGGCCGATCGCGCGGACCCGCAGGCGTACCTCGCCCGGGCCGGGCTGCGGCAAAGCGAGCGTGTCGAGGCGCAGCACGTCTGCGTCGCCGAATTCGTGCAGCCGAACGATGCGGCAGGTGTCGGTCATGTCTAACTCCGGTATAATATGGGTGATGCGTCGGCGCCTCAGGCGGCGATCGCTTTGGCCTGCATCCAGGTTTCGATCGCGCGGTTCACCGCGTCACGCTGTTCCAGCATCGGGAAATGGCCGCTCGCGATGCTGGCCTCCGACAGGTTCGCGCAATCCTGCCGCATCGGATCCGCCAGGCGGCTCTTCAACGTCTCGCAGACCGCGTCATATTCTCCGTGGAGAAACAGCACCGGCAAGCGCAGATGACCCATGTCGCGAGCCTCGCCGGCAAAGGCGATATTGTCGGCGTCGTTCAGATACCACGCGTTCGCCGCCCGAAAGCCGGTCCGGCGGAACGCATCGACATATTGGTCGAAATCCTCCTGCGACAGCAACCGAGGGTCGCGCTGCAACTGCGGTGCGCGATGGCTGGGTCCGAACCAGCCGCCTTTGTCGCGAAGCGTCGCGGTGAAGGCCGGCGCGGCGACCGCCTTGGGATCGCCGGACCGATACAGCGTAGCGATCGTCGCGGCAGGGTCCGCCTCAAAATCGCGCTGCGCCAAGGCGAAGCTCTCGCGATAATATAGCCAATAGTCCCATTGTCCGACCGGGTAGCCGTCGATCGGATACAGCGTGCGATCGACCAGTGCGACGAGGTGCGGTAGCGCGAAGCCGCGCGCCAGATACGGCACCGACAGGTTCACGATGGCACGGCACCGCTCCGGATGGTTGGACGCCATCGCCCACACGATCGGCGCGCCCCAGTCGTGCCCGACCCACACCGCCGAACGACCGCCTAGGGCATCATGCAATTCGGCCATATCGGTGGAGATCTCGCGGATCGTATAGGCCGCAGCCGTGGGGTGAACCGATGAGTCGCCATAACCGCGCATGTAGGGTGCAACGCAGCGCCAGCCATGCGCGGCGAAATGCGCCATCTGCCATCGCCAGGTCGATGCGAGTTCAGGATGACCATGGACGAAGATCATCAGCGGCCCCGCCGCCGGCCCCGTCTCGATATAGGCGGTGCGATGCCGCGGGCGGTCTACCACCCCGTTTCGGAATCCCGGCAATTGCCGGACGGCAGCCCGCAGTTCGCCGGTCTGGGCCATGGCCCGGCCGGAAAGAAGCGCCGCCATGGCACCACCGACGACCAATTCGCGCCTGTTCATAATCTGCCTTTCAAGCCCATGCCTGCGCCGCCTGGCGCCGGTGCCGGCAGTGCGCAGGCAGAGAGCTACGCTGGACGCGCTGGACAATGAATGACAATGCATCCTGAATGCATGACATTTCATCCAGCAACACACCCGTCGGTGGGCTCGATCCTTTGACCCGGATGCTGCACGGCCTCCGACTAGACGGCGTCGAATATGGCCGCCGGCACTTGCGCGGAGGATGGGCGTTCGCCTTCCCGCAAAAAGAATATGCCTATTTTCACATCGTGGCCGGGATGCCGTGCTGGCTGTCGGCCGCGGGCGGCGGGTGGTCGGAACTGCGGCCCGGCGATGCGATCCTGCTGCCGCGCGGCGCCCCCCATGTCCTGGCCAGTGCGCCGGATGCGGTGATGCCTCCTTTTCCGGCGTGGCAATGCCGGCCGCTGTCGGAGGATCCCTACGATCCGGCGTCGGTCGAGAACGGCGATGGCAGCCTGTTGTTCTACGGATCGATGCGCTTCAATCTCGATCCATCGCATCCCTTGTTCCGCACGATGCCGCCGGCGCTGCACGCCGGCGCGTTGATGCATTCCGAGCCGGCGATCATGCCGCTGCTCGATGCGCTGGCCGCGGAAATGTCGAGCTACCGCGTCGGCGCGACGGGCATAGCAGCGCGACTGGCCGACGTGCTGGCGGTGCAGATCATCCGATCCTGGATGGAGCATGGCGGCGGAGACGAGCTCGGCTGGCTCGCGGCAGCGCGCCACCCACGGATCGGCCCGGTGCTGGCGGCGATCCATGCCCATCCAGAGGAAGACTGGTCGGTCGCGAGCCTCGCCACGCGGGCGGGCATGTCGCGATCGGCGTTCGCCGCGGCCTTCGCCGACATCGTCGGCGAGACGCCCGCGCGCTATCTGGCGGAGGTACGGATGCACCAGGCGCGGCACTGGATAGCGAACGAGGGCGCCCGGATCGCCGACGTCGCACAACGGCTGCGCTACGATTCCGAAGCGTCGTTCAGCCGCGCGTTCAAGCGGGTGGTGGGTGCGCCACCCAGTTCCTATCGCACCCGCTTGACCTAGGCGGATTTTAGCCGCCGGTGGCGCCTGTCACCTTGCCACCGAGCTGCTGGAAGATGTTGAAATTGTCGATGCGGACCCACTCCTCGGCGATGCGGTCGTCCGCATCAAAGCGCAGGACACCGATGGATTCGAAGGAGATCGGCTTGCCGGTCGGCTCCAGCGGACCGCCGGGAGCGTTGACGAACGTGTTCTGGAAGGTGCCTGAGAAGATGGCGCGGAAGGCGAGATAGTCGCCTTCGACCATGACGTGCGGCCGCTCCACCGTAAGGTCCGGAAAGGCGTCGCGCATCGTGCTGAAGAAGCCGTTCAGTTCTTCGATCGTTAGGTCGCGGTCGGCCCAATGAAGCACGAAATCGTCGGCGTAGAAGGTGCCGACCGCATCGTCTGCACCCTGTTCGATGACGGCGCGGTCGAGATCGAACAACCTGGTAGCATAACGGTGTCGTGAAATGTGCTGGCTCATGGCTAGGTCTCCAATACGGGTGCGTCCGGCTGGCGATGGACAATGTCGCTCGAGCCGATGCGTAGCGACCTAGCGTTCACCTGCAGCGGCGGTCCATGATCCTTAGCCCAATTTTCAATGCAGAAACGCTGTGCGAAGCCGACCCGCTCGGGCGGGCTGACGATAGGCAGCTTGACGCGGTCGACGACCAAAGCCGTCGGACAGCAATCGGCCCACTCTTGCCGAAATCAGCCTGTGGGATTCGCTCCCAAACTTAGGTTCAGGACTCATAGGCAGAACAGGACGGCAGCGGCGAGCGCGACAGCGGAGAGGAAGACTTTCGGACACCTGTCGTAGCGTGTTGCGACGCGCCTCCAGTCCTTGAGGCGGCCGAACATGAGCTCGGTCCGGTTGCGGCTTTTATAGCGGCGGTTGTGGTATTTGACGGGGCTTGGTGCGAGACTTCCTGCCTACAATGCAGGTAATTCCCATTTTGTGCAAGGCATCACGGAACCAGCCGGCACCATAGCCCCGGTCACCCAGCAGCCACTGTGCTTTGGGCAAACCGTCCAGCAAAGCCGCGGCTCCGGTGTAATCGCAAAACCTGGCTCGCCGTCATGAAGAAGCTGATCCGACGGCCCCTGGCGTCGGTCACGGCGTGCAGCCTGGTATTCACGCCGCCTTTCGTGCGACCGATCAGCCGACCAGCCTCCCCCTTTTTACAGGCTTAATGCTGTACGGTTCGCTTTGAGATAGGTCGCATCGATCATGATCGTCTTGCGCTCGGCGCCTCTGGCAGACCGGCCATCCATCATCGCGATGATGGCACCCTTTTCACCCCAGCGCTTCCAGCGATTGTAAAGCGTCTTGGCTGGACCATACTCACGGGGCGCAACCCGCCATCTCAAGACATTGCGATTGACGAAGATGATCCCGCCGAGCACGCCACGGTCATCGACCCTCGGCTTGCCATGACTCTTGGGAAAGAAGGGCTCAAGCCGAGCCATCTGCTCGTCCGTCAGCCAATACAGGTCGCACATAATCAGACTCCTTGTGGAGCCTGAATCAGATTACGCCTCTCAGATTAATCGGTCCTGACCTAGTCTCCCCCGTAACGACGCAGTCAGACACTCGCACTGGCATTGCGCGGCTTTCCGTTTGCAGGCGTGACAATCCAGCGTGCGCCGGGCTTCAGCGCCAGCCACGCGGCAACGAGCGTAAGGATCAGCGCGACCAATTCGGCGATCAATTGGCCGGGCACCCCAAAGATATAGCCGGATGGAAGATCGAACCGGGGATCGACGAACGCCGTGCCGGGAAAGAAGATCGCAAACGCTTGAGCAACCCAATACACCATGCAAAAAATGCTTGTAGCAATGACTGACGACCGGCGGTCTTCCGACCCGCGCCATGCAAAATAGATCGTAGCCACCGCGAGAAGCACTGAGAACGAGAGGGTCTGTGCCCCATGGAATCGGGCATGCGGCGTCCAGTCGGGATTGAACTGGTGCGACGCATTATAGTCCGCATTGAACGCACCGATAGGAAGCATGACGCTTGCGACGGTGTAGATGATACGGCTCGATATCGGCATGCGCATAAGCAATCGTCCTAAAAGCTGGAATCCTGGATGATGACCGGCACGGTCAGAACATTCCCGCCCAAACGTCCTGCAAGGCGGCCCTGGGAAGCGCTGCATAGCGACTTTGGATCCGCGCCAGCGCCTCGGTCACCCGTAAGCCCAGGGCGTGGGCGTCCACTTCGACGAGCTTGCCGTGGCGTTTTACGATTTTGCCCGAAGCGATCACAGTCTCGACGTCCGAGGCGTCCGTATAGAAGACAAGCGTGGCCTCCGGATCGCCCAATGGAGAAGGAATGAGTTGATCCGGTAGCACGGCAATCAGATCGGCCCGCTTGCCGGGGGTAATGCTGCCGATCTCGTCATCCAGGCCGGCGGATCGCGCGCCCGTAATTGTAAGAAGTTCGAGCACCGCACGGGTGGCGTAGCTCACCTCATTGGGTGAACCGGGCCTCTCCAGCGCCAGCGTAGCCCGCTCAGCTTGCAGGAGCAAACGGGCCTGTTTGAAGAGGTCTGCCTTCACGAAGCACGTGATATCGAGCCCTAAGCTCGCGTCGCCGCCGAGTTCGACAAAGCGACGCGCCATCATCCGACTCGTGGTGCCGCCCACCATGCCAAGCTCGACATCGGGGCAGGTACACATGCCTATACGGCACTCCACCATCCTTGAGAGGTCGTCATCACGCAGGTCGTTGTTGTGGCTCAACAGCGTCTTGGATCCGAAGGTGCCGCGATCTATCAGTTCACCGAGCGAGCTTTGATAGAAATCGGGTTTGGCGATCGCGTTCCAATGCCCAGTAACGAGTCTTGGCGCGAGCGCCTGGGCGCGCGCCAGCATTGCGGCGCTATAATCGGCCGAGACATAGGGGGCACTCTCGGGAAGCGCGATGCCGAAGCGGATCGAGCCGTCGGTGAAATGGGTGTCTCGCACCGCAGCGGCATTGGCGTCATGCCAATCGTCCGGCATGCGGGTCAGCAGATCCCCGATCGCGGCGGCATCGGCGGGCGGACCGTCCACATAGTCCGGCACGTTCTGCAGCGCATAGCAGAAGACTCCGCCCACGCCGCTGTCCTTCAAACCGCGCGCGAGCGCGTCCGACACCGCGGGCGACGTCTGCAGGTGCGAGTGGTCGACCACACTCGTTATACCGGCATTCAAGGACTCTAGCCCGCCGATATAGTTGGCGACATAGGCGTCCTCCGCGTCGAAGCAGCCGCAGTAAAGCGCGCGCGCTTCCACCATATACTGG
This sequence comes from Sphingobium boeckii, assembly GCF_014199215.1. GTDB lineage: Bacteria > Pseudomonadota > Alphaproteobacteria > Sphingomonadales > Sphingomonadaceae > Sphingobium_A > Sphingobium_A boeckii. The sequence goes on from NZ_JACIJC010000001.1 coordinate 891,273, forward strand.
GGGAACGTCCAATTGGCAGCCAAGCCGCGCAGTAGACTCTGCCAGACGTGTCGATGACCATCAACCAACCCGGGCATAACAATCCTGCCGTGCGCCTCTACGACTTCAGCAGCCGAGACAGAGATGTGCGGGGCCACCGCGGCAATGAGACCATCGCGAATGAGAACGTCTCCACAAGGCAGGTCGCCGATGGCCGGATCCATGGTCATGACATGACCTCCGCGGACAAGCAGATCTCTCATAACAACGTCCTTCGCAGGGTTAGAGCGTCGCGTGAGGATCATTGCGACTTAGGTAACACATATTACCTTTATATCGCTCATTGTCAAATCATGGCGACATAACGAAGCGTTGAGAGATGGTGCGGAGGCGGGGACGCCAACCTCAGAAAACAAAATGGCCGCTTCTCCGCGGTAGTGCGCATTTGACGGGTGCTCGCGAGGCGACCGTCCTATAAGGGCAGCGAGAGTCTTAAGGAGCCTCGATGGCGCGCCCGATCACGATTGACCAACCGATAAGCCGTCCGCGTCGGCAGCGTACCGTCGTTCTAGACCAAGTCCCCGCTATCCTGGCGTCGGCTGGTGCCTTGTTTCTGGCCAAAGGTTATTCGGGAGTGTCGATCGACGCTCTTATTGAGGCGACGGGCGGATCGAAACGCGATCTCTACTCGGTCTTCGGCAGTAAGGAGGCGCTTTTCAAGCAAGTCGTGGCCACCCTTTGTCGGGATCGTATAGCGACACTCAGACTGGCACTTACGGATGACGGAAATCCCGTTTCCGCTTTGCGCAGCGCGAGCGAGACCGCATTGCGTCTAGTTCTCGAGAACGAAACTCTGGCACTCCATCGGCTCCTCGTAGCCGAAGGCTCGCGTCTTCCTGAGATCGCGGTTCAATTTCTCGAGCAAGGGCCGGCTGCGGCATATGGTGTCTTTGCGGAAATACTGCGCAAGTGCGACCAGCGTGATCGCAGGGAAGAGGATTATGATGCGCTAGGTCAGTTGTTCATCGACAGTTTGACGGGGGAATTACAACTGCGCGCCCTGCTCGGTGAGATTATCACGGAAGACGAGATTTTGCGGAAAGTTCAGATCGCCACCACCGTCTTCCTCGCCGTTCTCAAACCTGTGGATTAGGGCAGGCAAGATCGGACAGGAATAGACTTTCACCGAGGTGAGGTGCGCTTTACGGACTTAGTGAGCGGCAGCCGCAAGAAATGCGGCGGCTCGCAACAGATCCCCAACAGCGGATTTTCACTGCCGGACCGTCGGCATCCACCACGACAAAATCGGTTGAAAGTCCTCTGGCGCAGCGGCAACCTTTTCGATTAGCAGCATTCCTCGCGCCGTTAGCGAGGGCACTCCTGATCGGATATCCGGGTGGACAATGGGCCGGAGTTCATCTCGAAAGCGCTCGACCGTTGGGCATACGAGAACGGGGTGACGCTGGACTTCAGCCGGCCTGGCAAGCCGACCGACAATAAGTTCCAAGCTGATACCCTGCGCTGGTCCTTCGGTCCCACGGTCGGGTTCCGTGCCTTGCGCGGTAGCGCGCTCGATTGCCTGCCGCTTCGGCACCTATCGACAATCTCAAGCGGGCCTACGGTGCCTCTGTCGTCGGATTAGACTCAGCCTCCAGATCGAACAGTGCGCGTGATGCCTTGATTTCGAGCAGGTGCTGCCGTGCCCAATCGGTAAGCGCGACAATCGGGGGCAGCAGGGATAGTCCGCGCGCTGTCAGGGTATATTCCACCTTCGGCGGGATGGTGGGATATTGTTTGCGGGTAGCGAGGCCATCGCGGACAAGCCCGCGCAACGTCAGCGTCAGCATCCGCTGCGAGATGCCGTTGATGCTGCGCTTGATTTCGTTGAACCGCATCGCTCCATCACCGAGCGTTCCCACCACGAGGATCGTCCATTTGTCGCCTATCCGCACGAGGATATCGCTGAGCGCCCGGCATTCCATCGGATCGTGCGCCTGCTGGCGGGCAGTGTCAGAAGTGTGCGTCGGTATCAAAGGTGTGCCTTCTTGCGGGTGATACGGTTACCATCCTAAGTCAGGTTACCGTTTTATACCAAGGTGACGCAATGACCAAGATCCTGTTCCTGAAAACCAGCCCTCGGAGCGACGATTCCTTCTCGACCAAGGTCGGCGCAGCGCTGGTCGCGCAGATCGAAGCCGCGCAGCCCGGCTCGACCGTGGTGGTGCGCGATCTCGGCGCAACCCCGCCGCCGCATATCGACAGCGACTATGTCGTCGGCCGGACGCTGCCGACCGAGCAGCGCAGCCCGAAGCAGGCAAAGGCGGTCGCGATTGCCGAGGAACTCATCGGCGAGTTGATGGCGGCCGACACGGTGGTGATCGCGTCGGCAATGATCAATTTCAGCCTGTCCTCGTCGCTCAAAAGCTGGTTCGACCACATCCTGATGCCGGGAGGCACCTTCATCTATGTCGATGGCGCGCCGCAGGGCCTGGCAACCGGCAAAATTGCCTATATCGTGGAAGCGCGCGGCGGCGTCTATTCCGAAGGACCGATGCAGGCCTATGATTTCCAGGAGCCGTACTTGCGCGCCGTGCTCGGCTTCATCGGCATTGCCGACCTGCGTATCCTCCTGGTCGAAGGCATCGCCTACGGCCCGGATGCGGTCGAGGCGGCGGTTGCGGCCGCTATCGGCAAGATCCCCGGATTGCTGGGAGGAGCCTGATCATGACGAGCGGCGAGCGCGACGTAAGTAACGGCAATTTCGTCTTCTTCGGCGGGTCGACAGGTATCGGTCGCGCCGCCGCCCATGCGATCGGCGCGCGGGGCGGCCATGTCCTGATCGTCGGTCGTGGCCGCGAGACGGGCGAGGCCACGGCAGCGAGCGTCCGTCGCGCAGGCGCGGCCTCGGCCGAGTTTCTGGCCGGCGACCTGTCGACAATTGCCGGCATGGCGCAGGTCGCGGCGGGGGTCCGCGCGTGGAAGCCCGAACTGCACGGCGTGCTCCATACGGCGATGGCGGCATTTAACGCCAGGCGGGTGACGTTGGACGAACTGGAATTCGCGTTCGCCCTCCAATATCTGGCGCGCGCGGTGCTCAACCGCCTGCTGGTTGATGTGCTGGCGGCGTCAGGGGATGGGCGCATCGTCCATATCGCGGGCAACGTGCCCAACATCTTCATGCCCGACCTCGACGACCTTCAGTTTGAACAGCGCAAATGGGGGTTCTTCAAGTCGATCCTCGGCACGCATCTGCTTGGTTTTCTCCATTTGCAGGAGGCCGCGGGGCGGTGGGCGGATCGCCCGGTCACGCTGACCGCTGCCTGCGTGAACTCGACCAAGACCAAGGCGATGGCGGACCCCGAAATGCCGTTGGTGATGCGGCTGATGGGCACGTTCGGCACGACACCCGAGAAATCCGCGCAGAATGCGGTGCGGGTGCTGACCGAGGCCTCCGCGGCGAATGCAACCGCCACGGTGCTGCGCAACCCCAAGACATATGCGCCCGAAACGCTGGCGTTCGATCCGGCCAAGGCGGTGCGATTGTGGGACATCACCACCAGCATCGGTGCCCGGCACGGCGTGGTGCTGCCGTGAGTATCGGCACTGCGATGGAACTGGGCATCTACACCTTCGGCGATATCGTTCCCGATCCCTTTACGGGCCACGCGCCCGACCAGACCGAGCGGATGGCGCAGTTGATCGCGCTTGGCCGGCTGGCCGACGAACTGGGGCTCGATGTGTTCGGGGTGGGCGAGCATCACACCCAGGATTTCGTGGTGTCGGCCACCGCGACCGTGCTGGCGGCGGTCGCGGCGGTCACCACGCGGATCCGGTTGACCAGCGCGTCCACGCTGATCAGCACCGCCGATCCGGTGCGGACCTTCCAGGAATTCGCGACGCTCGATCTGGTGTCACGGGGGCGGGCGGAGCTGGTGTTCGGTCGCGGTGCCTTCACCGAGAATTTCGCGCTGTTCGGCCATGACCAGCGCGATTACGACGCGCTGTTCACCGAGAAGATCGGCCTGTTCGAGGCGCTCAACGCGAGCGGTCGGGTGACGTGGAAGGGACGCTTCCGTTCGGCGCTGAGCGATGCGGTGATCGCGCCGCGGCCGAGCCAGACCCGGCTGCCGGTGTCGATCGGCGCGCTGTCGGCCGGCAGCATCGTCCGCGCGGCCAGGCTTGGCCTGTCGCTCGCCATGCCGCTGCTCGGCGGCACGCTTGCGGGTTATGCCGAACTCGCGCGCCTGTACCGGCATACCTGGGCGGAGGCCGGGCATGATCCTGAGGCGGCCCGGATCGCCGGCTATTCGCACCTGCACGTCGCCGAAACCTCGCGCGCCGCGCGCGACGATTTCTATCCTTATTATACCGCCTATTTCGCGCACCTATCGGGGCGCGGCGGTATCCCCCGGGCGTCGTTCGATGCGATGGCAGCCCCCGACGGCGTCCTGTTCACCGGCAGTTCGCAGGAGGTGATCGATCGCATCCTGAGACTGCGCGAGGCGACCGGCATGACGCGCTATATCGGCCAGATCGACATCGGTGGCCAGTCTCATGCGGCGATCGCCCGCGGACTGGAACGGTTCGCGCTCGAAGTGGCGCCCGTCATCCGCCGCGAGAGCGCGGGTGCGGATCGACACGCGGCTGCATGATCTGTTTGCCGTAGCGAAGGTGAGCAAATCAACCTCCACTCTGGGCTAAGAAAATTTTGGCAGGGCGAGCAGTGCGGACGCTTTAGATTCACCTTCCCTCAGGCAAACTTTGGCACGACCCTTCCGCCTCGGGCTCGCAATTTCAGATGCCAGCCCGTTCCATCGCTACGTACTTCCTTGCGCTTGCAACTCGGGCAGCCGATGAGAGTGAGGCATGGGTCATGCAGGCTATCGTATCGGGGCACTTACAATTGAGCCGTCGCGTGTGGGATCGGGCGCGGTGCGGAATAGACCTTTGCTCGTTGGATGGCTGGCGCGAAGGGAGGTGGCTTATACGCTTGATATAGGGGGCGACCGACAATATTTTGAAATGGTGCTCAACGCATCACGGACCGAAGCGGTAGGAGAGCGACAGAAATCCGAGAGGCTGCGTCTTGTGAAAGACGATCGAACTGTCCTGCACCTTGCCGAGCAGAGTGGTTACGCCGCCCGAGATGCCGAGGCTGATACGGTCGGCAAGGCGATACTGCGCGCTGAGTATGGCCGAGGCGTCCTTGAAGCCGCTTCCGGCACGGAATTGCGGCAGTCCCGATGCCAGGGATTGCGCGGCATCCACCCCGAAATAACGATCGTTATGCTTTTTGTCCGCCCATGTCGTTCCGATCGTCGGGATGAGCATGAAGCGCGGGGAGATGGCGATTGGATAGGATAGGCTCGCATCGGCGATAACGCCCTTGGTTCCGCCGGCGAACCCCTTTGTGCCCCCGATCGTGGCGATGAAACCTGCCACCTTGAGATTGACAAAGCCTCGCCCGCCCGTGCCGATCGAGAGCTTGCCGATCCCCTCGGGTGCGTCCTTGCGGCGATAGCCCGGCATGAACGTTACGCTTGCGCCCACTGTGATAAAGTCGGTGTCGATCGCATTGATGCCGATGCCGTCGCGCAGATTGGCGAAAACTGGTCCCCAGGCCACATCGATTACCGGGACGAGCATGATGCGGTAATCATCGGCGCCCTGGTAAGCCGGCGTGTAGCCCGCACCGGCGCCGATGATGACATGATCCTTCTCCTGCTGCGCCTTGGCTGCAGCGCCCCAGACGGCAAACGAAAGAACAGCGATCGCCGCAATGCACTGGAGACGGTATTTGGGTAAAAACTGCATAATCATTCTCTCAGGTTTCCGTCCGCGAAAAGTTGCGGACGCATGTTGAAAAGGGAATTCTGCTCGTTCGGGATCATGCCGGTTCAGTGGCGCTGTGGAGATCACATCCAAATAGCGATCGGGCCGGTCGATCGACGGTGACGGACCGTCACCAAGCGACGGCGCAACGAGACTGTATATCTCGTTGATTTGCTGCAGATCATAGCCAGCGCTGCGTATGCTTTCATGCTCAGACGCCGCCAGCCTATGCCCTTGAAGCCGGAGCAGGATCGCATAACGGCGGAGAGCCTCCAGCTGTGGACTTGCGAGCGGTGCATGGGTCCGCGATCCGAACAGGCGGAGGAAGGAACGGCCTGAAGGCTTCAGGCTCGACAGGGGATCGCGACGCGACAGGGCAATCACCGTCAAATCGATGGCTGTCAGTTCAGTTTCAGGCAACGGCGTCTCCATTCACCCTTGAGACGCCGGCATGCGGGCGCATCCTCATCAAAAACTTTTCGCGAGGAAAAAAGCGGGATCGGGAGACCCGGCGAGATACAATTTATCTCGACCAGCCATCGGCTGACCTTCATCGTCGATGATGTGGAAACAACTGCGTTGTTAGTCACCTATTCTGTGGCTAGGACCGCCCGACGTGTCCGGCAGGGGTCGTTGAGAATTTATGGCAGGCAGCGGGCTCCTACAGACCTTCTTTGATTCGCGACCCGCTCTACTGCGCTACGTCATGCTGCGCGGCGCGACGGCGGACGAAGCAGAGGATATCCTTCAGGAAGTTTACCTCAAACTTTCGGTTGGCAAGATCGGTCCTGTCGCCGAACCGCGCGCCTATCTGTACAGGATGACAAACAATCATCTTCTCGGGTGTCGCCGCACGGCGGGGCGCCGAATGCGCCGTGAGGAGGATTGGGTGGATGCTCATGGCGGCGAGGAGCGGGAGATGGACGAACAGCCATCGGTCGAGGCGCATATCATTGCGCGTGAGCAGCTTGCGATCCTGCAGCGTGCGCTGGACGGCCTTCCCGAGCGAACCCGTGCGATCTTCCGCCGCTTCCGCATCGACGGCGAGCCCCAGCGCCAGATCGCCGCTGATATCGGCATCAGCGTCAGCGCGGTCGAGAAGCATCTGACCCGTGCTTATGAGGTAATTTCGGCTGCAAAGCTTCGTCTTGATGAGGATCGGGGCGATCCGCGGCATCTCAGGGGTGAAAGGGGTCGTCATGAGGTCTGAGGCGCAGAACAGCGTTCGCGCGCGTGCGATCGAATGGCACATCCGGCTTCGCGATGGCGACGGTGCGACCTGGGACGCATTCGCCGGGTGGCTTGCGGAGAATCCGCGCCATGCGGAGATTTACGACGAGATAGAGCGTATTGATCTCGCGATCGAACCGCTGCTTCCCGACGTTATCTTCCGCGAAGCCGCCAATGATACCGATATGTCGCTCGATCCGCCGGCTTCTCGCGTGCGCCGTTGGGTTTTTGCCGGCGGCGCGTTGGCGGCATCGATCGCTGCAGCTATCGTCATCATTCCACAGTTCACAACCAGCCGGTACGATATCGTGACTGGCCCGGGTGAGCGCGAGATCGTCACCCTCGACGCCGGAACCCAGGTAATGCTCAACGGCTCGACGCGCATGACCTTTGACCGCAAGGATCCGCGTTTCGCTTCGCTCGTTGCAGGGGAGGCGCTGTTCGAGGTGCGCAATGACGGCACCAGGCCGTTCACGCTTGAAGTCGGCGATAATCGTATCGAGGATGTGGGAACGATCTTCAATGTCGTGCACGATGCAGATGAAGTGCGTGTCGCTGTCGCCGAAGGCAGGGTTCTCTACAATCCCGGCAAGGGTGAGGTTTCCCTCGATGCGGGTCAGGCGCTGGTCGATTCACTGTCCGCCGGACCCGTTCGCGTGACCCGTGCGTCGATCGGGTCGGTGGGAGCCTGGCAGAAAGGGCGTCTCGTCTATACGGGCGAACCTCTGTCCCAGGTCGCGACCGATCTCGGCCGAGCGCTGGGAGTCCGTCTCACCGTAGCGCCTTCCATCGCGGGGCGCCCCTTTTCCGGCGCAATCGCCATCGATGGCTCTGGACCAGACCAGTTCAGGCGTTTGATGCCGGCCTTGAATGTCACTTTCGAGGCCGGACCCAATGGCTGGACGATGAAGCCTGCCGGTGCGGGGCGCTAGATGGGCGGCAGTCGCCGCAGGTGCTGTATTTGGCCTTGGTATGACCGACATGGCCTATGCGCGGCAGTTCAATATTCCGCCTGGCCGTCTCGGTGATGTCGCCGCCGCGCTGGGCGAGCGGGGTGGAATTACCATTGCTGTGGCGGATCCGGACCTTGCCGACCGCCATTCTCCAGGTGTTCGGGGCAATCTCTCCATGCGTGCAGCATTGGCGCAGGCATTGCACGGAACGGGCACGGAGGCGGTGTTCTATGACAGCGCCACCGCTCGCATCGTCCGGCAACGGGCAGTGCCGCCACCGCGCATAAGGCCAGCGCCGAAGCCCGTGATGCCCGTCGATGTCCAAACCGCATCCGATATTATCGTTACCGCCAGCAAGCAGAACATCCTGCTCGATACCTACCCCGGCTCGGTCAAGCTCCTCGAACTTGAGCCGGGCTGGCTGGCCAGCAACGCAGCGGGAGGGACGGCTGCGATTACGAAGCTCCTGCCGACACTCGGTTCAACCAATCTCGGCCCTGCGCGAAACAAGCTGTTCATCCGCGGCATTGCCGACAGCAGCTTCAATGGCCCGACACAGGCCACGGTGGGCCAGTATCTCGGCGATGTCCGGCTCAACTACAATGCGCCCGATCCGAACCTCAATCTTTACGACATGAAACGCATCGAAGTGCTGGTCGGCCCACAGGGCGCACTCTATGGCGCGAGTTCGCTCGGGGGCATCATTCGGCTTGTTCCCAATGCGCCCGATACCGGCAATGCGTCCGCGACGGCATCCGCGGGCATCGGTTCCACGCGGTTCGGCGGGCTGGGCGGCGATGGTGCCGCGATGTTCAACTTGCCAGTGGTCGATGGCCGGATCGCCGTCCGCTTCGTTACCTTCGCTACCCGCGAGGGGGGGTATATCGATGATCCCTCACGCGGCCTGCGGGATATCAACAGCACGACGAGCTATGGCCAGCGGATGACGTGGCGTATCGAGAATTTTGTCGGGCTGACCGTCGATCTGGGCGTCGCTGTCCACAATACCACCACCCGCGATGGACAATATACATTGCGCGGCGATACTCCACTCACCCGCAGCAACGCCCTCTCGCAGCCCTTCAAGAATACCTATTATCTGGCCTATTTCACCGCGCGCCGGATGTTGGGAAGAGCCGAGCTGGTTTCGACGACGTCGATCGTCCGGCATGATCTCAAGACGGTGTTCGACGCGACCGGATCTGATGGCTCGACATCGCCCGCGCGCTTCGAGGAGGACAACAATATCATGCTCATCAGCCACGAAACGCGGATTTCGGGCGGGGGACAAAAGGCACCATGGGTGGCGGGGATAGCCAGTATCTACAACGCCAGCGCTCTCTCTCGTTCGCTTGGAAAGCCAGACGATCCGGTGCAGATAACAGGTGTCCTCAACCAGCAGGCAGAGGCGGCCGTGTTCGGGCAGTTATCGAGACCGCTCACATCGACCCTGACGGGCACGATCGGCGGACGGCTCACTTTCGCGCACAGCGCAGGAAATCTGCTCGACAATCCCCTGGACAAATCAAACGAACCATCCCGCAACGAACTGCGCTTCTCTGGCACCCTCGCGCTCGATTGGCATCCGTCCGGGCCATTCTCGGCCTTCTTCCATTATCAGCAGGGAAACCGTGCCGGAGGGTTGGCGGTGGCGCCATCGGGATCGGCGCTGGAAAGCCGGAAATTCGCGGCCGACGATCTCAGCGTGAGCGAGATCGGCATTCGATTGGGTGACAAGGAGCAGGACCGGCTATCGATCCGGGCCGCCATTTTCTTCACAGACTGGAATCATATCCAGGCCGATCTCATCGACAACGCCGGCCTGCCTTACACCACCAACATCGGCAGTGGCAGGATTTTCGGGCTGGACGGAGAGATCATATGGCGCTTGTCACCGGCGCTGACGGTCACCGCAGCCGCTTTCCTCAACAACAGCGATCTGTACGCGCCGGAGCCGGAATTCGCTACGCTTGGCGAGCGGACCTTGCCGAACATTCCCCGCAACGGATCCCGCGTTGCCGTAGGCTGGCGCAAAGATTTCGCGCCCGGCATCAACCTGAACGCCGAGGCGTCGTTGCGATTTGTTGGAAAATCCCGGCTCGGAGCAGGATCGTTGCTGGATATTCCCCAGGGAGACTATGCCGTCGGCGATGTGGGGGCGCAGCTCGATTTCGGCAGGTTTGGCGTCTCGCTGGATGTCGCCAATGTAGGCGATGTTCGCGCCAACAGCTTCGCGTTCGGGAATCCGTTTGGCATGGCACAGCGAGATCAAATGACACCGCTGCGGCCACGAACCGTCCGGCTTGGTATCAATGCCCGTTTTTGATTACTCTGGTACTGTCAGTGCGGATTTATAATTGGCTAGGTAACCCGTAGGCGGTGCGCCTGAGCAGGCGGCGCCGTGAATTACGACCATTATACGACCTTCAGACCCTGAGTTTCCGATCCCCAGCTACGGACGTCCGGTTCCCGGCGGCTGGCGACAAGAATACGCCGTTTCCCAGTGCGTGAGAATGGCAACTCCTGCCGAAAGCTGCCATTGCCAATCGATCCAGTAATCCTGCAGCAATGCGTCTCCCTATCGGATCTTCAGGACAGGCTGGCATTTCCTGAAAGCCGTCAATAGCGCCCTCCTCGTTCGAGCCGGAATTGTCAGCCCGAGTGACGCTCTGCCATGTACCGTCCTGGCGAGGTTCCAAGCGCCTTGCGGAACATCGTCACGAAGCTGGGCACGCTTTCATAGCCGAGGTCGCCAGCCACTTGCTGGATCGAGGCGCCCCCGGCGAGCCACTTGACCGCCAGCACGACGCCGAGCTGCTGGCGCCAGCGGCCGAAGCTCATCCCGGTCTGGCGATTGATCAGCCGCTCCAGCGACCGTTCGCTCATGGCGGCGCGCTGCGCCCAGATCTTCAGGCTGCCCCGATCCGCGGGCGACGCCATCATCTCGTCGACGACCTTGCACAGGCGCGGATCGCTGGGCATCGGCAGATGCAGATTCTCGACCTGAGCCGCCGCGAGCTCGTCGAGCAGCACCGCCACCAGCCGCGCGTTGGCGCCATCCTCTTCATAGAGATACGGCAGATGCGCAGCGCGGGCCAGAAGCTCGCGCAGCAGCGGCGTCACCGAAACCGCGCAGCACGCCTGCGGCAACTGCCCGCCCATGGCAGGATCGACGAACGCATTATAGCCTTCGAGCGCACCGGTCGCTCTAATCGCGTGCAACGCGCCACCTGGAATCCAGATCGCGCTGCGCGGCGGCACGATCCACAGCCCGCCTTCGGCCTCACAGCTGAGCGCGCCGCGCTGGACGAGCAGCATCTGCCCCTTCCTGTGTCGATGGGGTTCGAGCTCGAAGCCGTCCGCGTCTGACATTTGTGCACCAAAGGCCACGATCGGACGAGGGACATCGTCCGGTTCGATCCATTCGAAGTCCTGCAAGGCGCTGAGGATCGGCATCGGCACATTCTACGCCAAATAAGTGTGAATGGCGAGATCGGATAACATATTGTCGGTCCTTCGTAATGACGTCAACATGACGCACGGCTATCCGATTGCCATTCACTGTCGAGCCGTTCCGGCTTCGGACATCGCCAAGGATCCATCATGAATACCCTGACCAACCGCCGCGTCTCGGATCTTCTGACGGCGCTGCACCGCGACGCTGAGACGAGCGACCGCGCACATTTCAAGGAGATTCAGGCCAAAATCGCTGCGGCGGGCGCGTCGATCGAGGGCTTGATTGCGGATTTGCTGGCGGATGAGCGCGCCGACTATCGCGCAGCCTATCGCGACCGCGCTGACAATTTCCTCGCGGTCTCGCCGGACTATGGGCGCTTTCTCTATGCGATCGCGAGAGCCCGCAGGGCGACCAGGGTCATCGAGTTCGGCACGTCGATGGGGATTTCGACGATCTATCTCGCAGCCGCGCTGCGCGACAATGGCGGCGGGCATCTCATCGGCAGCGAGATGGAGCCGGCCAAGGTAGCGCGGGCACGCGCCAATCTCGACGCGGCGGGGCTAGCAGATCTCGTCGATATCCGCGCCGGCGATGCGCTCGAGACGCTGAGGGACGTGGGCGGCGAGATCGACCTGTTGCTGGTTGACGGTGCCTTCTCGCTTTATCTGCCGGTGCTCAGGCTGGTCGAGCCGTGGCTTAAGCTCGGCGCGGTGATCCTCGGCGAGAACGCATTCGAGCCCGCCTATCAGGCCTATGTCCGCGATCCTGCCAACGGGTATGTCTCTTTCGCCCTGCCCGATGCAGGCCGCGGCAATGAATTTACCGTGAAGGTGTCGTGATGCTTGCCGCTGGATCACCGGAGCACCCCACCAAGGAGCCGGGACGGCTGAGCAAGGCGCTGATGCGGCTGTGGATGAAGCCCGCAACCATCGTCGCCAACGATCAATTGGCCGATCGCTTCCATTTGATTACGCTGGAGGGTCCCGCACTCGCCGATGTCGCATGGCTACCCGGACAGAAAGTGCAAATCGCGATGGGCTCCGCCTTCGCGATGCGGACCTATACGCCAATCGAATGGAACGCGTCCGCCGGGCGAACGTGCATATTGGGTTATGCCCATGGCGACAGCCCGGGAAGCACCTGGGTCCGCAGTGTTGCGCCCGGTGACCAATGCGACATTTTTGGTCCGCGCGCATCGCTGGACCTGTCTCGTCTGCATGACCCGCTTTTCATCATCGGTGACGAGACCTCGATGGGTCTTGTTTATGCGGCAACTCACCAAGACCCGACACGCCACGTTTTGGCCTGCCTCGAAGTCGCAGATGTAGAGGCCGCCCGGCGCGTCGCCGGACACCTTGGTCTGCATGATGTCGCGCTTTTTGCGAGGGGAGGCGACGACGCACATATTACCGCGATGCAAGTGACGGTATCCGACGCAGCCGCCACTGGCGCATCCTCCGTGCTGACCGGAAACGCTGGGACTATTCAAGCGCTCCGCCAAAACCTGCGGCTGCAATCCGTATCCGCCGCGCGCGTCGTCACGAAGGCCTATTGGGCGCCGGGCAAGACTGGCTTGGACTAACTTGGCACGGCAGCAATGCCGTTTGCCTTGCGTGAACCTGCCCGACCGCCTCCGGCTTAATTTTAGTTTTCTCGGCTGCGGGGCAGGCAAACACCCGATTGTCGGCTCCCGACTCTGCCGGTCGACATGCCGCCCTGGAACGGCAGCAAGGTCCCAGTTGCCGCCTACCACGTCGACCAAAATCGGTCGCTCAGCGGCCGAATTTCGCCCCGAGGTGCTGACGGTCTGCTATTTCGGCAGCTAATGACCAAAAACCAGCATATGAAGGCCGGCGCTCGCTGACTGTGCTTCGTCCTCACTGCACAGCGAATCTTGCTGTACGCTGAGGGAACGGCTATTTTTGAGGACGCGCTCAATTGCTGGTTCGATGGTGAAGCGGACGGACGGACTCTGGAAATTCTGGAACCGCGAAAACCTTCATAGGGATATTTGGCACAATGTCGTGAGGCAGGACGCTACTCACTATCTTTGGCAAAGCATCTGGATGAAAACCAACTGTTCTCCGCCAGATACTGAACGAACGCCTCGCCTATGGGCATTTTGCAAATTATGTCCTGCCTTTCCTTCTTCCCGACATATCGAACCGAAAATGTCAGTGTCAGCTCTTTGGCTTTTGATGCTGTTTCCAGAAAATCCGTATCCGAAACAAAGCCGCGATCTGCCACACAATTTTTCGGGTCCGGTGATTTGGCTGCAATTTCCGCACTGCAGACGTCTTCCACTGGCGAAAAAGAAATCATCTGGCTTACAGCGCTGCCCGAAGACACAGGAAATGGGTGCGCCATTTCCCTGGGCGTAACGACCAGCCTGTTTTCGTCCCGACTGACGCTGGCAAAGCTCAGCCAGCGTTGATCGAGATCAAGCTTGCCGACCTTAACATTCACGATCACGTCTCGCACGATGGCATCGTGTCCGACGGGACCGGTGTTCACAAAGGACAATTGTCCTGCCAACCGCATGACAATCTTGTTATTCGCATACTGATCAAAGAATACATAAACCGTATCGGGCGCGTAAACCGTTGGCTTTGATCCAGTAAACCATGTTGTCACCTGAATCACGATCGTAGAAATCGACAGAAGAAAAGCGGCTGCGGCTAGCATATCCGCCTTGGTCACGATCACGAAACCAAACAGTGAAATCCAATTTACGGGTGGATCGCCCTTTGGTGCTTTCAGGGCCGGCGGAGTGACAGTCTTCTTCTCATTTGGCACCAAATTTCGCCGTCTTGCAATATTGGTAATCGGGCAGTTTGGTGAGGCTTGGTACTGCCTCAGCACGCCTGAAAAGGTTCTTGCACTGCTCTTCCGAAGGCCGGCTGCCTAATGAGAAGCCTCGAGGCGCTCCCTCCCGGCTGGGCATTGGCGCGGCCTGCGACATTGAAGGGGGACTTTGATCCTTTGATGGGTCTTTGGCTGTTGCTGGCGAGCATAAAAGTGCAGCCGCTAAGATAGGCAGAACTGACCCCAGATTGATTTTGTATTGCATTTTGTCCCCCAGTCGATTTCCCGACCGAGATTGGATATCAACATCAGTGAATTATAGCTAGGCCACCCCCCGCTCGCTTGTCTTGAGGTTTGCGAAGTTCCGGTCGCGAGGCGGTCCCATGAATTTCGAGGCACGACCCTTGTCAGCCGCTCAGAACCAAATTTTCGCTCCCTAGGTGCAGACGGTCCGCTTTTACGGTGACTGTCGACCCATCTCTGCCAGTCAGCGAACAATTCTCGACGCCCAACTGCGGAACGTCCGCTTTTAGAAGGCACCAGTTTGGCCTTTGAGCGGATATTCACTGACCCCCGTCATCAGCAGAGGAGCTTCCGGGATGGCGCACCGCGTCGACGCGCTTCTCAGCGGTACTCCCCAATCATCAGGCGATTCTCCCGCATGTGCTTGCGCTGATCGATTTCCTGGTCGAGCGGCTGCTGTCCGACCTTCTCCTGGAACGTTCGTCAGGATCATCGCGAGACCATTGCTTCAACCACAGGTTGAGCGCCGGGCCGAGGGACATTCCCCCCGGCCCGGCGCTCCGATCATGCGTGAGCGGCCTGACGCTCGGGCCTCCGACGGCGCATCACAACGCCGGTCAGACCGAAGCCGGCGATCATCATCGCCCATGTGGCGGGTTCAGGCACGGCGCCAAGCGTCTGGACCGCCACGAACGGCTTCAGGTCATTGGTCAGGAACAGCGCCTGTCCGCCTTGTACCGTCGTGGTCAGGCCGTAGCCGAAGCTCTGGACACCCGCCGTCAGCGGGTTGGCGACGATTTCGGCACCAGTGGCGAACTGATCGCTGATATCCAGCGATTCCTTACCGAGCGAAATGGAAGCGCCAAGATTGCCCAGCAGCGTGTTGACGCGCGCATTCGAGAATTGGCCGAGTGCATTGCCAAAAGCGTCACGCTCCGACTCCCCAGCAACGAAGAAAGTACCGCCGCGACTGAGGAAATCGCTGATTACGCCGGTTTCGGCGACAGTGAAGGCGCGGCTCGGGAAAAAGGCCATAAACAGATCGGTGCCAGCCAGCAGTTCTGCGGTGATCGTGCCAAAAAAGCCCGTGGCGGTGACGCCCGCGAACGAATTATAGGCATTCGTCAACTGCCCGGCGATCCCGAAATTCTCCGAATCTCCCATGATGCTGACCTTGGTGCCGCCGCCCAGAATATTCTTCGCAAACGTCACATTGCCCGCCAGGCTCGCCGCGCCGGTCGTAACACCGGTATTCAGCCTGAACGCCGTGGTGGCGTCACCGGCCACGATCAAGGTGCCGGCGCTGGCGGGCACTGCTGCGGCCAAGCTTGCGGCGCATGCGATCAAACTCATAAGTCCCAATTTCATCATAAACCCTCCGTTAACCAGATACTTGGGTTACGAAGTGATCATGACTCGTGCGTTACCGTCGCGTGACTCCGAGGAGCGAACCTTCTCATTTTCGCCACTGTCCAACTATGAGGCAGTTCGGCTGATCGCGATGAGCGAGGGGCGCGGCGGCTGACCCGGCTTGAAATCGGGCCACCCGGTCAGCGCCGTACTCGCGCCGTCGGCGCGTTCCGCCGGGTGCTGGATCGCGAGGAACATGGTCTGCCCATCAGGCGTGAAGGCCGGGCTGCAGCATTCGGACTGGATGGGCGGCGCATAGAAGAGCCTGGGCAATCCTGCGCGAAGGCCATGGACATCCATCACCCACAGACCATCGTGGTTGCGCGGGCCGGGACCGCCACTGCACACCCAAAGCCGCCCTGAAGGATCGAAGGCGATATTGTCCGGCTCGACGAACCAGCCCTCTGCGCTGGTATCGGGATGAAATTGCGCGCCATCTGCGGGGTTGGCGGGGTCGCCGCACAGGATGAATACGCGCCAAGTGAAAACATCGGCACCGTGATCGCTCGCGGGCGGAATCATCCGCAGAATATGGCCATGCGCATTGGCGGGCCGGGGATTGGCCGGGTTCACTGTGTCCGCTGTGCGTGCATCATTGCCGGTCAGCGCGATGAAGACGTGACCGGTCAAGGGATCGGGTTCGAAGCCCTCAGGCGAGTCCATGGGGGTACAACACCGAGCCGCGCGAACACCTCCGGCCTGGCAGCATCACCGGCAAGGAGTATGTGATCGAGGGCGGGACGGTGCCGACGGTCCGAGCCAACTGGATGATCGCCGGCCGCGAGCAGGAAAACGCATTCCACTTCGGTCGGTGCCTCGGGCACCGCCCAGCCACCAATAAGACGATAGACAGCGTTCCGCAGCTTGTTGATCTCACCGTTCAGTTTTGCGAGCGAAGCGGGTGCACCCGCACCCAACGTCCCAAGCAAGACCGTCATCAGGTCAAGCGTGCGCGGCAGCAATCCCGCCACGCGATCGCCCGGGCCTACGCCGCTTTCCGCCAGCATCGCCGCAAACCGGGATGCGCTGATGCGCAGATCGTCGAAGCTCAGTTCCTCCACCCGCCCCGCGCTGGAAAGGACGCGCAGCGCCACGCGCACCTCGCCAGTCCAGCCGTCGCATAATACAACACAAGCATTGGTGCGCTCGAGCGCATTTGCCGAAACCACGTGATCGCCATGCGATACGGCAAGCGCGCCAAAGGCGGTCGAATAGGATGGAGGAGCGTCTTGCATATTACGCCGCCTCTGCGGCCTCCCGGACCGGCTGTTCCTGCCGGATCAGCTTTGCGAGGATACGACGAGCCTGAATGCCAGCGATGTCGGTCTCGAGGATTGCGGGTTCGAGTTCGAAGAATTCGGCCCCGTTCATCAGTTCGTGGCAGCGATGGATGACGGGTTCGTCCTCGTCGATGAATGCGCTCAGCGCTACCTCTCCCATCGTCTTGGTCTTGGCTTCGTTGTCCAGCTCCACATCGCGAGAGAGTGCGAAGAAATAGTGGCAGGTTTGTTCAGTCTCCGGAACGATCAGGTGCGCGCTGGGCATGTGGACGCCGGTTCCCTTGGGCATCCCGACCCCGGTCGTGCTGATGTCCAGCAGCAGCGCGCCTGCAGGCTCCCAGCGCATGAACGCGAAGATATCGCCGCGCTCCTGGGGATAGAACGGCTTGAACAGAGCCGTCGGCGGCGAATTCCGGAAAGTATAGTTGGAACGAACGATGTTCCCCTCGGTCTTGAAATCATAGGAGAGCGATGCACCCAGCGAATGCTCAGGGTCCACGCCCACGGTGTTGGGGTGCAGATAGGTCGCGTGGGTCAGGTCCAGCAGATTGTCGATCACGAGCTGATAGTCGGCGTTGATCTTCAGATATCCGGTCACGCCGGTCCAGCCTTCGCGTTGCCCGACGAAATACAGATCCATGATATCGGCCGGATCGGCTAAAGCGGGATCGCCCATCCAGACCCAAAGCGCGCCATCCCGTTCCACGGCGGGATAGCTGCGGGTATGGGCGCGCGGCGGCACCTTGCCCTGCCCGTGGGGGTTGAGACGACACACGCCGTGCTTGTCGAACTGAAGGCCGTGATAGCCACATTCGATGAGATCGCCCTTGATGCAGCCGAGCGACAGAGCCGCGAAGCGATGCGGGCAGCGGCCGTTCAGCGCGGCGAGCGTGCCGTCGCTTGTCCGGAACAGGACGATCTCTTCGCTCAGGATCTTGATGCCCACCGGATTGTCGGTGACGTCGGTGCTCCATCCGGCGCAATACCAGCTATTCCTGAGAAACTTCGTCATGTCGCGCTCTCCGTTCTGATATTCATTTCTGATCAAATCGCCGCAGGCACCCGATCGCTCTCCAGCGCGGGGCGCAGCGCCTCGCGAAACGGCGTCGGATCGCGGCCCAAAAGCTGACGCAGGACATTGGAATTCCCGACCAGTCCATAGCGGTCGTAGTGATCCAGCATTGCCCGCAATTCCGCCGCGGCGCTTGGCCCAAAGCCGAGGCCGGCGGCGACAGCCTCGACGCGCGCCGCAGCGTCCCCTGCCACTGCCGTGACCGGACGACCAAGCAGGTCGGACAATTGCCGCGCCATGCTGCCGAAATCCAGACGCTCCGGCCCGGCGAGTTCGTATGTCGCATAGCCGTGGCCCGGCTCGGTCAACACGACCGCAGCGGCGCGCGACAGATCCTGAAGCGCAACGGGGGTAAACGGCCTTGTGATGTCGAAGCCCGGCGTCAAAGTGCCGTTGGCCCGGTCCAGAAAGGCCAGCACCGTCTGCGCATACATGGCCGGCTGGAGGATCGTCCATTCCAGCGGCGAATGGCGCAGATGAAGCTCGACACGCGCCTTGCGCCAGTGATGCAGCATGTCCGGCGTCGCGGCGTGCAGGACCGAATGATAGACGATGCGGGGGCAGTGCGCGGCCTCGGCCGCTGCGATCACGTTCCGGCCGAACTCCTCCTCGCGACTATCGAAGACCGGCGGGATATAGTGAATGGCAGCCGCCCCCTCGATCGCCGACAACAGCGACCTTACGTCGCCCAGCTCCGCCGTGCACCATTCGATCTCTGTCGGCGGTTTCGGATGACGGCCGATGCCGCGGATGCGGCGGTTCCGGCCCGCGAGTTCGGAGAGCAGAGCTCCGCCCGTTTGCCCGGAAGCACCAATGACCGCGATCAAACCCGTCTGCATCATCTCGCCAATCAGTGCTGATGGCCCTGGGAACATGTGCGGGCTGGATTATAAATAAGGTCCAGGTCGGCCATCTTGCCGAACAGGCCGATGATGTCGCGCGGCGAATCATCCGCATTCAGTTCGCGGTAGATGGTGTCGACCGTCACCGCGATCCGTTCCGGATCCTCCCAGGCGCCGAATTCCGCGAGCGCGATGTCCTGTGCGGCTTCCCAGGCGTTCATACCGGCGGCGTGGCGCCGGATCGTCTGCTCTTCGACATAAGCGAGGTAGGACCGCATGGCGCGCACGCCGTCCTTGTCGGTGACCGGTCCGTGGCCCGGCACGATCGCATCGACATCCATGCCGAGCATCAGATCGCACGCTGCGAGCCAGTTTCGGACCGGCCCTGCCCACATGATCGGCGTGCCCTCGACGAAAAGTATGTCTCCGGTGTAGAGCACCTTATCCTCCGGGACATGGACAAGCAGATCACCTGCAGTATGGGCGGGCCCGACCTGGATCAGGTTGACTGTCTTGTTCCCCACCATCAGCGTCTTCTCGCCTGTAAACGTCTCGTCGGGCAGACGTAATTTGACCCCGGCGAAATCGAACGGAGTGAATACGGCCTGCAGGAACTTGCCGAGCTGGCCCATGTTCGGTGCGTCGGCCATGAGGGCAGCGAGCATCTCGGGTGGAGCCTCATGCTCCATTTCATGGGCACCACTTTCCGTAGCGATGATCCGGGCATTGGCTACCAAACGGTTGCCGAACGTATGATCGCCATTGGCGTGCGTGTTCACGAGCTGGGTGATGTCCCCCGCGCCGATCTTCGTCGCGTCCCTGATCGTATCAAGCATCTCGGCGGTCAGCGGCTCATCAAATAGTGTGTCCACGAGCAGCGACTGATCGCCGTCGGAAATGAGGCCCGCATTGCTGTAGCCCCAGGTTCCAGACGGTTGGAGATAGGCGAAATGGCCATTTCCCAGATCGTGCAATCCCTTCGTAAATGGTATCAAAGCCTGGCCCTCGCCTTATCATACATCGACGTGTTGGACGTCGATTGTACAGTTGCACAATAGAAATCCGCCAAAACTTACCTTCCGACATCCGAAATATCGGAAAAGCGGCTCATCCACGGGATTTCGCTCTATTCAACTGACATGGAAACAGGAGAGGTGCAACATAATATAGACAATCGTATAATCCTTATATACCAAGCGAACATGAGGCCAAGCGCAGCCGCGCGTCATTAAAGGCGCCAACTATAATGCGCACGAGGGAGGGTATGATGAGGAAGAGCTTGCTTGCCGTGATGTTGGGGACGGCGGCTTTCGCCGCATTTCCCGCTGTGGCCCAAACGACCGTCGGCGACGCCGCTGCGCAGAGCGATGAGGCCAGCGACGGCGCGATCGGGGATATCGTTGTCACCGCGCAGAAGCGCTCGGAAAGCATACAGAATGTGCCGCTTTCCATCACCGCGCTGTCCGGCGACAGCCTTGCGGAGCGTCATATCGACGGCATCGCCAGCCTGGCGACCGCGGTTCCCAACGTGAACTTCGGTACCTATGGTGGCGCGGCGCGCATCTCGATCCGCGGTATCGGCTTCGACACGATCAATCCCGGCGGGGAAGGGCGCGTCGCCTATCATCTCGACGGTGTGTATGTCTCCCGCCCGGCGGCCACCTTCGGCACATTCTTCGACATCGAGCGCGTCGAGGTGCTGCGCGGACCCCAGGGAACGCTTTATGGCCGCAACGCGACCGGCGGCTCGATCAACGTCGTGACGCGCAAGCCGACCGACGAATTCGAGGGCTATGTCCGGATCGGCTATGGCAATTACAACGACATCACGAGCGAAGGCGCGCTCGGTGGCCAGATCGCCAGCGGCGTCGATTTCAGAATTGCGTTCACGACCGAAGATCGGGACGGTTACGGCAACAACGTTGTTACCGGCCGCGAGATCGACAATGCCAAGCGGCGCGGTGCGCGCGCGGCGCTTTCGTTAAAACTGGGCGAGACCGGCACCTTCGATCTGACCGGTGATTACTATCGCGAAAACGACCGCAATTACGGCAACCATTATCTGGGTCAGGCAAATCCGTTCATCACCCCCTCGGGCTTCTTGTTCGGCGGTTTCGTGCCGAGCGACAGGCGCGACATCGCCAACACGTTCGATCCCTCCAACGACCGCACATTCTGGAGCATTTCGGGGCGGCTCGAGATGGATCTGGGCGGCGTCACCCTGCGTTCGATCACCGGCTATCGCGACAGCGAATACGCGGTGCGCACGGATCTGGACGTGACGAGCGCCGCGCTCAGCGATTTCTCCTTTTTCGAAGAGGGACGCCAGATCAGTCAGGAGTTACAACTGTCGGGCGACGCAGGCGCGCTGAAATACATCGTCGGCGCCTATTATTTCGACGAGAAGATCTTCGGCGGATCGGCCATTCCGCTGAATGCCGCGCTGGTCGGCCTGCCCGACGGTTTCGTGCAGGGATATCGCGTTGAAGGCGACGTGCGAACCAAGGCTGCGGCAGGGTTCGGGCAGTTCGATTACAGCATCTCGGACCAGTTCACCGCCACGCTCGGCGCGCGCTATAGCTGGGAACGCCACAGCATTGACGATTTCCAGCAGTTCGACCTGTTCCGGCCCTTTCCGCCGCGGTTGCCGAACCTTCCGCTCTACACCCGCACCGATGCACGCTCCGAAAGCGCCTTCACGCCGAAATTCGCGGTAGAATACCGGCCGCGAGACCGCCTGATGTTCTATGCGTCGGCGTCGAAGGGCTTCAAGAGCGGTGGCTACAATATCGGCGACAATAATGGCGGCTTCGCCCCGGAGAAACTCTGGGCTTACGAAGCCGGCATGAAGGGCACGTTCGCCAACGGACGCGTCCGGATCAATACGTCCGGCTTCTATTACGACTATCGCAACCTCCAGGTTTCAAAGGTCGTCCTGGCGAACGTGCTGATCGAAAATGCCGCCTCTTCCGTCATTTACGGCGCGGAAGCCGAATTGACGGTGGTCCCGTTCGACGGGCTCCAGATCGAGATTTCGCCGGCCTGGCTCCATACGAAATACAAGGATTTCGAATCCGCCAATCCCGCGAATCCGGGTAATCCCAATCCCGTGCGGCTTGACGGCAACCAGTTGACGCAAGCGCCGGAAATATCGCTCAACATGGCGGCCGAATACAGTCATGCGATCGGCGACAGCGAGTTCTCGATACGCGGCGAAATGGCGTTTCAGGATCGCATCTACTTCACGCCGTTCAACGAGAAGCCGGTGTCGCGGGTGCCGAATACGAAGCTGAACGCCTTCCTGAACTACAAATGGCGCCATTTCGATTTTGCCCTCTACGGCCGCAACCTCACGGACAAGACCACGATCGCCAACGGCCTCGTCAGTTCGATCGCAGTCGGCCTGCCGATCACCGGCACACTCGATGCGCCGCGGACTTACGGCTTTCAGGTCGGCTATCGTTTCTAACATATGCCGCCGCGCCTCCGGGCGCGGCGGTCTCGTCACAAACGGGAAAGAGGATCCATGCGTCTCATAACCTATGCCCGGCACGATCGGCAATTTCTCGGTGCGTGGATCAACCAAGACGCGCAGATCGTGGATCTTCACCATGCCGCAACCCTTCGCAAGCTAGCCGAACTACAGCCATTCAAGTCCATGCTCGATCTGATCGAGGCGGGCGATTTGGCCTGGGATGAAGCCAGGGCGTTGATCGCGGATGCACCATCCGAAGCCCTCCTGCACTCGCGTGACATCACGCTGCTGCCACCGCTGCCGCGGCCCGTCCAAATGCGCGATTTCCTGTGCTTTGAGGGGCATCTGATCGGCGCGTTCAAGGGCATCGCCAAGCTCGCGGCGCAACTCTCCGAAAATCCCGAGCAGCGGATGCGCGAAATCGAAACGCGCAATGATTGGCCCATTCCCGAAATTTGGTATCGCCAACCTATCTATTATACCGCAAACCGGCTGGCGATCGCTGCGCCCGAAGAGGATATTGTCAGGCCGCATTATTCGCGCTTCTTCGATTTCGAACTCGAATTCGCCGCGGTGATCGGCAAGGGTGGCAGGAACATCGCCAGGGAAGAGGCGCGCAGCCACATCTTCGGTTATACCATCTACAATGACTGGTCAGCGCGCGACGAGCAAACGCAGGTCATGCAGGGTATGCTGGGGCCGGGCAAGGCCAAGGATTTCGACCAGGGTGTGACGCTGGGTCCCTGCATCGTAACCGCTGACGAGTTGCCGGATCCCTATGACGCGATCATGAAGGCGCGCGTGAATGGCGAACAATGGTCGCTCGGCAATTCCGGAGACATGTATCACAAATTCGAGGACTGCATCGCCGACGTGACGCGCTCCCAGACCCTTTTTGCCGGGGAGGTGATCGGATCCGGTACCGTCGCCACCGGTTGCGGGCTTGAACATATGCGTTTCCTGGCCGATGGCGACGTCGTCGAACTGGAAGTGTCGGGGATCGGCGTCTTGCGCAACAGGGTGGTCGGCTCGACGCAGACTGGCTAAATCTCTTGGCGCGGCGCAACTAATTGCCTAGACGATCGTCTAACACCCCGAAATGACGGATCACGCATTGCCGCGCATCGCACCCGAAAAGAAGGACATTCCCCCGCGTGACCGTATCCTCGTGGCAGCGGAGCGTCTTTTCGCGAGCAAAGGGTTGCACGGTGCCGGGCTGCGCGAGATCGCACGCCAAGCCGAGGTAAACGTCAATCTGATAGGCTATCACTTCAACAACAAGGAGGAACTCTACCTCCAGGTCCATCATACCCGAGCGCTTCAGATCAACACGATGCGCGAGGTGTTGCTTGAAGATCTGGATCATCGCTACTCCCCAGGCACTCCGCCGGTCCAAGATATCATTCACGCCTTCATCCATCCCCTTTTTGAACTAAAGGCGTCCGATCCCGAAATATGGACCAATTTCATTCGGTCCTACATGCGTGAGATGGGCACTGACATCTGGCGCACGATGAACGAAAATTCGCTGGCGCCCGTCATGCGCCGGTTCAGCACAGTATTGCACCGATCACTGCCCGCTGCGAAGCGGAGCGACATCATCTTCATTCTCGGCATGGCCATCCATAGTTCGGTCATGGCCACCGATCCTGACGAAGCGGCAATGGTCGGCAAAAGCCTGGCGGACGATCTCTCTCCCGACGAACTTGAGGTTCGTCTCATTCGCTCGCTGACGGCTGCTGCGCTCCAGTTTTCATGATCACGGCACAGTGTTCATCCGCGTAAGTTATTCGTATGGAAAACCCTTCGGTCGACATTCGACCCTTTGCTGACGTTCAAAGAGCGGTCATGGTTTCCCGCAATCAGCCGTTCATTCATAATCGTACGCCGAATAAATCGTGTGGCCCCCAATCAGTTGGGTAACCGTTCGCCACAAAACAGGCGCATGATGACAATCGATCAATAGACTCGACCGCCCGTCAAATCCTTCTATGGGTCAGGCATTGCCGCAAAATCTTCAAGTGCGCGGCGACAGAGAGACACTGGAGTGCTCCCGCTTAAGCCGGAGGATCCTATGCCTTATTCGTCTAATCTCGCCGTACAGATTTTCCTCGACCGTCTAGGATCGCGGACCAAGCTGGGTAGCGAGGAAATGGACGTAATTCGTAGTCTGCCGGGGCAGAAGATCACGGCGGGCGGCGATCGTGACTTGGTTCGTCCAGGAGACTCCGTCGATCACGCATGCCTCATCGTCGACGGGGTGGTCGGCCGGTTTGGCCAAATGCGAGATGGTCGTCGGCAAATTACAGCCTTCTATGTGGCAGGCCACATGGCAAACCTGCAATCGGTGGTATTCCCGAGCACAGGCGCGTCGTTGCAAGCTTTGAGCCCCGTGACGATTATCAGGATGCCGCATAAAGCTCTGAAAGCAGCCGCAGCGAAATATCCCGCCCTTGCTGATGCGTTTTGGCGGGAATGTGCTGTCGATGCCTGCGTGCTCGCGCAGTGGATCGTCAATCTAGGTCGCAAGTCTGCGGTTGCCCGAATGGCGCATCTGCTAGCCGAACTTGGGCTGCGTATGGAGGAAGCCGGTCTTGGAACAAGCCACCGATACCGGCTCGAGCTCACGCAGGTTCACCTAGGCGATGCACTTGGCCTTACCAGCGTGCACGTGAACAGGGTCTTCAGACAACTACGCGAGGCTAAGGTCGTCACCGTATCCAAAAGAGTAATTGAGATATGCGACTGGAATGCTTTGATCAGCATTGGAGAATTTGATCGCGACTATCTCCATATTGATACAAAATGCTGGGATCTGCCTAGCCATCGCCGAGAGGAGAACCACGCATCCAGCGGCATAAGCATGCAAATGTAGCAACCTGCGCAAGATAACCCAGCAAAGGTAGCAGATTGATGCCCTATGGCTGTGTTCGATAAGTCCGTTCCAGAATGCCGACCGTCCGCTTCCCAACAAGCTTCGACAATCCTGCTTCTCCAATGCGATCAAGCGATCAAAGTCGACCAGCGGGTTTGGATGGAAAAAGCAGGCCGTAGGAAACCGACCCTTTCCGGGCGCTCATCCGTCGGCTCTCGATCCCTCAGTGCAGACGGTCTCCAATCACGGCAACTCAAAATCGTTATCATGCATTGATGCCTTGGCGCAAAGCGTCTGCTGACGACGGAACCGGCCGCTCGCAAGCCATTAAACGACCAAGCATCAGCGGATCCTGGACCTGAAACCAGTCCGCCGAATATTTTGATGTTTTGCCGGGTCATTTCAGCACCGTAGGCGTTGAAGCGAGGATGACACCCAGCGTTGCGTTTGTCGGTTCCGGCCCGACTGCCATTTACACCCTCCAAGCTCTGGTGAGCCAAGCGACGGAGTCATTCGATCTCACCATATTCGAGGAGCAGCCCTTTATCGGGCGTGGCACGCCCTACCGCCCGGGGTGGAATGACCCAGCGATGCTGTCGAACATCGCCAGCGTCGAGATACCGCCAATCCAGGAGACACTAATCGATTGGCTGAGCCGACAACCGGCGGAACGGCTGATCGACCTGGACATCGAGCCAGCTGGCCTGGACGATCGGACCTTTTATCCACGTGTGGCACTGGGGGAGTTCTTCTTCGACCAATTGGCCGCGCTGATCGAGCGGGCTCGGTCGAACGGCGTCAACGTGACGGTGCGTTCATCGTGCAAGGTTCTCGACGCCGTCACCGCGGACGACGGAATGACGCTGACCGTTCGCCCAAAGCGTGGCGCTTTTTATCAAGAGCGGTTCGACCATGTCGTCCTGGCGACTGGCCATCAATGGCCTGCCGAACCGGAAGTCCGGCCAGGCTATTTCCTAAGCCCCTGGCCTGCCACGGCTTTGGCAAAAGTCCCCCCGGTTGAGATCGGCATTCGTGGGTCGTCCTTGAGCGCGATCGATGCCGCAGTCGCGCTGGCTGTTACGCACGGCGCGTTTGTCGAGGAGGGCGAAGAACTGACCTATGCGCCCGCTGAAGGGACCGACGATTTCCACATGACTATGATGTCGCGCAAGGGCCTGTTGCCGGAAGCCGACTTCTATTTCGCCATCCCGTATAAGTCCCCTCTGATATGCACGCCCGAGGCGATGGACGCCATCATCGACGCCTTGGACGGCAACATGCTCGACAAGGCCTATGATCTTTTCCGGCAAGAGCTTTTCTTGGCCGATCCCGATTACGCCGCATCCATTGCGCTTGAAGCACTGGCTCTGGAGGACTTTTCCGACCGGTATTTCGCCGAGCGCGTCGCATGCGACCCGTTTATATGGGCAGAGCGCAACCTTGCTGAGGCGCAAAAGAACTATGACGCCCGTTATACCGTGGCATGGCGCTATGCGATCCTGCGGATGCACGAGGTTATCGAGCTGCTGGTTCCCCATTTCGAAGACACCGATTTCAAGCGCTTTTCGCGCTATTTCAAACCGGTCTTCGTGGACGATTACGCGACCGTCCCACATGAATCGATCAAACGCATGCTGGCCCTACACCGTGCCGGCAAACTCTCCGTCATAGCGATTGGCGACAAATATAGGATCGACAGCCATGGCCGCGAAAGCGGCGCATGTCTCGAGGTAGGCGGCGACCGCACCCATTTTCCGATATTCATCGAAGCGATGGGCCAGCGGGCGTTGTCAGCGAAGGACTTTCCTTTCCCGTCCCTCTGCGAACAGGGAATTGTCCATGATATGGCGACAGGCGAGGGAGCACCTGAGCGCGGTATCGTTATCGACGATCAATATCACCCAGTAGCCCCAGGCATTCCTGACGACCAGCTATTCTGCCTGAGCCTACCATTTCTGATGGGGCGCCACCCTTTTATCCAGGGGATAACCAGTTCTCATGAGATAGGCTTGGTGGTTGGCGCGGAACTGTCGGCAGTAATCAGCCGGACGGCAGCTAACGCCAGCCGCGCGGTGGCCCTGTGAAATTGTTCGCAGTCTATATCGGCGGTGAGAGGGCGGGTGCCAATATAGAGGTGCACGACATGCGTTTCGTGGTCGCCCCATCCATCGATCAAACTCACGCGGAGCTTCTGCGCCAATGGTGGGGAAAGCGAGGGACTCTGCATATCGACTGCTGGGCCGAGCTTAACCATGCTGATGGATACGATGTGGCGCTCCGTCCGGAGCCCTTTGTAGGCGAGGAACGGCTCTACTTCATCAATTTGGGTGGATATGACCCGACAGAGTTTGCCGAGCGGCATCGCAATATTTTCGTGGTTGCGGCCACCGAAAATCAAGCGAAAGCGCGGGCAATCAAACGCGCCAGCCATTGGGTCGAGCCGCACCGCGACGATATGTACGAGGCCGAGCAGGCATTTGGCCTTGCAAATACGGCCAGCGATCAGATCCTCTTCATCCATCTCACGCCGACACAGCCGGTCAAGGATCTGGCGTTCACCTGCGACTATATTCCGATACACGGACGCCCCGCCAAGTCCGGCTGAGGAGCTTTTTCGTCCTTCGCGCGCTTTAGTCCTGTTGCGATCGCAGACAGTCAATAAAGAAGGAGATCACCATGAGCATCAAAGGCGAGATCAAGGAAGCCGCTGGCTATCTGAAGGAAGAGGCCAATGAACATGGCAAGACGCCCGAAGCGCAGAAAAAAGCGCAGGAGGGCCGTGACCTGAGGAACGAGGGCCGGATAGAGGATGGGAAAGCGCCCAAGTCGTCCACGCCCGGAACTGGCGAGAAATAACATGAGACCCCCGCTTCTGCGGGGGTTTTCCTTTGCGCCCTGATCGATGAATGCAAGTCGATCAGGCGATCTCGCCGCCCAAGCGCAGCCTCAGAGTGAAGTCGATGCCGCCAGGTGGTCCCCAGGCGCGAGGTGTCGGATATATTGGACGGAAGGTAAGCGTGATCTGACACGTCTCATGGCGCAAAATACACCCGACGTTGAGTGGTTTGTGATGGTTGGTCTAAAGCATGTTTAAAGTCACCGTTCGGAACCGACCCTTCCTGGGCCAGCAGGGGCCGATCGAGGTGCCGACCGCCCGCCATCTCATTGGCGTTGCTAAGCAGTCACTGGTTATACTGAGCATAGCCTTTCCGAGCATCACGCGGACGGCGCCTCGTCCGCGTTCAAGGAGGTGGGCTGCGAGCGCAATTTTCATGGCGTGGGGCGTCGCCGCTGCTAATATCTCGGCATGAGTTCTGATGATCAAGACCTGTATAAGCCCATCACGCCTGCCCTAGATCAGTCATGGGAGGCCGATCGCGTCGAGGCGCTGAAGGCATATCGCATCCTGGATACCCCGACCGAGCCTGAGTTTGACGATATCGTCCGCCTGGCTGCGGAGACGTTCAGTGCGCCAATCGCGGTGATCAATCTGGTGGCAAGGGACCGGCAGTGGTTCAAGGCGGAGGTGGGCATTGGCGCACGAGAACTACCGCTCGACGTGTCGATTTGCGCGCACGCGATTTTTCAGAACGACTTCATGGTCGTCCCCGACACGCTGGACGATCCGCGTTTCTTGGCCAATCCGCTGGTCACAGCGGAAGGCGGCCTCCGATTCTACGCCGGAGCCTTGTTGCGCAGCGCGGTCGGCTTGCCGATTGGCACCGTGTGCGTCCTTGACAGAGCGCCCCGTCCAGACGGGATCACACCGCATCAGCGGCTGGTCCTGGAGGTTCTTGCACGGCAGGTCATGACGCAGCTGGAATTGCGTCGTGCACTTGCTGAGCAGGAGCGGAAGGCTAATGATCTGGCGGAGTTCACGAAGCAGCGCGCCTTGGACCAGACCGCTCTCGTTGAAATCGAGGAGCGCTACCGACTTGCGGGGCGCGCAGCCAATGACGCCGTCTGGGATTGGGACTTCGCGACCAATCAGGTGATCTGGAACGAGGCGCTCGAAGCATGCTTTGGTTATGCACCGGCTGATGTCGAACCGACCGGCGATTGGTGGATTGGTCATATCCATCCCGATGATCGGGATCGGGTGGACACCAGCATCCATGCCGCGATCGACGGTAATGCGGGCAGCTGGAGCGATGAGTATCGCTTCCGCCGCGCGAACGACAGCTACGCCATCATCCTGGACCGCGGCAACATCATCCGCGACGCCGATGGACGTGCGACGCGAATGATAGGGGCTATGCTCGACGTATCGGAGCGTGAGAAGAACCGCGCCGCGCTCGAGATGAATGAGGAGCGGATGAGGCTGGCGACTCAGGCGGCAGATGTCGGTTTTTGGGATGTCGATGTGGTCCAGAACATTTTGATCTGGCCACCGATCGTTAAAGGCATGTTCGGCATCTCTCCCGACGTTCCCGTATCACTGCGTGACTTCTACGAAGGGCTGCATCCTGCGGACCGCGACACTACCGCCGCCGCCTTTGATGCCGCCTGCGATCCCGAGAAACGCGCGCTTTACGACATTGAGTATCGAACGGTCGGGAAAGAAGATGGCCTCGTCCGTTGGGTATCGGCGAAGGGACGCGGCGTCTTTGATGGCGACGGCCGATGCCTGCGAGTCATCGGAACCGCGATAGACGTCACCAAGCGAAGGCTCGCTAGTCAGGAACTGCGCGATAGCGAAAGCCGCCTGCGCTTTTTGCGGGAATTGGATGACGCTTTGCAGGCCGCAACCGACGCCACAATGGCAATGACATGCGCCGCGGAACTGCTGGCACTGCGGCTCGAGGCTTCGCGATGCGCCTACGCAGACGTGGATGATGATAGCGACCGGTTCATTATCCGGGACGACTATGTCGCGCCCGGGGTGTCGACATCTGCCGGCGTGTATAGCCTCGATCTATTTGGCTCACGAGCGGTAGCGGACATGCACGGCGGCAAGACGCTGGTCGTAAGCAACGTCGGTGTCGAGCTCGCGCCGACGGACGGAGCGGACATGTTTCGCGCTATTGGGGTCGAGGCGATCATATGCTGCCCGTTGGTCAAGGAGGGCCGGCTCGTCGCGATGATGGCAGTCCATCAGGATCGACCGCGCGACTGGCATGAAGAGGAGATCGGTCTCGTCGAGGCCGTCGTCGAACGCTGCTGGGCGCATGTCCAACGGATCGGCGCCGAGGCTCGCCTTCGCGAAAGCGAGGAGCGTTACCGCACGCTGTTCGAGGCGGTCGATGTCGGTTTCACGATCGCCGAGATCAAGTTCGACGGCACTGAAAGGCCGGTTGACTATCGACTGCTTGAAATGAACCCCGCATTCGAACGACAGACTGGAATGGGCAGCTTGGTCGGCCGGTGGGTGCGGGAGGCATTACCGGGATTGGAGGAGCATTGGTTCGAGAAGTACGGCAACGTAGCCGCAACGGGCGAACAGATTCGGTTTGAAGACTTTGCCGCGCCGATGGGGCGCTGGTTTGACGTGCACGCATTCCGTACCGGAGCGCCGGGTGCCAACCTTGTCGCAATCCTGTTTAACGACATCACACAGCGTAAGCACTCGGAAGAGGCGTTGCGCGATCTGAACGATACGCTGGAAGCCCAGGTAGCAGCCAGGACCGCCGAGCTACGGCTGAGCCGTGATATCATTGAGGCGACCACCTCCCCAATTTGTGCCTTCGATACTGACTATCGGCTGATAGCGTTCAACAAAGCGCACAATGACGAGTTCAGACGGGTCAACGGCTTCGATACCAAAGTCGGCGATATATTCCCGGACATGTTCATTACCGGGCAGCGTGACACGATGCGCTCGTTGATGAAACGCGCTCTGTCAGGGGAAAGGTTCACGATCGTCGAAAAGTTCGGTCGAGCGGAGTTCGGGCAGCCGTGCTGGGAGATACATTATACGCCGCTGCGCGACGCAAGCGGTGAGATCATCGGTGCCTTTCATCTTGCCACCGATATCTCCGATCGCCTGCATGCCGAAGAGGAGCTGGCTCTGGCGCAGGAAGCACTGCGCCAGAGCCAGAAGATGGAGGCGATGGGCAGTCTGACCGGCGGGGTGGCGCACGACTTCAACAATCTGCTAACCCCCATCATCGGCAGTCTAGACATGCTGCAGCGAAAGTCGGTTGGCACGGAACGTGAGCAGCGCCTGATCGGCGGCGCTTTGCAATCGGCAGAACGCGCCAAAACGCTCGTTCAGCGCCTCCTTGCATTTGCCCGTCGGCAACCACTCCAGTCTCAGGCGGTTGACGTTGGCGCGCTGGTTTCCGGAATGACCGATCTGGTCGCGAGCACATCCGGCCCTCTCACACGGGTGACTGTCGATGTAGCTGATGACCTGCCGGCGGCGATGGCCGATCAGAACCAGTTGGAGATGGCTCTCCTCAACCTCAGCGTGAATGCGCGCGACGCCATGCCGGAGGGGGGACGCCTGAGCATCGCCGCGCAAGCAGTCGATGTGGAACCCGGACATGCTTCAGGACTCAACCCCGGGCGCTATGTACGGTTGTCGGTGGCGGATACGGGCGTGGGCATGGACACAGATACATTGCGCCGCGCGATCGAGCCATTCTACTCCACCAAGGGCGTCGGCAAGGGCACCGGTTTGGGACTGTCAATGGTTCACGGCTTGGCAGGCCAGCTCGGCGGAACCCTTACGATTGACAGCCGCCCAGGGGTGGGCACAGATGTTCAGCTCTGGTTGCCTACCACAGATAAGACAGTGTCGGCATCAGAACGGACAGCCGACGCGATCGTAACTATCGGGGCCGGACGTGCCCTCGTCGTAGACGACGAGGAGCTTGTTCGCGCCAGCACCGCGGACATGATCGCAGATCTCGGATTTGATGTCGTCGAGGCGAATTCAGCCGAGCGTGCCCTCCAGCTGATACAGGACGGACTCGTCCCTGATGTCCTCGTCACCGACCATCTCATGCCCGGGAAAAGCGGAACAGAGCTTGC
Organism: Sphingobium boeckii; assembly: GCF_014199215.1. Classification (GTDB taxonomy): domain Bacteria; phylum Pseudomonadota; class Alphaproteobacteria; order Sphingomonadales; family Sphingomonadaceae; genus Sphingobium_A; species Sphingobium_A boeckii. The sequence goes on from NZ_JACIJC010000001.1 coordinate 923,701, forward strand.
GCGGGAGGTCCTTATGCTCCTGCCCGAAACGCGCGTGCTTATCGTGTCCGGTTATGCAGAGGCCGAGGGCGTCGCGCCTGATCTCCCGAGATTAGTGAAGCCATTTCGGCAGGCGGATCTGGCCGCCAATATCATGGATTAGTCAGTTACTTTCGTCATACCGACCCTGACTCGCCGTTTAGGCGAAAAGTTTTGCTCCCCAGCTGCAGACAGTCTGCCATTCCGGCGGCTGTCGGCCTCCCCCAGTCAATTTCTTGCAGATCGACAAACGGCTTTGTTGGCAAGCGAGCGCTGGCGCGGTGCAGACTTGGCACCCTTATTTTGCGACGGCTACGACATTCACAAATACCATGAGACGGATATGGCGCTAGATTATAACTAAAAATTTAGGATCTGATTAACGAAATCCTAAAATAGCAACCCGTCTTTCAATTTAAACAGCTCGTCGTAATAAGACATTTAATTGTACAAAACCGACCTTTCGCATTTTGACCTGCCATTGATCCATGAATAAGCTGTGAGCAGATCCATAGAGATCGTGTGTTCTTCGCACTTACCTGCAACTGCACAATAACAACCTGGGCCGCCACACCGATCGAAGAATCGCGTGTGCAATACGCACAGGAGAGAATGATGGCCCGTCATGGTATTTATCCAAAGGAAATCGTGCCGCCGGTTTCCGACTATTACGATTCCGGTCGCTTCGGCCGCATGTTCGGCAAATTGCCTGCATTCGCTTCCGATACGCCGCAGGTGCGCAGGGCTTTGCTGGACATCGGCGCACCAGCCGGCCCGATGGATGCGAACGAGGATCTGAGCGCCGACCCGAAATTACTGATCACCGACCTCAACTTGTCCGCCAACAATAATAACAATCCCCACCTCAGCGCTGGCATGACGTTCCTGGGCCAGTTTCTAGACCATGATATGACGTTTGATCCGACCTCGAGCCTCGAGCGGCAGGTGGACCCCGAGCAAATCGCGAACTTCCGAACCCCCTCACTCGCGCTGGACAACGTCTATGGTGCGGGGCCTGGCGCCAGCCCGCACCTTTATGATCAAAAGACTGGCCAGGGTATCAAGTTCCTGCTCGAGAAAACAGGCACGACCGGCAAGAACGATGTGCCGCGTAACAGCCAGAATGTAGCGCTCATCGGCGACCCGCGCGACGATGAAAACCTGATTATCTCTCAATTGCAGGTGGCCTTTCTGCGGTTTCACAATGCCGTGGTCGATTACGTGAAGACCGAAATTGGGTTGGTTGCGCCCGGAGAGGTCTTCGCTGAAGCGCAGCGCATCGTGCGTTGGCATTATCAGTGGATCATCATCCACGAGTTTCTGAAAAAGACATGTGGGGACACGTTGGTTGAGGACGTGCTGGAGAACGGCCGGAAGTTCTACAAATGGCGCAATGAGCCGTTTATTCCGGTCGAATTTTCGGTTGCGGCTTATCGGTTTGGCCATAGTCAGGTGCGGCCATCCTACCGCGCCAATTTCAAGGGTAATCCAGGGAATCAACCTTTTTTCGCGCTGATCTTCAAGGAGACGCCGTCTGACCCGCTGGATCCGGACGACCTGTCGGGTGGATGCCGCGCCAAGCGGCGGTTCATTGATTGGCCGACCTTCTTTGATTTCGGCGATGGCGAGGTGAAGCCCAACAAAAAGATTGATACGACTCTCTCCACAGCCCTTTTCCGACTGCCCGGAAGCGTCGTGCCCGATCCCAATGCCAAGACCAATCCATCATCGCTCGCACAGCGCAACCTACTGCGCCATCTCACCTTCTCGCTTCCATCGGGCCAGCGCGTGGCCAAAGCGATGCAGATACCATCGCTGACGAAAGCCGATCTGGTGATGCTTAAACCTTGGGGGATGGACGATAATACGCCACTCTGGTTTTATATCCTGCGTGAAGCCGCCATCCTGGAAGGTGGCGAACGTCTTGGTCCGATCGGCGGCAGGATTGTGACCGAGGTTTTTGTTGGCCTGATCGACGGCGACCGCACCTCGTATCGATCGCAGGATCCAGAGTGGCAGCCCTTCCTGCCGACCGTCGATCCCGCGCGACAGGGGGACGACTTCACCATGGTCGATCTATTGCGCTTTGCCGGTGTCGCATAAAATGGTGCGATCATTCGTGGGAGTTGTAATTCTCGAGTTTCCTTGAGCGATGTCCCCATATGGGGAATACTTGAACGTCAAAAGTCCAACAGTTTCACGACGTTGGTTTCCAACCGAATTCAACACGGCCACCGGGTGATTGCGACCCATCCGGTGGCCTATTTACGCCGGTCATCAGCGATCGGCGCGTCTGCTTCGATGATCGACCCATCTTTGCCGCTCAGCGCCAATTTTCTTGGCCCAGCGGCGGAAGGTCAGCTTTGCCAGCAGCCTTGAACTCATTTTTTCGTTTAGCGCGCTGGGCACCCTCGCTGATGACTCCCCGCGCCTTGAATTTGGAGCCTCCGGTTGAGCTGGGACGCTTCAACCTGCCGGCGGCGCGACCCGTTAGCATCAAATTGGGACAGCATTTGGCCATCGAACACCTCATTTACAATTGATTACAACGATTTTCCGCAGGTCCGGTGTAGGCAGAATAGATTCTGGCAAACAAATTTAGCGTTGCCCGAAAGTCTTAAGTTAATGAAGTAAATATCAGAGGTGGGATTATGTTTAAGAGATTTTCTATTTCGTTATTGGGAATTTTTTCCATCGTTTCGATTCCAGCTCAAGCTGCGACTTACGTAACAACGAATCTCACGCCGGTTGAAGGCACTATGTGGCAAAGAGCTGTTGATGTTCTCTTGTTTGACGCTGTGCAGCAGCCAGTACGCATCGATTTTGGCGCAGGTTACGGCATGGGTACCGTGACGATGACCGGCTTTAATGGCGGACGCCCGGCGCTTGCCTACGCACCCATTGCGAGCTCAGATTTATCTGGGTCTTTGAGTCATCTCAATTACACACAGGATCTGGGCAATGGCGACACGCTTGTCTCGTCCACGACCGGCACAGCCGTAGCGATGATTGACACCCCGCTTAGGGCTTCCGCCCCTGACAATGGCATTGCCGGCTTCACGATGACGTTCACGCTTGATAATGGCACGTTTTCGGCTGGATCTCTTTTTCTTGCCGGCGGTCTACAGCTTGCGGATACCCTTAATCCGACATCCTTTTTCAGCCCTGGCAGCGATTTCGGCGGGCCGCTCGAGGTGTCGCTTCCGGGAAAGTACGGCGACACACCGCTGATTCAGGTCGGTAGCGACGATTTCGGTGTGCTCTACGGTGCCCAAGCTGCGGGCAGCAGTGAAACGCGGGCTTTTGCGCTGATCGAAGATACGAATTCATTTTCAGTTCGCTTCTTAAGCGATCCAATATTCTCCAAGTCCCACCCGTCGCCGATTTTCTCATTTGCGACATCTACTAATGCAGTTCCTGAGCCTGCTACCTGGGCAATGATGCTGGTCGGATTCGGTGCCGTCGGGGGTGCGATGCGCTCCAAAAACCGTAAGGGGATACCTTCCTTCATCTGAAGCGGACTACGGAAAGTTGGAACGCCGCTGACGCGGGTCGGCGGCGTTTTTTTCCGATCCTAAAGCACAGTGCTTGAACGACCAATATGAGACGCCAAAGCCTACGTGGTTACTCCTCGAAAACGGCCGTCCGTTCATCCCTTTTTCCGCGGGCTCAAAACTGGCACACAGACGCGCCAGGGCTGAGCAATGAATTTTAAGTCATTTTGTCGGCCCATGCAAAATAACCGCCGGGCTCGTCGCAATCGGCCGGCGGCATGTGGTCCACGCGGCCAGCAAGCGGTTCCGGAAATGGCAACGGTCTAAAATCTCACCGTAGGTCGTATGGGTCGATCACCGCGACGCAATTTCGCGTTGTCGGTAGGCCCTTGGAAAGTCGAAATTTCCCATTCAATTACCCCGTGTTCAAACGCGATGCTTTGCAGCGCGGCAATCGGTGGTCAATCTATGGAAAACTATAGATCTCATAAACTGGAGCGAATGATTTCGACCAAATCTAAGTGGATCTAATTTCCCGATAAGTGAGCGCCTTGGCTTCCGCCAAGGTTGCGGCCTTAAGCTTTTGGCGGGCGCACTTGAGATGCAGATCCACCGTGACGCGTGCCAGCCCGAGCTTGTGCGCAACCGCATCGCCCTTCATTCCCTCGGCAACGTAACGAAGGCAATCTCGCTCTCTGATGGACATCGGGCGGCACCCCGCTAGCGACGCGTTTGATCTCACCCATTGAACAGTGATGAAAAATTCTGCTTTCGCGCCGGCAATCAAACCTATCGTTGACCGATCATTCTCTACCAAATAGATAGGGAATCGTGAAGGGCGGCGCCAGGTGTCGTGTCCCCTAACGCAGGGAACAAGACATGCAGACGAATTCAACCTGATTCCGGCGCGGGCATTCCGGCCCATCCTATAGAGAATTGAGGCGATTGCCCTAGGCGGCACTGCGAAGGGCAGCGCGGCAAGGCGCTGCTACAGCAATTACAATAGACTGCTCGGCCGTGACCGGAAGCGATGCAGCACGTCTGCCGTCCGCGACCCTGTTTGCGGGCGAACGATGCCGCGCGCCTTCCGCATGCACCGGGGCAGGGAGGTATTCTTAAAATGTCGATCGTTTCCAACCGTAGCCGCGTGCTGCTGGCTGTAGGTTCCAGCTTCCTGGCCCTGCTGGCCACGCCAGGGGTCGCCGAAACCGGTCCCGCGGCCAACGCCGGTGAAGAGGCCGCCGAAACGGCGGTCACGGACGGCGCCTCCAGTGCCAATGACAACGAGATCACCGTGACCGCACGCCGCCGCGCAGAGCGCGCGCAGGATGTGCCGATCGCCCTGACGGCGGTTTCCGGCGACACGCTGGAGCGGGCCGGGGCGATCAACCTCGTCCAGATTGCCCAGCTGACGCCAACCCTGGTGATCCGCAACAACAACGCGCGCAACACTTTCGTCAATATCCGAGGCCTTGGCTCCAACTCGGATCAGAATGACGGGTTGGAAATCGGCGTCGGCTTCTATGTCGATGACGTCTATTACGGTCGCATCGGCGGGTCGCAATTCGATCTGGTTGATCTCGACCGGGTCGAGGTTTTGCGCGGTCCGCAGGGCACGCTCTTTGGCAAGAACACCACCGCCGGCGCAATCAACATCACCACCCGTGCGCCGTCGTTCGACACGGAGTTCGCCGGCGAGGCTACTTATGGCAGCGGCGGCTACCACCAGGTCCGAGGCTCGTTCAGCGGCCCGTTGATCAACGACATCGCGGCCGTCCGTATCACCCTGTCCGACACCCACCGCGACGGGACGCTGTACAACATCTATAACGACCGGAAGGTCAACGATTACGACAATTTTTCGGTCCGCGGGCAGTTGCTGCTGACACCTACGCCGAACCTCAATATCCGCATTATCGGCGATTACTCGAAGCAGACAAGCTATTCGCGCGCCGCCAGCGTCGTCGGCCTGTTCACCAAATATGCCAACGGTGCGACGCTAACGAACAACTGGCTCGATCGCGCGACCCGTGCCGGATACACGCCACGCTTCGACATCAACGATCCTTTCGCGCGCGAGGTCGATGTCAACGGACCGATCCAGGCCGACATGAAGGGCTACGGCGTTTCGGGGAAGATCGACTGGGATCTTGGGGCGGTTACTCTGACCTCCGTGACGGCCTGGCGCGGCTGGGACTGGTTACCCGACAATGACACCGACAACACCCCCCTCGCGATCACTTTGCGCAGTGGTACCGACAATCACCAGCGGCAGTTCAGTCAGGAATTCCGCGTCGCTTCCAACGGTGATCGAAAAATCGATTACGTCGCGGGGCTATATTATTTCTGGCAGAACGTGAACGCGCTTGGCCATTACCAGCAGGGTCCGGATTCGGCGCTGTGGAACAACCCCACCGCCAATCAGACCCTGGCCAATTATGCGCTGGACGGGTTCCTGTCTTACTCGGTCATCGAGCCGGTCACAAAGAGCTACGCCGCGTTCGGCCAGGCCACCTGGCATGCCACGGATGCGCTCAGCGTCACCGGCGGCCTGCGCTTTACATATGAGAAGAAGACCGGCCTGTTCGATCAATACACTGCGGCTGGAAACGACCTGTCGCTGCTCAGCCAAGCGGATCAAAGCGCCGCGCAGAAGCTGCGTGACGCGATCTACCCGGAGAAGCGCTACACCACCGGCCTCAAGGACGATGCGGTTACCGGCCAGATCACCGTCGCTTACGATGTCGCGGACGATGTCCTCGCCTATGCGACCTATTCGCGCGGGAGCAAGTCCGGTGGCCTGAGTCTCGGCGATCTTCCGGCGGGCGTGTCCCCGGTGGTCAAGCCGGAGAAGATCAACGCCTGGGAAGTGGGCGTGAAGAGTCAGTTCCTTGACCGGAAAATCACGCTGAATGCAGCTCTCTACTGGACCGAAGTTACCGATTATCAGGCTGGGGTTACGGATTATATCGGCAATACCAATTCTACCATCCGTTATATTTCGAACATTCCCGGCGTCCGCTCGCGCGGTGTCGAGGTTGACCTGGCCGTGGCACCTACGCGCAATCTCCGCCTCACCGCGTCGGCCGCCTATAACGATGCGGTCTACAAGGATTACACCAACGCGCAGGTCGCACCGGAGAGCCGCAATCTCACCCAGGTTCAAGATCTGAGCGGGGTCCAACTCGCGAATGCGCCGAAATTCATTTACAGCCTCGCGGCAGACTTCACCCAGCCGCTCAGCCTGATTACGCCGGATGACGAGGCCTATCTCCGGTTCGACTTCAATCACCGGTCGTCCAACGATACCAGTGGCAGCAACTCCATCTACACCCGCATTTCCCCCTACGGGCTGGCCAATGCGCGCGTCGGGCTGCGTTTCCAGAATCAGCGTTACGATTTGGCGCTGTGGGTCACCAACGTGTTCGACAAGGAATATTTCGATTCCCTCAGCGCTTCGAACCAGGGCCTGATCACCGGCGGCCTTGGTAGCGAACGCCAGTTCGGTGCCACATTACGCGCGCAATTCTAAGGAAGCCGGCATGTACAACAGACGGACTATATTGCGCGGCGGCGGAGTGGCGGGATTGGGCGGAGTGTTGCTGGGGGGCGTCTCATGGTCGCGCGCCGCTGCGGCCGAGACCAAGGCGGTGCGGGCAATTCTCCCGTCTGCCACCCATGATACGCTGGCGGTAAAGGTGCTGCTCGAGAGGCCGCCGTCTGAGGCGCCTATCCTGACCATTGATGGCCGCGCGGTCGCGGCGCGGCAGATGGATCAGGACGGTTATGCCTGGGGCTTCGTGCAGGATGGGCTCAAGGGCGGCACGTCGCACGAATTGACGCTGAGCGACGAATTCGGCGGTTCGTTGCGGACCCCTTGGCGCCTGAAGACACTGCCTCCGATCGATTCCACGCCCGAGCACTTCCGCGTGCTGTTCTTCACCTGCGCAGGCGGGGATGAGGGCGGTAAGCCCTATGGCTACCTCTCCGTCGCCGATCGGCAGGCACTGTTGGACCGGGCATTGTCGTTCAAGCCGGATCTCGCTGTCGCGAATGGCGATCATATCTATTGGGATCTGTGGACCGCACTCAAATACCGCCGCGACCCGGCAACGCGGGCAGCGACCGAGGAACAGTATCGCAAGATCGCCTGGATAAACGAGGATATTGCGTTCGATTCCGACACCAATCGGAAGTCGCTCAACACCGTCATCGGCCGCCAGATCGCTTCGATCTATGAGGACCGCTTCGCCTCGGTTCCGTTGGTGTTCGTCACGGACGATCACGACTATTTCGAAAACGACAATGCGGGGCCTTGGGGCTACACCTTCCCGCCGCGGCCGTTCATCTTCGGGCTGCAACAGCGCACCGCGGCAATGGCCTATCCATTCGCTCTGGGCCGGCCGGACCTCGGCGACCCGTACAAGTCGGGTACGGTTGAGGCGGTCAAGATCGGCAAGCTGCTGGAAATCGACCTGTTCGATTGCCGGCGCGGCTGGTCGATCGGGCAGGATGCCCGCATCCTGTTCCCTGAAGCCGAGGCATGGCTCACCGGCCGGCTGCGTACATCGCAAGCAAAGCAACTGATCCATGCGCCGTCCAATCCGTTCGGCTGGAGCGCGGGCAAACTTGGTGAATGGTATGCAGACGGTCCTTCGGACACGAGCAGTTTCCAGAACGACAAGGGCTATTGGCAGCAGGGCTGGTTCGACCAGCACCAGCGACTCGCCAAGGCGCTCAGCGCCCAGAAGGAACGCGCCGCGGTGAGCATCTCTGGCGACATGCACGCCAGCTCGATCGCGAGCATCAGCCGCAGTGCCGATCTCGACCTGTCGGCCAATGCGATCCAGGCCATCCTGCCCGGCACGATCGGGACCGGAACGCCGGGTTTTCCAAGCACAGTACGCGGCGTCCCGCCGTTCCATGCGGCCGCGCTGGAGATCAAGGACATCGCCAAGATGGAGGAGCGCAACGGCTTTTCGATCGTGGACGTCTTTCCGGACCGGATCGAAGTCCGCCAGTTCCGCTGGCGTCCGCCCGAGCCGGTCGAGGCGATTGCAACCCTGCAGCCAAGCGACACTTACACCATCCGCCGCACGTCCTGAGGAGAGGGTCTATGTACAACAGAAGAACGGTTTTGCGCGGGGCAGGGACGGTCGGGCTGGGTGGTGTAATGCTGGGCGGCGTTTCCTGGTCACGCGCGAGTGCGGCCGAAACGCGGACGGTGCGGGCGCTGCTGCCATCGGCCACGCACGACACTCTGGCGGTAAAGGTCTTGCTCGACGCGCCGCCCTCGGCCGCTCCGGTGCTAACCATTAATGGCCGGCAGGTCAGGGCCAGGCAGATGGATCAGGACGGCTATGCTTGGGGCTTCGTGCAGGACGGGCTGAGAGGTGGCACTGCGCATGAGCTGACGCTGGCCGACGAGCATGGCGCAGTGTTGCGGGCACCGTGGCAACTGAAGACGCTACCTGGTCTGGACGAGCAACCGGAAAGCTTTCGGGTTCTTTTCTTTACCTGCGCGGGCGGCGACGAGGCGGCGAGTGCTCTGTCGATCGACGCGCGGCGTAAATTGTTCGACCGCGCGTTGAGCTTCTCGCCCGATCTGGCAGTTGCCAACGGCGATCACATCTACTGGGATCTCAATACCGCGCTCAAGATCCGCGGGGATCCAGCGAGCCGGGCTGAGAAGGCGGAACGCTATCGCAAGATCGCATGGATCGATCAGGACACCGCTTTCGATTCAGAAACCAACCGGCGCTCGCTTAACACCGTGATCGGCCGGCAGATCGCGAGCATCTACGAAGACCGGTTCGCCTCTGTGCCGCTGCATTTCATCAGCGACGATCACGACTATTTCGAAAACGACAATGGCGGCACCTGGGGCTACACCTTTCCGCCACGCCCGTTCACGCTCGGACTGCAACGCCGCACTGCCGCGATGGCCTATCCCTTCGCGCTCGGCCGTCCACAGCTCCCCGGCGGGGCATTGACTTCAGAAGCGGTCGAGACCGTCAGGATCGGCAAGCTGGCCGAACTGGCCTTGTTCGATTGCCGCCGGGGATGGGATACCAAAACCGGTTATGGCGTGCTGTTCCCGGAAGCGGAGCGCTTCCTGATCAATCGCCTGAAGCAATCGGATGCGAGCCACTACATTCATGTGCCGTCCAACCCTATCGGCTGGACCGCAGGCAAGCTGGGCGAATGGTATGAGGACCGGCCCCCGGTGGGCACGCCCGGCAGTGACAAGGAGTTCTGGCTGCCGGGCTGGTTCGACCAGCACCAGCGCCTGATCAAGGCCTTGAGCGCGCAACGGGGTCGCCCCGCAATCACCATCTCGGGCGATATGCATGCGGTCGGCGCCAAGCGGCTGACAGCAAGCGGCGACCTCGACCTTTCGGCCAATCCGGTCGAGGCGATCTTGGCCGGTACGGTCGGTACTGGGACGGGCTGGCCAAGCGGAGGCCGCGGCATGTTCCCGAGCACGCCGGGCAAGCTCATTGGCACCGATGTCGTCGAGACCTATGAGAAAAATGGTTTTACTCTGCTAGACGTGACGCCGGAGCGGATCGAAGTCCGCCAGTTCAGCTGGCGCGCGCCCGAACCGGTCGAGGCGATTGCCTCGCTCCAGCCCTTCGCCAGCTATACCATCGCACGCAGGGGCTGACATGCTGCGCAGGAACGCACTGAAATCGCTCGCCATCGCGCCGCTTGGCCTATGGGCCGGCAACGCAATGGCGGCGGCCCCCGCCGCGCTCGGCAAAAGAGTGATCGACCGGCTCGAACTGTTCGAGCTCAAGGTTAATCACCGCGGCAATTGGCTGATCGTACGCCTGCGCACCGCGGACGGGCTGACCGGGCTCGGCGATGCAAGCCATGCCGGGGACAGTGCGGAGACGGTGCGTTATCTGCGGCAATTCCTGGACGTGTTGAAAGGCCGCAGCGTGTTCAGCGCAGAGCCGTTCCGGCAGGCGGCTGCAGCGACGGTAGCGCAGGGCGGCGACCCTGCAGCGGTCGCGGCGAGCGCGCTGGAGCAGGCCTTGTGGGACCTTGCGGGCAAGGCGGTTGGCCTGCCGGTCTATGAGCTGTTCGGCGGCAAGCTGCGCGACAAGATCCCGCTCTATGCCAATATCAACCGCTCAGCGAAACCGCGCACGCCGGAAGGTTTCGCAGCGATGGCCAGCGCGGCGATTGCTGATGGCTTCACAGCGATCAAGATGGCGCCATTCGATGCGATTGCGATGGACGAGAAGGACCCGGCAACCATCGCGCGGCTGACCAATGAGGGGATCGCCTGCGCACAAGCCGTGCGCGATGCGATCGGCTTGCAGAACGATCTGCTGATCGACGCGCATAGCCGTTTCAATCTGACTGACGGGCTGGCGCTGGCGGAGCGATTCAAGCCGCTGAACCTCTATTGGCTGGAGGAAGTAACGCCGCCAGAGCCACTCGACATGCTGGCCGAGATCAACCGAGCCGCAACCATGCCGACGGCGGGCGGGGAGTCGATCACCAGCATCGAGGATTTTTACGCCTATATCAAAGCCGGTGCGGTCGATATCGCGATGCCGGACATCAAATTCTGCGGCGGGCTGACGGGCCTCAGGAAAGTGGCCGGTATCGCCGAGGGAGCGGGGCTGCCTGTCTCGCCGCATGGACCGGCAAGCCCGGTGGGCAACGCTGCCGCCGCGCATGTCGTGGCGACCTTGCCCAATTTCACCGTGCTTGAGTTCGCCTATGGCGAGGTGCCCTGGCGTGCAGATGTGCTGAACCCGCCAGAACAGATTGAAAATGGCGAGCTGGTGTTGACTGGCAAACCCGGCTTTGGAATCGAATTGAACGAAAAGACGGTTGCCCGGTATGCCGTTTAAGGCCTGATGCTCAACTATGGCAATTGCATCCTGGCGCAGCGTCTGCTTGCCGAACCGCGAGGCCAGATCTACGTCACCTATGGCGCCAAACATCTTCCGGGCGTCTTCGCGATTTTGAGGGCAACAGATCCGCGCTGGCGGGTCTCATCGATCAAAAGGATGCGAACCATCGACAGTTCGGAGAGTTATGACTCCCGGCTACCCGGCATCCCTAACGCATGAAAGGATCGGCCATGATCAAATCCCTGACCGTCAGTATGGCAATGCTCGCGCTCGTAGCACCCGCTCTCGCGCAGGACGGCATCCGCATTGTGGCGGTACAGTTCGCCCGCGGTGCCAGTTCGGCCGCGATGAAGGGCAGCATCAAGGGCGATGAAGCGGTCGATTACACCGTGCGTGTGCGGGCCGGCCAGACGCTTACCGTCCGCCTGACGACCGGCAACAGGTCTGGCTATTTCAATGTGACCGCGCCGGGCGCCGACGTGGCCATCTTCAACGGCTCGATCTCCGGAAAGCGTTTTTCTGTCACCATCCCCTCGACCGGAACCTATGTCGTGCGGGTCTATCTGATGCGGAATGCAGCGCGCCGGAATGACACGGCCAACTATACCCTCAACGTCGCTATCCTTTGACGGATTGCCGGGGCAAGGGGCCAAGCGCTATCATGTTTCAGGGGACATTATGAACTTCGTCCAGTGGCTTAATTCGCTCGACGAGTTGCTCTACGAGTTGATGAGCTGGCTCGTCTTCTTTCCCGTGACTTTGTGCCGAATATTGCGTCATCCTCTCGCGACGATGCGCTATGCCGAGGACCAGCTGCTGCTTGAACCGGAAAAGCAGTATAGAAGCACGGTCAGCCCGCCGATCATGCTGATCCTCACTATTGTCCTTGTTCAGGGCATCGGCCTGGCGGTGGATGGGACAAGCCCGATCGTTGCCAGTCATCGCGGCCTGGCGGGCCTCGTCAATGACAATACGACGCTGCTTCTGCTACGCCTTGTGCTGTTCGGTACCTTTGCCCTCGTGCTCGCCACGCGGAAAGTGAACAGGAGCAGCGTTGATCTCGACCGCGATACCTTGAAGCCTGCCTTCTACGCGCAATGCTATGCCATTTCGCCTTTCACGCTGCTGATAAGTGGCGGCCTCAGCGCTCTCTTGCATCATCATGATCTCGTGCAGGTCGCCGGCCTCCTCTCGATGGTGACAGCATGCCTGTTTTACGGCATCGTTCAGATCCGCTGGTTCAGCGCGGAACTGAACCAGCCGGTCATCCGCTCCTTCCTCGATGCGACGATCGGTATGGTGGTCAGTATTGCGATCACGATCACGCTAGGCTTGCTCTTCGCATGATCACCGCGCCGACACCGGTGACGGATGCTGGCGCCAGCGTGAGGCAGTTCGGACGCCTCACAGATAGACGAGTTGTGTTTGGGTCGAACAGTCCTGCCGATAGCACTTCTCGACGTTTTCATAGTAATTGAGCAATGTCTGCCCTCCGTAACGGAAGCACTTCGACCCCTCTTTTCCGTCCCGCGGCAATTTTCGACGCCCCAGTGCGGAAGATCCGCTTTTCTAGCAGCTATGGACTCTTTCGCCGTTTAGCGCGCGTCGAGTCGATCACGCTGGCGACGTCCAGCGCTCAGGAATTGGAACCAGCCTTAATCAACAAAACCCGGATCGACGCCTTTCGAAAGTTCGATCAGCATCGCTACGTCAACCCTTTCCGATACGATACCGAGCGAGACGTTTTCGAAGAAATGGAGCAATTGCGCGGCACATCGCGCCTGACGAAGGCTTATAAGGCGGCGCTGGACGCGCTGGATGAACAGCTTCGCGACGTTTTGCGGATTCGTAAGGAAAATGAAGACGGTGAAAGTGCCTCAAGAGAGCGGCGCATGTCATACATCTTCAGTTTTCTGGGCTTCACCGGTATCACCGGCCTTATCCTGTCCACGGATGACTTTTTACGACGGCATGCCCCTTGGCTGGGAAAGGCCTTGCCGCACGCAGAGGGCGTCACACTGGCGCTCATCTACTGGCTTGTGCCCGCGGCTCTCATCTTGATCATTATCCGTCTGTTTGGACCGGCTCGGCGATAGCCATTGCCATATGCTGCCATTGGTAACGGCCAGAGCGTTCCAAGGGCAACGTGAATCGCTGGCATTGCGATGAATGCTGATTGAGGCATTCCGCATGTCGCCGTCCTTGGGGGCGAGCTGCAGGTCGATCTCGATGCTCCGCACCCCGCTGCGCGGCTGCGCTTCTAGGGGCGTCTTCACATAGTCGAGGTTCTTCGCCATGCTGGTCAGACCCCCGGGATGTTCATCCTCCGATTAGGCGCATTGGGCGGGCGACATGGACCGCGCGAACAAAGCTTGTCCCGCATGGGGGACATTTTTATCTTTTTTTAACCCCGTCTGATCCGTTTTCACATCTTTTGTCGCTGTAGGGATTGGACCAGTTCATCCCGCGTCCGATTCCAACTCATACGCCGTTGGGTGGTAAGATTGGTCGGCACGGCGGGCGGTTCATGGCCATTGGCACGACAAAGGACAACGGGGCTATGACAAACAGGACACGCAATTTCACGCGAGTGATGATGCTCGTGATATCGATGACTTTCGCAAGCGCCGCGCATGCGGGGTTTTTCGTGCGGCCTTATTTGACCTATGGTGGCGAGGTCATTGATGGCCTTGAGGCCAATGGGGCGACAGAAGCCACGCAGAGCTTCACGAGCGACCTTCAGACGACCGTCGATTTGAGTAGCGGGACGGTTAAGAGCTATCTCAACCTCAGCGGCACCGGCAGCAACGGCCAGGCAACCGGCATTTTCGGCGACAGCCTGACCTTTTACGGCGGCGAGGGAACAACGGCCGATTTTTCATTCGATTTCGACGGCATCATCCGTTCTCCCGCATCGGATCCTTCCTTGAACTCGCTTCAACAGATCGGCGTATACGCCAATCTTTTCGTGTTCGATTCCGCGACCGGCGCCACCTATAACAATTTCACCAGCCTTGGGGGCGCGTTGATAGCGCAATCGCTGTTTCTCGATTTCTCGGATCCCGAAACCGCGCTGGACGAATTCGTATCGCGCACGCTTTCCGGCAGCGTGGCCATTACGGGCATCCAAACCCTGGACGTCTTCGCCAGCCTTTCGATTTTTGCATCGTTGAATGACAATCCGGTCAATATCGAGATGGATTTCATGAACACCGGCACGTTTGGTGTGGACGTGGCGCCCGGCGTAGCGGTGACGTCCGAATCCGGCGTGTTTCTGGCCGATACGCTCACGCCGCCCGTACCGGAACCCGCTACCTGGGCGATGATGATCGTTGGATTTGGGCTGGTTGGCAGCGCGATGCGCCGTCGCCAAAGCGCCATGTCTGTACGCTATATATGATATGCGGGAGCCCGGCCGGCCAGCCGCCGGGTTCCCAATTCTAACCGCGCAGCGGTTTGAAACGTGTGGTCGCGGCGCCCTGGACACACAGTCCGACATTTCCGCGCAAAGCGGGTAAATAAGCTTTATGGAATTCGAGCAACTTGCCGCTCGCTTCAATGCGCGTGAAACGCTTTTCCGCGCTGATCCAGGATTCACAGGTCAAGCTGCGGTTGCCCGCTTTACGGGCGATGTCGCCCAGGATCAGCTCGTTATAAGCAAGGTCAATCCCGATGCCCTTCCAGCGGACAAGATACGCTTTGGCATTTTCCACGACGGTCCGCTGCGCCGCAATGGCCTCGGCGAAATGACCGCGGTTGGCCAAATCCTGCGCCAATGCCTCCCCGATGTCGCGGCTCAGAACCAGTGCGGAATCATCCTGGTCGTCGATAAACAGCAAACGACGCACCAGACTATCAGCTTCAGCGATAAGGGCCGACGAGCGCGCCTGCTGCTTGGCCTCGGCTGCTGCCGCAAACCCCATATAAGCGCTCCACCCGGCGATATAGAGCATTTGTGGATCGTTTTTTTCTTTCTGTTCGATTGCCTTGAAGCCTGCCAGGGCGCTCAGGAAATAGGCAGTGCCGTGATCCCTGGTGCCAGAAACGTAGTCCGCAATGCCCCGATAATAAGCGATGTAAGCGCGGTCCGTCTGATCAGCGGTCTCGGGCCTATTGGCGGGCCATTGACCAATTTCGGCACTTGCCAAGGACGCGATGCGCCTCAGCGCATTGGGCCGCTCCTCCAGATCGAGCAGCTCAAACTGCGCCCGTCGCAGCACGCGCCGGGCGTCCATCCATTCCGCGCCACGCAGGTTTTTGGGAACATTGTTGAGCGTGCGGGACGCGCGGTTAAGAGACGCTTCTGCGCCCGGTGCATTCTTATCCGCATGAAGCTGGACAACGGCCCTGTGCGATAGGGCGCGGACATATGCGCCCGCCACCGCACTATCCGCGCCATGTGCGGTCACGATAGCATCCAGCTGGGCTTCGGCGGCCGTCAGGCTTTCTTTTGCTTGCCGCGCATAACCAAGGTTACGATAATTCCCCACACCCTGTATTTCCGCCAGTTTGATCAGCCCATTGGCGGTTTCCAGGCGTAAGGCGCGATCTGCATCATTGGTCTTGGCCAGCCTGTTCAGATGCTGTTGCGCCTCTGCTGCAAGCGCGGCGCGGGCCTGGGTATTGCCCGGTATCCTTTCCAGCCGTCCGTTCAGATCGAACAATAGATATCCCGCCAGCGAACGCAATTCCGTAAAGCGCTGCACCTCTGCGGCCCGCGCGCGTTCCGCCGAGAGATAAGAGGATAAGGATATGACGAATGCGCCGGCCAATAGTGCTGCAGCAGCGGCGGCCGCGATCAGCGCCTTGCGATGACGGGCAATGAACCGGCCTGCGATATAGGAGCGGCCGCCTTGCCGGGCCTGTACCGCAAATCCGCCGCGAAACGCGCGTATATCATCCGCCATAGCATCGACGGTCTGATATCGATCTGCCGGATCGGTGGCGCTGGCCCGCGCGATGATCGCACGGAGATCGGCGTTGTTGTCTCCGGCCGGCAGCATGACCCCGAGCAGGCGGCCCAATGAATAGACATCGGCCAGCGTGGTCGGCGCCATACTTTTCATGCGTTCTGGCGCCGCAAAGCCGGGGGTCAGGCTCAGGCCACCCAGTGAGCCTTGCGCCGTAGTCAAGCCATCGGATGGTGCGGGCTTTCGCGCAATGCCGAAATCGATCAGCTTTGCACTGCCGCCCTGTGTGACCAGAATGTTGGACGGTGTGATATCCCGGTGAACGATGAGACTGCGATGGGCAAAAGCAACGGCCGAACAAATGTCCAGAAAGAGCTGCAGGCGATCGTCGATCGAAAGCGCTTCGCGTTTGATCCATTCGAGCAAGGGAAGCCCATCGACATATTCCATGATGATGAAAGGATGACCGCCGGGTGTCTCGCCTCCATCGAACAGTCGCGCGATATGGGGATGGGACAGTTTGGCAAGTGTTTGCCGCTCGTTCTGAAACCGCTCGATCAGGGCATCGGACAGGGCACCGGGACGGATGATCTTGATTGCCACATCATGCTCGAAATCGCCGGCAGCGCGCTCGCCGTGAAAGACCGATCCCATGCCGCCTTGGCCGATCAGGCCGGTGATCCGATAGGCACCGATCCGGTCCGGCATCTCTTCCTCGACGTCGGCGGCCCCTGCGGCTCCGGTACGAAATGCCAGCCCTGCCGATGTTTGCGATGCAAGCAGCGCGATCGTTCGCCGGCGTAATACCGGGTCCATGTCGTCCTGCGCATTGATCCACGCCAAACGTGCGTCGGACGCTTGTTCCAAAGCGCGGTCGAGAAACAGGAGGAACTCCACGTCCCCCTGTTTCATGCCGAGGCTTGCTCCAGCGCATCAAACAGCCAGAGACGCGCGGCTTCCCAGCGCCGCTTCACGGTGGATTCGGAGATATCGAGCACGATCGCGATATCCTTGATCGCCATCCCGCCGAAATAGCGCATTTCTACGATATGCGCGCGTTCCGCATCGATTTGCGCCAGTCGATCCATCGCAGCGACGAGATCTTCAACATCCATCTGAACGGCGTCGGGAATGTTGGTGAGCAGTTCCACCTTGTGGTGGGATCGCTTGTTGCTCCGCTTCGCTCTTACGTGATCAATCAGTGCGTTGCGCATCATGCGAGACGCCAGAGCCAGAAAATGCGCGCGATCGGCTATGCTCAGTATATCTTGTCCGACAAGTTTCAGAATAATTTCGTGCACAAGATCGCCAGACGAAAGCGAAACGTCGTTTTCGGCGCGCAGCATTGCCGCTGCGGCGCGACAAAGATCGGGATAAAAAAACTCGATCAAAATGTCGCGCGCATCCATGGAGCCGCCGCGCCAAGCGCTCAAAAGATCAGCAATTTTGCTTATGATGTCCCCCCGAATCTCACCAGCGCTCGTTAGAATAAGGCGGGTCAACCGATTGACAAGTGCATTAAATTCATTCGCTTGTCTGTCTTAATTCGAAACAGATCGGAAAGAAGTTGCCCGTCAGCCTGCGCAAGCTGTCAAACGGAGCCGCGCGATTTTTTGCTACCTCTGGACCATTTTACGCGATTTTAACGCTTGGGCTCATGACGAGAGCTTCGGTCCCGTGAATGGGGGGCCAGGCGCGAAGCCGCCGGGGATTGCGACCCTCCGGCGGCTTCGGTAGTTTCAAAGGAAGATGCCGATCCTTAATTGCCGTTCAACGACCAAATTTGCTTCCCCAACAGCCGACCTTCAGCTTTCTTTCTACCGCACGAATAAAGCTGCCATCTCGCATGCTGCCTGACGAATGACCGATGGCATGGTGTATTCGCCAAGTTGGTGATGGTGTGTCAACGACGATCTTTACGGCAGCATGTCGGCAGCAAGTGGGTAAGTTCATTTAGCATGCCAAACTATTGCCATGAAGGCGTATGAGGCCATATCGCCCCCGATCATGCCGCGAGCAGGTGGACGACCGAGGGCCCATGGAATGCTCCCGCTTGCAGACGGGGCTGAGTCATGACCGATCACGCTAACATCCAGCACGCTTTGTCGCTGCGACGCATTCTCTATTGCAGCGTTGGGACGGTGCCCGCCGAAACGGCCGATCTCACTGGTATTCTCATTCAATCCAAACACAACAACGCCATTAACGGTGTCTCCGGCATATTATGGTCAGACGGTCTGAAGTTTATCCAGGTGTTCGAAGGTCCGATGGAGAGCGTAGGCGTTACGTGGGATCGCATTCGTACAGATCCCAGACATTGCGAAATCAATGTCATCCAGGACTCTCCCGTCGAGAAGCGAGAGTTCGGCTATTGGACGATGGTGCATAGGCAGCACGGAGAGCCAACCGACCATCACGATTGGCACGTGCAGCAGCTGCTAAGTGAAGCTCCGCCCGCAGTGGCTGCTCCGTTCCTAGCAATGCTAGGCCTGCCCGATCAATAGCCAGAGTTTGTAGAGCTTCTTTGTGATGCGTGTTATCGTTGCGGCATGTTGACTGCGATGGAGTGCGCCGCGAAGGCGGCCGAGTTGGAGGCCCGCGCCTTAGCGTGCCAAACGGCGGCAGGCCGAGAGGCTTGCGATCAAATATCCCTCGGCTGGCGTAGCGTTGAGCGCATGGCTCTTCATCAAGAAAATTGGCAAGCGCGTCATGAGCCAATTTGACTGTTTGAAAGTCACATTCTCGCGGGCATATATCGCGCCGATTTTCGACGGCGGCGAAACGAATGTAACTTTCCGAGCTCCCGAGTGGTTGACGTTCGAACCATTGAGAGAAAATCCATGTCGAACGATCGCATTGTGAGCGTTGGATTTCTAAAGGGCAAAGACCTCGAAATACTCGGCTCCAACTTCGACAGGCATTTCCCTGTCGAATATGATGACATTTTTGCCGATCTAATTGGTCAGCTCGATAACATCGAGGCCAGCCCGTTGGGAAAAGGCGTCGTACTGAAACCCGCAATCAATCGCAGTTGATTGATCGCTAGCCTCCTCTCATTCCGCCGGGCGATTGGCGCGGAACCGGTTGATGTGCCCGCATTTCATACTCTTCCGCCAATTTCCAGTGCGTGCGTGCGGCGCATGGATCGGTAGAATTTTCCGCCGCCTTGCGTTCTTGCTCCGCTCGGGACTCAAAATACTCTTGGTCGTTCCTATCCGACATAGGCACCTCCATATGCTGCCCCCAGCTCTGGATTCGCGTTAAAATAATACGATTGTCGTCCAGACTCAACATTCTCTGCCGATCGGATGTCCAGCATTGGCCGCAGCATCTGAACGATGCACCGATTACACTAATGAGGATGCCAAGTCCGGCGAGCGCCGCGATCCCGCTTCATGAGGATCGAGCAGTGCACGCAATTTGCATACCTGTGATCCCCATCGCGCCACAAACCCCGTGTGTCGCGCCGGTGCTCTATAAGCCAGCACAGTCTTATGCGTATCCCCACGATGCGTTTCTAACACAGGGCTCGGCTTGCTGCATGGTATAGAGTCACCATACAACGCCTCGCTCTGTACATCATGCAAGCAGACCGTCGGGCTGATGGCGAACCGCTAGGGGCGGAAGCGACCCCTTTTTGCCGTTCGGCAGCGAAATTGTCACTTCCACAAGCGGACATTTTTCAGCTGGGGTGGAGTGCTCGCTCAACGCCGCAGGGCGGCGCAGGCGGTGATTTCGCTTCCAACGAGACCATTGGCACTTTGCTTGGCTGCGCCTAGCATCTTTATCGGCAAGGAGTCGGCGCATGAATACGCTGCACGGAAGTCAAACGCCGATCGTTGGGCGTCGAACGGCCTTGGGGCTGATTGCGATTGGCCTATCAGCGCTCGCTTTGCCGGCACGTGCTCGCAACATCACTGTCCCGCAAGTCGATGCGCTGACGCTGCAGGTTTTGATCGACAACGCGACTTTTGGGCCATTCCTATCAGACGTTTCCTTGCCCGGCGTGTCGGTCGTGCGCCACACCGGCGATGCCGGGAAGCCAGTCATGTCTCGCGCGGCGCTGCATGCCGAGTTTGGATTGTCGATTCTCGCCACCTCACAAATGGATCGGACGACGGCCAAAGTGATCGTCGATTTTGGATATACCCCTGAAGCGGTGCGCAACAATCTCTCGCTACTGGGTATCGATGTGTCTGATGTAGATGCCGCCGTTCTCAGCCATGGCCACCTTGATCATTATGGCGGGTTTTCCGGTTTCTACAGGGAAAACCCTTCTCGCCGAATACCGCTTTATGTCGGCGGCGAAGAGACTTTTTGTGAGCGGCTTGCAATGATCGGGACGCCGCCACCGCTCATGGGCAGCCTTGATCGTGAAGCGCTGGCAAGGGCAGGCTTCGACGTTCGAATCGCTTCTACGCCACAGATTATCAAGGGCCAGGCCTTCACATCCGGCACGATACCGCTGTCCAGCTTTGAACGCGCAGCCATCCCGACGCAGATGCGGCCTGGCAAGGGATGCAATTTAGCAGGATTGGCGCCTGCAAAGCGCGATGTCACCCAGTTGCCAGATGATGGAGAACACGAACTCGCGACCTGCTATGCCGTGAAGGGCCTCGGGCTTGTGGTGATCGCATCATGCAGCCACCGCGGCGTTATTAATTCCGTCCGCCAGGCGCAGAAGATCTCAGGAATTGATAACGTCCACGCCGTGATCGGCGGCTTTCATCTCGTGCGCCCTCGTACGGAAGAGGAGGCCAGGCGCACGGTTGCCGAATTTGCGGCGATCGATCCGGCCTATATCATTCCGATGCATTGCACGGGTGATACCTTCATATCCGCAGCCATGCGCGTCATGCCGCAGAAGATCATCCGATCTTACATTGGCACCGAATTCGTATTTAAGGCGTAGCGCCACCCGAAACGCAAATCTCCCGCTTTCAAAATTCAAAATGTGCCTGATTGCGACCCTTTGCGGGCATTCAAAGGGTCATTTTTGCTGCCTAGGAGCCGACTGTCTGCTATTCCGGCGGGTGTCGACCCATCTACGCCATTTCTTGGTTGGCCCATGAACGGCGACTTCTTTCAGAAGCCACCGTTTGCGTGCGAGGAATGGGCGATGAGCAACGCGCCCATCACAACGTTGGTCTGGCTCCGGAAACCCATAAGCTGCCGTTACTTCAGCCGTGGATCGTTTCGCCGCGTCCTAGCATATCCACAAAGTCGGCGATCTTCCGGGCCCTAGTTTCCACCTTTTTCACCGCGCCGATACGGTAGAGGATTGCGTAGCGGTTGGCCCCCTTCAAGGTCGCAAAGAAGGCGGCTGCCTTCATGTTGTCAGCAAGCGCTGCGGCCAGGTCAGGGGGCACCTCGGCTGTACTGGCTGGCCCATAGGCCGCATCCCAGCGCCCGTCCGCCTTGGCCGCTTCGACCTGAGCGAGACCGGCGGCTCCCATCCGCCCCTCAGCGATAAGCTCGCTCGCACGGGTGCGATTGACCTCCGACCATTTGCTGCGCGGCTTGCGCGGAGTGAAGCGGATCAGCCAATAATGGCTATCATATTTGTCGAGTTGACCATCGATCCAACCATGGCACAGCGCCGCATCGATGGCTTCGCTCTTCGAAATTGTAGGCTCCGGCGCGCCTTTCTTGGCCAGCTTTAGCCACAGTCCTGGTGCGTTTGTATTCTGAGCCTCGAGCCATATCTCGAACGTCGCAGTTTCAGCGAAGGCTATGATGGACAGGCCGGCACGTATTTCATTCATGCAAAGCTCCTCCTTCACCGTTCTATTTTATCGGATCGCGCCTTCGATCGACAAGGCACGAACGTCCACCTGGCAGAAGTCGACGTTTAGTAGCATGGCCGGAATGGCAGCTCAGCCCCAGCTGCCGCATTCCGTCGTCAACCCTTTGTCGCCATTCAGAGAGTAATTTTCGCTCCCCAAGAGCGGACCGGCTGCTTACCCATAATGGATGCGCAAAATGGCGCATTGCAGTCGCTTGGTCTGCTCTGGCTCCCCGCAACGGCGAGGAGCCAGCCGATTTCAGATTTCGGTGCCTTCTGCCAATGTTAAAGCATCCTCCACATCGACCCCGAGATATCGGACCGTACTTTCGATCTTCGTGTGCCCGAGAAGGATCTGGACGGCACGAAGGTTCCCAGTCGCCTTGTAGATGATCGATGCCTTCGTTCTTCTCAGCGAATGGGTTCCGTAATCTTCGCTGGGCAAACCAATTCCCGTGACCCACTCATCGACCAGACGGGCATATTGTCTGGTGCTTATGTGGGCAGAATGGTCTGTGCGGCTCGGAAATGCGTAATCTTCCAGTGAGCCCCCGCGCAATTCGAGCCATTTGAGGAGGCTAGCGCGAGCATCGTCCATCAGCTCAAACTGAACTGGCCTGCCAGTTTTTTGCTGAACGACGGTGGCTCGGGTCCGGATCTTTCGATCACAAACAATGTCGCTGATCCGGATTTTCACCAGGTCGCAACCGCGCAGCTTGCTATCGATGGCCAGATCGAAGAGCGCCCGATCTCGAAGCCGCCGATTTTGATCAAGAAAGAAACGCACTGCCCAAATTTGACGAGGTTTGAGCGCTCGCTTCGCACCAACCCTACGTCCCGCGTTCCACGATACTCGTTCCCGAGCAGCGGGATCAAATTCTGATAATCCCATGACACTTCTCCTGCGGCCATGATGGCCACGGGAAGAACGCACCAAAGGAACGCCGACCATTGTCGGTCAATCAGTGGCCAATTTTGGTTCCCCAGGTGCGGACGGTCCGGTCCGAAGCTTAACCGCCTGATCATTTCCCTCACAGAAGCTCCTCGTCAGAATGGCCCTGAGAGAAGCGGTCATGAACTTCACAAAGTGGACCCTGGGCAGCGGATGTTTGCTGCGCGGCGACAGAAGGCAAAATGCCCATCACTTAGATGGATATCATTTCCGGCGGCCAAGGGTTGACCAGCGTTATCCCACTTCATCTGATCCACCCTGATACAGGGGGACCATTACCGATCAACGACGGAAAATAGTCCAGCAGGCCGGTATCTGCACCCAACTGCCTATGTCGCGCGCACAGCGCCGCTTTTGTAGCCGCTATTGATCCCCGACCGGGTGGGGGCGGCCACGCGCCGTTCCTTCACGAAGGATTAGACTATAATAGTCCGGCTTCGACAGCGGCCAGGCGATTTCTGCGGCTCACTGGAATGCGCCTGCCATTGTGCAGAACAAGTATGGGGCCGCTGACCGTCCGTTCAGTGCGCTCGATGGCCCTGCGGGCGACCCAATAGGAGCGGTGGACGCGGGCACCGGTCTCTTTGCCCTCCAGCTCGCCGATCGCATCCGAAATCCGGTATAAGATCAAGTCCTCGCCCTTTTCTCCGATCACGCGAAGATAGTGTTCTTCGGCGACGAGTGCCCAAAGCGCGCCTATCGGCTTCTTGATACGCATGGCGAAGGCTGGAGGCGATAAAGCGGGGTGGATAATGCCTTCGCTGCCGATCGACGAAGGTTGAAGGGCAGGTTGCATGTGCGTTCTGCGATAGCCGAACCGCTGAAGGCCGTGGTAATGAACCAGTGCCAGATTGATAAGCAGCCACATCAAAATATTCACGGTTTGTCGGGGCGCGACTGCGCCGAGCGAGGTCGAAGGGGCCGGACGCCACAGATCTTCCAAGACGAAGGCGCTCTGGAAGCGAAGCACGTAGACATGCTTTCCCAGTTCGAGCAGCGGCGTCGCCAAGATGGCACCGGCGATGAGCACCACCCAAAGCGGCGGCTGCCACGGTTTCAGAAGGATACGCGCGCCTCGCGTAGTGAACTCGTAGACTACGAGGGTAAGCAGACTGGCACCGATCCAGAAAACCATCGCGCTCTCGATCGGCCAGCCGCTGGTCCGCCCGGCGTTGAGCCAGCCGAGCGGCAATGCGATGGCCTCCATGATCGCGAAAACGACCAGGAACGACTTTACGTCCTCTGGTGAGAACAAGGTATCTCGAAGCCTCGATTCGAATGTCAAATACCGCATGTTCAGCCCCTTCCATAAGGTGCCGCGCCGGAGCGACCGCGCTGCAGGTTTCCTGTCGCGCAACATAAACGGTAGTCCCGCCATTCATGCTGCGCCAGCGGTATCTACTGACTATCCGCGCAATGAATATCGCCATCCAAGAAGATGGGTCTTCTAGCGCCTCTGCTTAGTCTGCAGCCATCATGTCGCGACGAACCGCTCGGCAGGGAGCGCGAGCGCGTTGCAAACTGATTAGGGGGCATGATGACGATAAAACATATTCTTTACGCTGGGACCGCGATGTTGGCCGTAGTGCCGGCCAACGCCCAAACGCTTGTAGCGTCAAACGACACCTTGGCTGTTGCCGCCACCGAAGAAGCGGCGCCTGGCGATATCGTCGTAACAGCACGCAAGCGCGAGGAGACGCTGCAAGAAGTGCCGTTGACGATCAACGTGCTCTCACAGGCTCAGATCGAGCGGCAGGCCATTTCCAATCTCGCCGACATTGCAAAAAACACACCCGGCCTGACGTTCGCTGATGGCATCTCGCAAGGCGATCCCCGCCTTTCGATCCGAGGCCAGTCGAACATTCGTGCCGCAAGTCAGCCTACTGTCGGCGTGTTCATAGACGGCATCGACATCCCTTTCCTCTCAGGCCTGAACACCGAGAGCCTCGACATATCAAGAATTGAAGTGGTCAAGGGTCCGCAGAGCGCGCTCTTCGGCCGCGGCGTCGAGGCTGGCGCGATCAACTACATCAGCCGCCGTCCCGAGTTCGAGACCAACGGTTATATGCAAGGCGAAGTAGGCACGGATGAACTCTATGATATCCGCGGCAGAATAAATCTGCCCGTCAGCGACACTTTCGCGGTGTCCGCTTCGGGCCGCTACAAGAATTTCGACGGATTTTACAGCAATAAGCTTACTGGTCGAAGCACGATCGGCGGCGGTGAAGTGAAGACCGGCGCCTTCGCGGCGCGCTACAAACCCGATGACAGATTGGAAGTCTATCTTCGGACTTCCTATTCGGACGAATATCTTGAACAGCAAGCGCGCGTTTCGGTCGATTCCAACACCAAGACAGGCCCTGGCGCTGCTCAAGTCTGGTATGTTGGCGCGCTTAAGGCCGACCCTGACCAGATCTTCGCCAATTCCGATAATTATGGCGGCTTCCGGCGCGAAGTCTACACCGCAAGCCTGATCGTCGATTATGATATCGGTCCGGTCACTTTCTCTTCGATCAGCGGCTACAACCATACAAACCGGCTGATCGATATCGATGCCGACTATATGGGGACCAACTCGACCCAGCTTCCGCTGCACCCGGTATTCCGCAACAACGTCCGTGGTTACAGCGATCTCAGTCTCGATAGCTACAGTCAGGAAGCGCGCGTTTCATCATCGGAGCCCGGCCCATTTCAGTGGCTTGCTGGCGTATACCTCCAGAGCCAGAAGAACGAGTCGGTAGGGGGCAGCATCTATGGCACCGACCGCACGCCGGCAACGTCAGTCCTACGGCCGCTGGACGAGAAGATCGATACGGTCGCCGTCTTCGGATCGGCTTCCTACCAATTGGGTGACCTGCGGCTTTCAGGCGAAGTGCGCTACAATCGTGACAAGAACCATTCGGTTGTTCCAGGCCTGGTTTTCGATGAGACTTTCGAGAACATCCTGCCACGCTTCACGGCCGAATATAAGCTGAGCAGAAACTTCCGCGTCTATGCCAGCGCAGCAAAGGGCAACAAGCCAGGCGGTTTCAACCTGAGTCCGGGTTCGGGCAATGCGGTCCTGCCGAATGAACTGATCCCCTTCAACGAGGAAGAGACATGGTCCTACGAAGCCGGCTTCAAATCGGAACTCTTTGACGACGTACTCACGTTCAACGCCGCCGCTTTCTACATCGACTGGAAGCAATTGCAGGTCGACGACCAATTGACCACGCCCGGCGGCCTAATCGGATATACCAGCAATGCCGGCAAGGCCGAGGTCACTGGCGGCGAGGTCGAACTCTTCTTCCGCCCGACCCGCGACTTCAACGTCTCCTTGGGCTACGCCTATTCGCCGTCGCGGATCATCGATTATCAGCTCTCGCAGGCGCGCACCGCCGGCATCGTGACGCTCGGACGCAAGCATTTGCCTTTCACGGCCGATCACACCGCGGTGCTCGGCATAAACTATTCGAAGCCAGTTTCGGATGAGTTGACGGTCTTCGGCCAGTGGAACACGCGCTACAGTTCGCGGCAATATGCGACGGTCGCCAATCTTGAATATGTCAACGCTCGCTCCGTGACCGACATCCTGTTCGGCGCGCGCACCGAGACGGTCGACGTAACATTCTATGTCAACAACCTGTTCGACAATCGCACGCCGTCCAGCGCCTCGACCTATCCTGACGTCCAGACTGGTTTGCGATCGTTTCTCGTCAGCGTTGCCGATCCTCGCCAGATCGGTGTCCGCACCCGATTTAACTTCTGACAAGGAGGTCACGTGTATCAAGGATTCTCCCGCCGCGCCCTAATGGGCGCGGGGTTTGCCCTGGCAGCGACGACGGCATTGCCGCGTAGCTTGCTGGCGGCAGAGCAGACCGAGGTCATCATCGTCGGCGGGGGGCTATCCGGCCTCAACGCCGCGATGGTGCTCGCCGAACAGGGCTGCAAGGTGACAGTGCTCGAAGCCTCGACGCGTATTGGAGGCCGCGTATTTACTTCGACGGAAATCGAAGGCAGCCCCGAGCATGGAGCCTCTCAATTGGGCCCATTCTACGCGCGCGTTCTCGACAGGTGCCGTCAGCTTGAGGTGAAGCTCGGTGCGGGGGCCAATCTCTATGCCGATTATGCCTTGTCCGTGGATGGCAAACTCATGAACGCATCGGATTGGGAGAGCTCACCACTCAACAGGACGGTAGGCGCGGAGAGGAGCGTAGTCCCCTCCGCGTTGGGCAGCTATTTTCTGACCAAATACAATCCGTTCGACGCCTTGGACGAGTGGACGACACCGGCGGCGCTCGCGAAGTACGATATCTCCTATGCGGAGTGGCTTCACCAGGTCGGTGCGTCGGATGCAGCGATGGATATGATCGGGCGTGGCCAGGTCGAAGCGAGCTTGTCCGAAGTCGCGGTCCTGACCAATCTTCAGGAGATTGGTCGTCCGACGTTCGAAACGCGCAACAGTCCTACTTCCGCCAACCGCGATGTTTTCGAGCAATACGCCCGGACATCGCAACATGTGATTGGGGGCACATCTCGGCTTTCAGACGCGATGGCGGCAAGCCTCAAGGGTGGAGTGCTGACTGGCAAGAAGGTCGTAGGGATTGATATGACACCGGCCGGAGCCACTGTCACATGTGGCGACGGCACCAGCTACAAAGGCGATTTCGTCATATCGGCGCTGCCATTCAGTCAGCTTCGCAAAATCGCGATCACGCCGAAACTGACCGGAGAGCAAGCGGCGGCCGTGGAAACCATGCCTTACGCCGGGCAAAATCAGGTCTGGCTGCGCGTGAAGGCTCCGTATTGGGAGGATGACGGGATCACCGGTTCGGTCTGGAGCGATGGGCCGACCAGCCTGTTGCGCCAGTCCATCGATTATGACGGAAGCCGTAACAGCGCGACTGTGCTGACCACCGGCGCCAAGGCGGCAGTGCTCGACCGTCTGCCACCGCAGGAGCGCGGCGCGTTCGTCTTGGCGGAATTGGCAAAGATCCGGCCCTCGACCAAGGGCAAGCTCGAAGTGTTGGGCACCTTTTCCTGGAAACAGGATCTCTTTGTCGGTGGCTGCCGCCACACATTCCGGCCAGGCGAGATGAAGCGGTTTCGCCCGGTGATGGCGCAGCCCCATGAACGGATGCACTTCGCCGGAGAGCATACGCGCGTCATCGAGGTGGGCATGGAGGCTGCGATGGAAAGCGGAGAGCGCGCTGCGCTTGAAGTCCTTTCCCGGGCGTGACGCGCGCGGGGCGTAATAGCGGTGCAGCATCGGTCATTCGCGCAGCATGAATGGTGGCTCGGCCAAGTTCGTCCTGAGTGGGCACCGTTGACGCATGATTACATGTCATTCGCGCAACGGGCGTAGCCAGCGCGGCGTCCTTCACCGATCAACCTATTAAGGAGTCGAACATGAATGGTCTGAATCTGACAATTCTGGGCGCGATCGGCCTTGCCGGCGTCACCGCCCTCGGGGCTGGGTTGCCAGGCAAGGCCCGAGCGCAGGCGCAGCCGAACGGCGCTCTTGTCTGGGCCCAGTGCAGCGCCTGTCATTCGCTGGCGGCCGGAGCGCCGCAAAAGCTTGGGCCAAACCTGAACGGCATTATCGGCAAGCGCGCAGGCGCGGTCCCAAAGTACAATTATTCGCCAGCGCTGAAGGCGTCGAACATCGTCTGGACTGAAGCCGCGATGGATCAATGGCTCACCCGGCCTGCGGCGATGGTTCGTGGCAGCAAGATGGCCTTCATCGGCATCTCTGATCCTGCAAAGCGCAAGGCTCTTATCCAATATCTGAAGCGGGGGCAGTGATGCGCAACAGTTTATGGTTCGCCCTTTCGGGCTTCGTAGCATTGGCGGCGGCGACGCCGGCCGCCGCAGACGGAGCGCCAAAGGTTTTCGCCGATTGCAGCGATTGTCCCGAGATGGTCGTGGTGCCCGCCGGCACGTTCAAGATGGGCGCGGAAGGCGGCGAAGAAGGACGACCGGAAGGGCCGATCCGCGATATCGCGATCGCGCGGCCCTTCGCGCTCGGCAGTCATGAGGTCACGGTCGATCAATTCGAACGCTTTGCCACCGAAACCGGTTATCAGGCCGTTGGCGATTGCCGATCATGGGTGGCATCGACCACATCGGTCGAGCTGATACCCGGTTCCGATTTCCATAAGCCCAGTCCCGACACCGAACTTCACGGCACCCTGCCGGTGACGTGCGTCGCGTGGAGCGGCGCCAAGGCCTATGTCGCATGGCTGAGCGCGCGGACGGGCCAAAGCTATCGCCTGCCGACCGAGGCGGAATGGGAATATGCGGCGCGCGCGGGTTCTTCCGCGGCATATCCCTGGGGTGGCAAAGCCGAGGATGGCTGCGCTTACGCCAATCTCTATGATGAGGCGGGTCGTAAGCCGGAACTGACATCACCAGTCGTCGCCTGCAACGATGGCCACATCAAGGCTTCGCCGGTGAAGTCGCTCAAACCGAATGCTTTCGGCCTGTACGACATGATCGGCAATGTCTGGGAATGGACGCAGGACTGCTATGTCGCGCCATATCCCGCGGCAGCGCCGAAAGATGGCAGCGCTTATGAGTTAAGCGGACCCTGTCCACGGCGCTCGGTGCGCGGGGGCAGTTGGATGACCGCGGCTTTCCGCGACCGCGCGGCCTGGCGCGGCCGTGATCCGGAAGAACAGGAAAGCTGGATCTTCGGCTTCCGCATTGCCCGCGATCTCTCTCCGTCGGAAGCGAAATAGGCCTGTGGTCAGCACCAGCCCCGCTGCCGTCTCCGTTCCCGATTCGAAAGGCACCGGCCTTCCGACGTCGATCGTATTGGGTTGGGGCGTTGGCTCGCTCTCGGTCGCAATCCTCTACAACACGACCGGGCTGCTGTTACTGCGTTTCATGGTGGATAATCTGGCGCTCAGCGCTGGCCTCGCCGCCTTGTTGATCGCAGGCTCCAAAATCTATGACGGACTCATCGATCCCCTCGTCGGCATGGTGAGTGACCGCTTCGAAACGCGCATGGGCCGTCGTCGGCCCTGGCTTTTGGCAGGCGGCGTGATTTGCGCGCTTTCGCTGCCTTTGCTGTTCGCACCCCCGACGTTGAGCGATAGCGCCACGATCGTCTGGATGGCTGGAGCGCTGATCGTCTATTCGACCGGATATGCCGTCTTCTGCGTGCCCTATATGGCCATGCCCGCCGAAATGACCGAAGATAGTCATCAGCGCTCGGTCATAATGTCATGGCGGGTCAAAGCGATAGCCATCGGCCAGTTGCTGGCCGGGGCGGCTGGACCGGCGCTCATCGTGGCTTTCGGCGGTGGCCGCGACGGCCATGCGGGAATGAGCATGGTCATGGGGATTTTGGTTTTGCTGGCCGCACTGGTCTGCTTCCGTATGACCCGCAACGCCCGTCGTCTGCCGCGCTCCACGCACAGGCCCGGCTGGCGAGATCAACTCGGCATTCTGCGCAATTCGGATTTCGTCTGGCTGCTGGTTGCCAAACTGCTGCAGTTGACCGGCGTTGCCACTTCATCAGCCGTGATCGCCTTCTTCATGCAGCGCATTCTCAAGCTCAGCGATGCGCATTTGGGCTTCGTATTTGGCGCTTCGACGATTGGAATCATTGTCGGCGCACCGATTTGGACCCGCATTTCCAAGCACCTTGGCAAGCACAAGACCTATCTGCTCGCTGCTGCTGTTCATTCGCTTGCCGGTATTACCTGGATGTTCGCCCAACCAGGTGAATCCCTCTCCATCCTTGTCCTTCGTTCGGCAATACTCGGCGTGGGATCCGCGGGGATGCTGTTGATCGGCCAGTCACTGCTGCCAGATGTCGCCGCAGCGGACGCCGCCAAGAGTGGATTTGCACGGGAAGGCGCATTTGCCGGCCTTTATACGACCATCGAGAAGGTCTCCTATGCCATCGGCATCGCCGCGGTTGGCGCATTCCTTCAACTCAATGGCTATATTCCCGGTGTCGGACCCGAAATTGCTCAACCGGAAAGCGCCATGCGCGCGCTGGTGTGGTCGGTTTCCATCGTGCCTAGCGTTTGCGCCTTGTTGGCCGCGCTGGCGATTCTCCGGGTACGGCCAGAGCTTGGCAGGGCTAGGGCGTGACCGACATTGTGTTCACGCGCAGAGGGTTTATTAAGGCCGGCGCGCTTGGCGTGCTCGTGCTCGGAACCGACATTTCCGGAGCCGTCGCCCAAGCGCCGGGTGCCGCCGTCGAGCTTGGAGCCTATCTCGGTATCGCTGAGGACGGGGCGGTCACCATCGTTTCACCGGCGTCCGAAATGGGCCAAGGGGCGTATGACGCACTGGCGCGCATGGTCGCCGAGGAACTCGAATGTGCTTGGGACAGCGTGAGCGTCCGCGCACCTTGGGCGGACGAACGCTTTCGCAATCCACTCAGCAAGATTCAGCGTACCGTTAATAGCGAGACGATCTCCGGCTATTATAGCCCGCTCCGCAAGGTTGGTGCGGCGGCCCGCGAAATGCTGATCTCCGCGGCTGCGCAACACTGGGGCGTCGACCCTGCCGGCCTTACCGCCACTCAAGGCCGCATCGCTCACGCAGCCTCCGGGCGTTCGATCAGTTATGGCCAACTTGCAGCGGCTGCGGCCGCTTTGCCGGTGCCAAGCGAGCCAAAGCTCAAAGCCGCCAAGGATTTCAAGCTGATCGGCAAAGCGATTCCGCGCAAAGACCTGTCTGCCAAGGTCTTCGGCACTGCCGAATTCGGTGCCGATATCTTCGAGCCGGGAATGCTCACGGCCATGCTGTCGCTGGCACCGCACCCGATGTGCAAGATCACGCACGTCGATTCCGCCAAGGCGCAGACTATGCCGGGCGTGATCAAGATCGTGCCGGTCGATGGCGGCGTCGCGGTGATCGCGGACAATTTCTGGCACGCGCGCAAGGCCTCGGAAGCGATAGTACTCGAATACGAGGCCGCTCCGACCGCCGAGCTTAGTGACGATGTGATCGCCGACCGCTTCAGCAAGGCGCTGATCGAAGTCCCGGGCCAGACATTTCCCGAAACGGATTTCTCGGTTTTTCCGCCAAAGATGATCCAGCCCGATCGGCCCCAAGTGGCCAAAGCGCTGGAAAGCGCGGCTAGCGTCCTCGACATGACATATGACGTCCCGCATCTCGCGCACGCCGCGATGGAACCACTCGTCTGCTCGGCCAAATTGACCCCTGAAGGCCTGCTTGTCCGGGGGCCGTTACAGGCACCCGAAGTGTCTCGCCAGGTTGCGGCAGACATTGCGGCCTTGCCGCTCGACAAGGTGCGTGTCGAGATGACCTTTCTGGGCGGTGCATTCGGTCGCAAATGGGCGACCGATTTTGTACGCATCGCCGTGCAGGCGGCGATCGCTATGCCTGGCCGCATGGTTCGCACGATGTGGACCCGCGAACAGGATTTCACCATGGACCAGTTCCGCCCGGCCTTTCGCGCCCGAATACGGGCAGCACTCTCCGATACCGGCGAGATCGCCGGTATGCACAGCCAGATCACCGGTCCATCGATCTGGCGCTATCAAAAGAAGAAACAGATTCCGGGCATGGCCGACCCGTCGGTCGCGGCGATGTTGATCTACGACCGCTACAAATTCCCCAACAAGTTGATGGAGTTTCACGAAGTCGAATTGGGTATCCCCGCCGGCTATTGGCGCAGCGTTACCCTGTCTCAGGTCGCCTTCTTTGCCGAGAGCGCGATCGATGAGATCGCTGTGGCAACGAAGCAGGATGCTTACACATTGCGCCGTAACCTGCTGTCTGGCCCGGGCCATGGACGGCTTGTGGCGGTTATGGACAAGGCAGCCGCAATGATCGGCTGGGAAAATCCGCGTCAGCCCAACGTCGGCCGCGGCATCGCCATTGCCTATGGTGCGGACAGCTTCTGCGCGATGGCCGCTGAAGTCGAAGTGACCGAGCGTATGTTCAATATTCGGCGGCTCGTCTGCGCTTTCGATTGTGGACGCATCATCGATCCATCAAGCCTGGAGGCGCAGATCAGTGGTGGTATCGTATTCGGCCTGCAGGCAACGCTATGGGGTGAGGTGCCGTTCGCCGATGGCCGACCACAAGTGCAGAATTTCGGCGAGTTTCGGATGCCGCTGATCAGCGACATCCCGCCGATCGACGTGCACCTCGTCGACAGTGATCATCCGCCAGCAGGCGCGGGCGAAGCTTCGACGCCGCTTGTCGCGCCCGCGATATGCAACGCCATCGCGCAGGCGAACGGCACCCGCATTCGCCGGCTCCCTTTGTCAAAATCGTTCGACATCTAGCGCTGGGAACAAGCTATGGCTCAAGAACTCAACGTGAACGGTCGGAACCGGAAGCTCGACGGCGATGGCGACATGCCCTTGCTTTGGGCATTGCGGGACTTGCTGCATCTGACCGGCGCGAAATACGGCTGCGGCATTGGCCTTTGCGGTGCCTGCACCGTGCATGTGAACGGCGAGGCGGTGCGCGCGTGCATGATGCAGCTCGGTGATGTGCCCCCAGGCTCAAGAATTACCACCATCGAAGGATTGGGTACGCCCGACAAGCCGCACCCCCTGCAGACGGCGTGGATCGTCGAGCAAGTCCCGCAATGCGGTTTCTGCCAAACCGGAATGATCATGGCCGCGGCGGCGCTGCTCAAGGAGACGCCCAAGCCCTCGGAAAGCGAAATTGGCGGCGCGATCTCCAACATCTGCCGCTGCGGCACATATTCACGGGTGGTCAAGGCGATCCAGCGCGCTGCTGGGCAATTGTCAAAAGCATGAATCTATTGCGTTGATTGTCAAAATCATGGTGTTCGACATGTATCTCCAGATCAATACAGGTAACTTCGATATGGATGAATGGACATTTTTGCCGCAGTCCAGTGACGCGCTTTGCTGCGTTCGGCCAACCTCGCATGGGCGTGCCCTATGATCCGCCAGTCGCTGCCACGAACGCCCAATCGGCTCGAGGCCATCGAGAACAGCCGCGCACTGGACGAGCAATTTCTCGCGATGATCGTCGGGCTCACTTCCGAAGTCACCGTTTTGCGTGCGCGGCTCGACGCCTGCGAGCGACTTCTGATCAGCGCGGGTGCGCTGGAACGTGGGGCAATTGATCAATTCGACCCGCCGGGTGACGCGCAGGTGGAACGCGATGCGCAGCGCCAGCGCATCCTCGCCAAGGTTTTCAGGCCATTGCGTGAAGCGGCGCAGGGCGATCTCGCAACAAAGAGAGGAGAGTCTGCATGAGCGTTCAAAAACTCGCCGAAAGGCGCGCAGACCTTTGCCACCCGTTGATTGCGGTCCCCAGCCACGATGAGTTAGTCGAGCAATTATTCGTTCGGGACCTCAAACAGTTCGTTAACGGCCCGCTTGAAGGCGTTCAGGCCGAATTGGCTGATGAGGAGGGGCGTTCGCTGGACAAGGCGGGGTCAAACAATGGCGTCGCCGACCTTCGCGCGCGCATGTCCCAGCATCAAAGTTTTCGCACCTGGCTGGCCCTGAAGCGGGAATCACAGCGTCAATTATGGGCGACGGTTGGCGACAGCGTGGAACGTCAGGCACCTCAGCTTGAAGCATTGGCGGAAATTGCCGCGCCGCGCGGCTCGGTCCGGACCAGTGAGAGTTTCGTTCCGCCCGATTATATCCTGCGCGGCGATATCCATCTGATGCCGGGCGGCAACGCCCATGACGATGGCTCGCTCATGCAGGGCGCGGTGATGGATCGCGGCGGGGCTGTATTCATGCTCGGTCGAAATGGCGGGATGCTCAACGATTTGCGCGGCCAGACCGCGATGGCACATGTGCTGACCCGCCGCCCTGACTTCACTCCGGAGCGCATTCTCGATATGGGCTGCGGGATCGGCACCAGCACCGTGCCATCCGCGCAATGTTTTCCCGACGCCGAGGTGCATGGGATCGATGTCGGCGCGTCCATCTTGCGTTATGCCCATGCGCGCGCCGAGCATCTGGGCGCTCCCGTGCATTTTTCGCAGCAAAGCGCGGAGCGCACCGATTTTTCAGATGCCAGCTTCGATCTGGTCTTCAGTTGCGTGCTGTTTCACGAGACGTCTCAAGCAGCAATGTTCAATATTCTTGCGGAAAGTCGGCGCCTTCTTCGCCCAGGGGGTCTCGCCGTCCATCTCGAAGTGCCGCTCCTTCACGATAATTCTGACACTTGGGTCGAACTCAACGGCGAATTGGAGGCCCAGTATAATAATGAGCCAAACTGGCGTGGCGCGCTGACGGCTGACTATATGAAGATGATGGTGGCGGCGGGGTTTGGCGATGTGATGACTGGTTACCAGCCCACGAGCCCGGCGGCGCGGCAGGGGCCGTTTCGCTTTGGGGCCGAAAGCGAGGGCGTTTTTCGTTCATGGTTCGTGGCTTCCGGGACCGCTTAAGCGGCCAGGGACACGGGGTAGGAGCAGGCCCGATTTTTCATCCGGAACTACGACGATCGCTTCGATCTCGATCAGGAAATCGGGCGGCGACGGCGCGGTTCCGTCGGAAAAAGTGTAGGGCACAGGCGCGAATCCGTCCGTTGTGCCGAGCACCGAGCAGACACGCGTCTAGCCTCGGCCCGCGCCGCGTCAGGGCGACATGGATGATCCCTATCGCCGACGACGCAGCGGCCAGTGAAACATCACCTATGTGATCGCCTTTTTCGAACATCGACATCACCAGATAACTCCGGAACGCGCGCCTAGGTATGATGGAGGCATAGGCGAGCGGATTTGGTCGAGAAACAGATCCCGGCGTCGTGTTGATGCGCGAGAGATCGTGGCGGATGCTGGGAATCCGCTTCGGCAGCGCTGACGGCACGCCTGCTGCGGATCGCCTGGCGGAAAGGATCTGAAGGCTACTAGGTGGGATGGTGGCACTTTGTCTTCGGGCATTCGGCGAGGCGTTTCTCCGGCAAATCATAGTTCGGATCGGTTGCCGCCACCGAGGTGCGAGCGATTAGGGCAGCGTAATTGGCAAAAGTTGGGCGAAAGCGCAGATGCTGCTCCCGACCCTGTGTAGCCGCTCAGCAGCAAGATTCGCGCTCTTAGGAGCGGACGTTCCGCTTCTTACTATCGAGCAAAAAGCGCTTCAACGCCCCCCCATTCAAGTCGGCAGTGTAGGCCCCAAGGCTTCAATGATCTGGCAATCGGCAGCAATGCCTCCCTCTCACGAACCATTGACCGCCTTCAGCTCGCGACGCAGCGCAGCAAGATCGGCGTGCTTTCGATCCACTTTGAGCAGATGCTCATTGGGTCGCTCGAGGAGACGATGGGACATGCCCAACGGCATCGGTCACCGGCTTGATCCGAAACCAGATGGCGTAAAGCGCGGGCAAAAACACCAAGGTCAGCGCCGTGCCTCCGATCGTGCCCCCAATCAGCGTGAAGGCCAGTGATCCCCAAAAGACCGATGTTGTGAGCGGAATGAACGCCAGCACGGCCGCCAGCGCCGTCAGGATCACCGGCCTCGCGCGCTGCACCGTCGCCTCGACCACGGCATGATAGGGATCGAGCCCGTCCTTTTCATTCTGGTGGATCTGCCCGACCAGGATCAGCGTGTTGCGCATGATGATCCCGGCCAGCCCGATCAGTCCGAGGATCGCGTTGAACCCGAATGGCTGGTGGAACAGCAACAGGGTCGGTACCACGCCCACCAGAGCGAGCGGGGCGGTGAGCAACGTCATCGCCATCGCGGCCATCGAGCGCAGCTGGAAGATGATGACGATCATCATCAGGATAATCATGATCGGGAAGATGGCGGCAAGCGCGGCATTGGCCTTGCCGGCCTCTTCAAGCGCGGCGGCGGTTTCGATCTTGTAACCAGCCGGCAGGGTCTGTTTCACCGTCTCGAGCCCCTTGATCACTTGTAGCGACACGTCGGGCGGCTGCGTGCCCTCGGCAATGTCGCCGCGAACCGTGATCGTCGTATAACGGTCGCGGCGGCGCAGGATCGGATCCTCCATCCGGATTTCCGCTTTGCCGATCTGGTCGAGCGGCACGCGCTGACCCTGCGCGCCGGTCAGTGTGAATGCATTCAGTCTGGCGGGATCAAGCCGGTCTGGCCCTGCGCTGCGGGCAACCACTTCGACCGAGCGGATGTCCTCGCGCACCTGCGTCACCGGCGCGCCAGTCAGCAGGAATTGCAACTGTTCGGAGGCATCGTGCGATGACAGGCCGATTGCGCGCAGACGGTCCTGATCGAGCACGAAATGAACGGTGGGAACACGCTCGCCCCAATCGGTATTGACCTGACGCATGGACGGATTCTTCAGCATCACGCCGCGCACTCGTTCTGCGATCGCGCGGACCGTGCTCGGGTCCGGTCCCATGACGCGGAAGGCGACCGGGAAGGGGGAATAGGGACCAAATACGATCTGCGATGCGCGGATGCGGGCTTCGGGAACCAGCCCTTGCGCAGCCACCTGCCGCACGCGGCGCTTGAGCGCCTCGCGCGTCTTTTCATTGGGGGTGAGGACCACGATTTTCGCAAATGAGGGATCGGGCAGTTCGGGAGAGATGGCGAGATAGAAACGCGGTGCGCCCTGGCCGATATAGGCCGTGACGATCCTGGCCTCGGGCTGCTTCCTCAGCCACGTCTCGATCTTGGCGGTGGCTGCGCCGGTGGCCTCGATACTGCTGCCATGGGGCATCTGAACCTCGACGAACACTTCAGGGCGGTCAGAGATCGGGAAGAATTGCTGCCGCACGAACCCCATCAGGAATACCGAGACGAACAGAAGCGCTACCACGCCGAATACCACCTTCTTCTTGTGCGCGATGGTCCGGCCAAGCAGCGCGCGAAGTTGGCGATAACGCCGCGTATCGTAAATAGCGGCATGACCGCCAACGACCGGCTTGATATCGGGCAACAGCTTCACGCCGAGATAGGGCGTGAAAATCACTGCCACCACCCAGGATGTCAGCAGGGCGAACCCCACCACCCAGAAGATATTGCCCGCATATTCGCCTGCACCCGATTTGGCGAAGCCCACCGGCATGAGCCCGATCGTGGTGACCAGCGTGCCCGCCAGCATCGGTGCTGCAGTATGCCCCCAGGCGTAGGTTGCGGCCGCGATCCGGTCCAACCCTTCCTCCATTTTGACGACCATCGTCTCGATGATGATGATCGCATCATCGACGAGCAGGCCGAGCGACAGGATAAGAGCGCCCAAGGTGATGCGATCGAAATCGCGTCCAGTGGCCAGCATGATGACGAACACGGCCGCCAATGTCAGCGGCACCGCCATGGCGACCACGATACCGGTGCGCCAACCGAGACTGACCAGACTGACCGCGATAACCACTGCCAAAGCCACGAAGAACTTCAGCATGAATTCGCCGTAAGCTTCTTCGATATTCACCGCCTGATCGGTCACCTTGGAGAAGGACAGGCCGAGCGGCATTTGCGCGGTGATCGCAGACGCCTGCTTGGAGAGATCTTCGCCAAGCTGGAGCCCATTATAACGCTCCTTCATCACGACACCCAGGATCAGCGCGGGTTCGCCCTGATTGCGGATGAGGAAGGTGGCGGGATCTTCATAGCCGCGCTTGACGTCGGCAATGTCAGACAGTTTGAGCGTGCGCCCACCCGATATGATCGGGGTATCCCGGATCTTCTGGAGATCGTCGAACGCGCCATCCAGCCGCACCTGAATTTGCGGTCCGTTGGTATCGATCGAGCCTGCGGGCGTGATCAGATTCTGATCGTTGAGCGCGGAGAAGATATCGCGTGCCGAAAGACCCAGATTGGCGAGGCGTGCATAGGAAAATTCGACGAAAATCCGCTCGGGCCGCTCTCCGATGATATTGACCTTCTTCACGCCGGGAACGTGCAGCAGGCGCTGCCGGATGGTTTCGGCCTCCCGCACCAGCAGCCGCTGGGGCTCGCCCTTGGCCTTGAGCGCATAGAGCGCGAAGGTTACGTCGCCATATTCATCGTTGACGAACGGCCCCTGGACACCGCGTGGTAATTTCGGGGCTTCATCATCGAGCTTCTTGCGCGCCTGATAGAATTCTTCCGGCACATCCTTGGGCGGCGTGGCATCCTTCAGTGTGACCGTGGTGAAGGCCAGACCTGGACGGGTAAAGGTCTCGGTCCGGTCATACCATTTCAGCTCCTGCATCCGTTTTTCCAGCGGCTCGGCAACCTGATCCTGCATCTCCTGCGCGGTCGCGCCGGGCCAGCTGGTGATGACGGTCATCGCCTTGACCGTGAAACTTGGGTCTTCGGCGCGTCCCAGATTGAAGAAGGCGAACAGCCCCGCGACCGATATGGCGATGATCAGGAAGAGCGTGACCGGCCGTTCCCTTACCGCGAGCGCGGAAAGGTTGAACCCGCTCACTGCTGGGCACCCATGCCGGGCGTGAGGCGCACGGCCTGGCCTTCGTGAAGCAGATGCGCGCCCAGCGCCACGAAGCGCTCGCCGGTCCGCAGGCCGCCCCTGATCGCCACCGTCTCCTCGCCGATCGCAGCCAGACGGACCGGCCGCCAGGTGACAGTCGGACGCTTGCCGTTGATGACCCACACACCCGGCCCCTTGCCATTGTCATGGATCGCAGCCAGCGGCGCCTGCGCCAAGGACGTCGCGCCCGGTTGGGCCAGCCTGACAGTCACCGTCGCGCCGAGCGGCGCGCTTGCCGCTGCGCCTTCAAGAACATAACGCGCTTCATAGGTGCGCGTCGCCGGATCGGCGGCATCGGACAATTGGCGCAAGCGTGCAGCCCCAGTAATCCCGCTGCCGAACACTGTCGCACTGGCATGGCTGCCAGCCGCGGGGCGGACCGTTTCGGGCAGATCGATCACGGCTTCTCGTGCGCCCGCGCGC
Organism: Sphingobium boeckii; assembly: GCF_014199215.1. Classification (GTDB taxonomy): domain Bacteria; phylum Pseudomonadota; class Alphaproteobacteria; order Sphingomonadales; family Sphingomonadaceae; genus Sphingobium_A; species Sphingobium_A boeckii. The sequence continues at coordinate 963,525 of NZ_JACIJC010000001.1, forward strand.
GCGAGTTTCACGACCGTCTGGCCCGCCGCGACCACTTGGCCGGGTTCGGCCAGTGTCTCGACGACGATCCCGTCCGCATCGGCAACGAGGATGGAATAGCCCGCCTCGTTGCGGCTCACGCCTGCCTGGGCCTGCGCCGCGCGCAACTGCGCCCGTGCTGCGTCTGCGGCGGCCTTCGCCTGGTCATAGGCCGAAGCCGAGACCGCGCCGGCCGAAACCAGATCGCGAAAGCGCGCCTCATCCGCCGCTGTCTGCAGGGCGTGCGCGCGCGCCGCCTCAACCGCACCCGCCGAAGCGATGATGGCCAGGCCGAGATCGGTGCGGTCGATGCGCATGAGCGGCTGCCCCCGGTGCACCGCCTGGCCAGTATCGACCAGGCGTTCGACGATTTTTCCCGGCACGCGAAAACCGAGATCGCTCTGCACCTTCGCCGAGACGATGCCCGTGAAATCGCGTCCCTGCACGCCGCCGTCGGTGAGCGTCGCGATGCGGACATAAGGCGGGTCGCTGCGCGGGTCGGCCTCCGCGCTGGAGCAGGCGGAAAGCGCGAGGAGCGAGGCGCCCATCAGGGCCGTGGAGATTGTGGCATTGGCTGAAGCCCGACGCGCGGACGTGATTGGGAACATGGGCGTTCTCCCCTGGAGTTGAACCCCGTTTCGCACCGAGTGACTATATTGTCAACTGGTCACTAGTCACAATTTCAGGGTGCCAGACTTCGCAGGACCAGATTGGAGACCGCCGTCTGGCCATCGGGCAGTACGTCGAGATTGAACTGCAACATGGTGGGCTGCATGAACGGTTGCATCACCTGCATGATGCTGCGGCATGTTTCGTCCAAAGGCGTCTTGCGCTCGAATTCGCCGGACTGCCGCCCCTCCAGCAGAATGGCAGTGAGGATCTCTTCCACGCGTGCGAGATAGGATACGGAAGACGACCATTTCTCATCGCTCGATACCGCAGCGATGTCATAAAGCTTGCGATCAGCAAAAAAGAGTTCGGCGCTATTATCCACTATAGTCTTGAAAAAACGCCTGAATTTGTCAGTGGCGCTGGTTCCATCCGCCAGCGACTCCTCGACCGCAGCCAGGATGGCACCGAGGCACGATGCGCAGATCGCCTCGCCGATCGCCTGTTTGGACTCGAAGAATTTATAGATATAGCCTTTGGAAAATCCGATCGCCTTGGCAAGGTCCGATACGGTGGTTTTCGCATAGCCATAAAGGCTGAAATGCTCTTTGGCGGCATCGACAATCTGGTCGCGCTTATACGTCTCAACGGGGCCACGTATGCCGGTGGTGATGTCTGATATGTCGTTCATGCGCCCATGATACCAATGTGGGATGGGATTGACAACCTGTGACCAATATAGATATAAGTCACACTCATTTTTACCATGTCCATTTCAGGAGGATTGTCATGCGCCTGTCCAGCTTCGCTTTGCCCTCCTTGCTCGCGATCGCATTGTCTGCCTGTGCGGCTGGTCCGGATTATGTCCGGCCCGAGATGTCTCAGCCTTCCGCGTTTTTCGGTGCGCAGCAGGCCTTGGAACGAACAGTTCAATCTCCTCAAATAGAGGCTGCGACGTCGCAATGGTGGGCGAGTTTCGGTGATCCGATGTTGTCGAGCCTGGTCGATTCAGCACTGCAGCAGAATTTGGACATTGCGCAGGCCAAGGCGCGAGTCACGCAGGCGCGCGCATCGCTCGGCACAGCGAATGCCGCGCTGTTGCCGTCCGGATCGTTTTCCGCGCAGGCCACAGCGGCTCGTCAGTCGCTTGAAACGCCTGTGGGGCGCATTGCCCAGTCCAGCCCTGGTTTCGATCGCAATGGGGAGGTTTATGAAGGCAATCTGTCTGCGGGGTGGGAGGCTGATGTTTTTGGTGGCCTCAGGCGCGGACAGGAGGTCGCTCTTGCGAATTACCAGGGTTCGCAGGCGGGCGTCGCTGCCGCCCGGCTCACCGTCGCGGCGCAGGCGGCCGACACTTATATCGTCATTCGGGGCCTTCAGGCTCGGATCGGTGTCGCGACCGCTCAGGTGGATACCCAGAAGCGCCTCGTCGAGATCGTTCGACTTCAATATGCCAAGGGGGTGGCGGCGGAGCTGGAACTGAGACAGGCCGAGGGCGCGCTGTCGCAGGTCGAAGCAAGCGTGCCAACGTTGGAGGACGGGCTCAACGCTGCCATGAACGCTCTCGATGTCTTGCTGGGCGTCCAGCCCGGTGCACATAGAAATATGCTGTCGGTCTCGGCTTCCATTCCCCATGCGCCGGTACTCACGGATATCGGGTCGCCAGCGGATTTGCTACGCCGCCGCCCTGATCTGATGATCGCAGAAAGCCGGTTGATCGCGTCCAATGCGCGGATCGGTCTCGCCATGGCTGAATATTTCCCGAAGTTCTCGCTTGGCGGGTTGTTCGGCACGGCAACCACAAGCGCCGGCAATCTCCTGTCCGGCGGCGCGTCTCAGGCACAGGGCTTTCTCGGCTTGCGCTGGCGGCTATTTGACTTTGGACGCATCGATGCGGAAATCGCGTCGGCCAAGGGTGGCCATGCCGAAGCTCTGGCAGCCTACCGCCAGGCCATCCTGCGCGCATCCGAAGATGTCGAAAACGCCCTGTCGGCGCTAGTCAAGCGTGAAGCACAGGAGGCGACGCTCGGGAAGGGCGAACTGGCCTTTGAGCGTGCCCAATCCGCATCTCTTGCCGCCTATAAGGGCGGCGCAGTTAGCCTGATCGAAGTGTTGGACGCAGACCGCCGCCTTTTGGACACGCGCGATGCGCGCGCGCAGGCAAAGACTGAAACGGCGCGGGCGGCGGTCGCGTCTTTCCGGGCCATAGGCGGTGGGTGGACCGGCTAGCGGTTACGCCACCTTTACAGCGACTGGCTGGCGCTTCGTTAGCGCCTCTCTTCGGGGCCTTCAGCCGTGAAAATCGAATTCCCGAATGCGAACCGTCTCTGGCAAAATCCTGTCCCGGTTCGAAGGTATGCAAGGACAGCGATCGGGCGAAGCTAACCCTTGGTTGCGAAAACGCCGTATCGCTCTCGCCATGCCGCCACCTCATCTCTCAAATGTGGCGGTGCAGCGCCTCCCGATATGACGAGACTGGCAACGCAATCCTCCGGGTGCATCAACATTTTCTTGGTTCCGTCGCTGAACCACACGGGCACCAGCCGATCGCACAGGACGTCGAGAATGGATGATGCCATACCATTTTCGATCGCCTTGCTACCAGGGTGCATGCGGACCATGATCGAGACGCCTTCGAAGCAGTTGCTCGGGTCGCGCACAAAATCGAGCGAAACCAAAATGCCGGACCGGTCCGGACGGGCGTCATCGGGCATTCCCGCAATCCTCCGCCAGGCACAAAACCATGTCCGGCAGATGTGCGGACGCGCGGCGTGAATATTGCAGCCGTGCAAGGCGAGATGAACGCAGGGCCGTCCAGCCGGTTTTTCGAACTCGGGCGTATCCACTGTGAGAACGGTGCAGCACATCGTGCACGCGCCGCAATCGCGATCGCCAAGGACCGGCCCCAGCAGATCAGTTTCCAGGGATTTCTCTGTGGGCATCCAAGCCCGGTGCCTCCGCGTCCCCGAGAATACAAGAGGCACAAGCAAATGATGGCCGCGTCCGCTATCCCATCCGAGGTCGAGACCGCTTCGGACGCCCACCTTTGATAGCCTGTCCCAGGAGCCACGGTCTGCTTTTGAAAGCTGAAACTCAAGGTCGACCGCCTTTTACTGATGGCCCCCCGTGGAATCAGCGCCCCTCTCCAGCCACCGCTTCGGATCGATAAATGAGCGACTAGCCGTGATGCCGGCCTACCTTGCCTGCCGTCCCGACCTCGGCGTTCCCAGTTTCGCGCCATATCCAGCCGTCTGGCATGGTCTCCTCATCAGAAGGAGGCCTGAGATAACGTATGCATTGCCACACCGCAAAAAGGGAAATTTGTCCCAGGAGAGCAATCCGCACGGCGCTGGTGCTCTCAAACCGCCGCAACGCGACGAAATTATGCGCGCGCCGGAGGATGGCGCGCGCATAAACCTGCTCTCGAGAGTTCTCTTATTGGTTCGACCTCGCCTCGCGGCCCGCTGCCCGGGCTTTGGGAGCCTGCGCGTCACCTGCCGGTTCGGTGGCAGCGGCCTTTTCCTGCTGCTTGGCTTGCTCCTTCACATCCGCTTTGCCCATGCCCGAGACGAGCGCATTGCCGGTGCCGGAGAAGTTCGCGGCGGGAAGGGATGCGGTGCGATCGCCGACGCTCATCAGCACTTGCTGAACGACGCCGTTTCCGCTGGTGCGCACATCCTGCACGGTGCCGATCACCCGACCCCGACCATCCAGCACGGCCATGCCGGGTTGAACCGCAAACATGCCCACGCCGTTTGCGGCACCCGATCCGGCCAGCGCTAATTGGCCGAGGTCACCTTGCGCCGAGCCAGCGCCAGTCGCGCTGCCAGACACAGCACCGGATACAGCACCCGCCGAACCCGCGGCACGGGAGACGGCATTTCTGCCGCCGCTCACGGTGTCGCGGGCCTTGTCTGCGGCCTGGCCTGCCGTGCCACGTGCCGCTCCGACCGTCTGTGCGGCCGTATCGCGTACGAAATCGGTGCCCACCGCTTGGGCCGCGACACTGCTTCCAGCCGAACCCGAGGCGCTGCCATTGGTAGAGCCAGAGAGGGTGTTACCGATAATATTGGCGTCTCCGCCAGCATTGCCGTTGGCACTGCGGCTGGCCCGCGTGTCCACCCTGGCCGTTCCAGTGCGGCGATCGACGCTGCGCTCGATCCGGGTTTCGCCCATAGTACTGCCCATGCCGCCGAGTGAGCCGGTGACGCCACCGAGCGTGCCGCCCAGATTGCCGCCAAGACCGCCGCCGCCGCCCAGAAGCTGTGCAGAGGCAGGGACCGCAAGGGCCATGACGCTGAGGATGCTCGTGCCTGTCAGAAAAATCTTCATTTCAAATCTCCCAGATGAACCGCTCGTGGGAGACAACGGAGGCCACTCTGGATTTAATCCCGGCTCTCGCAAAAAAGTGTCAGCGCGTGGCGCATGGGCCGCAGATCAGGCCGCGGCCAAACATCTTGTCTTGGCCCTTGGCGCCGAGATCCTGCGCTTCGGCATCGAGCGCTTTGATCGCCGTGTTGCGGCGCGCGGGAGCCTGCAGTGGATAATGCTGGGCCAGACGGGCAGCAACGAGAGGAACGGCATAAGAGGTGCCTCTCACGCGCGCAGTTTTGCCGCTTAAGGCAGCGACCAGCATATCGGCCCCGGGCGCGGCATAATCGAGATGTGCGGCGCGTCCGGCCTCAGGCAAGGCGCGGCCGCGCCCGTCGATGCCGGTGACGGCGATCACCCCCTGGTAGGATGCAGGATAGACCGGCGGGGCAGCAGGACCGTCATTGCCGACCGCAGCGACGATGATCAGCCCTTTGGCCTGCGCGCTGGCCACGGTCTTGCCAAGCAGCGGATTGGCCGGACCCACAAGGCTGATCGTGGCGATCGGGACGCCGCGCTGGACGAACCAGCCCAGAGCCCGCGCGATGGCCGTCGCATTGCCGCCCGCAACATCATTGCCATAGACGTCGGCCGCCAACAGGGATTTGCCCTGCGCAGCCCCGCGCACCGCCCCCGATCCGATCAATAGCGAAGCGATCGCCGTACCATGCGCACTCGCCGATGGCGCGCCACGGGCAAAGCCCTTGGCCTCGATGGCACCCCTGATCGCCGGATGCGCGGCGACGCCGCCGTCGATCATGCCAATCGCGGGCCTCGCGACCGGACGGCTGCTGGCCGTCTGTACACCGGCCGCAATTACGGTCAGCGCGAGGCCACTTGGCCAATAAAGCGTGTCAGCGCTGATATCCGCTCCCGGCATCTGCTTGCGCAGCGCTTTGATCGCATTACCAAGGGATTGCCCGTTGGGCACCGCGAGCCGCACCAATTCTATGTCGACACCTTCGATCGTTTCGCGCCCGATCGCCGCAAAGCCGGCCCGCGCGGCGTTCGCGACATCGGCCTCACTGGGATCGGTCAGGATCAATACGCCACTCACTGCCGGATTGCGCCGGTCATCAAATTCCACAATTCCGCGATTGGCACGGACCAGCGATTCCAGCCGGTCCATCCTGACATCCGTCAGCCGCCGGCTCACATCTCCGCCGGGCAGGCGGTCGAGATCAGGCAGGGGCAGCCGGTCCAGCGCAGTGCCGATCACCCCACCGGGCGCGACGATCTGTGCCGCCAGCATTGTGGGAACGGCCGTCAGCACGAGCGGCAGTGCGAATCTTGCCCACCGGAGCGGCTTCTTCTTGGTCACACGCATCGTCTCTGTCCAGTTTCACTAAAATGTTTGTGCCTTTTGAAGATATGACGGATTAAACGGCTGGGATCATCCGTTTAATCCTCAATGATCAAAGACTGGACCCCGGCCTGATGGCGTTTGAACGCGATTTGCTGGCCTTGTTGCCGAGGCTTCGGCGTTTTGCTTTGAGCTTGTCGCGCGACGCCGCGGACGGCGATGATCTGTGCCAGGCATCGATCGAGCGCGCGCTGCGATCGAAGGATCAGTGGCAGGTCGGAACGAGATTGGATAGCTGGATGTACCGGATCATGCGCAACCTCTGGATCGACGAAGTCCGCGCCCGCACGCGCCGGGGGCAAACATTCGTCACCGAGGAGGCCGGACTGAGCGTGGGCGATGACGGCGACAAACGCACGGAGATGGCGGCGGAGATCGGCAATGTCGGCCGTGCCATGGAGAAGCTACCCGATGAGCAACGTGAGGTGATCGCGCTCGTTCTGGTCGAAGGCTTTGCCTATAAGGAGGCGGCTGAAATTCTGAACATTCCGATCGGTACACTGACATCGCGGCTGTGCCGCGGGCGGGATGCGCTGATGGCCCATCTGGGAGAGGCTGCATGACGATCGACCCTGAAATGCTGATGGCCTTTGCGGATCACGAACTCGATCCTCTCAGCGCAAATCGCGTCGAAAAGCTGATTGCGGCGGACCCGGCGCTGGCCGCGCAGGTGGCGGCGCACCGTTCCCTGCGAACAAGATTAGAGGGCCATTTCGCGCCGGTGATCGCAGCACCGGTGCCCGACAGGTTGACGGATTTGCTGGATCTTCAGGTCGTACCCTTGGAAGCCGTGTCGAAAGCGCCGGTCTTTTTACCGGCTCGGAGCCTTGTCGCGATGGCAGCCGCTCTCGTGATCGGTCTCATGCTGGGTCAGGTGATTGATCTGGGTACCCCCGCGCTGGTCGGAAGCCGGCAGGGCGAACTGGTCGCGCAGGGAGATTTGGCCAGATCCCTGAACACGCAGCTTGCATCCGCCCAGCCTGCCAGTGCCGCGACGCGCATCGGTCTGACATTTTGGGACCGGTCCGGCCAAATCTGCCGCACGTTCGAAGGCACATCTCTCTCAGGCATAGCGTGTCGTGTCAGTGGTAATTGGCAGCTCAAGCGCGTGATTGCGGGGGAGAAAAAGGCGGGCGAGGGTTATCGTCAGGCCAGTAGTGGCGAATTGATGGACGCCGCCCAAGCCATGATGGCTGATGATCCGTTGGACGCCGCAGGGGAGCGGATGGTCAGAAACAGCGGCTGGCAATGATCGCAAGACGACGACAGCAGATATAGATCAATGGTTGAGAACCATTGGCCAGATATTCGATCCTGGGTGCAGTCCGCGTCTATTGCTGTCGTGCCTGTCTCATCACGATCCGTTCGTTCGGGAGCAGACAGAAAAACTTCAAGACACAACATTTAGCGAGCGGCCATGAAATATGCCGCGGACTGGCACACCGAGCGGACGCAGATCTCAGCCCGTAGAGCTGTCACCATGTCCATCATATCGCCCACCTAATGGCTGCCACGAGATCCCAAATGTCGCTGGGCGTAAATCGCCCATATTGTCGTCAAAAGGATCACTGCAGGAACGCCCGCGCCGTCATGCCATTGCCCGAGGAAAAAAGCCGACGCTGCGATTGTAAACGCGACCACCAAGAAAAACCAAACCGGCGGACGCTGTGTCATAATTGCCATCCTCTGAGCGGATCTGCAAAAACATAGCCCAAAACCAGGTTTCTGCAACAATCGTATTTAACCTTTCATTCAAAACGCCAGGCGCGTTCGCCAGCAGCTGGGATGCAAATGGATCGGCCGGCCAGGCCCGCCTTTGACCACAGGGCTACAAACCGGACGCATGAATGCACCGCAAACGGCAAGATCGGCTTAGCGACAGGTGAAACAGAAAAGCGCGAACTTGGTACATCCATTTGTGTTTTCACGCTCAAACTGATGAGAGTTCGAAAATGCACTTTTTTTCGAGGAAAGTTGAAGTTTGTTCAAACGTTGCGCCATCGGTGGTTCAATGTCGGTGACCGGAAAAATAGGCAGGGAGGCAGTGCGAATGACGGTTGATCGCTACGGAGAGGGGAGAGAGACCTTCGGGCGTGGCTGCTCAGCCAGCGCGATACTCGCTCGCGAGCAGCGGGATCGAATTCTGATAATCCCATGACACTTCTCCTACGACCATGATGGCCGCAGAAGGAACGCACCAAAAGAAGGCTGATTAATGTGGGACGTTCGTCGAGCCTTTAGAAGCACCTAACAGCGGACGGAGATTTAACTCAGATAAACGGCGCGACTTCCGTTCTGAATCTTTTCATAACGGAAGGGGGGATGCCAGCCACTGCGACCGCACTCGGGACACGAATGGCCGAATCCCGCCCGAGTTGCGTGCTGTTTCGGAACAAAAAGGACGAAAAAACAAAGATTAACAAAGTTTTGAATTGCGGCGAATCTGCTTGAGCTGGGCCTGAGACAGGAGTCGCAGGCGTGTTCGAGAGACAGTGCGACAGTTCAGGAGTTCTGCCATGAAAACACTACGTTCAATCGTTACGATAGCTTGTGCGACAACGATATTATTGGTGGGAGCTCCTGCCACCGCGGCCATCAAGCTCGTGGATGCCAGTTGCTCATTGGCCACTGGATGTGAGTTCGATGGCAATATTGCCCCTAATACCGTGCTTGAGACCCAGATTGCTTATAATGATGCGAAAAGCCCCGACATCGTTTTGAACTACCTGGGGAAAAGCGATTCTGGCTTTGGTGCCGTTACCGGTGGATCAATCGGTTCGGGAGAATGGACAGCGAGCGGCTTTGTCATTGATTATATCGCCGTGAAATCCGGAAACCAGTTTATGCTTTATTCTGCCGCAGGCGATAACGGTTTTTATACCACGGACGGCCTGCAGAACGGCAAGAATAAAGGTTTGCCGGCACTTTCTCACATCGCGTTCTTCGGTCGTGCGGGCGCAGTGCCGGAGCCGGCTACTTGGGCCATGATGCTCGTCGGCTTTGGTGCCGTCGGGGGCGCGATGCGCTCCAAAAGCCGCAAGCGGGCGCCATCCTTCGTCTAAAGAACCATATCGTGCGAGAATATGAAGCCGCCGGTTCCCTCCGGCGGCTTCTTTGTGTGCACGAGCCTTGCTGAGTTCGGTCGGCGAGTTAGCTGGCGGGGATAGGGGTGACGGTTCAGCACCTTTGCTCGGCGGGAAACCAGACTCAAAAATCGGTTTATCCGCTCTCCAAAATTGACGAGCGCGACCTCCGCATTATGCGCAAGCTGCAATTGCGTGTCAGTTCTTGGTCGCGTCGTTCGGCGCCTCAGCCGTGCTGATCATGCTCACCGAACTTACATTGATGTCGCAATATTGCGGATTGGCCGTCTGCCCGAGCCAGCCCGTCTAGGCTATTCGCTTTGCTTTTTCAGCCGTCTCCGCCAGCATCGTTTCATATTCGTCGGCCCCGTAAATTTCCTTCGTGGCATCACGCAGTTTCTTATTGTCATCCTTCCACCCTAGCGTTTTGGCGAACGAGGCGTCGGTACCGAGCGCCGTAAAAGCGAGTCAGCAGGAATCGATCGCGAGCGCGCAATTGAGCCTTGCGGCCGACGCTCAGGGCCAAGGGGCGATGTCCTGCGATTCGATCCCACAAATAACCCGCAGGTTGCCCGACCATCGGTCATGCTCCATTCCCTTCTAGAGGAAAATTTGTACTGCGGCGGCAAGCCAAACCCAAGGCCATTAGTCGCGTTGAAGCCGCTTACCATTATCGGAATTGTCTGAGAGTCATAAGATCTCCTGGGTGGCTGGCTGGAGCTGGGGATTGCTGGGAGGGGCAGGCGCTCGCCCGTGTGCGAGACGGTAGAGCGCAGGCAGGATCAGCAAGGTCAGCAGGGTCGAGGAGATGACCCCGCCGATTACCACCGTTGCCAACGGCCGTTGCACTTCCGCGCCCGCGCCGACATTGAACGCCATCGGCACGAAGCCCAGGCTGGCGACGAGCGCCGTCATCAGTACCGGCCGCAATCGCGTCAACGCGCCTTCTCGTATCGCATCATCCAGCGGCCTGCCCTCCGCACTGAGTGTGCGAATGAAGCTTAGCATGACCACGCCGTTCAGCACTGCGACGCCCGAAAGAGCGATGAACCCGATCCCGGCGGAGATCGACAGCGGCAGGCCACGAAGCAACAAAGCTGCGACGCCGCCTGTCAATGCGAGCGGCACGCCAGAGAAGACGATCGCAGCATCTTTTGCCGAACGGAACAGCCAGTAGAGGAGGCCGAAGATCATCAGCATTGCGGCGGGCACAACCAGCTGAAACCGCTTGGCGGCCGAGATCAGCTGCTCGAATGTCCCGCCATAGCTGATCCAATAGCCAGGCGGCACTTCGACCTCGGCATCGACCTTCTGACGCAACTCCTCGATAAACGAGCCCAGATCGCGACCGCGGACATTGGCGGTCACGACGACGCGCCTCTTGCCGTCCTCGCGGCTGATCTGATTGGGGCCGATCACGACCTCGACCCTGGCGACGTCCTGTATGGGCACAAAACCACGCGGCCCATCATCGGTTGCTGCCAGCGGTACGCGCAGGCGGCCGATCTCCTCGACCTTTTCGCGAATATCTTCTGGCAGCCTTACGACCACGGGAAAGCGCCGGTCGCCCTCGAACATCTGGCCAGCCTCCTTGCCACCGATCGATATCGCAACGACATCCTGGATATCGCCAATGTTGAGGCCGAGCCGCGCAAGGGCGGCTCGATCGGGGGTGATCTGGAGCACGGGGAGACCGGTCACCTGTTCGACACCGACATCGACAGCGCCATCGACGCCGCTGACAATTTTTTCGATCGCCTGCCCGACGCCGAGCAACAAATCGAGATCATCGCCGAACACCTTGATGGCTACATCTGCGCGGACGCCCGACAAAAGTTCGTTGAACCGCATCTGGATGGGCTGGGTGAATTCGTAGTTATTGCCCGGAATCGTCAGGGCTGCGGCATGCATCTGCCGCACCAGCTCGGCGCGGGGTTTGCGCGGATCGGGCCAGTCCTTGCGATCCTTCAGCATGATGAAGGTATCCGCGACCGATGGTGGCATGGGATCAGTGGCGACCTCCGCGGTTCCGATTTTCGAGGCGATCCGCTCCACCTCTGGAAACTGCTTCATACGGGCTTCCAGTATGCGCTGCATCTGGATTGCCTGGCTGAGACTTGTGCCGGGAATGCGGAGCGCGTGCATTGCGATATCACCTTCGTCGAGATTGGGGACGAACTCGGACCCCATCCGCGTGGCTGCAAATCCTGCCAGGGCGATGATCGCGACGGCACCGACGACGAACGCGACGCGCAGGCGCAACGCTGTTGCAAGTGCAGGCTCATAAGCGCGCCTTGCCCAGCTCATCGGCCGGCTTTCCTTCTCCTCGACCTTGCCGTTGACAAACAATGCGATCGCTGCGGGCACGAAAGTGAGCGAGAGGATCAGGGCTGCCGTCAGCGCCATGACGACCGTGATTGCCATCGGGTGGAACATCTTCCCCTCGACGCCCGTCAGCGCAAAGATCGGGACATAGACGAGTGCGATGATCATCACCCCGAACAGCGAAGGGCGAATAACCTCCGAGGTGGCCGAGGCCGCCAGCGAGAAACGCTCCTCCCGGTCGAGCAACCGGCCATAGCGGTGCTGCGCCTCTCCAAAGCGGCGAAGACAATTTTCGACAATGATCGCGGCGCCATCGACGATGAGCCCGAAATCGAGCGCGCCCAGGCTCATGAGATTGCCCGAGACACCCGCCTGGACCATGCCGGTGATTGTCATCAGCATCGTGATCGGAATGACCGCAGCCGTGATCAGGGCCGCTCGGACGTTCCCGAGCAGCAGGAACAGCACGACGATGACCAGCAATGCGCCTTCGAGCAGGTTCTTCTCGACTGTCCAGATCGCACGTTCGACTAGATCGGTCCGGTCGTAGATCGCAACGGCCCGGACACCCGTCGGCAGCGCGCGCGCCGCCACTTCGAGCCGCTCTGCCGCCGCACGTGCAACGATGCGGCTATTCTCGCCGGCAAGCATGAAGACGGTGCCGAGCACCACCTCCTGACCGTTTTCCGTCGCGGCACCAGTGCGGAGCTCTTCTCCCATGCCGACATCGGCGATATCGGCAACGCGGATCGGTACACCGCCCCGATTGGTGACGATGATGGACTTCAGATCGTCGATCCCAGCAGCCTGGCCGGGCACGCGGACCAGATATTGCTCACCATAGCGTTCGACATAGCCTGCACCGACATTGGCGTTGTTGCGGTCCAGCGCAGCCACGACATCGTTGAGGGTGAGCCCATAGGCAGACAGCCGCTCGGGCAGCGGCGTCACATGATATTGCCGCTCGAACCCTCCGATCGAATTTACTTCGGTGACGCCGGGCGTGTTGCGCAGTTGCGGGCGGATCACCCAATCCTGCAAGGTGCGCAGATCTTCAGGGCTGTAGGCGCCGCCATCGGGCTTGCGCGCGCCCGGTTTCGCTTCAAGCGTGTACATGAAGATTTCGCCGAGGCCGGTCGCGATCGGTCCCATCTCGGGCTCAACGCCCGCCGGTAATTGCGACCGCGCCGTCTGCAGCCTTTCATTGACGAGCTGTCGCGCGAAATAGATGTCGGTCCCGTCGGCAAACACCGCGGTGACCTGGGAGAGGCCATAACGCGAGACCGAGCGGGTATATTGCAATCCTGGCAGGCCTGCGATCGCGGTCTCCACCGGGAATGTGACCCGCTGTTCTGCCTCAAGTGGCGAGAAACCGGCCGCCTCGCTGTTGATCTGAACCTGGACATTGGTGATGTCGGGCGTTGCGTCGATCGGGAGCCGCTGAAAGCTCCAGATGCCGATCGCGCACAACAATGCGATGGTAGCAAGTATGGCCCAGCGGAGCCGTATCGCGCCGGCGACGACGCGTTCGAGCAGCGCGGGCCGCCCGATTGTCATTCCATCCTCAATGGTCATGGCTGGCCCCCGACTTGTCGATGTCGGCCCGGATCAGGAAAGCGCCATCGGTCACATATTCGGTGCCGGGTTCCAGTCCGCCCAGGACCTCGGTCCATTCGGGCGTGCGCCGCCCGATCGTGAGCATCCGGACCTCATAAGTATTGCCGACCTTGGCGTAGACCACCTCGAAATCACGGAAGCGCTGAATCGCTTTGGTGCGCACCGCCAGCGGGACCTGCGCCTCTGCCACAGCGAATGAGCCCTCAAGGCCCATTCCGGGGCGGAAGTTCTGCGCTGCGGATGCCGGCAAATGGACATGCGCCATCAACGTCTGGCTGGCGAGATCGGCGGTTGGTAAGATCGCCTCGACATCGCCCGTCAGTCGCGCTTCGCCCGAAAGGCTGCGCAGCATCACTTTCTGCCCGACCCGGATCCGTTCTGCATCGCGCGGATAGACGAAGAATTCGGCATGAAGCTTGGTCGGGTCGGCGATCACGAACAACGCGCGATCGCCGGTCACGTCGCCGATATTGGCGTTTTTCTCGACAATGATGCCGCTGATTGGTGCCGGCACTGCATAGGTTTGCAGCGAGTGGCTGGATTCGACACGCAGCAGCGTCTGCCCCTTGCGCACGACCTGGCCGAGCTGACCTGTCATCCACATGATCTGTCCAGGCAACCTTGCGCGAACATCCGCCTTGCCCTCCGGGGTAATCTCCACCCGACCTGAAATGTCGACAAGCTCGGCAACTGATGCTGCGCCTGCGCGCTCGGATTTGACGCCGCCCGTCCGTGCCGCATCGGCGTTTATGGTGGTCCGCCCTTCATAAGAGGAATACGCCCAATTGTGCGTACGACCGCCCTCGACCGCACGAACCTTCACGTCGAACGAATGCGGTTCCTTGACCACCCCGCCGCCGCGCAGGAAGTCCTCCTGGGGCGTGAAGGCAAACCGATCGACCTTGCCGCCGAGCCGGGTAAGCTCGACGACAAGCTGCACCTCGGACGGCGCGACCGGGTTGTGGCCGCGATAGGCATAGATGTGGAACTCGGGGTCCACTCCGTCTTCGAAGATGGTCACTTCGACCGCGAAATCGCCGTCGCGCAACATGCGTCCATGATGCGGTCCGCGCTCATATTCGGTGGCCACAGATGAGGCTTGTTCCTCACTCTGGTTGGTCGTTGGGGCTCCACCGCACGCGGCAAGCAAGGTGCAAGCGAGCATAATGCCCGCGAAACGATAGAGAGGGGGCATCAGCGGTTCTCCGCACTGGCGATGAGGGAAGCGTGGCGACCGGTCAGCCGGTCAAGGCGCACGCCGTCGAGATGGTAACGGCGAAAGAGTTCGACGCGCCGCGTGCGGGCGTCGATCACGGCTTGCTGGGCCTGAGCCACTTCCAGGAAAGTGAAGGCGGTGCCGCCCCGGTTGAACCCGTCGCGCACCAACACGACCGCGCGCTCGGCGCTGGGCAACAGCTCGCGGTCGATCCTGCCGATCTCGCTGGCGATCGCGGCCCGCTGCGCCACCAGGCGGTCGATTTCGCGCTTGCGCTCGACCCGCATCACAGCGAGTTCGGCTTCCGCCGCCAGCCGCTCTGCCTGGGCGCGCTCGACGTTGCCACGATTGGCCTGACGACCGCCGAGCGGGATCGAGCCGCCGACCACCAGCGCCACTTCATTACCCTGCCCGAAATGCCGGACTCCCGCGCGCACAGTGGGATCGGCGACGCTATTGGCCTCGACCAGGCGGATACGTGCATCGGCCGCTTCGCGTTCCGCCTCGATCAGCGCCAGATCGACAATGCTGGCGTCGCCGGTCGATTCTGCGGACACGGCCAGAAACGCGCTCCCGTTCACCCGGAAATCGGGTCCGCCGCCCCAAAATGCCGCCAGGCTCGCCCGTGCGATCCGCGCCGTCTCAATCGCCTGATCCAGCGCGATACGCGACTGCGCCACCGATGTGCGCGCGCGTTCGCCAGCAAATAGCGGGTCAAGCGCGCGCCCGACACGGCGGGTCACCTCGCGCTCAAGGCGCTCGGCGACGGCAAGGCGCTCCTTTGCGACTGGAACCGCCGCTTCAGCGGAGAGCATATCGACCCAGGCGGACTGAACCTGCGCCAGCAGATCGAGCATGCGAAGCCGACCGCGCTGCTGGGCCACCTCAAGCTCCGAGCGCGCGGCGCCGATGCGTGCTTCGCGCTTGCCGCCACGTTCCCAGGTTCGTTCATACCATGCGGTGGTCTGGGATCGATCGACTGGCGAGTATGGACCGGTGCCTGCGAAATCCTCGGCATCAACGCCGATCAAGTCGCGGGGGCGGACATCGGCTTGCCGGATGGAGGCTTCCGCTGCCTGCTGTTGCGCTGCCCGTACCGCGATGGACGGGTCAACGCTGGCAACGCGCGACAACGCATCGGTCAAGGTCAGATCCTGCGCGGCGGCTGGATGCGTAACGAACAGGAGAGCAGACGCGCAGCCGACAGCTAACGCGGAAAATAGGCGCGGGCGAACACGCGCATGGTCATGGTAAGGCATGAATTTTGGGTCTCGCGAGCAGGCGTGGAAAAGTCCCACGCCCGTCACGGGCGCGGGTCAGGCGCTGATCGTCAGATGCTTTGGCGGCCGGTCGTGACCCGATATTCGAAAGCTGGGCGGAGGCCGATCGGGCGACAGCGACGGCGCGTCGCCCAATAAGCTAATCGCCGCCATGTCGGCGGATGCGAGGACGATCAGGCCCGAACCGGTATCGCCATGGTGATGATGGCCGCCAGCGAGACGGTCGGATGATTCGGGTTCATTTTGATCTTCATGTCCGGCGTCCGGCGAATGGTGATCCTCCTCGCGCTCCACATCATGGGCGTCAGCGAGCGAAATATCGCTGAAGATCAGATGCTCATGAACGGGCGAAGCGCCGGGCGCATGCTGGATGCGGTCCATCGTGCTTGAGAAGGACGTGCCGGCAAATGCCAGTGTCAACGCGATGCAGAGCATAGCGCACACCTTATTCACCGGAATTAATCTCAAAAGCTGCATCGCGCATGCCTATCTCTGACTTTACGCCATGGCAAGGAATTGCCTGAGTTTGGCGCAGGTCGCACCTAGGTCCGCTATTAGACGACAGCCTCGACCCTTCCAAGACATTCAGCCGCCGACTTTCAAACCCTGGGAGCGGACGGTCCGGTATTGCGGCGGCTCCCGATCAATTGTAGACATTGATAGGCAAATCTAGTGTTCGGGAAGCGGACGTTCATTCATGCCGTCGATGTTTCCACGGACTAGGTGGCAACGGGTGATCACCAATTTTAGGTTAGCGTCTGCCGCAATCTTGAACTTTCCATAACAGGGTGATGGCTGAACCCGGGCGCGCAGAGATACTTCTTAGGATTTATGTGGGCATGCCATTGGTAACGGCTATTGCCCAAGGCCTCACCCAGGTACTGCGAAGGCAGACATAATGGCGCTGACGTCGTCAGCCACAGCGGTGATCGAGAAGCCCTGTCGGCTCCGCGTCTCGCTTGCGGCCCGCGTTGGGGTATAGATGCCGCACGGCTTGCCCGCCTCGCGGCAGGCCGCAAGAATGCCAGCCAGACTCCCTTCGAGGTCGCCATTTTTACCCAACGAAAGACCGAGATCGCCCGGACCGATGAAGATGAAATCCACCCCGGCCACGGCAGCGATGCCACGGGCATTGTGGACACCAGCGGCGGTCTCGATCATTACCCCGAGGAGCGTTGTAGCTCCGCTCGCCGCGTACTGAAAGCCTCTCGCCTGCAGGCGGACGCCGCCAGCGGAGCGATGACCGATCGGTGGGAAGTTGGCATGGGCGACCGCCTGTACGGCTTCGTCCGGCGTTTCCACCATGGGCACGATCACTCCGGCTCCTCCTGTGTCGAGCCCTCGGGAAATCTCGATCGCGCTATTATCGGCTACCCGAAGCAGAACGGGGCGCGGAGCAGCAGCCTTTACGGCGGTATAGGCAGACATTCGATCCCACAGTCCATGCTGAAGGTCCAGCACCGCGGCGTCGGCGGTCCCGCGCATTGCCACCTCGACAACGCCCGGACTCCCAAGGGTGAACCACGCCAGCTTGATCAGGCTGGTAAGGTCTAGCTGAGGGTTTGGCATCGTACAATCCAATATCGAGTTGCAGAGGGTATCCCGGCTGCCGCGGCAGCCGGGACGTAACATTGTTTTTCGGAATAGCAATATTGTCCTATTGGAAATTCTCCGTCTCTACCCTCGGCAGGACGAAATATATCGGAAACCGTGGTCCGATTCGATTTCTCAAAGACCGCGCAAAACGCCCGATGAGATAAGGGCTATCCCACCGTCCGACAAACATAATCCACCTATTCAACCTGCGGTGCAATACTCCTCGATACGCGCGATTCGGGCATCTCGCAACTTAACGATTAGGCAAACGTGCTGGTCCTTCGCTTTCGACCCGCAATTTAATTTGGCTTCGACCACATATTGTTGAAGGAAGCCATCACTCAATTCTTCTAAACGAACCGATCTCGCATCAGCATGTTTGAACTGGCCTACATGCAGATCGAACTCCGCCCTGATTTGCTCAATGGATTTATCGATTGCGTCGACATTGTCCCAAAAGACGCAGTCATCGGTCGCCACATCTATAAGGAATTTGGCGCTTTTTTGCCGGTACATCCGCAAAAGCCCATCGCCAATGTCTTTGACGCTCATCGCATTCATCGATTTTCTCCTTATGTCCAAGCGCTATGAGGTTGATAGGAACTCCACTAAATTCGCGCATGAGCTAGTTATCCAATTAGATAAATTGCTATCCGAGCGGATACTATCCTGTTAC
This sequence comes from Sphingobium boeckii, assembly GCF_014199215.1. Taxonomy (GTDB): domain Bacteria; phylum Pseudomonadota; class Alphaproteobacteria; order Sphingomonadales; family Sphingomonadaceae; genus Sphingobium_A; species Sphingobium_A boeckii. The sequence continues at coordinate 981,679 of NZ_JACIJC010000001.1, forward strand.
GTGTTCCGGTCAACGAGATTGATTGATCCGAACCGCGTCGAACGAGGCACTCGGGCCCGCGCTTGATTCAGGCTGTAAGGAGGCTCTATGCAGAAAGACGAATTCTTGGCTCCGCGTGTGCGCTGGATAATGTTGCTCGCCCTGCTCGCGCCGGCCAATTTTCTGTTGGCAGTGGATCGCGCGCTGGTGACGGTTTCCGCGCCTTTGCTGCAGGCCAAATTCGATCTCAGCCTTTCTCAGTTGGGCATGACCTTTTCGGTGTTCTACTTGGCTTATGCGGCGATGCAGGTGCCCGCCGGAATGATCGTGGACCGCTTCGGTCCACGTTTGTCGCTTTTTGTCGCGATCATTGTCTGGTCGGCAAGCACCTTAGTCACGCCGTTCGCTGGGAGCTTTATCGTCCTGCTGGTCGTGCGCGCCATCCTTGGACTGGGCCAAGCGCCGGATTGGCCCGCATCGGTCGTGGCATCGCGCCGGCTGTTCGATGCCAAGGACCGCCCGGTCGCAAACTCGGTGCTGCTCTGCGCCCTTTATGGCGGACCGGTCATTGGTGCTCCGCTGGCGGGCCTTCTGCTCAAGTCGATTAGCCTTGAGGGCGTATTCGTTCTATTTGGTGTTCTGGGTTTTGCCTTCGCACTCCTCTGGTGGCTATTCTATAGAGATGCGTCCACACCTTCGCCATCGACTTCACGCGCGACGCTATTGGCCACCAGCAAGGCAGGGTTCAGCGGGTACTATTGGCTGATCGTCCCCGCATATGCTTGCATGGGATCCGTACTCGGCTTCTATATGGCCTGGTTCCCGACTTACCTGATGAAGGTGCGGGGACTGGATATCGACACGATGGGCATTTACCTCGGGATTAACGCTGGAGCGCTTTGTGTGTCAGCTCTCGTTGCCGGGCGCGTATTGCTTGCGCTGTCGAAGTTCGTCGAGGATGGGATCGCTCTCCGCATTGCAACGGCGGTTTGCGCTTTGGCAATCGCTGGTGTGGCAACATTTTCCATACCTTTGGTCGGGTCGGCCGCCGTGGGTTTGGCCATCTCTTGTGTGGCCGTGGCAGGGGTCGGGTTCGCTCAAGTTGCAGCCTGGAGCACCATCCAAGATCTCGCAGGGGAAAAGACCGCTCGCTTCACCGGTTTTGTTTCATTGGGTGGCAATTTCGGGGGCGCGATCGTTCCTTTGGGATCGGCGGCCATGATCGAGCGGTTTGGCAACTGGGACAGCAGCTTTTGGATGCTCGGAGCGGCGAGCGTGATAGGTGCCACCTTCTGGCTGATTGTGGGACTGAAACACCGCCGCGTGGATGCAATCGTCTGACGGGATTGGGCTTTCTTGCGGGTCAGATGCGGCACCGTACCAATTTCAAGTAGCGACGATCGGAAGGAAAAGAAGTGACAACCGCACCTACTGAATGCAGGTAACGCAGTGATGTCATCCGCGAACAGAACGAACTACATGGAATATATCCGCGGCTCCCATATTAGCGACCGGCCGCGGGAACATCGTCGTTCTGAAGGGAGGTTTCCGTTCGAGATGCTGCTGGTGGATATGGATGCAGTCGATATTTGCGTTCCAGACCTCCCGGAGCTTTTGTTGTCCGTGCCGCTCAGGATATCTGAAGGCGCAGCCTGGCGTTGGGAGATGGAGGGCGTAAGCCGGGAAGAGCCATTCCGCCTTGAGCAACTGATGGTCCTTCCGCCGCACACGGTAAGTCGGTGGAACGCAACCGGCCGCCGTAGCCAGCTTTTTCTTATCGTTCCCCCAGCGACGGTCGTCCGAACTGTCGGCAGCGCGTGCCCGATGGACCTCCATGTTGCTTTCTCGCCCCTGACCACGATTGGATGGGAAGACCCGCTTCTCAGAATATTGCTCACCGAGGTATGGGACAGGCTTGGCGGCAATTGTGTGATGGACCGGCTGTTTATCGATGGTGCCGTGATTTCAATCCTGTCCAGGCTTCTGCAGCGAGCCGGTACTTTCAACCAGAACGTCAGGAGCATTGCGCTTCATCCCAGCAAGCTCAAACGTGTCCTTTCCTACATCGAAAGCCATCTGACCTCGTCCATAGAAATCGTGACATTAGCCAACATTGCCGGCATCTCGCCTCGCCATTTCGGTCGCGTGTTTTGGCGAGAGACCGGGGAAACTCCTCACAATTACGTCATGATGCGCAGGGTCGAGCGGGCCAAGTCGCTTATTGTCAGTCAGCAGGGTTCGCTTGAGGAGATTGCCAAGACCTGCGGCTTTGCCGACCAGAGTCATTTTACGCGGTCTATGAAGAAGGCCATGAACATCACACCTGATCGGTGGAGACGTCTCCTGACGACGCACGCCGAACCTAGTTGAACGTCCTCCGCCTGGGCAGATTCTGCGCTTTGTCTCCCGCCTCGTTTCATAGCGCCCTGTCGTGGCGAGGGTCGGTAGCCTAACCTTGAATGAACGCGACATTCGCGTCTTCAGTGCGACCCCACCCCTCCCAAAACCATGCGAATTACGCGCAGGCCCTCAGGACATGATCAGGACGCTTCGTCACTGCTTCGCGCGACAGGCTCTTGCCCACGCGCTGTTCATCCGCATTCGCTGCGCATCTTCTGAAAACATGAATCGGCCGTTTTGAAGAAACGGGACGACTTTTGAACATATCCGCCATGACGATGCGGGCTTATGCCAGAAAAGATCGACAACTGTCATAAACGCGTCATATGAGAAACTCTATTGGTGAAAAATTACCGGCAAACATTATTATAAGAAATAGACAAAAGTAATACAACGGCAGAGACAAGAGGTGTTGATGTATACTGTTAATCCAATGCCAGATCCGGTGGACCAGATCATTATATCGGGTCTATTGGAAACGGATACAGGCAGTATTGGCCATTTCATAGATTCTGGCGTAATGGATCCAGGTATTCGTGGTTACATGCCCGGTGCAAAGATCTGTGGTGTCGCCATAACTGTTCGGGTAACCGTCCCTGACTCCGTCATGGGTCATTATGCTTTAAAGCTGGCGCGGCCTGGCGACGTCCTAGTCGTCGATCGGGGGCAGGACCAGAGGACTGCTTGCTTCGGTGGATCCAGCATTCTCGGTGTTCGCCGTGCGGGTATTGCTGGCCTCATTATGGACGGCGTCGGCAACGACATCGCCGAGGCCAATGCCGCAGGCGTGCCAATTTGGTGCCGGGGCGTGACGCCATTGACGACAAAATATCGCAACCTTGGCGGTGCCATCAACGTACCAGTCAGTTGCGGTGGCATCGCCGTTCAACCCGGGGACATAATATTTGCCGATGACAATGGTGTTCTGGCCATTCCGCGCAATGAAATAGCAGAACTTCTTATCAAAGCCAAAAAATTCAGCGAACACGAAGAGTCTTCCCGAAAATTCTTTATGGATAATCCGAATAAGTCACTTCCAGAATTATCCGGGGCCGCGAAAATAGTCGAAGATTATCTTTCAGAAGCTCGGTAAATCTACACATGATAAGGGATATAACATGGAAATGCGGTCTCATTATTGTTTAAAAAGCTTAAATACAAGGCTCGCCTATCTGCAAGGTGTTTCAGCTGTCGCGATGGCACTGTTTATTGTTCAACCGGGGCAGGCCCAAGCCCAGACTGCTTACAATGAGATCGTTACGCCAGACGACGGCGAGATAACCGTGACTGCACGCCGCCGGAATGAATCACTGCAACAGGTTCCACTGTCCGTCTCGGCCTTCACTGGCGATCAACTCGTGGCGCAAGGTGTCACCACCCTTAAGGATCTAAACCAGTCGATCCCCGGGCTGCAATATTCCGACCGCGGCAACCTGCAGACGGAAATTACCATTCGAGGCATTGGCGGGGACTCCCGCAACATCGGCATCGAAAGTGGAGTCGGAATGTACATCGACGGTGTGTATGTCGCGCGTACGTCGGGTTATAATGCTGACATTTCCGATGTGCAGCAGGTCGAAGTTTTGCGCGGGCCGCAAGGCACGCTTTTCGGTAAGAATACTATCGGCGGCGTTATCAACATCGTCACCAAAAAGCCGACCGAAACGACGGAAGGCTTTATCTCTGCCAGCTATGGCAACTACAACGCTTTCCGAACCCAGGCGAGCCTGTCTGGCCAAATTGCAAACAATCTGTTCGGCAAGGTCACCGTCGCGACTTGGGACCGGGATGGCTATATTTACAACCCCCTGCGCGACGAGGACCTCAACAACGAAGACCGTCGTGGCGGCCGAGCCCAGCTCAGATGGCTCCCCAGCGAAGCGCTGGAGATCAATCTAAGCGCTGATTTCACCCGCGATCGCAAAAGGACCGTGCTAAACCAGATCAGCACGCCCGAGGGAGCGGCCGCCCCTTATTTCACCGGCGATCGCTTCACCGTGCCGGCAGATCAAAGAAACTTAGACAATCGTGACATGTGGGGCACTAGCCTGACGGTTGACTACACGCTCGACAGCGGGGCGGTTCTGTCTTCGATCAGTGCCGTGCGGGATATTAAACTTTTAATCTACAGCGATGCTGATCAACTCCCTATCGACTTGGTGCACTCAGGCCCTTTCACGGATATCTCGGAAATGTACTCGCAGGAGTTGCGCTTCGTTTCTCCCACCACCGGTCCCTTGAAATATGTCGCCGGCCTCTACTATTTCGATCAGAAATCGGCCGGTGAGCGCACGCTTTCAGCTAACCTTCCTGCCCATTTCGAAGTGTTCAACGATGCCCATGCGCGAACGAAGAGTTACGCCGCCTATGTTAACGCCGACTATACGATTGCGCCCCCGCTGACATTCACCGCTGGCATAAGATACACCAGCGAGCGAAAAACGGGAGATTTTTTCCAGACCCGTCCGAGCTTGAATTACGATCTGCAGGACTTCCGTTTGAAGAATTCTAACGTCTCATGGACCGGCAGCGTCCGCTATGAATTGAGCCGAAACCTCACCACCTATTTCTCGATTTCGCGCGGATTCAAATCTGGCGGCTTCAACATGGATTCGATCGGTGCCGCCGGATTGATCGAGGATGATCTGACGTTCCGCCCTGAAAAGGTCACGCAGTATGAGTTGGGACTGAAGGGAAGGACGAGCGACAACCTATTGCGGTTCAGCGCGGCCCTCTTCGACTTGGAGTATAAGAACAAGCAAGTTGCCCAGTATGTATCGACCACGTTGCAGCCAGTGCCTACGGTACAGGTGACGAACGCTGGACAGGCTCGCGTCCGCGGTGCCGAGTTGGAGCTGACGCTTAAGCCAGTGGAAGGACTGACGCTGTCCGGCAATGCCTCGTACTTGGATGCCACGTACACTTCGTTCCCGCGGGCCGCACTCATTGACGGTGCCTATCTAAACTATACCGGCAACAACATCGAGCGGACGCCGGAATGGACTGCGAACGGAATGGTCGAGTATCGGCATGAGCTTACATCTGGCCAGATCGTCGGTATGGGCGGAGTGAGCTATATCGGCCGCACGGCCCTGCAGGCCGACAATGATCCTAGGCTGATTGAACAGGGCTATACCCTGTTCAATTCGCGCCTCGGCTATGAGGCGAGCGGCGGCATAAGTGTTTACCTTTGGGTGAAAAATATCACCAATAAGGACTATCGCGTGTTTTCACGATATTTCGCTGGTATATCGAACACTGTTTACGGAGAGCCGCGCACTTACGGAATTGACGCAAGGTATAAGTTCTAATCTCTGGAACCGTCAACCGGACAATTTATTCAATGAAATTCGGGCCAGTAAGGCTCGGTGCCACATTTTAAGCAGAGGTTCTCATGCGCATATCCGCGGTACAGATGAATGCGACTGACTCTTACGTCGATAATTTAAATACCATGAAATCATTGACGGAACTTGCCGTATCGTGTGACCGTCCCGACCTTATTGTTTTTCCGGAATTCTGTACGTTCATATCGACCAGCCCTGAAAAGATGAGAAATCACGCGGAATTGATCGAAACAGGTACGACGTCTATTGCCATCTCAGATCTTGCAAGGCGTCATTCTGTAAATATACACTTAGGTAGCATTGTAGAGTTACGCGACAACAAACTTTATAATACATCGGTTATATTTAATAGAGAGGGCAATATTGTTGCCCAATACAGCAAGATCCATCGCTTCGATATAACGCTGCCAGACGGGACGGAGGTGCGGGAATCTGCGCTTGTCGAGGCGGGATGTGATGTGGTGGTAATCAACATCGAAGGCGTGAAGGTCGGGCTGTCAATTTGTTATGATCTGCGCTTCGGCGAGCTTTTCCGAAAGCTTGAACAATTGGGCGCCGACGTCATCGTTCTTCCAGCCGCATTTACCCAGCAGACTGGAATCGACCATTGGGAAATTCTGATCCGTGCGCGCGCCATCGAAACCCAGTGCTATGTCGTTGGTGCCGGCCAGATTGGCTCATACGACAACGGCGCTGGGCATAACTTCGGGCATTCGTTGATTGCTGATCCCTGGGGAATAATCATCGCACAGGCACCAAATCGCGAAGCTCATATTACTGCCTATGTGGATCTGGCCCACTTGCACGCTATTCGTGCAGCCTTGCCCGTCCGGTCGCACAGGGTTCTCGTTTGATGCCAGCATTCGTCTTAAGGCCAATGCCTGCAATGTTGCCTGCGGCACTGCTGGACCAGGCCAGGATGGTCTGCGCGGCCACGATCGGCCATTTTCGTTTTCTCGGCTTTCCGGACGGCGGGATCAGGCCGATCGGATCTGACGACCGAATTGCCGGGACTGCCGTAACTTTGGCGCTTCCCGGCATGGACTCCACACTCTTGCACCACATCGCCGGAATGCTCGGCCCCGGCTTTATTCTTGTTATAGACCGGCTGGGAGATCAGCGACACGCATGCATTGGCGGCGGAGTGGCGGTTGCGCTTAAGAAGACGGGTGTCGAGGGGGTGGTCGTTGATGGCCCATGTACCGATCCGGACGAGGTCCAAGCCGCCGGGCTCCCACTTTGGTCGCGCGGGACTTCACCTATAACAACGCGACTGCAAGGCTTGGGCGGGGCGTTCAATCTACCAGTCAGCATTGGCGGCGCGGTGGTTATGCCGGGGGATCTGATCATTGCAGACGTTGGCGGTATCGTCGCAATACCGCCCGTGGAGGCCGAGGCAGCAGTCTTTAGAGCAGCGGAGATGGAAGCGGCGGAAAACCGTATGCTGCCGCGCCTTGACGAAGGGGAGAGCCTTGGCGATATTTCGGGTGCCACTGCTATGATAAAGAAGGCGACCAGCGTCTTGACCGAGGCGTTAGCACTGCAAGAACGTCGATAGTTCCCCCGCGATACCGGCAAGCCGGCGAGCAGCTTTCATAACGGACGCGGAACAGGCGCCGATACGCTAACCGATCTTCGGAAAAAGATTCAACGAAAAGAGAGAGCCATTTGCCAAATATGGCCAGTAAACGACTGGGCCCTATTCTTAGGCTGTGAAGGTCTAAGATTTTGTGGCCACAGCGGGGGATCTAAGGCCTGATCTTACGCCGATGCTTCAAGACCATGCACGCCGCATAAGGCGAGTTACAGCGATCGCAAGCTTCGGTCGGGGTGAACCGCTCCGCGTCTACCGGAGGCATTGGGTTGTGAGTCACGCTGCTTTATCGATGTTGTCCGCGGCAGCATAATATTGATATTCGGCTTCGGCAGGCGGGATGTTGCCGATGGGTTCCAGCAGACGACGATGTTGAACCAATCGACCCATTCGAGGGTCGCGTATTTCACCGCTTCGAAGGATCGCCACGGCCCACGCCTGTGGATCACCTCTGCTTTATAAAGGCCGTTGATAGTCTCGGCCAAAGCATTGTCGTAGCTGTCGCCGACGCTGCCAACCGAGGGCTCGATCCCGGCCTCGGCGAGGCGTTCGATGTACTTGATGGACACGTATTGCGAGCCACGATCGCTATGATGGATCAGGCCAGCCCGATGGGTCGGCCGGCGATCGTGAAGCGCCGGTTCCAAGGCATCGAGGACGAAGCTGGCATGCGCCGTCCTGCTGGCCCGCCAGCCGACGATGCGCCGAGCATCGGTATCGATGACGAAGGCAACGTAAACGAACCCCGCCCAGGTCGCGACGTGGGTGAAGTCCGACACCCAGAACATGAGCGATGTCTGTCCATCGTAACGGTCGCACTTCGACCCATGCCAGACGCTCAGCGCCCAATTTCCGATCCCTAGCAGCAGACATTCCGCTTTTCCGGCAGCTGTCGACCCCTATCACCCGCTCAGCGTCCAATATTCGATCGCCAGGTGCAATCCGTCCGCTTTCTCAACTTGGCTGCATGTTAGACGGCCTGCTGTTGCAGCGTCTCAAGGCTCATAGAAGGGTGAGGGTAGCGAAATTCATTCATCGCCATTGGGAGAACGAAACCCTCAGGTGAGCCTGCGACGAAATAATTGCCGTGATATTGATCCGGACTCGTGCGGAAGTCATGCTCACCATAAGCTTCGCCGATGGGGGCATAATTGAGGTCGAGGCCGAAAACGGCGTAGAGGGCCATATCGACAAAGTTCATATATTTTGCGTGGCCGCGCAGGTGAGTGTCCTGAACGATGATCGCGTGCACTTTTTCTGCGACATAAGACAGCGAGGCCATGTCCTTCACGACCTGCGAAAACTGATGGTCGCCATCGTGATGGATGATGCACTGCGCAGGCTCGTGCGAGAGAATGTTGGAGACGTACGCCGGCAGATCACCATGGAACATGCGTACGCGCCCGATCGCTTCTGGATGAGTCCGACGGATCCGCTCATACGCAAAATGCAGGCAGCGGTCATCGATATCTACGAGATCAAGGTCGAAATCGAAAGCCTGAACACAGCCCCCCAATATGGCCGATGCACCACCCATAAATACACCAACTTCGACGACTCGATTGAACTCACCATTGAAGTCCCGCAACGCATTTACGATGTCGAAATAGTATTTGGCCGAACATTGATCCTCATAAGGAATGTCCAACTGGTTCAAGCGATGGGCAATTCGGTCGAAAATTCGACTGCGGCCCATATAGGCGTCCCAGTCGCGTTCAGCGCGATACCCGCCGAGGATAGGGATGCCCATTTTCTGGTTAGGGTCAGCCAATTCTTTCAATCGATCGTCGGGATCGATGAAGGTGCCGAAAGTCATGCTCATATCCTGCTAATTACCATGACGCGCTACTCTAAAAATGGTTAACAATGTCTTGGCGTCAATTCGCGGAGACCAAATTATAAGCGACGCCTCCCCAAGTTGAATTAGCAGGGCCGCCGCAGTCGACCGCTATTGGACGCTCAGCAGTGGATTTTTGGACCCTAGGAGCCAACCGTCTGCTAATTCAGCGGATGTCGACCAAAAATGGAGATTTAGCGTATTGGTTGGGAACGACCGGTCGGTGGAAATGCACCATTCGAAATTTGAGGAGCCAGGCGTTCGACCGTTCCGACAGACGCTGCTCACAACATGCTGTCGCAGAACCCGCATTCCATGTAGCTGTCCGATATCATGCCCGCCAATGCAGACTCGAGACCACAAATAAGCCCGGCAGACATGCAGATCGTTGAGCACGTTCTGAACATGAAAGGCGGCTATGTATTGGATTTTAGCGACCGCACCTTTGACGAATTCATCGCTCATGAGGTGGGGATTGACGCAACGGCTCCACGCTTTTCCGAAGATGGTGGGTCAAAGGCAAAACGGTTGAGGCGCATCCTCCCATCACTCGCGGCTGGCCAGCAGGCGAGAATGCTGCGGGCTTTTTTGGATTATCGTGACAGCCCCGCTCGCGATAGCCGCGTGGACTTGCTTGATGATGAGTGGCGACAATCATATGAGAAAATCATTCGAGGCTTGGAAAAGCAGGTCACAGATGCCGACAACACATATGCTGCTAGTTCCTGGACGGGAGTCCGTACTATACGTGAACAGGTCGCCATCGTCCGTGGCCTAGCTCCTGTCACGCTCAGAGAGATTGATGTCCTTGCCGATCTGATCGAAAGTAAGCGGTTTAACGATCCCATCACAGCCGACGCCGTTCAATGTTTGCGCGACCTTCACCGACAATTAGGTGATTTGATAGATGCAATTGATCGCGGCAATATGACCCGCGCTGCGGTCGAGGCGATCGAAGCGAACCGTGAGAAATTGACTCATTACGTAAAGCAGGGAGCAAAGCTAACGATGGTGGCGCCAGCGATGACGTTCGGCATCATGCACCTCCTCGCTTGGCTGTCCGGTGTGCCTATCGACAGCACAATTGTTTCAACCGTGTACGGTTCTGTCGTCGGCGTCGACGTCCTAACAGCATTTACGAAGAAATCGAGCCTAGCGGGGACGTAGGATAAACAATGGTTTCGGTGTAAAGTCTCGGCGGCCATATCAGAGGAGCTCCAGTAGGCATTGGCGCTACGTGCACGCACATTTCGACATCGGCGGAACCACAAGCAATTGGCCAAATTCAATCTCAAACGGATTGATTTCCAAAAAAAAATCATTCCGACAGAACTGAACAGGCAGTGGCCCAGCGACCGGGGGGGCGCCCTTTTCATGTTTAACTTCATTCCGACAAATACCTGACGCTAGTAAGAAGACGGCGCGCGCCGCTTGACGCCTGTTTAGAAAGATGCCCTATATCCCGCAGGGATTGAGGGCCTCTCGTCTTTGAAAGTGATATCTTTCACGCGGAGGTCCAATGTTTAATCGAGAACCACCATCAGACCAATTGGAAATGGTCGCGGCTTTTATTCGGGCAAAGCGCTACAAAAGTGCACTGGTAGTTGCGGCTCTTAATAGCCGGGCAACAATTCCGCTTGGAACCGGCATGCTGGCGCTGGCCGGAATTCTAACTCAATCTTTCGTATAGATTTACCGAGAACATGAAAAAACGGGATAAACGACCCTTTGTTGCCATTCAGCCGCCGATTTTCGATCCCCAGGAGCCGACCGTCTGCTATTCCGGCGGGTGTCGACCATTACAGGCTATTCAACGGTGAGGCCATAAACGGCTGGTTTTACCAATTGCTGTCGTTCGTCGAGCGGCTGGCTGTCTATCGCAACGAGAGGCTGTTCATCTTGATTGATGACAGGAGCTACGAGGCAAGGCGCGCACCGCCCGAACGTTCGGACTTGCGAATTGAGAAGTTGACAATGACTATGCCAACGCATGAACTCCGACTATGGGGATCATAAAGAACATCAAGTCGCTGCAGGGAATGGGGATATACGCAGACCGCGGCGTTCGCTCGCCCTCCCTCCAGTTCCGCCGCTACAATCTCGTCTACGGTTTCAATGGGTCGGGCAAGAGCACGCTGTCTCGCCTCTTCGCGAGTCTCGAGGCCGGCGGACCGCACCCCAAGCTCCCCGCGGGCGGCACATTCGAGGTAGAGCTTGACGATGGCACAGCGTTCGGATGCCCTATCAATCCCATCGGCCTCGAGCAGCGGCTGCTGGTCTTCAACTCGGACTACATCGAGCAGAACCTGCAATGGGCCGCAGGGCGCGCGAACCCTGTGTTCTACATCGGCGCGGACCAGGCTGAAGCCGCTAACGAGCTGACGAAGGTCGAAGGCGACATCATCCAGGCGGATGCAAAGAGGGATACCGCATCCGCGACAGAGAAGGCAGCGGAGAAGACGTTCGCCAACTATAAGAAGGAGCGCGCGAAGTCGGTCGCATCCCGCCTCCACCTCGGCAGCCGCAAGTACGAGGCGCCGGCTCTTGCTAAGGACTACGAGACCTGGAAAGCCGACGATCGGCCCGCGCTCACGGACGACGAATTGAAGGCGGCTGAGGACACACGCCGGCTCGACGAGCCAATGCCGCGCCTCGAATCCATGTCGTTCGACAAAACGACTATCGAGACGGCCTACCGCTTCATCGCCGACGTCTGTGGCCAGTCGTTGGCGACGGTCGCGCTCGAGGAGGTGAAGCAGTATCCCGACATGCTGCTTTGGCTGAAGCACGGGCACGAATACCATGAAGCCCACGGGATTGCCGACTGCCTCCTATGCGGCAATGCGATATCGGCCGAGCGCCGCGCGCTCCTCGCCGCCGCCCTCGACGACAAGGTCGATCAGTTCGTCGCGCGTCTGAAGAAAACGGCTGAGCGGCTGAGCGACCTGATCGACACATCGACCCGGCTTGGCGCCCAGCTACCTGCCCCGGACGACCTGGCAACGGAGTTGCGGGCCGCTTTCAAGGAAGTCCGGGAGAATGTGTCGAAGGACGTGCGCCTGCTCGCGAAGCAGCTCAGCACGCTGCAGACCGTCCTCTCCGCCAAGTTGGAGCGTCCGGCGACACCCGCCGATATGAAGGACGTCGCCTCAGAGACGGAGGTCCTCGCAACCGCGGAGAGGCTTGCTGCGGGCGTTGCGACCGTCAACGAAGCCATCGTAGCCCACAACCAGGCAGTCACCGATTTCGCGAAGCGCAAGGATGCCGCCGAGAACTCGATACGGCGGCACTTCATCGTCGACTGCCGCGATGACTACGCGAAGGCCGCTAAGGACCTCGACGAAGCGACAGACAAGCTGAAAATCGAGACCGACAACGCGGCGGCGTTGCGAGAGAAGGCGCGCGAGTTGCGCCTGCGGATAAGGACCCATGGACCTGCCGCCGGCGTGATCAACAAGCTGATCGCGGCTTACCTCGGACACGGCGAGCTGACGATCAATCCCGTAGACGAGGGCTACGAGCTCCAGCGGCACGGCGCGCCGATCACCGGCGCCCCGAGCGAAGGTGAGAAGACCGCTATCGCGATCTCCTACTTCTTGTCATCCATCGAGGCAGACAATCGGAAACTAAAGGACGTAATCGTGGTCGTCGACGATCCGGTGTCGAGCCTGGACACAAAGGCTCTTAATTTCGCGTGCTCTCTAGTGAAAACCCGGCTGGAGAAGGCCGCTCAAGTGTTTATCCTCACCCACAACCTTCAGTGCATGAATGAGTTCAGGAAGGCTTGGAAAGGCAGGGTGCGTCCCCCTGAAGGCAAGGAGCCGACCGGCACCTTCCTATTCATTGACGTTACTATTCCAGAAGGACAGCATCGGCGCTCGTCGATCATCATCGAGATGTCGAAGCTGCTCAGGGAGTATGACTCAGAGTATCATTTCCTGTTCAGCCATATACTCCGGTTTGTGGAGCAGCCGGATGCCTACGACGATCACGGCTACATGATTCCCAACGTGATCCGACGGGTGCTAGACGTGTTCTTGGCGTTCAAGTGCCCGGGTGGCGGTGGACTGCCCAGTCAGCTCGACAAGCTGTGCACCGACTATTCGGTCCTCGACCGCGAGAGGCTAGCCGCACTCGATCGCCTTGCCCAGGTCGAATCCCACTCTGACAACATCGACGACTTACTGTCTTTCTCGACCATGACCTTGGAGGAAACGAAGGGAGCGGCGGCCACGCTGTTCGACATGATCGAAAAAGTCGATTCCAAGCATCTTGAGCGCCTGAAGAACCTTTGTCGTTAACTGCTTAACGGCGGCAATTGCTGTTGCATGATGCTTGTAAAAGTACACTGGATGGGGCCTCATTGTCGGTACCCCGGGGATAAGTATTGATGAACGACTTTCGTTTTCTACACGCCGCCGATATCCATCTCGACAGCCCGCTCCGTGGCCTGTCGCGATACGAGGGGATGCCGGAGGACGAAATCCGCAGCGCGACCCGGGCTGCCTTCGACAATCTCATCCAGCGGGCCGTCGACGAGGCCGTCGACTTCGTATTGATCGCCGGAGACATTTTCGACGGCGATTGGAAGGATATGGGTACTGGGCTCTACTTCGCCCGCGCCATGGGGCGACTCAACCAAGCTGACATCCCGGTCTTCCTCCTCTCGGGCAACCACGACGCGGAGTCGGTGCTAACCCGCAGCATACCTTGGCCGCCGAATGTGAGGCTTTTCGGGACGAAGCGGCCCGAGACCCACACGCTTCCTGACCTCGCGGTCGCGGTGCACGGACAGAGCTTCGCGACGCCTGCTGTGACAGACAACCTCGTGCTCGCTTACCCCGACGCGACCGACTACCACTTCAACATCGGGATGCTCCACACCGCCCTGGCAGGCCGGCAGGGGCACGCCGCGTACGCCCCGTGCAGCCTCGAAGATCTCAAGTCTAAGCACTACGACTACTGGGCGCTCGGCCATGTCCACGAGCACGAGATCGTCTGCGAGGACCCGCACGTCGTGTTCCCCGGCAACACGCAGGGACGCACGATCCGCGAGACCGGTCCGAAGGGTGCCGTGATCGTGACGGTCGGGGATGCGCAGGTCGTCACCATCGAGCGCGTCGAGCTCGACGTGCTGCGTTGGGCGCGCGTCGAGGTGGACTGTACCGACGCGACGGCAGACGCCGTCCCATCCCTCATGCGCGCATCGCTCCTATCGGCCTGGCAGAGCAACGCGGCTGGCCTGCCGCTGATCGCGCGAGTCTCGCTGACGGGACAGACCGCGGACGCTGGTCTGCTCCACGATGGTGTGACGTCCCTCCGCGATGATGCCCGCGCGGTCTCCGCGTCAATATCGCCAGATCTGTTCATCGAGAGGGTAAAGGTGCTGGTCGCGCCGTTGGCGCAGACGCAGGAGATGGTGATCGGGGACGACTTCGCGTCCCTCATCGGACAGGCGTCGACCGACCCGACCCTAGCCGCCCTGCTGGCTGAGGACCTCGCTCCGTTCCTCCTCGCTGCCCAAACCGCGCTCGGCCAATCGCCGGAGGACGCGGATGACGAGGGTTTGCGGCGGTCCGCGAGCGACAGCAACTGGACGGAGGTATTGGAGACGGCGACGCTCGCGCTCCGATCCCGTCTGACCGGGGAGGCGTAGAGATGCGCTTCGTCGACCTCGCACTCGAGCGCTACGGCCACTTCGACAACTGCACGCTCTCCTTCCGCGCCGGCGAACCCGACCTCCACGTGATCTACGGCGCGAACGAGGCCGGCAAGACCACGTCGATGGCGGCCGTATCGGACCTGTTGTTCGGCTTCCCCGGCCGTTCGCCCTACAACTTCATCTATGACTATTCACTACTAAGGGTCGGAGCCGTACTTGAAGACGAGGGC
Organism: Sphingobium boeckii; assembly: GCF_014199215.1. Taxonomy (GTDB): domain Bacteria; phylum Pseudomonadota; class Alphaproteobacteria; order Sphingomonadales; family Sphingomonadaceae; genus Sphingobium_A; species Sphingobium_A boeckii. The sequence continues at coordinate 996,728 of NZ_JACIJC010000001.1, forward strand.
CGGACGATGGCCTGCCGCCGCAAGAAGGCCGCCAGCGGAACGCTCCTCGGCCCTGACGACAAACCCATCGACGAGGGGCCACTGCTCGCCATGCTCCGAGGCCAGACGCGGGAGACATTCGGCCTGTCGTTCAGCCTAGATCAGGAGGGCTTGCGCGCCGGCGGGAAGGCGATGGTCGAGGCGCGCAACGATCTCGGGAGGGCGCTGTTCGCCGCCGGATCGGGCCTGACCGGTGTTTCCGACGAGCTGGCGCGCCTCGAGGAAGAGGCCGACGCCATCTGGGGGCCACGCGCGTCGAACAAGAGGTCGTTCACTGTCGCGCAACGAGAGCTCGAGACTAACGCGCGGGCCATCCGTGAGCGGTCGCTGAGGCCGAAGACCTGGCTCGATGCGAAGGCGGCGGTGGCGACGGCGCAGGGTGCGCTGGACGACGCGCGGGGACGGCGGGACGAGCTGCTTGCCGAGATCAGCCGAGCGGAGCGGATACGGCGGATCGCTCCTTCGGCACGTCTTCGGGCGGATCATCTGGCGGCGCTCGCGGAGTACAGCGCGACCGTCGACATCCCAGCGCAGCGCGAGGACATGGCCGAGGCCGCGATGGCCGACGTCGCTCTCGCAACGAGGGCGAAGGCCGCTGCCGCGAAGCTTGCCGATGAGGCGACCGAGCGCATGAAGGCGCTCGTGGCCGACGCGGAGATTCTCGCCCAGGCAGATCTCATCGACGAACTGGTGACGACTTCGGGCGCAGTCGTGAAGGCAGGCAGCGACATGGTCCGGCTGACGACTGAGCAGGCCACGCGCGCCGGCCGTATCGAGATCCTCCGGGAAGAGGCCGGCGCACTGGCAGCGGACCCACCGTCCCGGATCGCGAGTGCAAAGCTGCGCGAACTTGCGCTCGCGCACGTCGAGGACAAGTCGGCGCTCAGTCAGATAGCCGAGAGCGAGCAGGAGCTTGAGGAACGACGGCGGATTGCACCAAACACCTCGCTGACGGTCGACGACGGCTCGCCGGACGAGTTGAAGAGGGTGGTCGCCGCCGTCGATGCAGCACGCGCGCTCGGCGCCGACAGCGACGCCCGATGCCTGACACTGCGGAGGATCGCCGACTCGACCGCCGCCTCGCTCTCCCAGGCGCTCGTCCGGCTTGCACCATGGAACGGCGACGCCTCGTCGCTCCTCGAACTCCCGAGGATCGGCCAGGTCGAGGTCGATGAAGTGCGCACGACGCTCTCCGATCTGACCACCGAGGTCGACCGCGAGCTGGCGACCGCGGCTCGCTCCAGGGAAGAGGCCGCAGCCCTCTCCCTCCAAATGGACCAACTAGCGTCAGGCAAGGCAGTATCGGCCGACGAAATCGAGAGCGCGCGGACTGAACGCGACGGACGCTGGCGTCCGATACGCGATCATGTGCTCTCCGAAACTCGACTCGATGCCCCTACGGAAGTTGTCTCCGCATTCGAAATCGCCCTCGCTCAAGCCGACGAGCGCAGCGATCTCAGGTTCGCGGCAGCCGACGAGTCCAGCCGACTGACCGACATGGGCAACCGCGCCGCGAAGCTGCTGTTGGATGCTGATCAGGCGGACATCCGCACCGCGACCTTCACCCGGCGCCGGGAGGCAGCGCGCACCGCGTGGGGTGAGAAGCTCATCGCCGCGGGCCATCTCGATATGGAGCCGACCCGCTTCGTTGGCTGGAGCGCCGAGAGAGCCGCCGCGGAAATGGCGCACGCTGCTTCCGTCGCTGCCGCCGAGGAGGCCGATGCAGCCATTGCCCGAAGGGTGACGGTTCTTGAGGGACTCGCCTCATGCTTGCCTGAAGGCGATGCTGCACGTGAGGGCGTCGAGATCGCTCCCGTCCTGACCTCCGCCGAGCGCTTGAGGACCGACCTCGAGATGCTCCAGCAGCAGCGGCGGCTCGACGAAGCCGCAGCGGCACGGATCGAGCAGGATGCCGAAGCGCTGGGGAGGCGGAGGAAGCGGCTTGAAGATGCCGCATTCACCCGTAGCGACCAGTGGCGCCAGCAGCTTGAGCAGACCGGGCTGAGCCTCGAGATCGAGAGCGCGATCGCCACTCTAGACGTGCTCGACGAGCTGCGCGTCGAGATTGCGGCCCAGTCGGACCTGAAGGGACGGCTGGACGGCATGGTCAGGGACTCTGGCGAGCACAACAGCAGGGTCGTCGCGGTGGCCGATGCGCTTGGCATCCCAGCAGCGAAGGAAACCGGTGATCGACTGGCCTTGATGCGCACCAGGCTCACAGCCGCGCGGTCCACCGCCACCGTCCTCGACACCCTGCAGGCGACGGTCAGCAGCCGCGACGACGAGATAGCCGCGGAGGGCGCCAAGTTGACCGCGGCGCTGGATTCGCTGGCGGCTCTGATGAAGGAGACGGGAGCCGCGGACATCGACGCGCTGACCGGCGCGATCGAGCGCTCGCGGGCGGCACGGGCCCTTCGCGCTTCGGTCGCCGAGACCGAAACTGCGATCAAGTCGGCCGGCGACGGCAAGGGTCTGGAGGAACTGCTCGATTCACTCGAGGGCGTCGACCCAGACGGTCTGGCGGCTAGGACGCAAGCCCTCTCGTCCGAGCTCGCCGACCTCAACGCGGGAGTAGACGCGGCTGCGGCGGCCCACGGGGACGCGCGAAGGGCCTTCGCGAGCCTCGAGAAGGAAGGGAACAGCGCAGTGGACGCGGCGACTGACGCGGATCATGCCCGCGCGGAACTGGCCGTTCTCTCCGAGCAGTACATCCTGAAGCGAGCCGAGGCGGTGACGCTGCGCTGGGCCATCGAGCAATACCGCGAACGCCATCAGGATCCGATGCTGCTGCGTGCCTCTGAACTGTTCTCCACCCTCACGATCGGACGCTACGCAGCGCTGCGGATCGACAACGACGCTAGCACGCCGCGGCTGCTTGGGATGCGGGACGACGGCAGGACGGTGGTCGAAGTCGGCGCCATGAGCGAGGGCACGACGGATCAGCTTTTCCTGGCGTTGCGCCTCGCCGCCGTCGAGCAGTCCGTTGCTTCCGGCATCCGCCTACCGTTCCTCGCCGATGACCTCTTCGTCAACTTCGACGACGAGCGATCGCAGGCCGGGTTTCGCGTTCTCGCGGAACTTGCCAGGTCCACCCAGGTCCTGTTCTTCACCCACCATCCCCACCTCGCGTCGATCGCACGTTCGGTGGTCGGGGTCGACGTCCACTCGGAGTGCTCGCTGGCTTGAGACCGGTGCCGCCCGAACTGCTTCCGGCGTTCAAGCCGAACTGGCTGGCCGCCAGTGCATTGACGGAGCGGCTGCGTTTCGTGGATGCGACCGCGCTCATGCACCTATCCCGCGGCCTGACCTTCGATCCGCTGCGATCGGCCGAGGTGTTGGACGACGCGCTGTGCGCCCTCGACGAGAAGACCTTCAAGCCATGACCGACGGCCGAGTTCACGACAATAAAGCCCGTACTCGTCTCTATCCCCAATTAGCGCATGGCTATTTGTCGTGGTGGAACGAAAAGCGGCGTTGGATCAATGAGCCAATTGAAGTCATCCCCCAAGGAGTTAAGGCACCTTATTCGTTTGCTGAAATAGGAGGAACCGTAAAGGTCGAAAATCTGTTGGCTCTAAATATTGGTGGTAATAGAAAAAGACTGGTTTATCCATATTTTAGCGAAAAGCCCGTCATGCAAGATGACGTTGCTCGCCTGGGATTGTGGCTTATGGGACAAGCACTTCCGAAATATCAGATTGAGGATATGAGAATTTTGGATGTTCTTAGGGGAGTAACATTTTCAATCGACAAGAGCCATCTGCTTGGAAACGAGGGCGCGATTTTTGTTGAGCGATACGCAAAAATGTTATCGGACTGGCGGGGGTTTCTCAGGGACTTTGCTGACTAGATCGGAGATCGTTCCGATCTGGAGCAGGTTTTTTTGCGGAGCCGTTCCGGTTCTTTTTTCCGTGGCGATTATCCGAATATAGAAGCTATGCACGAATGCGGATCGGGGAGGATAAGTTGATTGTTCCGCTAACTAAGCGAAAGAAGGACGGTACGCTCTACCTCCGTCCCGACAACGTCGAACCGCTGTTGAAGTCCCTTTCCGATCTACCGCGCGATGTCCTGCTCGAACGGGCGCGCATCCGCGATCGCAAGCATCCGGACTACGTTCCCAGCGAGTGCCTGCTGCATTTCATCCGGGCCAGCCGTCGCGACAACTCCGATGCCTGGTTCGAACGGTTGTACAAGGTGCTCGTCGAACGGGTCCTGAGGGCGGTCCCGCGAGTGGAGGCTTCCGGGAACAGCGCGTCGCTTGCCAACGAGCGCATCCGCAACTCGGTGTTCGACCGCTTCGTTGAACTGCTCGCGAAAGATCGCAAGGAGCTGGACGACAAGCTCGACTTCTTCGAGGTGCGGTTCGACCTCGCCATCAAGCGCCTTCGCCTCGACGCGCAGGAGCGGGTGTGGCGCGAGGAGAACCGCAGCGATTCCATTGACGACGAATCCGGCGGCGCTGGCGACGACGCGGCCGAAGCCACCTCGGCCAGCCCGTTCGACGCGGATAATTTTTCCGATCCGCTTTTCCGGGAGCGCCTCTATGTGGCGATTGACGCCCTGTCACCGGAACAAAGCAGGACCATGCACCTGCTGCTTCTCGGGTGGCAGACCCATTCGAACGATCCGGCCGTCATGACGATCGCGAAGGCGCTGGGCTGCTCGGATCGGTCAGTTCGCAACTATCGGGACCGGGCGATGAAGACGCTCGGCGCCCTATTCAATCTTGGGGACGACCAATGACCTCCAATACTCCGCCCCTCACGCTCGAGGCTGTGCTTGACCACTTCCAGATGGAGGAGATCCACGATGGTGACGTGCTCGCACGCTACGTCCAGGCGCATCCACAGTTCGCCCTCCAACTCATCGACCTCTCCAGGCTGATCGCGACGTCCGGCGTGGAGGACGAGAGCCCGCTGTCCGCCACCGAGCAGTCGCGCATCGATACGGCATGGATCGCGCACAAGGCTGCTGGCCCGGAAGTGCCCCCGGCCGGCGATCCGCTCGCCGCGCTGGTCGGAGAACCCAGCAAGGCTCTTGCGCGCAAACTCGGCGTGCCGCGCCAAGTGATCACCTGCTTTCGCGAACACAAAGTGAAGGCATCGAGCGTGCCTGGCCACGTCCTCCAAGACTTCGCCGACGCGCTGAATGTTCCCGCGGCGCACGTGATCGCGGCCATGCAGCAGCCTCCTTCAATGGCGATGGGCAGAAGTTACAAGTCGGACGGCAAACCCGGCTCGGGCGAACAGGATACCTTCGAGCAGGTACTCATAGATGCCGGCGTATCCGAGACGGATCGCGCGCGGCTGCTCGCCGGCGTCGCCTGACGCATGGACGCAATCGAGCTAGGTCGCCAACGCGCTGCGGAACTGCACTCCGACGCCATCGCGCGCGAGCTCGATCCGACCGATCCATACGCGTTCGCCGTCGCCGTAGCAAAGGCTCGCGGCCTAGACGTCGAGGCGACGAATCCCGGCGGCGCCAGCCTGGACAATGGCCGCGCGACGCTGGTGCCCGCGGACGACCTGATCATCCACGAGAACATCGGCTCCCGTTTCGAACAGGCCTTCCTGGTCGCCCACGAGATCGGCCACCACGTGCTGGGCGACGCCACTGCGTCTCCCACCGTGCTCCGCGCCGACATCGCACGGCCATCCGAGCCCTCACCGACAGGCATTGACCGGGTCGTCGACTATGGCCGGCGCCAGCGGCGCGAGGTGCAGATGGATCTCTTCGCGCGCGAGCTCCTCCTTCCGCGCGAACTGATGTGCCGCCTTCATCTCGAGGACGGTCTGACCGCCTCCCAGATCGCCGCGCGCATGAACGCCCCCTTCGACGCCGTCGCGCAGCAGCTGCTCGACGCGCTGATGCTCCCGGTAATCGAACCAGGTGAAAAGGTGCGCCAGGAGCATCCGCTGAACGAGGCCCAGGTGAAGGGGGCCGGACATCGCGGGCGCGCCTACCTGCTCGAGGCTGGCCCTGGCACCGGGAAGACCCAGACGCTCACCGCGCGAGTCGTCCAGCTGCTCGACGAGGGCGTCGATCCGCGCAGGCTGCTCGTCCTCACCTACTCGAACAAGGCCGCCGGCGAGATGGCCGAGCGCATCGCGGCGAAGAAGCCGGACCAGACCGCGGCAATGTGGATTGGCACCTTTCATGCCTTCGGGCTCGACCTCATCCGGCGCCTGAGTTCCGAATTCTCTCTCCCCGACGATCCTCGAATGATGGACCGGGTCGAGGCGGTCGAACTGCTCGAGGCGGAGTTCCCCAAGCTCGCGCTCGACCACTATCAGGACCTCTACGATCCGACCCGCCTCATCGGCGACATCCTCGCCGCCATATCGCGGGCTAAGGATGAGGTTGTCGGCGCCGATGAATACGCACGCCACGCGGAGGAGATGCGGATTGCGGCGCAAGGCGCGGAGCCGCGCAACACCGACGCCCTGAAGGCCGCCGAGATCGCCCGCGTCTATACCCTCTACGAGAAGCTCAAGCGCGACCGGCGGGCGATCGACTTCGGCGATCTGGTCTCGCTCCCCGTCGAACTGCTCGAGGCGCGACCCGAGATCGCCACCCAGCTGGGAAAGCTGTATGATCATGTGCTCGTCGACGAGTACCAAGACGTCAACCGGGCGAGCGTGCGTCTACTCAAAGCGCTACGTCCGACCGGCGAGAACCTCTGGGTGGTCGGAGACGCACGGCAGTCGATCTATCGGTTCCGAGGCGCTTCCCCGATCAGCACGTCCAAGTTCACGTCGGAGGACTTTCCGGATGCAGCGTCGGGCAGGCTGGAGATCAACTACCGTTCAGCCGACGAGATCGTCACCGCCTATTCCGCTTTCGCCGCCGAGATGACGGCGAGTTCGACGAGTTCCCAGCTGAAGGCCCATCGCGGCGCCAGCGGCAACCCGATCGAACTCAGGCTGCGCGCGGCAAAGGATGAACAGTCCATAGCGATCGCCGACGGCATCAGCGAGATGCTCGCCGCGGGCGTCGCCTATCGGGACCAGGCCGTGCTGTGCACAGGAAACGAGCGCCTTGGCGAGATCGCGCGGAACCTCGAGCGGATGGACATCCCCGTCCTCTTCCTGGGCAGCCTGTTCGAGCGCGGTGAGGTGAAGGATCTGCTCTCGCTCCTTTCACTGCTCACCGACCGTCGTGCGATGGGACTCGTCCGCACCGGCTGCATGCCCGATTTCGCCATGTCGCTCGGCGACGTCGGCGCCGTGCTGGACTCGTTGCGCAACGAGGAGCGCGAACCGCTGGACTGGCTCGTCGAGCGTCACGGCCTGCCCATTTCAGCCGAAGGACATGCCGCGCTCGACAGGCTCGCCTTTGTGCTCGACGGCTTCGATGCCGACGCGCCGCCCTGGCGGGCGCTGGCCGTCATCCTTCTCGACCGTACCCGCATCGCGGCGCGTGTCGCGGAGGCGGGTTCAGTCGCCGAGCGCAGCCAGGGCATCGCGCTATGGCAGCTGATGAACTTTCTCCGGGTCCAGCCGCGCGAGCAGGGCCGTGCCGTGCCGCGTCTGCTCGACCGCATCCGGCGGCTGGTGGCGATCGGCGACGATCGCGATCTCCGCCAGCTACCGTTGGCGACGCAGGGGCTGGACGCCGTTCGCCTGATGACCATCCACGGTGCCAAAGGCCTCGAGTTCCGATGCGTCCATCTCCCCGGCCTCAACCAGGACACGCTTCCGAGCTACCCGAAGGCGCCGGCCTGCCTGCCGCCGGAAGGCATCATCGCCGGCGTGACCGGCGACGTGAAGGCGACGTTGTGCGCCGGCGACGCGGAGGAGCGTGAATGCTTGTTCTACGTCGCCACCTCGCGCGCGCGGGACCGCCTCTTCCTCTATGCCGCGACGGAGAAAACGGACGGTAAGAAACGTCCTCTGTCCGACTTCCTTCCTCGGCTGGGGCCGGCCGTAATCCGACGCACGCCGGTTCTCATCCACGCCCTCCCGCCCGCACCCGAGGCCGAGCCGATTCTGCTTTCAATCGGCGGGCCAATCCGCCTGCGGGACTCGCAGGTCGCTATGCTGGATAAGGACAAGTGCAAGCGGCGCTTCTTCTACACCCACGTGCTCGGCATCGGTGGCCGTCGGACCGAGACCGACTACATGCGGATGCACGAGGCGGCGCGGTCGGTCGTGCGCGCCATTGTCCGCGACGGGCTCGACGTCTCGAACGACGCCCATCTTCGCGCAGCCGTCGAACAGGCCTGCGACGATCACGGCCTCGACACGCCGGGCAGCTTCGCGGAACTGCGCGCGGCGGCGATCGCGCTCGTGACCAGGTTCCGGCGATCGCGCGACGTGCATCAAGCCGAGATGCCAGCCGCGCTTTCGCTGCAGATCGGAAACGATCAGATCGCGTTCAGCGCCGATGACGTCCTCATCAACGCGCAGGGTGCCCGGATCTACCGTCGCGTTCGCACTGGCGTGTTTCGCAAGTCGGACACCGAGAACCTCGGCGTGGCGACCGCGCTGCTCGCCCTAGCGGACAACGCCCCCGGTGCGGTCGCGCAGGTCGTCCATCTGACCAGCGACAAAGTCACACCGCTCAGTCTCTCCGCGCTGGTTCTCGGCCGGCGCCGCGATGCTTTGGGTGCGGCGCTGACGGGCATCCGCGCCGGCAGCTTCCCGACCGCCCCCTCGCAACGGGTTTGCCCCGGCTGCCCCGCCTTTTTCATCTGCGGTCCGGTGCCTGCTGGAACGCTGCAGAAAGATTTCTAACCGTCTTTCCGGTCGGTCGCCACTGTCCCGATTGTCCTTCCATAGCCGGGCTGACCCGGCAGAGCACGAAGGACAAACGCAAAATGAACTCCCCCGAACTCCCCGAATACGACGACGTCGGCGAAGCGGTCCGCGAGGGTCGCGCCCTGCTGCCGGCAAATGCATACCGCATCCAGTTCGCCCTCGAGAACCTCGACTTCCGTCCGCTCAGCGTCGCCGACCCGATCCCGCTGGGCCGCCAGGTCCTTGAGGCGGCGGGGCTCGAGCCCGACCGCGGCTATAGTCTGTTCGCGATCCTCGACACGGGCGACTTCGAGGACATCCGTCTCAACGAGCCGTTCGACCTGCGCGGGGTGGCCGCGGAACGTTTCGTCGCCTTCCTCACGGACCGCGAATTCAAGTTCGAGGTCAACTCGCACGAGGAGCGTTGGGGCAAGCCCGCGATCAGCGGCCAGATCCTCAAGCAGCTCGCCAAGCCCGGTCCGGACGAGGCGGTCTTCCTCGAAGTGCGCGGCGGAACCGACGTCTTGATCGAGCCGACCATGCTGGTCGATCTGAACGCACCGGGCATCGAGCGCTTCTACAACGCGCCGCGTCCCCCGGTTGAGATCGAGGTCATCGTCAACACCCGCCCGCGCCTGGTCCGCGGCGCGACGGTGACCTTCGAGCAGATCGTCGAGCTGGCATTCCCCGGTCTGCACGATGCCAACGTCGTCTTCTCGATGACTTATCGCAAGGCGGCCTCGACGCCGCACGCCGGTGAGCTGGGCGCCCACGGTTCAGTCACCATCAAGCAGGGGACGGTCTTCAATGTCACGCGCACTGTTCAGTCGTAACGCCGACCTCGCAAAGCTTCGCGAGGAAGGCTATTTCGTCCAGGTCGTCGGAGGGTTCCTCGTCATGCGCGAGGTTCCCTACGTCGATGCGAACCGCAAGGTCCGCAAAGGCACCCTGATCTCGAGTCTCGCGCTGGCCGGCGACCAGACCCGGCCGCCGGACACCCACGTCCTGCATTTCGATGGCGACTACCCGTGCTTCGCGGACGGAATCCGAATCGCGGCGATCGCAAACCAGACGACGCACTTCGATCTGGGACACGGGCTGACAGCCGAGCATGCCTTTTCGAGCAAGCCCGACGGCGGCTATCGCGACTATCACCACAAGATGAGCACCTACGCGTCGATCATCGCGGGCCCGGCCGCGGTGCTCGACAGCACCTCGACACCCCGGCCCTACCGCGCGCTCGATGAGGAGGAGGACGCTGACAGCGTGTTCAACTACGTCGAGACAGCGTCGGACCGCGTCGGCATCGGTGCGCTCACGGCGAAGCTCGCGGGACACCGTGTCGCGATCATCGGCCTCGGCGGGTCCGGCAGCTACATTCTCGACATGCTCGCGAAGACTCCTGTCGCCGAGATCCGGATGTTCGACGCCGACGAGTTCCTTCAGCATAACGCATTCCGAGCGCCAGGCGCGCCGAGCCTCGAAGAACTGCGCGAGGCCCCCCTTAAAGTGAACCACTTCAAGGCGATCTACGAGCGCATGCACCGCGGCATCACCGCGGTACCCCAGGCGATCGCGGCGGATAACCTCGATCTGCTAGACGGCATCGACTTCGCGTTCCTGAGCCTCGACGCGGGTGAGGCCAAAGCGCCACTCGTCGAACGGCTCCATGCACGCGGTGTCGGGTTCATCGACATCGGCATGGGCCTGGAACTAGGCGATCATGGGCTGAGCGGAATCCTGCGGGTGACGACCAGCACGCCGGCAACCCGGGAGCAAGTCAGCTCGCACGAGCGCATTCCCCTGGCCGGCGGTGGGGATGGCGACGTGTACGCGTCCAACATCCAAGTCGCAGACCTCAATGCGCTAAACGCGGTGCTCGCGGTGATCAAATGGAAGAAGCTGTGCGGGTTTTACTGTGATCTCGAGAACGAACATCACTCGACCTATACGCTCGACGGAAACATGCTCCTCAACGAGGACCAGTCGTGATGCAGCACACGGTCCTCGAGCATCGCTTCGTCGAGCACTTTCCCGAAACCCTCGAGCCGGGGGTGCTCTATGTGTCCCTCGAATTCGGCAGCGCCGCCCACAGCTGTTGCTGCGGCTGCGGTGAGGAGGTCGTGACGCCGCTCACCCCAACGGATTGGGACATCACATACGACGGCGAAACGATCACGCTGCATCCTTCGGTCGGCAGTTGGACACTGCCCTGCAGGTCGCACTACGTGATCCGTCGAGGGCGCGTGATCGAGGCACCGCCGTGGACAGACGCCGAGATCGCGGCAGAACGACGGCGTGACGGCCGTGCCAAGGCGAGTCACTTCGGGCAGAATGAATTTAACCCCGCGCCTTCCTCATTGCCTGAGGTAACCGTCGGAGCCGCCCGTGCGCCCGAACCGCCAGTCGGACACTGGTGGCAGCGTCTTCTGGCATGGTGGTGCAGCGTGCGGAACTGACGCAAAGTCGCTGGGAAGAGGCAGCCCCTCGCCTCAGCGGCCAATCATTTCAGCTACTTTGACGGCGTAGCGATCAGTCATCCCGGAAACGAAGTCCGTCATGGCGTGCAATGCGTTGTAGGCGTTTGTTGCCGTCGTGACAGGGAACTTGAGCGCACGCGCCAACTGCACATGGTAGGAGCTAAGTTTGCTCCTATCCCACCCGTGGCTGCGGAGGTCATCAAGCAACGGAACGATGCCGTCTAATGCCCGGTAGATAACGTTACGGCCTGACACCTCAAGTTCGGTCTTGCGCGGCGCACTGAATATCCGCTGTTTGGCAACCTTCTTGATGGCTCCAAATTCCTGCGAAAGCCGCGATGCCTCAACAAGCGACACCGCGAAGGAGCCGCTCATGATCTCAGCATAATTGTCCTTGAAAGCGTCGGCACACGCATCAATCGCTCCCTTTATGGCGAGGGCACGATGACGCGATACGGTGCCGGATTCCTCGTCATCGACATAGATCTTGTTGGTTTTGGACATAACCGGCGTGAGCAATTCGCATACAAGATCGAAACTGATATCACCGGCGAGGTAGGCATCCTCCAAGTCCATGACATTGTAGCAAATGTCGTCCGCGGCCTCCATTAGGAATGCTAGCGGGTGACGGCGCCACCACGACCCTACGGGCGTGCCGTCTTCACGAATGACGTCGGTTTTCAGCAGACCAAGTTCTTCCGCTACGCTCGCAAACGTCTCAATGTCGTTGTCGAAAAAACCGAATTTCTTCAGACCGATATAACGGTTCCCGTTGATCTCTCCCTCCGTGCCTACCTGTTGCCGAACGCTTGCTGCCACGGGATATTTCGCGAAGGCGCCGAGCGAACCAACCGCAAGCCGCAGTCCGCCCTCGTTCTTATACATTTCGGTTCGGGTCAGGATGCGAAAGCCCTGAGCATTACCTTCGAATGCGATGAACTCTTCGCGCTGGTGTGTATCAATTTCAGCCAATACGCCGTGTGACTTGGAGAAGCGATCGGCAAACCAAGATCCGATCGCACTCTCGCCCGAATGACCGAAAGGCGGATTGCCAATATCGTGCGCCATGCACGCAGCTTGTACGAGGCCTGCAATGATCTCAACGTCCGACGCTTTCACCTCTTTCTCGTCGGCTAGCCAGGAACCAACAGAAACGCCGAGATCATGACCGACTGTCGCAACCTCTAAGCTATGAATAAGCCGGTGATGGATATGATCGTTGTCGTAGAGTGGATGGACCTGCGTCTTATTCGCTAGGCGACGAAAGGGCTGTGAGAATAGAATACGATCGATATCCTGCCGGTAAGCCGGGCGATATGGATGTTGAACATATTTCGGGTCGTTAAGCCGATCGAGCTTGAGAAGCTGGTGCCACTCCATTATGTTGTTTCCCCACATTGAGATGGCTCGATCAAAGTGCCTCAAGACACAGACCCGTAGTGATGGAAGCCTCGCATATAAGCAATGATGTCTTACGGAGGTCCAACCCTCAATTTGAATTAATGTCGGCTTTCTGGATCAGCCGCATCGAGCCTGAATGACCGCATTGCGGCGCAAAGCACAAACACGGCGCAGCGCCGCCGATATTCGCTATTCGCATAGTGACGCTCCAGCGGACCGATCATAAAGTTCCAGCCAAGGGAGCTTCGGCGCGTTTCATCCGGTTCATGAACGTACGACTACTTCCTCCGAATTCCGCTCCAAACCGGACTGTCGCGAATGTCCCATTTGTAGCCGTAAAAGGACTGACGGATTGCCCAGAAGTCGATGTCACCAGGCGAGCGCTGGCTAAATCGTCTGAGTGAGTACGGCATCTTCTGACACTGCGGCTTCTAACCAAAATTATGGGACATTACGCAGACTCGATGCGGGTGAGGCGCGCCCTGAGCGCGTCTTCCGTTACGATTTCGACGGAAGCGCCGCCGTTCAGGAGCTCCTTGGCACGCCGATATTCATGGCTTGCGTGAACGAAACGCCCAAAAGGTTGTGTATTGGCAATCACGAGCATCGTCGTGGTGATACCCACCGAGGCAACGATCCGAGCGCCTGCGCCAGCAATCCAATGGGCAACGGTGCCATCGCGCGGCGCGCCGAGGATGGCGACCCGCTCTCCTTTCAGCGGACCCGAAGATGCGGGTTTAGGAGCAATTCCTCCGCGCTTTTTCACCGGCGTCAGCCAACCGGCGAGATCTATTCCGGTGTGATCGATGGCCCTGACCACCACCATCCCCGCTGCGCGAGCGTCGCTCAAAGCGTCGTGGTGCTTGTGCTTCACGCCCAGGAAGCGCGTCAAAACGTTCAGCCGATGGCTTGGTAATTCGGGCCATGCGCGCTTGGCGACGCGAACGCTGTCGAGCCATGTCGTCTCGATCGGAGCGCAATCGGTGAGACGACAGGCCGCCGCGAGGGCACCCTTGTCGAAATAGGAATGCGCGACAGTGATCCGCCCAGAGAGATGCGCATCTACAATCGGGTGGACTTGCAAGAAGGACGGTTGTCCGACCACGTGATTGGCGCAAATTCCGTGGATCCGCGTGTTGAATGACGAAAACTCGTCCCGCGGATCAACCAGCGTTTCATAAGCGAAGGTCTCGACCCCGTCTCGGAAACCGACGATACCGACCTGGCAGATACTGCTTACCCGAGAGCAGGCCGTCTCCACATCGATGACTACGAAATCGAGCGGCGCCGGCTGATTTTCCGGGACAGAAATATTATCAACAATGGACGATGCGCTGCTCACTGAATTGGACATAATGTCAGGCGGCCTCTCTCGCAATCTGCGCGCCTTCAAACAGCGGAAGCGCGCCATCCTCGACAACAGCTCGATCGAAGTTTGAGACGGTCACTCCCACCAGCCGAATGCCTTTTTCGGTCGGAAGCACCGATCGAATCAAGGCCATGCTCGCGTCGCGCAGGTCGGCCTGAGTGGTGACAGGCGTTCCATGCGTGCGGCTCCGCGAAATGTTATGAAAGTCGGCATATTTCACCTTTACGGTGACTGTCCGACCATAAGCGTCGGCTTTCTGGCACCAGGCCCAGACGTCGTCAGCCTGACCGAGCACGCCAGCGACGATTTCGTCATCTCCCATCAGATCGCGGTCGAACGTTGTCTCTGAGCCAGAGGATTTGCGTTCCCGATTGGGATTGACCGGCCGATCATCGATGCCTCGCGCGATGTCGTGATACCAGTCGGCCGAACTGCCGAAATGCTCCTGCAGGAAGGCCATCGGCTTGGCGCGCAGGTCGGCGCCCGTCTCGATCCCGAGCCTTGCCATTTTCGCGGCCGTCACCGGACCCACACCGTGAAACCGGGATACGGGCAACGTCTCGACCCAATCGGCACCCATGCCCGGCGTGACGGCGAACTGTCCATTCGGCTTACGCTGGTCGGAGGCGAGTTTCGCCAGAAACTTGTTATAGGAGATGCCGGCAGAGGCGGTAAGTCCGGTGACTTCGAATATCCGTTTCCGGATCGCCTTGGCCGTCAGCCAAGCCGTCGGGAGGCCCTGACGGTTGTTGGTCACATCGAGATAGGCCTCATCCAGCGAGAGCGGTTGGATCAGATCCGTGAACTCTTCAAAAATCGCGTGGATCTGCCGAGACACCGTCTTGTAGACATCGAACCGCGGCGGCACGAATATGAGCTGGGGACAGCGCCGCATCGCAGTGACAGACGGGAGTGCCGAGCGTACACCATGCACACGGGCTTCGTAGCTGGCAGCAGCGACCACACCCCGCGCGGCTGCATAGCCCACGGCAACGGGTCGACCTCGAAGGCCGGGATCGTCACGCTGCTCCACAGACGCGAAAAAGGCGTCCATGTCGACGTGGATAATCTTGCGGTGCTCGGATTCCGCCATGGTCTCGCCATAACCGATCTCGAACAAAAAGAGAACGAATAGTTTTGGTAACTGGGGCTTAGCACAGGGCGAACATCGGCACGCCACCGACCAACGCTGCTTATTGGCGCCACGGCGCCAAAAAGTGTGTCGCCAGGGCGGCGTCTACCTGCCGAAAAATAACCGCCAATTTGGTGGATTGCTTTGATGATGGGTTGCGTTGCCAATCCGTTCCGGCAAGAATCATTCCATGGCCGAACTTAAATCCAGCATTGAACATTTGCCCGAACGCGCGCGGGGTGATTTGGCGCGGCTTGTCGAAATCCTGCACGAAGAATTTGCTTCGGCCATCGCCGACCGCAAAGCACCGCGGCTGCGGGACGGGAAAATCCTGAAGATCGTGCTGTTCGGCTCATATGCCCGTGGCACGCAGGTGGTGGATCCCGTGGGCCGTTATTTCTCGGATTACGATCTGCTCGTGGTGGTCGATCACGAGGATCTGACTGACACCTTTGAGTATTGGGCCATGGCAGAGGAGCGGATGCTTAAGGAAATGGCTCAAGGGGAGTGGCCTCAGCCCTTCAACTTGATCGTCCACTCGCTTGATGATGTGAACTATAAGCTCCGTCTAGGTCGATACTTTTTCATAGATATGATCAAGGATGGGATCGCACTTTTTGAGTTGCCGGGTTTCCCGCTTGATGAATCGCTGGTGCTAGAAGAGGCCGAGGCGAAGTCAGAAGCCCAAGATTTCTTCGATGATTATTTTACTGCTGCTGTAGATGCTCGAAAGGGTGTCGACGCGTTTCGCAGCATCGGAAATCCGAAATGGGCAGCATTCATGCTGCACCAGTCTGCAGAGGCTGCCTATTACTGCCTCCTTCTGGTCATCAAACTTTATATGCCCAAATCTCACAATCTCAATTTCCTTTCCGGGCAGTGCGAGCAGATCGACAGCCGGCTGATCGGGATATGGCAGAAAGACAGCAAATTCGGGCAGCGTTGCTACGAACTGCTCCGCGCCGCCTATATCAAGGCGCGCTATTCCAAACATTATAAGATCACCGATGAAGAGCTGGATTGGCTGAGCGCGCGGATCGATGAGCTGCACGCGCTGACCAAGGTGATCTGCGAGGAAAGACTGGCCAAGATCTGATCCGGCGTGCAGCGCGGCTGGCGATTCTGATCGCCGACCCGCTATTATGGCGCGCGCCAGGAAAACCGGGTCCAATTTGCATCATGATCGCACGTGAGCGCACACCAGCGTAATTTCCAAATGCGCGAATTGAGCCGATTTTAAGCGCCTGACCGGATGCACCCCTGCACCGGGGGAGGCGTTCGATGACACCCACCAAATTGCTCATTGGCCAGATCTTGACCGTGTTCGCGATCGTGATCCTCGGCGTCTGGTTCGCGACGCAATGGGCGGCTTCCATGCTGGCCTATCAGCCCGAACTGGGCGCTCCATCCTTCCTGATCGGCGATATGCCAGTGTATCAGCCCTGGGCGCTATTTGCCTGGTGGTATCATTTCGACGCTTATGCGCCCCATGTGTTCGACAAGGCTGGGGCCCTGGCCGGCGCGAGCGGGTTCATCGGCTGCGGTGCCGCGATCGCCGGGTCGCTCTGGCGTGCACGCCAGTCCTGCATGGTCACGACCTATGGCTCGGCGCGCTGGGCCACGTCCCGCGAGATCAAGGCCGAAGGCCTGCACGGCGACGCCGGCGTCTTTCTGGGACGTCGCGGTTCCCACTATCTTCGGCATGATGGTCCCGAGCATGTCCTGACCTTCGCGCCGACCCGGAGCGGCAAGGGCGTTGGTCTTGTCGTGCCGACCTTGCTGTCCTGGACCGGTTCGGCCGTCATCCACGATATCAAGGGCGAGAATTGGGAGGTGACCGCCGGCTGGCGGTCGACCTTCTCGCACTGCCTGCTGTTCAATCCGACCGATCTTCTCTCGGCGCGTTACAATCCGCTGCTCGAAGTGCGCCGCGGCGCCAACGAGGTCCGCGACGTCCAGAATATCGCCGACATTTTGGTCGATCCCGAAGGCGCGCTCGAACGCCGCAATCACTGGGAGAAGACCAGCCACTCCCTTCTTGTCGGCGCCATCCTCCACATTCTCTATGCCGAGCAGGACAAGTCCCTCGCCCGGGTCGCGACCTTCCTGTCGGATCCCCAGCGCAGCTTCGTCGCCACGCTGCGGCGCATGATGACCACCAACCATCTGGGCGACGCCGACCATCCCGTCGTTCACCCCGTGGTGGCCTCGGCCGCGCGCGAATTGCTCAACAAGTCCGAAAATGAACGCTCGGGCGTACTGTCGACCGCCATGTCGTTCCTCGGGCTGTACCGCGATCCAACCGTAGCCGCGGTCACCTCGCGCTGCGACTGGCGGATCGCCGATCTGGTCGATGCCGCGCAGCCCGTCTCGCTCTATCTGGTCATTCCCCCGTCGGACATCTCGCGCACCAAGCCGCTCATCCGCCTCATTCTCAACCAGATCGGCCGGCGGCTGACCGAGAAACTGGAAGCCGAACGCGCCAAGACGGGCCGCCACCAATTGCTGATGATGCTCGATGAATTTCCGGCATTGGGACGCCTGGACTTCTTCGAGACCGCGCTCGCCTTCATGGCCGGCTATGGCATCCGCGCCTTCCTGATCGCCCAGTCGCTCAACCAGATTTCCAAGGCTTATGGCGAGAACAACGCCATTCTCGACAATTGCCATGTCCGCGTCGCGTTCAGCACCAATGACGAGCGGACCGCCAAGCGGATTTCCGATGCGCTCGGCACCGCCACCGAACAGCGCGCCATGCGCAACTATGCCGGCCACCGGCTCGCGCCCTGGCTCGCCCATGTCATGGTCAGTCGCCAGGAAACCGCCCGACCGCTGCTGACCCCAGGCGAGATCATGCGATTGCCCGCGACCGACGAGATCATATTGGTGTCGGGGCTGGCACCGATCCGCGCGAAGAAGCTCGTCTATTATAAGGACCGCAACTTCCGGGACCGGGTCCAGCTGCCGCCAGTCCTGTGCCCCGTCACCTATGCCGATTGCCCTGCGGCGCGCGCCGACGATTGGGCCGGCGTGACCGGCTTGAGCGACCCGCGTCTCGAGGCCGCGGTCGAGGCGCAGGAGGCCGCAGAAGTGCCGGCCGACGACGAGGGCGGGGCGCAACAGCAGCGTCACCCCGGTCTCGCCGAAGAGACGGTTCATCTGCTTCCAGAGCCTGATCCCGCTGGCCAGGGCGAATTTGCCGACGATCAGGACGACCCCCAGGCCGAGCAGCGCGCGATGGCGCGCGCCCAGTCGACCGGCCTGGTCGTGCGCGCATATGCCCTCAACGAAGGCGCGGGGCCTGACGACCTCGTGCCCGATTTCTGAAGGGCGCGGACATGAAACCCCGCCATCATCTCTATCTCGACGTCGCGCTGACGACCGAGCTCGAGGCACTCGTGCGCAGCCGGCCCAAGCTTACCAAATCGGCTGTCGTGGCCGATGCGCTGCGCAGCTATCTCAAATATGGCGCGCGGCACGAAGTGGACGAGCTGCTCCGCAAGCGCCTCGACCGCATGACCGCCGAGACCGCTGGCGTGCGGCGAGACCTGCATGCCTTGTCGGAGGCCTTGGCCTTGTTCATCCGGCACGAGCTGACCGTTCAGGCACCGATTGCCGAGGGCGACGAGGCGGCGCGTGCCATGGGTCGCGCCCGCTTCAACCAGTTTGTTCTTCAGGTGGGTCGCAATCTCGCCAATGACCGCCTTAGCCTGGGCGGCGGCGAAGGGGAGGGGGCATGATGCGTCCCACCGAATCCGACGACCGGCGCCGCGTCATGCTGCAGACCGCCATGGGGTCTGCCATCGCTGCCGCCATGGCCGATCCGCTCGTCATCGAAATCATGGTCAATCCCGACGGCGCGCTCAGGATCGATCGCCTGGGCGAAGGCTGCAGCGATACCGGCGTCAGGCTGACGCCCGCCGCGGTCGAGCGCATCATCCGTCTGGTCGCAAGCCACGCCAAAAGCGAGGTGCACGGTGCGAGCCCCATCGTCAGCGCCGAGCTGCCGCCGCACGGGGCCGGGGCAGGGGAGCGGTTCGAAGGCTTGCTTCCGCCGGTGTCCACGGCACCCTGCTTTGCCATCCGAAAGCCTGCGGCGCGCATCTACCGGCTGACAGACTATGTCGCCGACGGCATGATGACCGCGCTGGATGCCGACGCGCTCGCGCGCGCCGTGCGGGAACGCCGCAATATCCTGATCGCGGGCGGCACCAGCTCGGGCAAGACCACGCTCGCCAATGCCCTGCTCGGCGAGATGGCCGACCTTGGCGAGCGCGTGATCCTGATCGAGGATACGCGCGAGCTGCAATGCGCCGCCCCCGACACGGTCGCGCTGCGCACTCGGGCGGGGCACGTCTGCATGGCGGATCTGGTGCGTTCGACCCTGCGGCTGCGGCCCGACCGGATCATCGTCGGCGAAGTGCGCGGCGGCGAGGCCTTCGATATGCTCAAAAGCTGGAACACCGGCCATCCCGGCGGGATCGCGACCGTTCACGCCAATAGCGCGCGCGCCGCGCTCTACCGGCTCGAACAGCTGATCCAGGAAAACGGCATCGTCGGACCGCGCCGCCTGATCGCCGAGGCCATCGACAGGATCGTGTTCATCGCCGGGCGCGGGCTCGAGCGCCGGATCGACACCATCGCCCATGTCGCCGGCCTCGATCCGCAAGGCGATTTCGCGGTGATCGACGCGGTTCACCCGCCGGTCCCGCCTATTGGCGAGACGCTGGGAACACCCTCCAGATCCGTCGAGGCCAACGCCCTCGAGGTCGAGCCTTCTCACCGCCAGCCAGCTCCGTGCCAGCCCACCAGCCCCAACCAAGGAGAATTGATATGAATGTCAAAACCCTCAAGCCCCGCCGGCATCTCGCGGCCCTGGCGCTCTGCACCGCGCTCGCCATAACGATCGTCACATCAGCCCAGGCCGCGGGCTCCGGCATGCCCTGGGAAGAGCCGCTGCAACAGGTGCTCGAGTCGGTCCAGGGGCCGGTCGCCAAGATCATCGCGGTGATCATCATCATCGTCACCGGCCTGACGCTCGCCTTTGGCGAGAATTCCGGCGGGTTCCGCCGGTTGATCCAGATCGTCTTCGGCCTGTCCATCGCCTTTGCCGCCTCGTCCTTTTTCCTGAGCTTCTTCAGCTTTGGCGGCGGCGCGCTGATCGCATGACGGCCGGCCCCCATGTCCCCGGGTTCGAAGCCCCGATCCACCGGTCTCTCACCGAGCCGATATTGCTGGGTGGCGCGCCGCGGACGATCGCGATCATCAACGGCACGCTCGCGGCAGCCCTTGGTCTGGGTCTGCAGCAATGGATCGGCGGGCTCGTCGCATGGGCGCTCGGCCAGACGCTCGCGGTGTTCGCGGCCAGGCGCGATCCCGACTTCGCCGCCGTGCTCCTCCGCCATCTGCGCCAGAAAGGATATCTTGCATGCTAGCGCTTCGTGAATATCGGTCGCGCGCCGACCGGCTTGCCGATCATCTGCCCTGGGCTGCGCTCGTCGCGCCCGGGGTCATCCTGAACAAGGACGGCAGCTTCCAGACGACCGTGTCCTTTCGCGGACCCGATCTCGAAAGCGCGACCGAAGCCGAATTGGTGTCGATCTGCGCGCGGGCGAACAATGTGCTGCGTCGTTTCGGCTCGGGTTGGGCCTTGTTCTTCGAGGCCGAACGCCGCGAGGCGCTGCATTATGCGTCGAGCCATTTTCCTGATGCGGTGTCGCAGCTGGTCGACGAGGAGCGCCGCGCCGCCGTCGACGGACAGGCGGGGCGGCTTTTCGAGAGCCTGACCTGGCTGACCTTGGTCTGGATGCCGCCGGCCGATCAGGCCGACGCCGCAGGCGAAATGCTGATCGAACGCGGGCGGAGCGAGCCGGGGCGCGACTGGCGGCAGGCGCTCGCCAGCTTTGTCTCGGAAAGCGCGCGCGCGCTTGATCTGCTGGGCAGCTTCATGCCCCTGGTCCGTCCGATGAGCGACGACGAAACGCTCACCTATCTGCACGGGACGATATCAGCCCGGCAGCACGCGGTCCTGCCACCGGACATCCCGCTCTATCTCGACGCATTTCTGGCCGATACCCCGCTGGTCGGCGGTCTCGAGCCGATGCTCGGCGACAAGCATCTGCGCACGCTGACCGTGCTCGGCTTTCCCAATATCAGCCGCCCCGGCATTTTGGACGCGCTCAATCACCTGGGCCTGTCCTACCGCTGGTGCTCACGCTTCATCGCGCTCGACAAGAGTGACGCCACGCGGGCGCTCACCAAGATGCGCCGCCAATGGTTCAACAAGCGCAAGTCGATCACGGCCCTGCTGCGCGAGGTCATGTACAATCAGCCCGCGCAATTGCTCGACAGCGACGCCGACAATAAGGTGGTGGACAGCGATCTCGCGCTCCAGGCGCTCGGCGGCGATCATGTCGGCTTTGGCTATCTGACGACGACCATCACCGTGACGGACACCGATCGGCTTGCGGTCAATGACAAGGTCCGCGCGGTCGAGCGCGTCGTGAACGGTCTCGGCTTTACGACCATCAGCGAGAAATTGAACGCGGTCGAAGCCTGGCTCGGCTCGCTGCCGGGACAGGTCTATGCCAATGTCCGCCAGCCCCTCATCCACACGCTGAACCTCGCGCATATCGTCCCTTTGTCTTCGGTATGGGCCGGTCCCGCGCGTAACGGACATCTGGAAGGTCCGCCCCTGCTTCATGCGGAAACCGCCGGATCGACGCCCTTTCGGCTCTCGACCCATGTCGGCGATGTCGGCCATATGCTGATCGTCGGTCCCACCGGTGCCGGCAAATCAGTCCTTCTCGCGATGATCGCCTTGCAGTTCCGCCGCTATCCCGGCTGCCAGATCTTCATCTTCGACAAAGGGCATTCAGCACGGGCGGCGGTCCTCGCCATGGGCGGCGCGCATCATCCGCTCGGCAGCGATGCGGCGGGAGAGGCGATGGCGTTCCAGCCGCTGGCCCGGATTGATGACCCGGTCGAGCGCAGCTGGGCGGCAGAATGGCTGGCAGCGCTGCTGGCGCACGAATCGATGATCGTCACCCCCGAGATCAAGGAAAGCCTCTGGTCCGCGCTCACCAGCCTGGCATCGGCGCCGCCCGCCGAGCGGACGCTCACCGGGCTTGTGCTCTTGGTGCAGTCGAGCGCGCTCAAGGCAGCGCTCCAGCCCTATACGCTCGACGGCCCCTTCGGGCGCCTGCTCGACGCGGCTGAGAGCGCGCTGACGTTCAGCGACATCCAATGCTTCGAGACCGAAGCCCTGTTCCACCAGCCCGGCGTCGTGGCACCCGTGCTCACCTATTTGTTCCACCGGCTCGAGGAACGCTTCGACGGGCGGCCGACCCTGCTCATGCTCGATGAAGCCTGGGTGTTTCTCGACCATCCGCTGTTTTCCGCGCGTATCCGCGAATGGCTCAAGGTGCTGCGCAAGAAGAATGTCGCCGTGATCTTTGCGACCCAGTCGCTCGCCGACATCGCTGGCAGCAGCATCGCCCCTGCCATCATCGAAAGCTGCCCGCAGCGGATCTTCCTGCCCAATGACCGCGCCATCGAGCCCCAGTCGCGCGCAGCCTATGAGCGGTTCGGGCTGAACGATCGACAGATCGAGCTGGTCGCGCGCGCCACGCCGAAGCGCCAATATTATCTGCAATCCCATGTCGGCAACCGGCTGTTCGAGCTGGGCCTCGGGCCGATCGCACTCGCGCTGTGCGGTTCGTCCGACGCCGCCACCCAGGCGCAGATCGATTCTTTGCTCGCCGAACACGGTGTCGATGCGTTCGGCGCACGGTTCCTCAGACAAGCCGGGCTTGGCTGGACCTGGCCGCATCTCACCAGTCTTCCCAGCCCTAAAGAAGGAGAAATGCCATGCGACCCTGTTTTTTGAGTGCCTCGGTTCTGCGCGTCGCTGCAATCGGCGCGGCCGCGGTCACCGCTTTGGTGCCGTCATCCCCGTCGCTTGCGATCCCGGTGTTTGACACCGCCAATTACACCCAGAATCTGCTGACCGCAGCGCGCACGCTCCAGCAGATCAACCAGCAGATCCAGTCGCTGCAGAATGAAGCCGCGATGCTGACCCAGATGGGAAAGCATCTGCAGAAAATCGATTTTCCCCAGCTGCACGCCATGAGCGAGACCCTGGCGCAGGTCGATCAGCTGATGGCGCAGGCGCAGGGCATCGGCTTCCGGGTCGATGGGCTCGATACCCAATTTCGGTCGCTTTATCCCGACACGTTCGACCAGAGTTTGCGCCTCGACCGCCGCGTGGCGGACGCCCGCGCGCGGCTCGACGCTGCCATGGCCGGTTTTCGCCAGACCATGACCGTCCAGGCCAAGGTGGCCGAAAGTGTCCAGGCCGATGGGGAGACGTTGCTCGATCTCGTCGCCAAGAGCCAGGGTGCCGTCGGATCGCTCCACGCGCAACAGGCCACCAATCAGTTGCTCGCACTGGCCGCCAAGCAGCAGTTCCAGTTGCAGAATTTGATGGCGGCGCAATATCGCAGCGAAACCAGCGAGATGGCGCGGCGGGTCCAGGCCGAGCGAGAAGCGCGCGCGGCGACCAAGACGTTTCTCGGTTCCGGCAAGGCCTATGAGCCTCGTTAGGCCCGCCGGACGGGCTTGAGCGCACGCCATGGCGCTCGGCCCGGTCGCGGGGTTCCGTGCTCCCCTCCGGAACCCCGCGACATTCTCCCTCCTCCTTTCAGAAAGCGGAAGCCCCATGGGTAATCTGAACGTGATCGATCGCTTCATGGATGCCTTTATTCGCTATATCGACAGCGGGTTCGGCCTGCTCGGCGGCGATGTCGGCTTTCTGACCAGCGTCCTCATCGGGATCGATATCACGCTCGCCGGCCTGTTCTGGGCCTTGGGCGGCGAGGACGATGTCATCGGGAAATTTCTTAAGAAAATCCTCTACGTCGGTGCCTTCGCGCTGATCATAAACAGCTTCTCGACGCTTACCGACATCGTGTTCCGCTCCTTTGCCGGTCTCGGCCTCACCGCTGGCGGCGGGACAATGAGTGCGGACGATCTGCTCAAGCCCGGCAAGCTCGCCGGCACCGGCTTCGAAGCGGCCTGGCCATTGCTCGACCAAGTGAGCGAGCTCATGGGATTCACCAGCTTCTTCGACAATTTCCTGACCATCATCATCCTGCTGATCGCCTGGGTCGTGGTGATCGTCGCCTTCTTCGTGCTGGCCGTGCAGCTCTTCATCACGATCCTCGAATTCAAGCTCACCAGCCTGGCGGGCTTCGTGCTCGTGCCATTCGCTTTGTGGAACCGCACCAGCTTTCTCGCCGAGCGCGTGCTCGGCAACGTCGTCTCGTCCGGCGTCAAGGTCATGGTGCTCGCCGTCATCGTCGGCATCGGCTCGGGCTTTTTCGCTGACTTCGTGGATGCCCTGAATGGACAGGAACCCGATATCGGCCAAGCCATGAGCCTGGTGCTCGCCAGCCTCGCCTTGTTCGGCCTGGGCATCTTTGGTCCGAGCATCGCCTCGGGCCTGGTCGCCGGCGCCCCTCAATTGGGGGCGGGCGCTGCGATCGGCACGGCCGCTGCCGCTGTCGGCGGTGGCGCGCTCGTCGCGGGCGGAGCCGCCGCTGCCGCCGGATCGGTCGGCGGCGGCGCACTGAGCGCGATCCGCGCGGGCACGGCCATGGGATCGGCTGCGGCCACCTCCTATCGCCTTGGACAGGAAACCTCCGGTTCGCCGTCCGTCGGCGCGGGTCTGGGCGGCATGGCTGCAGCCGCCAAAGGTGTGGCGGCCCAAAGGATTTCGAGCGCAACCGGTTTTGGCGAAGCCGTCGAGGCAGGACAGGATGGTGCGTGGCGCGCGATGAACAGCGGGGGTGGTCCGGGCGCGGGCGGCTCACGCGCCGGTCCGCGGTCCAGCCAAGGTGCTGGCGGCGAAGGCCCGAGCGACGGCGCGCCGGCCTGGGCGCGCCAGATGCGGTCCGAACAGACCGCGCGACATCACCGACACGCCGCATTCCAGGCCATTCGCGACGGTGATCGCGGTGGCGCTTCAGCAACCCCAGATATCAAAGAACGGGAGGATTAATGTGATGATCTTCAAACGCGCGCTTCAGCGCTACGGGCGGACGCCCGAGCCCGAAACCCCCTATCAACGTGCCGGCCAGCAATGGGACGAGCGGATCGGATCGGCCCGCGTCCAGGCCCGCAACTGGCGGCTGATGGCGCTGGGGGGCCTGTTCCTGTCCTCGGGCCTGTCCGCCGGGCTGCTCTGGCAATCCCTGCAGAGCCGCGTCACGCCCTATGTGGTCGAGGTCGATCAATTGGGGGAGGCGCGCGCGGTGGCACCGGTCGGGACGGACTATGTGCCGACCGATCCGCAGATTGCATGGCATCTGGCCAAGTTCATCGAAAATGTTCGCTCCATCTCGCTCGACCCGGTTCTGATGCGCAAAAACTGGCTGTCGGCCTACGACTTTGCGACTCCGCGCGGCAGTGTATTCCTCGGCGAATACGCCCGCAGCGCCAATCCCTTTGGCGACCTCGGACGGAAGACCGTCTCGGTCCAGGTGACAAGCGTCGTGCGGGCGTCCGACACGTCCTTCCAGGTAAAATGGCGCGAGATGGCCTTCGAAAATGGAAGCGAAGCCGGCAAAGCCCATTGGACCGCCATGATCACGGTCGCGATCAAGCGCCCGGTCTCGGCCGAGATCCTGCGCAAGAATCCGCTCGGGCTTTATGTCGATGCAATCGACTGGAGCCGTGAACTGGACGCCGCCGACGCGCCCAGGCCAACGATGCCAGGCCGCCCGCGTGACATCATCCCGCCCGAAAACGCACCCGATCCGCTCGGCCCCCTCGCGTCGCCGCCCGCGCCCGCCCTGTAACAGGAGAATTAGCCATGACTATTCGACTCTCGATCTTGCTTTGCCTCCCCGCTCCCCTGGTGATCGCTGCGGGTGGGCCGCCGGATGCGCGCACGCCAGCACCAGGAGCGGTGGCAGCCCAGTCACGGGGCGCGGTTGCGCCCATCAGGGTCGCGCTGGCGCAGCCGATGGCCAGAAAAGTCATGTTGAAGCGCAAGCGCGCGCGTCCGTCGATCATGATCCACCCGGTCACACGCGCAAACCGGGCGGCAACGCTCGAGCCGGCAACGCACGGGTTCATCAACGCCGTGCAGGTCTTCCCTTTTGGCGAGGGCGCCATCTACCATGTCTACACGGCCCCCGAGCGCGTCACCGATATCGCGCTCGAGCCGGGCGAAACGCTCGGCGCGGTCGCCAGCGGCGATACGGTCCGCTGGGTGGTGGGCGATACCACTAGCGGGGCGGGCGACGGCAAGCGCACGCATATTCTGGTCAAGCCCTTTTCGTCGGGACTTTCCACCAATCTCGTCGTCACGACCGACCGGCGCACCTATCATCTGGCTCTCACCAGCACGGGCGGCATCGCCATGACGGCGCTGTCCTGGACCTATCCGCATGACGCGCTGATCGCGCTCAAACGAAAGCAAGCCGAGACTGCGGTCTCCGCGCCGGCGGTCGCCAGCTTCGATGTCGCGCAATTGCGCTTCGATTATGCGATCAGTGGTGGAAGCCCGGCCTGGCGGCCGCTGCGCGCCTTTGACGATGGCCGTCAGACCTTTCTCGAATTTCCTGAAAGCATCACCGTGGACGAAGCGCCGCCGCTCTTCATCGTCAATGCCAAAGGCGACGCTGAACTCGTCAATTACCGCATGCGCGGGCGGCATTATATCGTCGATCGGCTGTTCCAGGTCGCCGAACTCCGGCTTGGTACCAAGGATCAGCAAATCGTACGGATTACGCGCGGCAAGCCTGCCCAGAAGGGCGGGAGGGCGCGTTCATGACCCAAGCCCCGCTTTCCGGCGCGAACAGCGCCCCCATAGCGCCCGCGGCCTTGCCCGGTCCCGCTGCCCCGTCTGACGCTCCGCCCCAGTCAAACGCGCCGCCTAAGCCCGTGACGCAGACCGATCATCCGGTGGCTTCGCCACCGGCGGCCCCTGTCACCAAGCCAGCGGCCAAGGTCGATCCTGAAACCCTGACGCTGCGCGCGCATCCGGTGCGCGCAATCCGGTTCAAGCGCAGCGTCATCATCGGACTGGCGAGCGCGGCGTCTGTTGCTCTGGTCGGCACAGCCTGGCTGGCCTTCAAGCGTCCAAGCCTGCCGCAGATCAGCCAGGCCAGGGATACGGGGGAAATGGCCAAACCCTCGACCGAGGCCCTGAATGCGCTCCCGGCCAGCTATGGCGATGTGCCGAAGCTCGGCCCGCCGCTCCCCGGCGACCTTGGGCGCACGATCCTGGCACATCAACGCGCCATGGCGGATGAAGCACCGGCCATGCCCCATGACGATGGCCTGACAAGGGCCGCGCTGGATCAGGCGATCGCCGAGCGAAAGTCAGCGCGGGAATCGGGCCTGATGGCAAACACCGTGCGCGGCACGGCTGTGGCACCCGCTATGCTGCAGTCGGAAGGACCCGACCCGAATGCCGCCGCGCGCACGGTGTCGCTCGATCCGGAAAAAGATCCCAATGCCCAGATGCGAAAAGCGGATTTCGTTTCCACACGCGACGGGCAGGGGGATGTCAATCCGCATGAGGTCGCGCCAGCGCCGTCCCCCTTCACACTATCGGCAGGGTCGGTCATCGCCGGCAGCCTGATCAGCGGCCTTCGATCGGATCTGCCCGGGCTCGTCACGGCGCAGGTGACCGAGCGCGTCTTTGACAGCGCGACAGGCAGGATCCTGCTGATCCCGCAGGGCGCGCGGCTCATCGGAAGTTATGACAGCGTCGTGGCCTTCGGGCAAAAACGCGCTCTGGTCGTCTGGCAGCGGATCATCTTCCCTAACGGAAGCTCGCTCAGGATCGAAAATGTACCGGCCAGCGACGCCTCAGGTTATGCCGGTCTCGCCGACAAGGTGGATTTTCACAGTTGGGCTTTGCTGAAGGGCGTGGCGCTTTCGACACTGCTCGGGGTCGGCGCCAACCTCACTTTTGCCGGTGAAAGCGACCTCGTTCAGGCGATCCGCGAGTCGACGCAGCAAAATGCCTCGCGTGCGGGCGACCAGATCACCTCGAAAAACCTGCAGATCCAGCCAACGATCACGATCCGGCCCGGCGCTTCGGTGAGGCTGGTCGTTCACCGCGACCTAATTTTGTCGCCTTGGAAGGAGTAGCGGGCATGCCTGATATCAAACTCGCTCGATTGCCGGACCGGACGCCGATTAAGCTGGCGATCAGCATACCGCCCGAGCTTCACAATGCCCTGCTCGATTACGCAGCTATTTATGCCGAGGCCTACGGTGCGGCGGTATCGATCGGGGAGCTGATCCCGGCAATGCTGGCCGGTTTTCTGGAAGGGGATCGGGAATTCGGCAAATTGCGTCGCTCCCGGAACATAGATAACAGCGCAGTTTAGTCGACATGCGTTGTGCCTCGGCGCCAGGAGATCCTGTTGGCTGTTACCTTCAGGCTCCACTCTTGGTGCTCGTTTGGAGGGCCGCTTCTGATTGGAAGGAATGAAAGTCGGATTGTCATTTGCGTAATGACGGTTTTGCGACCGCCGGTTCGCTCCCCTGAGTGGCGAGGTCAGCGTAAAAGAGGCGGGCCTTCGCATCGGCCGGCTCACGCGCCGTGCAATCGTGTTCAGGAAATGGCCACGCAGACCTTTTGTGGTGCCTGGCGCCAAATGCCTCTGCAGTGACCGCGCTCGCCAGCCTCGTCTGCTCGCGGGAGGAGCGCCTTGCGCCGCCTGCTAAAGCGTGGCCGCGCGCAATCACCTGAAGACTAACAATACATACTTGACCTGACGCGTTCTGTTTTTGTCTTGTGTCCGGCCTCAAGATCCGCCCCCTCTAAACAGAAACCGCGATACCATTTTGCGCCCGAGAGTTTATCCACAGTTCATTGCCGAATGTTGGTCAAATCGTTAGGGCTTTTGCCAGGATCACGTTTTCGATCAGAAAATTATGACACATTATCTCAACCGCTCGAGAGCACTGCGAACTCGTGAAACCTGACACGAGGTTAGCCGTATGCTGCTTTAGCGGTCAGTCATGCGACCGCTTCCATAGATATGACAAATCAGGTTTGTCACTGTTTACTTGGCTGCGGTTATCAGACAATTCCAGATCAGACCGCGGGGGCGATTTGGAAGGTTGAATTGCGGAGACGAGACCGTCGCTGATGCTTTCATCATCGCGGGATGGGCAAAAAGTGGACGTGGACCTTGAGAATCGGTGTGAAGGATTTGGCAGCAATGGAATTGGAAGAGCATTTGGACGAATCGTCCGCCGCTGCGCTGCCTCGACGGGAAAGCCTTCGCCTTCAGCGACGCCAAGCGATCATTACCGTGGCCACGCGATCGTTCCTTGATCACGGCTATGCGGCCACCTCAATGTCGTCGATTGCGGCGGCAGTCGGAGGTTCGAAAGGCACGCTTTGGAGCCATTTTTCTTCTAAAGACGATCTATTTTCTGCGGTTTTGGAAGACCGAACCGAAGCGTTTCGGCGAAACTTGAGCGCGCCTCTGGATCCGGACAATAATCTGCACGATGCTATTCGGAGCTTCTGCTGCCAGTTTATTGCGAAGTTGATCTCTCCCGAAGCCATTGCGCTGCACCGCCTCGTGATATCCGAATGCGCGCGATTTCCGCAAACAGGAACGATTTTCTATGAGCGCGCGCAGCTCAAAACTTTAAGGCTCATGGCCAGTTTTCTCACGCTTCACATGGAGAAGGGGGGTATTCGTCAATGTGACGCTATGATGGCTGCGCGCACCTTGATGAGCCTATGTTCGGGCGGATCGCAACAAGAAATTTTACGGGGCGCGTCATACGCTGTAGAACGAATTGAAACTGATGCTGACTTCATCGCGGATGTATTTATGAGAGCCTTTACGCCATGAATGCCAACAGCCGGCCACAGCTACCCTGTCACGATAATTTCCCATTGCGATCATTGACCGTCAGCAATGAAGCAATGTTCATCTTCGTTATTTACCTATGACGACGTCTTAGGCGATCGGGTAAAGTCCCGAAAGCAATCGGCTCAGGCTCGTGCTCGGGCAACGGTCGAGGCGATATTCGAAGCGACCATCCAGCTTTTGCTACATGGCACTGTTCGCGCGGGCCATCGCGCGAAAAGCGCAGCTGCCCGACCGGTGCCAGCGCCTCGCCGAGCGCCACTTTTGCGCGATAGTCGGCCATCAGAAGGCGAGGCCATCAGGATTGGAGCCGCCATTCTCTGACGAGGCCGGATCGACACCGCTTTGCTGCCGATGCCGCACGGATACGCTGCGACCGCGTTGCGGAAGCCGTTCATTGCTGAGGGCCAGGCCAAGATCGTCGTGCCGGACATCGATCAGATCGGCAGACGCTCATTGAGGCCGAACACGACCAGCACGTCGGCGAGCATGCCGATCCCGACTCCCGCCTCGCCTTTTTCCAGCCGGATGATGGTGCTGGTCGACGTGCCCGCGCCCACGGCAAGGTCGACGATAGCCATGCCGCGGCGAAGGCGCGCAGCCCGCAGGTCCTTGCCGAGCCGGATCAATATTGAGCGGGTTTTTGCCGACGACATGATAACAATCCATATATGACATGATGCAGGTGATAGTGGCCCATATATGACATGTTGTTGGTTAGGTGAAGGCTGACTGTCTTGGTGATCGAGCCCGCGACACTCACCAGGCGCCTCCCGTCGCCCCTGAGCGATCCGCGCGCTAAGTGAGGACTGGCCTTCGATAGCCCTGGTCATGACATCGGCCAGTTTCCCAGGATCAAGCACTTAGAAGAAAGTCACCATGACGATTGAGCCTGCAACTCACAGCGACCTGAACACCATCCTCGCCTGCCTCGCAGCGGAAGCAGCGGCGGGCGAACAGACCGTTCGGGGCAACCGCAATCTGATTGCGCAGAGACAGCAGGAGATTGAGTTTTTTGGTCTTCGCGAAGCAGGCCAGGTCGTCGCTTTCGCACTTGGCAAGTCTGGAGCGATCGCGATCCAGGAGATCCGACCGGACTGCCGTGCCAAAGGCGATGGCCGGATCCTTGCGCAATTGGCCATCGACCGTTCTCTGGCTGCGGACACCCGAACCGGGAAAGCCGTGATGACGGAATGCCAAGCGGTTCGTGGTCGACTCGGGGCTGCGATAGCTATGACAACGCCTTGGCTGGAGACGATCAACGGCCTTTGCAAGCCTCTCCTGAGCTGCGCCGAAGGGGCCGAGGTGATCCATCGCAAGGCACCATGGCGATCCTTCGAGGCCGTGGAATATGCCACGCTTGAATGGGTGGACTGGTTCAACAACCGGCGACTGCTGGAGCTCCTCGGCAATGTCCCACCCGCAGAAGCCGAAGAACGCTATACGCCATGCTGG
Organism: Sphingobium boeckii; assembly: GCF_014199215.1. Classification (GTDB taxonomy): domain Bacteria; phylum Pseudomonadota; class Alphaproteobacteria; order Sphingomonadales; family Sphingomonadaceae; genus Sphingobium_A; species Sphingobium_A boeckii. The sequence goes on from NZ_JACIJC010000001.1 coordinate 1,028,260, forward strand.
ACGATCAACCCTTGGCTGCGTAACTGAAGTCAAATAGCCTCCGGCAGACCCGGGGCGGTTCAGCTCGAGCACAAAACAATGCAATGCAACGAAAGCTTTATATGAAATCATCGACTTTCTTCGCTCTGGTTTTGGTTATCGGGAGCCCGGCGCATGAGGCTGGCGCTCAGCTTGCGGTTCCAGTGGCAGCTTCGGAATTCGCAGCTCAAAAACCTGCACCTGCGCCTGATTACGCTCTCTCAACATCATGGGCTGCGGGTTCGGCGGGTGCTGGGGCTAGCGTTGCGGTGCCAGCGGGCGCATCGCCCGCCGCTACAGATCCCGCCATCGATGTCTTTTATATTCATCCCACGACCTTCCAGAGCAAGACTATCTGGAATCAGGATGTCGCCGACACGGAGGTAAATGCATGGACAGACGCCAGTGTGATGGCGCGGCAGGCGAGTGCTTTCAATGGATGTTGTCGCATTTATGCGCCGCGCTATCGACAGGCATCCATGCGTGGCGACTATCGCAATTTGGCGCTCGATCTAGCATATGGTGATATCGAGCGCGCCTTTGATTATTACATCAAAAACATCAGCCATGGTCGACCTTTCATTCTCGCCGGGCATAGCCAAGGCGGTTATATGGTTGCCGAATTGCTGGAGAAGCGGATCGACGGCACTGCGCTCCAAGGGCGTATGGTCGCCGCGTACGTGATTGGGATAAATCTGGTCGAGGGCGATTTCCCGCGTCGTTACAAGCACATTCCAATTTGTGACACGCCTTCGCAAACAGGGTGCACCGTCCAGTGGAACTCAGTTCTGCCCACCGCTGATCTGGCTGCTATTGCCAAACAATATGAGAAGCCGTTCGTGGACAAATACGGTGATCTGTCGACCAAGCGGACGCTCTGCATCAATCCGATAACGTTTGACCGGGCGATTCCGATTGCTGGAAAAGAACTGAGTCGGGGCGCGGCACCAGGCGATCCGGGCGAAGGCACCATCCGCCCGTTAGTACCAATGGCGGTGTCGGCGCGTTGCGATCATGGCCTGTTGGTCGTTGATCCCGATCCTGCGCTGGACCTGAAGCCGTTGCCGGGCGGCGTCATGCATTATCATGACTTCGGTCTGTTTTATGCCGATGTCCGCGATAATGCGATACTGCGAACACTGTCGTATCTGCGCGCGCACGCTAGAGATTGACTGCAGCGGCGTCCAAACAACCTGCGATGGCTGTCTCGATGTCTACGGTCAACACGCGTCATGCCTGATTGTGTGCATCCCCAAAATTTCGCTGTTGTATGACCAAGTGATCACGTTGGGCAGTGTCTACCGTCTTGACCTTCCAATGGACGCGAAACCTGACGAACTGGAGTAGCTTCCCGATGCATACCACGGGTCACTTTTCAGCAGCAATCAACAAACAATCTTAAGACCCCAATCGGTCCAAAAGGCTCATTATTTTGCAGCATCCTCGATCAATTCCACGCGGTTTCCATTAAGATCCAGCACCGTCGCGGCGCGGGCTTTTCCATACAGCGCGATGGGAGGTGTCAGGAACTGGACTTTCAGTAAATCCAAATTGGCAACCGCAAAGCTCGTCATCGCGTTGCCAGGTGGCAATTGTCCGTTGCCGTGCGGACGGGGCACAAGCTGCAACGGGTTTTCCTCGAACTGGATAAAGTTCGCGCGCTCATTTGCTAACAGGAGCGTGTTGGGCATTGTCGCGCCCGTCGTCGACCCCGGAACAGGCCGTTGCAGCACGTCAGTCTTCATCAATCCAAATGCCTTGGCATACCAATCGCGCAATTGCAGAATGTTTGGACCCGACACCCACACAAGATGCGGGCGTCCGACCCGGCCGCCGGGCGCAGGCAGATAGGATTTGCTGCGATCCCCCGTTTCGCAGGTTAAGAATAGCATCTCCTCCGCGGGGCCTGAAACATCCATCGAGAACACGCTCGGATACGCTTTCACCGGTGGGTGGGGCGCGTTGATCGGTCGAAACGGCGATCCCTGCAGCAGCGCGTACATCGCGTTGTCGCTGTCGACCATGAACTCGAACCCGTTCCATCCAGCCGTTGTCGATCGTTTGAAGCTGGGGACCGGATCAATACCGACGATGCGGACGAACACGTCCGCATAACCTACCGAGCTGAGCAGAAAGAAGGGGCGTCCCGCGCTACCCGGCGCCCCCCAGCTGATGGCCAACTCGTGCGAAACCAAACCGCTTTCGCGCAGTCGATAATCCAGCCATTTCGCATAGAGGTCGGCAATGGCGCCCGGGTTGCTGGCACCGATCGTGACGATCTTAATCCGTAGCAATGCGGGCGGAACTTCGACCAGCGGCTGACCCAGGGCATTCGTCGCACCGCTCGCAATTGCGGCGGCCAGGCCGGCTGCCCCCCACAAGACCCTGCGCCGCGTTTGGCCGAAACCTGCAGTGTCGACGGTATCGTTGATGGAGGCTTTCATCATGTGTCCGTCCGATGTTTGGAGAAGAGTGTGCGGCGCGTCATCGCGGCGCATCAGGGCGTCTCGGCTGCTTCCCGAATGTCACCGGCAACAGATGCGCCCGTCCAGACGCGCGGCTCATCAGCGGGCCGCGCCCATATCACAGGCAGTTCGGCGCTCGGCGCTGGATGCACGCCGGCTGGCATGGCTTGCACATTGACCCCGGCGATCGCTGTCAGACCAATTGCCGGACACCAATAGCTGTCGTCGCCGATCGTTCGCACGGCAAGTCCGGTGCGCGGCAGATGATCCGAATCATTGCCCTTCGAATAATGCGGGATGTCGACATGAAACAGCACAGCATCGCCGGGCTGGAGATCCCAGGTGACAAACTTGAATGGGAAATCCGGATCGTCGCGCTGCGCCTCGAAGTCCGGAAAGCAGAAAGCGCCGTCGCCAGCAGGGCCGAAGCGCGATCCGGTCTCGATGCAAAACTTGTGATAGCCTGCGACGAATTCGATGCGGCCATTTTCCTTGTTCACAGGGGTCAGCGCGATCCAAATATTGGGTATCATCGTCCCCGTAAAGGGCCAGAGGTGATCGGCATGCCACTGCATAATGCTTGGCGATTTCGCGGGTTTGTGGAACAGATGATCGTGAAATATCTGAATGGTATCAGCCTCTATTACACGACCGACGATCTCACCAACCGGGGAGTTCATTACGAAATCCCGGAACGGCCCGTTTTCGCGCCACAGGAAGGAAACCGAAGTCATCGCGCCGTGCGAAGGGCCAGTCTGTCCATATGCCTGCGGATCGGCGATCACATCCTGCGCGCCGGATTTCAGCGCTTCGATCCACTCTGCATCGAACATCTGGCGCAGGCAAACAACGCCGTCCTGACGATAGGTTGCTATGTGTTCGGCGGTGATCGGATTAAGGGGATACTTGTTCAAAATCAGACTCCGGAAATCAAGGAAAGCTGAGTGGCTTCGCCTTCAGCCAGTGTCGAGAAAGCTCTTCAGCACAGCAGCGGTGGCAGACGGATTGTCCTGCATTACGAAGGCACCCGAATCGGGTACGAAGCGCGTCTGCGCGTTTTTTAAGGCACCTTCTGCGCCAGCTCGAAACGTCAGATAAGCGTTCGGTTGATCGCCATAGAGGAGCAGCGTTGGCGCACTTATGCGCGTAAGCAGATGCTTGATGTCGGTGATAAGCACCCCGCGCTCCGAAGGCTGTATCCAACGGCCCGCGCGGCGGCGGCTCGCATTCTGTTCAGCGGCGATCGGCCCGGCATGGATCAACCCCATCATCTTGGCCGATATGCTGGCATCCACCGGCAGAGGATCCCCCTGTGGCGTGAAAATCGCCTTTTCGGGCTCGTCGATCAAAGTGGCGATTTCTGCGAGAGTGTGCGCACGGGGCAGCGCGCACGAGACCAACGTCAGGCTGCGGACGCGATCGGGAAAAAAGGCGGTGAGCGGCACCGAGACACAGCCTCCGAGCGAGGTCCCGATCAGATCGATTTGGGAGATGCCCATCTCGTCGAGCGCGCCAACCAATAAAGCCGCAGTCTCCGACAGCGACTGGATATAGGGCGCATTACCCAGCCATCGCGAGTCGCCATGGCCGGGAAGGTCGAAAGCGATTACGCGGCGCCCCTCTGCCAGTGCCGGCGCGACGAAGCGCCAATCCGCAACCCAGCCGCCGAGCTTATGCAACAGGACGACTGGCGGCCGGGTGGAGGCGGGGTCACCCAACGTCACATAATGCAACACGCCGCCGGCGCGTTGCAGCAGACCGCTGCTGGTCCATGGCCCCTTGGCCGGTTCCGAAAAGGCGACCTGCGCGGCGGCACCGTGCGTGCAGACGGCGGCCGCGGCCATAGCCCCGAGACTGAAGGTGCGGCGATCAATCATGGGCTTCCTTATAGAGGCGTTGAATTCGGACCGGCGCCTAGTGACTCGGCAGTGGCGATGTGATCGCGTTGGCCGTCAACCAACAACGATATCTTGCTTTTTCACCTCGAAACGCTGCGGGCACCAAGCCCCTTGGCCGACACGCTATGGCAACGACCCCAAGCATCAAACAGCGCAATTGGAGCTGACCGAATATCGGTCGAATCTCAATCAGCGCGTGTAACGGCTCGCCACTTGGATAGTTTCAGTGTTGCCAAGGGGTTTGGTGACAGGGGGAAATTGGATGGCGTGGTTGCACAAAACCATAGGGCTCATCTTCGGCGCTTGGCTGATGCTGATGGGGCTCACGGGTACGATTCTCGCTTTCTATCCTGAGATCGACAGCATGTTGAATGCCCGCGAGATGCGGGTCGCTCAGTTCGAGCAGCACCCCGACATCGACGCGATGAGTATGGTCGTCGCGGCTGCCTATCCGAGCCGCACGATTCTCTCCATCGAGCGGTATGGGATCAGCGACCTGGAGAGCTTTCCCTTCCTGCTGACCGAACCGCACGCACCAGGCGCGATATTCAGTCCCGAGCCTCGGCTTGAAGTGTTCGTCGATCCGACCAGTCATGCGATTCTGGGGCAGCGCGCCTATTGGACTTGGTTCAGGCTGATTCGATCGTTCCATATGGAACTGCTGTTTCCAGGGCTTGGCGAACGGATCGTCGGCGTGTTGGGTATTTTCCTGTTGGTCACGGTGGTCGCCGGCACGACGATGTGGTGGCGCCAGAGCAAGAAGCGACTGGGCAAGGCGCTCAAACTGCGCCTCAAAGGCCCGCGCCCTATGATGTATCGCAACATCCATACCGTCGGCGGCATCTATGTTGCCCTGTTCCTGCTCGTGCAGGGGGTGAGCGGCGCGCTCGCGGCCAATCTGTTCCCGGCCCAAATGGCGATCGCCGCTATGTTCGCGCCGAAGCAGAGCGCACCGATATCTCCACCGCCATCGGCTGCGCCGCCCAAGCCAATGGCGGCCAACCGGGCGCGCGACATCGCGATCGCCCATCACCCTGATTCTGCGATAATCCAAGTGCAGTTCCCGGCACCGGGCTTCAATCTCTATTCGGTGCGGCTCTTTCCGCGCGATCAGCCAAAGACGCAGTTCACTAGGCAATATATGATGGATGCCACCTCTGGCACAATCGTCATGGATTTTGATCCTGCCAATCAGGGGGCGTTCCAGAAATTCTTCGGTGCATGGATGATCTGGATACACAATGGGCGCTTCTTCGGGGTCATCGGGCAAGTGATCTTGATCGCCGCAGGCACGATGCTGGCGCTGCTGTTCCCGACAGGCGCCTATATGTGGCTACGCAAGCGCAAGTTTGGGCAGAAGCGCACGAAGGTGGCGGCATGATGGCGGCATTGAAAATGCTTCTCGGCCCGTGGCGCAAGACTGCCACCCTCAAACGCGCGGGCGGCGTGTACATTTCGCCGAACTGGGTCAGGACACAGCAGAGGGTCCGACTCCAGCCCTCAGAGCGTGGTGATGGTTTGGTCGACATCCAGGCACTGATGCGGCGGATCGAGGCATCGACCTTGCTGCTCTATGGCGACCGCGACCCGACTGATAGCCACTGGGCCACGGACGTCGGTGCCGCACTGAGGCATGGTGGCACGCAATATGTTCCTCATTCCGGGAGTTTCGTTCTGCAGTAAATCCCTGTGGAGACCGCCAACATCCTGAACTTTTTCCTCAAGTGAACACTAAATCTCCAGACAGATTACTTAACCAAAACTTACTGCTCAAAAAAATAGACCGATATCAACAATTCTTTGGACGTCGTCCAAAGACAAGGTGGGATTTTGCCTTATGAAGCGTCGTGATTTCATCACAACTGCAGCGGCCGCGGCCACGATCGGCGGCCTATTAACCAGGGCAGGCGCCGCGACCATGCCTGTCGCCGCCCAATCCCCCAGGCTCGGCGCATTGCGCGCGGTCACCATTCCCGCGCCCGATCTCGACTTTATCGAAAAGGCATATCGCACCTACTTGGGCTATCAAACCGTCTGGCGCGGCACCGTGCCGGCGGAGACTGCGCGGTCGTGGGGCGCACCCGCGATCGCCGGCAAACGCGTCGTGGTCATGGCACCATCGAGCGGTGACCCAACCTATCTCCGCTTCGTCGAGCAGGCACTCCCCTCCAGCTATCGTCCGCTTACGACATATGGCTGGAATGCCGCCGAACTCCTAGTGGCGGATGCCGATGCTCTGGGCGAACGGCTCAAGGGATCGCCATTCGATATTATCGGTGCGCCGCGCATGCTCGATGGCTGGCCCACGGCGAAAGCAATGCAAGTCGTCGGTCCGGCAAAGGAAGTGCTATACTTTACACATTTCGGGCCCGACCCGAAGCAGCCCGAACTCTATGTACCGCCGAAAGCGTTCGTCGACTATTGCTTTGTCGCAATTGTCGGCACTCCCGACATGGATGCCGCCGTCGCCAATTATGCGAGCAAATTCTCGACGACTTCCTACGGCACGTTCGACATTGCCAACATCATTATTTCGAATGCGAACGGCCTGCCCGCCGACACGCGGCACAAGCTCAACACCGTCAAGCTCGACAACGGTCGGATGATCGAAGTCGATCAATTCCCGAGCGTCGCCAAGTTTCGCGCCAAGCCCAAGGGCGGCCTCCCGCCCGGCATCGCGCTGGTGACCTTCGACTACACTGGCGGCGATGGCGATCTGAACTGGGTAGGCAAGGCACCGGCCAGCACAATGCCGCCAGTTGGTGGGCATTCGACGTCAGTCCTTCTCGGAACGGTAGGAGAAATCATCGAGGTTATTCGAGCCTAGGCACGGTCGACGTCTGTCGACCGCAAGAACCCGGGCCGAACTTACACAATAACACCAAGGATAAAGGGAAATTATAATGAAATACAAATCATCTCTGCCGAGCACCCTATATATAGCAAGCGCGATCAGCGTTATTGTGACGGCAACGTCGGCGCATGCGCAATCGACCGATGTCGGGTCCGCTGCAACGCCGGTCGCGGCGGAGGCCGCACCGTCAGGTCCTCCCGAAATCCTCGTCACGGCGCGCCGCCGCGACGAGAATATCCTTTCCACCCCGATCGCGATTTCCGCCCTGACCAGCGCCGACCTGACCGCGCGCGGCGCTGTGACGTTACAGAATATTGCTGAGTCCATCCCGGGTCTCAATCTGATCGGCCAAGCGAGTTCGGGCGCGCGATCGGATCGTTCATTCCAAGCCGTTGTTATTCGCGGAATCACGCCCTCCTCGACGTTCGTGCAAACCACCTCGATCTTTATCGACGGCGTGCCGGTAAGTTCATCGACTGCGCTACAGAGCATCACCGACCCGGAACGCATTGAAGTGCTGAAAGGACCCCAGAGCGCCTATTTCGGTCGCCAGACTTTCGCTGGCGCGATCAACCTCGTGAACAAACTGCCCACGGATCATCTGACCGCGCAGGTTGCGGCGATGGGCGGAACGCGTGGCAATTATGACTTTATGGGCCAGATCAGCGCGCCGTTGATCGACGATTTGCTTGGCGTGCGCATCACCGGGCGAACCTACGCCAAGAACGGCTCCTACAAAAATCCCGGCACGCACGGTCAGACATTGGGCGACCAATCGACCACAAGCGGCACAATTGCGCTCATCTTCACGCCCGCCAGCAATTTCACTGCAAAAGCCTTCGGTCTAATTTCGCAGAACAAAGACGGCGCGGCCGCTACCGGCTTGATACCGGCCTACACAATCACCGGACCCAATGGCATCGTTGTGCGCGGTCAATCGAACTGTAATGTTACTGGTCTCGGCCTCTCGGGGGTAACAACCAATGCTTGGTTCTGCGGTGTCGCGCCCAGAATCCAGCCGGGCTTGCCGTCGGCCAACACGTTGAATGACGCCGCGGTCCAGAACTTCCTCTCGCAATCGACAGGACTGGTGTCGCCGTCCAACCGACCTGACGGCTACGGCCTGAAGAGCCGCTTCTACCATCTCCATCTTGGTTTGGAATGGAAGATTGGCGAGAGTGGGATTACCTTGTCTTCGCTGACGGGCGCGAATGACGAGCGCCGCGCCGAACTGGCAGATCTCGACAATACCAACGATATGACCCAGCCCAACGTCTTCGGCGGCGCAACCGCGACGCGGTCCTATTTCGATTTTCCCGCAATGGTTGAAACCGTCGATCACGATTTTTCTCAGGAATTTCGCGCTACGTTCGAAAACGGCGGCCGACTACACGCTACCGTCGGTGCAAGTTATCTCAACGCCTTCATCCAAGGTTCGTTCGGTGGAACCTTCGGGAATTTGAGCACCGCCGTGATAAATGTTTTGGGAGCCTCTCGCGCCAAGACGACCGCAGGATTCTTCGGCGTCGGTTTCGATTTTACGCCCCGGCTCACGTTCAACGTCGACGGCCGGTATCAGAGCGATCATCTCTATACCTATGCCGGGTCGGGCGGTGCTAATCTGACCTCTAGCGTGTTCGTTCCTGCAGGCTTCTATCCCGAAGGTGCCACGCTGTTTCAGAAGACGTACAACAATTTTCTGCCGCGGGTGATCGGCCAGTTCAAGATTACACCGGACAACATGGTCTATGCTTCATATTCGAAGGGCGTAAATCCCGGGCAATTTAACAACTTTTTTACGCAACCGGCAGAAATCCAGGCGCTCGCGCTACAACTCGGACTAAAGCTTGAGGTTCAGCCCGAGAAGCTCGATAATTTCGAGATCGGCTTCAAGGGCAAATTGTTCGACAACCATTTCCGCTACTCGGTCGCAGCATATTATGCGGTTTGGAGCAATCAGATCAATATTCAGAACCGCGTCCTGTTGGTTGGCGAGAGCAACACGCCTTACGCCCTCACCACCGCGACCAACTCCGGGCGGGTGAATTTGAAGGGTCTAGAGATAGAAACGACCACATACCTGACGCCCGAACTGACGCTCGATCTGAACGGTGCGATCAATGATTCTTCGATTGTTCGCGCCGTCAACGCACAGGTCACTGCTCAAGCAAATGTCGATTTTGCCGGAAAAATGAATCCGCAAACGTCTAAATATTCGGGCTATGCCGCGCTTGAATATGCGAAAGAGATTTCGAGCAGGTCGGGGCTCACGGCATACACCCGAGCGGATTTCTCTTACAAATCGGGACAATATGCCGACATTTCGAACACGGTGCGTTCAGCCGATTTCACCAATGCCAATTTCCGGGTGGGAATGCGAAACGAGCATGCTTCGATCGAGCTTTTCGTAACCAACGTATTAAATGACAAAGCGTATTACACAATCGGATCAGGCAGTCAGTTCGACAACACCTTTTCGATCTCCGGCGCGCACAGTTATTCGGCGTTGATCGCCTCGCTGCGCGAACTGCGGACATTCGGGATGCGCACCTCATACAAATTCTGATTTGACTCTATTTGTCGAGAACAATGGTGCCTCGATATCCGATCGATGGCCGGCGTGTTGTGGCGCTGGCCATCGACTGATCTTGGGTATTTTATGACTAAATTGCGCGGATCTTGGCAGATTGCTTTCCGCTGAGTGGATAGGTTCGCCGGATCGGCTGACGATTGTACAGGTTTCTATACTTCCCCTCACAAGGGGATTTGGAGCATGGATGGCCGCGAGCACCTAACATCTCTCAAGCGTGGTCTAGCGGTCCTGTCTCTGCTGAACAGGACTGCAGCCACTGTCGCGCAAGTCGCCAAGGTCCTCGATCTGCCGCGAACGACGGCACATAGGATCGTCCATACTCTCGTACTCGAAAGTTATGTCGAGCGCATTCCCAACTCGCGCTTCTATCGGTTGACGCCCGCAATCAACACGCTGTCGGGTAATTTCACGGACGCCAATTGGGTAAGCTACATTGCATCGCCGATGCTGTACGAGAAGACGCGGGAAATCGGCTGGCCGCTGCGGCTGGCCACACGGTTCGGTGAAAATATGCTGGTACGGGTCTCGACCGATCAATCGACCACTCTCGCCCTCGATCACTTTGAAGTCGGGTTCATGCGGCCGATCATGCGTTCCAGCGCGGGACACGTGCTCTTGGCGTTTGCGTCAGCTGCCTATCGCGCTTCCGTGCTCGACCTGTTGCGCTGCTCTGATGATCCGCTTCAGACAGACGCGTGCAGCGAGGGACATATCAACCTTATGATAGAAAGGGTGCGCTCGGGCGGCTTCGAGCATATCGCAACCGCGCGCTCGGCAGAAGCCAACATAGGCGTGCCTGTCTTCCTTGAGGGGCATGTGGTTGCGAGCCTAGTTGTCAGTTATATCCAGCGAGCTCTGCTACCACGAGACGCCGAGGCCCGGCTCGTCCCCATTTTACAAGAACTTGCCAAGGACGTCGAAACAGCGGTGCTTGTCGACAAGCATCGAATCCGGCGCGCTGGCACCATCAACTGATGAATCGAATGCCCTCAAGCTCGCTAGACACCAATTTGAATACGTACCTCTTTTCCACCTTCGATTTGGCAACGAATCTAGACAATCGTTTCGTTGATGCAATGAACAGGGCCCTGAAATTTGGTCCGCTTCTTATGAGAAATTCTCGGCTAGGTTTGGCTCCTGGCAACCCGAGACTTTGCCATAAAGGGGTCGAGGATCACTGAGCAGCAGATCGCGTTTCTTCTTAATCAGTCTGATGATGGCACGACGGTAGGCGTGCAGGTAAATACTGGCTGATCAGAAAATTTCCGGCATCGGTTGTTGTTGAATTTTCCTGCCAATCTTGATGGCTGCGGCAACATTGCGGGCTGCAATCTGCACATTTTCTGCAGCTTGCGCCAAAGCCACCTCGATCGTGCAACATTCCTGTATGACGCTGAACATGGCGTCGATACCGCGCGAATAGGCCATTTCAGCGCCATATCCCAGCGCGCCGGCGACCACGATCACAGGTTTGCCGTGGCGGTTTGCAAGGGCGGCGACGCCGACAGGGGCCTTTCCGCGCATGCTCTGGCTATCAATCCGACCCTCACCGGTGATGACAAGATCAGCGCTCGCCACGATTGCATCAAGCCCCAGCGCCTTGGCGACGATATCCAATCCCGGTCGAAGGTCAGCGGGCATGAATGCAACCAGTCCAGCGCCCAGCCCTCCTGCCGCGCCGCCGCCGGGTAGGGCGTTCACGGCGATGCCAAGATCCGCTTCGATGATCCGGGCATAATGTGCGAGATTGTCAGACACTTTGGCTCTTGCGGAACATAATAAGAACATTCTACTCTTCATATTCGCCGAGTCGGCACCGCCACATTGCAGGAAGTCACCATGCAGCACGATATTCGCATGCGGGAAGCCGCGCGCGCCATATACAATGCCGTCTATCCCGGGGACGAATGGTCGCCGGTGACATTTGAGGAGGCCGAGCAGCATCAGTCGGTTCATTATCGTAACGCCGTGGCTGCAGCGCAGGGTGTCCGGCTGCATTTTCTGTCCGACACAACCGTCCAGCTGGCGTTGCTCTGATGCACCGCATCGCGCGAAATGATCTCGAAGCCGCCATTTTCGTGTCGATCCAGTGCGCCCCAAAGACCATGAAGCAGCGCGTGGAAAGGGACGGCGGTCTGGCGGGCGAACGGGCGTTCAAGGAGCTTGCAAAGCACATTTGCGACCAGATCGACAATCAGAGCCATATGGTCATCCGTACCGAACTGGTTGGTTATGCGATGGGCAAATGGGACATTGATGAGCCGTCCCCCGCCGAATTGATCAAGCTGCCAATGCGATGAACCATGAAGCGCGATTTGGTCAATCCTGTCCGTGATCTGCTGGACGCGGCCGTCAGGCACCGTACGGTCAGGATGAGTTGCACGCGCTGCCCTCGGGTTTCAAATTACGATCCGCACGCCATGTGGTGGCTGTTCGAGCGCAAGGGGTGGGCAGACTGGATCCGTGATGTCCATCGCCATTTCTATTGTCCCGATTGCCGAAAGACAAATGGTGCGAAGGTCAGGCCAAGGGTCGAAACGCTGGATGGATTGGTGCCCGTCGATACCCATCTGGCCATGCCATCGGAGCGGGACTGGAAGAACGCGCTCGGCCGACGGCGCTGACGGGTGTGTTCAAACAAGAGGACTTTCCCTCAATGTGTAACCTTCATGCCAACAGGAAAAGCGCCGCCGAGGTGGCGCGTATCTTTCAGGCCATCATCCCGCACGCTTTCAATGCGGTGGAGGAGACCTATCCCGGGACGCCAGGCATGGTGGTGCGCGAGGTCGATGGCCAGCGCATCCTGCAATCCATGACCTGGGGTTTTCCGCTCCTGACGCGCGCCATGAAAGAGCGTGGCTCCAAGCCCAAGCCCGCCAATCAGGCAGCAGACCTGACTCTGCCCACCTGGCGCAGCGTGGCACCCAACCCCGCGAACCGATGCCTGATCCCGCTTACGGCCTTTGCGGAACCCGAAGGCGAGAAGGGACGGATGACCCGCACCTGGTTCCGCGTAAAGGACCAGCCGCTTTTTGCCTGGGCCGGAATTTGGCGCTCGAGCATCGAATGGGGCGATGTCTATGCCGGCGTCACCTGCGATGCGAACGCTGCCGTCATGCCCGTCCAGGACCGCATGCCGATATTGCTGATGCCCGACGAGCAGGAGCGGTGGCTGCACGGAACGATCGACGACGTCATCGCCTTCCAGCATCGGCCGTTTCCCGACGAGCTGATCGAGATCGACCGCACCGCCGAACCCTGGACCCAGGTGCGGCGCGGATCGGTCCAGGAACGCTTGTTGTGAGCGCATTGAAAAACATGGATCCGGCCGCGCATGCCGCGACTGCTGGCCTTGTCAGCGAGGAACGCGATGCGGACGGGTTGCTTCAATATTGTCCCAGGATGACGGATCGCGTGTCGGCAGACCCCACTTTAGACAATCAGTTTCGTCATCCCGAAGATGGGGAAGGCACGGACTTGCGCGCGGTGCCCGATTGCAAAGCGCGCGCTGAAGCGCTGGAATGGTGGATCGCGACGACGGTCGTTGGCGGAGCATGGATATTTGGCATCCTTTGCGGCATCGCAACATTGTTCAGATGATATGGTGGCTCGCAGCCGCGGCAAAATATGGAACAATTTCTTGCAGTTGGCGGCGGAACACTCGGCAGAAACGATCGTCTAGCGAGGAGCCGGACTCGCAGACGGTGAGGCCGTCAGGGAGCAGATCCTGCCACTCGGCGGCCGAAATCGCCCATGCGAAGATGCATTGGCATGTTTTGAAGATCATGGCATGATCATTCCATGAAAATTTGGCCTGACCCACGCTGGGATGACGACTATCCGATCAGTCGCAAGCTTATTTTTCTGGTCGCATTATTGGTCGTTGGCCCGATCGCCTGGTCCATTTGGTCGGCGCTTGTGTGGATCATGCACTTTTAACCTGCGTTCAATCAACGTCAGCTATAACAGATCGATGGCAAGCAGATTTCTATTTCCGGCGCTGCTGGCTGGTGTCGTCACCGCTGGCGGCGCGATCGGTTTCGCATGGCCCATTCACACCGAGGCGCAGGCCGAAGGCCGCGCGGTACATTTCAGCCTATGCCATAGCGGCGGTGGCACCAATTGCGTGGTTGATGGCGATACTATCTGGCTCGCTGGCGTGAAAATCCGGATCATGGACATCGACGCCCCCGAAACACATCCGTCCAAATGCCCGATGGAGGCCGATCTGGGCGGCAAGGCGACAGCCCGCCTCCAGGCATTGCTGAATGCCGGGTCATTCAACGTGGAGAGCCGCGGCGCGCGTGATACCGACAAATATGGTCGCCAGCTTCGCGTGCTGACGAGAAAAGGCCGATCCCTGGGTGCGAAACTGGTGGAAGAGGGTTTGGCGCGCGAATGGGGCGGCGCGCGGCGGCCCTGGTGTTGATCAAGCCTTTTGCGTCATCTTATGGGCAGCCGAGAAAGTTAAAATGGGAACCTGCTTTCTCAAGCTGCTATAACGAATGATAGAAATTAAAAAAATAGAGTCGGTCAGTCAATTGGGAGGCCGCTGAACTTCGATCACAGCCATAGATAAGGACACAAAATGTCAGACTCCAATCTTCTCACGAACCTGACCGCTGATATCGTTGTCTCCATGGTCGCCAACAATTCTGTCAGCGTGAGCGATCTTCCCGGTCTGATTGGCAACGTACATTCTGCCCTCGCTGGCCTGGGTCAAGTCGCGGCAGCCGCGAAACCCGAATATACGGCTGCTACGACCATCCGCAAAAGCCTGTCAGATCCCACCAAGATCATCAGCATGATCGACGGCAAACCCTATGCGATGCTCAAACGGCACCTGGGTCTAAATGGCCTGACTCCTGCCGAATATCGGATCCGTTATACCTTGCCCGCCGACTATCCGATGGTTGCGCCGGCGTATTCGGAACAGCGTAAGCAACTGGCTATAAAGATCGGTCTCGGTCGCAAGCGGGCTGTTGTGAAGCCGGTTGCAAAGGCTAAGCCTCGTGCGCCGAAAGCCCCCATCGAATAACTGAAATTTTCAGTTCCGGAATGCACACCCCGCACCCCTTTGCCAAAAAATGGCGCTCCGCCCCCCGCTCATATAGCCGATGCGTTCAGCTATGGGGAGCGGATTGATGTCGGCCGAAAAATTAGTCCTGCGTCACCAAGGCTGGAATCTCAGCCGCGCTGTCGGTCGGTTTAACGCTCGCAGGTATCGCAACTGGAACTGGAACCGCCATCACGGGTGACGACACCGCTGCAAACGCAACCGTGATGTCTTCGTCCAGAAAAGCCTTTATGGGCGTTCCCAGCGGGATCTCGGCACTTGTTCCAGTCATGAAAAATCCAGCGATGGGGATGACCACGAGCGCGCCGACCACGGCGGCAGTTCCCGTTTTACCCTTGTCATCAAATTGGCCGGTCAGACGGATTTGACGTCCGTTGGCGCGCGCATACAGCACGCGGGCGTTGATGCCGCCCGACTTCCCCCACATGCCCTTGTTGCGGACAGTCGTGATTTCTCCAACGGCAGGGCTGCCCGCCGGGATGACGATCTGGCCATTGAGCATGATGGATTCGGCCACCTCAAGCTGAATCCGTTGGCCGACCTTCAACTTCTTGCCTTTGGTGGTGAGCGCTTCGCTGGTCGTCAGCAGAATCGGCGCGCCCGTCCGCAATACATTGTCGCCCGCGCTTGTCAGAATGACGGCATGCGCGGGTGCAGGCAAAATGGACGGGGGTGATGCAACGGATTCGGGAACGATGGTCTGCGCGCCTGCAGCCGAAGAACACGCAAGGAAAAATGCGCCCGAGAGCGCACGCATTTGGATTACCATGAAATTCCCCTCAAGCCGGTCCCCCCGGACCGATAAATCAGAATGCGGCCAAGTGCCGCGCCAGTCAAGTCGTCTCTCCGCCGAAATGAAATAATATATATTGTGCCAGATTGATTTCGAACCCATCGAATTCTCATCATTTTTTCGATTGAATCCATCATCGAGATCTTGAGCAAACGCTGCGACTGGGCATCTCCAGAGTGACGGTGATAGAATAGCGATTGATGAAACCGTGCCGACTGGTGTAACTGATCCGTGAGCGAACGGGATGCATCCCCACGCGCTGGACCATGATTGAGAGTGCTAGCGGCAAAGAGGTGCTCCGCTTGATCAGCGATTTGGGACACGTCCGGCAAGCTCCTTTGTGATCCAAAGCAAGGAGACGCAGATCGAGAGCGAGCGGGATCGGCCTGCTTGTGTCTCAAGGCTGTGGAACCGGACCCCCCTGCAGTCTGTAGAATTTTGCCAAGCGCCATCGACAATAGGCCGCGCTCATTCCGGTATCGGTTTGCGTCCAACCGCGTGAATGCGCGCTGTCCCCTGCTCCAGCCAAGTTTCGGCGAACGTGTCTCGCCGTCGCACGCGCTCCACCAATTCCTTCGAGATCCTGGTCATCGCGCCGATGATCAGGCCGGACTCGACATAGACGATGTCAGGGCCAAGTTCGTCGTTGAGTTCGCTCATCGCGATCATCATGATCTTGGCCAGCTTGTTGTCGGCGCACCGGACAGCGAACTGCGGATCCTTCATCGCGACCGCGGCTGAAATGGCAAAAGCGTCACTGCTGGTGGCCTCAGCAAACAACAACAGCCGGTGATAGCTGATCCGCCCTTTTCCAGCTTCCAGATGCTCATAGGTCCGGACCGGAAGGCCCATGGCCGCCGCCACTTCTGCAGGGCGCATTCTGCGCAATTGCCGAACCGCGCGTATCGCCTCGCCCGTGAGGCGACTGTGTAGATCCTCCTCTGGGCTTTTTCGGCTCAATGGTCATGCCCTGCCAATTTGAATTGAAAGACAGGCTATAGAAGCCGCCGGTTTTTGCAAATCATTCTCTGAGCGAAACATATCGAAAATGATGCTTAATCAAGCTTGTAGCTTTGTCTTTCTTCAATCGCGCCTAAAATTGCAGATAGGCTGCGGCAATATGCCTAGTTTGCGCACTATCGCCGTGGTCTGTGCGCTCCATTTGCATGTAGAGCGCAAAAGGCTGCGTATAGGACACACTTGACTTGCTGGGGGGTGGGTGATGGGCTCCTGCGTCTGCCTTCGGCCTCGCGTTCCTGCAAGGGAAGCAGATGGCAGACTCAAGACAGGCGCGTGATTCTTATCTTCTGGCCGAGCACTATCTGCGCGAGGCCTTGTGCCAATCCGCCTGGAGCCCCGGCCAACTCCTCAATCTGGTGGAAATTGCGGCCTTGCTTGAGATCAGCCCCACACCCGTGCGCGAAGCAGCCAGCAGGCTGGTGGGTGCTACAGCACTCGAATTTCGTCGGGGCCAAGGCTATTTCGTGCCCGATCTTTCGTCAGAGGATGTCGTTGAACTCTATCGGATCGTCGAACGCCTTGTGGTGCTCAACATGCCACGATTTGCGGACGGAGCGCGTCTTGCGACCGACGGGCGCCCCCCCTGTGCGAGGGTGATGATGGACTGGATGGCAGATGCATTAGACCCGTCCTATGCCGCGCGCCTGATCCGCCAGATCTCAGGACGCCTGGCACCAATTCTCGGCGTCGAAGGCTTGATAATGGAGCCGTCCGACCCCGGGCGGCTCCTGCAGGCGCTTGTGTCTGGTGATCGCGCGGCCGCGACGCGCGTCGCCAGACGCTATTTCAGGGCGCGCACGCGCGCGGCGGACCTACTGATCGCGCGCTGGCGACGGATGCAAAGAATAGTCAAAAAAGATTTTGAATAGAGCGGCCTCCCGTCGCTTTCTGGGACTGCTGCAATGCCGCAGCATTGATGCCAATCGAAGGAGGCAAAGATGAAGACCGAATTCCAATCCCGCCTGATCCGGCTCGGCAGTGTGACGCGCGATACGCGCGCCATTTACAAGGCGCCCGTCAATGAAGGCGGCCTGCCGGACTACGGCTGGTTCTGAGGCACGGAGAGGCGGTGCGTCGCACCGCCTCTTTGGCAATCATGCTCATGCCCCGCGCTCACGTTCGTGTCGCCAATGTCCAGGGTGACCTGGTCCTCCTCGATCTCGCGACCGATGATTATCTCTGCCTCTCCCGGCACGATGCGGCACCGGTCTGGCCAGCGCTCCGTGCGAAGGGCAGCGATGGTCCCGTCTTGCAGGAACTGGTTGCAGCCCATCTGATGCAGCAAGTCCCGTCCACGTCTACGCCATGGGCCGCCTCACCGCCTTCCACTGCGGTCGATATGCCCGCGGGCGTCCAGGCACGCGTCCGGGCTGGAGATGTGGCGGCCATGGCGGTCGCGACACTCAAGACCCTCTGGGATCTGTCAGGACGAGGATCGCGCCGATGGCTCAAAGCCGTTGCTCGCCCGGCAAAAGAGGCCTCGGTCAGCGACGCTGCGGTGTTCGAAATTGCCACGCGGTTCCAGCACATGCGCTGCTTTTTCCCGCGCACGGGCCGGTGTTTCGTCCATTCCGCCATGCTTCGCTATGTCCTCGAAAGTCACGCCATTGGCTGCAAATGGGTCTTTGGCGTTCAGACCCATCCCTTCGAAGCCCATTGCTGGGTAGAGGCCCGCGGTGCCGTCCTCAATGATAGCGCGGAACACATCAACTGGTACACAGTCATTGCGCGCTTCTGAGCCTGAGCATTTCCTGGCGGTCATGTCGCCCGTCGAAAATCCGGATGCCGATGCGCAGGCTGCTGCGCTGTTCGATCGGCTCATTCGCGCGGACTCCAGGCGCCAGACTGTCTTCGAATTGCCGGGCCTTCGTCTGTGCGTGCGCAGCCACATCGCCGATTGGCCCATCCATAGGATGGAAGGCGGTCATAGCATCGTGATTGGCGACGTGTTCGAACGCAATCTCCGCTACCGGGCGCCCCCGGAGTTGGGGCCGTTCGGCCAGAATGATGGGCAGCATATCTGCCGGACTTTGAGCGCTCGCTTTTGGGGGCGTTACCTCGCTATGGGCGTGGACGCTGCGCGCGGACCGTGGTTGATGCGCGATCCATCAGGGGCTTTCCCCGTCTATCTCTGGACGCTGGGCCCCGTCGTAATCGTCTCGAACACCTTGGCCAGCGATCTGCTGGCGATTGCTGGCGGCCCGCCAGTGATCGACTGGGCACGCATGGCAATTCTGGTCGCGGATCCGGTGCAGATGGGGATCATCAGCCCGCTCCGGCATGTCACCATGCCCGTCCCGGGGGTGTTGAAACATTGGACAGGCAAGGCCGACGAGATTGGCGACGGCTTCAAGGACGAGCCTGTCTGGTCGCCCACGGAGGCGGCGTCCCGGTGTGAAACGGAGCCAGCAAAATTGGCCGAGATTGTTGAAAGCTGCCTGACCCTGTGGGGCAAGGGACATCAACGAGTGTCCCTCGACCTGTCGGGCGGGCTCGATTCAGCCATCGTTCTTGGGGCCTTGTCCAAAAGGCCCGATGGACCGATTGTCCACTGTCTGAACATCAACTTCTCGTCTGCTGGCGACGAACGTCCTTACGCGCGTGCCGCCGCGGCACGGTGGAGTGCCCCGGTCACCGAAGCGCTGGTCGAGCCGGAAGACCTTGATTATCTCCAGGCCCTGACCGGCCCACGCCACCCACGGCCGCTGCTTTACGGCATGGACGTTTTGATGGACCGCCTGTCGTGCGAGGCGGCGACCGCGGCGGGTGCCTCGCTGGCGCTGACGGGGCAGGGCGGCGATGCGATGTTCATGCAACCGGCCACGGTCTTCATCGCCGCGGACTATCTGAAATGCCGCGGGTTCGACCGGCATTTTCTCGAATTGGTCGCGGTGGCGGCCCGCAGGCTCAACCGCTCGGTCTGGTCAATTTTGCGCGATATCGCACGACCCCCAGCCAAGACGGCGCATGGCGATGCTGACCTCGCCTCGATCGCCGGACCCGCCCTGCAGCCTGTCCTAGGGACGTCCTTCGATCACCCATGGCAAGTCGAGGCCAGGGGGTTGGCGCCTGGAAAGCGGTTCCAGATCGATATGCTGGTCAATTGCCAGATCTTTCATGCGCCGACGCGCACCGCCCAGCATTTCAGGCTCTGCCATCCCTTGCTGTCGCAGCCGATCGTCGAGGCTTGTCTGAGCCTGCCTCTGTGGGTCCTGTCGCCGGATATTCGCGACCGCGGCCTGGCGCGCGATCTCTTCGCGCCCCTGCTTCCAGACGTCATCAGGCTGCGACGCAGCAAGGGCAATACCACGAATTTCTACAATCGGACGATCACCGCCCATCTGGGGACACTGCGTCCCTTTCTGCTCGACGGCCAGCTCGTTGCCCACGGGCTGATCGATCGCGACACCCTTGATGCGCTGCTTGATCCGCATTGCCTTTTGCTGCGCAATGTCCACGGGCTGATCGCCCGGCTCGTCACGCTGGAAATATGGGCAGCGGGCTGGGCGTGACAGGCGCATCGGCTACAGGCCCCCAGCGCCTCGTTGGGGCGCTTTGCCTTCAAGGATGTGGTCAATCCAAGTTCGCA
Source organism: Sphingobium boeckii (assembly GCF_014199215.1). Classification (GTDB taxonomy): domain Bacteria; phylum Pseudomonadota; class Alphaproteobacteria; order Sphingomonadales; family Sphingomonadaceae; genus Sphingobium_A; species Sphingobium_A boeckii. Next base: position 1,048,567 of record NZ_JACIJC010000001.1, read on the forward strand.
CTGCAGTGTTCAGATCCCGCATATTGCCTGGGCTTCGAAAACTGTGACCCTCACCCCAATAACGAATGAGGGTAGCTGGTTTCCCCGCACGCGTCAGCGCCGCATACATCTGCTCGGCACCCCAGACCGGCACATGGTCGAGATCATTGTGGATGAGCAGAATGGGATCCTGGATCGCATCGATCATCGTCACCGGACTGTTGCGCGCATAGCGTTCCGGTTCCCGCCAGGGTTGGGACGCCAGATGCCCCTGTCCGGTCTCGGACCAGCCATAAGCAGCCCCGAGATGGAAACCATCGGTCAGGGACACCCGGTCGTGCGGCGAGAGTCTGCCATAGCTGGAGGCAAGGTCGGTCGGTGCGGATGCCGCGATGAAACCCTTGAAGCGCCGGGACTGCGCGGCACCCACCAGAGCGGTATATCCGCCGAAACTATGACCGTAGACGATCATCCGGTCGGCATCCACAAGCCCGGTTGCAATGGCACCGTCTGCTGCGCGCTCAAGCAGGGCGCCCAGTCCGCGCGCGGGCTCGCTCAGAGCGCGATCGGCTGGCAGGCTCGGCTGGAGCACGGCATAGCCCTGACCGGTCAGGAGCAGAGGATTGACGATCGCCGAGATGGCGGCGGGGTCGCTCGGAGCCGGCTTGTCTGCCGGGAAGGTCTCGCCGGGATAGGGGAGGATGATCAGCGGGAGCGGCGCCTTGCCGCGCCGTTTTGGCAGGAACAGCCAGTCGACCTTGCCCGGTACCGCACTTGCGATCTTGATCGTCTCCGGCAGTTCGACATCGTTCAAATGGCGATTGAGACGATCGAGCGCGATGGCTTGCCGGCCCGCCTGACTGAGCCAGAGCGTTGCCATCCCTTTTTCATTTGTGCCGATGGACAGGACCTCGTGCGTTTCCGGCCAACCGCCGAGCAACCGGGCAGATCGACCAGGCAGGCGCACCGCATCACCTTTTTGTTTTGGACTGACCCACAGGGCCTGATGGCCCTTGGCATCCTCCTTCTGTATGGGGACCGGCCAACGCCCGTCCGGCAGCGCGTCTGTCGATGCGCGAATGCCTATGTCACGGCTGTTTGACCCGGGTGCGGCAAATGACAGGGACATGGCTGTCAAAAGCGACTGGTCATTGCCTTTGTCATCGGACCACAACAAGGTGTTGCCGCAACGTGACAGGATTCCGTCCGTCAGCCGCATGGCGGGCGCGGATGGACAGGGCAGGCGAGAGAGCGAACCCGTGCCGCTGATCTGCCACTGACGTTCGCCATTGCGATCCACCAGCGCGGCGGGTCGATCGCCAATCCATCCGGCGAGTGCTGTCCGGACGCCCCAGTCGCCATCCCCGAGCGATATCTGCGCACCCCCCGGCAAGGCCTGCACTGACGAAGCGCGATCGGCGTCATGAAGGACCAGACTGCCTGCCGCCCAGGGCTGGTCGCCTTGCCGCGCAAAGAAGAGCAGGCGTGCCCCATCCGGAGACCAGGACAGGAGGTTGGAGAGCATATTGCAGTGGCCGCCACAGATTTTCCGGCGTCTTCCATCCGACAGGCGCACCAGATCCACCTCGAGATCCCATGCCAGATCACTTGTCGTCACCGGGGTCGTGCTCGGGCGGGAGGGCGCGCCTTCCACCGTCAGCGCCACCCAATGCCCGTCTGCAGACAGGGCCATGTCTGCAAAACGGCCGGAGGCGAGAATGGCATCGCTGCCCTTCATCAGATCCACGAGGTGAAGTCGTCTCTCCGCCCCGGGCGGGGGCATCTGGCCTGGCGTGTTGGAAATGCGCGTGACCCCAGCCAGCTTGCCCGAGGTTGTGCGTGCCCATTGTTCATTCGCCTCGCGCTGGAAGCGCGAGCCGATGGCAAGGGGGTAGGCCAGGTCTCCAGAGACGTCTTCCAGAACCAGCAATTGATCGTCACCCCGCCATATCGGTACCGGATTGAGCAACGGCGTCGCGGGATTGAGAGGCAACCAGCGGACGGTGCCACTGCCCATGTCGACCACGCCAATCGAAAGATGCTGTTCCTTCAGACGGAAGACGCTCAATCTTGTCCCGGACGGGGAGGGTGCGCCGATCCAATATCCCGCATTTGCCTCCTGTTCGAACAGGGGGCGCAACAGGCCCCCTGCCTTGTCCACCCGCATCACCACGCCCAGAGCGCGGTCATTGAAAGGAAAATTGTCGTAGCTGGCCGCCTGATCATAGCGGCGATGGCGTTCGATGATCGTCCACCGCCCCTTGGGGTCAAACGCCGCTCGGCCATAGCTTTCGAGCGCCAGGACATCGTCGATCGTATAAGGACGCGCCTGGGCAGGCGCGGTCGCAAGCAGGCACAGCGCTGCCACGGCAGTAAAACGCATTGTATTTAGTCCTTTGAAAATGGGCGGTTAGCCGGGCTGAATCACCAGCGTTTTTTCACCTGCAGCGATGCGAACCGGCCAAGGACGTCGGCATTGGCCGCGTCATAGGCATAGCCCCGGTTGCGGTCGACAAAGGGTGGATCGCGGTCGAAGACATTCTGCACGTTGAGCGCAACACTCAATCCATCCCGCCAGCCAGAGGGCGTTTGAGGCTCATAGCGCAATTGCAGATCGAACCCGGCCCAATCCGATATCGGTCGCGCGGGTACGCTGATCGTGTCGGTATAGCGTCCAACATAATTGACCGTCACGCCGGCCCCGAAATCGCCATGCGTCCAATGTGCCGAGGCCCGCGCCCGCAGGTCCACCGGATTACCAAGCGTGCCGACGCGCTCGACCACGACGGAGGTCGGCGTCACCCTGTCCCTGTAATCGAACAGCAACGAGGCATTGGCTGACAAGGCGAGGCTGTCGCCGCCCAGGCGCAGGGTGTTGCTGACGCTCACATCCATGCCTCTCACCCATACGGTGGCCGTGTTTACATAACGCGAATCGATGATAGCCCGGTAATTCTCGACCGGGAGCAGCACCGATGCGACCGCACCGGGTTCCGCCAGAAGGGCTTCCACCCGTTGGCGATCCGCCACGCTCGACACCGGATTGACGAAGGTGACAAAGGGCGAAAAGACAGGATTGGTCAGCGCCTGCAATATCTGTTCCGTGACGGGTTGTGCGATCCGGTCGCGGAACCGGGTATCGAAATAGCTGATCTCGGTACTGAAGCCGCCCCAGTTCGGTGGCGCGATGCGCATGCCGAAATTCAGCGACCGCGCCGTTTCCGGCTTGAGCGCGGTGTTGCCGCCGGACATGATCAGCGCCTGAAGCGTGCCGCCGCCGACATTGGGCAATTGTGTTCCCGAAACCGTGAACCGCGCGCCCAATTCCGTCAGCGCCGGCGCTCTGAACGACGTCCCGTAGCTCCCGCGAAGCGTCAGGCCGGGGATTGGCTCCCAGACCGCCCCGAATTTTGGATTGGTCGTCGATCCGAAGTCGGAATAATGCTCGTGGCGCACCGCTGCCGACAGCGTCAGGCGTTCGAAACCGGCCGTGCGATTGCCAGCACCAAAAATAGGAATTGCCAGTTCGGCAAAGGCGGAGCGGATCGAGCGATCGTAATCCTGCGGGGCAATCGGCCGCGGTGCCACGGTGTAGAAGCGGCTTTCGCCGCCATAGGAGAAATGCTCGCCGCGTGCCTGCGCGCCAATGGCCAGCTTCACCGCACCACCGGGCAAGGTGAAGAGCGATCCGTCTGCAATGACGTTGCCCATGACGAGGCTGTTCCTCAGCCTTTCGTCCAGGAATCCGTTGGCGATGAAGTCGGTCATGGCACGGCTGTTGACCGCTCCATCGGCAAAGGGATTGAAAAAGCCATCCCGGCTGGTGCTGAAGGCTGTCGCCGGATCATCCGGCGTAAAGCCGAGCGCTTCGAAATAGGAAGCCTGGTTGGCGATATTGCTGTTGCGCGAGACATCGATCTGGCGGGCATAAGTCGCATAGGCGTCGATCTGCCAGTCTCCGCCCGGCCTCACGATGGTACCGCCTGTGAGCGACAAGGCTTCCGCTCTGCCGCGGACCAGCGTCGGGCCGAGATCCTTGTCGAAGGAATAGGCGATCCGCGTCAGCGGCGATCCGTCGGCCGACACGAAATAGGGATTGCTCGGCGTCACCGCGAGAAGCGCAGGCGTGCCCTGCGCGCGATAGTCGAAAACGCGGTGCGAATAGCGCGCCTCGCCATAGATTTGCAGCGCGTCCGCCGCCTCCTGCTCGATGTTGAAATAGCCCGCATGCCGGCGCTGTCTCGGCAAAAGGTCGGTATTGTTGCGCTGGTTGGACAGGCTTGGCCCAGGGATCAGGTCAGCGGCGGTCAGACCGATCCCGTTTTGCCCGGAGGGAATCGCAAAGGCGGGCGCAAAGCCACCGGTTGCCGGATCGATTAGCAGGATCGTGCCCGGGTTGGAGAAATAGAGTCGATAATCATGGCCGCCGAGTGGGCGAAGATCGGCTGATCGCGTGTAACGGCGGTCGCTGGCGCGCAAGGCACCGCGCTCCTGATATTCATAGGCCAGCAGCGCATGGCCGCTTCCCCAATGCAGGCCGCCGACCTGACCCAGCTGAACGTCCCGGCTCTTGCCTGTGGTCACCGAACCAAGGCGAAAGCGACTTTCCAGACCTTCGAAATCGCGCTTGAGGATGACGTTGACGACCCCGCCAATGGCGTCGGAGCCATAGAGTGCCGATGCGCCATCGGCGAGAACTTCGATGCGCTGCACCGCGGCTGCCGGAATGCTCGACAGATCCGCAAAATCGCCGCTGCCGCCGGAACCAGCGACCCGCCGCCCGTTGACGAGCGTGAGCGTCGCATCGGCGCCAAGGCCGCGAAGATTGACGCTGCTCGCAAGTGCAAGGTTGTTCGTGGTCCGGTCAGCGCCCGTGACGGTCGTGTCTTCATTGGCGGTGCCGCCGAAATTCTGCGGCAGCGTTGCGATCGCCTCGGCCACGGTCCCGACGCCGGCGCGCTCCATGTCGGTAGCGGTGAGGGTGATGACCTCGGACGTGCCATTGGCCCCGCCCCGAATATGGCTGCCGGTCACCACGATGGTCGATAGGGCAACCTCTGCTTCAGTGGATTGTGGGCCGGGCTGCGCAATTTCCTTGGGTCTTTTGCGGGAGGTCTTGGCGCGGGGCGGAGACGCGGGCCTGGCCCGGGATCTGTCGGCAACCAGCACATAGATGTTGCGGCCACGGTGGACCGCGGTGATGGGCTTGCCCGCGAGCAATTGCGCGAGCGCGCGGTCGGGATCCATCACTCCGGCAACCCCTGGTGCCGAAAGCCCGCTGACCAAAGCCGTCGGGTACAGGATCTGCCGGCCCGTGATCCGCATATAATCCTTGAGCGCGGCATCGAGCGATCCGGCCTCGATGCCGAACAGCGTCTGCTCGCGCGCCGCGCGAAGTTCCGGCGGCGAGGCCATGGTACCCGCTGCCAGAAGACCTGCCGCGAACCACCGCATTCGGCGCCGCCGTGAAGATTTCAAATTGCCCATCCCTTGTCCCTCCCGCTGCCGTCCGAGATATTCGGTCGCTTGTTGCGGGCGGATCGTCCTGTGTTCGAACGTCCGCCAAGGAATAAACGAGAGCAAGGGGGGCGGACCCTGAGGGGACCGCGGAAAATTTTTGGCGGGCGTGGTCGCCTAGCGTGAGAGCCGGATTGTTCCATCCGCACGTCGCTCGGCCTTGAGCGGATAGAGTGCGGTCACGGCGTCGACAAAGGCGTCGACATCGCCCGTGTCGAAGCCGCCGTTCACCGTCTCGCCGGCCAGGTCGGAAGCCGAGAGCGTGATGGTTCTGCTCGTATAGCGATTGACCTCGGCAATCGCCTCGCTGAGCGGCGTCCGGTCGAACAGGATGCGGCCATTCTTCCATTGCGAGAACAACGTCGCCTTGCCTGGCATGACCCGCCCGCGGGCGTCGATGCTGACGGCCTGACCCGGTGTCAGGCGAATGTTTCCGGTTTTCCCGGCATGTGTCGGCGCGATTTCGACCGACCCTTCGGTCAGGGCGACCGAGAGTCGATCGGCGCGGGTGCGCATGTCGAACTGGGTTCCGACGGCCGTCACCGCACCCAGCGCCGCGTGGACGACAAAGGGCCGGGCGCTGTCATGGGCCACATGGAAAGAGGCTTCGCCGCGCGTGAGACGCACATCTCGCCTTGAGCGGGAGAAATCGACTGCGACGTCGCTGTCGGTATTGAGGTGCAGTCGCGTGCCGTCTTCGAGCTGAACGACGCGCTCTTCACCCACGCCCGTGGTAAAGCGCGTCTCGGAGCGGGTGAGAACGAACAGACTTGCACCCAGCGCCAGAATGACAAGGCAGGCCATGGCCAGCAGAATTTGCGGTCGCCGTGCCCAGCCACGCGGTGCTGCTTGCAGCGCCTGCGCCAAGGCCGCCTTGATGTCGCTGTCATCGCCAAGCGCTTCGGCCTGACGCCAATGCGCGTCCGCTGTCTCATAGGCCCGGGCATGCAAGGGATCTTTGCGCCATTCGTAAAACGCTTCGAGGACGGCGGAATCGACGGCACGCGCATTCAGCCGCGCCACCCACGCAGCCGCTGCCTCGCGCACTTGCCTGTCCATCGCGTCCACTGCCACCAACCTCAATCGCGCATCCTGTCGGCACAGATCGCCAGGGCCTTGTTCATGCGCCATTCGACGGTTTTTACCGAGATGCCGTGATGCTTTGCAATCTCATCATAAGTCATAGGGGTGAAGCGGCTCAGGAGGAAGACGTCTCGCAAGGGCGGCGGGAGCGCGAGAATGATGGTCTTGAGCGCGAGCAGATATTCCTGATCGGGCGGGGTCGCATCATCGAACAGCCCGGTGTGCACGGCCCTCTGGAGCGTGCGCGCCTCGGACGCGGACTGCCGGGCCTTGTCGCGCACGAGATTGCGCGCGATCCTGAGCAACAATGCCTTGGGTTGAAGCCTGGCGTCTTCCTTCTGATAGCGCGCGGCGCGCAGATAGGTCTCCTGGACGACATCCTCGGGCTCCATGCCCTGAGGCCGGCCCAGCAACGCCACCATTCTGCGCAGCCAGGGCGCGTGCAGCCGATAGAGTTGCGCCAAGGCCTCGCCGCTTTCAGTGTCCAGCAGCCCCTTGGTCTCCCCGGCGAACCGTGTCTCGCCCATGCGTCCGTCCCGTTTCCTTGTCCGGGCGCGCGGCTTCGACCGCCGGGAAATTGCCGCGACACACCTGGCCGTGCGCAGCATGCCGCGCCGGTCGAGGGAGGGACTCATCGTGAAAGGGACGCCTGCGCATCCCGATGGTCCTGCACGGGGTTTCCACGCCCCATCACCGGCCAGTCCGGTGACCTGGGAATGATCGCTCAAATGGAATCCCGATGCAAGTGTGGCGCTAAGCCTGAGGGGAAAGGGGGTCGGGTGTTGGAAATCCCTGCAGGAGAGACCCGCTTCTTCGGCGACGGACCGCTGCCTTGATGATCTCGAAAGACCACCCCCCGGCTCAAGATCCGACCCTATCCCACGGCACCCGACGCATGATCCATAATAGATCGATCGCGATTGTCGAACGTCAGTCGCAATTCCGGGTCCATTTCTGCGTGCCGATGCGTCATATTGAGGGTTCCTGCCGGAACCGCCAATCGATCGACTGTTTTGCGCAAACAGCGGGCGGATCCCGGCACTTTACTGTGGGATGCCCACACGACTCATAAAAGCGCGGGTCGCCCGTTGGCGCGGACGGGCATGGTGTGGCCGAACGGCCGCTTGTTGCGTGACGCTCTCCAGCGCCGCTCTCCAGCATCGCCTCTTCTCTGACGCAAGGGGGCGGAGCCTGTGACTGGAATGGAACCCAAGATCGATTGGCGATCCGGTCGAGATTATGCGCATCTTGGCGGACTGCCGGGTCCATGCTTCGCCTGGGAATTCCTGCGGCGAAACCAGGCCTATCGAAGCAGCGCGCCACGATCCGACGGGCCTGAAGATCAAGCCGGAATACGGATCATCCGGCCAAATCTGGAGGAGGCGCGCTTCTTTGCCCGATGGGGGCTCATCTTTCGCGGACGCGCCGGCATGTGATGCGTCGCGCGCCGCCTGCTTCTGGCGACCCGAATTGCTTCCCGCCCTGCTGCGGATGCACGCTCTGCCCCCGGGGGGTGGCCAGGGTGACATTACGTTCGATCATGCCGATGTCGTGCAGGTCTTCTGCGTCGCGCCCTCCGGCGCGGTTTTTCTCGAGCTGCGCGGGGCGCAGGACCGGCTCTGGATCGCGCTTATGTCCGGCGAAATCCGCGCAGGCGCTTTTCTGCCGCGCTTCACCATCCAGCATATGCCGTGGCTTGAGCCCCAGATGCAGAGCCTGAAGCGCCTGCACAGCCTGGTCCGGACCGGAGCGCTGACTGGATCGGCCCTGCACCGGACTGGCCGTGGGGCACGGCTGAGCCTGCTACTGCGCGCTTATGACGCTCAGACAGATGGTGCCAGCCACCAGGATTTTGCCACGGTCGTCTTCGGAGCCGAAGCGGTCGGGGCGGCGTGGAACGGCGCTTCGGACTTTATGCGATCGCGCGTAAAACGCATGATGCGGACGGCGCGGCAGCTCGTTGCCGGCGGCTATCGAAGCCTCATCGGATAATCCCGAAAATCGCGCACGCCGTTTTGACGCTCCAGGGTCGTTCTTGGGCCTGCCGTGAATCGACCCTGCCGCCGGCGCACCAGACCGTGAATGCGTGGTCCGACGCTGGACCGCATTTTTCAGGAGGGACCGATGCAGGAGGACGAGACGCGTGCGGACAGGGCGCGCCGGTCATGCCCCTATCTCGACAGCAAGCAGGCCGCTTATCATCTGGGTCTCTCCCATCGCACTCTGGCCAAGATGCGGCTGAACGGCCGCGGGCCGCGGGTCCGGCGACATGGCCATGTCTGCCGTTACCATATCGACGATCTCGATGCCTGGTCGCGGGACAGTGACGGTGCATAGGCTCCGATCCCGGGCCGGTCGGCGCGGCCTGGCCGTGATGTCCTGCGTTGCGTTGGTCTTAACGCTCGTCGCCACCGCATCCAGGCCGCCTCAGCCGCTATTTGTCTGGAACCGCAGCGCCAGCGCGCCGCGCGGACTCTATCTGGTCTCGCCCGGACAAATGCCCGAGGCCGACGGCATGGTGGCCGCCTGGCTCCCTCAAAGCCTTCGGGGTCTGGCAGCCAGGCGCCATTATCTGCCGGCGAACGTCCCGCTTGTGAAGCGCGCGGCGGCGCTCGAAGGCGATATCGTCTGCGCCCAAGGTGCTGAGATCAGGGTCAATGGCCAGTGGGTCGCAACGCGCAGGCGGGTGGACGCTGGTGGTAGATCGATGCCCGTCTGGACCGGTTGCGAGAAGCTCGGCGAGGGCGATCTCTTTCTTCTCATGGACGCATCCGGATCGTTCGACGGCCGCTATTTCGGTGTGACGCGGCGCGCTGATCTGATCGGCAAGGCGCGGCTGTTATGGCCCGATTGAAAATCCTCCTGTGCGCGGTGGCCGCCGTCTGCCCGGCCGCGCTGCAGGGTGCATCGATCGCGCAATGGCGGCCTTATGCCGCCGCGGCGTCCGAACGGTTCGGCATCCCCATGGACTGGATCATGCAGGTGATGCGGATCGAGAGCGGCGGGCAAACCATGCTGGGCGGGCGTCTCATCCGTTCCTCCGCCGGTGCCATAGGGTTGATGCAGATCATGCCCAAGACCTGGGCCGCGCTCAGTAAGCGTCATGCCCTTGGCGACGATCCCGATGAACCACGTGCCAACATCATGGCGGGTGCTGCCTATCTGCGCGAAATGCACGACCGCTTCGGCTATCCCGGACTGTTTGCGGCCTATAATGCGGGTCCGTCGCGCTATGCGCGGTATCTGTCGGGCAGGGTCCCGCTCCCGCGCGAGACGCTGGCCTATGTGAAAGTCATGGCCGGCACCGCGACCGGAACATCTGCTCGAAAACCGGCCGCCGATCGGCCGATCGTCCCTGCCAATCGGTCCGGTGTGCGGGATGAACGGCATTCGTCCTCCGCCTCCGACCCACTGTTTTTTGTCCGGCGCATGGCCGGCGCGCGGGGACGCGATCCTGCAAAGCCCCGGACAGGGGTCTTTTTTTCGCACGGCGCAGCCCTTGCTGCCAAAGATTGACGGCATGGGGGGCACCCGGTTAGCGCAACGACGAGGCGGCCAATCCGCCCTCGAACAGGAGAATGTTTGATGAATAGCAGTGAGATTGCAGATCAGATCGCCGCGGCCCACGGTCTGACCAAGGCGGACGCCAAGAAGATAGTCGATGCCGTGTTTGTGGCGATCGCCGACGCCGCCGCGAATGGCGACGAAATTTCCCTCCCCGGTTTCGGCAAGTTCAAGGTCAAGAACAACCCTGCCCGCGAAGGCCGCAACCCGGCAACTGGTGCCGTCATGCAGATCGCCGCATCGCGCAAGCTCGGCTTTTCGGCAGCAAAAGGCCTGAAGGACAAGTTGAACGGCTGACGATCTTTCGGGGCTGCGCCGATGCCGCCCCGAGCGACGATGCGAAAATAGGGCTCAACCCCGCGATGTGCCGGTTCGCCTTGTCTGTTTGGTCCAATCTTCCATCCCAAGCCGGGATGGCAACCCATCCAGCAGCCTGTTCAGGCGGTCATTCTCGCTTGAGCGGCAGCCCTTGTCATGGCGAAGCGCCGTGCTCTGACCGATGTTCGCGTGCCAGGTGATGGTAATATGCTGCTGGTCGCTGATCTGCTGATCGCAGCGGCTCTGGCTCGTCTTGCCCAACATGGGCTTGTAGCGCGCAAGATCATTCACGATCGCTGCGTAAAGATCAGGCCTGCGCTGGATCGCTTTGGGTCCAAGCACCGCTGTGAGTCGCTCCCCGTGGAAGGTGACCCGGCCTGATGCGTCCACACCCATTTCATAAACGGGGCAGAACCCGAAACACGGGCCGACGGCAATCGAAATCCCGTCGCTTTCCAAAGGGACTGGCGCGTCGCCGGGCTGCGCCATCGGCGTGCAAGCAGATGTAGCCAGCAGTGCCAGAGCGGCTGAAAGAGTCTTGGTCATATATCGGATCCTTTTCGAGCATGGCGTCGCGGCGCTCAAACACCCGTCTGATCATGGCAACCATCCTAATAGGACGTCACGTACATCCGAGTCCCGCACGGTGATGACCTATGCCTATTCTGTGGCGACGCCCCACTCAGCATCGTCACAGGAAGTGGATTGGTCGCTACGGTGATCCGTTCTGTTCATTCACATCCCACTCCGTCATTGTCGCGGTCGAGATGAGATCCATAGCCGGCATCCCCGCGGCGGACAGGTGCGGCACCCGCGGCGCGTGCTGCCGTGCAATTGGGAAAGGCGCTCTGCCGTGAAGGCGCGCGCGCCGTGAGCGATTGGGTCCGCGCCGGAGCGCGGTGGCAGTGATAGCCACCATTTTTTCGATCATTGTGGCATCCCTTAGCGTTCAGTCCGCCGCCATGCGCCGCGGCGAGCGACGGACTGAGTAAAATCAGCAAGGCTAAATGTCTCATTGCGCTCCCCCGATATAAATCCACGTACACCGAACAACCTACCAAATATTGTCGTGAGAAGATCAAAATATAGATCGTGCCCGACGCCTCCTGTTCCTGTCTCATGGCGCTGCACGGTCCGAAGGCGTGCGAACTCATCTATCATAGTCATGGTTTGATCCTGGTTCGATCAAACTCAGACGCAAGCAGCGTGGCGCCACCGCGAAAAATCGCGATCATGCTCTTGCGCCGCGCGGGACGTCCGCTTCGCGCCGAGCCCCTGAGGGTCTCGACCTGACGGCTTCGATCATGGGCGCATCTTACCATGGCGAGGTCGTCAGGCAGCCGTGGAGCGATGGTTGATGAGGGAGCGGGGCTGCGGTCGCCGCGCCGTGCGCGGCGGCGCTTTCGTGGCCTCTCCCGGACCGGCGGGAGATGGGCGGCGCGCCTGTCTGGGCCCGCCGCGGGCGCGGCAACCCTCCGCTTACGCTCCGGGTGCTCCACTGGCGTTACGCCCTGCGGTGCCTCGCCCGCTTGCGCGGGCCATTCCGTCGCTCCTGCCGCCCACCCCCCGCCGTCCGGGGAGGTCTGGTCTTGCGGTGATGGAGGACAGTCATGCGCTTTTCCGGAACAGTCTGCAGCCGGCACCCGGCATCCAGCGATCCCGATCCGGCATCGGATCCCGACACGATCGGAGAGGTCGTCAAAAAGCTGGATGCGACCATGCGGGCCGATGCCACCGACGCAGGGGGCGATTGCCGCGTACCGACATGCAACGGCAGCGTCGGGGCCGGCGCGCCCGCGTCGGCGCGCAAAACGCGGCGGCGACCCGAGCCGCAGGCGGAATCGCGCGTCAGTCTCTATGACGCCGTCACCAGCCGGATCATCTGCGAACTCGAGGCGGGACACCTGCCCTGGGTGCAGCCTTGGGGTCGCGCAGGGGCAACCGCGCCGGGCTTGCCGCGCAATGCGCTCACGGGCCGCTGTTATTCCGGCGTCAATGTCCTGATCCTCTGGGGCGCGGTCATCGCGCAGGGCTTCGCCTCGCAAAGCTGGCTGACCTTCCGCCAGGCGCTGGATGCGGGCGGATGCGTCCGCAAGGGCGAGCGCGGCGTGACCGTGGTTTATGCCGACCGCTTCACCCCGGAAGCGGAGAAAGCGCGCGCTGCCGAGACCGGGACGGACGCCAGGGCCATCCCCTTTCTCAAACGCTTTACCGTTTTCAATGTCGCGCAATGCGACGGCTTGCGCGACGGCCTCGCCTCCGATCCCGCGCCCTTGCCTGACCGCCAAATCATTCCCGTCGCCGAAGAGGTGATCGCTGCCAGCGGGGTCGATTTCCGAATTGGTGGGGATCGGGCCTTCTACGTCCCGTCACAGGATTTCGTGGCTGTCCCGCCGCAGCCCGCCTTTCACGAGCAGGTGAACTATTATCGCACCTGCCTGCACGAACTGACCCATAATGCCGCGACCCGGATTATGCCGCGCGGCGTCGAGTTGGCGCGGTCAGCGGCATGATCACGCGCTTCCAGTTCGGCATAATCATCGTGGCTCCACCAACATGGAGCATCACGATCATGACCGATATACTGACCGAGGCAGGGGCCGCACGAGCGGTGCTGCTCGCCAACTTCGACGACTATCTCGTCAAGCAGCGCGGGCTGAGCCCGCGAACGATCTATCACACGCTGCGGTTCGCCAACCGGTTCCTCGATCATCGCTTCGGTGACGGTGCGATCAGTCTGGCAGACCTTCGACCCGCCCATGTCATCGGCTTCATTGAGCATGTTCTGGCGGCGGGACGCCGCGACAAGACGGTTGCAACGCATATTCGCACCTTCCTCCAATATCTGTTCGGGTGTGGGGCGACGGCCAGCAATCTGGCGCT
>NZ_JACIJC010000002.1 GCF_014199215.1 Sphingobium boeckii
CGCCATCTTGACCCACCAATGAAACTCGAAACATAACCTACAGACGGGTCACTTCTCGATGAAAACCCCGGGTCACTTCTCAGCAGCAATCAACAGGGGTCCTTTTTGCACGCCGATCCACAGATGCAGGGTTGTGGGTGCGCGAAGATGCCATGAGCGGCGGACAAAGCCGTCGTTGATCATTTGCGCTTCGCTCTGCTCAATCCACTGTGGGCGTGAGATTTCCAAAGCCTCGCCAATCGCTATCGGATTGTGTCTCTGGGTTCGATTGCGGCGGTCAGGGCACCCCCCGCCTTGATGGTGTTCATGCAGATCATCGTGGTCGAGCGCTGCAGACCAGGCAAGAGGGAGATGTGCATCCGCAGCAGATTGTCCAGATCGTCGACATCGCGACAGGCCACCTTCATCACATAATCGGCCTCGCCCGCGATTGTGTGGCATTCCAGGATTGCGGGATTTGCCTGGACCGCCGTTTCGAACGCCTTGCGCATCGATGGATCGATCATGATCTGGATGATGGCGAACACGCCGAGCCCCAGCGATCGCGGATCGAGTTTCGCGCCATAGCCGAGAATGACCCCATTTTTCTCCAGCGATTGCACGCGCGCCCAACACGCCGTCTTGGACAGGCCGATGTCGCTCCCGAGTTCCTGGAAGGACTGACGCCCGTTCGATTCGATTGACTTCAGAATTTTCTGGTCGAGAACATTCATTCGCTTGATATCCCATATTGCAGCACATCGTTCATCAAACCTATCTCCAATTGTGAAAGAAGGGAACAATGTTTTCCGCGTTGCAGGATAGATTTGCGCCATGGAAAATCGCACCACAGCCGGCGCCGCAAGCGCATCGCCTTCCCCGACCTATGGAAGTTATCTGCGCTTGCCCGAGATACTTGCCGCACAGACACCCTTGTCCGACGCGCATGACGAGATGCTGTTCATCGTCATTCACCAGACATCCGAATTATGGATCAAATTATGCCTGCATGAACTCGGCGCTGCCTGTGCGGCGATCGCAGCGGACAATGTTCCTCCGGCGCTCAAGATGATGTCGCGCGTCGCACGGATTCAATCCCAGCTCATCCAATCTTGGGACGTACTGGCGACGATGACGCCGGCCGATTATTCGCGGATGCGCGAGAAGCTGGGCAGCAGTTCGGGCTTCCAATCGCATCAATATCGGCTGATGGAATTCGTCATGGGCAACAAGAACGCCCGTATGATCGAAGTGCATGAGGGAACGCCGGACATCAAGGCAATGCTGCAGGCGGGGCTGGAGCGGCCCGGCATCTACGACCTTTCGATCAGACTGCTCGCCACGCGCGGCCTGCCGATCCCGCAGGAGGCGATCGAGCGGGACGTGACCCAGCCCTATGCGGCCAATCCGGCCGTCGAGGCGGCCTGGGCTATCGTCTATCGCGATCCGGAACGCTATTGGGATCTCTATGAGCTGGCCGAGAAACTGGTCGATCTTGAATACCGATTCCAGCTCTGGCGGTTCGGTCATCTCAAGGCGATCGAGCGGATCATCGGCTTCAAACGGGGCACGGGCGGCACCGCGGGCGTTCCGTATCTGGCCGCGGTGGTCAATCAGGTCTTCTTTCCCGAATTGCTCGACGTCCGGAAAATCCTGTAATGGCAACCCGGCGCATCTTCGATATCTCGCAGACACTGTCCGCCACGCTCCCGGTCTGGCCGGGGGATACGCCATTTGAAGCCACGCCGCTTTGGGAGCATGGCGAGCATTGCCCGGTTGCCGTCGCGCGGCTGACGATGTCGCCCCACAGCGGCACGCACACCGACGCCCCCGTTCATTATGACCCCAAAGGCAAGGCGATGGCCGATGTGGCGCTCGATGCCTATCTCGGCATCGCCCGCGTTATCGATCTTTCCCACCGTACCGGTCCGATCCTGCCTGACGATATCGCCTTCGCGCTGGACGGCACGGTCGCGCGGCTGCTGATCCGGACCTGGAGCCGTTTCCCGCACGCCCAATGGGATAGCGCTTTCGCGCCGATTGCCGCCGAGACCATCCGGCTGCTCGCGCAGCATGGCGTTGCGCTGATCGGGGTGGACACCCCTTCTCTTGATCCGGAGGATTCAAAAACCATGGATGCCCATCTGGCCGTAAAGGATGCGGGAATGCACATTCTGGAGGGCATCGTCCTCGACGACGTCCCGCCCGGCGATTATGAATTGATCGCCCTTCCGCTCAAGATGGATGGCGTCGATGCGTCGCCCGTCCGTGCCATTTTGCGGGAGTTGATCGCATGACGCAGACACCACCGAAGCATATCCTCGACGCCGATCACGCCGATCCCTTGGCCCATTTCCGATCTGAGTTCCGATTGCCCGAAGGCATTATCTATCTCGACGGCAATTCGCTGGGCGCACTGCCGGCCGCGACTCCCGATCGCATGAAACAGGCGATCGAGATCGAATGGGGCCGCGATCTGATCGGGAGCTGGAACAGCCATGACTGGATCGGCGCGCCGCGGCGTGTCGGTGCCAAGATTGCGCGGATCGTCGGGGCGGGCGAGAATGACGTGGTCGTCGCCGATTCCACTTCGGTCAACCTGTTCAAGCTGCTCGTCGCGGCTTTGAAGCATCAGGACGACCGTTCAAAGATCCTGTCTGAACCCGGAAATTTCCCGACCGACCTGTATATTGCGCAGGGCGTGACCAATGTGCTCGAGGGCCGGCAACTCGTCACCTTGCCGGCGGATGACATCATCGACGCGATCGACGAGGACACTGCCGTCGTGCTGCTGACACATGTTCATTACAAGACCGGCCGCAAGTTCGACATGGCCAAGGTCACCGCCGCAGCCCATGACAAGGGGGCGCTTGTCATCTGGGACCTCAGCCATAGTGCCGGCGCGGTGCCGCTCGATCTCGCCGGCAGCGGCGCGGACCTGGCGATCGGATGCGGCTATAAATATCTCAACGGCGGCCCTGGTGCCCCCGCCTTCCTCTATGTCGCGCCCGCACTCCAAGGACGATTGGAAACGCCCTTGTCGGGATGGATGGGACATGCCAGCCCCTTCGCCTTTAATGATCAATATGAGGCCGGTGCAGGGATCGACCGCTTTCAATGCGGCACGGCGTCCATCCTCGCGCTGATCAGCCTGGAGGTGGGCGTCGATCTCCATCTGCGCACCGACATGGCGGCGCTGCAACGCAAGTCTGAAGCGCTTTCGTCGCTGTTCATCGCATTGGTGACGCCCCTGTGCGAGCAATTCGCTCTCTCGCTGGTCAGCCCGGCGGATCCGGCAGAACGCGGCAGCCACGTCTCCCTTGCGCACGATCATGCGTTCGAGATCTGCCAGGCTCTCATCGCGCGCGGCGTCGTGGGCGATTTCCGGGCACCCGAAGTCCTGCGGTTCGGGTTCACACCATTATATACGCGCTTTTCCGATGTCTGGAGCGCGGTCTGCATCCTGCAGGATATCCTGTCTACGCGGGCGTGGGATGCCGAACAGTTCCGGGCACGCTCGCGCGTCACCTGATGTGCAGCGCCCGCCTGATCATTCAATCGCAGCCATGCCGCCCAGTCATAGATCGAGGTGAACGACATGTATGATGCCTTTGTCCGCGATCATCTTCCGCTCAGGCAAGCCCAGCCGGACTTCCTGTTCGACCGGCCCGAGTTGCAATATCCCGCAACGCTGAACGCTGCAGTCGAGATCGTCGATCGCGCGGTGGCTGAAGGTGATGGCGATCGCGTGGCCATCGTCAACGATGCCGGCCGATGGACCTATGCCGAGCTGGCGGATCTTTCGGCCCGCATCGCCCGTATCCTGGTGGAAGACGAAGGACTGGTGCCCGGCAACAGGGTGCTATTGCGTGGCCCCAACAATGCCATGCTATTTGCAAGCTGGCTGGGCGTGCTTAAGGCCGGCGGCATTGCCGTCACCACCATGCCGATCCTGCGCGCGCAAGAGATTTCGGCCATCCTGGCAAAAGCCCGGATCAGCCATGCCATCGTCGATGGACGGACAGAGGCGGATTTTCTCCCCGCATGGCAAGCCTCGGACCATGGCCGATCTCTGCTGACCTATCAGGGCGACGGCGGCGAAGGCCTGTTGGAGCAGCGCATCGCGCAAGCCGCACCGGGATTCCCGGCGATCGAGACCAAGGCTGACGATCCAGCGCTGATCGCCTTCACCTCGGGCACGACCGGCCATCCCAAGGGTTGTATCCAGTTCCACCGCGACATCCTGGTGCCCAACGACACCTTCGCACGCCATATCCTCAAGCCCCGGCGCGATGACGTCTTCGCTTGTTCCGCGCCAATCGCCTTCACCTTCGGCCTGGGTGCGCTGCTGATCTTCCCGCTGCTCGCCCGCGCTACGGCGCTGACCATCGAACGCCCCGCCCCCGCCGCCTTGCTGGCTGCCGCGGCGCAACACGGGGTCACCATATTGTTGACCGCGCCCACCGCTTATAAGGAAATGCTGCACCAATTGGCTGGCCAGGATTTGTCTGCGCTGCGCATGTGCGTCTCGGCGGGTGAGCACCTTCCCGAAGCAACCGCGCGCGCCTGGCACGAAGCGACGGGCGTGCGCATCATCGACGGCATCGGCGCCACCGAGATGATGCACATTTTCATCTCGGCTGCGGGAGACGATATCCGCCCCGGTGCCACAGGCCTGCCGGTTCCGGGCTTCGAGGCGTGCATCCTGGACGATGCGGGAAACCCCCTGTCGTCAGGAACCGGGCGGCTGGCGGTCAAGGGACCGTGCGGCTGCCGCTATCTCGATGACACGCGACAGGCGAATTACGTCCTCAACGGCTGGAACGTCACCGGCGACACCTATCGTCTCGATGCGCAGGGCTATTTCTGGTATGTCTCGCGGTCCGACGACATGATCGTGTCCTCCGGCTATAATATCGGTGCGCCCGAGGTGGAAAATGCGTTGCTGGCGCATCCTGCGGTGCGCGAATGCGCAGTGATTGGCGTGCCCTGCGATCAACGCGGACAGCGCGTCAAGGCGTTCATCGTCACGGGTGATCCGGCACCGCCGCCATCCCTGGCGAAGGAACTGCAGGATCATGTAAAGATGTTGATCGCGCCCTATAAATATCCGCGAGAGATCGTGTTCGTCGCGCAACTGCCGAAGACGGGCAATGGCAAGCTCCAGCGTTACGCCCTGCGGGACCTGTAACCGGCGACAGGCGCAGCGCGGCATGGAGCCGACAAGGCAGGCTCGGCTTGCTCGAAGACACGCACGATGGCGTTTCATGGAAAAGCCCCGGTCGCGGTCGCCGTGCGCTGTCGGCCCGCTGCGGAGGCTATCCTTTTGCCGCGATTACCCAGGTATCGAACCACCCGAACGTCTCCGCGACCGGTGTCAGGGCGGTCATGCCCCCACCAGCTTGCTTCGCGCATAGGCTTGGGTTCCGCGGGTGATCACGGTGTCGCCGGGCAGGATGGTTTCGATCTCGATCGTCCCCTGCCCCTCAAGCTCGGCATAAAGCGGCCCGAAATCGATCTCCTGGGTCTGGCGCAGCAAATCCTCGAAACTGTCGATGACGAAATACGTCTGCTGATAGTCGTCGATCCGATATTGGGTGCGCATGAGCCGCTTGAGATCGAAGCCCAACCGGTTGGGCGAGGGATCGTCGAGCGCGAAGACGGATTCGCCAAAGGACGATACGATGCCTGCCCCGTAGATCCGCAGATCGCCGCCCGTGCGGATCAGCCCGAATTCGACGGTATACCAATAAAGTCGCGCCAGTTTCTCGATCGCGCCCAGCCCGGCGGCGCGCTGCCCGCCGACGCCATAAGCCTGCATGTAATCGGCGAATACCGGATTGGCGAGCAAGGGCACATGGCCGAAGACATCGTGGAAGATGTCGGGCAATATCTCGCCCGCGGCGGTCAGGATAAGGCCTTGGTGGTACGTTTGAACAAGGGGGCACCGATATCCAGATGATCCGATGCGCGGCGGATAGCCCCCCTTCGCGCCACCTCGTCGAAATACATGAGCGCTCTCGAGTGCAGCATCGGCAGCATGACCTTATTTTTCTATTTTTGACAGCACGTTCTTATCAAAATATAGGTCGACCACAAGTTGGAACCACATGGAGCTTCAATCCCGAGGCATTTCAGTGGACGCAGCATGGCTGCCTGTGCAGCTATAGCTTGCCGGATTGCGTGGGTCGCCGCCGGCGCGGAGCACGGCCTTTCTAGGCCAGGCACACAACAGCCGCTGCCCCTCCGGCTTTTGCGCGGGAAAGCCCAATGCGCCGCCCGGATCGGAACGGCCGATCAGGCTGTCGGGGCGCACGTCTTTTTCGACCCAGTCCTGCAGCGCGGCTACCATGCTGTTTGCCCGACTGTCTCCCTCTTGCGGCGCATTGAGTTGGCCGAATGACCAGGGTCCGTTGCCCCCCACGCAATGCTGAACCCCGGGCACCATGAAGAGTCGCGACGAGTCCTTGGCCTTTTCGCCTGACTGTCTAAGCATGGCCTCGTGATACCACAGCGTCCCCTCCGGCGGGATCGCCGCATCGGCCCAGCCATGCCATGTAATGAGTTTGCCGCCCCGCGCAAAAAATCGCGAAAGGTCGGGCGAAGCATCGAGATCATTGGACAATGCAGCCTTCAGCCGTGCGGGATCGGTATCGAAATCGAACGTCTCGGGCGTGGCAAAGGGCTTATCGATAAAATCACCGAGAAAGCCGCCCGCCAAGGCATTGCTCGTGGGTTTTTGGGGCGATCCTTCCCAGATATAGGCGTCCCATCCCAGAAAGGGGAAGGGCGTGCTGACCTCAGAACCGGCGGGAAGATAGGCCGCTGTCAACTGCCGCCCGGCGGCATCGCGCGGCCCCGCATAGATTTTCTTGAGCGCCGTGATCTGCGGCGGACTGAAACATTGATCCGATTTCGAAGTGCCGCAGGCCAGCTTTGACACGTCGAACCTGCATTGGCGCGGATCAGCGACAAGACCATCGACCTGCCCATCGCCCGCGTCGCATTGCCGGATCACTTCATCCTGAACCAACTGCCCCTGCTCCGGCCGGATCGCCGCGCCCGGCGCTTTCTGCGATTGAATGGAGAGTGACATGACTATCGCCAGATCCGTCAGGCTCGCGGCGGGCGCGCCGGCCACGATGCCGTCATAATCGTCGGGGAAGCGGGATGCTTCGATCAACCCCTGGCGTCCACCACCTGAACAGCCCACGAAATAGGACCGATCCGCATCACGCCCGTAAAACGCGCGGATAAGTTGCTTGGCCGCGATCGTGCTCAGATGAACGGCGCGCCAGCCATAGTCCCGCACGCGCTGCGGATGCCCCCTCGCCCAGCTACTGTCGGCGGACGGCCACCCGGAAGCCGTACTGTCATGCCCCGTATCCGTTGCCACGCCCACCTGCCCGCCCTTCACGGCGAGCGCCAGCATCATATGATCCACATAGCCAGCGAAACCACCGACACCAACGCCATGGAGCCGACCATCCCATCGGGTCGTCGGCATCCACACCTCGAACCCGATGTTCGAACCCTGTTCGGGCATGATCCGCCCGACGATGCGGCAAAAGGAAGGAAGCCCGGCAACCGGCATCCCGTCCGGCGCCTGTCCGGTGAGATCGAAGATTTTGACGCCGGCCACCGGATCTTGAGCGGGTTGCGTCTGCGCGGTCACGATCGTCACGCCTTCGGCCTGGAAGCCGGTCAGTGTTGAGCATCCGTCGCTGATGGCGGGCGCGGCCGCCTGCCCTGCCGCCGCGCGCACCTCGCCGGTCGCGCTCATCATCATGGCTGCCGCAGAAAACGACGCCAACATTGTCCTGTTTTTCCAATTCACGGTCAGCCCCTCAAATGGCGCGCGCCTGCCTGCATTACTCGCCTTATTGTCGGCCCGCCTGCCAGTCGCTCGATCGGCACAAGTTGGTCCAATTCCGCCGCTCTCGCCACATCAAAAAAAGGAGCGATGCGTTCGCATTATTATGACCGACACCGCGCAGCCTGCGGGTGCCGCGGCATTCGGCGGCATGATCGTGCCGCCACAACGCGCCCCTCGACAAGAGACGGCCTAAGCCGGATACCGCGCCTTGAGCATCGCCCAGGCGGCGCGCAGACCCAGTGCTTCGCCGCCCTTGGGGCGGCCGGGCTTGGCCGCGGGACGCCAGGCGAAAGTGTCGAAATGCGCCCAGGGCATATCCCTCGGCACGAATTTATCCAAAAAGAGCGCCGCGGTGACCGCGCCCGCAAAGCCGCCGTCGGGCGAATTGTTGAGATCGGCAATGTCGGATTTGAGCATGTCGGCATAGCCCGCCCATAAGGGCATCCGCCACAGGGGATCGCTCTCCGCCACGCCCGCTGCCAGCAACGCCTCGGCCAGTGCGTCGTCATTGGCGAACAGCGCCGGCAGATCGGGGCCAAGCGCCACGCGCGCCGCACCCGTGAGCGTCGCGAAATCCAGGATAAGTGCGGGCTTCTCCTCCACCGCCTTGGCCAGCGCATCGCCCAGCACGAGCCGCCCCTCAGCATCGGTATTGGTCACCTCCACCGTCAGCCCCTTGCGGCTTTTGAGCACGTCGCCGGGGCGAAAGGCATTGCCCGCAATCGCATTTTCCACCGCCGGGATCAGCAGATGGAGCCGCACCGGCAAGCGCTGCTCCATCACGAGTTGCGCCAGCGCCAGCGCATGGGCCGCGCCGCCCATATCCTTCTTCATCAGCCGCATCCCTGCAGACGGCTTGATATCCAGGCCGCCGCTATCGAAGCACACGCCCTTCCCCACGATCGCCACGCGCGGATGCTTGGGATGGCCCCAGATGAGTTCGATCAGCCGCGGCGCGTTTTTCTTCTCCGCCGCCATGCCGACCGCATGGATCATCGGATAACCCGATTCCAGATCACCGCTCTTGGTGACGGTCACCTCTGCGCCATGCGCCTTGGCGAGATTTTCCGCCTTGGCCTGAAGATCCGCCGGCCCCATGTCCGCCGCGGGCGTGTTGACCAGATCGCGCACCAGCGCGGTCGCCTCGGCAATGCGCACGGTCTCTTCGATCCGCGCAACGTCGGTGGTGAGCAACACACGCGGCCCGGTGGGCTTTTCCACCTTTTTATATGCCTCGAACGCATATTGCGCGGTGAGCCAGCCCAGCGTTGCCACACCGGGATCCCGCCCCTCCACGCGGTAAACGCCTTCGGGCAGGGTCTCCGCCAGCTTCGCAAGGCACCATGCGGACAGCCCCTCCACATTGGCGACGACAGTGACCACCGACCAGTCCTCGGCCTTGTCCCCCGGCAGGATCGCGCTGGCATAGCCAACGGGCTTGAGCTTCTGCGCCTCGACTGCCGCCCGATGGCGCGGCGGCTGGGCTTTCAGCCAGTCATCAAAACCGTTCTTGTCGACCAGATGGACGCTGCGCGCAGGCTGGCCCTTGTCGGCTTGGAGCAAGGGAGAAAGATCGGTCATCGGGATGGCTATGGTCCTATCAGTCAACAGAGGCGATTGATCGATTCGATCAATCATCGAAGCGCAAGTTCATACCGTCCATGCAACACGATCAAGCGGATTGAAGAAGGCGCTGTGATCGAGTGAAACGATCAGAAGACGGCGTGGCTGCGATAGTGTGGAGGCGGGCATAAGCGGACGGTAATCCCCGATCCGCCTGTAGGACAGGGATTTTTGGAGGAGCGATATGCCGCTACCGATCCATCTCGATCGTTCAGCCGCGCTTTTGCATCCCCAGTCCCGATCGTCCGCCGTCGGTCACTGACTGCGGCGGGTCTGACGAGATATTCTAAGATGGATCAGTCGGCAGACCGCGCAAAGTGGCAGCGATCTGCCCCTCCGCCGTGGTCGCTTCGGCAATGAGCAGACGCAAGGCCTTTGCGGTATCTTCCAGCAGTCCGTCACCAAGAGGCCGCTCGCCATTGATGAAACGGCGGATCGCCCGCTCGTCTATGCCAAGGCGTCGAGAGAATGCCGTGGTGCCACCGAACAGTTGAACGCAATAAGCAAAATGCTCGCGTCGCTCGTCCACCGAAAATGTCTCTGTCATTGTTACCCTTTTTGTTCGCTGTCGGTGGTCATAGGCGATCGTCCGAACGAGACGCAAACGACCAACTCCGTCCGTTCGGGCTGAGCCTATCTAAGCCCTTCGATCGGAAAAAGAAGAAGGCTTCGACAGGCTCAGCCCGGACGGGGCCGTATGCGACAATAGGCAAGCCGGGCAAAGTCCGCCCCCTTACCCGCCGACCGGGACCCCGAACAGATCGTGCTCGTCGGCATCCTCGATCTCGACGCGGACGATATCGCCCTGCTTCAAGCCCTCTGCATCGCGCAGCAGCACAGTGCCGTCGATCTCCGGCGCATCGGCCTTGGAGCGTCCGGTGGCACCGCCCTCCTCATCCACTTCGTCGATGATCACGTCGAGCGTGCGGCCGATCTTGGCCTGGAGCTTTTCCGCGGAAATCCGCGCGGTCAACTCCATCAGGCGGGCGTAGCGCTCTTCCTTGATCTCTTCGCGGACAGGGTCCGGCAGATCATTGGCGGCCGCGCCCTCCACGGGTTCGAAGCGGAACGCCCCGACGCGATCAAGCCGGGCTTCCTCAAGCCAGTCCATCAGATATTTGAAATCATCCTCAGTCTCGCCGGGGAAACCGACCACGAAGGTGGAGCGGATTGCGATATCGGGCTCGATCACGCGCCAGTTGCGGATGCGATCGAGGATCTTGGCCTCATTGGCGGGCCGCTTCATCGCGCGCAGCACCGGGCGGCTGGCGTGCTGGAAGGGGATATCGAGATAGGGCAGCACCAGCCCCTCCGCCATCAAGGGGATCACATGATCCACATGGGGGTAAGGATAGACATAATGCAGCCGCACCCAGGCACCGAGCTTGCCGAGTTCGCGCGATAGATCGGTCATGTGTGCGCGGACGTCCTCGCCCTTCCACGGGCGCGGCTGATGCTTGATGTCCACGCCATAAGCCGAAGTATCCTGGCTGATGACCAGCAATTCCTTCGTCCCCGCCGCGATCAGCTTTTCGGCCTCGCGCAGGATCGCATCGGGGCGGCGGCTGACCAGATCGCCCCGCAGACTCGGGATGATGCAGAAGGAACAGCGATGGTTGCAGCCCTCCGATATCTTCAAATAGCTGTAATGTCGCGGCGTCAGCTTCAGATCGCGCTCCGGCACCAGATTGAGAAAGGCACTGGGCGGCATCGGGGCGGCATCATAGACCGCGCCGACCACATCCTCATATTGATGCGCCCCGGTGATCGCCAGCACATTGGGAAAGCGTGCACGGATCGTCTCGGCTTCCTTGCCCATGCAGCCGGTGACGATCACGCGGCCATTTTCGGCCATCGCCTCGCCAATCGCCTCAAGGCTTTCCTCCTTGGCGGAATCCAGAAAACCGCAGGTATTGACCAGCACGACGTCAGCCCCCGCATAATCGGGGGACATGGCATAGCCATCGGCGCGCAGCTTGGTCAGGATCCGCTCGCTATCGACGAGATTCTTCGGACAGCCGAGCGAGACCATGCCGATTTTCGGCGGAGAAGGGAGTATGGTTGCCATGGGAGCCGCGCACATAAGGCTTTCGCGCGCAAATGTCATCAGGCGGGATCATCCACCCGTTCCCGTTGGAAGATGGAGTCAGCCCTCACCCCATATTATCGCCCGGCACGATCTCGATGATCATATCCCCGGCCTGCAGCGCGCGTGCCTCCGGCTCCCAATAGCCGAAAGGCGCGCCGTGGCGGTAGAGCCGGACGGCCATGCCGGTTTCGACCGCGGAGAGCGGCTTGCCGACTTCGCGCGCGGTCACCACCCGCTCCGCCAGCTTCACCCGCCCATCTGTCGCCGCCAAGTCGGCCATGTAATCGGCGATATGCGGGCCATGGCAGGACCCCGCGAGCAGCAGCCCGGAAAAGCTCACCGGATTGATGACCGTGGTGGCCCCCGCCTGCTTGGCCAGCGTCTCATTATCCTCTGCCCGGACCAACACGCTGATCGGAACGGTGGCAGCCAGATGGCGGACGGTGAGCACGATCAGGATCGAACTGTCATCCCGGCCCGCGGAGACGATCACCGCGCGCGCGCGGCCGATCTTCACGTCCTTCAGAGTCTGATCGCGCGTGGCATCCGCCTCGATCACCGCGCAGCCCTTCGATTCGGCGCGCTCAAGCGCGATCTGCGACGAATCGATCACCACGATCTCCTCGGGCCGGGTGCCGCGCGCCAGCAATTCGTCCACCGCCTCCGATCCGCTGGTGCCGAATCCGCAGACGACGATGTGGTTGTTCAGATTTTTCTGGATCAGCTTCATGCGCCATTTGTCCCATGTTCGCTTCAGAACGAAATTATATGCCGTGCCGATGAAGATCAGCACGACGAACACCCGGATGGGCGTCACGATCAACGCATCGAACAGCCGCGCGCGATCGCTGACCGGCGCGATATCGCCATAGCCGGTGGTGGTGATGGAGATCATCGTGAAATAGATGACGTCGGTGAAGCTGACCACGCCATCATAATTGTCACGCAGGCCCAGGCGATCGAACCAATGCACACCGATGGCGATGCCCGTAAGCCCCAGCACCAGCAGCACCCGCCACCCGATCGCAACCCACACCGGGGTGCGGGATTGGCGCTGGAGCGTTTCATAGCGGAGGTCGCGGGTGGATTTGGGACGGGCCATCGCGCCGGAGCCTAGATCAAGTGCGAGCGGCTTGGCCAGCGATGATGCGGCGGAAACAGCGTCGATTGACGTAAATTGGTTTCGTCCTTGAAACCGCTTTGCCCATCGCGCGTTATGCCATGACGAACCCGTTCCAAAAGGCCTGAATGCAGGCAGAGTGAGGATATAGTGGCTGACGCCGCCCTGAATGGCTGGATGAATACGCTGACAGCTTATGTGCGCTCGGGAAATCCCGATCTCACCAATCGCCAGATGGCATTGCTGCTGCTGGTTTACCTTCTTCCAGGGCCGCATACCGTGCGCGGGATCGCCCAATCGCTGAATGTCTCCAAGCCCGTTGTCACGCGCGCCTTGAACAAGCTGGGCGCTCTCGGCTATCTGCGCCGCCAGCGCGACGATGCGGACCGCCGCAATATATTCGTTGCGAAGACGCGTGAAGGGGCAGAATTTCTTGAAGGCTTCGGTGAACTCATTGGGAAAACAGGCGAAACGGCGCGAGAGCACGAACACGCCTGAAGGCTTTGGCCTGATCGGACGCTCGGCTGCGCTGGACCGGCGGATCCATGCCGTGCGTGGCGACATCGCCGACATCGCCTTGGCCGGTGTGCTTTTCGCGCCGCATTATGCCCGCCCCATGACCCGGCGCTGCAGCGTGCCCGTCGCCGCCGTCAGAGAAGCGCCGGGCGATGATGCCGAACTGATATCCGAATTGCTCCACGGTGAAGCGTTCGAGATTCTTGATCTGAGCGGCGCATGGGCCTGGGGCTATTCGGCGCATGATCATTATGTCGGCTATATCAGGCAAGATGTGCTGGACGATTCCCCTGCCCCTGCCTGGCGCGTGCGCGTGCGCAGCGCAGAGGTTCTGAACGCGGCGACCGAGGGTGCCAGCGTGCGTGAACGGCTGTCGATGGGCGCGCTGGTGGCAGGAACCCTGGATGGCGACGGTGTCGAAACGGCGAAAGGCTGGATCGCGCGGGAATCGCTCCAGCCGGCCAATCATGTGGGCGGCGATCCCGTCACCTTCGCCCAGCAGATGATCGGCGTCCCCTATCTCATGGGCGGCCGCAGCGTGGACGGCATCGACTGTTCCGGACTGGTGCAGCTATCGCTCGCGCTTACAGGGGTCTCAGCCCCGCGCGACAGCGATCTCCAGGCCGAAGCGCTGGGCACGCCACGCGCGCCCGACGCGGCGTTGCGGCGCGGCGATTTCATCTTTTTCGAAGGGCATGTGGGGATGATGGTGGATGCGGAACGCATGATCCACGCCAATGGCAATGCCAATGCCGTGAGCATCGATCCGGTAGCCGATGTCCGCGCGCGCGCCGCCGCCAAGGGTGTGGACAGCTTCATGGTGCGGCGGGCATGAGCGCGCAGGTCTTCATCGATGGCGGCGCGGGCACCACCGGCCTCGAAATCGTCGAACGGCTTTCCGGTCGCAGCGATCTCTCGTTGATCACGCTGGCCGACAACAAACGCAAGGATGCCGCCGCCCGGCGCGAGGCGCTGAACGATGCCGATGCCGTCATCCTGTGCCTGCCCGACGATGCCGCGCGCGAAGCCGTGTCGCTGATCGCCAACGACCGCACCCGCGTGATCGACGCCTCCACGGCGCACCGGACCGCACCGGGCTGGACCTATGGCTTTGCCGAGCTTGCGCCCGGCCAGCGCGCAGCGATCGCGCAGTCCAGGCGCATTTCCAATCCGGGCTGCTATCCCACCGGCTTCCTGGCGCTTGTCCGGCCTCTGGTGGCCGCGGGCCTGATCCCGGCGGACTGGCCCTTCACCACCAACGCCACCTCGGGCTATTCGGGCGGCGGCAAGGCGATGATCGCTGCGTTTGAAGATCCGGACGCGCCAGACGCCACCGATACGGCATTTCGCATCTATGCCCTCGGCCTTGGCCACAAGCATGTGAGCGAGATGCAGGCCCATGCCGCGCTCGCCCATCCGCCGATCTTCATGCCCGCCGTCGCGCGCACCTATCGCGGGATGATCGTCGAAGTGCCGCTGCAGCTTTGCGCCATGCCCGAAGCGCCGTCGCTCGGTGCGATTCGCGATGCACTGACTGAAGCCTATGCCGATTCCGCCCTGGTCAGCGTCAATGTCGAAGACGGTCTTTCCCTGATCACGCTTGAGCGTCAGGCATGCACCGATCGCCTCGAACTGTTCGTGTTCGGCCATGAGTCCGCCGGACAGGTCCGGCTGGTCGCCGCGCTCGACAATCTGGGCAAGGGCGCTGCGGGCGCGGCCGTGCAGAATCTCAACATATCGCTGGGCCTGGACGAGCTTTTGGGGTTGCGCGCCTAGGGGCGGTCAATAACCGCTCAACAACATGTCGAGCGCGTTCATGATTTTCGTGTCCTGATCGATAAGCGATCCGATCCGTTCACCCAATTCTCTGACGGAGACCGCTGCAGCAAACTGTGTCACCATCACGCAGGACTCGCCGCCAATTTGGAATATGGGATTGAGGCGGTCCGCGGCCTTCGGCGCATGATCGATGGGCAAGAGTGGAACGACAAAACAGCTGTTCAATCCCTTCAGCAGATCGGCCTGACAATCGATCAGATAGCCACTGCCCCCTGACATTCGATAGACGTCGAATTTCGCCATCAAAACTGACGATAGCGCGCGAGCGGCAATCCGTTCTGCTCAACAAAATCATTGGATGAAGCGATCGCATCGCCATTCTCGGCCAACCAGCGCGCCGCCTTCGTTTCCGAAATCTGCTCGGCCAATCCACGTTCACAGGCGCGAGAGATATTGATATCCAATGCCTTCGCCTCCTCAATCAAGCCCGCGTTAAGCGAGATATTGGTGGGTTTTCTGGCAAGAGACGTCATGGTCCGCTCCATTTTATGCGCATGATTCATGCGCATTTATCTATTCCCAATGCCGGTATTTGCCAAGCATTCCATTTTGTCGCAGCATCCCCGCATACATTCAGGGGGATGATCATGGCTGAAAGGACGAAAGCGAATGCACCCGGCTGGTTCTGGCTGGTGGCGATCGTGTTTCTGCTGTGGAGCCTGGCGGGTTGTTTCGCCTGTTATACGCAGCTCACCCTCACCCCGCAGGATCTCGCGAAACTGCCCGCTGCGCAGCAGGATGCCTGGAGCGCGATGACCCCATTGCCGAAGATCGCCTATGTCGTCGCGGTGGCGGCGGGTCTTCTGGGCTCGATCCTGCTGCTGATGCGCAGCGGCCTCGCAAGGCTACTGTTCATCGTGTCGCTGATCGGGGTGCTGATCCAGTTCGGCTGGTTCTTCGGAATTTATGCGGAGCTGCAGAAGCTGGGCGCATCGTCTGCAGCGTTTCCGGCCTTCATCGTGGCGATGGCGCTGATCGAGATCTGGTTTTCGGGCCTGGCCGCTCGACGAGGCTGGCTGCGCTAAAATGAAAAAGGGGTCCGGCACGCGCCTGACCCCTTTTTCATTTACCGCTGATGTTCAGGCGTTCAGGCGGGATTGGCCTTGAGCCATTCCAGCACGGGTTCGGGCTTGGTTTCGCCATAAGGGTCGCTGTCCGAACCCACGTCGTTGATGCCCGGTTCCTCGAACCAGCCGACCACCGTGCCATTATCGACGACCATCGCATAACGCCACGAACGATCGCCGAACCCGAGATGGTCCTTCTTGATCAACATGCCCATGCGACGCGTGAAATCGCCCGAACCATCGGGGAGCAATTTCACGTTCTTGATCCCGAGACCCTTGCCCCATTGATACATCACGAACGCATCATTGACCGAGACGCAATAGACTTCATCCGCGCCCGCGGCCTTGAGATCGTCATACAGACGCTCGAACGCCGGGCATTGCTCTGTGCTGCAGGTGGGCGTGAACGCACCCGGCAGGGAAAAGACGACCACCCGCTTCTTGCCCTTGAACAGGGCACCGGTCTGCAGATCTTCCCAGCGGAAGGGATTGGGGCCGCCCACCGCTTCATCGCGCACGCGGGTCTTGAGTGTCACATCGGGAACAGTGCGTCCGAGCATTGAATAATCTCCTGTTAGATCTCTGAAAGCCGGAAAAACCTATGGCGGGCGTGCATGAAAAGCGCCAATCGATTAACGAAGATACTTTGATCGATCGAACCGATCAATCACATCTCGCCGCGAGACTTCCTGAGCGCATACCATTTCTGGACGTTGGCATTATGCTGTTCGAGCGTGTCGGCAAACACATGCCCACCCGAACCGTCCGCCACGAAATACAGCGCATTGCTTTCGGCCGGATCGAGCACCGCCGCGATCGAGGCGCGGCCGGGATTGGCGATCGGCCCGGCGGGCAGGCCCACCATCGCATAGGTGTTATAGCCGTTCATCGCCTGCAATTCGGAGCGCAGGATGCGGCGACCGATCGGCTTGCCCTTGCTGGTGGGATAGATGACCGTTGGATCGGCCTGCAACTTCATCCCGCGCTTCAGGCGATTGCCATAAACGGCGGCGACCGTTCGGCGTTCGCCCGGCACGCCGGTTTCCTTCTCCACGATGGAGGCCAGGATCATCGCCTCGCGCGGGCTGGCGACCGCGATACCGGCTTTGCGCGTCTCCCAAAGCGCGGCCATCGTCTTCGTCATCGCCGCCTGCATCCGCTTGACCACGGACGCGCGCGTCTCCCCCCGCTCGAAACTGTAGCTGTCTGGCAGGATAGATCCTTCCGCGGGCACGGCGATGGTCCCGGTCAGCAGCTTTTCGGCCATCAGTCGCTCATGGACCATGATTGAGGGCATACCCTCTGGAATCATCACGAAGCGCTGCAGCGTCTTGCCGCCCTGAAGCATCTTGAGCACGTCGGCGCCGCTCATCCCTGCCGGCACGCGATATTCGCCGGACTGGATCGGCGCACCGCCGCCCAGCAATTTGGCGAAGGTGAGGAAAGTCTTGGCCGATCGGATCGCACCCGCTTTTTCAAGATCCGCCGCTGCGCTGGTAAGCGAAGCGCCGGTCTTGATCGTCACGGTCAGATTCTGCGTGGCCGGCCCCGCTCCGCCCCATGTGCGCAGCACATAGAGCGCCGAAAGCCCAAGCAGGGCCGCTACGATCAGGCCGAAGCAGCCGAGCTTGCGCATGATATCAGAGCGCCTTCATCACCAGGCTGGCGTTGGTGCCGCCAAAGCCGAAGCTGTTGTTCAGCACCGCCTTGATCTTGCGCTCCTTGGCCTTCAGCGGAACGAGATCGATCCCCTGACAGCCATCGCTCGGATTTTCCAGATTGAGCGTGGGCGGGGCGATCTGATCGCGCATGGCGAGCAGGCAGAAGATCGATTCGACCGCCCCTGCGCCGCCGAGCAGATGTCCGATCGCGGATTTGGTGGAGCTCATCGAGATATTGCTGATTTCGCTGCCGAACAGGCGGCGGACAGCACCCAGTTCCAGTTCGTCGCCCAGCGGTGTCGAGGTGCCATGCGCGTTGACATAATCGATGTCGGACATCGCCAGGCCCGATTTCCGCATCGCCATTTCCATCGAGCGGAATGCGCCTGAACCTTCGGGATGCGGCGCAGTGACGTGATAGGCATCGCCCGACAGGCCATAACCCAGCACTTCGCCATAGATTTTCGCGCCGCGCGCTTTGGCCCGCTCATATTCCTCGAGCACGACGACGCCCGCGCCCTCGCCCATCACGAAGCCGTCGCGATCCTTGTCCCATGGCCGGCTTGCGCGTTCGGGCGTCGCGTTGAAATTGGTCGAAAGCGCACGTGCCTGTGCAAAGCCGGCGATGCCGAGCGGACAGATCGCGCCTTCAGCGCCGCCCGCGAGCATCACATCCGCATCGTCCAGCGCGATCATCCGCGCGGCGTCGCCGATGGAATGCGCGCCGGTGGAGCAAGCGGTGACGACGGCATGGTTCGGCCCCATCAGCCCGTATTTGATGCTCACCTGACCCGAGATCAGGTTGATCAGGCGTCCGTGCACGAAATGCGGGGACACGCGGCGCGGACCCTTTTCGTGAAGCACGATCGATTCACTGGCGATGCCGGGAAGCCCGCCGATGCCGGCCCCGATCGAGCAGCCCGCGCGAAAGCGTTCTTCCTCGCTCATGTCGGTCAGCCCGGCGTCTTCCAGCGCCTGGCCTGCCGCATCGATGCCATAGATGATGAAGGGATCCACCTGACGCTGGACCTTGTGATCCACGCGCAAATTGGGATCGAACCCGTTTTCCGTGCCCGCAGGCTTCACCTCGCAGGCGATCGTGCAGGCATATCCGCTCGCGTCGAAGCGCGTGATCTGGCCTGCGCCCGATTTGGCGGCAAGGATGTTTTTCCAGACGGTTTCAACATCGGCCCCGAGAGGCGTGACCAATCCCAGTCCGGTGACGACGACGCGGCGCATATCTCAAACTCCTCGGGGGTGTCCCCATCCCTTGAAACCAAGGGGTATTACGCAAAACGGCCCCCCGGCCCTGTATGATCCCGGGTCGGGGAGCCGTTTAGAATGTCGCGGCTCTCGTGAGAGGCCGGATCAGCCCTTATTGGCGTCGATGAACGTGATCGCGTCCTTCACGGTCGAGATCTTCTCGGCCGCATCGTCGGGGATCTCGACGCCGAATTCTTCTTCGAACGCCATGACCAGTTCGACAATATCGA
Source organism: Sphingobium boeckii (assembly GCF_014199215.1). Lineage (GTDB taxonomy): Bacteria > Pseudomonadota > Alphaproteobacteria > Sphingomonadales > Sphingomonadaceae > Sphingobium_A > Sphingobium_A boeckii. The sequence continues at coordinate 19,264 of NZ_JACIJC010000002.1, forward strand.
GGCTGTCTGCGCCCAGATCGTCGATGAAGCTTGCATCTTCGGTCACTTTTTCGGCTTCGACGCCGAGATGTTCGACGACGATCTTCTTCACGCGGTCGGCGGTCTCGCTCATGGAAGGTCCTTCTCTTAACGGGTGTTCATGTTTCGTCGTCTGCCCTAATCGCCCGTCACGCCGCTGGCAAGAGGGGGAGAACGAAGGCAGACCGGATATGGGGCATTGACGCCCTTAAACCATCGCCATTCCGCCATTTACGTGCACGGTCTGCCCCGTCACATACGCCGCTTCGCGGCTGGCCAGATAGGCCACCGCAGCGCCCACATCGCTGCCTTCGCCCAATTTTCCAGCCGGGATTCGCGCCGTGAGCGCTTCTTTCTGCGCCTCTGGCAACGCATCGGTCATCGGGGATGCGATGAAGCCGGGCGCCACGCAATTCACGGTGATGTTGCGGCTTGCCAGCTCCTGCGCCAGCGCCTTGGACATGGCGGTCAGCCCCCCCTTGGACGCCGCATAATTGGCCTGCCCCGGATTGCCGGTGGCCCCCACCACCGATGTGATCGAGATCACCCGGCCGAACCGCGCCTTCATCATCGGCTTGGCGGCGGCGCGGACGAGGCGGAATGCCGCCTCCAGATTGACGCGGATCACGCTATCCCATTCCTCATCCTTCATCCGCATCACCAGATTGTCGCGCGTGACGCCGGCATTGTTGACGAGGATATCGAGATGGCCAAGCGCCTCCACCGCGCGCGGGATCAGTCCATCCACCGCCGCGCCATCGGAAAGATCGCATACCAAAGTCACATGGTCGCCACCCAGTTCGGCGCGAAATGCCTCCAGCTTATCGGCATTGGAGCCCGACAGCGCCAGCCGCGCGCCCTGCCCCGCCAGCGCCTTCGCCACGGCGGACCCGATCCCGCCCGAAGCGCCCGTCACCAGCGCGGTCATTCCTGTCAGATCGAACATCATACAAAACTCCGTTTGCCCTGAGCCTGTCGAAGGGTCTTCCTTCTTGCGACCTCAAGCAGAAAAGAAAAAGGCTTCGACAGGCTCAGCCCGAACGGGGTGTGAGTCTGTCTATAGGCGGCTCTGCGCTAACCTATAAAATCTTCAGCAACGCCTCGATATCATCCATCGACACCACGCTTACCGTCTCCACCTCGCCCACGGCGCTGCGCTTGACCATCGGGCCGAGCACCTTGCCGCCGAATTCGACGAATTGCGTCACGCCGGCGGCTTCCATGGCGATTACCGATTCGCGCCAGCGCACGCGGCCCGTGACCTGCTCCACCAGCAAGGTGCGGATGGTATCGGCGCTTGCTACCGGTGCTGCGGTCACATTGGCGAAGACCGGCACCAGCGGCCCCTTGAGATCAGCCGTAGACAAGGCCTCGGCCATGGCATCGGCGGCAGGCTGCATCAGCGGGCAATGGAAGGGTGCCGAGACGGGCAGCAATATGCCGCGTTTGATGCCATGCTCCTTGACCAGGGCAATGGCGCGCTCGATCGCGTCCTTATGTCCGGAAATCACGACCTGCGAGGGATCATTGTCATTCGCGACGGTGCAGATTTCACCCTCGGCCGCGGCGTCCGCCAGCGCCTGCGCCTTTTCGATATCGGCCCCCAGCAAGGCCGCCATCGCGCCCACGCCGACGGGCACCGCCGCCTGCATCGCCTGCCCGCGCAGCTTGAGCAGCCTGGCGGTGGTCCGCACCTCGAGCGCCTCGGCGGCGCACAAAGCGGTATATTCGCCCAGGCTGTGCCCCGCGACATAGGATGCCTTTTCGGGCAGGCGCACGCCGCCTTCCTTTTCCAGCACGCGCAAGGTGGCAATCGCATTGGCCATGATCGCGGGCTGCGCATTTTCGGTCAGCGTCAGATCGCGTTCATCGCCCTCGGTCATCAGCTTGTAGAGATGCTGACCCAGCGCCTCGTCCACTTCCTGAAACACTTCGCGGGCGGCGGGACTGGACTCGGCCAATGCCTTGCCCATGCCGATGGCCTGGCTGCCCTGGCCGGGAAATATGAAAGCCTTCATGGCGCGGTTGGCTCCTGTTACAAATGGCGACACAAAAAGGATTGGCGCTTAAATGGGATTGCGGCAGGGACTAGTCAGGGCGTGCGCGCTGCGCAAGCGTCGCGGTTTTCATTTAGCGTTCAGGCGTGTTCGGAGTGTTCAAGGACGTGCGTAGACAGTTGATCCTCTCCCTTGGCCTGATCGCGCTGACCGCGGGATGCGCCGCGGGCCGCGACTATGCCGCGCCTGCCGCCCTCGATCTCGGCCTTCCTGAGGGCTATACCCGCGGCGGCGGCGAACCCCTGGCCGATGCCGATCTCGCAAGTTGGTGGACCCGTTTCAACGAACCCGCGCTTGATGCGCTGGTGCAAAAGGCGATCGCCGCCAATCTGGATATCGCCCAAGGTACGATCCGGCTGCGGCAGGCGCGCGAATCGCTGGTTCAGGCGCGCGCCGGCTATTTGCCGCAGGTGAGCGGGTCCGCTGGCACCGGTCGTAATTTCGATAGCGATGCCGCGGATCGCAACAGCTTTTCGGTCGGCGCTGACGCATCCTGGGAAGTCGATCTGTTTGGCGGCATCGGCCGTTCGGTCGAAGCCGCGCGCGCCGATCTGCAGGGCGCCGGCTATGATCTCGCTGCGGTGCGCACCGCGATCATCGCCGAACTGGTGACCAATTATATCCAGCTTCGCCAGTCGCAGGAGCGTCTGCGGATCGCGCGCGAGACGCTCGAGATTGCGGATGACACTCTCCAGATCACCGGCTGGCGCATCCAGGCCGGGCTGGTCTCCTCGCTCGATCAGGAGCAGGCGCGCGCCAGCCGTGCCAGCACCGCCGCGTCCATCCCCACGATCGAAACGACGCTTGCCGGATCGCTTAACCGGATTGCCGTGTTGACCGGCGACGCCCCCGGCGAATCGACCCGCGCGCTTGAGGAAGCCCGCGACATTCCGGTTCCGCCGCTGGATATCGCCAGCGGCATCCCCGCCGATACGCTGCGCCAGCGCCCCGACGTCCGTGGTGCGGAACGCACGCTGGCGGCGGCGACCGCGCGGATCGGCGTGGCGCAGGCCGCTCTCTATCCGTCGCTCGGCATCAGCGGTAATATCGGCACCAGCGCGCTGTCCCTCGGCAGCCTGGCCGATACGATCACCGGCGGCCTCTTCGCCGGCCTGACCCAGACGCTATTCAATGGCGGACGCCTGCGATCGCAGGTGCGTTCACAGGAAGCCGCGGCGGACGGCGCGTTCGCGGCCTATAAGCAGACCGTGCTGACCGGGCTTGAGGATGTGGAGAATGCACTCGTCGCGCTCGACGCCGCGCAGGAGCGGCTCGACCAGTTCGTGATCGCGCTCGACGCTTCGAACAATTCAGCGATCCTGGCGCGCAGCCAGTATCGCGCGGGGCTGACCGATTTTCAGACGCTGCTGCAGGCGGAGCAATCCTTGCTGTCGTCGCGCGACGGCCTGGCCTCCGCCAAGGCGGCGCAGGCGCAGGCGGTGGTGCAGCTTTACAGCGCACTCGGCGGCGGATGGCAGACCATGGATGGAAAACCCGAATGACTGAAGACACGACCCCTCCAGCCACCGACCTGGACGATTTCCTGGGCGTGAAGCCGCAAAAGCCGTGGCGCAAATGGGCGGTGCGCGGCGGCATTGCGCTCTCGTTGATCATCATCCTGCTTCTGCTGGCGCGCTGCTTCGGCGGCAGCGAGGAACCCAATTACAGCACGCGCGAGGTGCGCCGCGGCGATCTGACCGTCACCGTGTCTGCCACCGGCAATCTGAAGCCGGTCAATCAGGTGGATGTCGGTTCGGAGCAATCGGGCAAGATCACCCAGGTCTATGTCGATGTGAACGATCGCGTGACCAAGGGGCAGAAGCTGGCCGAACTCGATATTCGCCGTCTGCTCGATACGATCACGCAGAATCAGGCGCAGGTCGCTTCGGCGGACGCCGGCGTGGCGCAGGCCGAGGCCGGGGCGGCGCTCGCCAGGGCGACGCTTGAGCGGCAGGAGAGCGTTTTCAAGATTTCAGGTGGCCGCGTTCCCTCCAAGACCGAACTTGACAGCGCCCGCGCCAATTATCGTCAGGCTTTGGCCGCGGTGCGGTCTGCACAGGCGCAGACGCAGGTATCCCGTGCGCAGCTTTCCACGGCGCAGACCAATCTGAGCATCGCCCAGATCGTGTCTCCGGTCACCGGCGTCGTGCTGTCGCGCGATATCGAGCCGGGGCAGACCGTGGCGGCGTCGTTCAACGCCCCCGTGCTCTTCACCATCGCCGAGGATCTGACGCAGATGGAGGTCGAGGTGTCGGTGGACGAAGCCGATGTCGGTCAGGTGAAGGATGGCCAGAGCGCGACCTTCACCGTTGACGCTTTTCCCGGCCGCAGCTTTCCCGCCATGGTCACGCGCGTGAATGTCGGCTCGAACGCCGCCAGCAGTGCATCGACAACCACGACCACGAGCACGACGGGCACCGTGGTCGCCTATACGGCCGTCCTTTCGCTCGACAATGCGGATGAAATGCTGCGTCCCGGCATGACCGCCACCGCGAGCATCGTGACCAAGCAACTCGCCAATGCGCTGCTTGTGCCCAATGCGGCGCTGCGCTTCACACCCAGCCAGGGCAGTGCCAAGAGCGGCGGCATCACCAGTTCGCTCATGGGGCCGCCACGCCGCGGCAATCGCGCCACGCGCGAGGTGAGCTTCGGTGCCGGCAGCCGCCAGACCGTCTATGTGATGGGTGAAGACGGCAAGCCGCAGGCGGTCGAGGTCACCGTCGGCGATAGCGACGGCTCGCGCACCGCGATCACCGGCGGCGATCTGAAGGAAGGCATGAAGGTCATCACCGGCCAGTTGGCAGCGGGGCAAAGCGCACCTGCCGAGGATCAGGCCGATACGGCGGGCGACAAGCGCGGACAAGGCAAGCCGCCGGCTGGCAACGGCATGGCACCGGCGGCTCCATCCCCTGCCGGCAATGCCGCAGCAGTCGCACCGGGCAGGAGCGCCGCCGAAAACGCCCAGGCGGCGGACAAGGAGCGGATGAACGGCATGACGCCCGATCAGCGGCGCGCCTATTTCGACAGTCTGCCGCCCGCGCAAAAGGCCGAGATGCAAAAACAGGGGGCGCGCGCGTCCAGCGGAGCGGCTGCGGCCAATGCTGAATGATCCCATCATCACCATGCGGGGCGTTACCAAGGTCTATGGCGAAGGGCCGACCGCATTCCAGGCGCTGAAGGGCGTCGATCTCGAGATCGAACGTGGCGATTTCGTCGCGGTGATGGGGCCGTCGGGTTCGGGCAAATCGACCACGATGAACATCCTGGGCTGTCTCGACGTGCCAAGCGCCGGCGAATTCCTGTTTCACGGCCATCATGTGGAGCGATTGGACCGCGATCAGCGCGCGCTGCTCCGCCGCAAATATCTGGGTTTCGTCTTCCAAGGCTTCAACCTGCTTTCGCGCACGACCGCGCTGGAGAATGTCGAACTGCCGCTGCTATACCGTGGCGATGAGCGCAAGGCGCGACAGGAAGCGGGTCTGGCGGCGCTGGACAAGGTGGGCCTCAAACCCTGGTGGGATCACACGCCCGCGGAATTGTCAGGCGGGCAGCAACAGCGCGTGGCGATTGCGCGCGCGATCGTGACCCAGCCCGATTTGCTGCTGGCCGACGAGCCCACCGGCAATCTGGACAGTGAACGGTCGATCGAGATCATGGAATTGCTGACCGATCTCAACCAGAATAGCGGCATCACCGTGCTGATGGTCACCCACGAACCCGATATGGCGGCCTTTGCCCGCACCATCATCCATTTCCGCGACGGCGTGGTCGAAAGCATCGAAAAGGGAGCGCGCGCGTGATCATCGGCACCACGGTCACGCTGGCCTTCCGCGCGATCATGCGTCACAAATTGCGCTCTTTCCTCACGACATTGGGCATCATCATCGGCGTGGCCGCGGTGGTCACCATGGTCACGCTGGGCAATGGCGCGACCGCATCGGTCAAGGAATCGATCAGCAGCCTGGGCGCCAATATCCTCCAGCTTCGCCCCGGCCAGGGTTTCGGGCGCGGCGGCGGCGGCCCGCGCCCGCCCGATTTCGATCCGGATGACGTGACCGCCATCGCCCAGCAGATCACCGGCGTGCGCGCCGTGGCGGCGCAGGCGCAAAGCTCCGGCACCGCGATTTACGAAGGCAATAACTGGAGCACCACGGTCAACGGCACCACCGCATCCTATTTCGAGGCGCAGCAATGGGCGCTGCAATCGGGCCGGCTGTTCATGCCCGAAGAAGAGGAAGCGGGGAAATCGGTATGCATCATCGGCAGCACGCTGAAAAATAATCTCTTCAAGCAGGAAGACCCGCTGGGCAAGCAATTCCGCATCAAGGGCGTAAGCTGCCAGGTGATCGGCATTCTCGCCACGCGGGGCCAGGGCGGGTTCGGCAATGATCAAGATGACGTGGTCGTGATGCCGATCAAATTCGTGCAGCGGCGATTCACCGGCAATCGCGACGTGAGCATGATCATGATCGCGGTCGATGATGCTTATGAGACATCCGCCGTCCAGTCCTCGCTCGAAGGCATGATGCGCGAGCGGCGCAACATCAAGCCGGGCGATCCGGACAATTTCAACGTGTTCGACACTAAGCAGATTTCGGACACGCTGACGGGCACCACCACGATGCTCACCCAGATCGTCACCGCGGTGGCCGGCATCTCCCTCCTCGTGGGCGGGATCGGCATCATGAACATCATGCTCGTGTCCGTGACCGAACGCACGCGTGAGATCGGCATCCGCCTCGCCATCGGCGCGGTGGCGAGCGAGGTGCTGCTGCAATTCCTGGTCGAGGCGATCGTGTTATCCTGCCTCGGCGGGCTGATGGGGCTGTTCCTCGCGCTGATTGCCACCGCCATAGCCGCGCCGCTGATGGGCGTGCCTTTCCTGTTCGATGTCAGAATCAACGTAATCGCATTCGCCTTTTCGGCGGCGATCGGGGTGGTTTTCGGCTATTTCCCCGCCAAGCGTGCCGCCGCGCTCAATCCGATCGATGCACTCCGGCACGAATGACATGAACGGCTGTTCAGCAAATTAGGACAATTTGCGACCATTTCGAACCCGTTCCGGCACATCTGTGTTACATGCAGACGCCATCTTCCAGGTGTCGCCACTGATGGCGGCACGAGATAAGGAAGATGGTCATGAAGAAGTTTCTCATCGCCGCGATCGCCGCATCGGTCATCGTCACGCCAGCGATCGCAGCCCCCGGATACGGGAATCAGAACAATCAGCGCACAGTGGTCAAGCAGGTCGATCGCGGTCCCAATCGCACGGTCACCACCAAGAAGGTGGTCAAGGTCAGCAAGCAAAAGCCCCAGCGCGTGGAATATCGCAAATGGAGCAAGGGCCAGAAGTTCGATCGTCGCTATGCCCAGAATTACCGGCAGATCGACTATCGCCAATATCGCCAGCAGCGACTCTACAGCCCGCCCCGCGGCTATCAGTGGGTTCAGTCCGGCAATGACGCCGTGCTGATCGGCATCACCAGCGGGATCATCGGTGCCGTGATCGGCGGCGTGCTCCGCTAAAATATCGAAGGCCTCCCCGGATCATGTCCGGGGAGGCCTTCATCTAAATGAGCAAAATGCCATCATCATAAGCCGCCACCTGACGATCATGGGTGATCAGCCTGAGCGGCTCCGCCATCGCCTGCGCGATCAGCATTCGATCGAACGGATCAGCATGAAGCGCGGGGAGGTCGCCGGCCGCTACGGCATGGTCAGCGGTAATCGGCAACATCTCAAAGCCGGCCTGCCCGAAATAAGCGACGGCATTGCCGGCGCTGACGGGCATATCATCCTTGTGCCCCCGCGCGAGCGCATGTTTGATGGCAATTTCCCAGATGGTCGCAGCACTGATAAAGATGCGGTTGTCGGCATGACAGATCATATCGGCGGCGTGCTTCGCCAAGCGTGGATCGTCCAATATCGCCCACAGGGCGACATGCGTATCAAGCATCAACCGCATCAGCTTTTGCCCGTGAAGATTCCGGCAATGGCGGCGTTGTCCCGGTCGATATCATCCGGAAGGATAAACTTCCCCTTGGCCACGCCAAGGCGCTTTCCCGCAACTTTTGCGCCGATGGCCACCAGCTTGGCGGCGGGGCGACCGTTGCGCGCAATCACGATTTCGGCTTCGGCACCGCTCTCCACGGCTTCGACGAGCCGGGAAAGATTCGATTTCGCCTCGAGCATGTTCACCGTGGGCATCGCCCAATCCTTAGCCAGACTTAGCTAAGGTAGCGCACAGCCCGGAAAATCTCAATCCCCCGTCAGGATCCGATCCACCAATTGCTTGACGCTCGGCACGAAGCCGTTGGAATAGAACGGATCCTTCTTGAAATTATATGCGCCATGGCCGGCGAACATCAGATTCTCGTCGATCTCGCCGCCATGGGCGATGTCCTGCAGCGTCTTCTGGATGCAGAAGCTGCGCGGATCGGCCAGACGTCCGGTGGAATTGGTGTCCGTATCCATCCAGGCGGAGAAGGCGCACTGGCTGAGGCACCCCATGCAATCCGCCTGATCCTTGCGGATGATGCCCTTTTCCTCGGTATCGACGAACACCAGCGTGTTGTCGGGCGTCTTGAGCGCATCGGTAAAGCCCAGGCCATGCCATTCGCGGGCGCGCAGCAGATCGTTCCGCGTGACCCACATATGCTTGCCCTTCACCCCCACATCGAGCTGGAACTGATGATCGCCCGCGGCTTCGGTGGAAAAGGCGATCTGGCGTTCGGAGCGTGATTCCAGATTGCGCAAAAAGGGATTGCGAACGGCGGATGAATAAAAACCCGTCGGCGAGAAACGATGGAGCAGGATGTCGCCCTCGTTCAACTCCATCAGCGCATTCTTCCAGCCCTCCGGAATCGGGCTTTCCTTAGTGAGCAAGGGGCGCGTGCCGAATTGGAAGGCGATCGTGCCAAGCTCGGGATTGTCGATCCAATTGTCCCAATCGCGCAGGAACCACACGCCGCCGGCCATCACGATCGGCACGTCATCGGAAATGCCGCCCTCGCGCATCGTATCGCGCAGCGCTTTCACACGGGGATAGGGATCCTCCGGCTTCAAGGGATCTTCGGCATTGGACAGGCCATTATGCCCGCCCGCCAGCCAGGGATCTTCGTAAACCACCGCTGCCAGCCATTCGGCCGCCTTGGAATAGGCGCGCTTCCACAGCGCCCGGAAGGCGCGCGCGGAACTGACGATGGGCAGATAGCTGACCTCATAGGATGCAGCGATCTCGCTCAGCTTATAGGGCATCCCTGCGCCGCATGTGACGCCGGCAACCATGCCGCGGGTGCGATCCAGCACGCCGTGCAGGATGCGCTGGGCACCGCCCATTTCCCACAGCACATTGATGTTGATCGCGCCCCTGCCGCCGGCAATCTCATACGCGCGCTTCACCTGTTCGACCGCACCTTCGATGGCGTAATCGATCAGTTCCTCATGCCGCTCGCGCCGGGTGCGGCTGCGATAGATTTGCGGGATGATCTTGCCTTCGGGATCATAACTGTCCGCATTCACGGCGGAGACCGTGCCGATCCCCCCCGCGGCGGCCCAGGCGCCCGAACTCATGTGATTTGTCGCGGCGACGCCCTTGCCGCCTTCCACCAGCGGCCAGACTTCGCGGCCGCCATAGTTGATGGGTTTAAGACCCTTGAACACCGAATTGAACTCCTCAGGAATGGGGGCGCTATACCAACATAAGCGGGAAATGCGTGGAAAAAATCAGCTCAGCCGCTGAAACGGGCGCTCTGGCCGAGGGCGGCCCCGTAAAGGCGGGCATAGGCAGCGATCATGACGCTTTCGTGATAATCCGCACGGGCCTTGATCTGGTTGGCAGCACCGATCCTCAGCCTCAGATCACGATCGTCCGACAAGGCAGCCAGCGCGGCACCGATATCCTCGCCGATCAAGGGCCGGTTTTCGGGGGCCACCATCGCCATCACATCGCCCACATCCGGCGATACCACGGGCAATCCCGCCGCCATCGCCTCCATCACGGCAATTGGACATTGCTCGCTGCGGGACGATAAAGCGAAGATATCGAACAGCCCCACATAACGCTCCGGCCGTGCTACGAAACCGGGCATATGGACCCGCGCGCCGACGCCCAGCCGCGCGGCCTCGCCCTCGATCATCGTGCGCTCCGGCCCTTCGCCCACGATTACCAGCCGTGCGCGATCGCCCTGCCCCGCAAAGGCGCGCACCAGCCGTGGCAGATCCTTGACGGAGCGTAGACCGGCCATGGTGCCGATCACCAGATCGCCCTTTCTCCGCGTGAATCCCGGAATGGCGTCCAGCCGGGGCGACCGGCCATAAGGGGTCACATCGATTCCATTGCTGATTCGGTGGATGCGATAGTCGGGCTGTTTCCAGGTCTTGCGGGCGATCGCTTCCAGTTTCTGCGAGGGCACGACCAGCGCCTGCGCGGCGGGCAGCGCGATCCGGCGGAACAGATTGCGGTCTCTCTTCAGGCCATCGGCCTCGTCCGCATTGAAACCATCCTCGTGATGGATCAGCGGCGGGGTGCCTTTGGTGAACACCCGCCGCGCCATCACCGTGTCCATCGCGCCCCAATTATACGTCAGCACCAGATCGAAGCGCCGCATGTAGCGCGCCAGGGCGTCATAGCGCTTGACCGACGGCGTGCCGGTGAGCGGCGGCGCGTGTTGGGGAAATTCCACCTGAATGCCCGGCGCGATCGCCGTGCGCGCATCCAGAGCCTCCGGCACGCCACTGACGATGCTGTGTCGCGCCTTGTCCCCAAAAGCATTCATCAGCCGCACCGCGCGGGCTTCCTTGCCGCCAAGGCTGAATGACGAGTGGCAATGCAGGATATGGACCGGCCGGCTCATCAGGGCTGGAGCGATCCCAGAAAGCGGTCGATCGCGCGCGCTGCGGCGGGCTCGTCCAGCGTCGGCGTATGGCCGGTCTCGGGCACCGTGACCAGTTTGGATCCCTTGACGCGCTTTTTTACTTCGGCCGCGGTCGTTTCGGACAGAATGTCGGACAATGCCCCGCGGATCATCAGCAGCGGCACCGTCTTCATCGCCTCGATCGCCGGCCACAGATCCACGCCCGCCTCGCCACCCGGCAAGCGGAAGGGTTCGGCGATCTTGCTATCATAATCGGGCACGATGCGGCCCTTGGCGTTGAGCTTGTAAAGCTGCTTGGCCATGCGCAGCCAGTCTTCCAGATCATAATCGGGATAGACCGCGGCATTGACCTCGCCGAGCGTGCGCGCCGCGTGCACCCAGGTGGGCCAGGCGCTGCCGCGCCCGACATAGCCGCGGATCCGGTCCAGCCCCTTTTGCTCGATCACCGGCCCCACATCGTTCAGGATCACGCCCGCAACTCGCGCCGGGCCGGTCGCGGCGAGCAGCATGGAGACGATGCCGCCCAGCGACGTGCCGATCATCACGAAGCGGTTCAGCGCCAGTTCGGCGATCAACCGCTCCAGATCCTGCGCATAGGTGAGCGGCACATAGGTCATCGGATCCTTGGCATAAGCGCTTTCGCCGCGCCCACGCAGATCGACGCAGATCACGCGACGTTCGCCCGCCAGTCGGGCGGCAACCCCCTCGAAATCGCGCGCATTGCGGGTGAGACCCGGAATGCAGATCACCGGCGGCTGTGCATCCGAACCCGGATAGTCGCGGTAATGCAGGCGAAGGTTGTCGCCCGACCACCAATATCCGTCGTCATATGCGGCCATGGTTGCGCCTTTGCTGTTTCCACCCCCATATCGCGACATGATCACATCCCCGCAAGCACCTCATTTCCACGCCGAACGCACGATCCTCGCACTGGGTGACACCATGTTCGATCCCGTGGACGCCGCGGATTTTCCGCAAACCATCCTGCGCTTCCGCAACGATCGCGCGGCGGCCTCCGTGGGGCTGGACAGCCTGAGCGACGCCGCATGGATTGCGCATTTCGGGCGCTTCCAGCCGCTGGCCGGTAGCCTCGATCAGCCGCTGGCACTGCGCTATCACGGGCATCAGTTCCGCGTTTACAATCCCAATCTTGGCGACGGGCGCGGTTTTCTGTTCGCGCAGATGCGCGACGGGGCCGGACGGCTGATGGATCTGGGCACCAAGGGATCGGGCCAGACGCCGTGGAGCCGCGCCGGCGACGGGCGCCTGACGCTGAAGGGCGGCGTGCGCGAGATTTTGGCCACCGAAATGCTCGAAGCGCTGGGCGTGGAAACATCCAAGACATTCTCGCTGATCGAAACCGGGGAATCGCTCCAGCGCGGCGACGAACCCTCCCCCACCCGCTCCGCCGTGATGGTGCGACTGAGCCATGGCCATATCCGAATCGGCAGCTTCCAGCGCCTGGCCGCGCTCCGCGATGTGGATGGGATGCACCGGCTGATCGCTTATGTGCTGAAGCATTATTTCGATGACGAGCCTGGTCAGGACGGTGCGGCGCGTTTGCTGGCGCATGTCGCGCGGCGCACCGCCCGGCTCGCCCCGTCTTACATCGCTGCGGGATTCGTGCATGGCGTGCTCAACACCGACAATATCAACGTCTCGGGCGAGAGTTTCGATTATGGTCCCTGGCGTTTTACACCTTTTTACGATCCCGCCTTCACCGCTGCCTATTTCGATCATCAAGGGCTTTACGCCTTTGGCAGGCAGGCGGAGGCGATCCACTGGGACACCGTGCAACTTGCGGTCGCGCTGCGACTGGTGGCGGACGCCGAGGTGCTGGTGCCGGCGCTGGAACATTTCGGCGGCGATTATGAGGATGGCCTGATCGACCGACTGCTGTGGCGGCTTGGCGTCAAACCCAGGGAACGCGCTGAAAACAAGGCGCTTGTTGGTGCGATAGAAGGCGCGCTGATGGCCCAGACTGTTCAGATCGACCGTTTTTTCTTCGATTGGAATGGTGGAAAGCGCCGAGGATCTTCGCCCGCCGAAGCCGCCTATGAAGCCGAACCGTTTGCCGATTTCGTCGCCGCGGTGGCGAACTTCGCACCCGCGAGAAGCAGCGATCATCCCTATTGGTGCGGCGCGATGCCCTGTTCGATGCACATCGAAGATGTGGAATCCATCTGGGCGGGCATTGCTCAAGCCGATGACTGGTCAGCGCTCGAGGCCAAGGTGAGTGCAATCCGCCATATGGGCGATGCCATGCGGGTTGACCTGCCATGATGGATGGTGCTGGAGAGGCGCTCGTCTCTTTGGGAAAGACCATGACCAGCCCCGAAATCACGTCCTTTGAGCCCGCGACCGGCGCTACATTGTGGCGCGGCACGGTGGGCGATGTCGATGAGGAGGTCGCGATCGCGCGGGCGTCCTGGGCCGCTTGGGCCTCCCAGCCGCTGGCCGTGCGCACCGAAACCATGCGTCGCTTCGCCAATGTCGTCCGATCGCGGGCGGAAGCCTTTGCCGATCTGATCGCGCGCGAAACCGGCAAGCCGCTGTGGGAAACCCGCACCGAGGTGGAGGCGGTGGTCAACAAAGTGGAGATTTCGCTCTCATCCTATGGCGAGCGCACGGCGCAGCGCCGTTTGGAGGGCGCGATGGGCGCGCGCACCGCGGTCAGGCACAAGCCGCATGGCGTGCTGGCCGTGCTCGGCCCCTATAATTTTCCCGCGCACCTGCCCAATGGCCATATCGTCCCCGCGCTGATCGCGGGCAATGCCGTGGTGTTCAAGCCGTCTGAAAAAACGCCCGCATCGGGTGCCTTTCTCGTCGATTGCTATCATGCCGCCGGTGTGCCCACCGGCGTGATCCGCATTCTGATCGGCGGTCCGGCCGAGGGCAAGGCATTGGCCGCGCATGAGGATATCGACGGGCTGCTTTTCACGGGATCGGCCGCCACCGGCATCGCGCTCAACCGGCAGTTCGCAGAACGTCCGGACAAGATCCTGGCGCTGGAACTGGGCGGCAACAATCCCATCATCGTCTGGCACGCCACCGATCTTCACGCCGCCGCGATCGTGGTGGTGCAATCCGCTTTCATGAGCGCGGGCCAGCGCTGCACCGCCGCGCGCCGCCTGATCGTGGAAGATGGCAAGGAAGAGCCCTTGCTGCGCGAAATCGGCAAGCTGGTCGATCGCATCATCATCGGCGAGCCGCACAGCAAGCCCGAACCTTTCATGGGGCCGGTGATTGACAATGAGGCGGCCGACCATCTGCAGGATAATTTTCTTTCGCTGATGATGAAGGGCGGCACGCCCTTCCGGCGGATGGACCGCCCGATCGAAGGGCGCCCCTTCCTTTCGCCAGGCATCATCGACGTCACCGAAGTGGCCGACCGCCCCGATGTCGAATTGTTCGGGCCGCTGCTGCAGGTGATCCGCGTGGCCGATTTCGATGCGGCGCTGAAGGAAGCGAACAATACGCGCTTCGGCCTCGCCGCCTCGCTCATCGGCGGCAGCCCCGCGCTCTACGACAGTTTCTGGGCGAACATCCGCGCGGGCGTGGTCAACTGGAACCGGCCGACCAATGGCGCACCGTCCAACGCCCCGTTCGGCGGCGTCGGCTTTTCGGGCAATCACCGCCCCAGCGCCTATTATGCTGCGGATTATTGCGCTTATCCGGTCACGTCGTCCGAATCCGATCAGGCGCGCGCCTCGATCGGAATCGGGCTGCGGGATAGTTGAACTAACTTACCGGCAAAAAACCCTGCTTTGCGTTTTCCGCAGGAAACCGCCATCTGCGCTTCATGGACGACAAATTGCGTGATTTTGTCCCCGGCACCGTGGCTCTTGTGGGCGCCGGCCCCGGCGATCCCGATCTTCTGACGGTGAAAGCCGTGCGCGCTTTGTCGTGCGCCACATTGGTCGTGCATGACGGACTGGTGGATGATCGAATCCTCGCGCTGGCCCCCGCCAATGCGCGCCGCATTTCCGTCGCCAAGAGCCGCGCGCGCCATACGCTCGCGCAGGAATCGATCAACGCATTGCTGGTGGCCGAAGCGCTCGGCGGCGCGATGGTCGTGCGGCTGAAGGGCGGCGACCCCTTCATTTTCGGACGTGGCGGCGAAGAGGTCGAGGCCTGCCGCCAAGCGGGCATTCCCGTTCAGGTCGTGCCCGGCATTTCCGCGGCGATCGGCGGCGCGGCGGAAGCGATGCTGCCGCTGACGCATCGCGAACTTTCCAGCGCGGTCAGCTTCGTGGCCGGCCAGTGCAAGGGGCTGACCGATCAGGACTGGTCCGGCCTCGCCGGCAAAGGCCGCACGCTGGTCATTTACATGGGCGTCGCCACGGCCGATCAGATTGCGGACAAGTTGATCGCCGATGGCGTCTCGCCCGATATGCCCGTGGCCGTGCTCGAAAAGGCCGGACGCCCCGATGCGCGCGCGCTGCGCACGCTGCTCACGGATCTGGGCGGCATGATCGCGCGCGAAAAGGTGAAAAGTCCGGCGCTGATCGTGGTGGGCGATGTGGTGTTGCGGTCCGACGCCGATGACCGGCTGGCCGCATTCGCGAAACGGGTTGAGGGGGTAAAGTGAAGATCCTGACGGGCAATGATCTGGCATCCGGCGATGTCGTGTGGTGGACGGGCGAAAGCTGGTCCCGCCATGTGGAGGATTCTGTCGATGTGAATGAGCATGGTGAGGCCATCGCCCGCGCCGAGGAAGGCGCACGCCGCGTCAACGTCCCCTATGTGATCGAAGCCCAGGCGACGCCCGAAGGCCCGCGTCCCGCGCATATCAAGGATCGCATCCGCGCGCTCGGCCCCACGATCCGACCCGATCTCACGCTTAAACCGGCCGACCCCGATGCCGGAAACTGGGTGATCTGATGCGTTTTCTGATCCACCCCATTTCGTTGGTGTCGAGCGAAGTCGAGACACGCCTGTCGCAGGGACCGACATCCCTCGACTACGCTCGGGACAAACGGGCTGAGAGAGCAATCTGACATGTACCAATATGACACATATGACCAATCCGCCGTCGATGCCCGCGTCGAGGAATTTCGCGATCAGGTCGCCCGTCGCCTGTCCGGCGCGCTGAGCGAGGATCAGTTCAAGCCACTGCGCCTGATGAACGGTCTCTATCTCCAGCTTCATGCCTATATGCTGCGTGTGGCGGTGCCCTATGGCACGCTGTCAGGCCAGCAGATGCACATGCTGGCGCATATCGCGCGCAAATATGATCGCGGTTACGGCCATTTCACCACCCGCCAGAATATCCAGTATAATTGGATCAAGCTGGATGAAGCGCCCGATATCCTTGCGGAATTGGCCACGGTGGAAATGCACGCGATCCAGACGAGCGGGAATTGCATCCGCAACATCAGCTCGGATCAATATGCCGGTGCCGCGGCGGACGAGGTGGCGGATCCCCGCCCCTGGGCCGAATTACTGCGCCAGTGGAGCAGCTTCCACCCCGAATTCAGCTATCTGCCGCGCAAGTTCAAGATCTGCGTGATCGCCTCCGCTGAGGATCGTGCGGCGATGCGCCTGCATGATATCGGCATCGAGCTGGTGAAGCGCGATGGCGTGCTGGGCGGCCGCATCTTCGCCGGTGGTGGCATGGGCCGCACCCCGATGATCGCACCGGAAATCAAGGATTTCGTGGCGGCTGACGATCTGCTGAGCTATCTCGAAGCCGCTCTGCGCGTGTATAACCGCCACGGCCGTCGCGACAATATCTACAAGGCGCGCATCAAGATCCTGATCCATGAGATTGGTGCGAAGGAATATAAGCGTCAGGTCGAGGAAGAGTTCGCGCATGTGAAGACGCTCGGCATCGATCCGCCGCTGGCCGAATTCGATCGCATCGCCGCCTTCTTCGCGCCGCCCGCATGGGAACAGGGACTGAGCGACGATCTCGATCTCTCCGATCCCGATTTCCGCCTCTGGGTCGACCAGAATGTGATCGCGCACCAGACGCCGGGTTATGCGATCGCGAACATCAGCCTGAAGCCGATCGGCGGGATTCCGGGCGATGCGTCGGCGGACCAGATCGATCTGATGGCCGATCTCGCCACACGCTACAGCTTCGATGAATTGCGTGTGACCCATGCGCAGAATATCGTGCTGCCGCATGTGAAGAAGGCCGATCTCTACACGATCTGGCAGGCGCTGGACGAAGCGGGCCTGGCCACCGCCAATCTCGATCTGATCAGCGATATCATCGCCTGCCCCGGCCTCGATTATTGCAGCCTGGCCAATGCGCGCTCGATACCGCTGGCACAGAAAATCGGCCAGCGTTTCGCCGATCCGGAGCGTCAGCGCGATCTGGGCGAATTGAAGCTGAAGATCAGCGGCTGCATCAATGCCTGCGGCCATCATCACGCCGGGCATATCGGCATTCTCGGCGTGGACCGCAAAGGCACGGAGAATTACCAGCTTCTGTTCGGCGGATCGGGCGCGGAAGACGTCTCGCTCGCCAAGATCATCGGCCCCGGCTTCTCCGAGGACGGTGTGGTCGATGCGATCGAGAAGGCGACCGACGTCTACAAAGCGCTGCGCACCGATGGCGAGCGCTTCGTCGATACCTATCGCCGCGTCGGCATGGACCCGTTCAAGGAGGCCATTTATGGGTGATCCCCTCACCTTTCGCACCGATGGCGCGCATGAAGAGCCTGCCGTGACGCTGGACTCTTTTCTCGATCAGTCCAACGCCACCGCCGTGCGGCTCGAGCCGGGCGAGGATGCGCGCGCGCTGCTGCCCTATCTCGATCGCCTTGCGCTGGTGGAAGTGGCCTTTCCCGCCTTTCGTGATGGCCGCGGCTATTCGGCGGCGCGGATCCTGCGGGAATCCGGTTATACGGGCGAATTGCGCGCGCAGGGCGACGTGCTGGTCGATCAGCTCGCCTATATGCGCCGCTGCGGCTTTGACAGTTTCGCCCCTGAAAAGCCGCTCGATCCCGCCGTCGTGAAGACATCGCTCGAACGCTATGAGCATCCTTATCAGGCGACCATCGATGGGCGGGCACCCATATGGAAACTCCGTCATGGCTGAGCCTCACAGATTTCCGGTCATCCCGAGCGCAGTCGAGGGAACTGGTGCAGGGGACAAACGTGTCTCGACTTCGCTCGACACAAACGGGTTTGGGGACTCTCATGGCTGACCCCGTGCGCGTGCGTGATCTGATCGATGTGCGTCCGCGCTTTACCACCGCGGATGCGATCCGGCTGAACAACATGTTTCGCGGCGTCGAGACACAGGATATGCTGAACACGCTGCTGCGCGAACATATGCTGGGCGACGCCGCCGTGGTCTCCTCTTTTGGCGCGGAATCGGCTGCTTTGCTGCACATGATTGCGCAGGCCGATGCTTCCACGCCCGTGCTGTTCCTCGATACCGGCAAGCATTTTCCCGAGACGCTGGCTTATGGCGGCGATCTGGCCGAGCGACTGGGGCTGACCGACCTGCGCATCCTGACACCCGATCCCGAAACGATCGCGAAGAAGGATGAGACGGGTCTGCGCTGGTCCTATGATCCCGATGGCTGCTGCGAGATCCGCAAGGTGATCCCGCTGGAAAGGGCGCTCGCGGGGTTCGATGCCTCGATCACCGGCCGCAAGGGTTTCCAGTCCGCCACGCGCGCCGGCCTGCCCCGTTTCGAGCTGGATGGGGACCGGCTCAAGGTCAATCCGCTGGCAAGCTGGAGCAAGGCCGATATCGAAGCCTATTTCGTGACGCATGATCTGCCGCGGCATCCGCTGGTGGCCGAGGGCTATCCCTCGATCGGCTGCGCGCCCTGCACTTCGCGCGTGCAGGCAGGCGAAGATGCGCGTTCCGGCCGCTGGCGCGGGTGGGATAAGGTGGAGTGCGGTATCCATACGCCGGTCGCCGATCCGGACGATCCGGCGAACCAGCCGGTCTTCTGACAGGCGCATTGTCATAACCGGGCCATGGTCGCGTCATCATCCTGACACAGCCCCGTCCAACCCACGTCACGCCCGCCGGTTAGACCGGCGTCATGATCAACCAACGCGAATCCATGCGCCTGCCCGCCGCGGCCAAGGCGGACCTCACCATCATGCTGCTGGCCAAGCACGCCTGCAGCGACGGCGGCAAGGATGCGCTGGATGGCAATCACGCGGTCTATCACCATGAATTGCGCGAGACGCTGCGCGCCATCGGCCTCAATGTGGTCGTGGCCGACAGCTATGAGGCCGTGATCGCGCGGCCCGAGGCGGATTTCGTGATTCCCTTGCTCAATCGCGGCGGCTTTCAGAATAGCGAGATGCTGGCACCCCTGCTGCTCCAGCGCCACGGCCTGCCCTTTCTGGGCGCGAGCCCGATCGTGCGCGGATTCACCGATGACAAGCATCTGAGCAAAGTGGTTGCGCGTCATGCCGGTGTGCCGACGATGGATTGGCAGATTCACCGGATCGGCGGCCTCCAGCCCGGCGCCCCCGCTTTCGCCTGGGAGCGGCTGGTGGTGAAGCCCAATGCCTCCTCGGCAAGCTGGGGCATCCGCGTCGTCGATAGCTGGGCGGAGGCCCATGCGCACATCGCGTGGCTCCATCGCGAGGGCCATGACGTGATCGTCGAGCCCTGGGTGCCGCTGATCGATATCGCGCTGCCCGTGGTGGGCGGTGCCAATGGCCCCTGGATGCTTCCACCCATGGCCTATCTTCCCGAAGATCCCACGCATCTGCGGTCCTATGAAGAAAAGCGCGCGCTGACCGGGGACACCAGCAGCGAAGATCCGCTTTCGCCGGTCGAGGATCCGCTGCTGCGCCAGATGCTGGAAGCGCACGGCCGCCGACTGCTCGCCGAAATGTGGCCGTTCGATTATGGCCGGTTCGAATTTCGCTTCGATCCCGCCACGGGCGCGCTGCGCTTCATGGAGGTCAATCTTTCCTGCAATCTCTGGTCGAAAAAAACGATCTCCCGCTCCGCCGCCACGCTGGGCGTGGATCATGCCGAACTGGTGGAGAGCATCGTCGCGCACAGCCTGGAGCGGCAAGGTCTGCTGACCGACAGGCGTGAGAGCATCGCGGCATGAGCGTGACCGCGCTTATCCTGGCAGCGCAGCGCGAGGGGCGGATCGATCCGCTCGCCGCCGCTTTCGGCGTCACTCACAAATGCGTCGTCCCCATTGCCGGCCGGCCGCTGATCGCTCATGTGATCGACGCGCTGGCCGCATCTCCGGCCATCGGCGAAATCCGCATCTCGATCGATGATTTCAGCGTGATCGAAACGCTGCACGATGTGGCGCGGCTGATCGCGCAGGGCCGGGTGAAGCTCATCCGATCGCGCGCGAACCTGGCCGACAGCGTCATCGAAAGCCTGGTCGGTGCCCGTTATCCGGTGCTGGTGACCACGGCGGACAATGTGCTGCTCACCCCTGCAGCCATCGCGCAGATCGCGCACGATGCTGCGGACGCCGATATCGGCGTCGGCTTTACCCGCCGGGAGGCGGTGCTGGCCGCGCATCCGGACGGACAGCGCAAATTCTACAATTTCTCCGAAGGCGGCTATTCCAATTGCAACAGCTATTGGATCGGCAGCGCGGGCGCGCTCTCGGCCACCCGCGTGTTCCGGCAAGGCGGCCAGTTCGCCAAGCATCCCGCGCGCATCCTGCACGCCTTCGGCCTGATCAATCTCATCCGCTTCCGCTTCGGGATCGGCACGCTTGAGGCCGCTTTCCAGCGCTTTTCCCGCCGTTTCCGATTGAACATCCGACCGCTGATCCTGGAGGATGGCGCGGTTGCGATCGACGTCGACAATATCCGCACCCATGGCGTGGCGGAGGGGCTGCTCATCGCGCGGACCGAAGGTTTGCGGCAGGCCGCCTGAGCCGGCCGCTTAGCCGTATTGCTCGGGCAGCCGCCGTTCGTCGATCCAGTCCGAAAAGCGCGTGATCTTGGCGTCGAAGCGCAATTTAGCCTTGCCCGTTGCGCCGTGGCGCTGCTTGGCGATGATCAACTCGCTTAAGCCCTCCACTTCGCGATATTTGTTCATCCAGGTGGCGTGATCGTCGAACGTCTTGGCATCATCCTGCTCGCTCGGCTGCTTGGGCTCGTGCATCGCCATGTAATAATCCTCGCGATAGACAAACATCACGATATCGGCGTCCTGCTCGATTGACCCGGATTCGCGCAAATCCGAAAGCATCGGGCGCTTATCCTCGCGCTGCTCCACCGCGCGGCTGAGCTGGGAAAGCGCCAGAACCGGCAAATGCAACTCCTTGGCCAGCGTCTTCAGGCCACGGCTGATCTCGGAAATTTCCTGCACCCGATTGCCTTCATTGCCACGGCCGGAGCCTTGCAGAAGCTGGAGATAGTCGATGATGATCAGCCCGATATCATGGCGGCGCTTCATCCGTCGCGCGCGGGTGCGCAGCGCCGCGATCGTGAGGCCCGCGGTATCGTCGATATAAAGCGGCAGATTTTCCAATTCGCCCGAAGCGCGCGCCAGATTGCGGAAATCCTGCTGGCTGATCTTGCCCATGCGCAGCGCCTGCGAGCTGATCCCCGATTGCTCGGACAGGATACGCGTCGCAAGCTGATCGGCGGACATTTCCAGGCTGAAAAACGCGACCTTCGCGCCCACGGATTTGGACGGATCGATCCCGTCTTCCATATCCTGCACCCAGCGGCGCGCGGCATTGAACGCCATGTTGGTGGCGAGCGAGGTCTTGCCCATGCCCGGACGTCCGGCCAGGATGAGCAAATCGGAATGATGAAGCCCGCCGGTGCGCTCGTTCACATTTTCAAGCCCGGTGGTGACGCCAGAGAGTCCGCCGCCCGCATTCAGCGCCTTTTCGGCATTCTCCACTGCAGCGCGGCTCGCCTGCAGGAAGGTCTTGACCGATCCGGTCTCCCCGCCCTCTTCGGCCACCGAATAGAGCGCGACTTCGGCGTCCTCGATCTGCTTCTTGGGATTGACCTCTTCGCTGGTATCCATGGCCCGCGTGACCATTTCGCGGCCCACGGTGATCAAGGCGCGCAATTGCGCCAGCTCGTAAATCTGCTCTGCGAAATCGCGCGCGCCGATCAGCGCGGCACCGCTGCCGGTGAGCCGCGCCAGATAGGCCGGCCCGCCCAGTTCGCGCATCGCCTCGTCACCCTCGAACATCGGTCGCAGCGTGACGGGATTGGCGACCATATTGCGGCCGACCAGCTTGATGATGGCATCGTAGATGCGGCCGTGCACGGCCTCGTAGAAATGATCCGCGCGCAATTTCTGCATCACGTCTTCACCGACGCGATTGTCGATCATCATGGCACCCAGCAATGCCGCCTCAGCCTCGATATTCTGGGGCAGCTCAGGGGGTTCGCCATCGGGGGCGGTTACGAGTCGGATGGGATCGGCCATGATCGCCCGTGTGTGGGCCACCCTGCCCTTTGGTTCAAGGTGGAGAAGTCTGTATGTTTCTGTGGATAAGTTTGCCGGAAAACACCGTCATGCCCGCGCAGGCGGGAATCCCGTTGCTTCTTCTTTCGGACCCTTCACGGAAAAGCAGGATTCCCGCCTGCGCGGGAATGACAGAGGTGCCTTGAGCGCATCCCCCTTCCCCACTAAAGCCGCTGCATGGCGGACCCGCGCATCATCGATATCGAGCTGGATCAGGCGACGATCATCTGGCGCTCCGCCGATATCGAGCAGGAACGGCGCATCGCTGTGTTCGATATCCTGGAAGGCAATCATTTCGCCCCGCAGCGCGAACATCCCGATGGCTATAAAGGCCCCTATGCGATCCGCCTGCGCGTGGAGGAAGGCCGGCTCGCCATCGATATCGGCCGCGAAGACAAGACCCCGCTGGAGGCCGTGATCCTGGGGCTTGGCCGCTTTCGTCGCCCCATCAAGGATTATTTCGCGATCTGCGACAGCTATTTCCAGGCGATCCGCCAATCCACCCCCGCGCAGATCGAGACGGTGGACATGGCGCGGCGCGGCATCCACAATGAAGCCGCCGAGCTGCTCATGGAGCGGCTTGAGGGCAAGATCGAGGTGGATTTCGATACGGCGCGGCGGCTGTTCACGCTGATCTGCGTCCTGCATATCAAGGGGTAGGCGGGGGCCATGGCAGTGCGGACGTGGAAGAGGCGGCTGATCTGGCTGGCCGCGGTGGCGATCGTCACCGCGATCGCCGCGCTGGGCCTGTATCGCTATGCGCAAAGCTGGGCACCTGCGCGCGAAACCTATCCGATGCAGGGTGTCGAACTCTCCGCCGATCAGGGCACGGTCGAATGGCCCACGCTGAAAGCGCGCGGCGTCGATTTCGCCTATCTGCGTGCCACATCGGGCGAGGACGGACGCGATCCGGCCTTCCCGCAGCATTGGCAGGACGCCGAAGCCGCCGGGATCGGGCGCGGCGCAGTCCATGTCTATAATCTGTGCCGGACGGGACATGATCAGGCGACCAATTTCATCGCCACCGTCCCGCGCGAGCAAAATGCGCTGCCGCCGGCGATCGAATTCGCATTCCAGGGCAATTGCGCCGCGCGCCCGTCGCGCGACGCACTGGTGAAGGAGATCGAGACGCTGGTGGAGATGATCGAGGCCCATGCGGGCAAGAATGCGATCCTGCACATTTCACCCGATTTCGAGGATAGTTATCGGCTCGCCACCGCGATCGACCGCAACCTTTGGCTCAGCCGCGAATTTCTGCCGCCGGCCTATGGCGGGCGGCCCTGGGTGATGTGGCAGGCCTCGGCCATGCGCCAGATCGAAGGCATAGACGGCCCCGTAAACTGGAATGTGATCCGCGCATGAGCGACAATGCCCTCCGATTGATCGAAGCCGCACGCGTGGCGGCCGGCTTTGCCCATGCCCCCTATTCGCGCTTCGGCGTGGGGGCGGCGATCCTGATGGACGATGACAGCATCGTGACCGGCACCAATTTCGAGAATGCCAGCTATGGCCTGTCGCTCTGTGCCGAAACCGTCGCCTTGGCCAAGGCCAATAGCGAGGGCAAGTTGCGCCGGGTGGTAGAGATCGGCGTGATCGGCGGGATGCAGGATGCAGCAGGCGCGCTCACCGGCGGCGATATCGTGCGTCCCTGCGGTCGCTGCCGCCAGATATTGAACGAAGCCGCGCAGCTTGCGGGCCGCGACATCCTGATCCATTGCGCATCGGGCGACGGTGCGCATCATGACACGCTGAAGCTCTCGGATCTTCTCCCCCACGCCTTCGGGCCAAGGGATCTGGGGATTGTGGATTAGCCCTCTCCCCTTCAGGAGAGAGGGATGGGAGAGGGGGACTCACCTCGCCAAAACATTCAAACAATGGGCCGCGGAGACATCCCCCTCTCCCCGGCCCTCTCCCCTGAAGGGGAGAGGGAGCACATCATGTCCATCCTTTCCGACAAATGGATCCGCACGCAGGCGCAGGAACACGGCATGATCGAGCCGTTCGTGGAATCGCAGCGCCGCGATGGCTGCATCAGCTATGGCCTGTCGTCCTATGGCTATGACGCGCGCGTGGCGGACGAGTTCAAGATATTCACCAATATCGACAGTGTGATCGTCGATCCCAAGGATTTCGCGGCCAACAGCTTCGTCGATCGCAAGACCGATTGCTGCATCATCCCGCCCAACAGCTTCGCGCTGGCCCGCACGGTCGAATATTTCCGGGTGCCGCGCGATGTGCTGGTGATCTGCCTCGGCAAGTCAACCTATGCGCGCTGCGGCATCATCGTAAACGTGACCCCGCTCGAGCCGGGCTGGGAGGGGCATGTGACGCTTGAATTCAGCAACACCACCCCGCTCCCCGCCAAAATCTATGCGAATGAGGGGGCGTGCCAGTTCCTGTTCCTGCAGGGCAATGAGCCGTGCGAGACGAGCTATGCCGATCGCGCCGGCAAATATATGGGGCAAAGGGGCGTGACGTTACCCAAATTGTAGGTCAGCCAAAACGCCAAGTCGGCCCCGCGATGAAATCCCGGGGCCGAACCTGTCGTTGCGACCCTTGAAGGGCGGTTGACTCCGGGCCTCAGCGCGAGGCCATCAACGCACTGCGGCCCAGCCCGGCCTTGGCGAGATCGTGCGACCAGGCGGGCTTTCCATTGCCCAATTCCATCTGCACATTGGGCAGCGCCAGCACATCGCGGTAAAGTGCGCTGGCTTCAGCCGTCCGCGTCGTCTTGGCATAGACGAACGCCAGATTGAGCAGGACCGAGGGCTCGCGTGGTTCTGCGGCGCGGCGGGCATCGAGCTGGGTCTCTGCGGCGCTCAGCTTATTGGCTGAAATCTGGGCGTAACCATAACGCGCATCGGCGGGTTGCTCGAACGGGCGCTGGGCAAGCGCCGCGCCGGATGTTGCGATCAAAGCGGCGCTCGAAAGGCCCAGTGCGGCGATCTTGAACATGGCAAGTCTCCTCGAATGAGACGATATGATGACGTCTCTGTTTCTTATTTGTGACACTTGAATGTCACATCCATGACTCCCCGACAAATGAATAGATTGCATGTTGAATCGGCGGCTGGGACGGACATGCAGCCAAATCCGCTCAAGGACGTTGTTGATCCGTTACAGACAGGGAGATTGTTCATGACTTTCGTCAACGGCTTCGTCGCGCTGATCGGGCGCATCCTGCTATCGCTGATCTTCATCCTGTCGGGCATCGGCAAATTGGCCGATCTCGCGGGAACGGGTGGTTATATGGCCTCGGTCGGATTGCCCGCGTCCTTGGCGCTGCCCGCAGGCCTGTTCGAGCTGATCGCCGGGCTGTTCATCCTGTTCGGCTTTTTCACGCGGATCACCGCATTTTTGCTCGCGGGTTTCTGCCTGATGACCGCCTTGCTCTTCCACAATGATTTCGCGGATCCGATGCAGCAGGCGAGTTTCCTCAAGAATATCGCGCTGGCCGGCGGTTTTCTCGTGCTGCTGGCGTATAACGGCGTCTCGCATAGCTTCGACAGTCTGCGCGCGCGTCGCCGCACGGTCGTCGTCGAACGCGACCCTGCCGTGGTGCGCGAGCCTGTGGTGGTGCGTGAAACCGCGACGCGCTCGATCCCACCGGTCTGAGCGCCTATTGGATGGCCTGCCCCTGCTGGCGGGCCATCTTGCGCGCGCTCATCACCATCAGCGGCGCGATGATCAGCAGGATGATCGCGAAAAACCCGCCCAGCGCGGCAACGACATAATAAGGCGTCGCCACATCCTCGGCCGATGACACGAGCACATAATGCGGCTCGGCCAGGGTGACGCCATTGCGGGCATAGATGCCGAGCAATTCGCCCGGCAGGCCATTCTCCACCAGCATTCCGCTCTGATCGCCGATGAACCCCTGCTGGGTCTGCGCTTCGCCCGCATAGAGATGCGTTTCGCGCTCGATCAGGAAACGCACGGGCGTGGTTGCATCCACCTTGCCATCCGCCGTCCTCGGCATCACCGGCACATAGAAGCTCTCCTCGGTCTGCGCCTTGCCCTTTTCGGTCAGCCCGGTCGCGCGATCGGTGTCGATCGTGCCGATCAGCGTCACATGGCCGAGCGGGGGCACGGCATCGCCCAGCGCCGCGATATCGACGCGGGTCGGCACACCGCTGTCATCGGGCAGACGCGTGGACAGGAGATAGGCACCAACGGCGATCACGGCGCATAACGGCGCCAGCATCAACGCGATCCGCGCATTGCGGCGCGCATTGGCCACCAGATCGAACGGACCATCCTGCCCCGCGATCATGGCGCGGCTCTGCTTGCCGAGCCACGAGAGCGCCGGTCCCGCGATCAGGAATCCGGGGATCATCGCGGTCATCGCAGGATAATATTTGCCGAATTGCGCGGTCTGCCATTCGGCCAGCCACTTGAAAAGCCCGGAATAATGGGTCCAGCCCCAGATCATATAGGCCGCCACCGCCGCGACCCAGAGCCAGCATAACGCCGTCATCAATGGTTTCGATTTCATAGCCGCCCGCCCCGTTCAAAGATGATCTGAGATACCGGTTATCCGGCTGGTGCGACTCGCGGCTTTGTTAGCATGGACAGGAAACCAAATATACCATTTGGGCCGGGAGTGTCCTTTCTTACCCCCCTCCCGGCCTTCCGGGAGGGGATGGGGGTGGGCCTTCATTTTATCATGGCGCTGTCAAAAAGAAGAAGCCACCCCCAGCCCCTCCACGAAGACGTGGAGGGGATTCAGACAGAAGATCGATCGACAGGTTCAGCCCGAGGCTTCGATGATCGGCACGAAATCGGCTGCCTTCAGGCTCGCCCCGCCGACCAATGCGCCATCCACATCGGGCACAGCCATCAGTTCGGCTGCGTTGGAGGGCTTGACCGACCCGCCATAGAGAATGCGGACCTTCGCGCCTTCCGCGCCCAGCAACGCGCCCAATTTGGTGCGGAGCGCCGCGTGCATCTGCGCCACATCCGCCACCGACGGAGTGCGCCCCGTGCCAATCGCCCAGACGGGTTCATAGGCCACGACTAGGGTATAGCCCGTGCCAGTCGGCGGCACGGACCCTGCGAGTTGCCCCTCCACGATTGAAACGGCTTGGCCGGCGTCCCGCTCCGCCTCGGTTTCGCCGACGCAGACGATCGCGATCAGCCCGGCAGCGATCGCCGCTTCGGCCTTTGCGCGGATGTCCATGTCGGTCTCGTGATTGTCCGCCCTGCGCTCGCTATGGCCGACGATCACCAGCGATGCGCCCGCTTCCTTTAGCATGGCGGCGGAAATACAGCCGGTATGCGCGCCGCTGGCCGCTGGGTGGCAATCCTGCGCGCCGATGGCGAGGCTTGGCGTGCGCTCTGCAGCGGGTGCGATCAGCGTGAAGGGCGGGCAGATCGCGACATCCACGCCGCCATTCGCCTCGGCAGCCATAGCGATGGCATCCAGTTCGGCCAAGGCCGCCCGATTGCCATTCATTTTCCAATTGCCCGCCACCAGCTTGCGCAATGCCATCGATCAAGTCTCCCATTCACATCAGATGCTGCTCCTATCGCCGATGCCTTGCCGATGGAAGCCGCCCGCTCTAAGGCGTTGCCCCTGTTTCCCGTTGTGACCTGCGAGCCGCCTTCATGATCACTTTCTTTCGCCGCCTCATCAATTCGAAGATCGGCATCGCCATCTGCCTCGGCTTTCTGATCATCATCGGCATCGCCTTTGCCGCGGGCGATATCAGCAGCAGCATGGGCTCAAGCTCCGGGCTGAGCAGCACCACGGTGGCCGAAGTCGGCAAGAAGGACATCACGAACACGGAGATCGTCGATCGCGCCAATGCGATCCTCAGCCAGCAGCGTCAGCAGACGCCGGGCCTCGATATGGCGACGTTCCTGCAGCAGGGCGGGTTTGAGGATATACTGGAGCGCTCGATCAACAGCGTGGGCATGACGGAGTTTGCGCGCAAAGCGGGCTTTGGCGTGAGCAAGCGCCAGATCGATGCTGAAATCCTGCGCATTCCCGCATTCTATGGCCCCACCGGCCAGTTCGATCGGACCACGTTCGATAATTTCCTGCGCGCCAACAAATTGAGCGAAATCCAGGTGCGTGACGATATCGGATCCGATCTGCTGTCCCGCCAGCTCATGATCCCTGCGACGGGGGCCACGCGCGCGCCCGCCGGCCTGTCCCTGCCCTATGCGCAGCTTTCGCTGGAAGGCCGCTCCGGCGGGGTGGGATTCATCCCCACCGCCGCGATTCCCAAGGGGGCCGCGCCCAATGCGGCTGAGCTTGCCGCTTTCTACAAGGGCAACATCGGGCGCTATACGCTGCCAGAGCGTCGCGTGATCAAATATGCACTGATCGGCCCCGAAAATGTGGCCGGCAAGACGGTT
Source organism: Sphingobium boeckii (assembly GCF_014199215.1). GTDB lineage: Bacteria > Pseudomonadota > Alphaproteobacteria > Sphingomonadales > Sphingomonadaceae > Sphingobium_A > Sphingobium_A boeckii. The sequence continues at coordinate 47,982 of NZ_JACIJC010000002.1, forward strand.
CCGAGCGAGGCGGACATCGCGGCTTATTACAAGGAAAACGCCGCGACCTATGCCGCGCGTGAAACCCGCAATCTGAGCCAGGTGATCATTCAGGACCAGAATGCCGCGCGCACCTTCGAAGCCAAGGTGAAGGGCGGCGCGAGCTTTGCCGACGCTGCACGCCAGGCGGGTCTCAGCCCGCTCGTACTGACCGGAATCGAAAAGACCAAGCTTGCGACGGACAGTTCGCAGGCCGTGGCCGATGCCGCATTCGCAACGCCGCAGGGCGGCGTCGCCGCGCCGCAGCGCTCTGGTCTCGGCTGGCATGTGGTCAAGGTCGATTCGATCACTACGGTGGCCGGTCGCCCGCTGGATGCCGTGCGCGCCGAAATCCTCCCCACGCTGACGCAGCGCAAGGGTGCCGAGGCGCTCGCTGACCTTACGACCAACATCCAGAATGAGATCGCCGATGGTGCGAGCTTTGACGATGTGGTCAAGAAATATGGCCTGAAAGTCGTCACCACGCCCGCCATTGTCGCCAGCGGCCAAAATCCGGACGATCAGGCCTTCAAGCCCGATCCCGCCTTCGCCCGCTTCATCGGCCCGATGTTCCAGGCGCAGCCCGGCGACGACGCGATCATGGAAACCGTGGTGCCCGATCAGATGTTCGCGCTCTCCTATCTCGAGAGCGTCGTGGCCCCCACGCCGCGTCCGCTGGCGCAGATCGCGCCGCAGGTGACGCTGGATATGGAAACCGATCGCGCAGCCAGGCAGGGCCGTGCGCTGGCCGATGCCGCCATCGCCAAGATTGGCAAGGGGATGACGCTGACGCAGGCGCTGAAGGAAACCGGGCTGAATTTGCCGCCGGTGCAGACCGTCAATGGCAAGCGCCGCGATCTGACGCGCCCGAATGAACAGGTGCCGCCCCCGCTCGCCCTGCTCTTCTCCATGGCGGAGAAAAAGGCCAAGCGCCTCGAAGCCCCGCAGAAGCAGGGCTGGTATGTGGTCTATCTCGATACGATCACACCCGGCGACGTTTCGACAGAGCCGCGCGCCGTCCCCGCCTTCCAGGCGCAATTCTCGCAGCTTTATGCGCAGGAATATGCCGCGCAATTCTATGGCGCGGCCAAGGCGGATATGGGCGTGGTGCGCAATGCGGAGGCGATTGCAGCCGTCAAGCGGCAGCTTTCCGGCGCACAGTGAGCGACGTCATCGACAGGGACGCCGCGGTCCGCGCACTGATCGAGGCCGGCAAGCCCGCACTGGTGTGGCGACGGCAGATCGCCGATACCGAAACCCCGGTGTCGGCGGCGCTCAAGCTGATCGAGCCAGATCGTGGGGATTTCCTGCTGGAATCGGTGGAAGGCGGCGAAACCCGCGGGCGTCACAGCCTGATCGGTCTCGCCCCCGATCTAATGTTCCGCGCCAATGGCCAGTCGGCCGAGATCAATCCACACTGGCTGACAAATCGCGACGCCTTTGCCCCCGCCGGCGCACCGACGCTGAGCGCACTGCGCACGCTGGTCGCGGCGTGCCGGGCCGATGTCCCCGCCGAACTGCCCGGTGCACTCGCCTGCCTGGTCGGCTATTTCGGCTATGAAACCATCGGCCTGGTCGAGAAATTGCCGCGTCCGGCGGAAAACCCGCTGGACCTGCCCGACATGCTGTTCGTGCGGCCCACCGTAATCCTGGTATTCGATCGGCTGGCGGACGAACTGTTCCTGGTATCGCCGGTGTGGCCAGACGCGCCCGGCTCACCCGTTCAGAGGATCGCCCTGGCGCATGAGCGGATCGACGCCGCAGCGGCGCGCCTCGCCCAGCCGATCCCGGCTGCATCGGCTGCGACTATTCCGTCTGCCATGACCGCAGATATCGCGCTCGATCCCGTCCTCCCGCCCGGCCGCTATGGCGAGATGGTCACGCGTGCCAAAGACTATATCGGCGCGGGCGATATCTTCCAGGTCGTGCTGGCCCAGCGTTTCACCACGCCCTTCCCGCTTCCGCCCTTCGATCTTTATCGGTCCCTGCGCCGGATCAATCCGTCGCCCTTCCTTTATTTTCTGGACATGCCGGGCTTTGCGCTGATCGGATCAAGCCCGGAAATCCTGGTGCGTGCGCGCGATGGCGAGGTCACGATCCGCCCGATCGCGGGCACGCGCCCGCGTGGGAAGACCGCTGCGGAAGACGCCGAAAACCGCGCCAGCCTGCTCGCGGATCCCAAGGAACGCGCCGAGCATCTGATGCTGCTCGATCTGGGGCGCAATGATGTGGGCCGCGTTGCGACGGCGGGCAGCGTGACCGTGACGGACAGCTATACGGTCGAATTCTATAGCCATGTGATGCACATCGTTTCCAATGTGGTCGGCCGGCTCGACCCTGCGAAGGACGCGCTCGACGCGCTGTTCGCCGGCTTTCCCGCGGGCACGGTCAGCGGCGCGCCCAAGGTACGCGCGTGCGAGATCATCGCCGAACTGGAGTGCGAAACCCGCGGTGCCTATGCCGGGGGCGTCGGCTATTTCTCGCCCGATGGATCGATGGATAGCTGCATCGTGCTGCGTACCGCCGTGGTGAAGGATGGCGTGATGCACGTTCAGGCGGGCGCGGGCATCGTTGCGGATTCGGACCCGGCCTATGAACAGCGCGAATGCGAAGCCAAGGCCGGTGCGCTGATCGCAGCCGCGCGCGAGGCCGTGACGCGCGCAAATGGCGCGGGCTTCGGGCAATGAACAGGCCACCCAAAGCCTTTCAAGCTGCGCGGTCTGCCGATAGGACAACGGCATGATCCTCGTCATCGACAATTATGACAGCTTCACCTGGAACCTCGTCCACTATTTGATGGAGCTGGGTGCCAAGGTCGAAGTCGTGCGCAATGATGCGATTTCGGCCGGGCAGGCGATTTCGTCGGGTGCCGAAGCGTTTCTGATTTCGCCGGGGCCATGCACCCCCAATGAGGCCGGCATTTCGCTCGACCTGGTCGCGGCCTGCGCCGATGCGGGCAAGCCTCTGCTCGGCGTCTGCCTGGGCCATCAGTCGATCGGCCAGTATTTCGGCGGGCAGGTGGTGCGTGCGCGCGAATTGATGCACGGCAAGACCTCGCCGCTGACGCATGACGGCACCGCCGTCTTTGCCAACATCCCCTCCCCCTTCACCGCGACGCGCTATCATTCGCTGATCGTGCCGGAGGAAGGCTTGCCCGCCAGCCTCAAGGTCAACGCCCGCGCGCCTGACGGCACCATCATGGGGTTTCGGCACGAGACGCTGCCGATCCACGGCGTCCAATTTCATCCGGAAAGCATTGCGACGGAGCATGGCCATCTGTTGCTCGCCAATTTCATGACGCTGGCCGGTTTGACGGTGAAGGCGCGCGCATGACCGTGCCGATCCGCCTGCCCGATCCGTCGGAGATTTTCGACGAAGCCGCCGCCCGCCAGGCCTTTTCCGACATCCTCGATCTGAAGGTGTCCGATGAAGCGATCGCGCACTTCCTGATCGCGCTTTCCGAACGTGGCGAAACCAGCATCGAGATTGCCGCCGCGGCGCAGGAATTGCGCGAACGCATGATCCCGGTTGCCGCCCCCGAAGGCGCGATCGACGTTTGCGGCACGGGCGGCGACGGGCATCACAGTCTGAATGTCTCCACTGCGGTCGCGATCATCGTCGCGGCCTGCGGCGTGCCGGTCGCCAAGCACGGCAATCGCGCGGCGTCGAGCAAGGCGGGCGCGGCCGATACGCTGGAAGCGCTCGGGCTCGATCTGGAGCGGCTGGGGCAGACCGCCGAAGCCACGCTGCACGAGATCGGCATCTGCTTCCTCTTCGCGATCAATCATCATCCCGCGATGGGCCGGATCCAGCCGATCCGCAAAGCCATCGGCAAGCGCACCATCTTCAATCTGATGGGGCCGCTCGCCAATCCCGCGCGGACGACGCGACAGCTCATCGGCATTGCACGCCCCGATTATGTGCCCATCTATGGCGCGGCGCTCAAATCGCTGGGCGCGGAAGCCGGCATGGTGGTTTCGGGCGAGGAAGGGCTGGACGAGCTTTCGGGCGCTGGACCAAGCCGGGTGTATCGCGTCGGCAATCTGCCCGTGGGTGATACGATCACCCCCGAAGAGGCTGGCCTGCCCCGCGCACCGACCAGCGCGATCCACGGCGGCGACGCGGCCTTCAATGCCGCCGCGCTCCGTCGCTTGCTCCAGGGCGAAAAGGGACCGTATCGCGATGCCGTGCTGCTCAATGCCGCCGCCGCGCTGGTTGTCGCCGGGCGAGCGGAGAGCCTGACCGAGGGTGTCGAGGAAGCGGGCGAAGTGCTTGATAACGGGCTGGCCAATGCCTTGCTCGATTGCTGGATCGCGTTTCGATGATGATGAAGGGCCACCCCCAGCCCCTCCACAAAGGTGTGGAGGGGAGAAGAGAAGCACGATCCGGCTCCCCTCCCGGTCTTCCGGGAGGGGCTGGGGATGGACAGCTTCTGAAGGCGTTATCATGAACAAGCTCACCGAAATCTGCGATTTCAAGCGCCAGGACGTCGCCCGGCGCAAGGCGCTCACCACGCTCTCCGAGCTGGAATCCCGCGCCGCCACACAGACTGCGCCGCGCGGTTTCCGTGCCGCGCTGGATGCCAAACCAGGCCATGCGCTCATCGCAGAGATCAAAAAGGCCAGCCCGTCCAAGGGGCTGATCCGCGCCGATTTCGATCCGCCCGCCCATGCCCGCGCCTATGAAGCCGCAGGTGCGGCCTGTCTTTCGGTGCTGACCGACGAGCCCTATTTCCAGGGCGCGGACGCCTATCTGGTCGCGGCGCGCGCGGCGGTGTCGATTCCCTGCCTGCGCAAGGATTTCATGGTCGATCCCTGGCAGATCGCCGAAGCGCGCGCGCTGGGTGCCGATGCGATATTGATCATCGTCGCGGCGTTGGATGACGGACAGATGGCCGAGATCGAGGCCGAGGCGATCCGCTTCGGGATGGACGCGCTGATCGAAGTGCATGACGCCGCCGAACTCGACCGCGCGCTCAAGCTCACATCGCGTTTGATCGGAGTGAACAACCGTGATCTCAGGAACTTCTCGGTCGATTTTGCCAGAACCTATGAACTGGTCGGCAGCGCGCCCGCAGGCTGCACCTTTGTGGCGGAAAGCGGGCTCACCTCCAAAGGCGATCTCGATGCCATGGCAGCGCACGGGGTGCATTGCTTCCTCGTCGGTGAGGCACTGATGCGCCAGCCCGATGTCGAACTGGCCACCCGAGCGTTGATCGGCACATGACCCGGCTCACCCATCTCGATGCCGACGGCGCGGCACAGATGGTCGACGTCTCGGCCAAGGCCGTCACCATGCGCGAGGCCATCGCCAAAGGCCGGATTTCCATGTCCCCGGAGGCCGCCGCCGCGATCCGCGATGGGCTGGTCAAGAAAGGCGATGTGCTGGCCGTGGCGCGCGTCGCCGGGATCATGGGCGCGAAGAAGACCAGCGATCTCATCCCGCTGTGTCACCCGCTCCCCTTGTCCTCCGTGTCGATCGATCTCGATCTGGACGCCACCGGCGTTAACGCCACCGCCACCGCCCGAACCACAGGGCAGACCGGCGTGGAGATGGAGGCGCTGACCGCGGTCTCGATCGCGCTGCTGACCGTCTATGACATGGCCAAGGCGATCGACAAGGCGATGGAGATCGGCGCGGTGCGGCTGATGTCGAAGACCGGCGGGAAATCCGGGGATTATCGGGCGTGAGAGCCGCGCATTTGCCGATCTCATTTTATTCGTCATGCTGAACTTGTTTCAGCATCCATTTCACCGCAGCACGACGGCCGTGACGGCGAAATGGACCCTAAAACGCGTTCAGGGTGACGGAGGTGGAGCATGAGCCTGTTGCCTGTCGCCGAAGCGCAGGCGAGGTTGGTCGCGCTGGGACGGGTGCTGCCCGCCGAGACCGTTTCGCTTGAACAGGGCACAGGCCGATGGGCCGCGCGCGCGCATCAGGCGCAGCGCAACCAGCCAGCAGCCGATCTTTCCGCCATGGATGGCTATGCGATCCGCTTCGCCGATCTGCCCGGCCCGTGGCGCGTGATCGGCGAAAGCACACCGGGGACATTGCCCGATCTCAGCCTTTCGCCCGGCGAAGCGGTGCGAATCTTCACCGGGGCGGCCTTGCCCGATGGCGCCGATGCGATCCTCATCCAGGAGGAGGCGACGCGGGATGGCGACAGCCTGACGCTTTCGGGGGAAGGACCGCGCCAATCGGGCCAGCATGTGCGCCGCGCGGGCAGCGATTTCATGCTGGGGGAAACGGTGATCGCCCAGGGTGCCCAGATCAACGCCGCGCGCATCGCGATTGCGGCGCTTTCGGGCAATGGGCGCGTGATGGTCGGCGGCCGGCCGCGCGTGGCGCTGATCTCCACCGGCGACGAACTGGTGCATCATGAGCAGGACGCGCAGGGCGTGAACATTCCCGCGTCCAACGCCCCGATGCTCCGCGCCCTGATGACCCCCAGCGGCGCGATCATCGAGGATCATGGCATCGTCCGCGACGATTTCGAGACGCTGGCGGCGGCATTCCGGGCAGCCAAGGACGCGGATATCATCGTCACCACCGGGGGCGCGTCGGTGGGCGATCACGATCTGGTCCGTCCCGTGCTGCAGAGCCTCGGCGCGGCGATGGATTTCTGGAAGATCGCGATGAAGCCCGGCAAGCCGCTGATGGCGGGAACGCTCGGCGACTCGGTCGTGCTGGGACTGCCAGGCAATCCGGTGTCGGCTTATGTGACCGCCACGCTGTTCCTGCTGCCGCTGATCCGTGCGATGTCCGGCGCGGCGGAGCCATTGCCCCCTTTGCATCACGGCCGGCTTGGCCATCCGCTGCCCGCAGGTGGCCCGCGCGCGGAATATCTGCGCGCCATCTGGCGCGCGGGCGATGTCGTGACCGCGACCGATCAGGACAGCGCGGCCGTGCTATCGCTGGCCGCGGCGAATGCGCTGATCGTGCGCGCGGCTCATGCGCCCGCCGCGCCGGCGGGCGAAACCGTGGACGTCATATCTCTGACTTGACGACGCGTCCGATGTTTCCTACACGTTCCTCGTTCGTTCCAACGGAGAACAAGATGCTGACCCGCAAGCAACATGAACTCATCTGCTTCATCACCGATCGTCTGGAGGAAACCGGTGTTTCCCCGTCATTCGAGGAAATGAAGGAGGCGCTGGACCTCAAATCCAAATCGGGTGTGCACCGTCTGATCAGCGCGCTCGAGGAACGCGGCTTCATCCGCCGTCTGCCCAATCGCGCGCGCGCGCTCGAAGTGCTTAAGGTGCCTGAGCGCGCCGATGTGAAGCCGATCAAGAAGGCAGCACCCGCCCCTGCGGTGTCCGCGCCGATCCCGATCGCCGCCAATGATGTGCTCGAAATTCCGCTGCACGGCCGGATCGCCGCAGGGATGCCGATCGAGGCGATGGAGGGGCAGTCCATGCTCTCCGTGCCCGCCGCCTTGCTGGGTTCGGGCGATCATTATGCGCTTGAGGTGTCGGGCGATTCGATGGTCGAGGCGGGTATTCTCGATGGCGATTATGCGCTGATCCGCCGCGCCGAGACCGCGCGCGATGGCGAGATCATCGTGGCGCTGGTCGACGAAAGCGAGGCCACGCTCAAATATTTCCGCCGCGAAGGTGCGATGATCCGGCTCGATCCGGCCAACCGCGCTTATGATCCGCAGCGCTATCGCCCTGATCAGATCCGGGTGCAGGGCAAATTGGCGGGCCTGCTCCGCCGTTATTGAGCATGGCGGGCGGCCATCATTATCGCATTGCGGTCGAATGGACCGGCAATCAGGGGACCGGCACGTCCGGTTACCGCGATTACGCCCGCGATCATGTGATCCGGATCGCGGGCAAGCCGGATATCCCCGGATCGTCCGATCCCGCATTTCTCGGCGATCCGGCGCGGCATAATCCCGAAGAGATGCTGGTGGCGTCGCTGTCGGCCTGCCACATGCTCTGGTATCTGCATCTCTGCGCCGAAGCCGGGATCGCGATCATCGGCTATCGCGATCAGGCGGACGGCATGATGGCGATGGAGTCCGATGGCGCGGGGCAGTTCAGCGGCGTGGTGCTGCGGCCGCAGGTCACGCTAGCAGCGGACGCGAATGTCGAGGCGGCGCGCGCACTGCATCATGAAGCGCACGCCAAATGCTTCATCGCGCGCTCGGTGAATTTTCCGGTGACGGTGGAGCCGGTGTTTCAAAGTTGTTGATCTCTAATCGTTTTTGATTCCGCTCATCCTGAGGAGCGGCTGAGCTTGTCGAAGACGCGTCTCGAAGGACGCACCGTGCGTCCTTCGAGACGGGCTCTCGGCTGCGCTCGATCCCTCCTCAGGATGAGCGGGTCGGAAATGGGTTGATGCGGGTTGGGTCAGATACGGTTTCTCCACGGGATGCGGCGGATGGATCCAGGGATGATCATCCCCCGGCGTCTTCACGCTTTTCACGCTCTGGTCCGCCAGCACGATCGAAAGTCCGCCGGTTTCCTTGAGCAGCATTCGATCCGCCTTGATCCAGCGCGGTGTGCACCAGGCGGGCACCCGCCGGTCCGTCACCACAATATCGGCATCGCGGCAGGCCGGGCCGAAATCCCTGCCGGGCACCAGATAGCCGCTCCGCGTGGCGAGGAGTCGGAAGCGCCGGGTGCCGCTGATCAGGTCGATCGTGCAGACGTCCCGGCTGCAGCGGCTCCCCTCCAGGCTGTCGAGCGCCTCCAGATCGCCTTCGAACCCCGCGCTTTCGGAGAGCATATCGCGCACGTAATCGCCGGCGCGTGGCCTGAGCAGCGCATAGCCCTCCGTTTTCGTTCGCACTGCCAGATGACGGCCATCCCCCGTGATCAGGATATCGGGCGCGGGCGTATTCAAAGCCCAGATCGCCCCCGCCAGCACCGGGATCAGTCCCAGCCGGCGCACTTTTGTGCGCCACAGACAGAGCCATAAGCTGCCCGCGATCATCAGCCCGAACGCGCCGCCGGTGATCGTGGGCAGCGACGCCACCGCCGCCGGAGAAGCGGCCACGGTGTGCGCCACCCACAGCAACAATGTCAGCGCCTGCCCCGCCAGCCACCAGAAGGGCGCGCCCAGCCCGGCCAGATCAAGCATCAGCGCCAGCGCTTCCAGCGGCATGATCACGAAAGTGGTCAGCGGGATCGCCACGATATTGGCGAGCGCGCCATACACCCCCGCTTTGTGGAAATGATAAAGCGCGATCGGCGCGAGCGCGATCTCCACCGCCAGCCCGGTGATCAGCAAAGACAGCATGATCCGCCCGAAGCGCCGGATCATGCGCTCATCCCGGCGCGCCACCAGCGCCTTGGCGCGCGGGTGCTCGCTCACAGCGATGATCGCGGTGACCGCCATGAAGCTCAATTGGAAGCTCGGTCCGACCAGGCTTTGCGGCCAGAAGGCCAAAACGATGAGCGCGCCGACCGCGACCAGCCGCAAGGTGATCGCATCGCGCCCGAGCGCGATCCCGCACAGCACCAGCAGCGCCGCGATCAGCGAACGGATCGTGGGCACCTCCGATCCCGTGAGCAAGGTATAGCCCAAGCCCACCAGCGCGCCCGCCGCCGCGGCGATCAGCACCAACGGCCAGCGCAGCGCCAGCCATGGGCTCAGCGCGAGCAGGCGCAATACCAGCAGCATCGTCAGCCCCACCGCCGCGGTCAGATGCAGGCCGCTGACCGAAAGCAGATGCGCCAGACCGCTGCGCCGCATTGCCTCCGCATCCGCTTCGGGAATTGCGCCCTGATCGCCCGTCGCCAGGGCCGATGCGATCGCGCCTTCCCCGCCCGCCAGCCGGGACGCGATATGGGCGGACAACCGCTGGCGCAGACCCCCGCCGTCGGCTTGATCCGGCGCGGGACTGACGACCACGATCTTGCCAAGCACCCTGCCCGTCCCGCCGATCTGCTGGAACCACGCCAGCCGCACGAAATCATAGGCGCCCGGCACAGCCGCCTCGGGCGGCGGCATGATGCGCGCGCGCAGGGCGACGATCGCGCCGGGCTGGAGGCCGGCGAGGGCATCCTTCTCATCCAGATTGACGCGGATCTGCGGGGGCAGCGTTGCCACCCCCAGCGGCCGGAGCAACAGCCGCACGCTTTCGCGCGCCGGCAAAGGCTCGACCGTCATGATTCGCGCCTCGAACTGTTCGATCACCGGACGCGACAGCACCGGGGCGGCCACCCGCTCCGCCTGCCACCAGATGAGGAGGCACCCCGAAAACGCGGCCAGCGGAAAGACGATCAGCGCCCGGCCAAGCCGGCGATTGGCCCCGATGGCCCCACCCAGTCCCGAGAATCCCGATGCCAGCAGCAGGAATGCGATCCATTGGCCCTGCATGGGCAGCGCAAACCAGGCCGCGATGCCAACACCAAGCCCCACGGGCATCCATAAGGCCAGTTGATCACGCTCGGATTCGAGCCAGTTTTCCAGCACGGACGCGATATTGCCCGCCCCGGTCCAACGGGGCTTTTGCAGCCTTAAAAAAGCCGTGCTAGAGCCGCCCCCGGTCGTCCTGGCCATCCAAGCATGATGGAGAATATGCGCGTGGGCGCAAGCCAAGAAAATTCAGGCGTTGTGACCCGTTTTGCGCCATCGCCGACGGGATTCCTCCATATCGGCGGCGCGCGCACCGCGCTGTTCAACTGGCTGTATGCGCGCCATCACGGCGGCACGTTCCTGCTGCGGATCGAGGATACCGATCGCGCCCGCTCCACCGACGAGGCGATTGCTGCGATTCTGGACGGGATGCGCTGGCTCGATCTCGATTGGGATGGCGATGAAGTCTATCAATTCGCCCGCGCCGCGCGCCATGCCGAAGTGGCCAATGCCATGCTCGAAAGCGGCCATGCCTATCGCTGCTATGCCACGCCCGAAGAACTGTCCGCATTGCGCGAAGAACAACGCGCTGCCAAGCAGCCGATGCGCTACGATGGTCGCTGGCGCGATCGCTCCGCCGCCGATGCCCCCGCAGGCGCGCCTTTCGTCATCCGCCTTAAAGCGCCGCGCGAAGGCGAGACCGTGATCGAAGACAAGGTGCAGGGCCGCGTCGTCGTGCAGAATGCAGAGCTGGACGATATGGTGCTGCTCCGTTCGGACGGCACGCCCACCTACATGCTCGCCGTGGTGGTCGATGATCACGATATGGGCGTCACCCACGTGATCCGCGGCGACGATCATCTGAACAACGCCTTCCGCCAGCTCGGCATCATCCGCGCCATGAACTGGGATGCGCCGATTTATGCCCATATCCCGCTGATCCACGGCGCGGACGGGGCCAAGCTGTCCAAGCGGCACGGCGCGCTGGGGGTGGACGCGTATCGCGACGAAATGGGGCTGCTGTCCGAAGCGGTGTCCAATTATCTCCTGCGTCTCGGCTGGGGGCATGGCGATGACGAGATCATCAGCCGCGCCCAGGCGGTGGAATGGTTCGATATCGATGCGGTGGGCAAATCGCCTTCGCGTTTCGATCTGAAAAAGCTCGAGAATCTGAACGGCCATTATATCCGCGAGGCCGATGACGCCCGTCTGGCCGCTGCCGTGCGCCCACGCGTGGAGGCGCTGATCGGCTTTGCGATCGGTCATGAAGGTGAAACGCTTCTGGCCCAGGCCATGGCTTCGATGAAGCCTCGCGCCAAGAATTTGAACGAACTTGCCGAGGGTGCGCTGTTTCTATTCGAAAAACGCCCGCTCAATCTCGACGAAAAGGCTGCAACTCTGCTAGAAGGAGAGGCTAAGGCTCTGTTGAAAGGCGTTTCTGATGCGCTTGCGGGAGCTGCGGAATGGTCCGTGCCAACGCTCGAAGAAGCGGTGCGGCAAGTGGCCGAGGATGCGGGACTGGGCCTGGGCAAGATCGCCCAGCCTTTGCGGGCGGCGCTCACCGGGCGCTCGACGTCGCCAGGGATTTTCGATGTGCTGATGCTGCTCGGGCGGAACGAGTCGCTGGCGCGTATTGCCGACCGGGCTGCCTGAACGGCTGCCTGATTCAACTATAGAAGGACGACCTTATGACCGGAAAGAGCGTAAAACTGGGCGTTGACGACAAGGAACTGGATCTCGCCGTTCTGTCCGGAACGGTCGGCCCCGATGTCGTCGATATCCGCAAGCTTTACGCGCAGACCGGCATGTTTACCTATGATCCGGGCTTCACCTCCACCGCGAGCTGCGATTCGGGCCTGACCTATATCGATGGCGACGAGGGCATATTGCTCCACCGCGGCTATCCGATCGGCCAGCTTGCCGAAAGTTCGAGCTTCATGGAGGTTTCGCACCTCCTGCTGAACGGTGAACTGCCCAGCAAGGACGAGCTGGAAAAGTTCAGCTACACAATTTCACGTCATACGATGCTGCACGAGCAGCTCATGCAATTCTATCGCGGCTTTCGCCGGGATGCGCATCCCATGGCGATCATGTGCGGCGTGGTCGGCGCACTTTCGGCCTTTTATCATGATTCCACCGATATTTCGGACCCGCATCAGCGCATGGTCGCCAGCCATCGCCTGATCGCGAAAATGCCGACGATCGCGGCCGCCGCCTATAAATATTCGGTTGGCCAGCCCTTTCTCTATCCCCAGAATGACCTGAGCTACACCGGCAATTTCCTGCGGATGACCTTCGGCGTGCCGGCGGAGCCGTATGAAGTGAACCCGGTGGTCGAGCGCGCGCTGGACCGCATCTTCATCCTCCATGCCGATCACGAGCAGAATGCCTCGACCTCGACCGTGCGTCTCGCCGGGTCTTCGGGGGCCAATCCGTTCGCATGTATCGCTGCGGGCATCGCCTGCCTCTGGGGTCCGGCACATGGCGGCGCGAACGAGGCCGCGCTCAACATGCTGCGCGAAATCGGCACGGTGGATCGCATTCCGGAATATATCGCGCGCGCCAAGGATAAGAACGATCCGTTCCGCCTGATGGGCTTCGGTCACCGGGTCTACAAGAATTACGATCCCCGCGCGACCGTGATGCAACAGACCGTGCGTGAGGTTCTGGGCGAATTGGGCGTGACCGATCCGGTGTTCGATGTGGCGCTCAAGCTCGAGGAAATGGCGCTCAGTGATCCCTATTTCATCGAGAAGAAGCTCTTCCCGAACGTCGATTTCTATTCGGGCGTGATCCTGTCGGCGATCGGCTTCCCGACGACGATGTTCACCGTGCTCTTCGCTCTGGCCCGCACCGTGGGCTGGGTGGCGCAGTGGAACGAGATGATTTCGGATCCCGGCCAAAAGATCGGCCGTCCGCGCCAGCTCTACACCGGCCCGACCCAGCGCGACTATGTGCCGATCGGCCAGCGCTGAGAGAGACAAGAAAAGGCTCGGTGAAAACCGAGCCTTTTTCTTGTTCAGGCGCTCGGCAGCGTGAGGACGAAGCGGGCGCCCTGTCCCGGCGCGCTATCCACCAGGATATTGCCGCCCATCGCGCGCGCCAGCTTGCGGGCGATATAAAGCCCAAGCCCCGATCCACCGGGCTCAGACACATCCACCCGTTCGAACTTGTCGAAAATGCGCTCGTGATCCGCACTGTCGATGCCTTTGCCCTGATCCGCAACGATCACGGTGGCCACCCCGCCCTCTTCCTCGCAGCGGATCCACACCATCCCGGCATCGGGCGAATAGCGCACCGCATTGCCGATCAGATTGACCAGGATCTGCAGCACGCGCTTGAACTCCCCGCGCGCGGGCAACGGCTCGTTATCGGCGGGACGATCGATCCGCACCCCGCGCTCCCCGGCGCGCACCGCGAGCAGGCCCGAAGCGCGGCGCGCGATATCGGCCAGATCGATCTTTTCCATCGCAGGCCGGTAATCAGGGCGCTCGATTGCCTGCAGATCGACCAGATCGTCCACCAGCGCGAGCAAATGCCGGCCCGCAGAGGCGATGTCGGACGCATAATCGGCATAATCGCGGCGCAATGGCCCTTCATTCTGCGCGCTGATCGTTTCCGCCTTGGCGATGATCCGTGCCAGCGGCTGACGCAACGCATTGTCCAGACGTTCGCCAAAGGCATCGTCCGGTGGCGTGGCATCTTCCACCAGCGCGAGCTTTACCGGCGGCTGGACGCAGGACGCGCTGCCGCGAAACCCGCAAAAGCGACCGCGGCCGTCCAGCATCGGCACGGCAGACAGCTCGACGATCAGGCTGGTTTCCCGCAGCATCGCACGCTGTCCCGAAAAGGCACGATGCGCGCCAAGACCGCTCAGCAGCGGCATATCCTGTTCGTCATTCTCGAAAAGCTGGAACAACCCGGTCAAAGGCTTGCCGATCACCGATCCGGCGAGCACGCCCATCACCCGCTCGGCGGAGGCGGAGAGCGCGATCAGCCGCATTTCGGCATCGGTTTCCCAGAGCCAGTCTGCAGATGCGCGTAGAAAATCGGTTTCGCGGTCGATCTGCGCGGCCGGGGCCGGCAGCCGCGGCGGGCGCGGCGTCCATCCGCCGATGGTTAGGCGCACATGGCCGTCTTCCGGCTCCGCGCGCACCCACAGATCCAGATCATTGTCGGTATCGGCGGCGATCACCCCGCGCGAGATCAAGATGCCCAGCCGCTGCGCCAGCCGCACCAGCGTGGCGATCTGGGGCACCGCGATCGTGCCGCCCTCCTCGCCGCCCGCGCGCAAATGCAGCCCCAGCAACGGTGGATCCGCCTCGACAAGGCGTCCGTGCACATCGACCCGGCCGCTCACCGGTGCCGCATTCATGCCCAGCCATCCCGTCGCTCGGCCAATCCGGCCGCCAGCGCGGTGATCGCGGTGCGATAGCCATTGTCGATCTGCCACGGACGAATCGCTTCCATCGCGTGAACCCGGTCCAGCGTCTCATAAGCGTCGATCTGCTCGACCACCGCCGCATCATCCGTGCCGATCGCCATCATGATCGAAGCCGCCGCCTCACGCCCCACGTCCAGCGCGCGCAGCAACACCACGAGGCGGTCACCATAAGGCGGCAGCGCCATGCCACGCGCGGATTCGAAATCGATCCCGCCGCGCACCGCCAGCATCGCCACGAACAGCGAAAGCCGCCCCTCGAGACACGCGGCCTTGAGCATCATATCATTGAGCACGCCGCGATCGGACAATTGATAGACGAGCTGCATCGACGCGGCCTCGAGCGTTTCGCCCTCATCGTGCATGGACAGGCTGGCCCCGGCGGCATCCATCAGCGCGGCATCCACCGCGCCCGGCTCCGCCCGATGCTGGCGCACCATATATTCGCGCAAGGCCGCGGCCACCCACCACACCAGCCTGTAATGCAGGTCGGCCGGCAGATCGGTGCGCAGCAATGTGGGTTCGTCGAACATGTAGAGCCGGCGGCTTTCCGCGATGAGCAGCGCCATGGCGGCAATCGCCACCTCGGGATCCTCGTCGCTCAGCAAGGTCTCGACAAGCCGCGATTCGGGTTCGAAATCGTTACGGCGCAGCATCTGGGAGATGCGCTGTTCCTCCACGCGCGCGAGCAGCAGCGAAACGAGTTCGACATCGTGCAGCGCCCGCGCCCGATCCAGCACGGGCATGGCGAGCGAAACGCGCATACTGCCGAGCGCCGTCAGCAATTCCGCGGAAAAATGCGGCGAATCCGCAGCGACGATATGCTGGCGCAGGTCGCTTTCCACCGCGGCGACAAGCCGCGTGAGAAAATGACGGACGGTGACTCGCTGATAATCGTTCAGCCGCATCGTTTCGGGCAGAAACAGATCGACGAGCGACGCCAGCCGCTTGCGCGCGCCATGCGCCGCGCGGGCGGCATCGGCGAGCAAGCGCTCCGCCCCTATCGGCTGAGCGGCCGAACCGTCATCGTCATCAGCGAACATGGACGTGAATATAAGGCGCTATAGTTAAATTGACCCTAACCCTGGGGCACGCCGGCCCAGCAATCTTTGTCCGGCGATCACGGCGCTGAAACCCGCGAGGCAGACCGCGCCGAGGCTCCAGTGCGGCAGGCCGAAGGCGGCGAATGGCCATGCCAGCAAAGCCATGGCCGCCGGGCCGGCCAGCGCGCGGCCCAGCAGATGTTCGGTGCCGCGCAGGATGATCATCACGCCGATCGCGCTCCCCACCAGCGGCCATATGCTCCAGCCCCCATATTCCAGCGCAAACCGCCACCCCAGCGCCACCATCGCAAGCGCGGCCAGTGCATTCCGGCCGGCAAGCCAGAGGCCGCGCCATTTCGCGGGGCGCAGAGCGATCGCGTCGATCTGGCCTGGGATCGCCAGCAGCGGCCCGGTCAGCGCCAGCGCGAGCGCACCTGTCCCCGTCCAGCCTGTGGCCGCCAATATCACAGCCAGCGCCGCCAGCCCGAGCGCGGCGCACCGCATCCACAGCGGCTTGATGCCCTTGGCCAGGATGAAGCCCGATATCCCTTCGCGCACGGACGCGGGGATCCAGCCGCCGATCCCGTCGATCGTCAGCAGCGCGCTTTCGGCCTTGCGCACCTTCTCCATCGATTCGGCGAGCACGATCCCGGCGGGCGACACTTCCACGCGCACCGCTTCGGCCTGCACGATCCGCCGGAGCAGTGTGGATTGCAGATCCCAATCCCCCAGCATCGCCACCGTCTTGCGCAGCAGCGCGCCGTCGATCAGTGCCAGCCCGGCCCAGCGCGATCCGGCGTCGATCCGTTCGAATTGCGCGGTGTCGATCGATTCGGGCAAAGTGAACAGACTGGGCACATTGGCGTTGCCCGCCCGCACGATCAGATCCTGCCGCGCGATGATTCCGTCCGCGATCAGCAGCAGGCGTTCCTCGGGATGGATGCGATCGGCGGCGTCCGCCACGGAGCGCGCCAGTTCCACGCCGATTCCGTCGCGCTTCAGCCGGTCCACGGCGCTGACGAGCGCTGCGGGCACGCGTTCGACGAGGATCACGATATGATGTGCGCCCGCCGCGGCGGCCTGCCGCGCCTGATGCTCGATCAGGCTGCGCCCCAGAAACGGCATGGCAGCGCGCACGCCGCCGCCATCATCCCCGCACTCTGCCATACCGACGATCAGACTGGCCAGCGCCACGCACTCTCCCCCACATTCGTGATTTCAAGCGGGCGATAAGCGCTTATGACGATGAACGCAAAGTCCCGCTCAGCCGCCGAACGACGATATCGCGCTGTTCACCCGGCGCACCGAGACCGGATCGCCTGGCGCGGCTTCTGCCGCTTCATCCGCCGCCGCCATCAGCCGGGTGGCACCAAAGCTCGCCGCCAGCCCTTTCAGCCGCCACGCCGCCATGCGCCAATTGGCGTCGCAGCGGGATCGGGAGAGCAGATCGGCCTGTCGCAAGGCACTTTCGAGGAAGGCGGAGCGCAATTCCGCGATCAGCGACGGATCGTCGCCAACGGCGGCCGCCAACGCGGTATCGAGCGCTCCTGGATCATAAGCCATTTTCGTCTGATATATCGTTCGTCTTAAGGACCGGTTTCGGGAATCTGTTTGTTCGCAGAAAAAACGTGGTAAACATGTCAGCTATGACTGGGGGATCACGGATCATCGATTTCCGCCGCAATGGCGCGGAAAACGAAACGGCAACGCCGGACGCCATCGCGCCCGCCGAAGCCGCGGCGCACTATCATCAGGAGCCTGAAACGGCTTTCTGGGAGGAAGACCCTGCGCCTTCGCCTTGGAAAGACCGGATTATCGCCAGTGTGTCGGCCATTCTGGCGGGCGGCTGGATCGGTCTTGTCGCCTGGACCGGCTGGACCTCGCTGGGCGGACGCATGGCGACGCCTGCTGAATTCGCAGGGATCGTGGCGATGGGCAGCGCCCCGCTCGCGCTGATTGGCGTCGGCTATCTGCTGATGATGCGCGGCAGCAAGCGCGAGGCGCGCCGTTTCGCGCGCACCTCTGGGGCGTTGCGCGCCGAATCGGCCTGGTTGGAGGCGGTGCTCAACTCGGTTTCCACCAAGATCGAGGAAAATCGCGCCAGCCTGGCCGCGCAGACCACGCATTTGTTGACCGTGGGCGATGAAGCCGCGGGCCGGATGAAGGTGTTGAACGAAGCGATGCGCGGCGAGGTCGATTCGATCGGCCGTCAGTCCCAGGCGCTCAAGAACGCCGCCACCGCCGCACGCGCGGACATGAGCGTATTGCTGGCCGATCTGCCCAAGGCGCAGGTCGAAACCCGGCGAGTCACCGAGAATCTCCGCGACGCCGGGCTGATCGCGCATGAAAATGCCGGCGCGCTCGAGGCGCAACTTTCCTCGCTGGCGATGCGCGGGCGCGAAGCCGACGAGATTGCGGGAGGCGCCGCCCAGCGGCTCTCGGCGCATATGGCGCGAATGGAAAGCACCAGCGAAGTCGCGGCCGCCCGGCTCGAAGGCGCAGCGAGCCAGATGACCGTCGCGGTGGATGCCGCATTGTCACGCGCGGCCGACGCCGTGGACGAAGCCCGCAAGGGCATGGAGGCGCAGGGTGCTGCCATGCTGGCCATGATCAGCCAGTCCCAGGCAGCGCTCGGCCGCACCGGCGAAGACGCCAGCGCCGCGCTCAACGCGCGAATCGCCGATATCAACGACGGCATCGTCCAGCTTGGCCAGTCGCTCGAAATGCACGAGACGGCCAGCCGCGAGATGACGAGCGCGATCCAAACCGCTTTTGCCGAGGTCGAACAGAAAATGGCGCTGCTCGATACCACGGGCACGCAGCGGACGGGCGAGCTCGCCCAGGCGATCGCCCTGCTGCGCGGTCACGCCGAGCAGATGACGAGCACCCTGCAGGGCGGCGGCGCGATGGCCGATTCGCTGATCCAGAAATCGGAAGCGCTGCTAACCGCGCTGGATGCCAATGCGCGCGAGCTTGACGAAACCCTGCCCGCCGCACTGACACGTCTCGATAGCAAGATCGATCATAGCCGCATCCTGCTGGCGTCCGTCATGCCCGATGCCGAAAAACTGGAGATGACCGCGGTCAGCGCTTCCAACCGGCTCAACGAAGCCGAAGAGGCGATCAAGCGCCAAAGCGCGACGATCGATGCGGTGATCGCCGATATGGACAAGCGCATCGGCGACAATCGCGCGGCGGTGGAGGATTTGGGCAAGGCGATCGGGCTGGCCGGGGACGAAGCCACGCGCTTTGCCGAATCCGCCGCACCCCAATTGCTCGATTCGCTGGTCCGCGTCCGCGAGACCGCATTGCAGGCGTCCGAGCGCGCACGCGACAGCCTGGCCGCGATCATTCCCGATACCGCCGCCGCGCTCGCAAAGGCGAGCGACGAAGCGATGGGCGACACGATCAAGACCCGGGTGGAAGCGCAAATGGCGGAGATTTCCGCCGCCGCGGACCGGGCGGTGGACGCCGCCCATGCCGCCTCCGAGCGGCTCATGCGCCAGATGCTGACCATCGCTGACACCAGCGCACAGGTGGAATCGCGGATCGAAGACGCGCGCGAAGAAGTTCGCACCGCCAATACGGACAGTTTCGCCAGGCGCGTCGCGCTGCTGATCGAATCGCTCAATTCCACCGCGATCGACGTGACCAAGATCTTGTCCAACGATGTGACGGACAGCGCCTGGGCCGCGTATCTGAAAGGCGATCGCGGGGTCTTCACGCGGCGTGCCGTGCGCTTGCTGGATGCCGGCGAAGTGCGCGAGATCGCACGTCATTATGACGAGGATCCAGAATTCCGCGAACATGTGAACCGCTATATTCACGATTTCGAAGCGCTGCTGCGCAACATCCTCGCCACCCGCGAAGGCTCCCCGCTCAGCGTGACGATCCTTTCGTCGGATATGGGCAAGCTCTATGTGGCGCTGGCCCAAGCGATCGAACGCCTGCGGACGTGAGGGGATAGCGCCCATCCGTCATGCTGAACGTGTTTCAGCATCCATTCCTCCGTCGGCCTGATGGCCGTGACTTTGAAATGGACCCTGAAACAAGTTCAGGGTGACGGTATAATCGGGTGCGCTCCGCCTAGCCCTTAAAAAAATCGAACGCCTCGACCCCGATCCAGCCATTCACATAATTGGCGTAGAACAGGCCGAATGCCGCCGCCGATAGGATCGTAGTGATCAGCGCCACGCGCTTGGGGCGGAAATTGGCGGGCGCGCTGTCTGCCTGTCCTGGGATTTTGGGCAGTCCCGCCTCGTCATGCGTCCGCACGCCAAAGGGCATGACCACGAAAGCGGTCATCACCCAGAACAGCAGATAAATGGCGAGGATAGAACTCAAGCTCATCGCATCATACCCTTACAAGCAGCACATCGACCATGGGCTTCTTGCCCGTCCAATGCGTCGCGCGACGACGCACCGCCAGGCGCACCTGTTCGCGCAGCGCGTCCTCGCTCTTGGCACCCTTTTTCACGGCTTCGGCAGCGGCCGCGATCGCGTCGACCATGAACGCATCGCGATCTTCCTCCACCGGGATACCCTGGATCTTGATCTCGGGGCTGCCCTTCAGGCGGCTGGAGCCGTCCACCGCGACCGCGACCGAAATCTGGCCGTGCAGCGCGACCTTGCGGCGCTCATTCATCGTCGTGCCGTCCGCGGGCAGGATCACATCACCATCCAGCACCAGCCGGCCGACCCGCTCATGGCCCAATTTCACTGGACCGTTGGGCGCGAGCCGCAACAGCTCGCCATTCTCCTGCACGATCGCCTTGGGCACGCCCTGCTTCAGGCCGAACCGCGCCTGTTCCGCCATGTGGCGCATCTCGCCATGCACGGGGAGCAGGATTTCGGGACGGATCCATTTATACATTTCCGCCAGTTCGGGGCGGCCAGGATGGCCCGACACATGGACGTGCGCCTGACGGTCGGTGATCATTTCCACACCCTGCGCCGCCAGTGAATTCTGGATGCGGCCGATCGCGATTTCGTTGCCGGGAATCTGCTTTGACGAAAAGACCACGGTGTCGCCGGCCTCCAGCTTGATCTGATGACTGCCCTCGGCCACGCGCGCCAGCGCTGCGCGGGCTTCGCCCTGCCCGCCCGTGGCAACGATCATCACCTTGTCGCGCGGCAATCTCATGGCGCTGTCGAAATCCACCGTCTCGGGGAAATCCTGCAGATAATTATTGGCCCGCGCCACGCGCAAGATGCGATCGAGCGAGCGCCCGGCCACGCACATCGTGCGCCCCGTGTCCTTGGCCACCTGCCCCAGGGTCTGCAGCCGCGCGGCGTTCGACGCGAAAGTGGTGACGAGCACCCGGCCCTTGGCTTCGCCCACCACACGATCGAGATCGGCGCGCACGCTGCCTTCGGATCCTGAAGGCTGTTCGTTGAACACATTGGTCGAATCGCAGACCATGGCGAGAATGCCCTGATCGCCGACCGCGCTCAATTCCGCCGGGGTGGAGGGCACGCCGAGCTGCGGCGCTTCGTCCAGCTTCCAATCGCCGGTATGAAAAATCTTGCCATAAGGCGTGTCGATCAGCAGCGCATTGCCTTCGGGGATCGAATGCGCCAGCGGCAGATAACGAAAGCCGAACGGCCCGATCTGGAATGGCTCCAGATCACGCACGATGTTCAGTTCGACACGGCTGGCGATGCCCTCTTCGTCCAATTTGCCTTGGATCAGGCCGGCGGTGAACGGCGTGGCATAAAGCGGCACGCCGAGATCCGCAGCGAAATAGGGCAAGGCACCGATATGATCCTCATGCCCGTGTGTCAGCACGATCGCGAGCAGATCATCCCGCCGCTCTTCGATAAAGGCCAGATCGGGCAGGATCAGGTCGATCCCGGGATAAGCCGGATCGGCGAAGGTGATCCCGCAATCGACCATCACCCATTTGCCCTGGGTGCCATAGAGATTGACGTTCATGCCAATCTCGCCCGAGCCGCCAAGCGCGAGGAAGAGGAGTTCTTTGCCGGGTTTCGTCACTGAAAATATATTCCAATTCTTGTTATGTCGCCCACGCGCGCCATCGCGGCGGGTGGGCATAAAATCTATGTCCTGGATCGCTCATACAGCAGCGATAGACCGGTGATCGTCATGTCCGGCTCGATCGCATCGAAAACGTCGCTATGTTTTTCGAAAAGCGTGGCGAGCCCTCCGGTCGCCAGCACCTTAGATGGGCGACCGATCTCTGCTTTCAAGCGCGTTACCAGACCTTCCAGCAGCGCGATATACCCCCAATAGATGCCCGCGTGCATCTGATCCTCGGTCGTGCGGCCGATTACGCTATGCCCCTTGGGTGCCTCGATCGCGATGCGTGGCAGCTTGGCCGTGGCCGCAACCAGCGCATCGAGCGAGAGATTGATGCCCGGCACGATCAGCCCGCCCTTATAGGCACCGGTATAATCGACCACATCGAAGGTGGTCGCGGTGCCGAAATCGATCACGATCAGATCGCCTGGATGCGCCGCGTGCGCCGCGATGGCGTTGAGCACCCGGTCGGCCCCCACCGTCTGCGGCTCCACCACATCCAGCGTGATGCCCCATTCGGCCGGCCCGCGCCCCGCCACCAGAGGGCGCACGCCGAAATATTTATTGGAGAGCATTTCGAGATTGTGGAGCGCACGCGGCACCACCGTGCCGATAATCACCGCGCTCACGTCCGATCGCTGATAGCCCTCGATCTGAAGCAATTGGTGCATCCACACCGCATATTCGTCCGCCGTGCGCCGCGCGTCCGTGGCGATGCGCCAGCGCGCCTTGATCTCGCCATCCTTGACAAGCGCGGCGACGACATTGGTATTTCCGGCATCGATTGCGAGCAACATGGCCTGGCCCTTCAGATCAGGAAGACATCGCCGGCGTGAATGACACGGCTATGGCCATCCGCCAAGCGCAGGATCAGCGCACCATCGCTATCCAGCCCGTCGAACAAGCCCTTTATGCTTTCGCCATCGGGCAGATTGGCGGTCAAGGCGGTGCCCTTGGGATGCGCGGCGGCGAGCCAGGCGGTGCGGATGGGCGCGAGGCCTTCGCTGCGCCAGCGCCCCAGCCAGTGCGCGAACGCCGCGGCCAGATCTTCCAGGAATAACGCCGGATCGGGTGCTCCCCTGCCGCCGACGGCGAGGCTGGTCACCGCGCGCTCCAGACCTTCGGGATAATGCGCCAGATTGACGCCCATGCCGATGACCACCGCGCCATCAGCGCCTTCGAGCAGGATGCCCGAGAGCTTTGCGCCATCCAGCAACAGATCGTTCGGCCATTTGAGCGTCAGCGCGCCTTCACCCACCCATGGTGTCACCGTCTCGTGCAAGGCCACCGCCGCCACGAACCCCAGCGACGCGGGCGATGGATCGGCAGGGCGCGGTCGCACCAAGGTGCTCGCATAAAGATTGCCCGGCGGCGATTGCCATATCCGGCCCAGACGCCCCCGCCCCGCGGTTTGAGTCACGGCGCGCAGCCAGAGGCCTTCGGCTTCTCCGGCTGAGGCAAGCGCGATCATGTCCTGATTGGTCGAGGCCGTAGCCTCCAATATGCGAATGATCGTCAGCGGTGCAAACTCAGAACAAGGCGATCGCTGCGTTCATCGTGACCAGACCCAGCACCGGGATCAGGAAATAGCCGAGCGGCGACACGATTAGTGCGCACAGTGCGATCAACCCGCTTTCGATATAGCTGTCCGACGCGCGATAGGCCGGGGCCGGCTCGTCGAAATACATCGTCTTGATGATCTTCAGATAATAGAAAGCACCGATCACCGACGCCGCGATGCCGATCGCCGCCAGCGGCCACAGCCCCGCGCCCACGGCGGCATCGAACACCAGGAACTTGGCCCAGAATCCCAGCAGCGGCGGAATGCCGGCCAGCGAAAACATGAAGATCGCCAGCGCCGCCGCCAAGGCGGGGCGTGTGCGCGAAAGGCCGGACAGGCTCTGGATCGTCTCCAGATGGTTGCCCTCATCGTCCCGCATCTGCAGCACGCAGAGGAAGCTGCCCAGCGTCATCGCGACATACACCGCCATATAGGTCAGCACGGCGGACACACCCTCGGCGGTGCCGGCGGCGAGGCCGACCAGCGCGAAGCCGACATTATTGATCGAGGAATAAGCGAGCAGACGCTTGATGTTGGTCTGGCCGATGGCGGCGACCGCGCCCAGCACGATCGAGGCGAGCGCGGCGAAGATCACGATCTGACGCCAGGCATCGGTCGCCGGCCCCATGGCCTCGACCGCGATGCGCACGGTGAGACACATGGCCGCAACCTTGGGGGCGCTGGCGAAGAAGGTCGTGACCGGCGTCGGCGCGCCTTCATACACGTCGGGCGTCCACATGTGGAACGGCACGGCGCTGATTTTGAAGGCGAGACCGGCCAGCACGAACACCAGGCCGAAGAGTTCGCCGGTGGACAGATCATCCTTCATCGCGACTGCGACGCCATCGAACAGCGTCGTGCCGGTAAAGCCATAGAGCAATGAAATGCCGTAAAGCAGGATGCCGCTCGCAAGCGCGCCCAGGACAAAATATTTGAGGCCTGCTTCGGCGGAGCGCTGATCGCGGCGCATGAAGCTGGCGAGCACATAGGATGACAGGCTGTTGAGTTCGAGCCCGACGTAAAGCGTCAGCAGATCGCCTGCCGAGACCATCATCCCCATGCCGACCGCGGCCAGCACGATCAGGATCGGATATTCGGCGCGCAAAGCCTCGCGCTTTTCGAAAAAGCGCGGCGCAATCAGGATGGAGACGGCGGCGGCGATATAGATGAGCAATTTGGCGAAAGCGGCAAAAGCATCGGCGCGGTAGAGGCCGTAAAAGGCTTCACCGCCGCTGCCGGCCGGGCCGAGCAGCGACACGCCGGCAGCCGCCAGCAAGGCGACCGAAAGCCAGCTTACCAGCCGCGTGGAAGTATCCCCCGCAAAGGCGGCGACCATCAGCAAGGCAAGCGCGCCGAGGCCGAGGATCACCTCGGGCAAGGACATCATGAGGGAAGCGACATAATTCATCAGTGGGCGCTCCCATGCGCTTCAGTCTTGTGCGCTTCCGCCTTCGCCACGGGCTTGCCAGCGGCCAGTTGCGCATCGCCCAGCGGCTTGGCGCGTTCCAGCCGGGCGACCAGCGCACCGACATCGTTGCGCATGGGGCTAAGGAAACTCTCCGGATAGACACCCATCCACAGCACCACGGCGGCGATCGGGGCCAGCAGCCACATTTCGCGGCCGGACATATCGGGCATGGCGCGCACATCGTCCTTGGTCAGATCGCCGTAGCAGATGCGACGATAGAGATAGAGCATATAGCCAGCGCCCAGGATGATGCCCGTGGTGCAGACCAGAGCGGCCCAGCTCGACACTTCGTAAATCCCCATCAGCGACAGGAATTCGCCGACGAACCCGCTCGTCCCCGGCAGGCCGATCGAGGCCATGGTGAAGAACAGGAACAGGATCGCATATTTGGGCATGTTGATCGCCAGGCCGCCGTAGCGATCGATCTCGCGTGTATGCAGCCGATCATAGATCACGCCGACGCACAGGAAGAGCGCCCCCGACACCAGACCATGGCTGAGCATGATCATCATCGCGCCTTCGATGCCCTGACGGTTGAACGCGAACAGCCCGACCGTGACGATCGCCATATGCGCGACCGAGGAATAAGCGATCAGCTTCTTCATGTCATTCTGCACCAGCGCGACGAGCGAGGTATAGACCACCGCGATCATCGACAGCGCGAGGATCAGCCACACCAGCTCCGCCGAGGCTTCGGGGAACATCGGCAGCGAAAAACGGATGAAACCATATCCGCCCATCTTGAGCAGCACGCCCGCCAGGATGACCGAACCCGCCGTCGGCGCCTGAACGTGCGCATCGGGCAGCCAGGTGTGCACCGGCCACATCGGCATCTTCACCGCGAACGAGGCGAAAAAGGCCAGGAACAACAGAATCTGCACCTGCGGATCGAAATCATAATTCATCAGCGTGGGGATGAAAGTGGTGTTCGCCTCGCGCGCCATCCACAGCATCGCGATCAGCATCAGCACCGATCCGAACAGCGTATAGAGGAAGAATTTATAGCTGGCGTAAATGCGGTCCACCCCGCCCCAGATGCCGATGATCAGATACATCGGGATCAGGCCGGCTTCGAAGAAGATATAGAATAGGAACAGATCCTGCGCCGCGAACACGCCGATCATCAGCGCCTCCATCAGCAGGAACGCCGCCATATACTCGCCGACGCGCTTGTCGATCGAGGTCCAGCTTGCCAGGATGCAGATCGGCATCAGAAACACCGAAAGCATGATCAGCATCAGCGCGATGCCGTCGATCCCCAGCGCCCAGGCGAAGCGCCCGAAAATCTGAGAATATTCCACGAACTGCCATTGCGGCGCGC
Source organism: Sphingobium boeckii (assembly GCF_014199215.1). Classification (GTDB taxonomy): domain Bacteria; phylum Pseudomonadota; class Alphaproteobacteria; order Sphingomonadales; family Sphingomonadaceae; genus Sphingobium_A; species Sphingobium_A boeckii. The sequence continues at coordinate 74,185 of NZ_JACIJC010000002.1, forward strand.
CCATGGCGGCATCGAAATTGAGCCAGAGAACGATGCCCAAAGCGAAATCAATCAGCGTCGCGCCAAGCGCGATGCGCCGCGCATTGTCCGCGCCGGCATAAAGGCAGGCGATCGCTGCCGCCATCGGCACGGCGAGCATGATGGAAAGAATGGGAAAACCGTTCATCGTGTCATCGCCCAGGTCGCGGCGGCGGCAAGGCCGATCAGCATCACGAATGCGTAGCTCGCCAGATATCCCGATTGCAGCCTGGCGCTATATTGCCCGCCCTTCACCACCAATGCGGCCAGCCCATTGGGGCCGAACCGGTCGATCGTCCCCTGATCGCCGCGCTTCCAGAAGAAGCGGCCGATCGCGAAAGCGGGCTTTACGAAGATCAGGTTATAGAGCTGGTCGAAATACCATTTGTTGAGCAGGAAATCATAGAGCACGCCGAATTGCGCCACGAACTTCTCCGGAATGTCGGTGTTCACGATGTACGCACGCCAAGCGATGAACAGGCCGGTAAGCATCACGATCCCCGGCGCCAGTTTCACCCACAAGGGCACTTCGTGCATCGCGTGCATCAGATGCGTGTTGAATGCGATGCTGCCGTTCCAGAAGGCCGCGCCATGTTCGGCATCAATGAAGCTGTGATGAAAAAGGAAGCCCGCGAAGATCGCGCCCATGCTGAGCACACCGAGCGGGATCAGCATGGTGAGCGGGCTTTCATGCGGATGATAGCCGCCCGTGCCGGTGGCCGGGGCATGATGATGATCATCATGCGCATGATCATCATGGGCATGGTCGTCATGGCCATGGGCATCATGCAGCGCGTGCTGGATATGCTCGGACGCGGCCCAGCGCGGCTTGCCCCAGAAGGTGAGGAACATCAGACGCCAGGAATAGAAGCTGGTCAGCAGCGCCGCGAAGATGCCGATATAAAAGGCCACCTTGCCGCCGCCGCCCGCCGCAAACGCCGCTTCGAGAATGCCGTCCTTGGAATAGAAGCCCGCAAAGCCGAACACATTGATGATGCCGACGCCGGTGATCGCCAGCGTGCCCGCGAGCATCGCCCAGAAGGTCAGTGGGATTTCTTTCCTGAGACCGCCATAGAAACGCATGTCCTGCTCATGGTGCATCGCATGGATCACCGATCCTGCGCCCAGGAACAGCAAGGCCTTGAAGAAGGCGTGCGTGAACAGATGGAACATCGCCGCGCCATAAGCGCCGACGCCCGCTGCAAAAAACATATAGCCGAGCTGCGAACAGGTCGAATACGCGATCACGCGCTTGATATCGGTCTGCGTCGTGCCGACCGTGGCGGCGAAGAAGCAGGTGGCCGCGCCGATGAAGGTCACGAAGCCGAGCGCGGTCGGGCTCATCTCGAACATGGGCGACAGGCGGCAGACCATGAACACGCCCGCGGTGACCATCGTCGCGGCATGGATCAGCGCGGACACGGGGGTCGGGCCTTCCATCGCATCGGGCAGCCAGGTGTGCAGGCCAAGCTGGGCGGACTTGCCCATCGCGCCGACGAACAGCAGCAGGCAGAGCACCGTCATCGTATCAAAGCGATAGCCGAGGAAGCCGATCGTCGATCCGGCCATGCCGGGCGCGGCCGCCAGGATTTCGGGAATGGAGATCGTGCCGAACACCAGGAAGGTTCCGAAGATCCCCATCATGAAACCGAGATCGCCGACGCGGTTGACCACGAACGCCTTGATCGCAGCCGCATTGGCCGAGGGTTTCTTGAACCAGAAGCCGATCAGCAGATAGGAGGCCAGACCCACGCCTTCCCAGCCGAAGAACATCTGCACCAGATTGTCGGCGGTCACGAGCATCAGCATCGCGAAGGTGAAGAGGCAGAGATAGGCGAAGAAACGCGGCTGATCGGGATCCTCATCCATATAGCCCCAGCTATAGAGATGGACGAGCGCGGACACGGTGGTGATCACCACCAGCATAACCGCGGTCAGCGTATCGACGCGCAGCGCCCAGGAGACGTCGAGATTGCCCGACTTGATGAAATCGAGCACCGGGACGACTTCGGCATGGCCGGTGCCGCCCATGAAGGAGAGGAAGATCGGCCAGCTCAGCAGACAGGAGACGAACAGCGCGCCGGTGGTCAGCGACTTGGCGACAGTGTTGCCCAGCACGCGATTGCCGAAGCCCGCAATGATCGCTGCCACGAGCGGCAGGAAGACGATGAAGAGGATCGCGTTCACTTGCTTGTTTTTCCTGTCATTCCCGCGAACGCGGGAATCCCGCTTTTCCGGGAAGCATCAGAAGAAGAAAGAAGCGGGACTCCCGCCTGCGCGGGAATGACGGCACTGGGTTGAAGCAAAGCCATCATCCCTTCATCCGGTTGATGTCATCGGTCGCGATCGTGCCGCGGCCACGGAAATAGATGACCAGGATCGCAAGCCCGATCGCAGCCTCACCCGCCGCTACCGTCAGCACGAACATCGCGAACACCTGGCCGACAAGATCGCCCAGATAGGCGCTGAACGCGACGAGATTGAGGTTCACCGCAAGCAGGATCAGTTCGATCGCCATCAGGATGATGATCACATTCTTGCGGTTCGCGAAGATGCCGAGCACCCCCATCACGAACAGGATCGCCGAAACGACCAGATAATGCTGGATACCGATCATGAGAAAATCCCATGAATAACGTCACCCTGAACTTGTTTCAGGGTCCATTTGTCCGCCCCACCAATGTTCGCGTGGATAAATGGATGCTGAAACAAGTTCAGCATGACGGCGTGAGAAACAATCACAGCTCCACTCCCTGCCCGGAAGGCTGGTTGATATTGCGCACCGCATCCTGCGGACGGCGCTTCACCTGCTCGCTGATATTCTGCGGACGCACGCCGCTGCGCGCACGGTGCGTCAGCACGATCGCGCCGATCATGGCGACCAGCAGCACGAAACCCGCGGCTTCGAACAGATAGAGATAGCGCGTGTAGAGCAATCCGCCGACCGCCTGGATATTGGGCATGTCGTTCGGCGTCGGCGCGATGCGCTGCGCCAATTCAAGACTGCCCGCGCTCCAGGCACCCGCGGCGATGATCATCTCCGACACCAGAACGATCGCGATCGCCAGACCGAACAGCGCATAACGAGCGAAACCCGCACGCAGTTCGGCGAAATCGATGTCGAGCATCATGACGACGAACAGGAACAGCACCGCGACCGCGCCGACATAGACGATCACCAGCAGCATCGCGATGAACTCGGCACCCACCAGCAGCATCAGACCCGCGGCGTTGAAGAACGCCAGGATCAGCCACAGCACGGAGTGCACGGGATTGCGGGCAGTAATCGTCAGCAGGCCGGAGCCGATGACGAGCGCGGCAAAGAGATAGAAAGCGAGAGCCTGTATCATGCGTTCACACCAGTGAGACCGGACTCAAACCCGTTCATCCCGAGCGCAGTCGAGGGACCGGTTCGAGCGAAGCCAAGAACGTGCGCGCGCGCGGAAACAGACCTCGGCGGCGCTCGGCCTGGTCCCTCGACTGCACTCGGGAAAAACGGTTGGGAATGTGTTTGAATCACGATCAGCGCGCCCTACCGATACGGGGCATCGGCGGCAAGGTTCGCGGCAATCGCGCGTTCCCATTTGTCGCCATTGTCCAGCAGCTTCGACTTGTCATAGAGAAGCTCCTCGCGCGTTTCGGTCGCATATTCGAAATTCGGTCCCTCGACGATCGCATCCACCGGGCAGGCTTCCTGGCAGAAGCCGCAGAAGATGCACTTGGTCATGTCGATGTCATAGCGCGTGGTGCGGCGGCTGCCGTCGTCACGCGGCTCGGCCTCGATCGTGATCGCCTGCGCCGGGCACACCGCTTCGCAGAGCTTGCACGCAATGCAGCGCTCCTCGCCATTGGGATAACGGCGCAACGCATGCTCGCCGCGGAATCGCGGGGAGAGCGGGTTCTTTTCATAAGGGTAGTTGATGGTCGCCTTGGCCTTGAAGAAATACTTCAAGGTCAAAGCGTGCGCCTTCACGAACTCCCAGAGGGTGAAGGACTTGATCAGGTGAGCAATGCTCATGCCGAATACCTCGTCAACATCAGATAGCCGCTCACCAGGAAGACCCAGAAGAGCGAGATCGGCAGGAAGATCTTCCAGCCCAGCCGCATGAGCTGGTCATAGCGGTAGCGCGGCACGGTCGCCTTGATCCACGAGAAGACGAAGAAGAAGAACAGCAATTTGCCGAAGAACCAGAAGATGCCCGGCACCATATAGAGCGGTGCCCATTCGAACGGCGGGAGATAGCCGCCCCAGAACAGGATCGCGTTCAGCCCGCACATCAGGATGACGTTGGCATATTCGCCCAGCCAGTAGAGCGCGAAGGACATGGAGGAATATTCGGTCTGATAGCCGGCCACCAGCTCCGATTCCGCTTCGGTCAGATCGAACGGTGCGCGCGCGGTTTCGGCGAGCGCGGAGATCAGGAACATCACCGCCATCGGGAACAGCAATGGATTGAAGCCATAGGCATTGATGACGCCGAAGATCTGGCCGCGCTGCCCTTCCACGATCCCGCTCATGTTGAACGTGCCCGACCAGAGCACGACGGAGATCAGGATAAAGCCGATCGAGACTTCATAGGAGACCATCTGCGCCGCAGCGCGGATCGCGGAGTAAAACGGATATTTGGAATTGGACGCCCAGCCGGCAAGGATCACACCATAAACGCCGAGCGACGACGCCGCGAGAATATAGAGCAGGCCGACATTGATATCGGCCAGCACCATGCCCGCGCCGAACGGGATCACCGCCCAGACGATCAGCGCGACCGTGAAGGTGATGATCGGCGCGATCACGAACAGCCCGCGATTGGCCGCGCTCGGAACGATCGTTTCCTGCAGAAAGACCTTGAGGCCGTCCGCGAACGACTGGAGCAGGCCGAGCGGCCCGACCACATTGGGTCCGCGGCGCAGCGCCATCGCCGCCCAGATCTTGCGATCGGCATAGATGATCATGGCGACGGCCAGCATCAGCGGCAATGCGATGAACAGGATCAGCAGCAGCGTGGCGAGGAACCAGCCGAAGCCATAGCCGAGGAAGGTGGATTGGAAGAATTCGGTCATGCGCTTACGCCTTCACCCACGCCGTTTGTCCCGAGCGACGTCGAGGGACGTGGGGACTGCGCCAACGTGTCTCGACTACGCTCGACACCAACGGAGTTTTGAGTTGCTGCGGCCATCATTCCGCCGCCTCCAGATACTGCTCGCCATGCACAAGCTCCGCCGAGCAGCGCTCCATCGTCGGGCTGGCGCGGCAGATGGCGTTGGTGAGGTAGAAATCCTTGATCGGATAGCCGACCGGCCCCGATGCCTTGGCGTCCAGCTTGGGCGGCGCCCAGGCAAAAGTCGCGAGACCCTCGACACCCAGGGCAGGCACTTCACTCGCCATCGCCGCGCGAAGCTGCGCCAGCGTATCGAACGGCAAGGGCTTGCCCAGCGCCGCAGACAGCGCGCGCAGGATCGTCCAATCCTCTCGTGCATCGCCCGGCGGGAAGACGGCGCGATCGCCGCGCTGGACCCGGCCTTCGAGATTCACATAGGTGCCCGGCTTTTCGCTATAGGCCGCCCCCGGCAGGATCACATCCGCCGCGTGTGCGCCCTTGTCGCCATGATGGCCGATATAGACGTTGAAGCTGTCGGAGAATTTGGAGAAATCCACTTCATCCGCGCCCAGGAAGAACGTCAGCTTGGGCGCTTTCGCTACCACATCGGCAATGCCGCCGGCCTGCGCATAACCGAGCATCAGCCCGCCCATGCGCGACGCCGCCATGTGCAGCACGTTGAAGCCGTTCCAGCCTTCTTTCACCAGACCCAGCTTCGGCACGAGCGCCAGCGCGGCACCCAGACCATTGTTCAGCGCGCCGCCGCCCACGATCACCGCGGGCTTGGCCGCATTCTTGAACACTTCAAGCACGTTCTTGGAGAGCTTGCCCAGCAGCGCCAGATCATTGCCCAGCCATTCCACCTTATAGGTGAGGTCATTTTCGGGGCCGACAGCGAAGACCTGCGCGCCCTTCTTGATCGCCTTGCGAATGCGCGTGTTCACCAGAGGCGCTTCGCGGCGCACATCGGTGCCGATCAGCAGGATGGCATCGGCTTCCTCGATCCCCGCGATGGTCGAATTGAAATTCACCGCTGCGAGATTGGTCACGTCATAGGACAAGCCCGTCTGGCGCCCTTCGAGCAGATCCGAACCAAGCGACCGCAACAGCGCCTTGGCCGCATACATCGTCTCGCAATCGAGCAGATCGCCCGCGATCGCCGCGACATTGCTGCCCGCGCGTGCGGCCGCCTGCGCGATCCCGGCAAAGGCTTCATCCCAGGTCGCGGGGATGAGCTTGCCATCCCTGCGCACGAACGGCTGATCGAGGCGGCGGCGGACGAGACCATCCACGGCATGGCGCGTCTTGTCCGACGCCCATTCCTCATTCACATCCTCGTTGATCCGCGGCAGCGCGCGCAGCACCTGACGACCGCGGCTGTCGAGCCGGATGTTGGTGCCCACGGCATCCATCACGTCGATCGCAAAGGTCTTTTTCAGCTCCCACGGCCGGGCCTCGAACGCATAGGGCTTGGAGGTGAGCGCACCCACGGGGCAGAGATCGACCACATTGCCGGAGAGTTCGCTCTGCGCGGCATGTTCCAGATAGGTGGTGATCTGCATATCCTCGCCACGCCCGATCGCGCCGATTTCGGGCACGCCCGCCACTTCCTCGGCGAAACGGATGCAGCGCGTGCACTGGATGCAGCGGGTCATGACCGTCTTCACGATCGGCCCCATATATTTCTCGGTGACCGCGCGCTTATTCTCGTCATAGCGCGAATGGCCCTTGCCATAAGCGATCGACTGATCCTGCAGATCGCATTCGCCGCCCTGATCGCAGATCGGGCAATCGAGCGGATGGTTGATGAGGAGAAACTCCATCACCCCTTCGCGCGCCTTCTTGACCATCGGGCTGTCGGTGCGGATGTCCTGCCCCTCGGCAGCGGGCAATGCGCACGACGCCTGCGGCTTGGGCGGGCCGGGCTTCACCTCGACCAGACACATGCGGCAATTGCCCGCGATGCTCAGCCGCTCATGATAGCAGAAACGCGGAATTTCCTTCCCGGCCAGCTCGCACGCCTGCAGCACGGTCGCGCCTGCGGGCACTTCGAGTTCAATGCCGTCTACTGTTAGCTTGGGCATGTTACTCCGCCGCCTCCATCATGGCCGCATTGCCGTTCGTCTCATTGATCCGCCGCTCGATCTCGGGACGGAAATGCTTGATCAGCCCCTGGATCGGCCAGGCCGCCGCATCGCCCAGCGCGCAGATGGTGTGGCCTTCGACCTGCTTGGTGACGTCGTAAAGCATGTCGATTTCCGACACATCGGCCTCGCCCTTGCGCAGCCGCTCCATCACGCGCCACATCCAGCCCGTGCCTTCGCGACAGGGGGTACATTGGCCGCAGCTCTCATGCTTGTAGAAATAGCTCAACCGGCTGATCGCGCGCACGATGTCCGTGGACTTGTCCATCACGATGACCGCGGCGGTGCCCAGACCGGAACCCAAAGCCTTCAGACCATCGAAATCCATCGGCGCATCCATGATCTCGGCCGCAGGCACGAGCGGCACCGAGGAACCGCCGGGGATCACAGCGAGCAGATTGTCCCACCCGCCCCGGATGCCGCCGCCATGCTTTTCGATCAGTTCGCGGAACGGGATCGACATCTCTTCCTCGACCACGCACGGCGTATTCACATGGCCGCTGATCTGGAACAGCTTGGTGCCCGCATTGCCCTCACGGCCAAAGCTTTTGAACCAGGGCGCGCCACGGCGGAGGATCGTCGGCGTCACCGCGATCGATTCCACATTGTTGACCGTGGTCGGGCAACCATAAAGGCCCGCGCCCGCCGGGAAAGGCGGCTTCAGGCGCGGCTGGCCCTTCTTGCCCTCAAGGCTTTCGAGCATCGCGGTTTCTTCGCCGCAAATGTAAGCGCCCGCGCCGCGATGGACGAACACATCGAAATCATAGCCCGATTTGCAGGCATTCTTGCCGATATAGCCCTTGGCATAGGCTTCGGCGACGGCCGCAAACAAAGTCTCGGCCTCGCGAATGAATTCGCCGCGGATATAGATATAGGCCGCCCGCGCGCGCATCGCATAGCCGGCGATCAGCGCGCCTTCGATCAATTTGTGCGGATCATGACGGATGATCTCGCGATCCTTGCAAGACCCCGGCTCGGATTCATCGGCATTGATGACGAGGAAATTCGGACGATCGGGCTTGGGTTCCTTGGGCATGAAGCTCCACTTCATGCCGGTGGGGAACCCTGCCCCGCCGCGCCCGCGTAGGCCCGATGCCTTGATCTCTTCGATGATCGCATCCTGCCCGCGCGCCATCAGCGCCCTGGTATTATCCCAATCGCCGCGCTTGACGGCCGCGTCCACATTCCAGGGCTGGAAACCATGGATATTGGTGAAGATGCGATCCTTGTCGTTAAGCACCGAAATCGCCTCCAAAACCGTTGGGTTCGAGCAAGGTTCGAGCGCAGTCGAGAACCGGTGTCGAGAACGATAGCGCCAGGCTTCTCGACGGGCGCGTCTCGGCGATGCTCGACGCTGCTCGAAACGAACGGATGGGGGATGTCGGAATCACTTCCATTCCCCCCGATAATCATGGTTCGCCGCGACCATATCCTTCAACGTGGTCGGCCCACCTTCGGGCGCGCTGGTCTGACGGTCGATCTGCGGGCCGGGCTTCGGCGTTTCGCCGCGGGCCAGCGCTTCGAGGATCTTGCTCATGCTGTCAAAATCCAGATCTTCATAATTATCGTCGTTGATCTGGACCATCGGCGCGTTGGCGCAGGCGCCCAGGCATTCCACCTCGGTCAGCGTGAACAGCCCATCGGGCGTGGTCTTGCCCTTTTGCAGGCCGTGGTTCTTGCACGCGGCCATCACATCGTCGGACCCGCGCAACATGCACGGCGTGGTGCCGCACAATTGCACATGATAGCGGCCGACCGGCGCGATGTTATACATCGTATAAAAGGTCACGACCTCATAGGCGCGCATATAGGGCATATCGAGCTGCGCCGCGACGAACTCGATCACCGGCACGGGCAGCCAGCCCTGCGTTTTGGTTTCCACGCCCACCTGACGCTGCGCCAGATCGAGCAAGGGCATCACAGCCGAAGCCTGACGTCCCGCAGGATAGCGCGCAATGATCTCTTTCGCCTTGGCGGCATTCGCCTCCGACCACGCAAAAGCGCCCCAGCGCGCGCGGGTCTCGGCTTCATCAGGAATGTTGGGTTTGTCGGCCATTAGCGAATGAACTCCACCCGATCGACCAGATCGCCGTCAAAGCTGTAGACGGTCATCACATCGAACGGTTCGGCGGTCTTGGAACGATAGACGCGCTCGTGCAGCACGACGAAATCGCCCATCTGGAATTTCTGGAGGATGTCCGCGCGGTTTTCGGGAAATTCGGCGAACGTCTTTTTCAGCCCAGCGCGGACACCTTCGCGGCCCTCGCGCACCACGTCGCCGCGATAACCGGCTTCGCTGCCGGTCTCGGTGAACATGTCGGCATAATTATCCGCATCCTGCGCATTGTAAAATGCCATCAGCGTGTCGACCTGGGCAATACGGTCCGTCAACGATCGCACTCCCCGAACACGATATCCATGGCGCCCAGGATCGCTGTGGCGTCCGCGAGCATATGGCCCCTGGTCATGAAATCCATCGCCTGGAGATGGCTGAAAGCGGTGGGCCGGATCTTGCAGCGATAGGGTTTGTTGCTGCCATCGGACACCAGATAGACGCCGAATTCGCCCTTGGGGCTTTCGGTCGCGACATAGACGCTGCCCGCGGGCACATGAAAACCTTCGGTATACAGCTTGAAGTGATGGATCAGCGCTTCCATCGAGCGCTTCATCTCGCCGCGCTTGGGCGGCACGACCTTGCGATCGAGGCTGGCGATCGGGCCTTCGGGCATATCGCGCAGACACTGTTTCATGATCCGCGCGGACTGGCGGACCTCTTCCACGCGCACCATGAAGCGATCGTAGCAATCGCCGCGCGTGCCCACGGGCACGTCGAAGTCCATGCGATCATAGACATCATAGGGCTGCGACTTACGCAGATCCCAGGGGATACCGGAGCCGCGGATCATCGGGCCGGAAAAGCCCCATTTCACCGCATCGTCCTTGGAGACGACCGCGATATCCACATTGCGCTGCTTGAAGATGCGGTTGTCCGCCACCAGGCTGATCGCATCCTCGAACAATTCGGGCATCCGCTTGTCCAGCCAGTCTCCGATATCGGTGAGCAGCTTCAAGGGCACATCCTGATGCACGCCGCCGGGCCGGAAATAGGCCGAGTGCATCCGGGCGCCCGACGCGCGTTCGAAGAAATTGAGGCAATCCTCGCGGATTTCGAACAGCCAGAGGTTGGGCGTCATCGCGCCCACGTCCATCACATGCGAACCCAGATTGAGCATGTGATTGCAGATGCGCGTCAGCTCCGCAAAGAACACGCGCAGATATTGCGCGCGCAGCGGCACTTCCAGATCGAGCAGCTTTTCGATGGCCAGCACATAGCTATGCTCCATCGCCAGCGGCGAGCAATAATCGAGACGATCGAAATAGGGCAAAGCCTGAAGATAGGTCTTATATTCGATCAGCTTTTCGGTGCCGCGGTGGAGCAGACCGATATGCGGATCGACCCGCTCGACGATCTCGCCATCCAGTTCGAGCACCAGGCGGAGCACGCCGTGCGCGGCGGGATGCTGCGGACCGAAATTGATCGTGTAATTCTGGATCTCGACATCGCCGGGCGTCGGATTGAGCGCATCCACCTGAGCTTCGAGTTCTGCGACATGGTCAGTCATGCGATATCTCCCGCGCTAACCACAAACCCGTCCATCCCGAGCGCAGTCGAGGGACGCATTCGAGCGAAGCCGAGAACATCTGTCAGCCCGACCAAAGACCTCGGCTGCGCTCGGCCTAGTCCTTCGACTGCGCTCAGGATGAACGGAAATAAGTTCATGCTTCACCCTTGGGCTTGCGCGGGGCGCGGGGCTTGGCCACCTTCGTCACCGGGCCATCCTCCGCATTCGCCTTGCGCGCCGGGGACTTTTTGGCGGCCATGGTATTGGCGGGTTCGCCCGCACCGGTCTGCGCCTTGGTCTCGGTCGTTTTGGGCGTGGACGGCGGCGCTTTCGCTGCCACGGCCGCATCCGCCTTCTTGATCTCGTCAGCCGTGAGCGGAGTGGGCGCGCCCTTGGCCTCGGGCGCCTTCACCTTCTCGTCGCCGGGCAGCACATATTGCGCGCCTTCCCAGGGCGACATGAAATCGAAGCTGCGGAAATCCTGCGCCAGTTGCACCGGCTCATAGACCACGCGCTTGGCCTCTTCCGAATAGCGCAATTCGACATAGCCCGTCAGCGGGAAATCCTTGCGCTGCGGATGGCCGCGAAAGCCATAATCGGTCAGGATACGGCGCAGATCGGCATTGCCCGAAAAGAGCACGCCATACATGTCATACACTTCACGCTCGAGCCAACCCGCAACGGGCCAGATGCCCGTCACGCTGGGCACGGGCTTGTCCTCATCGGTCCAGACATGGACGCGGATGCGGTGGTTCTTGGTCAGCGACAGCAGGCAATAGACGATTTCAAACCGCTCGGGCTGATCGGGCCAGTCGACACCGGCGATCTCCATCAGCGATTGATAGTGAAGTTCGTCGCGCAGCGCGATCATCGCGGGCACCAAAGCCTCGCGCTCGACGGTCACGAAGATTTCGCCGACGGCCTCGGTCACATCGAGCGCCGCCGCGCCCAACGCGCTGCGGATAGCATCGATCACGCCATCATTGCTGGCATATGCGGGTGCGGGGCTGGCCATTACCGGATTCCGTTACTGTCGAGCGAAGTCGAGACATCGCGCCCTGCGGCCACATCCCTCGACTGCGCTCGGGACGAACGGAGAAAAGCAAGCATCCGCATCTCAGCGCTCGATCGTGCCGATGCGGCGGATCTTCCGCTGGAGTTGCATGATGCCATAAAGCAGCGCCTCTGCAGTCGGCGGACAGCCCGGAACATAGATGTCCACGGGCACGATCCGGTCGCAACCGCGCACGACGCTGTAGCTATAGTGATAATAGCCGCCGCCATTGGCGCAACTGCCCATGGAGATGACGTATTTCGGCTCGCTCATCTGGTCATAGACCTTGCGCAGCGCCGGGGCCATCTTGTTGCACAGCGTACCCGCAACGATCATCACGTCGGACTGGCGCGGAGACGCGCGCGGCGCGGCACCGAAGCGCTCCAGATCGTAGCGCGGCATGTTCACATGGATCATCTCGACCGCGCAGCACGCGAGACCGAAGGTCATCCACCAGAGCGAACCCGTGCGCGCCCATTGAAACAGATCCTCGGTGGAGGTGACGAGGAAGCCCTTATCGCCCAATTCGCCGTTCAGATCCTGGAAAAATGCCTGATCCGGCTGCGTGCCGATCGGCGGCGCGCCGGGCATGGCGGGCTGCAATTCTACTCCCATTCCAGCGCTCCCTTTTTCCACGCATACACAAGGCCCAGCCCAAGTTCGGCCAGAAAGATCATCATAGCACCCCAGCCGGCCCAACCGATCTCTTTCAGAGAAACCGCCCAGGGAAAGAGGAACGCCGCTTCGAGATCGAAGATGATGAAGAGGATCGCCACGAGATAGAAACGCACGTCGAACTGGCTGCGCGAATCTTCGAACGCGGGAAAGCCGCATTCATATTCGGAGAGCTTCTCGGCGTCGGGCTTGTGCGCGCCGGTCAGCCGCGCGACCGCCATCGGGGCGAACACGAAAATGCTGGAAAGCACGAGCGCAACCCCGAGGAACAGCAGGATCGGCAGATATTGCGACAGATCGACCAAATGACTCTCGTGCGGCTGCGAGTTTAATGTGCTGCGGCTTTAGGACTGCTGCAGGTGCGAAGCAAGGCCAAGGCCTGTGAGAATGACTCGCAATTAGACGGTTTTCCGGGGGTTGCGAGGCCGGAACAAACGCCTAGCGCGGTGCCTTCAAAGCGTTGGCCACCAGCTTGTGCATCTTGGAATGCAACACATCGTTCGCCGCCAGGAATTCGCTGCGCTCCATAGCCCGATCGCCGCCGCGGAAATCGGTGACGAAGCCACCCGCCTCGCGTACCAGCAACAGGCCCGCCGCAACGTCCCAAGGCTTCAGATCGCTTTCCCAGAAACCGTCGAACCGCCCCGCCGCGACCCATGCCAGATCGAGCGACGCCGCGCCGAACCGACGCAAACCGGCCACTTCCGGTGCAACGGCGTCATAAATCGCGCGCCACTGGCCGAAATTGCCATGTCCCTTGAACGGCACGCCGGTTGCGATCAGCGCCTCATCGAGATGACGGCGCGACGAGACCCGCAGGCGCTGGTCCTGCAACCAGGCCCCCCTGCCCTTTTCCGCCCAGAAACTTTCGTCGGTCAGCGGCTGATAGACCAAGCCGCAGGTGATTTCCGATCGCCCGCCCGGACGCGGCTCTTCCACCGCGATCGAGATCGAGAAATGGGGGATGCCGTGCAGGAAGTTGCTGGTGCCGTCGAGCGGATCGACGATCCAGCGCGGCTTGTTGGGATCGCCCTGAATCTCCCCGCCTTCTTCGAGCAGGAACCCCCAATCGGGGCGTGCCTTGAGCAATTCGTCATAGAGCGTGCGCTCGGCGCGCTGATCGGCCATCGACACGAAATCGGCCGGGCCTTTGCGCGAGACCTGAAGATGTTGCACCTCGTTGAAATCACGACGCAACCGTGGCGCAGCCTTGCGTGCGGCGCGCTCCATGACGGTCAGAAGGCCAGAATTGGAAACCATGTTCTTCTCCCCCCTCCCGCGTGCGGAAGGGGTTGGGGGTGGGCATCTATCGACACGCGGGATGGGTAAGCCCACCCCCGGCCCCTCCCGAAACACGGGAGGGGAGTTCAGGCTATTCCGCCCGCTTCACATATTCCTGCGCATACACGTCAACAATGATGCGCGTGCCCGCGCCGATATGCGGCGGAACCATGATACGGACGCCATTTTCGAGGATGGCGGGCTTGAATGACGACGACGCCGTCTGCCCCTTCACCACGGCATCGGCTTCTACGATCAAGGCTTCGATCTGATCGGGCAATTGCACCGAGATCGGGCGTTCGTCCCAAAGCTCAAGCACCACGTCCATGCCATCCTGCAGGAAGGCCGCGGCCTCACCCAGCACACCGCGATCGAGCGTGATCTGCTCGTAAGTGTCCTTATCCATGAAGGTCAGCGCCTCGCCCTCGGCGAACAGGAACTGGAAATCCTTGGTATCGAGACGCACGCGCTCGACAGTTTCGGCCGATCGGAAGCGGACGTTGTTCTTGCGGCCGTCGATGAGATTCTTCATCTCGACCTGCATATACGCCCCGCCCTTGCCGGGCTGGGTATGCTGGATCTTGGTCGCCTTCCAGATCCCGCCTTCATACTCGATGATGTTGCCGGGACGAATGTCCACGCCGCTGATCTTCATGGGTTTCTCGCTGGTTCAAAGAAATAAGCTGGGGCGCTCTATCGCCAGAGGCGCGCCGAGGCAAGCGCAGCGCAAAACCGACGTCGGATTCGTCCAATACGGCAAAGGTTAAAAAGCGTAAACTTTTGGCATTGGATCACTGGGGCCGCGCCTGTAAGCGCCCGGTCTGTAGGAGCGTATGATGTCAGACTACACCATCGAAATCGAAAAGGACCAGGCCGCGACGCCCGCCAGATGCACCGCGCCCGCCGCAGGCTGCTTTGGCCAGCTTCACGCGACCGAAGCCTATGGCGGCACCCCGCGCCGCAGCGCGGACGATGTGGCGCATGACTGGGAAAGCGTGGCCCAGCGCTTCTACCTGATGGGCTATCGTGACGGAGGAAAGGCGATTTAGGCTAAATCGATACCCAGACACCGTTTGTCCCGAGCGCAGTCGAGGGACGTGGTTACAGTTCCAACGTCCCTCGACTGCGCTCGGGACAGACGGTCTTAGGGTCTAGAAAAGCGCCGCGAACTTCTTCACCGCCGCCGCTTCGCCATCCCCATCGGTCCACACCGCACTGCACGCAGCAATGAAATCCGCGCCGGCCTCGACCAGCGGCCGGGCGTTATCCGGTGTAATTCCGCCGATCGCCACGCAGGGCAATTCGAACACCGTCGTCCACCAGCCCAGAATCGAGGGCTCCGCGCGGTGCTCGGTGTCCTTGGTCGTGGTCGGATAAAAAGCGCCGAATGCCACATAATCCGCGCCCGCCTCGCCCGCTTCCATCGCAAGATGGCGGCTGTCGTGGCAGGTCACGCCGATCTGCACCTTGGGGCCAAGCTGCGCGCGCGCGTCGCGGGCGTCGCCATCGCCCTGCCCCAGATGCACGCCGTCGGCGCCCAGGCGCTTGGCCAGGCCGATGCTGTCATTGATGATGAACGCCACATCGCGGTCGGCGCAGATCTTCTGCAAAGGCTCGGCCAGCCGCGCAATCGCGTGATCGTCTATGCCCTTTAGCCGCAGTTGGAATGCGGCGACCGACCCCGCATCGATCGCGGCGCTCAGCCGGTCTCCGAACGCATCGGTGATCTCGGGCGGCGAAATCAGGTAAAGCTGACAGGGTGGCCGAAAGCCGCGGTCGAACTGGTCGGCAAATCCCGGATCGAGCCGGACGTCATCATCATCTATTTCTGTCATCATCGCTTCATAACCCCACTGTCATCCCCGCGAAAGCGGGGATCCCGCTTCTTCTTTTCATGCCGCAAGAAGAAGCGGGATCCCCGCTTTCGCGGGGATGACAATGCGTTTTGCCGTTTGCAGCGCTTATTCTTCGTTCTTGTAGATGCGCACCAGCTTTTCGAGCATGGCCAGCGCCTCGCCGCGTTCGCGCTGGAAAGTGTTGCGGCCGATGATCGAGCCATTGCCGCCGCCGTCGCGAATATCGCGCGCATCCTGATAGACCGCATCGGCACCCTTGGCGGCACCGCCGGAGAACACCACGATGCGGCGGCCGTTGAAGCACGCCTGACGGACGTGCGCGACACGCTTGGCCTGGGTCGAGCCGTCAAAGCCTTCATAAGCCTTTTTGGCATCCTTCTGCTCGATATGATCGCTCGGCAGCTTCACCTTGATGATGTGCGCGCCCAGAAGCGCGGCCATATGCGCCGCATAGGCACCCACATCCAGCGCCAGTTCGCCCGATTTGGGCAGATCGCCGCCGCGCGGATAGGACCAGATGACGGTGGCGATGCCGACCGACTTGGCTTCCGCGGACAATTCCTTAATCTCTTCCATCAATTCGAAGCAATCGTCCGAACCCGGATAGATCGTGAAGCCAATCGCCGAGCAACCGAGACGCAAAGCATCGTCCACGCCGCCGGTCAGCGCCTGATTGGCACCGGTCGACCAGCTATTGGAGGAATTGACCTTCAGGATCGTCGGGATCTGGCCGGCGAACGTCGCCGCACCGGCCTCGATCATGCCGAGCGGCGCTGCAAAGGCGGACAGGCCCGCGTCGATCGCCATCTGGAAATGGTAATGGGGATCATAGGCCGGTGCATTAACAGAGAAGCTGCGCGCCGGGCCATGTTCGAAACCCTGATCGACCGGCAGGATGATCAACTTGCCCGTGCCGCCCAGCTTGCCCTGCATCAGGATGCGCGCGAGATTGGCCTTTACGCCGGGATTGTCGCTCTCATAATTGTCGAGAATTGCCTTCACGGTGGGCGTCATCGTCATGCCGTGTCCTTTCGGTTGGTTTGAATCTCAGATTGAGCGCCAGATAGCCTCTGCCACCTGCTCTCGCAATTTTAGCTTTCGAGCGCCTTAACGCCGGGCAATTCCTTGCCCTCCATCCATTCGAGGAAAGCGCCGCCCGCGGTGGAGACGAAGGTGAAATCGCCCGCCACGCCCGCATGATTGAGCGCGGCGACGGTATCGCCACCCCCGGCCACCGATACCAGCGAACCATCCTTGGTCAGCGCCGCCGCCGTTTTCGCGAGCGCGACCGTGGCCGCATCGAACGGCGTCATCTCGAACGCGCCCATCGGCCCGTTCCACACCAGGGTGCGGCAATTCTTGAGCACATCGGCCAGCGCCTCGACGGCAGCCGGGCCGACATCGAGGATCATCTCGTCCGCGGCCACTTCATGCACGTTCACGGTGCGCGTGGGCGGATTGGACCGGAACTCCTTGGCCACCACCACGTCATAGGGCAGATGCACGGTGCATCCGGCGCGATCGGCGGCGTCCAAAATGCCCTCTGCGGTCTCGGCCAGATCATGTTCGCAGAGCGACTTGCCCACATCCACGCCGCGCGCGGCCAGGAATGTGTTGGCCATGCCGCCGCCGATGATCAGATGATCCACTTTGGTCACCAGATGCGTCAAAACATCGAGCTTGCTCGACACCTTGGCCCCGCCGACCACGGCCGCCACGGGATGCTCTGGATTGCCCAGCGCCTTTTCAAGCGCCTGCAATTCCGCCTCCATCGCGCGCCCCGCAAAGGCGGGCAGCAAGCGCGCGAGGCCTTCGGTGGATACATGCGCGCGATGCGCCGCGGAAAAGGCGTCGTTCACATAATAATCGCCGAGCAGGGCGATTCCGGCGGCCAGCGTCGGATCATTCTTCTCTTCGCCGGCATGAAAGCGCGTGTTTTCCAGCACCGCGATCTCGCCGGGCTGCATCGCGGCGATCGCGGTTTCTGCGACTTCGCCCTGGCAATCGCGCACGAACAGGACGTTACGGCCCAATACCGCAGCATAAGGCTCGGTCACCATCGCCAGCGACATCGCTGCATTCGGCGCGCCCTTGGGGCGTCCGAAATGCGCCAGGATCAGGACGATCGCCCCGCGATCGGCAAGCTCGGTCACCGTGGCGAGCGTAGCGCGCAGCCGCGTATCGTCGGTCACCTTGCCATCCGCCATCGGCACGTTCAGATCCTCGCGGACCAGCACGCGCTTGCCCGTGAGATCGCCCATATCGTCCAGTGTCTTGAAGCCGCTCACGCCTGTTCCTCTATCTTCACGCCGTCACCCAATGCGATCTCGCCTCCAGCGATCACGCGGCACAACAGACCGCCACGCCATTCCGGCGTCAAAGCGGCCTTCAGCCCCGGCGCAATCTCCTCCATCCGGCTGCACGGATCGCATTCGCCCGTCACCTGCAATGCGACGGACGATCCCAAATGCAGGATCGTCCCCGGTTTATGCGGCAAAGCGACATGTTCGGTCAGCAGATTGACCCGCCGTATCCACCAGTCGAGATCGTCGCGGCCCAGATCGGTCATCGCCTGTTCCCATCCCTCGCGGGACATGATCGTCACCTGACGCTTGCCGCGCCCACCGGGCTTCACCGCCCCCCGGAAATCGCCGGAAACGCCCGCTTCGATCGAGACATGGACATGATCCAGAATCTCGATCGGCCCCCGCGGACGTCCGTGCCGGGCAATGCCGATCAGGCGGCCATCCATTAACCGCACTCCACCGTTTGTCCCGAGCGACGTCGAGGGACGTATGGGTCACGCACCAAAGGTGTCTCGACTGCGCTCGACACAAACGGAATAGGGTGCAAAATCAAGGGTTTCGTCAGATCAACTTGCCGATCGCCGTCGCCGTATCGACCATGCGGTTGGAGAAGCCCCATTCATTATCATACCAGCTCACGACGCGCACCAATTTGCCTTCGAGCACGGTCGTTTCCAAACTGTCCACGGTGGACGATGCCGGATTGTGGTTGAGATCGATCGACACCAGAGGTTCGTCGGTGAAAGCCAGAATGCCCTTCAGCGGACCGCTTTCCGAAGCCGCCTTCAGGATGGCATTGATCTCGTCCTTGGTCGTCTCGCGCTTGGGCGTGAAGGTCAGATCGACCAGCGACACGTTGGGCGTGGGCACGCGGATGGCCGATCCATCCAATTTGCCCTTCAGTTCAGGCAGCACTTCGCCCACCGCGCGGGCAGCGCCCGTGGTTGTCGGAATGATCGACATGGCGGCGGCGCGCGCACGGCGGGGATCCTCATGGATCTGGTCGAGGATCTTCTGATCGTTGGTATAGGCGTGAACCGTTGTCATCAGCCCGCGCTCGATGCCCACGCTGTCGTTCAGCACCTTGGCAACGGGTGCCAGGCAGTTGGTGGTGCACGACGCATTGGAAACGATCGTGTGTTCCGCGGTCAATTTGTCATGATTCACGCCGAACACGACGGTGAGATCGACATTCTTGCCGGGTGCCGAGATCAGCACGCGCTTCGCGCCAGCCGCGATATGCTTTTCGGCAGATGCGCGATCGGTGAAGAAGCCGGTGCATTCCAGCGCAATATCCACGCCATTTGCGGCATGGGGCAGGTTCGCGGGATCGCGCTCGGCGGTGACATGGATGCGCTTGCCATCGATGATCAGGTCATTGCCATCGGCTTCCACCGTGCCGGGATAGGCTCCATGCACCGAATCGCGCTTGAACAGACGCGCATTGGCCTTGGCATCGCCCAGGTCGTTGATGGCGACCAGTTCGAGTTCGCCATTGCCACGCTCGAGAATAGCGCGGGCGACCAGACGGCCAATGCGTCCGAACCCGTTGATCGCGACTTTCACTGCCATGTCTTTCTGCTCCTGCTCTCAGTTCAAGGCCGCAAGGATCTGCGGCGCAATCTTTTCGGGGGTCAGCCCGAAATGGTCGTAAAGATCGGGCGCGGGTGCCGAAGCGCCGAAACCGGTCATTCCGAAATTCAGGCCTTTGCGGCCGGTATAGCGTTCCCAGCCCATCGTGATGCCGGCTTCGATCGAAACCAGCAGCGCATCATCGGGGAGAACATCATTGCGATAGCTTTCGGGCTGCGCATCGAAATGCGACCAGCTCGGCATAGACACCACATCGGCACCGACGCCTTGTGCTTCAAGCGCCTTGGCGGTGTTCACCGCGATCTCCACTTCGGAGCCGGTGGCGATCAGCACCACCTTGCGCGCCGCCTGCGCGGTCACGAGGCGATACGCCCCCTTGGCGCAGAGGTTTTCGGACACGTCGGTGCGAAGTTGCGGCAGATTCTGGCGGCTGAGAGCCAGCAGCGAGGGACCATCCTGATTTTCAAGCGACAAGGCCCAGCATTCGGCGGTCTCCACCACATCGCACGGCCGGAAGGTGCTGAGATTGGGCATGACGCGCAAACTCATCAGATGCTCGACCGGCTGATGGGTCGGACCATCTTCGCCCAGACCGATCGAATCATGCGTCATCACATAGATCACGCGGGCGCGCTGCAGCGCCGACAGGCGGATCGCCGGGCGGGCATAGTCCGAAAAGACCATGAAGGTGCCGCCGAAGGGGATCACGCCGCCGTGCAGCGCCATGCCGTTCATCGCCGCAGACATGCCGAATTCGCGAATGCCGTAATTGACATAGCGCCCCGCATAATCGTCGCGGGAGAGCACGCTGAGCGATTTGGTCTTGGTGTTGTTCGATCCCGTGAGATCGGCAGAACCACCGATCATTTCGGGCAAAGCGGCGGTCAGCACTTCAAGCGCCATTTCGGACGCCTTGCGCGTGGCGACGGTTTTGGGCGAGGCCTGCAGATCGGCGAGATAGGCGTCGAAGCCTTCAATGCTTGCGGGAAGATCGCCCGCCATCCGGCTGGTGAAATCGGCCGCTACCTTGGCATCCGAGGCTTTCAGCCGCACATCCCATGCGCGATGTGCCTCAGCACTGCGCTGCCCGGCGGCGCGCCATTCGGCGGCGATCGCTTCGGGGATTTCGAACGCGGGCGACGTCCAGCCGAGTGCGACGCGGGTTTCAGAGACGGTTGCCGCCCCAAGCGCCGCGCCATGAACGGCACTGGTGCCTTCCTTGCCGGGCGCGCCCTTGCCGATCACCGTATGACATTGGACCAGCGACGGGCGGGGATCGGCCATGGCCTCCTCCATGGCACGCGCGATATCGACGGGATCATGCCCATCGCAGCTCACGACATGCCAGCCGGTCGCCCGGTAACGCGCCGGGATATCTTCGTTGGACGACAGCGAAACCGCGCCGTCGATGGTGATCTTGTTATCGTCCCACAAGACGATCAGGCGGCCGAGATTGAGATGACCCGCCAGCCCGATCGCTTCGTGGTTGATGCCTTCCATCAGGCAGCCGTCACCCGCGATCACCCAAATGCGGTGATCAACCAGATCGTCACCGAACACGGCGTTCAAATGGCGCTCGGCCACGCCCATGCCCACCGCCATCGCCAAGCCCTGACCCAGCGGCCCGGTGGTGCATTCCACCCCGGCCAGCTCGAAATTCTCGGGATGCCCGGCACAGGGGCTGCCGAGCTGACGGAAATTGCGGATGTCGTCCATCGTCGGGCGGGCATAGCCCGTCAGGTTCAGCAGCGCGTAAATCAGCATGGAGCCATGGCCCGCCGAAAGCACGAAACGATCGCGATCCGGCCATTTGGGATCGGCGGGATCGAACTTCAGATAGCGCGTGAAGAGCACCGTCGCCACATCGGCCATGCCCATCGGCATACCGGGATGCCCGGAATTGGCGGCTTGCACGCCATCCATGGAAAGCGCCCTTATGGCGTTGGCGAGCTCATTGTGGCTTATGGTCATGCTGTTCCCGAACAGGCGTCATCAGGCTGGGCGCGGGCACGAGTCGCCGCGCGCGGTTTCCTTGACCGCTGGGGGCCGGGGCGTCAACCGCGGTAACCGTCACAATTGCTTAATGCTTGCTCATGGCGAGACACCTGCTATTTCACACAATATGTCAGAAGACCGGCTTATCCTCGCCATCGGGCGCCTGGAACGGGCATTGGCGCGGGTGGAAAACGCGGCTCAGAAATCGCCTGCGTCCACCCCCGCTGCAAACAATGAAACACAGGCGGCATGGGATGCGCTTTCGACGCGGCATGACCGGCTGAAGCAACAGGTTGAGGGTGCGATTGCCGCTCTGGACGGGATCATCGCGAAAGGCTGAATATCATGGCTGAAGTCCTGGTCGAAGTGGCTGGCCGCTCCTATCCGGTCAATTGCCGCGATGGCGAAGAGAATCATCTGCGCGTGATCGCAAGCCTGGTCGATGCGAAGGCCAAGGATATCCAGCGCGCCGTAGGCGGCGTGAACGAGACGCGGCAGATGCTGCTCGCGGCGCTTTTGCTCGCCGATGAACTCAATGAAGTGCGCGCCGAGGCACCCGCCGCGCCCGCCATCGCGCCCGATCCGGCGGCGGACATGGCCCCGATGCTTGAAAAATTGGCCGCGCGCGTCGAATCCCTGGCGGACAGGCTTGAGACTGCGGACACAAATGCCTAGATTGGGCATGGCGGGTTCTGCCCGGTACGAGCCATGAAAATCCCTGAGGCGATTCACTTTCCGAGGGGGCTGTCCCTGTCTGGACCCTGGTCCGGTGCATATGGTCCCCACCTGACGTTACTGGCGTCAGAGGATATTCCGGCAAACGGCCATGGCGGTCCCGCCACCCTCCCGGCCTGATCCGATGAACAAGGCGGCGCTGCGCACCCGGTTGCGCGCCACGCGGGCTGCTTTCGTCTCGCACATGCACCCGGACGATATCGCGCGCCACGCGATGGCCGTCGCCGCACGCTTGATCCCGATTTTGCAAACAGCGCGTTGCGTGGGCGGCTATGCCCCGCTCGGCAACGAATTCCCGATCCTGCCCGCGCTGGAGCAGGCGGCATCACGCGGCATCGCCACCGCCCTGCCCCATGTCACGCACCGGGATAGGCCGATGGACTTCCGCACATGGACGCCCGGCACCGTGCTGGAGAAGGGCTGTTTCGGGCTCCCCCAACCCGACACCGGATTGCCGATCGTGCCAGACGTCATTCTCACCCCCTTGCTCGGCTTCGACCGCGCGTTGCAGCGCATCGGCCAGGGGGCGGGCTTTTACGACCGCTGGCTGTCCGCCCATCCCGCATCCATCTGCGTCGGAATCGCCTGGAGTGTGCAAGAGGTGCCCCAAATCCCGGTTGACGCATGGGACATGCCGCTCCACGCCATCGTCACCGAAAAAGAGTGGATAGGACCATCATCGTGAGCCCAAGCCCAAGCTGGCGCAAACCAATAGGCATGTTGGCCATCATGCTGATGATCACGATCTGGTGCGTGCTCGCCGTATCGCTGATCGACGCCCTCGCCCTGCCCATCCTGGCCCAGGCCGCCGCCTATCTCGCCGCCGGCATCCTCTGGCTCTGGCTCTTCCCGATGAAACGATTGCTCCGCTGGATGGAATTGGGAAAGTGGCGGGTATGAGTGCGGACACTTCATCCGTAGAGGCCGTCCGTCCGGCGCGGCTTGCGCATATTCATTCGCACACGGGGCTGCGTGGTTTGGCTTCGCTACTTGTGGTAGCTTATCATCTGCAATTCGGCGAGGGTTACCGCTTTCCGTTCGAGGGTTCTGATACCTTTTTCGGGAGAGGCTACCTTTGGGTTGATCTCTTTTTCGTCCTGAGCGGTTTCATCATCAGCTACACTGCGAATGCCGAGCGGGACCTCGGGTTTTCATGGCCGGAAGCAAGGCACTTCATGCGACAGCGCATAGCCCGCATCTATCCGTTACACATATTCTGCCTTGCTTATCTCGTGGCCTATTTTGGATTGGTAACGCTCGCTTTCTTGGCAGCAGGAAAGAACGCGGATGCCGGATGGTGGGCACCCGAGAATTTGAAGGCGCTGGGCGCTCAAATTCTGCTTCTCCAATCCTGGGGACCACCCGAATGGGTAGCCTGGAATATCCCTTCTTGGTCAATCAGCGCCGAGATCTTCGCCTATTTCATGTTTCTGCCGCTAGTATGGTTGCATGGCCGGTCGCGCCCGATCGGTATGCTGATCCTTATAGGCGTTCCAACTGCTTTTTATCTCTGGATAGGCCAATCGACCGGCGACCTGGACATCGTTTCAGGATTGGCACCATTACGTTGCCTGGCCGGTTTTTGCCTTGGCATGGTGATCTATTATGCGCGTCGGATTTGCGATCGCATGTCAGCATCGACCTTATCTATTGTACAGATCATATCACTTGCTGCCATTGTTTCCGGACTGGTCTGGGATTGTAATGACATAGCATTCATCCTGCCATTCTGCGCGCTTGTGTTATCGACATGCACAGATCGCGGCATAGCTTCGCATATGCTGAGCAGCGCACCTATTCAGACGCTAGGGAATATTTCGTACTCGATGTATCTCAATCACGTCCCCATAATCATGATCCTGAGCTTTTTCTGGATCAGATTGGCGGATCGCCTGCCCATGATCCCGGAACCTTTCCTGAGAATTGCGTTCCTACTGATTGTTTTTGCTTCCCTCATCGTGATCTCTCTGGGAACGCTCAAATATGTGGAAAGGCCCGCCCGCAGCTATTTGATGCGAAAGGGCACACTGCAAAAATCGGTCGAAACCCAGGCATATTCAAACTAACTCAACCAAACGGATTGATCCGCTTCGCATAGCGCTGCAGGCGGCGCGGTACCCAGTCCGCAATGAAATGCCCGCTTTTGACGCCCCAGTCGGTCTTGTCGGCGCTGCCGGGGCGCGTCTGGAAGGTGGTGGTGCGGATCGGGATCGCCGTCTGCCCGTCGCCCAGCGCGGTGTAATAATAGGTCGCGATGGAACGGCGGTCACGCTCTGGCGGGCACGACAGCGGATCGGGATGGCCGTGAAAGCTGTCCAGCGACGTATTGAACACCACCGCCCGTCCCAGCAGCGGCGCGACGGACTTTTCACAGCCCTTCATCTCGCGATCCCATAGTTCGAGCTTGCCGCCATAGGCATCCGGCCAATCCTCGTTGAGATAGACCAGCAGATTGAGGCGGCGCTCCATCTTCATTTCGCCATGCACGTTGAAATCGGCGTGCACGCTCAGATGCCCGCCCCGCCGCGTCAAATGCAGGCCGCCCCCGGCATAATAGGGGTCGGACACCAGTCCCGTGATTCCCGTCATCTCCTCCAGGAAACCCAGAAACGCCCGCCCATTGAGTTCGGCCAGCAGATTGCGCGTCTGTCCGCTGGGCACTTCTTCGGGGTGGAACTGGAATTTGAACCGCTCCTGATCGCGGTCGAAGAAGGTCTTGTCATCCGTCGCGGGATAATGCGCGGCCACATCCCGCAGCACATCCGCATCCAGGAGATCATCGATCACCACATGCGGGAATGGCGATGCCGTTTGATAACTCGCAGCCAGCGCTTTGCCTGCAGCGCGGCATTCCGCTTCGTCGAAATGCAGGAAACCATCAATCGAATGCAGTTGAAGAACGCTCATCTTGCCCCCAGGCCGGTACGATCCGCCGATTCGGAAATCACCTATAACATCGCGCGACCATTGGAGGCGAGAAGGTCAATTTTCTGATAAGGCGCAAAGCCTTGGGGGAGTATCATCGCGCTTCCAAACCATCCTCCGAAATGCGGAGGATGGCGCGAGTGACGGGACTTGAACCCGCGACCTCCGGCGTGACAGGCCGGCGCTCTAACCAACTGAGCTACACCCGCTCTCGCGGTGAGGCGTGGCAGTTAGTTGAGGGTTGCCAAGCTGTCAAGCGGCCCGCGCGGGTCCAGGTGAAACTTCCTGCACAACCTCGTCATCGATATGAGTCAGCGTGCCTTCCTCGAACAGGAAACCCGCGATATCCGGCTTGCCGGCGGCCGCCATCACGGTGCGGATGATGATGGTGAGCGGTACGGCGAGAAGCGCTCCGGGCGTGCCCCAAATCCAGCCCCAGAAGCTCAAGGAGATCAGAATCAGCAACGGATTGATCGTCAGCCGCCGTCCGACGATGGTCGGCGTGATCAGATTCGCCTCGATCAAATGAAAAATAATCTGGACGATCGCAGGCAGCAGCGCGACCCACAGATCCTGAAAGGTCATCAACCCGCCCATGGCGAGCAGGATCGCAGCGAGAATCGGCCCCAGATAGGGAATGTAGTTGAGAATCGCGACGATGCCCCCCCACATCAGCGGCGATGGCATTCCTAGCAATTGCAGCGCCGCCGCCACCGCGAGGCCCAGACACAGATTGATCGCGGTGATCGTACCGAGATAGGCCGAGGTGGCATCCACCACATTCTGGATCACCCGCGCGGTTGCCATCGCGCCATCGAAGCTGCTCCGCCCCGTGATCGTATGCTCGCGCAGGCGGGTCCATCCGGCGAGAAAGAAATAGATCAGCAGAATCGCGAAAAACATCTGGATCAGCGCATAAGGCGCTGAGGTGGCCACCAGATCGAGCAGCGAGCTGGGCGCAGCGACCGCCACCGTCTGCGCCGCGGCGACCGGGCCGCTGGCGATCATCGCGATGCTGTCGTCGATGAATTTCTGCAGATTGGCATAGAAATCGATGACCGGCGCGAGATTGGCCTGGATCAGCCCGATCCGCTCCGGCAGCACGCGAAACCATTCCGCCGCCGGGACCACGATCGAGACCAGCACCAGATTGATGACGACCAGGAAAATCAGCACGCACAGGAACGCCGCGGCAGGCGCGGGAATGCGCCGGCGCTGCAGCCATTCAAGCCCCGGCACCATGGCGATGGCCACGACCAGCGCGGCGGTAACGGGCAGAAAAAACTCCGATCCCGCCCGGAGCGCAAAGGGCAGCCCCAGCAGCAGCCCGATTCCCGCGAGCAGTGTCAGTGCTGCCAGAAGCCGGTCCCGCCGCAAATCCATCCGGTCATGATGACCATGCGGCGGGTGAACGTCCGGCATTGTCGCGGTATCTTCCACGCCTTGCTGGATCGTGAGTGGATCGCTGTCGGCCATATGTTCCCTGTGATGCGGCTCAAGCCAGTTTGGCCCGACCATAACAGCTACTATGCCTCACCCCATAATGCGAAACACCTTCTTCCCCCTCTCTGCCTTCCGGGAGGGGCTGGGGGTGGGCCTTTTTCTTTCTTCCTGACGAAGAAGGAGAAGAAGAAAAACCACACACAACCCCTCCACCAAGGCTTGGAGCGGAGCGGGAACGAGAAGAAGCTTTTGCCCGCCCGAATATGGTTAACGGTTTGTTTGCCATTTGGGCGCATCTCTCGGTTCAGGGGGCGGAGGGTTTTTCCGCGATCGGAACTGAAAGCGGACGACCAAGTCATGACGATCAAGATATTCATGATGGCCGCGCTGGCCTGCGCCACACCGGCAACGGCGCGGGCCGCCAATCAGGTCTCCCTGTCGAGCGCGGTCTTCGTCGAAAAGGATCGGGCGGATGCCCAGGGCCGCCGCTCGATCGTGCTCGAGGCACCCCGGATGGTCACGCCGGGGGACAAGCTGGTGTTCATGCTCAGCTATCGCAACACCGGCAACCATCCCGCAAACGATTTCATCGTCACCAATCCGCTGCCCCAGGCCGTATCCTATCAGGGCACGCCCGACGCCGGCGCATTCGTCTCCGTCGATGGCGGTGCCACCTGGGGCACGCTGGGGCAATTGCGGGTGAAAGAGCGCAATGGCTATGTGCGCGGTGCCCGGCCCGAGGATGTGACCCATGTGCGCTGGACACTAAAACAGGCGATACCGGCGGGCAGCACGGGCAAATTGATGTTCCGCGGCATCGTCAAATAATTCGGCCCTCAAACGATCAGGCTTTGAAATCCCGGGCGATCGCGCCCCGCGTCGCCTTGCCATAAGGCGGCTTAATCCCAGCCAGCTTCGCCACATCGATCCTGGGCTGTACATAGATGCTCTTGGCATGGCTGAACGTCTTGAAACCGTCAGCCCCGTGATAGCTGCCCATGCCCGAAGGGCCGATCCCGCCGAAGGGCAGATCCTCCATCGAAACGTGGAAGATCACGTCATTGATCGTCACACCGCCCGAAATCGTGCGGTCCAGCACCATGCGCTGCTCGGCCGCATCCGATCCGAAATAATAAAGCCCCAGCGGCCGGTCATGCGCATTCACATAATCCACCGCGTCCGACACGGCGGCATAGCGCTTCACCGGCAGGATAGGACCGAAAATCTCCTCCTGCATCACCTTCATGTCGTCGGTCGGGTTAAGTATCAGATGGAGCGGCATCTTCTGGCTGTTGGAAGCGGCGAAATCCTCATGCCCCGGATTGATCTCCACAATCTCCGCCCCCTTGGCGCGCGCATCATCCAGATAGCCTTGCAAACGCGTCACATGGCGGCTGTTGGCGACCGCGGTATAATCGGGATTGTCGAGCAGCGTGGGATACAAAGCCGCCACCGCTTTTCCGATCCCCTCGACCAAGGCGCGCTCGCTCTCCTGCGGCACGAGCAGATAATCGGGGGCGAGGCAGATCTGGCCCGCATTCATCATCTTACCCAGCGCAATCCTCTCGCTCGCCTGCGTGATATGCGCGCCCTTGCCGATGATGACGGGAGATTTTCCGCCCAGTTCCAGCGTCACCGGCGTCAGATTGTCCGCCGCGGCATGAAGGATGTGTCTGCCGATGGGGGTCGCGCCGGTAAAGATCAGATGATCGAAGGGCAGGCTTGAGAAAGCCTGTCCCGCATCAGGCCCGCCGCTGAAGAAGGCGAGTTCGGAACGGTCGAAATAATCGGGTGCGATCCGCTCCAGAAGCGCCGCCACGGCGGGCGTATATTCGGAGGATTTGACCATCACCCGGTTTCCGGCCGCGAACGCGCCCGATATCGGGCCGAAGCTCAGTTGCACGGGAAAATTCCAGGGCGCGATCACGCCCACCACGCCCTTGGGCTGATATTCCACCCGGGCCTTCGCGCCGAGCAACCCCAGCGGAAAATCCAGCTTGCGCTTGTCCGGGCTGGCCCATGCGTCCACATGCTTGATTGCGTGCTTCAGCCCGCGGATCGACGCCACGACATCGGTGACCATGGATTGTTCGAAGCTGCGATGGCTGAAATCCTCGGACAATGCGTGGCACAGCGCCTCGCCATGATCCACGAGCAGTCGGATTGCGCGCTTCAACCGATCCTTGCGTGCCGCGATGCTTACGGGCAATTCGGCCGTGAACGCAGCGCGCTGCGCTTCGAGAATTGCCTTCATATCCTGCGTCACAGGCCCGCTCCCATTTCGATTTGAAACCGAGTTTGGCGATGCAGGGCGGCAATGTCAAAACAGCGGGAAAGCGCCCTGCCCGACCAGCCAGAGCGGCCAGGCCGCCACCGCCATCAACGCGCCCAGCGGCACGCGCGTGGTGGCGTGCATCGCCTCCCGGCGTATGAGGACCGCGCCCAGCCCTACGAGGCTCGCCAGCAGCAGCACGAAGGGCAGCATGGGCCAGCCCAGCCATGCCCCGATCGCGCCGAGCATTTTGGGATCGCCCCCACCCAGCCCCTGCCGCCCGCGCCATTGGCGATAGGCCCAGCCGATGAACGCCAGCCCGACAAAGCCCGCCAGCGCGCCGATGATCCGCATTTCTGTCATCTCGGGACGGGTGAAGGGGGCCACGACCAGCCCGATCGCCATCAAGGGCAGCGTCAGCCGATCGGGCAGCCAGAAATGCTCCACGTCGAGCACGGCCAGCGCCAGCAGGCACCAGCCGAACACAGCGCCCGCCAGCCCATTGAGATCGGGCGCAACGAACAAGGCGCTCGCCCCGATCAGCCCCGCCGCAATCTCGATCGCCAGATGCCGCCGGTCGATCGCAGCGCCACAGCCCCGGCAGCGGCCGCGCTGCAGGATATGGCTGATCACCGGCACCAGCTCACACGCGCCGAGCGGCTTGCCACAGGCATCGCAGGCGGATCGTCCGCCCACCACCGATTTCCCCTGTGGCCAGCGGATCACCAGATTGGCGATGAAGCTGCCGAAGATCAGGCCGAGGATCAGCCCGGCGAGCGGCATCCAGCCGGTCACGCGGCCGCCGGCGTCTTCTTCAGCAAAGCCATACGCAGGCAGGAACAGACTTCCTCGTCACGCTGGTTGAACATGTGATGGCGAAAGGTCACGATCCCCGCCCCCGGCCGCGATCCGCTCTCGCGCAGA
Organism: Sphingobium boeckii; assembly: GCF_014199215.1. Taxonomy (GTDB): domain Bacteria; phylum Pseudomonadota; class Alphaproteobacteria; order Sphingomonadales; family Sphingomonadaceae; genus Sphingobium_A; species Sphingobium_A boeckii. The sequence continues at coordinate 104,128 of NZ_JACIJC010000002.1, forward strand.
TCGACCACCGCGGTTTCGGCGCGCAGCGTATCGCCGATGAACACCGGCTTTGGCATCGCCACCTTGTCATAGCCCAGATTGGCGACGAGCGTGCCGAGCGTGGTATCGCCCACCGAAATACCGATCAGCAGCCCGAAAGTGAAGATGCCGTTCACGACCACCCGCCCGAATTCGGTCGCGCCCGCATATTCGGCATCCAGATGCAGCGGCTGCGGATTGTGGGTGAGCGTGGTGATGAGGATATTATCGGTCTCGGTGACCGTGCGGCGCAGATCATGGACGATCCGGTCGCCGATGCACCATTGGTCGTAGAATTTTCCGGGCATTCATGGTCTCCGCTAGAGTCGCGCACTCTTCCCCTAACGTCATGCTGAACTTGTTTCAGCATCCATTCCGTCACGCACGAGATCATGCAGGAGGACGAATGGACCCTGAACCGTAGGACGGCGCAAGCCAAACGCGTTCAGGGTGACGGTTCTGCTCGATCAAAGGTCAAGCCGCCTCCGTCTCCACCTTCTCCATCTTCACCAGCAATGTCCCTTCGGACACCTGACCGCCCGTCTCGGCATTCAATTCGGCGACAATCCCGTCAAATGGCGCGGTCAGCGAATGCTCCATCTTCATCGCCTCCAGCGTCACGAGCTTCTGCCCCTTGGTCACGGATTGCCCCGCCGCGACATCCACCGCGATGATCCGGCCCGGCATGGGCGACATGATCGCGCCGTCTCCGGCCGCGCCGCCCGCTGCGCCGTTCGTTCGCTTGAGCAGAACACCAAAGCTCTGCCCTTCGAATGTCACCAAGGCACCTCGGTCCCCAATGGTAGAAGCATATATGTCGCCAACGGGCTCGCGATCCGCTGTGACCTCATAGGTCTCAGCACCGACGGTAAGATGAACGGTAAGCTCGGGCCTGCGGTTGAGACGAAAGCCGATGGGCTCGACAGCATGTTGATCCGCGTAATGGCTTACGATCACCTGCGCCGCTTGCTTTAGCAAAAGATCTCCGGGGACATCTTCGGGCACAAGCGCGTCCTGGTAATCGGCGATGAAACCGGTGGTCACCTCCCCCGAGCGGAAGATCGCGTGGTTCAACGAACGAAAAAGGAAGCCAGCATTTGTCTTTACCGGCCAGACCGCAAGCCCTTCCATTTTCTGACTGAGCAAGGCGATGGCATTAGCGCGGTCATCGGAATGCACGACGATCTTCGCGATCATCGGGTCGTAGAAGGGGCTAATATCAGAGCCCTGCTCTACGCCGGTTTCAATACGAACGTAGTCTTCGGGAAAATAGCAGCGTTCAAGGCGTCCCACGCTCGGCAGGAACCCCTTGGCCGGATCCTCGGCATACAACCTTGCCTCCATCGCCCAGCCATTGATGCTCAACTCATCCTGCCGCTTGGGCAGAACCTCACCCGACGCCACCCGCAATTGCCATTCGACCAGATCCTGCCCGGTAATCTCCTCGGTCACCGGATGCTCCACCTGCAGCCGCGTGTTCATCTCCATGAACCAGATGCGGTCTGCGCGCAGGCCTTCGCTGGCGTCGGCGATGAACTCGATCGTGCCCGCGCCGACATAATCGACCGCCCTGGCCGCCTTCACCGCCGCCGCGCAGATCGCCTCGCGCGTGTCTTCGTCCATGCCTGGCGCGGGGGCTTCCTCGATCACCTTCTGGTGCCGCCGCTGGAGCGAGCAATCGCGTTCGAACAGATGAACCACATTGCCATGCGTATCGCCGAACACCTGCACTTCGATATGGCGGGGCGAGAGGATATATTTCTCGATCAGCACGCGATCGTCGCCAAAGGACGACGCCGCCTCGCGCTTGCACGAGAGCAGCGCATCCGTGAAATCCGCCGCGTCATCCACGCGCCGCATCCCCTTGCCGCCGCCGCCCGCCACGGCCTTGATCAGCACAGGATAGCCGATCGCATCGGCCTCGATTTTCAGGTGATCGGGATCCTGATTCTCGCCCAGATAGCCCGGCGTGGTCGGCACGCCCGCTTCCTGCATCAATTTCTTGGCGGCATCCTTCAATCCCATCGCCGTGATGCTCGCCGGGCGCGGCCCGACCCACACCAGCCCGGCATCGATCACCGCCTGCGCGAAGGCGGCATTTTCGGAAAGAAAGCCATAACCCGGATGGATTGCCTCCGCGCCCGTCGCCTTGGCCGCGGCGATGATCTTGTCACCGACCAGATAGCTTTCCCGCGCGGGAGACGCCCCGATATGCACGGCCTCGTCCGCCTGACGCACATGCAGCGTCTTGGCATCGGCATCGGAATAAACCGCAATGGTACGAATACCCATGGCCCGCGCGGTGCGGATGATCCGGCACGCAATTTCGCCGCGATTGGCGATGAGGAGGGATTTAATCACAGACAACTCCAAGATCTCCGCCAACTGCGTCACCCTGAACTTGTTTCAGGGTCCATTTACACGTCTGGACCATTGTGCGGTGTTGAAATGAATGCTGAAACAAGTTCAGCATGACGGCGGCGGGGCGAACGGAATGGCAAGACAAGCCTGCATCTATATTCTCGCGAGTGGACATTATGGGACGCTTTATATTGGCGTAACGTCGAATATTTTGGCGCGAATTCATCAGCATCGAACATGCGCCACCCCCGGCTTTACGACCCGACACGGCGTCTTTCGGCTCGTGCGCTTCGAGATGTTCGATGACATGCCTTCCGCCATTGGCCGCGAGAAGCAGTTGAAGCGGTGGCATCGGCCATGGAAGATCAATCTGATCGAGAGTGACAATCCCCATTGGGAGGATCTGGCGGTTGCGCTGGGGTTCGATCCGATGAGATCGACCACGCGGATGGATGGACCCTGAAACAAGTTCAGGGTGACGGCGGCGAGTAGAAACCACCCCCATCACATCCTGAACACCCCGAACGCCGGTCGCTCTGCGATCGGCGCTTCCAGGGTCGCCGCAAACGCAAGCCCCAGCACATCGCGCGTCTGCGCGGGATCGATGATGCCGTCGTCCCACAATCGCGCGGTCGCGTGCCAGGGATTGCCTTCATCCTCATATTTCTGACGGATCGGCGCTTTGAAGGCCTCGGCCTGCTCCGGCGTCCAGCTCGCTGCATCGCGGTGCACCGTCGCCAGCACGCTCGCCGCCTGCTCGCCGCCCATGACCGAGATGCGGCTGTTGGGCCAGGAAAAGAGGAAGCGCGGGGCATAGGCGCGGCCGCACATGCCATAATTGCCCGCGCCGAAGCTGCCGCCGATCAGCACCGTGATCTTGGGCACGGTCGCGGTGGCCACGGCGGTCACCAGTTTCGCGCCATGCTTGGCAATCCCCTCCGCCTCATATTTGCCGCCGACCATGAAGCCCGAGATATTCTGGAGGAACAGCAAGGGGATGCGCCGCTGGCACGCCAGTTCGATGAAATGCGCGCCCTTCACCGCGCTTTCGCTGAACAGCACGCCATTGTTCGCCAGGATCGCGACGGGCATCCCCCAGATATGCGCAAAGCCGCACACCAGCGTAGTGCCGTAAAGCGCCTTGAACTCGTGAAATTCGCTGCCGTCCACGATCCGTGCGATCACCTCATGCACGTCATAGGGCGCGCGGACATCGGCGGGGACGATGCCGTAAAGCTCCTCCGCATCGAATTTGGGCGCGCGCGGCTCCTTCAGATTGACGCGCGGATCATGCGGCGGATTGAGCGTGGAAACGATATCGCGCACGATCGTCAGCGCATGTTCGTCATTCTCGGCCACATGATCGACCACGCCCGATTTGCGCCCGTGCAGATCGCCGCCACCCAGATCCTCGGCGCTGATCTCCTCGCCCGTAGCCGCCTTTACCAGCGGCGGACCGGCGAGAAAGATCGTCCCCTGATTGCGCACGATCACGCTTTCGTCGGACATGGCGGGCACATAAGCGCCGCCCGCGGTGCAACTGCCCATCACGCAGGCGATCTGCGGAATCCCCAGCGCCGACATATTGGCCTGATTGAAGAAGATCCGCCCGAAATGGTCACGATCGGGAAACACCTCATCCTGATGCGGCAGATTGGCGCCGCCGCTATCGACCAGATAGATGCACGGAAGCCGGTTGGCCTCGGCAATCTCCTGCGCGCGCAGATGCTTTTTCACGGTCATCGGATAATAAGTGCCGCCCTTCACCGTGGCGTCATTGGCGACGATCATCACCTGCCGGCCGGACACGCGCCCGATGCCCGCGATCATCCCCGCGCCGGGAATCTCTCCACCGTAAAGATCGTTCGCGGCGAGCTGACCGATCTCGAGAAAGGGTGAGCCGGGATCGAGCAGCCGCTCCACCCGTTCGCGCGGCAGCAATTTGCCGCGCGCGGTGTGCTTGGCGCGCGAGGCTTCGCTGCCGCCCAGCGCCGCGGTGGCGACGTCGGCATAGAGCTTCTCCGCCAGCGCCTTGTTATGCACGGCGTTGCTGCGGAAAATCTCGCTGTCAGTGGCGATCTTGGTATCGAGAACGGGGGCGCTCAAGCCTTGGTTTCCTTCTTGCGGATGAGATAGCGATAAACGCCGAACAGATTGATCATGAGCAGCACGCCATTCTGCACGGCGAGCGGCGCTTCGCCCTCGATCAGGCTCGATGCGATCCAGGCGATGCTGGCGGCGACGAAGATGACGAAGCCCCAGCCGGTGATGCGGCGGCTGTGATCCCAGGCGATCATCAGCGCGGCGATCATCCCGCTGATGCTCGCGAACCATTTGAGGGCTTCGATCATGTGGGGCAATCCAGTCCATACCCAAAACCGTTTGTGTCGAGCGCAGTCGAGACACGTTCCGGACCGGTCCCTACGTCCCTCGACTTCGCTCGGGACGAACGGTTGGGGGGGCACCAGTCCATTATTATGCCACCCCCCCTCACGCCCCGATCAGCTCCCGCCCGATCAGCATCCGGCGGATCTCGTTCGTCCCCGCGCCGATATCGAGCAATTTCGCATCGCGCATATAGCGTTCCACCGGCCAGTCCTTGGTATAGCCCGCCCCGCCCAGCGCCTGGATCGCCTCCAGCCCGACGCGCACGGCGTTCTCGCTCGCCAGCAGGATCGCGCCCGCGGCATCGAAGCGCGTGGTCTTGCCCGCATCGCACGAACGCGCGACCGCATAGACATAAGCGCGCGCCGATTGCAGCGCGACATACATGTCCGCGATCTTACCCTGCATAAGCTGGAAAGTGCCGATCGCCTTGCCGAATTGCTTGCGCTCGCGCACGAACGGGATGACCACATCGAGGCACGCCTGCATGATCCCGATCTGGATTCCCGCGAGCACCGCGCGTTCATAATCGAGGCCGGACATCAAGACGCCGACGCCGCCGTTCAGCGGCCCCATGATATTTTCATCCGGCACGAAACAATCGTCGAACACCAGTTCGGCGGTGGGCGAGCCACGCATCCCCATCTTGTCGATCTTCTGCCCGATCGAAAAGCCGGGCATGTCCTTTTCGATCAGAAAGGCGGTGATCCCGCGCGATCCTTCACCGGTCTTGGCATAGACCACCAAAGTGTCGGCATAGGCCGCATTGGTGATCCAGAATTTCGTGCCATTGAGCACATGCCCGCCATCGCGTGCCTCGGCCTTCAATTTCATCGAGACCACATCGGACCCGGCCCCGGCTTCGGACATGGCAAGCGAACCGACATGTTCGCCGGAAATCAATTTGGGGAGATATTTGGCTTTCTGCGCCGGATTCGCCCAGCGGCGGATCTGGTTGATGCACAGATTGGAATGCGCGCCATAGGACAAGCCGATGGATGCGGACGCGCGGCTGACCTCCTCCACCGCGATCACATGCTCCAGATAACCGAGACCAAGACCGCCATCGGCGTCTTCAACGGTGATCCCGTGCAGGCCGAGATCGCCCATTTCAGTCCAGAGTTCGCGCGGAAACCAGTCGTCCGCATCGATTTTCGCGGCGAGCGGCGCGATCCGGTCTTCGGCGAAGCGGCGCGTGCTGTCGCGGATCATGTCCGCCGTCTCGCCCAGCGCGAAATCGAAATCGGGGGTAGCGGTCACGTCCGTCTCTCCTTCGCGGGCCATGCTATCGGAGCCTCTGCCCGCTTCATAGCCTAGGCCTTAACATCGTAAAAATTGAAATTGATCCGAATTTCACATAGAATATTTCTATGATCAGCCGCACCCATCTCCGCCAGTTTCTCGCCGTGGTCGATAGCGGCAGCTTTACGCGCGCCGCCGCACAGATCCATGTCACCCAGCCCACGCTCTCGGCGGGCATCTCAGCGCTCGAACACCAATTGGGGGCTAGGCTGTTCGCGCGCAGCAACCGCCGCGTGCAATTGACCGCGGCGGGCAACCGTCTGCTCGCCCATGCGCGCACGATCGAACGCGAATTTCGCGAGGCGGAGGAAAGCGTGACGGGGATCGCTGCGCCCGTGCAGCCGATCCGGCTGGGCCTGTTGCTCAGCCTGTCTACCGACCGCATCGAACGCGCGCTAACGGCTTATGCCGGCGTGGAGCCGATCGAAATCATCGAGGGCGGCGAACGCGAAGTGAACGGCGCGCTGACGCATGGCCGCATCGATCTGGCGGTGACCATCCTCCATCCGGAGGCAAACCGGTTTGCGGCCGAAAGCCTTTATACCGAGCCTTATCGCCTCGCCCTCCCCGCCAATCATCCGCTCGCGGATCGGGAGACCGTGGCGGCGGAGGAAATTGCCGGGGAGACGATGATCGCGCGGCGTGCGTGCGAGATGCTGAGCGAAACCAGCCGCCATTTCACCGAGCGCGGCGTCCGCCCGCCCTTCAGTTTCCGGTCCGCCAATGATGATCGCGCGATGGCAATGGTGCGCGCCGGTCTGGGCATCACGGTCGCGCCCGAATCGCTCGGCGGGCCGGGCGTGGCCATGCCGCTGATGACGGGCTTCGATGAGAGCCGCGAGATCGGCTTGCTGTTTGGACCGCATTGGAACGTAGATCGTAACGAACATCCGCTGGTGGAGGCGTTGCGATTGATCCCCACCGCGTCATGCTGAACTTGTTTCAGCATCCATTCTTCCGCCCTTGCATGGGTCGTGACTTTGAAATGGACGCTGAAACGAGTTCAGGGTGACGACAAATTTCCCTGTCCTCACCCTCCCGGCAATTCATCCCCGCCCCAGATGTGCGCCGTTTCCACATAGCCTGCCTTGCCGCGCACATCGAATTTGCACCAGCCTTGGGCACATTCGCTGAGTTTGCCGACCACGCCGGCTTCCGCCCGCCAACTGATGCTGGCATCGGATTCGGGTGACGAACGCAAAGGCCGTGTCTCGCCGCGGATCATCCCCGTGCGCGCCTCGCTCAGCAGATTGGCCTGCATCCATCCCTGCGCGCCATCGGGATCCTGCACCTTGCGCCAGTTCGGATAGGTTTCGACCACTTTCACCGGCAGATCCGCGCGCACGAACAGCCATTGCGCCGGAAATTGCCGCCCCGGCCCCGAGCGCATATAGGCCTTGCCCGCGCCGATCGAGGCCCAATAAGGCGGCTTTTTCTGCGCCATCGCATCGCCAAAGCCCGTCACCGCCAGGACGACGATTGCCGCCGTGCCAATCAGACTTTTATATATCACCGCTTCATCCCCACCTGATTATCATATCCGGCCCATGGCCTTATTTTCGCAAATGCGCGAGCCTGCTGCAAGCGCGCGGCTTGACGCCCATGGCCGTCGCAGCCTAGCGCAATACGCATGACAATGCCTGAACGCCCTGACCAGCCAAGGGTTTCCGTGACCCGCCGCTTGCCGCCGATGATCGAGGCGCGGATGACCGAATTATTCCACACCGATCTCAGTCTGGACGATGCACCGATGGACCGCACGGCGCTGGCTGGGGCGATGGCCGAATGCGACGTGCTAGTGCCTACGATCACGGACCGGATCGACGCCGATCTGATCGCCGGGGCAGGCGAAAAGCTGAAACTCATCGCCAATTTCGGCAATGGCGTGGATCATATCGATCTCAAGGCCGCCCGCGCCCGCGGCATCATTGTCACCAATACGCCCGGCGTACTGACCGATGATACAGCGGATATGGCGATGGCCTTGCTGCTCGCCGTGCCGCGCCGGCTGGCGGAGGGCGAACGGCTGGTGCGATCTGGCACATGGACCGGCTGGAAGCCCACCGGAATGCTCGGCCGCCGGATCAGCGGCAAGACGCTGGGGATCGTCGGCATGGGCCGGATCGGTCAGGCGATTGCGCTCCGGGCCAGAGGCTTTGGTCTCTCCATCCGCTATCACAATCGCCACCGCCTGCCCGATGTGGTCGAGCGCGCCGTGGGCGCCACATTCGATCCCGATCTGCAGACTTTGCTCGAATTCTCGGATTTCGTCTCGCTCAATTGCCCGCATAATGCGGAGACGCATCACATGATCGATGCGGCGCGGCTGGCGCAGATGAAGCCCGACGCCTGCCTGATCAATATCGCGCGCGGCGAACTGGTGGACGAATCGGCGCTGATCGATGCGCTGGAAAGCGGCACGATCGCCGGGGCCGGGCTTGACGTCTATGCGCATGAGCCCGCCGTCGATCCGCGGCTGCTCGCGCTCGAAAATGCGGTGCTCATCCCGCATATGGCCTCCGCCACGGTCGAAGCGCGCGAAGCCACCGGAGACAAGGTGATCGCCAATATCCAGATGTGGGCGGATGGTCATCGTCCGCATGATCAGGTGCTCGAAGGCTGGGTGTAATCCGCCGCAAATCTTGAGATTCCGCTTGCGCCCGCCCCCCTTTTTCGCCATGGGCACCCTGCAATCGGGGTGGAAAGCACGTCTTTCCGCCCTGCTTTGCTTTTGAGACGACAGCCGGAGGGGCGTTCGCGATGGTCGCGGCGTCAGCGATCGGCCAAGATGAAGGAATAGCGCGCATGGCTCTGTATGAGCATGTTTTTCTCGCGCGTCAGGATCTGGCACAAGCCCAGGTCGACGCGCTGGCGGAATCCGCCACCAAGATCATCGAAGATAACAAGGGCAAGGTCGTCAAGACCGAGACCTGGGGTCTGCGTTCGCTCGCGTACAAGATCGCGAAGAACCGCAAGGCGCATTATGTGATGCTCGAAATCGATGCCCCTGCCGGCGTCGTCGCTGAGCTTGAGCGCCAGACTTCGATCAACGAAGACGTGATCCGCTACATGACCGTCAAGGTCGACGCCCTCGAGGAAGGCCCGTCGGTCATGATGCGCAAGTCCGAGCGCAGCGACCGTGATGGCCGCCGCGATCGTGGTGACCGTGGTGACCGTCCCCGCGGCGATCGTGAAGATCGTCCCCGTCGCGACCGCGACGCCGAAGCCGAATAAGGAGAGCAGAAACCATGGCACGCCCATTTTTCCGCCGCCGCAAGAGCTGCCCCTTCGCCGCGAAAGACGCGCCGAAGATCGATTATAAAGACGTTCGTCTGCTGCAGGGCTTCGTGTCCGAGCGCGGCAAGATCGTCCCGAGCCGCATCACCGCGGTGTCTGCCAAGAAGCAGCGCGAACTCGCCAAGGCGATCAAGCGTTCGCGTCATCTTGGCCTTCTCCCCTATATCGTGAAGTGAGGGTCAGACCATGCAAGTGATCCTGCTCGAACGCGTCGAAAAGCTTGGCCAGATCGGTGACGTCGTCACCGTGAAGGATGGCTTCGCACGCAATTTCCTGCTCCCGAACAAGAAGGCGCTGCGCGCCAACGAGAGCAACCGCAAGGTTTTCGAAGCCAACCGCGCCACGATCGAGGCCGATAACGCCTCACGCCGCGGCGAAGCCGAAATCGCAGCCAAGGATGTGGACGGCAAGAGCGTTACGCTCATCCGTCAGGCTTCCAACGCCGGCCAGCTTTATGGTTCGGTTTCGGTCCGCGACATCGTGGAAGCCCTGGAAGCCGATGGTGCCAAGGTCGTGAAGTCGATGATCGTGCTCGATCGCCCGATCAAGGCGATCGGCGTCGAAACCGTCAAGGTGACGCTGCATCCCGAAGTCGTGGTGACCATCAAGGTGAACGTCGCACGTTCGCCTGAGGAAGCCGAGCTTCAGGCGCAGGGCGTCGATGTGATGTCCGCCATGTTCGAAAAGGACGAGGCTGGCTTCACCGAAGATTACGATCCCAATGCCGAACCCGGCGAGATCGCTTCGGAAGCCCCCGAAGAGGCTGCGGAAGAGGATCAGGCCGAAGCCTGATCGCTTTCAAACGCGAAACACCAAAAAAGGCCGTCCGATCACACGATCGGGCGGCCTTTTTTGCTTGCTATCCCGTCTAAGCTTCGCACACCCCAAACCCGTTGGTGTCGAGCGCAGTCGAGACACGCGCCGATTTGTCCCCACGTCCCTCGACTTCGCTCGGGACAAACGGAATATGGGCGATCTGAACAGTCGGCTCAAAAGCCCATCAGCGAGAGAACTTCCTTGCGGCTCCGGTTGTCTTCAAGGAAACAACCGATCAACCGGCTGGTGGTCATGCCCACGCCCGGCGTGCGCACGCCGCGCGCGGTCATGCAGGCGTGGCTCGCCTCGATCACCACCGCGACGCCATGGGGTTTGAGATGATCCCACACGCATTGCGCGACCTCGGCGGTCAGCCGCTCCTGCACCTGCAGCCGCCGTGCATAGCCATGCAGCACGCGCGCCAGTTTCGAAATACCGACCACCCGGTCGCGTGGCAGATAGGCGATGTGCGCCTTGCCGATGATCGGTGCCATATGATGCTCGCAATGCGACTGGAACGGAATGTCCTTCAGCAGCACGACCTCGTCATAACCGCCCACTTCCTTGAACGTGCGCGTCAGATGATGCGCCGGATCCTCGTCATAGCCGGCGCAATATTCCTTCCACGCGCGCGCGACGCGCTTGGGCGTGTCAATCAGGCCTTCGCGCGTGGGATCATCGCCGGCCCACAGCAAAAGCGTGCGGATCGCGTCCTGGATCTCCTGCGGCACCGGCAATTTCTGCTCATCGGAATCGTCAAGCGGCATGTTCGTGGCAATCCTGTTCAGTTTCATCCACCCCATAAAGCAGAGGCCGGATCACGCAAACCGCGATCCGGCCCCTTATTGAAGCGATCGTGCGCGGATCAGAAGCGTGCGCGCAACTTTACGCCATAAAGCCGCGGCGGCGATGGATAGACCGCGAAACTGGCGCTCTGTTCGGGGATCGGAAACGACGTGATGTTGAAATAGCGGTCGAACAGATTTTCGACATAGGCTTCGACCCCGAAATTCTGATTGGGGCCGAAATTCACGCCCACCCGCGCATTGACGATCGAATGGCCGTCATTGGTCGTAAAGGGCACGCCGACGGGATCGTTCAGGGTATTGGCATCGCTTTGCGTCCGCCAATCGACATGCACCAGTCCGCCCACGCTGTCGCTAAGCTGCGGCGTCCAGGTGACTGCGCCGGTGACCACATGCTTGGGTGAATTGGTGAGCGGCATATTATTGTCAGCGCCCGCCGCCGCATCCTTCACTTCAGTATCGAGCAAAGTGTAGTTCAGGCTCACCGTGAGATCGGACGCCGGACGGAAGATCGATTCAAGCTCGATCCCCTTGGAGATCAGTTTCTTGAAATTCTGCACCTCGAAGAAACTGCCGGTGAACACCAGATTCTGATAGCCCCTCAGATCCGCGTAAAAGGCCGAAGCGTTGAACTGGATCGCACGGCTGAAATTGGTCTTGACGCCCACTTCGAATGAATCGACGGACTCCTTTCCGAACTCGAGATCGTCAATCTGCGCACCATCTCCCAAGGGGCTCGTCAGACTATCCTGATTGATCCGCAGAAAACGGGAATCGAAGGAGCTTCGATCCAGATTATAGCCACCCGATTTGTAGCCGCGATCATAGCCACCATAAACCAGCACATCATCGCTTAGTTTGAACGCCAGCTTGGCGGTGCCGGTAAACACGCTTTCGCTGCGGCCACCGTCATACAGGCCGTTGAATTCGCTGTTGACGGTCGGATTGCAGGAGAGGTTGACGATGGCGTCGCCGAGATTAGTCGGTTTGCCATCTGCACCGGGGATTGCGTTGAGCCCATTGAGTCCGGCACGCAGGAGTGCCGCATTGGCCCCCTGCAGGAAAGCGCACGCAGGAACGGCTGAATTAAGATTGGCATCGATATCCTTGGTCTCGTGATTGTAGCGCAGGCCCAATGTCAGCGAGATATTGTCGTTGAAGTTGATGATATTGTGCGTAAACAGCGCGAACGCCTCGGTATCGACCCGATAGCGATCGGCCACCTGACCTGCCCCATTCGGCGTGGACGGGAATGGCGTGAGGAACGTCGCCAGCACGGCCGGCCCGCCGGCCCCCGCCGCGGCGGCAAGCTGTGCGTTGGATGCGAGTAGCACCTGACCCACCAGCGGACGGCCCGGAATCGTCCCGAACAATTGGAACCCACCCGGCCCCGGCACGGCCGCATCGGTCAGCGCGTTGACGAAATTATCGACATAGGCATCGCCCTGCGTGCCGAAGCGCACACGGTCGGTCAGCGTGTTCTTTTCGTTCAGGTAGAAACCGCCCACCAGCCAGTCGAGATGATCGTTAAAGGCCGAACCCTTCAGCCGGATTTCCTGCGTGAAATCCCGCAATCCGGTTTGATAGCCTTCGCGATAGGCGCGATCCACGCCGGAAAAGTCGATGTCCTGATTGCGGCGTGCTTTCCAATCCCGCCACGCCGTGACCGAGGTCAGCGTGACATCGCCCAGATCCCAATCGACCTGGCCGGAGATGCCCCATTCCTTCACGCGCTCGGACAGATCACGATTGGGCGAGGCGGCCATCACGCGCGCCTCGGCATCGAACGGAAAGGCGATGCCGACCCGGCCATTGGCGGCAGCCAGCCCCTGCACCACGCTGCTCGCGGCAAAGGCGGCGGTGCCCGGCTGGGCAAAGCCCGATCCCGTATTCAGCGCGCCGCAGCAGGATTCGTCGGTCTCGGCATAATCGCCGATCAGCCGCACCGTGACATCGCCGCTTTCGTATTTCGCCTGACCGCGCACGAACCAGCGATCGAGATTGTTGAAGCGGCGGTCCACATTGGCGTCTTTGATATAGCCGTCGCGCTTGTGATAGCCGCCGTCCACCCGCAGCGCGATGGTTTCGGACACCGGCCCGGTCACCCCGGCTTTCAGCTCCATTTCGTCAAGATTGCCATAGCTCGCCTCGGCATAGCCGCCCAGATCGAAGCTCGGTCCCTGCGTCGTGATGCTGAGCGCGCCCGCCGATGTGTTGCGGCCGAACAGCGTCCCCTGCGGCCCGCGCAGCACTTCCACGCGATCGATCGGCGGCAGGTCTGCCAGCGCCACGCCGGCGCGCGCGCGAAATACGCCATCGATGAACACGCCGACCGCCGGTTCGAAGCCGGGATTGTCGCCCGCCGTGCCGATGCCGCGGATGCGCAGCACGACGCCGGTGGCCGATGATTGGCCGGTGGTCACCTGCAGGCTCGGTGTCACCTGCCTCAGCCCGCGAATATCGGAGATGCCGCTGTTTTCCAGCGCCTCCCCGCCGATCACGCTGACGGCGAGCGGCACATCCTGGGCGCGTTGCGCGCGCCCCGTGGCCGTGACGACGATATCGGCATATTGATCTTCAACCACAGGTTCGGCGTCCAGTGGCGTCGCCTCGCTCTCCGTCTGCGCATGGACCAATCCGGTCGCGAGGCTGCAAAAAGCGACGCCGGTGACGAGCTTCAAAACGAGCTTCATAATGTTCCTCTCCTTCACACGTCCCTGTGAGGACGATACCACGCTATGACCCGTGGCTGGGCTTCCATACCCGGGAGAAGACCGTTCGAGCGCTTCCCCTCGCGTACAAACTTTGGGTTTAGAGACCATTTACGACGGCAGGTGTCAACAAAGCCCGAACACAGCATGATGGCGCGCGATCCGACGCTACGGAATCCCCTATCCCCTTCAGCCGGAAACAGAAATTGCGTGCGCGCATGGCCGCGACGCCGGCGCTATGCGCCGAGCCGATCCAGCCAGGCGCGCGCCTGTTTGGGTTCGCCGACGGCGCTGGCCTTGACCGGACCGCGCGCGGCCAGAAATTCCTGATGCAGCGCGAATATCTCCATGCCGAGCTTTTCGCGCAGATCGTCAATGGCGTCGCCGGTCTCGATCAGCGCCTCGATCTCGGCGGCCACGCTGGCACGGGCGGCGCGGTCCTTGGTATGATCGAACAGCCCCCAATGACCCGCCGCGCAGCGCTTCAGCGCTGCCAGCAGCAGAGCCAGATAGTCCTCTTCCAGCGCGATACGCTGATTTTCCATACGTTCGAGGCGATCAGCGCGGGCCATCCACGCTCCATGGACAGTGGCTCATCGGCCGTCAATCATCCTGCACCGCCCATTCGGCGATCGTCTCTTCCTGCCCGATCATCGCCAACCCGTGCGCGATCGATGTCAGTTCGCCGCCCGTCGCAATCCGGTCCTCGCCAAAGCGCTGGTCGAACAGCCCCCGGATCGCCGGGATGAGTGACGATCCCCCGGTGAGGAACACGCGATCGATCTCGCCATCCGCCACGCCCGCCTTGGCCAGCGCGCGATCGACCGTCGCGGCGATCCGCGCGATATCCTCGGCGATCCAGCTTTGGAAATCCGCGCGTGACACGTCTGCCTCGATCGCAAGGCCAGCCCCCTCGAAATGGAAATGCGCCTGACTGTCCTGGGAAAGCGCACGCTTGAGCTGGCCGACCGCATCATAAAGCGGATAGCCCAGCTCATTCTGGATCACCGCGATCATCCGCCCGATCGCATCAGGATCGAGCGCGATCTTCTGCAGCTTGGCGAGTTCCTCCATCGTGCGACGGTTCTTCATGAGCGCGAGGCGCGACCAGTCTCCGAAATCGGCGAAATGGCTGCGCGGGATCTCCAGCGTCTTGTCGAAAGAGCGATAGCTGCCGCCCTTCCCCAGCATGGGCAGGATCAGGCGGTCCATGATCCGGTAATCGAAGCGATCCCCCGCGATCCCGATGCCCGCAGACCCGAGCGGGATGCAGCGCCGCGCAGCGCCCGCGGCGGCCACTTTCACGATCGAAAAATCGCTGGTGCCGCCGCCGAAATCCGCAACCAATATGGTCGCCGGATCGGTCAGGCGGGAGGCGTAGCTAAAGGCCGCGCCCAGCGGCTCATAGACATAATGGATTTCGGTGCCGAAGGCTTCGAACATCCGGTCATAGCGTTGACGCGCGATCTTCGCGTCGGGCCGGGTTCCGGCATATTCGACCGGCCGGCCCACCACCACCCGCTGCGGCCGATCGTCCAGCACCCCGCCTGCATGGCTCACGAGCTTTTCAAGAAAGAGCCGCCCCAGTTCCTCGAAGCGATACCGCTTTTCGAAGATCGAGGCGTGTTCGAAGGTGGCGCTGGCCGCCACCGATTTGAACGACTGGATGAAGCGGCTGTCCTGCGGCCATTCGAGATATTCGGCGATCGCCCATGGCCCGGCTTCGGATGCGATCCCGCCGCGCACCGCATCATCATGCCAGAAGCACAAGGCGGAGCGGAACACCGCGCCGGCCGCATGGTCGCCCTGAAACTCCACCATCTCGGAGGCACCATCAGCGCCCGCCAGTGCGGCGACGCTGTTCGTCGTGCCGAAATCGAGGCCCATGGCGCGGCCGGCAGCGCGGGTCTGCATGAAAATTTCCAGGATTTGCGTGAGGCGCAGGCGCGCGCGGGGCCGCGCCTATCGCACCGCGATCGATCCAAGGCAAGCGATTGCGGGCGGTCAGGTCTCGCCCGTCCGCTTGGGCACCTTATTGGGCAGCTTCTTGCCCTTGGTGCGGCGCGACGGCACCTGCACCGGATTCTTCTTTTTCCACGCGGCCCAGCTCATCGGCCCGTCCGGCGTTTCGATGATGCGATCATCCAGGCTGTCAGTCACGATCGATCACTCCATGTTTCAATCACTATAGCTGCGTCGCCGGCCTTTCTAAAGCGGCAGCGTGAATTCGACCGGCGCGCTGATCTCGATGCGATCACCGCGGACCTCGCTGGGCGCGGAGGGATAAGGCGAGGCCCGGCGCAGCATGGCCGCCGCCTCCTCGTCCAGCGAGAGGAAGCCCGAGCCCGCCGTCACCCAGCCTTCCATCAGCCGCCCGCCCCGGTCGATCACGAAGAACACGCGCACCACGCCCTCCTCGCGCCGCATCTTTGCGCGCCTGGGATAAGTCTTGTGCGCGAGCAGCCAGGATCGCACACGCGCCGCATAGGATCGGCTGGTGCCCGAAGGCGCATTCGCATCCAGCCCATCCCTCGCCCCCTTGCGAACCTCTGATGCTGATGCTGATGCTGAGGCCGAAGCCGCAGCGATGGATGGTGCGGCCTTTGCCGGTGACGTCGCCGCCGGGGCAGCGGGTGCAGTCGATTGTGCTGCCAATGGTAGACTCGGGGCTGCGCGTGCTCCCGGTACAGGCATGGGCGGCGGCGGCACGATCGCCGCTACCGCCGTAGGCGCGGCGGCTGGCGGGGTTGGGCTTGGCTCCCCCGCGGGTTCGTTGGCGGATTGTGCCTCCTCCACCCCGTCCTCAGCGCCTTTCAGCACCGCCAGATCCATCACCGCGATCGCCCGCGGCGGCTTATGCGATGTCATCCCGCCGATACCCAGATTGAGCAGGGCCGCCACCATCAGCCCGTTCACGAGCAGCGAGGCAGCGGCCGGCGCGCCGATGCGGATGGGAAGCCGCATGGCGCAGCTCAGAAAGTGTTGGCGACGGAGACTTTGAACGTCCGCCCTTCCGCCGGCAGCGACGACAAATGCCGCTGGAAATATCTGTCGAACACATTGTCCACGCCCACGCGGAATTCAAAGCCCTCTGCCGCGCCGATCCGCGGCTTGAACGCCAGGAACAGATTCTGGACCGCATAGCCCGGCGTCGCGAGCGCGATGCTCGAAACCTTGTCCTGCTTCTCCGAAAATTCGCCCGTCCAGCCGCCGGACAGCCCGGTGACCGGATCGGCATAGCCCAGCGTCAGGCGATATTCATTCGCCGGAATGGTGTTGAGATAGGTGTCGCTCAGCCGGTTCTTGCCATCGATGATCGAGAGATTGCCGCGCGCGAAAAACCCGCCTGCACCATATTCAGCCTCGACCTCGATCCCCTTGAAGCGCGATTCGCCGACGTTCACGAAATAGGATGACGTCGCCGTGCCGCGCGTGATGAGGTTCTTCACATCATTCTGGAACGCCGTGGCCTTGAAGCGCAATTTGTCGCGGCTTGACGCGAGGCCATCGAATGACAGCGAGAAGCCGGCTTCATAATTGTCCGATTCCTCGGGCTTCAGATTGAGGCTCACATTGGTCGCGGTCGCATTGGTCCGGCTGTAAAGCTCGTCCAGCACCGGCATACGCACCGTGTGCGCCACCGATCCGAAGAGCGAGAACCAGTCGGTCAGCGCATAACTGGCCGCGATCTTGGGTGAAACGCCGCTGTCCTTCACGCGCCGGGCTCCGGGGATCGTCACGGGCAAGCCGCCCACCAGCGTGTCACCCGGCTTCAGATCGGTCCAATCCACGCGCACGCCGGGGATGATCGTCAATTTGTCGGACCACACGATCTCCGCCTGCGCGAACACGCCATATTTGGTCATGTCGCCTTCGGGGTGGGTTGGGCCGCCCGGCGTGATGACGCCGGTCAGGCTCTTGCGCGGATTGCGCCGCGCCTGGTCGCTCCATTGCGCGCCCAGGAACAGGAAGGTCGACCAGTCCCCACCCAGATCGAATTTGGAGCGGTTCTGGAATTTCGCCTGCTTGGTGGCATAGGAAAATTCGGAATATTCAAGCGCGCCGAGAAAGCTGGTCTCGGTCTGATGAATATTGGAATCGGCATAGGAGGCCTGCGCCTCGACATTGAAAAGATCGCTGCCGTTAAAGTCATTCTCATAGCCGATCACCGCAGTCTTGTCGTGAACCTTGCGGCGCACCGGGGTGGTGCCAAAGGCTTCGGCCTGATCGTAAATCTGGGTGCTGTCGCTGATCCAATCCTGATAGGAGGCCCAGATCGCATGTTTGCGATTGCCGCCGATCGTCACACGCGCCTTCACCAGCCAGCTATCGGACACCGCATTCGATGGGATCACCTCATCGCCATGACCATCCTCATAATGATCGCTGCGCCGGCTGTTATAGCTACCGAGCAGTTCGACGCCCGCCACCGGCGCGACCGCCACAATGCCTGACAGCACATGCGATTCCGCATTGGTCTCCGTGCCCGCCTTCAGCCGCACCGCCAGCCTGTCTCCATCCTTCAGGAAATCGGACGCGTCCTTGGTGGTGAAATTCACCACGCCCGCCAGTGCACCCGCGCCATAGAGTGTGGAGGATGCCGGGCCGCGCAGCACTTCGACGCGCTTGTAAAGCTCGGGTTCGCTGAAGAACGCCCCCATGCGATATTGCTCGAAGAATTTGGTCACGCCGTCCACGGTCATCAGGATGCGGCTGTCCGAATCGGCCAGGCCGGTGCCCAGGCCGCGGATGTTGAACCCCTGCCCCAATGCACTCGCGCCCCCCTGGATGCTCACGCCGGGAATGCCCTCCAGCATGTCGCCGATGGTCGTCGCCTGGATCTGATCGATATCATCCTGATCGAGCGCGGTGACCGCCTGGGGCGTATCGATTGCGATCTTTTCAGCGCCCGCGGAAATCACCAGCCGGTCGAGCGCAAGCTGCGTGGAATCCGCCGCCGTCGCGTCCTCCACAACGCGCGCCTGCGCCTGCGCGACCGCCGGAAACGCCAGCAAGGCAGCGCTGGCCAGCAGAATGGATTTGGTCATGTTCATGCGAAAAACCCCCGATTTTGAGTGTTCGGCTTGATGCCGGTTGGTCCATGGCAGCGCCCAATACAGGGTTGTTTTAGTATTGCAAGTGATTCTCATTAACACTAATAGCCACTCATCTTGAGAGGGGAAATTCATGAGACTCACGAAAAACCGGCTGTCCGCGATGGTGTTCGGCGGCCTGCTCTGCACCGCGCCCGGGGTGCAGGCGCATATGCCCTATGTGCTGCCCGGCGCGTTCGATGTGGGCCAGCGTGACCACATCACGGTGGAATCCGCATTTGGCGAAGAGCCCTTTGCCGCCGAGGTCGCGATGCGCGATGCGCCGTTCAGCCTCACCCTGCCCGATGGATCGGCGGGTGAAGCCGGCCCGGTCACCTATTTGCGCGATCTCTCCATCTTCGAGGCCGATCTGAAAACGCCGGGCACCTATCGGGTGACCACTGGCCAACGCCTCGGCCGCAAGGGCCAGATGTACCGGGTGAATGGCCAATGGGTGATGCGCGGCGAGGATGGTGCGCCGCCCAAGGGCGCTGAACCCGTCGCCGTGCAAAGCGCGACGCTGGCCGACGCCTATGTCACGCGCGGCCAGCCCACCGCCGCCGCGCTCAAGCCGCGCGGCGAGGCGCTGGAAATTCAGCCAATCACCCACCCCAACAGCATCGCCAGCGGATCGGACGCTACCTTCCTATTGCTGTTCGACGGCAAGCCGCTGGCGGGGGTCGATGTCACGCTGTTTCGCGCCGCGGGTGTCTATGACGGCCGCAAGATCGCCGGGCAGATCAAGACCGATGCTGCGGGCCAATTCACGCTCAAGCCCGATGATGCCGGCCGATATCTGATCCTGGTGCGCCATCGCACCACCGCCCCCGCCGGATCCGAAATCCCCTATCGCAGCTACACCTACACGCTGGCGTTCGACGCCGCCTGATCCCTCACCATCATATGGAGACTGACATGAAATTTCGCCTGATCGCCGCCGCATCCTGCGCGCTGCTCGCCATCCCCGCCGCCATCGCCGCGCCGCATGAGGGCAATGCCTTCATCCATGATTATGATACCAATGGTGACGGTCAGGTGACCCGCGCCGAATTCGATGCCGTGCGCGCTATCCGCTTCAAGGCGACCGATGCGAACCAGGATGGCTGGGTCTCGGACTCGGAATATCTTTCGGAATATCAGGCGCGCCTGGAAGGCCAGCTCGCCGCATCGGACAGCAGCGCAGAGGTGCAGGCCGAAGAGCGCGTGCGCCAGATCCGCCAGACCCATGTCCGCTTCGGCGTGCTGGATACCAACAAGGACGGCAAAATGCAGCAAGCCGAATATGACGCCTCGGGCGCGCGCGCCTTCACGCAGCAGGATGCCGACAAGAATACGATCGTCACGGCCGCGGATGTCGCCGCCACCAAGGCCCGGCGCGCGGAAATGGCCGCCAAGACCGACTGAGCCCGTCGAACACGCCAAGCCGCCATTTCCGCATCAGTGGGGATGGCGGTTTTGATTCAATCTCGCCGCAACGGGCGCGATCGAACCCGAAAGGGTTCGCAAGGCCGAACGGCCGCCCAAGCCCTGTGCGAGGAAAGCCAAGGGGGCGGATGCACCCGCCCGGCGCTTGAAGATAATATAGAAGTGGTGCCCCTGGCCGGAATCGAACCAGCACTCCTTTCGGAACTCGATTTTGAGTCGAGCGCGTCTACCAATTTCACCACAGGGGCAGCGCAGGCCGGTTAGCCCAGCACTTCGCCGGGCGCAAGATGGGTTAGGTGCGAAGCGAACCGACTTGCGAATTTGCGGGGGTGTAGCCGGGCCGTTATCCAGTTTCTCGCGCTATCGCGATCTGATAGGATCGATCAGGCCTTCGGCAGCATCCCTTTCAAGCGGTCCAGAATCTTGCGATAGCGCGGATTTCCGGCAAGGTTCTGATATTCGCCCGGATCCCTGTTCAAATTGTACAGTTCGCGTCCCACCAACCCATTTTCGCCCCATTCGCTATACCGCCACTCCTTGAAACGCACGCTTCGTCCATTTGCAGCCTGCGATTGGGCCGGGCGGCTCCATGGGCCGTTGGGTCGGTCGAGCAAAGGTCTCAGGCTTCGCCCTTGCGTATTCTGATTGCCCGGCAAACCTGCTAGATCCGTCAATGTGGGATAGACATCGAGCAATTCGACCAGTCGTTCCGATTTGCGGCCGTTGCCATTTGCGCCAGGCGTATAGACGATCAGTGGCACGCGCGTGGATTGCTCCCACAGCACATCCTTCTGCCACTCCCCATGCTCACCCAGATTATAGCCATGATCACTTATGAATATGACGATCGTATTCTTCGCGGCACCGCTCTTCTCCAGGCCATCCAGCACCCGCCCCACCTGCGCATCCATGAACGACGTCGATGCGTAATAGGACCGAACCATCTGCCGACGCTGATCATCCGTCAGCCCTTGTGATAGCTTCGCCCCCAGGCCGACTGCAGCAGGCAGAACAGATTTGATATTGCCCGGACCCTCGGGAGCCCAATGCAGCCTGTCATCGGGATAAAGGTCGAAATATTTCTTCGGTGCCACTGCGGGCACATGCGGGCGATAGAAACCGACCGCGATGAAAAACGGTTTGTCCTTATGCGCTTCAATCATCTTAATGGCTTCGGTCGCGACCATGCCGTCCGTTTGCGCTTCGTCCGGCCCGTCGTCCGGCAGATAGGCAAAGGCGATGCCCAGCGGTATTTTGGGTGTCATGTTGATGATCCGGCCATCGCGCTCGGCTTGCTTGTCACGGCCGGCAGGATTGATGACGTGATCCCAGGATAATGGATCGTCGGGACCACCCGTGCCGATGTCGCTTGGCACGCCCTGATGAAAAACCTTGCCCACGCGCCCCGAAAAATAGCCGTTCTGGCGAAAATATTGAGGAAGGGTCACGACGCTTGGAACCTTGTCCCGCAGCTTCGTCTGGAGATCGAGGATGTGCGTGGTGTCAGGCCGCATTCCGGTCAGAAAGGAGGCCCGGCTAGGCCCACAAAGTGGGAATTGGGAATAGGCGCGTTCGAATGTCACGCCCGATCGGGCAAGACGATCGATGTTGGGGGTTTGGACGACGGGCGATCCATAAGCGCCGAGCCGCGTGTTGAGATCGTCTGCGATAATGAGCAGCACGTTTTTCCGGGGCTGCACCGGCTGGGCCGATTTCGGATGCGCCCAGGCCGCGGGGGAGCCGAGCGACTGGAGCGCGATCATCGTGAAGATGACCGACCGCGCGATCCGGCGCTTGCGTCTGCGAATCTCGCCCAACTCGTCTCTCCTTATTGCAACGCCGCTTGAAGGCGCGTTGATCGATCACAATCCTCCTGTCAAAATCGGATGACAACTCAAAGCCCATTTCAACGGCCAACGGCCGATCGACAGTTGGCAATGCGATAACAGCCTGAGCCTCACCTTGTTGCCGCATTTCCACATCTCACCGAATAGGCAACGGGCGATTTACGCCGTTCACGCGCGTCACCACCCAAAAAAATGCCCGCGGTTTGACACCCGATTGAAATAGGCGATTCGCTGCACTGTCACGCAGCTCAAACCACGATTCAGTGAACGGTCGTCAACAGCGCTCAGTTCATCGGCGCCCGTCTTCGATAGCTCAGCGCCTCCGCCACATGCACCCGCCCCACCCCGTCGCTGCCCGCCAGATCGGCGATCGTGCGGGCCACGCGCAGGATGCGGGTGTAGCCGCGTGCGGAGAGGCGCATCGCTTCCGCCGCCTGCGCCAGCAATTTGCGGCCGGGTTCGTCGGGCGTGGCGCAGGCATCGAGCACATCGCCATCCGCTTCGGCATTGGTGCGCAGGCCCGCCTCGGCATAGCGCGCCGTCTGGATTGCGCGGGCGGCGCTCACGCGCGCAGCGACCTCGGCCGATCCTTCCGCGGGCGGCGGCAATATCAGGTCCGCCGCTGTGACCGCCTGAACCTCCACATGCAGATCGATCCGGTCGAGCAAGGGGCCGGACACCTTGGCCTGATAATCCGAGGCGCAGCGCGGCGCGCGCGAGCAGGCGAGCGTGGCATCGCCCAGATGGCCGCAGCGGCACGGGTTCATCGCCGCGATCATCTGGACGCGCGCGGGAAAGGTGACATGCGCATTGGCCCGCGCGACGCTCACCGTCCCGGTCTCCAGCGGCTGGCGCAGCGAATCGAGCACGGCACGCTGGAATTCGGGCAGTTCATCGAGGAACAGCACCCCCAGATGCGCGAGACTGACCTCGCCGGGGCGCACCTTCAGCCCGCCGCCGACCAGCGCCGCCATCGAGGCCGAATGATGCGGGCTGCGGAACGGCCGCGCGCGGATCAGCCGCCCGTCGGTCATTTCCCCTGCCACCGAGGCGACCATCGACACTTCCAGCGCCTCGCCCGGCGTCAATTCGGGCAATATGCCGGGCAGGCATGAGGCCATGAGAGACTTGCCCGATCCCGGCGGTCCGCTCATCAGCATATTATGCCCGCCCGCCGCCGCGATCTCCAGTGCGCGCTTGGCGCTCTCCTGCCCCTTTACCTGTTTCAGATCGGGGCCGGACACCGGATCGCTGACCGCGCCCGGCATCGGCGGCGCCAGCAGGCGACTGCCCTTGAAATGATTGAGCAAGGAGAGGAGATCGGGCGCGGCGATCACCTCCACATTCCCCGCCCAGGCCGCCTCCGGCCCCTGCGCCGCGGGGCAGACCAGCCCCAATTGCCGTTCGGAGGCATGGAGCGCGGCGAGCAACACGCCGGGCGATCCGGCCACTCGCCCGTCCAGCCCCAGTTCGCCCACCACCACATAGGATGCGAGCGTCTCGGCATCGATCACCCCCATCGCACCCAGCAAGGCCAAGGCGATCGGCAGATCATAATGCGATCCCTCCTTGGGCAGATCCGCCGGGGAGAGGTTGATCGTGATGCGCTTGGGCGGCAGCGACAGACCGAGCGCCGCGATCGCCGCGCGCACGCGCTCCCGGCTTTCGGTCACCGCTTTGTCGCCCAGCCCGACCAGCGTAAAGCCTGGCACGCCCGGCGCGATCTGCGCCTGCGTTTCCACCGCGCGCGCTTCCAGCCCGAGATAAGCCACTGTGGAGACGATCGCGACCATTTACCCCCCTTTTGTTCCAATTCGTTTGTAAGGCGAAACGAAGGCGAGTCGAGACGAATTTCGCGACGGATTGTCTTGTCGCGGCACATCTGCGTGCCCACATCCCTTGCATGACCTTGCGAGACCGCTTCAAACAATGGCTGGCAAGCGAGCGCTTTCGCTATGCCTTGTTCCTGATCGGCTGCCTGCTGATCATCCTGGCGCCGGTGGTGGGCATCTTTCCGGGGCCGGGCGGGATCATCTTCTTCGGCGTCGGTGCCGGGCTTGTTCTCAAGAACTCGCTCTGGGCGAAAAAGCGCTATGTGGCGTTCAAGAAGCGGCATCCGCGCTATGGGAGTTGGGCGGACTGGAGCCTCAGACGCCAGAGCGCGAAACGCCGCGAGGCGATCGCGAAGCAAAATCGGGTCGGAGGCGATTGACTTTGACCCGTCTTTTGCCTATCCGCCCCTCCAACAGCGGCCGCTCGCATGAGTGGCCCTTTTCTATTTTAGACGTTTGAGGAAATGAGCGATGAAGCGCACCTTTCAGCCGAGCAATCTCGTGCGCGCCCGCCGTCACGGCTTCCGGCTGCGGATGTCGACCCCCGGTGGTCGCAACATCATCCGCGCCCGCCGCGCGCGCGGCCGCAAGTCCCTCTCGGCCTGAGCACGATTCGCCGCCGTAAGGATTTCCTTGCGGCCAATGGTGGAAAGCGTGCGGCCATGCCCGGATTCGTCCTTCTGGTTCATGACCGTAAGGATGGATCGGATGGGATGCGAATCGGCATCACCGTGACCAAGAAGATTGGCGGCGCTGTCGTCCGGAATCGGATGAAGCGCCGTTTTCGTGCGCTTGCGCGCGAATTTCTGCCGCTTCAGGGCGTCGCCGGCGCGGATCATATCCTGATCGGACGGGCTGGCGGCATCGAACGCGATTTCGATGATCTCAAGCGCCAACTGGTCAAGGCGCTGGCGAAAGTGGCGCAGTGATACCCTTCTCCTGTCATGCTGAACTTGTTTCAGCATCCATTCTGCCGTCAGGCGCAATCTTGCCGGTTGAAGAATGGACCCTGAAACGAGTTCGGGGTGACGAAAGTGACGGCGGACATGGCTGACCATGCTCGCCAGGCTCCTCATTCTGATCGCGTGGCTCTGGCAGATCGGGCCTTCGCGCGTCCTGCCGCCCTCCTGCCGATACAGCCCAAGCTGTTCGGCCTATGCAATCACTGCGCTTAGCCGCTATGGCGCATTCAAAGGCGGGTGGCTCGCAGCCAAACGCATCGGCCGGTGCCATCCCTGGGGTGGCGCGGGCCATGATCCGGTTCCATGAAAGCCAGTCTGAATGAATACGGCCAATTCCATGTTTTGGGGGAATAGTTTTGGATAATAATCGCAACATGATCCTGGCGATCGTGCTGTCTGCCCTCGTGCTGTTTGGCTGGAGCGCGGTGTCCGATCGCTTTTTCCCCACCGCGAATCCGCCCGTGACCAAGATCGTGGACGGCAAGACCGTGCCGGTGCCGAGCCCGTCGGCCATTCCGGCTGCCAACGCCCCCGCGGCGCTGCGCGAACGGACGCTGGTGCTCGCCGAATCGCCACGCGTGAAGATCGCCACGCCTGCGTTGCAGGGCTCGATCAATCTGAAGGGCGCGCGGATCGATGATCTCACGCTCACCAAATATCGCGAGACGATCGCCAAGAATTCGCCCCCGATCCGCCTGCTGTCCCCCGGCGGCGCGAAGGACAGCCAGTTCGCCGGCTTCGGCTGGACCGGCCAGGGCGTCGCGCTTCCCGGCCCCGACACCATCTGGACCGCCAGCAGCGGGGCGCTTACGCCGGCCACGCCGGTCACGCTGAGCTGGAATAACGGCCAGGGCCAGATTTTCGAAATCCTCTTTGCGATCGACGAGAATTACATGTTCACCGTCTCGCAAAAACTCTCCAACGCCGGTGCCGCCCCCGTGGCTGCGCAGCCCTTCGGCTTCGTCAGCCGTCAGGGCGTGTCGAAGGATCCCAGTAGCTGGACGATCCACACCGGCCCCATGGCCGTGTTCAATGCCGCGGCGAATTACAGCATCAATTTTTCGGATCTCGATGAAGCCGGCAACAATGGCCAGCGTTTCGCCTCCAAGGGCGGCTGGCTTGGCTTTACCGACAAATATTGGCTGACCGCGCTGGTGCCCGATCAGAAATCGAATATCGACGCCACTTTCCGCGTCGGCACCGACAAGAATTATCAGGCCGATTTCACCGCCCAGCCGCAGATCGTTCCGGCGGGCAAGGCCACCACCGCCTCCACCCATTTCTTCGCGGGTGCCAAGGAAGTCAGCCTGCTCGATGGCTATGAGAAGAATCTGGGCATCGCGCAGTTTGACAA
Source organism: Sphingobium boeckii (assembly GCF_014199215.1). Lineage (GTDB taxonomy): Bacteria > Pseudomonadota > Alphaproteobacteria > Sphingomonadales > Sphingomonadaceae > Sphingobium_A > Sphingobium_A boeckii. The sequence continues at coordinate 130,337 of NZ_JACIJC010000002.1, forward strand.
GGGCATCGATTGGGGCTGGTTCTATTGGTTTGCCAAGCCGATCTTCTATCTGCTCGACTGGCTGTTCCGCATGTTCGGCAATTTTGGCGTCGCGATCATCGGCCTTACGGTCATCATCCGCGGCCTGATGTTCCCCGTCGCGCAAAAGCAGTTCAAGTCGATGGCCGGAATGCGCGTCATCCAGCCCAAGATGAAGGCGCTGCAGGAGCGTCACAAGGACGACAAGCAGAAATTGCAGGCCGAGATGCTGAAACTCTATCAGCAGGAAAAGGTCAATCCGCTCGCGGGCTGCCTCCCGATCGTGCTGCAGATCCCGATCTTCTACGCGCTTTACAAGGTGCTGATGCTTACGATCGAAATGCGGCATCAGCCGTTTGTCGGCTGGATCAAGGATCTCTCCGCGCCCGATCCGATGACCCCGGTCAATCTGTTCGGCCTGCTCGCCTTCACCCCGCCGCAATTCCTGGCGCTGGGCGTGCTGCCGATCCTGCTTGGCGTCTCCATGTATCTCCAGTTCAAGCTGAACCCCGCCCCCGCCGATCCGGTGCAGGCGCAGGTGTTCGGCATCATGCCCTGGGTGTTCATGTTCATCATGGCGCCGTTCGCGGCGGGCCTGCAGCTTTACTGGCTCACCAACAACTGCCTCTCCATCGCCCAGCAGAAATGGCTCTACAGCCGCCATCCCACGCTGGGCCAGGTCGAAGCGAAGGCGAAGTGAGGGGATTTTGCTCTTTCCCCGTCATCCTCGCGCAAGCGGGGATCCCGCTTCTTCCTTCTTCGGATGCTTCACGGAAAAGCGGGATCCCCGCCTGCGCGAGGATGACGGGTAGATGACTGAGGACATCACGCCAGACATCCTGACCGAGGAAGCGATCGAAAACGCGCGCAAGATCTTTGCCGGCCCGATCAATTTCCTGAAGTCCGCGCCCTCGCTCAAATATCTGCCCGATATGGACGCGCCGGAAGTCGCCTTCGCGGGCCGGTCCAACGTCGGCAAATCCTCGCTGCTGAACGCGCTCACCGGGCGCAATTCGCTCGCGCGGACCTCCAACACGCCGGGCCGCACGCAGGAGCTGAATTTCTTCGACGTCGGAACGGAGCCTTTGCTGTTTCGCCTGGTCGATATGCCGGGTTACGGCTTTGCCAAGGCACCCAAGGATGTCGTGCTGCGCTGGCGCTTCCTGATCAACGATTTCCTGCGCGGTCGCACCGTTCTCAAGCGCACTTTGGTGCTGGTCGATTCGCGCCATGGCATCAAGGATGTCGATCGCGATGTGATGAAGATGCTCGACGAGGCGGCCGTCAGCTATCGCATCGTGCTGACCAAGGCGGACAAGATCAAGGACACCGAACTCGCCGATGTGCTGGCGAAAACGATCGCCGAAGCGCGCACCCGCCCCGCGGCGCATCCCGATGTGATCGCCACGTCGAGCGACACCGGCGAAGGCATAGCCGAACTCCGCGCGCTGGTGATCGAAGCGGTGAGCTGATTCTTCATCCCTCCCCGGCACGGGGAGGTGGCAGGCGCAGCCTGACGGAGGGGCAGTCAACGCGCGAGGTTTGGACAAGGCGGGGAACTGCCACTGCCCCTCCACCGCAAGCGGTCCCCCTCCCCCCAAAGGGGGAGGAATTTTCAGGTGGTTGTCTCACTCCCCCTCCGCCTCTATCACGCCCCCATGCTCAAACTCTTCATCGGCAATAAGGCCTATTCGTCATGGTCGCTGCGCGGCTGGCTCGCAGTGCGGCAGTCCGGCCTGCCGTTCGAGGAGAATGTCGTCCCGCTCTACGATCAGGATTGGGATCATCGCCGCGAGGGGGATGAATTCGCCCCCTCCTCGGGCAAGGTGCCAATCCTGTGGGATGGCGATGCCGTGGTGTGGGACAGTCTGGCGATCGTCGAATATCTCGCCGAGAAAGCGGGTCGCGACAAATTCTGGCCCGAGGACGATGCCGCCCGCGCGATGGCGCGCTCCATGGCTGCCGAAATGCACTCCAGCTTCGCCGCGCTCCGCCGCGAGCATAGCATGAACATCCGTCAGGTGTTTCCGGCACAGCCGCCGTCCGAACCCGTGGTGCACGATATCGTGCGTATCATGCAGCTCTGGGCGGAGGCGCGCGCACGCTTTGGCGGATCGGGTGACTTTCTGTTCGGTGATTTCGGCGCGGCCGATATCATGTTTGCACCGGTGGTGACGCGCTTCATCACCTGGTCGCTCCCGATCGCGCGTTTTGCCGAAGGCTATATGCAGGCTATGATCGCGCATCCCTTCATGCAGGACTGGATCGCCGGTGCGCAGGCCGAGGATTGGGTGATCGAAAAGTTCGAGCAGCCCCAGGGGGCATAGAGTCTTACCACAGCTTCCAAAAAACCGTTTGTCCCGAGCGAAGTCGAGGGACGTTGTCCCCTGCACCACGTGTCTCGATTGCGCTCGACACAAACGGGTTTAAGGTGAATTGAGGGTCAGCCCTAAAATTCCGACCCATCCTTGCGCCGCTGCCCGCCCTTGTCGGCGAACAGGTGCATGTCGATATCGGGATAGTGACAGTCGGAGTTCGAAGGCCGCCCGATCGCCACATAGACGCAATCCATGTCGCTTTCGTTGATCAGCACATGACCATTGCCGTCATTCTTGGGAAAGGCAGCAACGTCCCCGGCCTTCATCGGATGACGCCCCAGATCATCCACCAATGTCGCCTCTCCGGCGATCATCACCACCATTTCATCCTCGCCCACATGCCAGTGGCGCTGACCGGACCAGGCACCGGGCTTGAGCACGACATGGCTCGCGCCAAAATCGGTGATCCCCGATGCTGGCGCCAGGCGGCGATACCAGCGCTCTTGGATCACGTCGGCATAGACGGGCGGATAGCCCGTGGCATTGGTCTGCGGAAGGGATTCGAGATCGAGCTTGGGCATGATGCCGCTCCGGCTGGTCAAATTGGAATGTGCAAGCTAGGCGATCGGCATGAGCATTTCCATCGATCCCGTCGATCTCGCCTGCCGTCTGATCGCCTGCCCCAGCGTCACCCCCGCCACCGGCGCGGTGTTCGATGTGCTGGAGGAAGCGCTGGCGGGCATCGGCTTTGCGGTGCACCGCTTCATCGCAGGTGATGCGCCGGATGGCCCGGTGGAAAACCTCTTCGCCATCCGCGGGTCGGGCGCGCCGCATTTTGCTTATGCCGGGCATCTCGATGTCGTGCCGCCCGGCGCTGGCTGGGCCGGCGATCCCTTCACCCCCCAAATCCGGGGTGACCTGCTCTATGGCCGAGGGGCGGTGGATATGAAGGGCTCGATCGCGGCCTTTGTGGCGGCTGCCGCGCGCCATGCCGATCATCCCGGCACGATCAGCCTGATCATTACCGGCGACGAGGAAGGCCCGGCGGTGCACGGCACGGTGGTCCTGATCGAGCATATGCAGGCGGCGGGCCAGATCCCAGATCTGTGCCTGGTCGGCGAGCCCACGTCGGTCAACCGGCTGGGCGACATGATCAAGATCGGCCGGCGCGGCTCGGTCAATATGTGGATCACCGTCGCGGGCACGCAGGGGCATGTTGCCTATCCACATCTGGCCGACAATCCCATCCCCGCGCTGGTCCGCATCCTTTCCCGGATCGAGGCGATCACATTGGATGAGGGCACGGACTGGTTTCAGGCCTCCAATATCGAGATCACGGATGTGGAAGTGGGCAATCCCGCCACCAATGTGATCCCCGCCGCCGCCAAGGCGCGGCTCAGCATCCGCTTCAACGATCTCCACAGCGGCGAAGCGCTGGCCGCGCGCATTCGGGCGATCTGCGAGGAGGAATCGCCCCGCGCCGCGCTGGAAGCGAAAATCTCCGGTGAGGCCTTCTTCACCCCGCCTGGTGCCTTTTCCGACATGATCTCGGCAGCCATAACCAAACACACGGGGATCACGCCCGAACTGTCGACCACCGGCGGCACGTCCGACGCCCGCTTCCTGTCCAAACTCTGCCCGGTGGTGGAATTTGGCCTGCTGAACGCGACGATGCACAAGCTTGACGAGGCTGTCGCAGTTCAGGATATCGCCGTGCTGACGGATATTTTCGCGGATATCATTGAAGCGGCGTTGAAACGATCAAAGTCGATTTTGGTTTAAAATACCCGTTTGTCCCGAGCGAAGTCGAGGGACGTGGTGCTTGGTCCAACGTCCCTCGACTTCGCTCGGGACAAACGGTTTGCTACTGAAACAGCGTCACGCCACCGCCAGAATCGGCCCGTCCGCTTTCGACCAGTCGATAAAGCTCTGCTCGTCCATCGGCGTCGCAATCGCATAGCCCTGGAAGGAATCGCAGCCGATCACTTTCAAAACGTCGATCTGATCGCGGGTCTCCACGCCCTCGGCGACCACCTTGTGGCCCAGGCCGTGGATCAGCCCGATCATGGCCTGCGCGATGATCCGCGCCTGTTCGGAGCTGGCGATGTCGGCGATCAGGCTGCGATCGAGCTTCACCCGGTCGATCGGCATATCCCGCAGCCGCGCGAAATTCGAATAGCCCGTGCCGAAATCGTCGATCGCGATCATCGCGCCATCGCGGCGGAACGCGGCCATTTCCTTAAACACCGCTTCGCCGCAGGTCATCGCCAGTGCCTCTGTGATCTCCAGCTCAAGCAGACGGGGCGGCGCGCCATGATAGTCCATCCGCTCGCGCAGACGGCTGAAGAAATCGCGTTGCTCGATCTGGCGCGGGCTGATGTTGATCGACAGGCGCTGCTGGATGCCAAAGGAATCCCAGCGCGCGATCGTGGCCGCCACCGCGTCGATCACCCAGTCCCCGATCTCGATGATCAGATTGCTGTCCTCGGCGGTGTCGATGAACGCGCCGGGCAAGCGCAACCCGGTTTCCGGATGATTCCAGCGCAGCAGCGCTTCGGCCGACGTCGGCGCGCCACTGATCAGATCCACCTGCGGCTGGAAGGCGAGCGTGAACTGCTTGCTTTCGATCGCCACGCGCAGATCGCGCTCCAGATCGAGTTTTTCGGTGAGATCCTCCGCCAGCGCATCGGTGTAGAGCTGCGCCTGACCGCGCCCGCTCGCCTTGGCATGATACATGGCGACGTCGGCCGCCTTCATGAGCGTGGTGAGTGACTGACCATGGACGGGATGCAGCGCGACCCCGATCGAGGCGCCGACGCGGACGGTGTGGCCCGAAAGCGAGATATCCTCGTTCAGCGCGTTCAATATCTTCTGCGCCACGCGCATCGCGTCCGCCTCGCCCGTCACGCTGGGCAGGAACAGGGTGAATTCATCGCCGCCCAGCCGGCCGAGCACGCCATGCGCCGCGCCTTCGCGTCCGGCGGCGCGCTCCGAATGCAGCACGGTGCGCAGCCGATTGGCAACCCTCACCAGAAGCTGGTCGCCTTGGGCATGGCCCAGCGTGTCGTTCACCATCTTGAAATTGTCGAGGTCCACGAACAGCAGCGCCGACACCGTATCATCGGGCAGATCGATCAGCGTCCGTTCCACATCGCGGCGGAAATTGGTGCGGTTCGGCAATCCTGTTACCGGATCGAACATCGCCAGATTGTTGATGCTTTCCAGCGTGGAGCGCGTTTCGATGAACATGGCGTCCATCGTCTTGGCCAGTTCGGGCAAGCATTGGCGCACCGCATCTGGCGTGGGCGCTTCGAAATCGCCTTGCGCGGCTTCGATCAGGCGCTTGATCGCTGCGTCCACAGCATTGGCCACCACGGTCAGCGTTTGATTGGCCGAAGCCCAGCTCATCGCGGCGCAGATGATCGCGACCACCAGCGCGTTTCCAGCGTTGCCGGCATGGGAGGCCGCGGCGCTGCTCCCCGCCAGCATCGCGAGGATGAAGGTTCCTGCGCCGATGCACAGGGCGAAGGCAAATGCCCGGTTCTTGAGAGAATCGCCTTCCATGATATCGCTTGATGATCCTCAGAAATCGGCGGGCCGTCGCTAAGGCCTCTTGAACGCGCACCATTCGCATTGCCGGGTTAAGGAACGATTGATGGAAGAGATTAAGAAACCGTTCTTCCCCGTTTGAGGATGATATACAGCGCCCCTGCCCCGCCATGACGCGGGTGTGCATTGCGCACGGCGGCAATCGCACTGCCGTGGCGGGAATAAGCGATCCAGTCGCCCACCGCCGCGCGAATCAAGCCGCGCTTCGGCGGACCACCAAGCGATTGAGATTTTGGCGCTTTTCCCGTGATGAGCAACACCACGCGCGCGCCATCGGCGATCGCGCGCTCCAGGCTGGCATCAAGCAGCCGATGCGCGGATTCGAGCGTATGGCCATGCAGGTCGACCGCGAAATCCGGGCTGACCACGCCCTTGCCCAGCCTGCGGTCCCAACTCCCGTCCAGCGTGTTCGATGGCTCTGGCCTGGGCGGGGTTTTGGCGAGCGGCGGCGGCTTCACCGCGACCGGTGCCGCGCGCACTCTGGATTTGGGCAGAGCCGGTTTGGGCGGTGGCGCTGATGCCGGTGTTTCGGCGGGGGCTGCCCGCGCCGGTGCGATCGGATTGACGCTCTCGATCACCCGCGCCCACAGCGCGCGCTCTTCAGCGCCGAGCCGACGGCCCGGCATGGCCGCTTTCCGCATTCAGGCGCGCCACGGTGCCGATCGGCAGCAGCAGAAAGGCCGTCCCCCTGCCAGACATGCCGCCCGCGATCGCCCGTGCGCGCGCGCCTGCGCCCCAGAAGGTATCGAACCGATTGGCCCCCTTGATCGCGCCGCCGACATCCTGCGCCACCCAGATCCCCGCGGCTTCCGCGCGATCGAGCGAGAGGAAGACGGGCGCGCCCAGGGGCGTGAAATCGGGATCGGTCGCGACGCTCGCGCCACCGGCCACGGGCAAACCCATCGCCCCCAGCGGCCCCGCCCCGGTCAGTTCGCGGAAGAAGACGAAGCTCTTGTTCTCGTCCATCACGGCGCGACCCTGTTCGGGATTGGCGCGCAGCCAGCTCATGATGCCCTGCATCGAGGCTTGCCCCTTGGGCACCAGCCCGCGATCAAGCAGCAATTTGCCGATCCCGGTATAGCCGCGACCGTTCTGATTATCATAGCCGATCCGCATCACCGATCCGTCGGGCAGCTTGAGCCGTCCGGAGCCCTGGATCTGCAGGAAGAAGAATTCCACCGGGTCCGCGGCCCAGGCGAGTTCGAGCCCCTTGTCCGCCAACGCCCCGTCCACGATCTCGCTGCGCTGATAATAAGGCACCAACGCGCCCTTCTCGACGCGGCCGCGCACTTTTTTGCCCTTCAGGTCCTCGCTGAACAGGCCGAGATCGACATCCACCAGATCCCCCGGCTTGCGATAGACCGGCACATCATAGCCTGCGCCGCGCGTGCGCGATCCTGCAATCTCGGGTTCGAAATAGCCCGTGGCATGGGCGGCACCCGTGCCGATCTGCACGGTCTCGAAATAGCGCCTGAAAAAACCGGGAGCGTCGCTAGCGTTCCAGTCCGGCGCTGCGGCGCAGGCAGCGGCCCAATCCGCGCCGCGGGTCAGCCCACTGCTGTCATTGCGCTTGATGAGCGCGGGGCAGCTTGTCTGGAACGCTTTCAACGCACGTTCGGCCTGCGCCTGCGCAATCGGCAGAGCGGCGATCGGCGTTCCGGCAATCGCGCCTGCCGCGCGGGCGTTGAGCGCCGTCGTCACCGGCGCGGCCACGGGGATGGCGGGCAAGGGCGTGGTGAATTGCGGGGCGGCTATGGGATCGGTGGGTGCAGGCGCGCCCGGCGGCACGATCCGTGCGCTGCACGCGCCCAGCGCAAGCGCCGCCAGCGCGATCAACGCCCCCCGCTGGATCACGGTCAGGCCGCCTCGTCGGTGTCGATCAATATCCAGTTGGGATCGGACGCGCGCACCTGGCGGCTGAACGTCCACACGTCATGCGTTGGCACTGCGTCGCTCATCGAGCCGGCGATCACATTGCCCTCGGCGTCGCGGGTCACCGCGGCGATATCGGCGTCGAACTGGACGGTGACCCGTGCGGTCTGCCCTTCGAGCACCGCGTCGGAGATGCTCGCCTTTTCAATCGCGACCAGGCGGTTGTCCAGCACATGGCCCGCCGCCTTGCGGTCTGCGATCGCTTCCAGAAACGCCGCGCGCACGTCATCGGCGGCAAGCTCCTGCAGGGTTTCCTCGTCGCCCTTCCAATAGGCTTCCAGCGTCATGCGATAGGCCGCCTTGGCGCCCTCGACGAAGCGGCCGGGTTCGAACTGATTGTCGGCGGCTGCGATCGCGCGGACGCCGGCAAGGGCACCGGGCGCGACCAAGGGATCGGGCAGGCTGCGCGCATCGGGCGCGGTCTCGCCCAGCGGCGTGGAGGGCGGCGCAGTGGAGGCGCGTTCGTCGGCGGCCCGCGGGAGGGGCTGCTGCTCATGACCGGTCCGCTTGCCCAGCACCGAATAGAGCCGGAAAGCGAGGAAAGCCGATACCATGGCAAGAATTACAACCGTCGTCACAGGGCCTCCGTTCGCACACTGCGTCCTACATAGGGATGCGTGCGCCGCGTTTCAAACACCAATCATAGCGCAGAAACACCGCACAATGCCAGTCCTCTCCTTCACAACCGCCAACCCCGCCATTGCCCTCGTCTCCGCCCGCTGCTAGTCGCGCGCGGCATAGGTCGTTCGGCGGGGTCGCCGCGCGGCCCGACACAGACATTCACTATAGAATTAAGGGCGATACCAAATGGCCGATGAAGCAGGCGCGAACACCACGATCGATCCACTGGCCAATGGCGAGGATACCGCGCCTCAGGCCGGGATGATCTCGCAATATGTGAAGGATCTCTCGTTCGAGAACCCCAATGCCCCCGCGGTCTATCAGTGGCAGGGCCAGCCGCGCATCGACGTTCAGTTCAACATCGGCTCGCAGCAGGCCGGCGAAGACGTCTACGAAGTGATGCTCAAGATCGACGTGCGCGCCGATTCCGCGGACAAGGTCGCCTTCCAGGTCGAACTCGCTTACGCTGGCCTCTTCGGGCTGCGCAACATCCCCGAAGACCAGCTTCAGCCTTTCCTGCTCGCCGAAGCGCCGCGCATCCTCTTCCCCTTCGCCCGCCGCGTGCTGGCGGACGCCGTCCGCGATGGCGGCTTCCCGCCTTTGCTGCTCGAACCCATCGATTTCGGCGCGCTCTACATGAGCCAGCTTCAGGGGCAGCAGGACGCGCTGGCCAATGCGGAGCCGGAAGGCCAGGCATAAGCCCGGGCCAGACCGACGATTAAAAGGAAGACGCGCCGATGAGCCTGATCAAGTCCATGGGCACGATCGGCGGGCTGACCATGGTCAGCCGCGTCTTCGGCTTTGCGCGCGAGATGATGATGTCGCGCATCATGGGCGCCAGCGGGGCGGCGGATGCGTTCCTGGTGGCGTTCCGCCTGCCCAACACCTTCCGTCGTCTCTTTGGCGAAGGTGCCTTTTCCGCCGGCTTCGTGCCGCTGTTCAGCCAGCGGTATCACGGGCCGGGCGGCATGGAGGAAGCGCGCAAGTTTTCCGAAGAGGTGCTGGCGGTGTTCCTGCCCACGCTCTTCCTGTTCACGCTCGTGTTCGAACTCGCCATGCCGCTCTTCGTCGGCGCGATCGCATCGGGGTTTGTTGACGAGCCCGCGAAATTCGAACTCACGGTGTTCCTCACGCGGATCACCATGCCCTATCTGCTGCTGATCAGCCTCGTCTCGCTCTTCTCGGGCGTTCTCAATTCATTGACCAAATTCGCCGCGGCGGCCTTTGCTCCGGCGCTCTTGAACGTGGCCATGCTGATCGCTTTGATCATCGTGCCCACCGGCGGCGCGGCCAGCGCCACCGCGCTCTCCATGGGCGTCACCGCGGGCGGCTTCCTGCAATTGGCCCTGATGTGGAACAGCGCGCGCAAGGCCGGCGTCTCGCTCAAATGGCGCAAGCCCGTCATCACGCCGGGCGTGAAGCAATTCTTCGTGGTCGTCATTCCCGCCACTTTGGGCGCGGGCGTCTATCAGATCAGCCAGCTCATCGACACCTTCTTCGCCACGCGCCTGCCCGAAGGTTCGATGAGCTACATCAATTATTCGGACCGGCTGAACCAGCTTCCTTTGTCCGTGATCGGCACCGCGCTGGGCACCGCGATCCTGCCGCAGATCAGCCGCTTCATCAGCAAGGGCGAGCCCGACGAAGCCGCCAAGGTGCAGGGTCAGGCGGTCGAACTCTCCATGCTGCTCTGCCTGCCCGCCGCGCTCGCGCTCGCCGTGGTCGCCGGGCCGCTCGTCTCCGCGCTGTTCCAGGGCGGCAAATTCACCGCCGAGGATGCGATGATCACCGGCAACACGCTCGCGATCATCGTCTCGGGCCTGCCCGCTTATGTGCTGGTCAAGGTCATCACGCCGGGTTTTTATGCGCGCAAGGATACCAAGACCCCGGTCAAGACCGCGGTGATCGTGCTCGTCGCCAATGTCGTGCTCAATTTCCTGCTGATCCCCCCCTTCGGCATCTACGGCCTCGCCATCGCCATATCCGCCTGTTCATGGCTCAATGCAGTGATGCTCTATGTCATCCTGCGCCACCGCGGCCATTTCCGCATCGAAAACTGGCTCTGGAGCCGCATCGCCCGCCAGATCGCGGCTGGCCTCGTCATGGTCGTAGCGCTTTACGGATTGCGGGTGCTGCTGACGGACTGGTTCGCGGGATCGGTAATCGAGCGCCTGGCCGGCGTCACCGCGCTCGTCGGCACCGGGGGCGTGGTCTATTTCGCCGTCGCTTTCGCGATCGGCGCGATGGACCGCGACGGGATCATGCTGTTGTTGCGGCGGAAGAAGGCGGGCTGAGTGGCCAAGGCTTTTCATCAAGCGTTCGGATTCACAGCCGCCCACCAACACCAAATGATTGCTCCGAGTTATAGCCAGTTTCTGGGCCGCTAGGCGAATATAAATCGGGTTGGAACTGTCTCGCACCCTCCCCTCCTTCGCGGGGCGCATCGAGACTCGGCGGCGTGCCGCTAGTCGCAGTGGTAAGGATTCCTATTCTATTTTGTTAGGAACTCCGGAGCAGGTCGAATTCTTACCAGTTAACGTGTGTTACGTCGGTTGAATATCGCAATTCAACCGTTACTATATCGACATGTTCAATTCTAAGACACTTTTCATTATCGGAGCGGGCGCAAGTTGCGAGGCCAATCTTCCCAGTGGGGAAGGTCTCAAGAGCAAAATCGCTTCACTCTTGAATATCAAATTCGATAATACCAAAGGTCAATATAGCGGTGACATTCAAATCACGCAGGCGTTGAGAGATTATGCAAAGCTACCTGATGGAAGATCGGGAGACATTAATCCATATTTATACAAGGCGTGGCGCATCGCCGATGTTCTTCCAGCAGCAGCTATCTCAATAGATAATTTTCTCAACGCCCATCAGGGAGACGTTGAGATGGAGCTTTGCGGTAAACTTGGAATTGTCAAAAGCATATTGGATGCAGAACGAGAAAGCGCTTTGGGTTCGCACAATACCATTTCAGGAAAATTTAATCTTCATGCTTTAATAGGAACCTGGTATGTTGGCTTCTTCCAAATGCTGACAGAAAACGTATCTCGCGCGCGTGCATCGTCCGTATTCGAAAACGTGAGCATAATCACGTTTAATTATGATCGGTGTATTGAGCGATTTTTGATCCAGGCTCTGGCTGATTATTATGACCTGACTATGCCTGAAGCCGAGCAGATCATGATCAATCTTCCTATCTACCACCCTTATGGCAAAGTTGGACCGTTACCATGGCAAGACCCGCATAACGCAGTCCCATTTGGCTCAAGCACCACGAACCTCCTCACAGCCGCCCAGCGCGTAAAAACTTTCACGGAAGGCATGGGCGACGACGATACGCTCGCGTTGATGCACGATGCTGTGACCAAAGCAGAAACAATCGTATTTATTGGCTTCGCTTTTCACCCGGCTAATATGCAACTACTGACACCTCCCGAAAGCACTCAAACAAAGCGTATATTCGGCACTACTCTAGGGCTGTCGGATGCGGACGAAGCCGTCATAGAAGAAGATATTCTGAAAATTCTTCACAAAGACCTACTTACTTGGGATGAGCAAATTGCGATTAAGCCAAGATTTGCTCAGATGACTGGCGGCGCATTCTTCAAACAATATTTCCGAAGCTTGAGCGCATCACCTAAGTGAACGATCCAATGCAAAGCTCGAATATTATGGAACCGTTCAGCCGGATGTGATGGCAATATTTCGGAGTTCGTCTCCGATCATTCCATTTCTCGTCATCCTTCAAACTCGGCCCACTCTGCTTCCTGCCATGTATTTTGGCGTGAAAATAAAATTTTGCAAAAGCGCAACTCTGCCAAAAGAACAGCAGGTGGTGATGGCTTTACTCGTTAATCAAAACTCTTTCCTACAACCCCATTATCGAATATTATTCCCTCTTTGTTTGGCGAGTGCATCGGACATGTCTCCCGCGTACCATTGCCCCCCATCGCCCAGCGCTGCTTCTTCGAGACCCTAACCGACACCGACAGCAGCACCAACCGCTTTGCTAACTAGCCGGGATACCGCCAACCCGATCACACAGCCATTGTGCCAGACAGTGTGACCCTTGTGTGACCTTTGGCGAAATTCCGCCATTCCTTCCTCCGCCTCCCATCCCGCGCTTGCACATTGCGCACCGGGCGGGCATCCGCAGCGCACACTTTAAGCGAAAGCCCTATCATGCGCGTTCTTTCCGGCATCCAGACCACCGGCCATCTCCACCTCGGCAATTATCTGGGCGCGATCAAGAATTGGGTGAAGATGCAGGATACCGTTGGCGCGGAGGGGGGGGAGTGTCTCTATTTCCTCGCCGATCTCCACGCGATCACCGTCCACAATGATCCCGCCGAATTGCGTGACAATACGCGCAACATGGCCGCCGCGCTGATCGCCGCCGGGGTCGATCCCGATCGCTCGACGCTGTTCAATCAGGCGCAGGTGCCTGCACATGCCGAGCTCGCCTGGTTGCTGAACGGCACGGCGCGGATTGGCTGGCTCAACCGGATGACCCAGTTCAAGGAGAAATCGGGGAAGAACAAGGAGGGCGCGAGCGTCGGCCTCTATGTCTATCCCGTGCTCCAGGCCGCCGACATCCTGATCTATCAATCCACCCATGTGCCGGTAGGCGAGGATCAGCGCCAGCATCTGGAGCTGACGCGCGATATCGCGATCAAGTTCAATCAGGATTTCGGGCGCGAGGTGTTCACCATTCCCGATGCCTATATCCCCAAGACCGCGGCGCGAATCATGTCTTTGCGCGATGGCACCGCGAAAATGTCCAAATCCGATCCGTCGGACATGAGCCGGGTCAATCTGTCGGATGATGTGGACATGATCGCGCAGAAGGTGCGCAAGGCGAAGAGCGATGCCGATGCGCTGCCCGATGATATCGCCGCGCTGGAGGGCCGGCCCGAAGCGCGCAATCTGGTCAACATCTATGCCACGCTGGCCGATACCACGCCCGAAGCGGTGCTGGCGCAATTCGCGGGCCAGGGATTCGGGCAGTTCAAGCCCGCGCTGGCGGATCTTCTGGTTTCCGTGCTGGGGCCGATCACCACGCGCTATAATGAATTGCGCACCGATACCGCGCAGCTCGACGCCTATCTCGCGCATGGCGCGGCCAAGGCGCGGGCGCTGGCCGCGCCGACGCTGGATGCGGCTTATGATGCGCTGGGTCTGCTGCGTGCGGCGAACCGTGCAACCTGATGGTTGGTTTGCGCGTTCAATCTGCGTTCAGCCGATTTGACTTATGCTCCTGTCATAACGACATATGAACAGTCGCTTCAAAAGGTTTGACACTATGACGATCATCCGCAAAATCGCTCTCGCTGCCGCTCCGATCGCTTTGATGGCGCTGGGCGGGTGCGCCACCGGCTTCCGCGCCGATGTCGCGCGCTTCCAGGCCATGCCCGCGCCGCAGGGCGAAACCTTCGCGGTGGTCGCGCAGGATCCCGCCTTGCAGGGCGGTCTCGAATTTTCCCAATATGCGCGGCTGGTGAGCGCCGAGCTGGTGCAGCAGGGCTATCAGCCCGCGGCGTCGCCCGCCCAGGCTTCGATGATCGTCAAGCTCGATTACGGCGTCGATCGCGGCCGTGAGAAGATCCGCAGTTCGCCCGGTTTCTATGGTGCCGGCTATGGCGATCCCTTCTGGGGTCGTGGCGGTTGGGGTGGCTGGGGCGGCGGCTATGGCGGCTGGGGCCGTCGCGGCTATCTGATGGGCTTCCATGATCCCTTCATGTGGGGCGGCTATGGCAATGATGTGCAGAGCTACACCGTTTACACCAGCGATCTCGATATGGTGATCGAGCGTCAGGGCAATGGCCAGCGTCTGTTCGAAGGCTCGGCCAAGGCCGTCTCCAGCACCGATCGGCTGACCTATCTCGTGCCCAATCTGATCGAGGCGCTGTTTACCGGCTTTCCCGGCAATTCGGGCGAAGCGGTGAAGATCACCGTCCCGCCGCCACCGAAGAACTGAGGCGAGTTACACGGCCGTCACCCTGAACTTGTTTCAGGGTCCATTTCAAAGTCGCGACCCTATTGCGAGCGGACGAATGGATGCTGAAACAAGTTCAGCATGACGGTTATGGGCAGAGTGCGATGGCTTTCGGTCGATCCAACCCGTCATTGCGAGCGTAGCGAAGCAATCCAGAACGGTTTATGCCACCTTGGATTGCCGCGTCGCTGCGCTCCTCGCAATGACGGAGCCATGCAACGTCATCACGCTCTAAATCAGCCCTCGAGCGTCCGGATCAGCGCGCGGACGTCGCCGTCGATCTCGGTGTCGCTGGCGCGCAGCTTCTCGATCTGGCGCACGGCGTGGATCACCGTAGTGTGATCGCGGCCGCCGAATTTGCGGCCGATTTCAGGCAGTGAGCGCGGGGTCAGCCGTTTCGCCAGATACATGGCGATCTGGCGCGGACGGGCGATGGCGCGGGCGCGGCGGGCGGAGACCAGATCATTCTGGCGGATGTCGAAATGGTCGCACACCCGTTTCTGGATCTCGTCGATCGTCACCTTGCGCTGGCTGGCCTGCAGCAGATCGCCCAGCACGTCCTGGGTGAAGGCCAGGTCGATGGCGCGCCCGGTGAGCGTGGCATAAGCCGCGACGCGGTTCATCGCCCCTTCCAGTTCGCGGACATTGTTGGCGATCTTGCGGGCCAGGAAGCAGACCACTTCCTCGGGCACCACGGACCCGGCCGCCTCGGCCTTGCGGCGGAGGATGGCCAGGCGCAGATCATGGTCGGCGGGCTTTACATCGGCCACCAGACCCATGGCGAGGCGCGAGAGGATGCGCGCATCCACGCCTTCCAGCGCCTGCGGGCTGCGGTCGGCGCTGATCACCAGCCTTTTGCCGCTGGCCATCACCTCATTGACGGTGTGGAGAAACTCCTCCTGCGTCGATCCCTTGCCGGCGATGAACTGCACATCGTCGATCATCAGCAGATCGGCGGAGCGGAGCTTGGCCTTGAACCCGAGCGTATCCTTCGCCCGCATCGCCGAGACGAATTCCACCATGAACTTCTCGGCAGACATGTAGACGATATTGGCACCGGGCTGGCTGGCCTCGAAAGCATGGCCGATGGCGTGCAGCAGATGCGTCTTGCCCTGGCCCGTGCCGCCATGGATGAACAAGGGATTGAACATCACCGGGCCGCTTTCGGCCATCTTGCGCGCCGCGCTGCCCGCGAGCGCATTGGCATCGCCGGTGATGAAACTGTCGAACGTGAAACGCTGATCGAGCGAACTGGCGGTGCGGGGCTCGGGAATGGGCTGCGGCACGACCGCCAGCGCCTCGGGCTCCGGCTCCGCGGCATAGAGAGCCACGCCCTCCACAGCGTCCTCTGCGAGCACCATAACGCCGCTCACCATCGGCGCGACGGCGCGCCACGCGAGCGTCAGCCGCTCCGCGAAATGCGATTCGACCCAGCGCGCCATGAAGGGAGAGGGCAGCACCATTTCGACAAGGCCGTCTTCGGCGTGAAACGCGCCCAGCCGGATCGGCTTCAGCCAGTGATCGAACGTGCGCACCCCGCAATCGCGCCGCAGTCCGGCACGGACCTCGGTCCAGGCTTGGGCGAACGGCGCAGCATTCTCGTAAGTCACGTCCTGCGCCTTGTTATTCGCCATTCGGTTCACGCCTCGCCCTGCCCACCTGCGCGCTCAATGCGCCTTCAATCAGAGTCAACGCGCTCCCTCGGCCGGAACTGACTTGCCCCGACGCGAATACCCGCTGAATCATGCTGTCCCGGCCACTGATACGACTCGCCGGAGGTCTGTTTTAGGGACGGACTCGGACCCGGATCAAGGGCAGCCCTGTCAAAAATATGAAATAAAGACGCTTGACTCCGCAAAGGCGCGCAAATCAACCAGATGGGCATTTTTCTGTTTTATTTTAATGCTTTAGACTTGGTTGCGATATCGCAATGACGGGCGAATCGCGGGATTGCCTAGGCAGCGGGAATAGAGCCCGCGCAAAACAAAAGGCCCGCCGACTGGAAGCCGGCGGGCCTTTCGTTTTTGTTTACCCAAATAGGGGGTCAGGCGAGCGCCGCGACCCGCTTGTTGAGGCGCGAGAACTTGCGCGAAGCCGTGTTGCGATGAAGCACGCCCTTGGCAACGCCGCGCATCAGCTCGGGCTGAACGCCCTGAAGCGCTGCGCTGGCGGCAGCTTTGTCACCCGCTTCGAGAGCCGCTTCCACCTTCTTGACGAAGGTACGGATGCGACCGATGCGGTTGCCATTGACTTCGGTACGACGGGCGTTCCGCCGGATGCGCTTCTTTGCTTGCGGCGTATTCGCCATGCCTGCTGCCTCATATTCGAAAGAAAGAAGGCGCGGAAATCATCCACGCCCGGAAAGCGGCTCCAATAACCACAGACTCGTCGCTGGTCAACCGCTCAACGCCGACCTAATCAACCTTGGCATTTTCCACAGTAAAAGGTGGAGCGTCCCCCATCCACGCGGCGAAGAACGGGCTGCGCACAAACGGGGCACTCAAGTCCTTCGCGCCCATAGACGCGCCATTGCTTGAAAAAATAGCCCAATTGCCCATCCGGCCGCGCATAATCACGCAAGGTGGAGCCCCCCGCTTCGATCGCCGCCGCCAGAACCTCCTTGATCGCCTCCACCAGCAGATCGAGCCGTTTGCGCGCAATCCGGCCGCCTGGTTTGGTCGGCGCAATGCCCGCCATATGCAGCGATTCACACACATAGATATTGCCGAGTCCCGCCACGATCCGTTGATCGAGCAACAGCAATTTGATCGCGGAGACTCGCCCCTCCAGCGCGGCGGCGAGATAGGGCGCGTCGAAACCCTCGCCCAAAGGCTCCGGCCCCAGCGCCATGAACGGTGCAAATCGCTCCACCAGCGCGGTTTCCACCAGGTCGATCGAGCCGAACCGCCGCGGATCGTTCAGCGCCAACAACCGCCCCGATCCGGTTTCGATCACCAGATGATCATGCGTGCCGATGTCCTCCGGATCGACCCGCCAGCGCCCGGACATACCCAGGTGAAAGATCATCGTATCGCCCCGGTCGGTCGCGATAAGCCCGTATTTCGCGCGGCGGGAAAGCCCTGTCACGCGCGCGCCGGTCAGCCTTTGCCGCAGATCGACGGGGATGGCGCGGCGCAGATCGGCGCGGCGCGGCTCCACGCGTGCCAGCACTTCCCCCTCCAGCACCCCGGTCAGGCCGCGCACCGTGGTTTCGACTTCGGGCAATTCAGGCATGGCCAAGGACTTAACAGGCTTTGCACCCGCGGCAAGTCTGGCTAGAGCGTCCTCACCCAACCGCAGGCCCCGCAGTTTGCAGGATCGGCACGAGAGGCGTTCCAATGACCGACACCGTTTCCTTCGGCTATCAAGATATCGACGCCAGCGAGAAGGCCGGCCGCGTCCGCGCCGTCTTCTCCAACGTGGCGGCGAAATATGATCTCATGAATGATGCCATGTCCGGCGGGATGCACCGGCTGTGGAAAGACCGCTTCGTGCGCCGGGTGAAACCGCGCGCCGGCGAATTGATCCTCGACGTCGCGGGCGGCACGGGGGACATCGCCTTTCGGATGCACGCCTCGGGTGCCGCGATCACGGTGTCCGACATCAATCCGCAAATGCTGGAAGTCGGCATGGAGCGCGCGCGGAAAAAGGGGCTGGAAGGCCTGATCTGGGCCGAGGAAAATGCCGAAACGCTCAGCTTTCCATCAGCCAGTTTCGATGCCTATACGATCGCCTTCGGGATCCGCAATGTGACCCATGTGCAGCAGGCGTTGAACGATGCGCACCGCGTGCTGAAACGCGGCGGCCGCTTCTTCTGCCTGGAATTCTCCACCACGCTGTGGCCCGGCTTCTCCGACGTCTATGATCGCTATTCGCATACGATGGTGCCCAAGCTCGGCAAGCTGCTGGCCAATGATGAAGAGAGCTATCGCTATCTGATCGAATCGATCCGGCGTTTCCCCGATATGGCCACGTTCAAGGGCATGATCGACAAGGCCGGCTTCGTTCAGTCCAACGTGGAGCCGATGCTGGGCGGGCTCGTGGCCATCCATAGCGGCTGGAAGATTTGACCCACCCCGTCACTCATGGCTGGCGTCTCCTGAAATGGGGCCGCACTCTGGCGCGGCATGGGGCCTTGCAGGGGATCGAGCGCGATCCGCTGACCCCGCCGCGCGTCAAAATGCTGATCCGCATCGCGCGTTTCGGCGCGCGCGTGCCCAAACAGCCCAATTATTCCGCCGCGTTCGAGGCGCTTGGCCCCGCCGCGATCAAACTGGGCCAGTCGCTCGCCACCCGCCCCGATCTGGTGGGAGAGGAAGCCGCGCGCGATCTCTTCCGGCTTCAGGACGCCTTGCCCCCCGCGCCTTTTGAAGTGATCCGCGCCAGTATCGAAACCGCTTTGGGCAAGCCGGTCGAAAACTTGTTCCAGAGCATTGATCCGGTGCCCGTGGGTGCCGCATCCATTGCGCAGGTGCACAAGGCCGTCACCACCGAGGGCCGCACGGTCGCGATTAAAGTGCTGCGCCCTCACATAGAAGACGATTTCGCCGCGGCGCTGGAGACCTATGAATGGGCCGCCGCACAAGTGGAAGCGATGGGCGGCGAACTTTCCCGTCTCCGCCCCCGTCTCGTCATCGCCACGTTCCGCCAATGGACGATGCGCGAGCTCGATCTGCGCCGCGAAGCCGCCTCCGCTTCCGAACTGGCCGAGGCCATGACGGCGGAGCCGGGGTATAAGATCCCGTCGATCGACTGGCAGCGCACGGCACGCCGCGTGATGACGCTGGAATGGATCGACGGGATCAAGCTCTCCCGCCGCGATGACTTGATCGCCGCTGGCCATGATCCCAAGATCCTCGCCCAGCGTCTGATCCGCGCCTTTCTGCGCCAGGCCATATCGGAAGGCTTTTTCCACGCCGATCTGCATCAGGGCAACCTCTTCGCCATGCCCAATGGCGATCTGGCGGCGATCGATTTCGGGATCATGGGCCGGATCAACCGTCAGGCGCGCACCTGGCTGGCGGAAATTCTCTATGGCCTGCTCACCGGCAATTACCGCCGCGTGGCCGAAATTCACTTCGAGGCGCAATATGTGCCCGCACATCACAATGTCGATGAATTCGCCACCGCGCTGAGAGCCGTGGGCGAGCCGATCCGCGGTCTGCCGGTCAAGGATATCTCGATCGGCCAGATGCTCGACGGGCTGTTCGCGATCACCCGCGACTTCGACATGCAGACCCAGCCGCATCTGCTGCTGCTGCAAAAGACGATGGTCATGGTCGAGGGCGTCGCCCAGTCGCTCGATCCCGATATCAATATGTGGGATACGTCCGGCCCGTTCGTGCAGGAATGGATGCGGACCGAGCTTGGCCCGGAAGCCGCACTCGCCGATCGCCTGATCCTCGATTTCCGCACGTTGGCCGGCCTGCCCGATCTGGTCCGCCGGATCGAGACGCATTATCCCAAAGCCGGCGCGGCACCCCCGGCCCCGCCCCTGCGCGAAATCCAGGTCGTGCGGATCGGCGGCGGATGGCGCTATGCCGCGGTGGCGATCCTCGCCGCTGCGGCCGGAATCGCGGGTACGCTTTTCTTCGGGTGATCCGAACACGCTAACTTAACCATCTTGCCTTATCGACATCAGATGGCGCTTCATCGCGGCGGTTTGAGCGAGAAAAACAAACAGTGTTGCATCAGCGCGTCCGGTTCGAGCGATGAAAGACCCGCCCACCCGCTTCGCCGGATGCTCGGCATGGGTGTCCATGACGATATTGGCGTTGCTGTCTGTCGCCATATTGACGGGAATCGGAGCCTCTGGGCGCTCGATCAAGCCGGGCACCACAGCGCCCTACGCCGCCAATAGCAAAGGCGGCACGGACGCCAGGCTATATCAAACGATCGTTACTGAAATGGATCGCGGCGCATCCTATTATCCCGCCGCGGCCGAAGCTTTGCGCGCGGGCGGCTTTCCGCTCCGGCCCTTTATCGCTTTTAGGCTTCCCACCCTCGCGACATTGCTCACGCTGCTGCCCGCGCCAATGCCGCGCGGGATGATCTTCCTGCTGATCGCCGCGGTCGTCGCGCTCTGGACGGCGAGGCTGAGCGAGGCTTTCGGCAGCCGGACCCGGCTAGCCATCGGCGCTGCGCTGATTCTGTGCGGATCGGTCGTGGCCGCGCAGCCCGGCATGATCTTATTTCATGAGACATGGGCCGCTTTGCTGATCGCGCTTTCACTGGCGCTACGGCGGCGGGACCGCTGGATCGGCAGCGTTGTGGCCGGGCTTTGCGCCGTGCTCATTCGCGAAACCGCCATCGCTTACGTCCTCGCCATGGGCATATTGGCGCTGATCGATGGCAAGAAGCGGGAAGGCGCAGCTTGGGGCGCGGTCATCGCGGTGTTCGCCGGCTATCTGCTCTGGCATGTCGGACAGGTGGCCGCTGTCACCAGCGCTGCCGATCCTGTGTCATCGGGTTGGAACGGCATGGGCGGCTGGACATTTTTCATAGCGGCGATGCGGCTCACCACACCGCTCACCCTGTTTCCGCAATGGCTGAGTGCGATCCTGATCCCGCTCGCGCTGCTCGGCTGGATATCTTGGCGGACGCCGTTTGCGCTGCGCACGAGCCTTACACTGATCGGTTACGCCGTCATGCTGATGGTCTTCGCACGGCCGGACAATTTCTATTGGGGTCTGCTGATCGCGCCACTGCTTTTGCTCGGCCTGATGTTCGTGCCCGCAGCCCTCACCGATCTCATCGTGCCCTTCCGCCGCCCTGCCCTCGACTCAGACGCCGCTGCACGGCATTAGGTCCGGTATGAAGGGCAAGCGCATCCTCCTTATCGTCGGCGGCGGGATCGCGGCTTATAAAGCCTGCGAGCTGATCCGCCTGATCCGCAAGGCGGGGATGAGCGTGCGCTGCGTGCTGACTGATGGCGGCGCGCAGTTCATTACGCCGATGACGCTGGCGGCCCTGTCCGAACAGCCCGTTCACACCAGCCTGTGGGATTTGAAGAATGAAGCGGAGATGGGGCATATCCGCTTGAGCCGCGAGGCCGATCTGGTCGTCGTCTGCCCCGCCACTGCCGATCTGCTCGCCAAGATGGCGGCGGGGATCACCGATAGCCTGGCCACGACATTGCTGCTCGCAACCGACAAGCCGGTGATGGCCGTGCCCGCGATGAACGTAAGGATGTGGAGCCATGCGGCCACGCAGCGCAATGTGGCGCAATTGCGTGGCGATGGCGTGATCGTCCTTGATCCCGATGAAGGCCCGATGGCCTGCGGCGAATTCGGTCCCGGTCGCCTGCCAGAACCCGAAGCGATCATGGACGCGATCCGCGCGCATTTTGGCGGCTATGTCGCTGTAGCCAAGCCGAAAACATTGCCGCTTGCCGGACGCCATATCCTCGTGACCGCGGGGCCGACGCATGAGCCGATCGATCCCGTGCGCTACATCGCCAATCGCTCATCGGGCAAGCAGGGCTTTGCCATCGCAGGCGCGCTGGCAATGCTGGGCGCGCGCGTCTCTCTGGTCGCCGGGCCGGTTGATCTGGTCACGCCCGTGGGCGTGGAACGGATCGACGTGCAAACCGCACGCGACATGGCTGCCGCCGTCGATGCCGCGCTGCCCGCCGACGCCGCCGTGATGGTCGCCGCCGTCGCCGACTGGCGGACGGAAAATGCCGCGACGTCCAAGATCAAGAAGGCCGGCGATGGCACCATCCCGAGCCTCGTCCTGACTGAAAATCCCGATATTCTCGCCACGCTCTCGAAGTCGGACAAACGCCCAGCGCTGCTGATCGGCTTTGCCGCCGAGACCGACGACATCGTGGCGCACGCGCGCGCCAAGCTGGCGCGCAAGGGCTGTGACTGGATCATCGCCAATGACGTATCGGGCGATGTCATGGGCGGCGAGCGCAATCGCGTGCAGATCGTGACCACGGATGGCGTGGAAAACTGGGACGAGCAGCCCAAGGACGTGGTCGCGATGAAGATCGCCGAAAGGATCGCAGCCGCTCTATCCCTGCTCTGAGCCGCTTCCCGACTCGCGCCCGCGTCGCTATGCCCGCGGCATCATTTCCGAAAGGCGACCATGACCATCTCCATCGCGATCAAGCGCCTGCCCCACGGCGAAGGCCTGCCCCTGCCCTCTTATGCCACCGCCCATGCGGCGGGCATGGATGTGGTTGCGGCCGAGGCTGTGACACTGGCACCCGGGGCACGCCACGCAGTCGCTACCGGCTTCGCGATCGCCATTCCCCAAGGCTATGAGGTGCAGGTTCGCCCGCGCTCCGGCCTGGCGCTCAAACACGGGATTTCGCTGCCCAATACGCCCGGCACGATCGACGCCGATTATCGCGGCGAGATGAAGATCATCATGATCAATCTGGGCAGCGAAGCCTTTGAAATCGCGCGCGGCGACCGGATCGCGCAGCTTGTTCCGGCCAAGGTGCAGCACGCAACCTTTGCCGAAGTGGAGGCGTTGGACGAGACCGCACGCGGCGCGGGTGGCTTCGGATCGACGGGCGTGAAGGCGCTTTAACGCCCGGCAGGCGCTCAGGATACTCTTCGGCCGAAGGCCGAAATCGGAGGACGTCTGTCACCCGCACCACGTCCCTCGACTTCGCTCGGGACAAACGGCAAAGGATGGGTCGTGAATGATCTGAGCGATACCCAGCTAGAGCGATACGCCCGCCATATCATCCTGAAGGAGATTGGAGGCGCTGGGCAGGCAAAGCTGCTCGCCAGCCATGTCGCCATCATCGGCGCGGGCGGGATCGGGTCTCCGGCAATCCAGTATCTCGCGGCTGCGGGCGTGGGGCGGCTGACGCTGATCGATGACGATCATGTCTCGCTCTCCAATCTCCAGCGGCAGACGCTGTTCGGCACCGTCGACGAGGGTCGCGCCAAGGTGGAGGCGGCGGGCGATGCCGTGGCGCGGCTGACGCCGGATACGAAGATTACCGCGCATCCGATTCGGATCACGGCAGAAAATGCCGCCTACCTTCTGAAAGGCGTCGATGCGGTGCTTGATGGATGTGACAATTTCACGACCCGGCTCGCAGTGGCGGACGCCGCCCTAACGCTTCGAATCCCGCTCATTTCCGCCGCGGTGGGCCAGTTCGAGGGGCAGCTTGCGGTCTATCGCGGCTGGGAGAAGGACAAGCCCTGTTATCGCTGCTTCGTGGGCGGTGATCCCGACCGTCCCGATGTGTCCTGCGCAGATCAGGGCGTGATGGGCGCGCTCACCGGCATCATGGGGAGCCTCGCCGCGCTGGAGGTGATCCGCGCGCTGATGCCCTTTGGCGAGGACAGTGCAGGCAAATTGCTGCTGGCAGACGGGCTCTCGCTGCGGTTCCGCACGCTGACATTGCCCAAGGATCCGGGGTGCCCCAAGTGCGCGGGCTGACGGTCATCGTCATAGAGGGTTCGTCCGAACGATTGCGCGGCGCGCTCTCCATCGCCGCCGCCCATGCCGCGCTGGGCGGAAACGCGCGGATTTTCCTGCAGGGTGAGGCGGTCCGCGCGATCCGCGAACCGCTCCAGGGCTGGGAAGACGATACGCATGAAGACGCCGGCCTGCCTGCGCTCGCCATCCTGTTCGATGAGGCGCTGAAACTGGGTGTCCGTATCATCGCCTGCCAGTCGGGCCTGCAACTGGCCAATGCCCGGCCGGAAGATTTCGACCCCCGGGTGGACTATGGCGGCCTGGTGAGCGTGATGCAGGATCTGGGCGAGGACCGGCTGGTGACGGTTTAAGCCTGCACTCTCTCCTCACCGTTGTCCCGACCGAAGTCGAGGGACGTCTGTCACCTGCACCACGTCCCTCGACTTCGCTCGGGACAAACGGCGAAGCGGCGTTGGCCCCCGTCCCTCAGCCCTCCGCCGCCTTCTTCTTCGGCGCAGCCTTCTTGGCCGGTGCCTTCTTCGCCGCCGGCTTCTTCGCAGCCGCCTTTTTCGGTGCCGCTTTCTTCTTGCCCTTGCTCGGCATCGCCGCACGCGCGTCGATCAGTTGCGCCGCTTCCTCCAGCGTCAGGGCGTCCTTGTCGATCGACTTGGGCAGCGTGGCGTTGGTGGTGCCATCGGTGATGTAAGCCCCGAAGCGGCCATCCATGAGCTTAAGCTCCAGATCGGTGCGCGGATGCTTGCCATAGACTTTCAGAGGCTCGCGCGCCGCGCCCCGTGCCGGGCGACCGCCATTGGCCGCGGCTTCGGCCAGCTTGACCACAGCGGCATTCATGCCCGTCTCGAACACTTCGGCCGTGGACGTCAGCCGCGCATATTTGCCGTCATGGATCAGATAGGGGCCATAGCGCCCGATGCTGGCCGCGATCGGATTGCCGCTTTCGGGATGAACGCCGATCGTGCGCGGCAATGAGAGCAGCTTCAGCGCCCATTCCAGCCCGAAATCCTCACCCGGCACATCCTTGGGGATTGAACTGCGCTTGGCTTCCTTGCCATCGCCAAGCTGAACATAGGGGCCGAAACGCCCGGACCGCTTGGACACCTCCAGATTGGTGTCGGGATCGACACCCAGCACTTCCGGACCGGTATCCGCGCCCGCGTCACCGCCGCCGGCCTGGGCGAAGCGGCGGGTATATTTGCATTCCGGATAGTTGGAGCAGGCGATGAACGCGCCGAATTTGCCGCCGCGCAAGGCAAGCTGCCCTTCCCCGCAATTGGGGCAAAGGCGAGGATCGCTACCATCCTCTTTTTCCGGAAACAGGAAGGGGGCCAGAAACTTGTCCAGTTCCGCCGTCACTTCCGATGGCTTCTGTTCCATCACCTCGGCGGTCTTGGGCTTGAAATCGGCCCAAAAGGCTTCGAGCACTTTCTGCCACTCAGCGCGCCCGCCCGAAATCTCGTCCAGCTCTTCCTCGAGCCCGGCGGTATAATCATAGCTCACATAGCGTTCGAAGAAGCGCTCCAGAAAGGCCGTGACCAGCCGTCCGCTTTCCTCCGCGAAAAACCGGTTTTTTTCGATACGGACATAAGAACGATCCTTAAGCGTCTGCAAAATAGACGCATAAGTGGACGGCCGCCCGATACCGAGCTCTTCCATCTTCTTGACCAGACTGGCCTCGGAGTAACGCGGCGGCGGCTGGGTGAAATGCTGTTCGGCATTGACCGCCTTCTTCGCGGGCGCATCGCCCTCGGCCATGCGCGGCAGCAGGCGGCCGTCCTCGTCGTCCCCCGCGTCGGTCTGTTGCCCGGAGCGGCCAGGGGCGTCGTCGCGCCCTTCTTCATAAAGCGCGAGAAAGCCTGGAAAGAGCACGACCTGACCCGTGGCCCGCAGGCCCGTCTGCCCGCTGCCATCCGCCAGTTCGACGGTCGTCCGCTCAAGCCGTGCCGAGGCCATCTGGCTCGCGAGTGCGCGCTTAAAGATCAGGTCATAGAGCTTGGCATGATCACCACTGCCCAGCTTGTCCTTGCCGAAATCGGTCGGGCGGATCGCCTCATGGGCTTCCTGCGCATTCTTGGCCTTGGCGGTATATTGCCGTGGCTTGTCGGGCACATAGCCCGCGTCATAGCGGTCCGCCACGGCCTTGCGCGCGGCGGAGATGGCGCTGTGGTCCATCTGCACGCCATCGGTGCGCATATAGGTGATCGCGCCGTCTTCGTAGAGATTTTGCGCCACGCGCATCGTGTGGCTCGCGGAAAAGCCCAGCTTGCGGGCGGCTTCCTGCTGCAGCGTCGAGGTGGTGAAGGGCGGCGGCGGATTGCGCGTGAGCGGCTTGGTTTCCACCGACGCCACGCTGAACCGGCCATCCTCGACCGCCTTCTTCGCGGCTTCGGCATCGCCCTGATTGCCGATCGTCAGGCGATCGATCTTGTCCCCGCGCCACTTGGTCAGCCGCGCGACGAAGCCGGTTCCCGCATGTTCCATGTCGGCGGTGACGGACCAATATTCCTGGGGCTTGAACTGCTCGATCTCGCGCTCACGCTCCACGATCAGACGCAGTGAGACCGATTGCACGCGTCCGGCCGATTTCGCGCCGGGCAGCTTGCGCCACAGCACAGGGGAAAGCGTGAATCCCACGAGATAATCGAGTGCGCGGCGGGCGCGATAGGCGTCGATCAGGTCCTCATCCAGCGCGCGCGGTGCCTTCATCGCATCGGTCACCGCCTGCTTGGTGATCGCATTGAACGTCACCCGGTCCACGATCGCCGGCAGTGCCTTCTTGTTTCGCAACACTTCCTGTACATGCCATGAAATCGCCTCGCCCTCGCGATCGGGATCGGTCGCAAGGATTAGCCGCGTTGCTTTCTTGGCCTCGTCGGTGATCGCCTTGAGCTGCTTGCCCTTGTCCGCGTAATTCTCCCATTGCATCGCAAAACCGTCATCGGGATCGACCGACCCGTCCTTGGGCGGCAGATCGCGGATGTGACCGTAAGAAGCGAGCACGCGAAAATCGCCACCCAGATATTTCTCGATGGTCTTTGCCTTGGCCGGCGATTCTACGATGACGAGTTGCATGGAGTGTTCGTTTCCTTACGCATAGGCGCACGAGGCTGGCGAGTTGCGGGGGGATGCGTCAAGCCCTTTCAAGAAGCAAGGCTGACCTTCGCCCCCGCATGTCTTTGCAAGCGGCCACCCAGTTCGAGTTCAAGCAACACGGTCTGCACGATCGCGGACGGCAAGCCCGTCTGCCGGATCAATTCATCCACCGGCACCGGCGTGTGGCTGAGCAGCGACAGCAGCGCGGCGCGCTCCACATCGCCTGTATCCACATAGGGTTCGGCAGGCTCGAATGGATAGTACGGTTCCGCCAGCCGCGCCGCACCCAGCGGCATCACCGATTCGATCACATCGGCCGCGCTCTGGATCAACGTCGCGCCATCGCGGATCAGCGCGTTGCAGCCTTGCGCGCGCGGATCGAGCGGCGAGCCAGGGACGGCCATCACCTCGCGGCCCGCTTCATTCGCCAGCCGCGCGGTAATCAGGGATCCGGATCGCGGCGCCGCCTCGACCACCACCGTGCCCAGCGTCATCCCGGCGATGATCCGGTTGCGATAGGGGAAATGCCGCGCCAGGGGTTCGGTGCCCGGCGGCTGTTCGGCGATCAACACACCGCGCGTGGCGACGTCCTCCTGCAACGCGCGATTTTCCGGCGGATAGGTCACATCGATCCCGCTGGCGATGACGCCCACTGTGCCGCTATCGATCGATCCCTGATGCGCGGCGGTATCGATCCCGCGCGCCAGGCCGGACACAACCGAAATCCCCGCATCGCCAAGCCCTTGCGCCAATATCCGCGCAAAGCGGCAGGCGGCGGCGGACGCATTGCGCGCGCCCACGATCGCGACCGCCGGCCGATCGAGCCATTTCAGATCGCCCCGCACGATCAGGGCTGCGGGTGCATTGTCCATCTCGTTGAGCAATCGGGGATAGAGCCCCTGCGCGCGAAACAGATAGCGTGCGCCGATCCGTTCCACCGTGGCGATTTCCGCCTCCACCTGCGCCTGTGTCGCGATCCTTGGCACCCGTCCGCCGCCACGCCGCACCAGATCGGGCAGGACATCGAGCGCCGCCTGCGCGCTGCCGAAACGGGATATGAGTTGATGGCAGGTGACAGGGCCGATCTGGGAAGAGCGGATCAGGCGCAGCCGCGCGATGCGGTCATCGGCCGGGTCAGTCACCCTGCGGCGCGTCCGCCTTTGCGCCGCCGATCCGTGGCTCGGTGCCCGAAAGCAGCCGCGCGATATTCTCCCGATGTTTCCAGATGACCATCAGCGACAGCGCCAGAAACAGCGCGACCAGCTCGAAATCGCCCAATATCGCGGCGGTGACCGGCAATGCGATCGCAGCGCTCATCCCGCCCACCGAAGAAATCCTCGTCACCAGCAACATCCCGATCCACATCAGCGCGAACACCAGCCCGCACACCGGGCTTAGCGCGAGTGCGATCCCCATCAAGACCGCAACGCCCTTGCCGCCCCGGAACTTGAGCCAGATCGGATATAGATGCCCGAAAAACGCGCCGATCGCGGCCAGAACGGCACCGCCGGGAAACAGCGCTCCGGCAATCAGCACGGCGGCTGCGCCCTTGCCGATATCCAGCAGCAATGTGGCCGCGGCAATGCCCTTGCGCCCGGTGCGCAGCACATTGGTCGCACCGATGTTGCCCGATCCGATCGTGCGCAGATCGCCCGCGCCGGAAACCCGCGTCAGGATCAGTCCGAACGGGATCGATCCCAGCAGATAGCCGATCAGGAGCGCCAGGGCCGGCGCGATCCAGGGTATCGAAGTCACAAAATTCCCCTCTGCGGCCATAATAGTGGATTATCACCCAACCGCAACAATATGGATCAATGCCGATGATTTGACGCGCGCCGCGGTTAAGCTAAACCCGCGCCGATGACGGACAAACGCCCGATCCTGTTCTTCGATTCCGGCATCGGCGGGCTTTCCGTGCTTGCCCCGGCGCGCGCCCTGCTGCCCGCCGCGCCCTTCGTCTATGTCGCCGACAATGCCGGTTATCCTTATGGCACCAAGAGCGAACTTGAGATCGCAGCGCGCGTGCCCGCCTTGCTCGGGCGATTGGCGGAGCGGTTCAATCCGCGGCTGATCGTGATCGCCTGCAACACGGCTTCCACGATCGCATTGGGGGCCGTGCGCCATGCGCTCGATCTGCCGATCGTCGGCACCGTGCCCGCGATCAAGCCCGCGGCGCTCGCCTCGAAGACCCGCGTGATCGGCGTGCTGGGCACCGATGCCACCGTGCGCCAGCCCTATGTCGATCGACTGGCCGCCGAATTTGCGAGCGATTGCGTGGTGCTGCGCCACGGGTCTGCCGAATTGGTGGATGCGGCCGAAGCCAAACTTCGTAGAGAGGTACCGGATCCCGCCGTTTTCGCGCGCGCCATGGCCGGGCTTACGGGCCAGCCGGGCGGCGAAATGCTGGACGTGGTGGCGCTTGCCTGCACGCATTTCCCACTGGTGGAGGCCGAACTGGCCCGCGCCGCAGGACGCCCTCTTTCCTTCGTTCACGGCGGCGAGGGCATCGCCCGGCGCATCGCCTTTCTGACTCAGGGCCATGTCTGGCCGGAGAAGCCGGGCGCTGGCATCGCGATCTTCACCGCAGCCACGCCGGGCGTCGATTCCCTTGTGCCGGCGCTTCGGAATTATGGATTTGAGGATATGCGAATACTGTAATCGGGATTATTGCGTATATTTGCGAACCGTTCGCGCTGGCAATGGACGGCGGTCATCGCTAAAGGCGTCTGCAACAAGGGCGCAGCGATAGAATAACGGGCTGAGGGGCCGAAACATTGGATTATCATCGCGTATTCACCCAGGCGATCGACCGGCTTCATGCCGAAGGACGTTACCGGGTATTCATCGACATCCTGCGCAACAAGGGCTCGTTTCCGAACGCGCGCTGCTTCGCCGGGCATAACGGCCCCAAGCCGATCACCGTATGGTGCTCCAATGATTATCTCGCCATGGGCCAGCATCCCAAGGTGATCGCCGCCATGGAAGACGCGCTGCACGATGTGGGCGCAGGCTCCGGCGGCACCCGCAATATCGGCGGCAACACGCATTATCACGTCGATCTGGAAGCCGAGCTGGCCGATCTGCATGACAAGGAAGGTGCGCTGATCTTCACGTCGGGCTATGTCTCGAACGACGCCACGCTCTCTACCCTCGCCAAGATCCTGCCCGGCTGCGTGGTCTTTTCGGACGAATTGAACCACGCTTCGATGATCGCAGGCATCCGCAATTCGGGCTGCGAGAAGCAGGTTTTCCGGCATAATGATCTGGAGCATCTGGAAGAGCTGCTCGCCGCCGCCGATCCCGACGTTCCCAAATTGATCGCGTTCGAAAGCGTCTATTCGATGGACGGCGATGTCGCGCCCATCCACGCGATCTGCGATCTGGCGGACAAATATAATGCGCTGACCTATCTCGACGAAGTCCATGCCGTCGGCATGTATGGCGCACGCGGCGGCGGCATTTCGGAGCGCGATGACGCTGCGCACCGACTAACGATCATCGAAGGCACGCTGGGCAAGGCTTTCGGCGTGATGGGCGGTTATATCGCGGCCGATCAGATGATCATCGATGTGATCCGCAGCTATGCGCCGGGCTTCATCTTCACCACTTCTCTCTCTCCCGTGCTGGTCGCGGGCGTGCTGGCGGCGGTGCGTCACCTGAAGCAATCGAGCGAAGAGCGTGATGGGCAGCAGGCGGCTGCGCAATGCTTGAAGGACATGTTCGCCGATGCGGGCCTGCCCGTGATGCCATCGACCACGCATATCGTGCCGCTGATGGTGGGTGATCCGATCAGGGCGAAGAAGATCAGCGATATCCTGCTCGCCGAATATGGCGTGTATGTGCAGCCGATCAATTATCCCACCGTGCCGCGCGGTCTCGAGCGGCTGCGCTTCACGCCCGGCCCCTCGCACACCGAAGAGATGATGCGCGAACTGACCGGGGCGCTCGTGGAAATCTGGGGTCGGCTGGAATTGCGCAAGGCCGCCTGAATCCCGTGCGATAAGCTGCCGACAGGCGGCCGCACGAGATGCCTAGCCGAGAAATTTCGCCACCGCTGCGGCAACAGCCTGATGCGCCGCGTTACAGGCTTGGAATGACGCGTTGGATTCGGTGAGATAGCTCGTCATCAGGATTGGCTTGCGCCGCGGGGGCCACAGGATCGCGATATCGTTATTGCTGCCGTTCAGGCCGGCCCCCGTCTTGTCGCCGATCCGCCAATTCTTCGGCAGGCCCGCGCGCAATCTTTTATCGCCTGTCTTGTTGGCGATCATCCAGCCGGTCAGTGTGGCGCGAGACGCCGGCGTCAATGCGTGCCCTATCAGCAACCGCTCCAGATTGCCGCGCATCGCATCGGGCATGGTCGTGTCGCGCGGATCGCCGGGCGCGGATTCGTTGATCGCGGGTTCGGTCCGGTCCAGCCGGCTATGCCGATCGCCGATGCTGCGCAGAAACGCATTATAGACCGCGACGCCGCCCATCGCGCGCAATAGCAGATTGGCCGCCGGATTGTCGCTTTGCGTCATCGTCGCTTCGCACAACGCCCCCACCGTCATGCCCGCAGGACCAATATGCTTTTCGGTAACGGGGGCGTGCTCCACCATGTCCGCCTTGATAATGGCGATGCGCCGGTCGAGCCGCTCCCGGCCCTGATCCACCCGCTTCAACGTGGCCGCCGCCAATATGAATTTGAAGGTGCTGCACATCGGAAAGCGTTCGCCGCCACGCCGGGAAAGACGGTATCCGCTGTCCATATCATGAAGCGAAAATCCCATGCGACCGTCGATGGACCGTTCGATCCGCTCCAGCTCCGAAAGCAGCGCATCATCCCGCAAATCCTTGCTAATTCTGCCCATGCTCAATTGTGGCAACGCGGCCAGACCCACGGTTGCGCCACCGATGCCGATCAATATATCACGCCGTCCCAACATGCTGCATCTCCTTTTCGCAGCGAAGAATGCCGCCTTGGCGTGTACCTCACAATCGACGATATGTCGGCGCAGCCATGAATTGAATTGGGGTCAAATATGGATCGGCCGCATCTCCCGCTGAACGCTCTGCGCGCTTTCGAAGCATCTGCACGGCATCTCAGCTTCACGCGCGCGGGGCTGGAATTGTGCGTCAGCCAGGCGGCGGTGAGCCATCAGGTGAAGCGCCTGGAAGAGCGGCTGGGCACGATCCTGTTCCGCCGCCTGCCACGCGGGCTGGCGCTGACCGACGAAGGCGCGGCGCTTGTCCCGGTGCTCGCCGAGTCCTTCGATCGCATCGGGCATACGCTGGAGCGCTATGCCGATGGCCGCTTCCACGATGTGCTGACCGTGGGCGTCGTCGGCACCTTTGCGACCGGCTGGCTGATCCCCCGGCTGCCCGATTTCCGCGTGCGGCATCCCTTCATCGACCTGCGCATTCTGACCAATAACAACCGGGTCGATCTGGCGGGCGAAGGGCTGGATTATGCGATCCGCTTTGGCGACGGCACATGGCAGGGTGCAGAGGCAGACCGGCTGGTCATCGCCCCGCTGACGCCGCTCTGCGCCCCTGCTTTGGCAGGCCGGCTGAAAAGCCCCGCCGATCTCGCCGGTGAAACCTTGCTGCGATCCTATCGCGCCGATGAATGGCCCGGCTGGTTTCGCGCGGCCGCCGCCCCCTGCCCGCCTTTGCGAGGGCCGATCTTCGATTCCTCGGTCACCATGGCGGCGGCGGCGATGGCGGGCGCAGGCGTCGGACTGCTTCCTGCCGCGATGTTCCGCGCCGAACGAGACGAAGGTCGCCTGATCCAGCCCTTTGCAACCGAATGGGAGACCGGTGCCTATTGGCTCACCCGCTTGAAGACCCGGATCGAGTCCACCGCCATGTGCACCTTCCGGGAATGGCTGCTCAGCGCCTGAGCACGGCGCTCCAGGCATAGCCGCGATAAAGCGATGTGAATTCCAGCGGCATCCCGTGCTCCGCCGCAAACGCCTCCAGCACGGCGCGCAATCCGGCGCGTGGCGTGACATCGAAGCGCGCCAGCCAACCGAACAAGATCGACCGCCACCAAATTGGCAATCGCTCCTGCTGCCCGAAATCGACGATATGGATTGCGCCCGTTTCGCTCAGAACGTCCGCCGCAGCGCCGATGGCGTCACGCCAGCCGGGAATCATCGAAAGCGTATAGGAAAACACGATCCTCTCGAACGCGGCTTTCCTGAACATGGGGCGCGGATCGAAGCGCGTGGCGTCGCCCTGCGCCAGCCGGATTTTGCCCGACAGGCCTGCGCGCGCGATGGAGGCTGTCGCGGTTTCCAGCATGGCGTTGGAAATGTCGAAGCCATGACATTGCGCGTGCGGCCATGCGCGCGCGATCGCGATCAGATTGCGCCCCGTGCCACAGCCCACTTCAAGCACGGTCCCGTGCGGCGGCACCGCCAGATCCCCGATCAGCCTGTCTCGCCCCAGCAGATAATATTTGCGGGTGAGATCGTAAAAATGTCGCTGGGTGCGGTAGATCGCATCCATCTGCGCCGCGCCCGATGCGACATGCGCCATCAGTCTGCGCCTTTCAGCACATAGAGATGAACGCCGCCATAGATTGAGGAACGATCCCGCGCCGTGAAATCGCGCGACGCCGCCGCCTTATAATGCCAGCGTGACAGGATGGAATCGGGCACGCGCCCCGGTAACAGGCTGGGCGCAGCCGCTGTGCGAAACACGACGCGCGCGCCGGGCTTGCTCGTGCGCGTGATCCCGATCCACAACCGCTCAAGCTGGGCGTCCGTCATCCAATCCTGCGCATCGAGCAAAACGAAGCGATCAAGGCTTGCCTGGGGCTGGCTATCGAGGAAATCGGCGAAATTGGCGTGCCGCACATCGACGCGGCCGATCCGACCTTTCACAGCCTCATAATGCGCCGGCTGGAGATAGGGCGGCAAAGGCGCGTCCGGACCTTTGCCATAGCCACGTCCAAAGGCCTGCCACGCAAAGTAATTCTGGCGGATATCGAAATCGCAGGCGAGCTTCTCCAGCCGTGCGCGCAGCACCGCCGCCATGCCTTCGGGATCGTCCCCCGCCAGCGCCTCATATTGGGCGGGCGGAATACCCAGGCCAAACAGGGAGGCCGGCTGATCGGTCAGCCAGCGGACGAATTTCTTGTCGAAGATCGGTGCCAGCTTTTCCTCGAAGATCGTGCGCTGCTCCTCCACGCTGTTCGCCGCGAGCAGCGCGCCCGGATCGATGCGATAGAGCTTGGCGAGCAGATGCGCGGTGCCGATGAAACCACCCAGCAATCCGCGCCGGTAAATCCCCTTGGCAAAGCCGCCGATCCGCCGCCGCCCGATCAGATCGCGCCCCTCCCAATAGCGGCGCGAGACCGCGTCGAGATGCGGGCGGACATGATATTCATAATCAGCGACATTCTCAGCCTGATCCGCTTCGCCAAAAAAGCGGCGGAAGCTCGCATGATCCGGCAGATGCGTCGCGGCCGCCAGTTTCAAGCGGTTCAGGGCAATATGGGCGGTGTTCAGATCGACCGCCGTAATCCGTGCGGGATCGGCAGTGAGATAGGATAAGACATTGCAGCCGCCGCTGGCGATGGTCACGACATGACTGTCAGGCGTGATCTGCAGCGCTTCCAGATCGATGGCGGGATCTTCCCAGATCTGGGCATAGACCAACCCTCGGAATGCGAAGGTGAAGGCGCGCTCGAGCAGCCCCTGCTTCGATAATTGTCCGTGTCGGAGCACGGCGTCGCGCACTCGCTGATTGGTATCCGAAACCTCATTCACCGCCATGCCGTTCATCCCATCACTCCACGCATTGTGATGGCGCGGCGATAGGCGCGGCTGGTGACCGGCGGGTGACGGATCTGCTTCAGTTTGGAGACGCTGGAAAGGTAAAGGCCCGCCCGATGACGCGGACGGGCCTTTTAGCGGATTCTTTCGCTGCTCGGGAGGATTGGCAAAGGAACCGGCTAGCGATTCCCTACACCGCAATCAGCGACGTCTGTGTGACAAGGATCACATCAGCCGCGACAAAATCCTTCGGCCTGCTTGATCATCAGGCAATTGGGCTTGCCTGCCAGATATTTGAGACCTGTTTCGTCGCCCGTGGCGGCACGGATGGTTTCCTTGATGCCCGCCCGCATAAAGGTGATCACGTCGCCATCCGCCGTGCCCGCATAGCTGCCAGCACCATCCAGCAGGTTTACGGTGACCTTATAGCTTCCCGGCGCTTCGGTTTTCGCGATATCCAGCGCCAGTCCCTCGGGGCCGGTCCATTTGCCGATCCAGGCGTCGGTCACCGGAGCGTCAGCCATGCTTTCGTCATTCATCACGCCCGGCTCTTCATTGGCCGGAACATCCTCCATCGCCATCGCATTGTCGTCGATCACGGCCACATTATCGGCCGTGTCGGTCTTGGCGCCGCAACCCGCCAGAAGCAGCGTCGCGGCGGCGATCGAGAGGGTCAAGCGCATGGGCATATCCTTATTGTGCATTTGTCTTGCGTCGGTAACGCCCGGTTAGAGCGTTTGTGTCCTCCCCTGTCCAGACCTCGACGAACGGCAATCCATGGTGGCAATCCCGCCGGCTCTCGCCTAATGGGGGCGCATTCGAGTCACCACAGAGTCTTGGGAGCGCCACATGCGCATCGGTTTCGCATCGGATCATGCCGCGATCGACCTAAAAACGGTCCTTGCCGATTGGGCGCGCGAGCAGGGTCATGACGTGACCGATCTTGGCCCCGAAACCGCCGATCGCGTGGATTATCCCGATTATGGTTATAAGCTGGCCGCGCACATCGCCGCGGGCCTGTCCGATTTCGGCGTCGCGCTGTGCGGATCGGGTATCGGCATTTCGATCGCGGTCAATCGCAATCCCGCGTGCCGCTGCGCGCGGGTATCCGACAGTCTTTCCGCCCGCCTGGCGCGCCAGCACAATGATGCGAACGTGATCGCCATGGGCGCGCGGTTGACCGGCCCGGATATGGCGAAGGAATGCCTCGCCGAATTTCTCACCGCATCCTTTGAAGGCGGCCGCCACAGCGGCCGCGTCGATAAACTGTCCAATCCGCAGGAGGCCCTATGAGCACCAACCCCGCCAATCTGAACGATGTTCAGCCCGATGGATTCTTCACGCGCGGCCTGGCCGATGCCGATGCCGCCATCTTCGCCGGCGTGCGCCACGAACTCGCGCGCGAGCAGAACCAGATCGAGCTGATCGCTTCGGAAAACATCGTCTCGCGTGCCGTGCTCGAAGCGCAGGGCTCGGTCTTCACCAACAAATATGCCGAGGGCTATCCCGGCAAGCGTTATTATCAGGGCTGCGCGCCTTCCGACGAGGTGGAGCAGATCGCGATCGATCGCGCCAAACAGCTCTTCGATTGCGGTTTCGCCAATGTGCAGCCGCATTCGGGCGCGCAGGCCAACGGTGCCGTGATGCTCGCGCTCACCAAGCCGGGCGACACGATCATGGGCCTCAGCCTCGACGCCGGTGGTCACCTGACGCACGGCGCGCGTGCCGCGATGTCGGGCAAATGGTTCAACGCGATCCAATATGGCGTCCATCCCGAAACGCATCTGATCGATTTCGATCAGGTCGAGGCGCTGGCGAAGGAACATAAGCCCAAGCTGATCATCACCGGCGGCTCGGCTTATCCGCGCCACATCGATTTCGCGCGCTTCCGGGCGATCGCGGATGAAGTCGGCGCGCTGTTCATGGTGGACATGGCGCATTTCGCGGGCCTGGTGGCCGGCGGCGTGCATCCCACGCCCTTTGGCCATGCCCATGTCGTGACGACCACAACGCACAAGACGCTGCGCGGCCCGCGTGGCGGCATGGTGATGACCAATGACGAGGCGATCGCCAAGAAGATCAACTCGGCGGTGTTCCCCGGCCTGCAGGGTGGCCCGCTGATGCACGTCATCGCCGCCAAGGCGGTGGCGTTCGGCGAGGCGCTCCAGCCGGAATTCAAAAGCTATTCCAAGGCCGTGGTCGAAAACGCCAAGATTCTGGCGGCCACGCTCAAGGAGCGCGGCGCGAACCTCGTTTCGGGCGGCACGGATACGCATCTCGCGCTGGTCGATCTCTCCCCGCTGGGCGTCACCGGGCGCGATGCGGACGAAGCGCTGGAACGCTCGGCAATCACCTGCAACAAGAATGGCATCCCGAACGACCCCCTGCCCCCGGTCAAGACCAGCGGCATCCGCGTCGGATCGCCCGCGGGCACCACGCGCGGCTTCGGCCCCGCGGAATTCCGCGAGATCGGCAATATGGTTGCCGATGTCCTCGATGGCCTGCGCAAGAATGGCGAGGCGGGCGACGGCCAGATCGAGGCCAATGTGCGTGAGCGCGTCCAGGCGTTGTGCAATCGTTTCCCGATCTATCCGGGTTTCTGATCGTTGAAGTGCCCCTTTTGCAGCCATGATGACAGCCAGGTGAAGGACAGCCGCCCCACTGAAGACGGGGCGGCCATCCGCAGGCGGCGGCAGTGCGAGGGGTGCGGCGCGCGGTTCACCACGTTCGAACGGATTCAGCTTCGCGAACTGACGATCGTGAAAAGCGAGGGCCGGCGCGAGCCGTTCGAACGCGAAAAGCTCGAACGCTCGATCGCCATCGCCTGCCGCAAACGCCCGATCGAACCCATCCGCATCGAACGCCTTGTGACCGCGATCCAGCGCCAGATCGAAACAAGCGGCGAAAGCGAGATCCAGGCCAATCGCGTGGGCGAGATGGTGATGGACGGCCTGAAGGCGCTGGACAGCGTAGCCTATATCCGGTTCGCCAGCGTGTATAAGGATTTCACGGAGGCCAAGGATTTCGAGGAATTTGCAGGATCGGTGAAGGAAATGGGGAGTTAGTCCTGTCCTTTAACCCCACACCGTCTATCCCGAGCGCAGTGGAGGGACTATGCCGAGCGCAGCCGAGGCTCTAATGGAAGCGCATGAGCTTTTTTACCTATATGCTGCGTTGCGCCGATGGCAGCTATTATGTCGGCCATACTGAAAACCTGGAGCATCGCATCAGCCAGCATCAGCATGGCGAGATTGAGGGCTATACCCAAAAGCGCAGGCCGGTCGAACTGGTGTGGTCCGAAGATTTCCAGACACGGGAACAGGCGCTGACCGCCGAATCTCAGATCAAAAACTGGTCTCGCATCAAGAAAGAAGCGTTGATCAAAAGCGATTGGGCACAATTGGCGCATTTTTCCAAGCCGCCCAGCCGCAGAATCCCTCGACACGATGTCTCGACAAGCTCGACATCTGCTCGGGACGAACGGGAGGGGGAAGCCCATTCCTCGTCCATTCCCCGCCCCGTTGGTGTCGAGCCAGCATCGAGCGAAGCCGAGATGCGCGGTCGAGACAGATTGGCCCCGCCGCCCGCCATCGTTCTCGTTCGCCCTCAGCTCGGCGAAAACATCGGCAAAGCCGCCCGCGCGATGCTCAATTTCGGGCTGACCGAGTTGCGGCTCGTCGCTCCGCGTGATGGCTGGCCCAATCCGTCTGCCGGCCCGGCCGCATCGGGCGCGGATATCGTGCTGGCGAACGCCACCGTATTCGAGACCGTGGCCGAAGCCGTGGCGGATTGCCCGCATGTCTACGCCACCACGGTGCGCAAGCGCGGGGTGACCAAGCCCGTCGTCACGCCCGAAGACGCCGCGCGGGAAATCCGCAGCACGGCCGCCAAATCCGCGATCCTGTTCGGGCCGGAACGCTCCGGCCTCGAATCCGACGACGTCGCGATCGCGCGCAAGATCATCACCGTGCCGATCAACCCGCAGTTTCAGTCGCTCAATCTGGCGCAGGCCGTGATGCTTGCGGTGTATGAATGGTCGAAGGGCGAAGCGCTCGCCAGCCCGCCGACGATCGAGATCGAGCCGCCCGCGCCGCAGGACGAGCTGGACGGCATGATCGCGCAGCTCGATGCGATGCTCGTCACATCCGGCTTCTTCTTCCCGCCCGATCGCACCCCGGTCACGCGCCGGATGCTGCGCACCCTGCTCACCAAGCCCGGCTGGAACAGCGGCGAGGTGCGCACATTGCGTGGCGTTCTCTCCAGCCTGGCCGCGCCCAGGGACAGAAGCTGACCGCACATTCTTGACTCTGCGCGGCAGCCGGTCTAACGGCCCCGCTTCGCAATTGGCCCCGCACCTCGGTGAAGCGGTGGCCCTATCGGACTCTTGTTCCGCATAGAGCGACGTACCGGGAACAACCTGCCCCTCGGGGCAGGAGACGTTGTAGCAATTGAAGGACACACTATGTCGAAGCGTAACGCATCCAAGTATAAGATCGATCGCCGTCTGGGCGAAAACATCTGGGGTCGGCCCAAGAGCCCGGTCAACAAGCGCGAATACGGCCCCGGCCAGCACGGCCAGCGCCGCAAGGGCAAGGTCTCCGATTACGGCATTCAGCTCCGCGCCAAGCAGAAGCTGAAGGGCTATTACGGCGAGATCACCGAGAAGCAGTTCAAGAAGAACTATACCGAAGCATCGCGCATGAAGGGCGATACCTCGCAGAACCTCATCGGTCTGCTCGAGCGTCGCCTGGATGCCGTGGTCTATCGCGCCAAGTTTGCGCCGACGATCTTCTCCGCCCGCCAGATCGTGAGCCATGGCCACATCTTCGTGAACGGCGTTCGTTGCAACATCGCTTCGCGTCTCGTGAAGCCGGGTGACGAAATCAGCCTCGGCAAGAAGGCGCAGGAAATGGCGCTGGTGATGGAAGCGCAGAGCCTCGCCGAGCGTGACATCCCCGATTATGTCGTGCCCGATGGCAACACCAAGGTGACCTACACCCGCGTGCCGTCGCTCGACGAAGTGCCTTATCCGGTGAAGATGGAACCCAATCTGGTCGTCGAATTCTATTCGCGCTGATCGGTTTCACCCGAAGCAAAATCGAAAGGGCGGCCCGCAATGGCCGCCCTTTTTCGTTGTGCGCTCCCGCGACCTTCGCCAAAAGCGGTCTCATATGAAACATTTCGGAGACCTGCGTTGATCCGCTCCACCACCGCCCTGTTGGCCTTCGCCCTGCTTTCGAGCACCGCGCTCGCAAAAGCGCCCGATATCTCGCTCACCACGCTGAAGGACGTCACCAAGACGCTTTCCGATGACAGTTTCGAAGGCCGCGCGCCCGCGACGCCCGGCGAGGAAAAGACGATCAAGCTCATCGCCGACCGCTTCGCCAAAGCGGGCCTGAAGCCCGGTAACGGAACAAGCTGGTATCAGGATGTGCCGCTGGTGGAGATCACCGCGAAGAATATCTCTCCCATGACGTTCACCGGCGGCAAGACGCCCGTCTCGCTCGCCTTCAGCACCGATATGGTGGTGGGCACCAATCGCGTCGTGCCGCATGTCGATGTGACAAATAGCGATACCGTATTCGTCGGCTATGGCATCAATGCGCCCGAAAAGGGCTGGAATGACTATGCCGGGCTGGACGTGAAGGGAAAGACCGTCATCATCCTGATCAACGATCCCGATTATCAGACCAAGACGCTCGACGGCGATTTCAACGGCCGCGCGATGACCTATTATGGCCGCTGGACCTATAAATTCGAGGAGGCCGCGCGTCAGGGTGCCGCCGCCGCGATCATCGTCCACGATACCGAACCCGCCGCCTATCCCTGGGGCGTGATCCAAGGATCCTGGGATGGCCCCCGGCTGGGCGCGGATTCGGCCGATGGCCATATGGATCAGTCTCTCGCGATTGGCTGGATGCAGCTCGATGCCGCGAAAAAGCTGATGGCCAGCGCAGGGCAGGATTTCGACGCGCTGTCCGCTGCCGCCAGGCAGAAGGGCTTCAAGGCGGTGCCGCTGGGGGTGAAGGCATCCGTGTCGTTCGACACCAGCATCCGCAAACAGGCTTCGAAGAATGTCGTCGGCCTGCTGCCGGGCAAGACGCGGCCCGACGAATATGTGATGTTCACGGCGCATTGGGATCATCTGGGCATCTGTCCGGCGGTGAAGGGCGACAACATCTGCAATGGCGCGGTGGACAATGCCAGCGGCACGGCGGGCCTGATCGCGCTGGCCGAAGCCTATGCCAAGGCGGGTGCGGCAGACCGCTCGATGCTGTTTGTGGCGGTGACCGCCGAGGA
The DNA here is from genome assembly GCF_014199215.1 of Sphingobium boeckii. Classification (GTDB taxonomy): domain Bacteria; phylum Pseudomonadota; class Alphaproteobacteria; order Sphingomonadales; family Sphingomonadaceae; genus Sphingobium_A; species Sphingobium_A boeckii. Next base: position 171,400 of record NZ_JACIJC010000002.1, read on the forward strand.
ATCCGGCCTGCTCGGCTCGCAATATTATGCCGAAAACCCGCTGCATCCGCTGGGCAAGACCGTGGGCGGCGTGAATATGGACAGCCTCAATCTGTTCGGCCGCACCCGTGACGTGACCGTCACCGGTCCCGGAAAATCCGAATTGGACGATTATCTGGCGCGCGCCGCCAAAGCGCAGGGGCGTGTGATCACGGCGGAATCCACCCCGGAAAAGGGGCATTATTACCGTTCGGATCATTTCAGCTTCGCCAAGCTGGGCGTGCCGATGCTGGCCGCGGGCAGCGGCGACGATCTGGAAAAGGGCGGCACGGCAGCCGGCATGGCGGCCGCCGAGGATTATGTGACCCATCGCTATCACAAGCCCCAGGATGAATATAATCCCGATTGGGACTGGGGCGGCGCTGTGCAGGATCTCCAGCTTTATTACACGATCGGCCGCGAACTGGCGGACAGCGATGCCTGGCCCAATTGGATGCCGACTGACGAATTTCGCGCGATCCGCGACAAGAGCCGCGCTGGGCAGTAGAGACGCTGTTCCAATGGCCTAAACCTCTCCGTCATGCTGAACTTGTTTCAGCATCCATTTATCCGCCGCACGATGGTCGGGACTTCCAAATGGACCCTGAAACAAGTTCAGGGTGACGGCTGAGTCTGATGCGAGAGAGTGATGACCAAAACCATGCTTCCCGAATGGGCACCGCACGCGCGCGTGTGGATCGGCTTTCCCAGTCATGATGCGGAATGGCCGGGCGTGATCGATGCCGCGCGGCGCGAAGTCGCGGCCTTTGCCAATGCGGTTCATGCCGATGGCAAGGGCGAAGCCGTCCACCTGATTGCCGCCAATGCCTCCTCGGCCGAAGCCGCGCGCGCGCTGGCCGCGCCCGGCGTGATCGTGGAGGAGCATCGTTTCGGGGATATCTGGCTGCGCGATACCGGCCCGATCATCGTCGATACGGGTACCGCCCGCGAAGCCCGAGATTTCGGGTTCAACGGATGGGGCGGCAAATATGAGATGCCGGGCGACGAGGATATCGGTTCACGGCTTGCCGCCACGATAGCCCTGCCCGTCACGCTCTGCCGCTGGGTGTTCGAAGGTGGCGCGCTCGATGTGGATGGCACCGGCCTGGCCGTCACCACCGAACAATGCCTGCTCAACACGAACCGCAATCCCGACCTCACCCGCGAAGATATCGCCGCGCGGCTTGAGGATGCACTGGGCGTGACGCGCATCCTGTGGCTGGGCGATGGCCTGCTGAACGATCATACCGATGGCCATGTCGATAATCTCGCGCGCTTCGTGGCGCCCAATGTGCTGGCGGTGCCTGCGCCAGAAGGCGATGACGATCCCAATGCGGCCATCTATGCCGATGCCCGCGTGCGCGCGGCGGCGATGGGGATCGAGACGGTTTCCATCCCCTCCCCCGGCCTCGTCCGGCGCGATGGCGAAATCATCCCGGCGAGCTACATGAATTTCTACATCGGCAATGCCGCCGTGGTCGTCCCGCTTTATGGCGCGCCCAATGACGAAGCGTCGATCGCGGCGATCCAGAGACTTTTCCCCGATCGCCATGTCACCGGCCAGCGCGCGGATCACATATTGGTCGGCGGTGGCAGCTTTCATTGCATCAGCCAGCAGGTGCCGATCTGAAGCAATACTTCAGGGATAGGGCTGGCGCTCTGGCAACATACAGAGGTATCGTGCCCCAGGACGAAGCCACGATAATGCGCTCCTGACAGGATAAGGATTTGCCCATGACGATGATCCGCGCCGCTTTGGCTCTGGCCTGCCTGTGCCCCTTCAACCCCGCCCAGGCGCAGATCGATAGCCCCCAGGCGATCAAGGCGCAGGCCGACGCCATGCGCGCCGCCCTGAAGCAGAGCCCCGTCAAGCCCGTGGGCATGACCCTGGGCCTATATGGCAAGGTGCTGACCTTCGACATGCTCCGTAATTTCGTGCCCGTGTTCAAGGCGCAGAATGAACGGCAATTCCTGTTCGAATTCGCGCCGGATGGCGAAACATCGGAACGCTGGTCCCGGCTGGTCACCGTGACATCGGTCAAGGGCGGCGGCGCTGCCCGGCTGGACAATGCAGCGCTGGCGGCGCGCCTTTTCCGCAATGAAGCCGGCTGCGCCGCCGGTTTTTTCTACAAGGTTCTGGAGACCCGCGATCTCGGCAGCGGACTGTCCATGGCGATGATCTCCAAGGGCTGCGGCAAGGTGGCTGCCAATGCCTATCCCGGCGCTGTGGGCAATAGCGGCGAACAAAATCTGGTGCTGCATTATCGCGACGCGCAGAATGTCTATTCGGTGCAATATGCCATAAGGGGAAAGGGCTTCGCCCCGGCGACCCCACCCATTCCGGACGCCGCGGCGCGCGCGCAACTGGCCAAATTCGGCACCGTGCGGCTCTGCGCGCCCAATGCGACGGATGCAGCGTGCCGCACAGCGCTCATGCTCGACAAAAGGAGCAAAACCGGCCAGTGACGCGCGGATGAGCATCGATCCTGAAACCCTGCCCTATCGTCCCTGCGCGGGCGTCATGATCCTCAATGCGGAGGGCCAAGTCTTTGTCGGCCAGCGGCTCGATAACGTCGTCGAGGCGTGGCAGATGCCGCAGGGCGGGATCGATCCGGGCGAAGATGCAGAGACCGCAGCGCGGCGCGAAGTGGGTGAGGAAACCGGCATCGCCCCCGAACATATCCAAATTGTCGCCCAAGCCCCCGATGAAATGTTTTACGATCTTCCGGCCGAACTCGTCGGGCGGATCTGGAAAGGCAAATATCGCGGCCAGCGACAGATCTGGTTTCTCGCGCGCTTCACCGGCACCGATGCGGATGTGAACATAGAAACCGAGCATCCCGAATTCCGCGCCTGGAAATGGGCGGACCCCGCCGACCTCCCCGCATTGATCGTGCCGTTCAAAAAGGCGCTCTACGAGGACATTCTGGCCGCATTCGCCCCGCATCTGGACCGCGCCTAGATCGTTGACGTCGCGGAACCATTGCCGCTTTGTGGCGTATGTGCCATGGTAGCCTTGCTGTTCGCTCCCCTCTGTCCTGGAGCCCGTCTCTCTTGAATTTCGATGAAGAACAGCGCCTGCGCGTTTTCGAAGAATATGGCATTCTCGATACCGCGCCTGAAAAGCCTTTTGACGATATCGTCGATTTCGCCAGTGCCTTGTGCGAGACGCCGATCGCGCTGGTAAGCTTTGTCACGTCCGATCGGCAATGGTTCAAGGCGCGCCACGGACTGGACGCGACGGAAACGCCCCGCAGCCAGTCCTTCTGCGCCTTTGCAATGCTGGAAAACGAGATTTTGGTCGTCCCGGACGCGACGCTCGATCCGCGTTTTTCGGATAATCCGCTGGTCACATGTCGGCCCGATATCCGCTTCTACGCAGGAGCGCCGCTGGTCTCGCCTGAAGGCATTCCTCTGGGTTCCTTGTGTGTGATCGATACAGCGCCGCGCGAACATCTCACCTCGCTGCAGTCCATGGGGCTCGAAGTGCTCGCCGCGCAGGTGATGACCCAGCTCGAACTGCGCCGCCGATTGCGCCGCCAATTGGCTGACGACCGCCGCCTGCGCGAAAGCGAACAGGGCTTCCATGTGCTGGCCGACACGATGCCGCAAATGGTGTGGTCCACGCTGCCCGATGGCTTTCATGATTATTATAATGCGCGCTGGTATGAATTCACGGGCGTTCCTGCCGGATCGACCGACGGCGAGGGTTGGAACGACATGTTCCACCCGGACGATCAGGATCGCGCCTTTAAGCGCTGGAGCCAGTCGCTGAAAACGGGCGAACCTTATGAGATCGAATACCGGCTGCGACATCACAGCGGTGAGTATCGCTGGACCTTGGGACGCGCGATGCCGATCCGCGATGATGCCGGCCACATCGTCCGCTGGTTCGGCACCTGCACGGATATTCACGAAACCAAGAGCATCGCCGAGGAACGCGAAATCGTCGCGCAGGAACTCAGTCACCGGATCAAGAACATCTTCGCCGTCATAGCTGGGCTGATCAACCTTTCGGCGCGCACCCGGCCGGAGATCAAACCCCTTGCTGACGATCTGCGGACCCGCATCCAGTCGCTCGGCCGCGCCCATGATTTTGTGCGGCCTCATAGCCGGGAGTCGCGCCCGTCCGAGGATCCGGCCAATCTGCAGGGGTTGCTGGGCGCATTGTTCGAACCCTATGGCGATGCCGACGGCCGCGGTGTTCACATCGAGGGCGACAATCCAGCCATTGATGACCGCGCCGCCACCCCATTGGCACTGCTTTTCCATGAACTGGCGACCAATGCCTCGAAATATGGTGCCCTTTCGCGCGCGCGTGGCCGGGTCGATGTCAGCATCGAAGTGCGTGACGATGATTGCTTGATAGATTGGCGCGAGCATGGCGGCCCCGCTATAGGCACACGGCCGGAGTTGACGGGCTTCGGATCGCGGCTCATCCAGCTCAGCGTAAGAGATCAATTGCGCGGAGACATCGTCAAATCGTGGGACGGTGACGGGCTGCACGCACGGATCACGATCCCGCTGATCTCGCTGTCGCGTTGATCCTGATTTAGTTGAAGAGATGCAGTCCGGGCGGCGGCGAGACATCGCGGGCGGCGTCTCGCATGGTGATATAGCTTACCGTGGCGGAGATTCCCTGATCCGAAAAGGGTTTGGTCAGGACCCCCATCGTCCCTTCAACGCCATCGCCCAGAAGCGAGGGGTTGGCCGTCACAAAGATCACGGATACCCCATAATCGCGCGCCAATGTCCGCCCGATCATCGGCCCGGTCTGGCCGTCTCGCAAATTGATATCGACCAGCGCGAAATCGACGTCTGCCGCCATGCTGAGTGCCGATTGACTGTCTGCCGCGATCCCGACGACCTCGATCCCCAATTCGCGCAAGGCATTCTCGATGTCGAGCGCGACGAGGATTTCGTCTTCAACAATGAGGGCACGGCGTTTCATGAGCGTCTTGGTTCCAGTTTGATGTTCACATCTCAAAATGCACGAAAACGAGATTGTTTCCCGATTTTCCTTAACACCGATCAAGATTTCGAGAATCTGGACCAAGATCTGAATGGGACTTTGATCACCACTCAACCATCTCCCGGTGCTGCCTGCCGCACGCGGCCTTGCTCTTGCCGCATTGCAACGTAAAATCGTGACTGCAATTTGCACGCTCGGGAGACATTGTTGATGCGCGCGCTGCTGGCCGCTTTTCTCGCTCCGGCATTTTGCTGTGCAGCGCCCGCCGCGGCCATGCCTCATGCGGTCAGGGTCATGCTCGATGCCGCGGTTGCGAGTGGCGACGATGCGGAAATCGCGGCCATCGCGAAATATGCCAAGCTGGCAAGTCCCGATGATATAGCGACGATCGACGCGGTAGTGGCCGCACGCAAATCCGGTCTGCCCCAGCCGGTCATGCCGTCCTTGCAGGTCGCGGCGGTTCAGCCGACGCTGTACCCGGCCGCTGTTCCGCTTATTCCCTGGAAGGGCAGTGCGGAACTAGGGGGCTTTCTCGCGACTGGAAATAGCGAATATATCGGGGCCACCGCCGCGGTAAACGTATCGCGGGAAAGCGCGCAATGGCGACATAGCGTGATCATCCAGGGCGATTATCAGGAAAGCGACGGGATCACGACGCGGCAGCGCGTGCTGACGTCCTGGCAACCCCGCTACAAGTTCAGCGAGCAGGGCTTTGCTTATGGCCTTGCCCAATATGAGCATGATCCCTTCCTGGGCTATGACAGCCGTTATACTTTATCCGGCGGCATGGGTTATCGCGCGATCGGCGGCGAGCGCCTGAAGCTCGATCTGGAGGCCGGGCCGGCGCTGCGTCTCACGCAGTTCAGCGAGGGCGGGTTCGAGCCGATGGTCGCCGGCCGCGGATCTTTCACGCTGGACTGGAAGCCGAGACCGGGAATTTCGTTCACCCAGAATGCGGCGCTCTATGCCGACGCCGTCACCAGCACGCTCAACGGGACGACGGCGTTCACCGCGAAAGTGGTCGGCCCGCTATCGGCCCGGCTGAGTTACAATGTGCAATATGAAAGCAACCCGCCCGACGGCCGGCGCACGACCGACACGCTGAGCCGCGCCTCACTGGTCTATGACTTCTGATCCGCCAGTGCGGTCTCAGCATCCCCGATATGCGTTTCGCCGCGGGCTTCGGCCAGTTCCACCTGCTTCTGGCGTTCGGCATAACGGGCGCGTTGCTGGGCATCGCGGGACCCTGCGCAGGCCGGGCAACTGACGCCTTCCACATATAGCGGCGAGGCGGCATCGGTGGCGCTGACCGGCGCGCGACAGCCCCGGCACAGCATGTAGCTGCCCTGCGCCACGCCGTGCCCCACCGCCACGCGCTCGTCGAACACGAAGCATTCACCTTCCCACAAGCTTTCCGCTGATGGCATCTGTTCGAGATAGGCCAGGATGCCGCCCTTCAGATGCGAGACATCCACTATGCCCTCGGCCTTGAGAAAGGCAGTCGCCTTTTCGCAGCGTATGCCCCCGGTACAGAACATCGCGATCCGGGGCTGCGCATCTTCACCCAGCGTCGCGCGGTAATCGCGAAACCAGCCGGGAAATTCGCCGAAATGGGTGGTGGCCGGGTTGATCGCACCCTGAAAACTGCCGATGCCGACCTCATAATCGTTGCGCGTGTCGATCACGATCACGTCGGGATCGCTGATCAGCGCGTTCCATTCGGTCGGCGCAACATAGCGCCCGGGATCGCGCGCATCCACGCCCTCCACGCCCATCGTCACGATCTCGCGCTTGATGCGCACCTTCATCCGGTGAAACGGCATCGTGTCCGCACTGGAATATTTGACCTCGAGCGCCGCACAGTCCGGCAAGGTCCGGAGATGATCGAGCACGGCTTCCACCGCGGTGGCCGCCCCTGCAATCGTTCCATTGATGCCCTCGGTGGCCAGCAATAGCGTGCCTTTCACGCCCTGATCTTTACAGAGCGCGAGCAAAGGATCGCGGAGAGCCGCGGGATCGGGAAAGGCCGCGAAACGATACAGCGCGGCGACACAAATATTCTGGGTCATGATGACGCGTCGCTTAGCGCGTATCGAGGCAGAATTGAAGCCGAAGCAGAGAGAGCCTTGCCCCTTCACCCCGGCCCCATAGATCACTAGAAGCGCCGGATGACACTTCTCTCCCATGCCGAGCAAGACGCGATCGAAACGGCCCGCGCCGCGCCGATGCTTGCGCAGGTGGAGCGCTGGGCCGCGATCAACAGCGGGTCACGCAATCTGGCGGGACTGGCGGCGATGGCGGAGCTGTTGGCAGACAGCTTTTCGGCGCTGCCCGGCGATTTGAGACTGGCGCAGCCCGATCCGGTCGAGAGCGTGACGCCGGATGGCATTGTCAGCATGATCGATCATGGCCGGCATCTGCATCTCAGCGTGCGACCCGATGCGCCGGTGCAGATGTTGTTTACCGGGCATATGGATACGGTGTTTCCCATCGATCATCCGTTTCAGCAGCTTGCGTGGCTGGACGAAGGCACGCTGAACGGTCCCGGCGTGGCGGATATGAAGGGCGGCATCGCGCTGATGCTGGCTGCGCTCCACGCCGTCGAAGCCTCGCCCGCCGCGTCCATTATCGGTTATGACGTGCTGATCAATTCGGACGAAGAAGTGGGTTCGGGGTCATCCGCCGCGCTGATCGCGCGATTGGCCAAGGGCAAATTGGCGGCGCTCACCTATGAGCCCGCGCTCCCCGATGGCACGCTGGCCGGCGCGCGTGCCGGCAGCGGCAATTTCTCGCTCATCGTGACGGGGCGCAGCGCCCATGCCGGGCGCAATCCGGAAGATGGCCGCAACGCCTTGGTCGCTGCAGCCGATCTCGCGCTGCGGCTCAAAAAGGCGGTCACACCCGGCCTTGCGGTCAATCCCGCGCGGATCGATGGCGGCGGTCCCAATAATGTCGTGCCCGATCATGCCGTGCTCCGCGTCAATTTCCGGCCCGCGACGTCGGCGGACAAAGCCCGGGCGCAGGCTCTGCTGAACCGTCTGGTGACGGACGTCGCGGCCGAGCATGATGTTCATATCCATCTCCATGGGGGTTTCGGTCGCCCGCCAAAGCCGATCGATCCCGCCGCCGAGCGCCTGTTCGGGCTGGTGAAGCAGGCCGGTGCCGATCTGGGCATCCCCGTCGCCTGGAAATCCACGGGCGGGGTTTGCGACGGCAACAATATCGCGGCGTGCGGGGTTCCGGTGGTCGATACGATGGGCGTGCGGGGCGGCGCGATTCATTCATCGGATGAATTTCTGATCGTGGAGTCGCTTGCCGAACGCGCCGCGCTGTCCGCGCTGACAATCATGCGCATAGCCGAAAGGGGATTGATTTGAGCTTCAGAATGCGGGCGGCACACGCCGGGGATCTCCAGCCGCTTTACGAGATGGCGAAGCTGACCGGAGGGGGGTTTACGAACCTGCCCGCCGATCGCACATCGCTGACCGACAAGCTCGAACGATCGGATGCCGCGCTTTCGCGCGATGACAATATGATTACCGACGATCTGTTCGTGCTGGTGCTGGAAAATGCCGAAACCGGAGAGGTGCGCGGCACCTGCCAATTGTTCAGTCAGGTGGGGCAAAAATGGCCCTTCTACAGCTATCGCATCGGCACGCTCACGCAGCACAGTCAGGAACTGAAGCGCACGTTCAGGGCGGATATGCTCACGCTTTCCACGGATCTGGAGGGGGCGAGCGAGGTCGGCGGGCTTTTCCTTCATCCCGGCGAACGGGCGGGCGGACTCGGTCTGCTGATCGCGCGCAGCCGCTATCTTTTCATCCGCGAACACCGCGCGCGTTTCGGGGACCGTATCCTGGCCGAATTGCGCGGGGTGATCGACGAGGCCGGCGGCTCGCCCTTCTGGGACGGACTGGCGGGCCGCTTCTTCGGGATGAATTTCCAGGATGCCGACGGGTTCAATGCGATCCACGGCAATCAGTTCATCGCCGACCTGATGCCCAAGCATCCCATTTACACTGCGATGCTGCCGGAAAGTGCGCGCGCCGTGATCGGCATTCCGCATCCCAGCGGCAGGGCGGCGATGCGGATGCTGGAGAATGAGCATTTCAAGTTCGATTCCTATATCGACATCTTTGACGGCGGCCCGACGATGACCGCGGAAACCGACAAGGTGCGCAGCATTATGGAAGCCAGGACCGCGCCGATCGTGGCAATCGCGAAAATCGGCGGGGACGGTGCCAAATCGCTTGTTTCCACCGGCCGGCTCGGTGATTTCGTCGCTGCTTATGCGCAGATCGAAAACCGCGTCGATGGCGTCGCGATCGATCCGCAGGGCGCAGCGCTGCTCGATGTGAAAATCGGGGATACGATCACCCATGTCTCGCGCTGGTGATGGAGTGCTGAATGCCGCTCACTGAAATCAATTTCGACGGCCTGATTGGCCCGACCCATAATTATGCGGGTCTCAGTCTCGGCAATCTGGCCTCTGCCAAGAATGCCGGCGGGATATCCCAGCCCCGCGCCGCCGCCTTGCAGGGGCTGGCCAAGATGCGCGCCAATCTTCGGCTGGGCCTGACGCAGGGGCTGTTGCTCCCGCATGACCGCCCCAATCTCGATTGGCTCGCATCGCTGGGCACCAATCTGGCGGATGCCGCACCGCATATCCGCGCCTGTGCCTTTTCCGCTTCGCCCATGTGGGCGGCGAATGCCGCCACCATATCCCCCGCGCCCGACACGGCAGATGGCAGGACGCACCTGACGGTCGCCAATCTTCAGACCATGCCGCACCGCAGCCATGAATGGCCGGGCACACTCGCGCAGCTCCGGCTGGCCTTTGCCCATCCTGCTTTCGTGGTGCACGGCCCGGCCCCCGCCCCCTTTGGCGACGAGGGCGCGGCCAATCACATGCGACTGTGCCCGGATCATGCCGCACCGGGGTTTGAAGTGTTTGTTTACGGCCAGAGCGGCGGCCCCTTCCCCGCCCGCCAGCATGTCGAGGCCTCCAGAGCCGTCGCGCGCTATCACGGGCTTGATCCACAGCGCGCCCTCTTCGTGGCGCAGTCGGACGAAGCCATTGCGGCGGGGGCGTTTCACAATGATGTGGTCGCGGTCGCCAATGAGCGGGTTCTGTTCGCGCACGAACAGGCCTTTGCCGACAAGGCCGGATTCTTCGCCGATTTGCGGGCGATCATGCCCGATGTGGAAATCGTTGAAGTCCCCGCGGCGCGAGTCAGCCTGGCCCAGGCGATCCGTTCCTATCTGTTCAACGCCCAGCTCGTGACGCTGCCCGGCGGGGGTGGCATGGCGCTGGTCCTGCCCAGCGAAGCGCAGGAAACGCCCGCGGTATGGGCGTGGCTGGAAGAGCATGTCGCCGGCAATGGTCCGATCCGCCGTCTGATCCCCGTGGACGTGCGCCAGTCCATGGCCAATGGCGGCGGGCCTGCGTGTCTACGCCTGCGCGTGGTGGCCGATCCCGCCACGATCGACCCACGCTTCCTGCTGGATGAAGCGAAGATCGACCTGATCGAATCGCTCGTTTCGGGCCGCTGGCCGGAACGGATCACGCCATCGGATCTGGATGACTATAATTTCGCCGGGCATGTCCGCATGGCGCGGGCCTCGCTGCTGGCTTTGCTTGATCTGGAAGACCTCGCCTGACGCCAAGTGTCGGGCAATTTAACAGTTAACCTTAATCTTTAACGCGACCCCGGCCCATTGCGCCGCTGGCACGGAGTGTGCATTAACTTTTGGCATGTGGAAGCGCGTAAAACGTCTGTTCGTCATCAAGACCCGTTTCGAAGCCTGCCTGATCATCTACGCGCTGTCCGTCGGCGCGGCGGAGCGCGGCAAGGCTTACATGGTGCAATATCCCGGCTATGGCGGATGGCTGCTCGCCGCCGCCTGCACCGGCGCGGTGTTCATGGCCGGCGGGATGATCTTTGACGCCCTGGCTACAAAGCGCGCCGCCCAGCTTTCCGGCTGAGCGGCGGCTTCGCCCTCAAACGCTCAGCAGCCCGCGCCGATCGCGCCGGATAATATTCCGCCCAGGCCGCCCTTGCATTTCTTGCCCTTGGGCTTCGCGCCATCGTCGCCCGACATCGCAGCGCCCATGTCAGGTCCGCCGATCAGCCAGCTCGTATTCGAGCGGAAACGCACGCGCGTCGTCCATTCGGGCTTCCAGGCAGCCGCCGCATTGGCGGGGCGCGGCGGATAAGCGAAATGCGCTTCCGGGCCATAGGCATAGAGATTTCCCATCAGGAAGCCGGGCGATGCGGCCTTCACTTCGGCCGGAATGGTGCAACTCGTCTGCGTCGGCGGCATCACCACCTTTTCGGTGATCAGGCGGCGGACGGTTTCGGGTGGCAACCAGTCCCACAGCCCCCCGCCAAAATCGCGCGCGGCCGAGGATGTCCACCACACCATATCCGCCGAATCGCCGCCCGCGTCTTTCGCGCCCATCGCCCAGGCATAATAGCCCGTCGCATTGGTCACCGAATTCCAAGATAGATCGGCAGCGCCACCGGGCAGATCGCGCGCCTTGCCGTTGATCGCCGGCATGAAATCCTGGCCCAAGGTGAATTTGATCTCTGGCGCATAATTGCCCGCCACGCGATGTTCGCCGAGCAGCGACGACGCCTTGGTTGGTTGCTTGCCGCCCTTGTCACCAGGCCATGCACCATAAGTGCGGCTGTTGGTCAGCATCGGCCCGGTATCGGGCGTGGGCACCCGCGTGGTGAACAGGTTCGGCGGCATCTGGCCCTTGGCCAGCTTGGAGAAATCGATGATCACCGGCTGGCCCTTGCCCGCTTTCGCACCACAGCCCCAATAGAGCAGCAGCCGGCCCTTCGGCTTTTGAAACTGGTTGCTGTATTCCTTGTCCTTTCCCGGTTCGCCGGGTGTTGCCGGCTTCGGGCTGGTCAAAGGCAGCGCCTTGCCCATTTTCGCGCTCACCGGGGGAAAGTGATCGGCCTTGGGGGCACCGCCCGTGGGTGACAGGCTGGAGCCCAGGCGCAATTCGATCGACCGCGCCTCACGGTCTCCACCGCCGAACATCATGCTCATCGCGCCGCCCATGCCACCGCCCATCGCGGCCATGCCGCTGGTGGTGCTGACATCCATCACATAGCGGGCCATCGGCGCGGACGGGCCTGCGGCCATCCCTTGCACGATCACGGCGCAGCCAGCGCCGGCCACTCCCGCAGTCATAAGTGATACACGCGTCAAACGGTTCATAATTTGAAACCCCTTCAAGGACGCGACCCCTTTCGGATTGTTTAGCAGCGCCTTCGCGCGAAGCAAACCTTGGTCGCAGGGTGTGTTTTACACTGCGCGCGACCGGCCACAGTGATCGGCGTCACACGCGATCTCGCGCCGCACCCAGCAGCCTGTCGCACCCATGCAAAGACCCGTCCGCTGGCAAAGCGGATAGATTCGAGAAATTGGTCGAATCGTATCTGTCCTTTGTTAGCCGCTCCGTTTTGCAGCGTGGGGACGGACTCAGTGGAACGGTCCCACGTGAGCCAGGACTCCTTTCGGAGACGGAATGAATAAGCCTTATGGATCAACGAATTATTAACCTCAGCGCCCCGCTATTGAATTTGCGCCGCGACTCGGGCACCGCTGACTCGTGGGATTTTTGGGAGCCAAATCATGCGGCGTGAGCCTCCTTTAGTCGTGAAGGCGACGTCGAGATCGGCTGCTCCATCCAGGCCTGCCAAGAAGATCGAGCGCCGCAGCAACAGGCCGATCGTGGTCGATCCCTTCCGCGCCATCGTCTTTCCCAACAGAGTCAGAGAGCAGCGCCGCAATGCGACCATGCCGAAGCTGCTGCAATTGGCGGCCAAGCTGCCGCATATTCCCTATGTTCGCCTTTCGAAAATCGAGCGTGGAGAAGTCGTCGCCAAGGCGAGCGAGATCATCGCTATCGCCAGCGCGCTCGGCACCGGCCCCGATGATCTGCTGATCGACATCGGTGACGCCGGTTTCGACATCGCGGACTGGGCGGCCGGGTTGCAGGATTGGGAGGCCGTCGATCCCGAGGAAGACCGTTTCGCCGTCATGCTCGCCGCCGCCCTGCGCGCCCTGCGGGACAGGGATGGCGCACTGAGCATTGCCGTGCTGGAACGGGACTTCGGCATTGCACCCGTCATCCTCTCCCGCCTGGAGAATGCGCAAAAGCCGCTGTTGCGCTGGAACAGGCAAACGCTGGAGGCGCTGTATCGACTGTTCGGTGTGGCCGATGCCGCGGCGCTGCGCACGCATATCATCAGGCTTCACGAGAATGGCGCGCTCGATTCCTATCTGGGACTGATCGCGAACCCGGATCATCGGATCGAAAAGAGTCTGGCGAGGATTGCCGCGCTCCGGCGGGATTTGCGCGAGGGCAAGCCCGATCGGATCCCGAGCAAAACCCCACAACCGGCGCGCATCAAGCCTTTTGCTGCACCGTCTGAAAGCGCGTCATCTCCAGCGCCCGAACCAGCCATTCTCGCTGATGAGATGGTCACCGTCCGGTTGGTGCCCGTGTTCGGGGCGCCGCTGGTGGATGGCCTGATCGCGCGTATCCCAACGGGCGAGATGGTGGAAGCGCCGCGCAAGGCAGGGCCGGATGCCTATGGCCTTCGCGTCTGCCGAGCCACGCTGGGGCCGGGTCTGCCCGCGCGCACCGTGGTCGTTGTCGATCCGGGCCGTTTGCCCGCGAGCGGCGGGATCGTGGCGATCACCGAGGATGAAGGCCTACGCCTGTTGATGGTCACCTGTGATCGCAACGGCTGCATGACCGGCTATAGCCAAAACCCCGACCTCGAAATCGCCATGGACGGGCTGCCGCCATCCGCCGTCGGCACGGTGATCGCCGCCATTTACGAATAACGGCGCGTTCAATATTCCGAATTGATCGAGATGGGCGTGGCGGGATCGATCGGTGCCAGAATGCCGCTGGCGCTGTAGGTTTCAGCGCGACTTTTCGAAATGCGGCGTGCCTCGGCCTCGAATGCCGCCATCAGTTCCACGGAGAGATCGATCTGGCGTTCGAGCACGGCGGCGTTCGACGCCGATGCCGCGCCGAGCGCGATCAGTCCACCGGATAATCCCTCTTTCGTATCCTCATCCATGGTGTCGGCCCAGCCCGGCTGCGTCCGGTTCAGACGCGCCAGTTCGCCTTCGAGCAGGCCGGTCAACCGGATCTTCACGGCGGCCAATTCGGCCAGATCCTTTCCGCGCTCGCGCGCACTCAGCCGCTCGGTCTCTTCGCTCATGATAAGTGTCAGCGATGATATGATATCGACGAGGTTACTGGCCATCGGCATGGGCTCCCTGCATCCGGATGATCTGATCCATGACGGCGGGAGCCAGGCCGATGCCGCCCCGCCGCGCGATTTCCTTGCCCAGTTCCTCGGCCAGCACGCCGCGAAACATCTCTTCGCCATGCCCGCCGGAGAAGCCGTTATCGGTCTCCACCGTTTCCATCATGATCTTGGTCATCTCGCCAATGAACACGGATTCGAATTCGCGAGCTGTCGATCGGGCGTCATGCGCCGGCTGCGGCACGCGCGGCGCATGACGCTCCGGCAAAGGCTGGGCCGGCTGAACGGGCGACGCTTCCATCACTGCACCTCGATTTCGGCCTGCAGCGCACCTGCGCTGCGCAGCGCCTGAAGGATCGTGATCAGATCGCGCGGGCTCACGCCCAGCGTATTCAGGCCCGAGACCAGGGATTGAAGCGATGCACCGCCACCCACCATCGCGAGCGAGCGGCCGGAGCCATCGTCCACATCGATCTGCGTGCGCGGGAGAACCACCGTCTCCCCTTCCGAAAATGGCGCGGGTTGCGAGGCCACGGGTGTTTCGGTGACGCTGATCGTCAGGCCACCCTGGGCGATCGCGACGGGGCTGATCCGCACGTCGCTGCCCATCACCACCGTGCCCGACGATTCATTGATCACCACGCGCGCGGGCTGATCCACGAACACGGACAGATTTTCCACCTGCGCGACAAGATCGATCACTGACCCTGAAAAGCCGCCCGCCGGCTTCAACTGCACCGTCGCCGGATCCAGCACTTCGGCCGAACCGGGAACCTGACCGTTGATCACATCGGCAATGCGGTAAGCCGTCGTGAAATCTGGATTTTTCAGCGCAAGCTTCAGCGCGAGCGCGGATTTAAGCGCATAAGGCACTTCGCGTTCGACGATGCCGCCGCTGGCGATCCGCCCCGACGTGGAAACGCCGCGTGTCACGCTCGCCGCCTGCCCCTGCGCCTTGAAGCCGGACACCGCGAG
The DNA here is from genome assembly GCF_014199215.1 of Sphingobium boeckii. Lineage (GTDB taxonomy): Bacteria > Pseudomonadota > Alphaproteobacteria > Sphingomonadales > Sphingomonadaceae > Sphingobium_A > Sphingobium_A boeckii. The sequence continues at coordinate 186,673 of NZ_JACIJC010000002.1, forward strand.
CGATCCTTGCGCCACGGCATAGATCTCTCCATCCAGCGCGCGCAGCGATGTCACGACCAGAACCCCGCCCTGCAGGCTGGTCGCGTCGCCGAGCGCAGAGACCTGCACGTCGATCTTCGATCCGGCGCGCGCGAAGGGCGGCAGCGTGGCCGTGACCGAAACGGCCGCCACATTCTGCGTGCGCATCTGCGTGCCGCGGATATTGACGCCCATCCGCTCCAGCATCGCCTGCATCGTTTCTTCGGTGAACGGGATATTGCGCGTCCGGTCCCCCGTCCCCGGCAGACCGACGACGAGGCCATAGCCGACGAGCTGGTTGGACCGGACATTTTCGACGTCGACAATGTCCTTGATCCGCGAAGACGGCGCGGCCTGCACCGATGCGGTGCCGAGCAGCGCCAAGCAGACGGCAGCGATGGCCAGGGCTTTCGCCCGCAAATTCAGAAAGCGTTTCATCTCTTACCTTATAGGATGGAGGATGAGGCCGGCGCTGGCCGGTCCAGAATTTTGGGCGATTCAGGCGGCACGGCGCGCGATCCGCATCACGAAGCCGATGATTTCCGCCACCGCGGCATAATGCTCCACGGGAATGGGCCGATCGATTTCGACCGCCGCGTAAAGCGCCCGGGCAAGGGGCGGACTTTCCACGATCGGAACGCCGTTCGCGTCCGCGATCTCGCGGATCTTGAGCGCAATCGTATCCATGCCCTTTGCCACCACCACCGGCGCGGCCATATTCCCATGCTCATACTTCAACGCGACGGCATAATGGGTCGGGTTGGTGATGATCACGCTGGCACCGGGCACGGCAAACATCATTCGGCGACGCGCGCGCTGCACCCGGATCGACCGGACGCGCGCCTTGATCTTTGGATCGCCGTCATTGTTCTTCATCTCGTCCTTCAATTCCTGCAGAGACATGCGCATCCGCCGGAGAAAGGCCCGGCGCTGATAGACGAAATCAGCCATGCCGAGCGCCAGAACGAGAATACCCACGGCCTTGACCAGATCGAATATCAAAGCGCCCGCCACCTTGCCGATCATCCATGTGTTCATGCCGACAAGCTGATCGAGCGCGATCGCCCTGGGCCACAAAACCACGACCGCGACCGTCACGATGATCGTGAATTTCGCCAGCGTCTTGCCAAATTCCACCAAGGCCCGCTGGCCCAATAGCCGCTTGAATCCGCTCATGGGCGAGAGTTTGGACCATTTCGGAGCAACCCGGCTCCACGAGAGCGTCGGGCGCCCCTGAAGGAATAACGTCAGCAGCGCGCAGCCAAAGAGCAGTCCTGCGATCGGCGCGAGCGAGAGCGCGGTCTGCTTCATGATGCCGGTTGCCAGGCTCTGCGCGCCCAGCGGCTGCAGCGCATAATCATCCGCATTCCCCCAAAGCCGGACAAACATGGTGCTGAGGCTGTCGATGGTCCATGTGCCAAGCCCGCCCGCGACCACGATCATGCCCGCAAACATCGTGGCGTGGCGGACTTCGGGCGCATTCGCGACTTCGCCGCGCGCGCGCGCATCGTCGAGCCGCTTCTGGGTCGGCTCCTCGGTTTTTTGGCTCTGGTCGGTCTCGGCCACGGCGTCAGGCCTGCCAGCCGCTCTGGAGGAAAGCCGCCATCGCATTGGCGAAGGCGGTCAGGCTCGCGCCGATGGTCACGGCGAACAAGGCGAAGCCCATCATGATATTGAGCGGCTGGGTGATGAAGAACACTTGGATCGCAGGGGCCATGCGCGCCGCCAGACCCAGCGCCACATTGAACACGATGCCATAGACGATGAGCGGTGCCGCCATACCGAGGCCAAGCCCCATGGCATGACCGACCGCGCTGATCGCGAGCCGCGCGAAATCCTCCGCAGGCGGCAATCCGCCGACCGGAAACACCGTATAGGACTGGATCATCGAACCGATCCACAGATGGTGCACGCCCATCGCGAGACACACGACCGTGGCCGCCACCGCCACGAAATGCGCGATCATCGGCGATTGCCCGCCGAGCGCCGGATCGGAGACGAGCGCTGAAGACAGGCCGATCTGCATACTCACGATCCCGCCGGCAATCGCCGCGGCCTTGAAGACGATGCTGATGATCGAACCAATGGCCAGCCCCACCAGAAGTTCTGAGATGATGATCCCCGGCAATGCGGTGTCGGTCAGTTGCGCAGGCGTCAGGCGACCGTGCAGCAGACCGAACAGCCCGGCCGTGAAGCCCATGCCCAGCAAAAGCCGGATCTGCGCCGGGATCGCCTCTTCGGAAAAAGCGGGGAGCAGCATCAGCACCGCGCCGATCCTGGCGAACAGGATCAGGAAGCCCGTTACGTCGAATGGCAGATCGGTCATGCTCCGCCCGTGATGATCATATCGGAGATGCGCGTCATGAAGGTGGACAGCGCTTGGCCGATCATCGGCAGGGACAGCAGCAGCACCAGCCCCATGATCAGGATCTTCGGCACGAAGGTCAGCGTCATTTCCTGCACCTGCGTCAAAGCCTGAAGCAGGCCGATGGACACGCCCACGATCAGCGAGGTAATCAGCATCGGCCCGGCCACGGTCAGCACGAGCACCAGCCCCGCCCGCGCCAGATCAATCGCCTGTAGCGAATCCATGATCGTTCAGATCTGCATACGCATGATTTCGGAATAGGCGTTCACCACCCGATCCCGCACGGCGACCACGGTCTCCAGCGCGGTTTCGGCGGCGCCGATCGCAGTGACCATATCGATCATGTCGCCCTTGCCCGCCACCTGCTTGGCGCTCTCGCTTTCGGCGGTGCGCAAGGATGCGGCGGCATCTGTGACCATGGTCTGGATCATGCCGCCAAAGCTGGCAGGATTGGCTGAAGGTTCGGCGACGGCGCTTTCTGCGGGCGGCGTCACCATGGTCTTGAGTGCACGGCTATAAGCGGTGGTGGCGTCGAGTGTTCCGATGGACATGATCTTGATCCTTATTTGAGCAGGTCGATGGTGCGCATGGTCAGGCCGCGCGCCGCTTCGATGGCGTTGATATTGGCTTCATAGGAGCGCTGCGCGGCCTTCATGTCGGCCGCTTCGATCAGGCTGTTGACGTTGGGCCGCTGCACATAGCCCTGCGCATCGGCTGCCGGATTGCCGGGTTGATAGACGCTCTGAAACGCCGATTTGTCGCCCTCGATCGATTTCACCGCGACCGAATTGGCACCCGTGGCGCGATCGACCTCGGTCTTGAACGTCGCCACGCGGCGGCGATACGGATCGCCGCCCGGCGTGCGCGCCACGGAATCGGTATTGGCCAGATTTTCGGCGATGACGCGCATCCGCAGCGATTGCGCGCGCAGACCGGACGCCGAAACGTCGATCGAGGATTGCAGCTCCATGATGGTCTCCCGTCCGCTCCATGCAGACATTTCTCTTATAGGCATTTTTTGCCTAGCTGCGGATCAATCCTGCAAATTATTCCTATAACGACCTTGAAAGGAGACCAGCATGTCTGTGCTCGAGGGAATACCGATCGATCTGTCGATCGTGCTTGGATCGACGAACATACCCATTCGCCAGGTGCTCAAGATGAGCCGCGGCGCGATGATTCCGTTCGATTGCGATCATAATGATCCGACGCTCGTCTATGTGAATAACGAGCTCATCGCCAAGGGGCGGATCCTGGTCGACGGTGAAATGATGTCGCTCGAAATCACCGAAGTGATGCGGCGGGCCGGCTGAGGTGGATATTCTCTCCATCCTGCGCACATTGGGCGCTTTGGGCATCGTGCTGGGTCTGCTCGCCGGCGCGCTCTGGGCGGTCCGCCGCTATGATATCACGCTGGCGGGCGGATTGATGGGCAAGTTCATGAATGCCGCGCCCGCCAAACGGCTCTCGCTGATAGAGCGTCTGCCGCTCGATGGCCGCCGTTCGATCGCGCTGATCCGCCGCGACAATCGCGAACATCTCGTGCTGATGGCCCCGGAAGGCGTGCTGTTGCTTGAAGCGCTCCCCGCCCGCAATCCGCCCAAGGGGAAGCCCGATGCGTAAATTGCTGGCGGCTACCGCCTTTGCTTTGCTTCTGACATCGCCTCATGCGGCGCTGGCGCAGAGCATCTCCGCCGATCTGGGCGAAGGGTCGATCTCCGGCCGGGCCATCCAGCTCCTGATCATGATGACCGTGCTCAGCCTCGCGCCGGGCATATTGATGACCGTCACATCCTTCACGCGCATCGTGGTGGCATTGTCCCTGCTGCGCACCGGCATCGGCGCGCCGGGCGTGCCGCCCAATCCCGTGATCATCAGCCTGGCGATGTTCCTGTCCTTCTTCGTGATGGCACCGACGTTCGAGACCGCGTGGAAAGATGGCATCACGCCCTACAATCAGGGCAAGATCACCGAGACCGTCGCCTTCGAACGGACAGCCAAGCCTTTCCATGCTTTCATGCTCAAGCATGTGCGCGAAGAGGATGTGCGCCTGTTCGTCGAGATGTCCGGCAAAAAGCCCGGCACCCGCGCGGATCTGCCGCTCACCACATTGATGCCCGCCTTCATGATCTCAGAACTGCGCCGCGCCTTCGAAATCGGATTTCTGCTGTTGCTGCCCTTTCTCGTAATCGATCTTGCGGTGGCCGCGGTGCTGATGGCGATGGGCATGATGATGCTGCCACCCGCAACCATATCATTGCCGATGAAGATCATCTTCTTCGTGCTAGTGGACGGCTGGGCGCTGATCGCCGGATCGCTGGTGAAGAGTTTCGGCGGACCGGGTTAAACACCAAGCCATTCCAGACACCCTGGCAGACTGTCTGCCGAAAAATCCACCTGAAGAACGCGTCTTCGCGATGGGTTCTTCGCGCGGTCCGAAGCATGTAAGATTGGCGTGGAATAGAGCCAGACATCACCAGCCTCGGCGAAACACTTCCTGATCCCGGACTGATGCACGACTGCGTCAATCATGTCGATCGGGACACGCCCCCTCCTGTGCGAGCCCAGCGCGATCAAAAGCGACGCGTTATTGGCAGACACATCGTCAAGATGGACCCGCAACGTGAGCATCCGGGCTATTAAGTCAAATGGCGGTTCCACATGCTGCATTCCAGCCTTGGTCGTCCAAGGGCCGAATTCGGCTATCTCAATTCTAAGTCTTACGCAGATCGTGCGGTCCTGATGCCAAGCCAGAGACCAATTGGCTTCAGTCGTATTGTCGAACATAATAGCGCGGACGGGACGGCATGTCTGCCCAAGAATGTGGGCGGCGATCGAACCTATCGGCCCATTATTGGAAAGCAAGGGCTTCAGTTTTTCTAGCCCATTGAGCCGGACACCAGCATGACCCTCAGGGAGATCGGAGAATATCGAATGGAGTTGTGCCAGATGCGCTGTAACGCCAGCGCGCAAATGCTGTGCGCCGTCTTTGATGAAAGAGTGCCGCTCGCGATCTGAAATTTCGGTCATAAGCCAGCTAGCTCATGCGTGAACTCCGAAGCAATGCCCGTTGCAATCTCTAAACCGGTGTCGCCTGAGTGATCGCCGCGCGGCCGATTACGCCGGGGCCGTAAACCTCTTGCGCCGCCTGCATGACCAGCGTGCGGAAGGCTTCGAGATTGGGCACCAGACCATCCGGCCCGCTCGCCATCGGTGTCCGGTGCGTCCGCATATTGATGGCGTTCAACAGCAGCGGCACCCGCTCCTTCACCATCGCATCCTCGCCGTTGATCACTTCGAGCTGCACCTCGAATGAGGCATAGCCCGCCAGACGGCCATCGGAGAAAACCAGCGGCGCGAGCACCGGCCCGGTCGGCACAAACACCGGATCCGCTGCCGGAAGAAGCGCCCCGTCCGTCAACCAGCCCGCGCTATAGGCGGTGGCGCCCCCGGCGCTCATCCCGAGCATCAGGCTGGCACCCCAGATGACGATCTTCTTCATGGCGATACTCCCGCAGACATCAGAATTTGAAGCTCACGTCGCGCGGCAGCACAGACGGATCACCCAGGATCACGATGGTGATCCGCCGGTTTTCCGGCCGATCCGGGCGATCGGGATAGATGGGCGCGGTGCCCGCCTTGGCCACCACTTCGGAGAAATGATCCACGGTCAGCCCGGCGGCCACCATCGCCGAACGCGCAGCCAGAGCGCGTTCGCTCGACAGCCGCCAATTGGCGTCGCTCTGCCCCCCGCTGGAGTCGGTATGCCCCTCGATCGCAATCTGCGCGCCCGATTTGATCAGACGGCGCGCGACCTTGCCGAGCAATTCGCGGGCATAGCCGTTCAGCTCGGCCGTGGGACCGCGAAACATCGTGCGATTGGCCGTATCCATCAGATTGATCCGCACGCCATTGCGTTGCTGATCGACACGCACCTGGCGCTGATCGACCGGCGTCGCCGGCGAAGCTTCGAGCGCCACCATCATCTCGTCTGCCAGCATCCGCATCGCGGCCTCGGGGATATCTGCCGTGCCGCCCCGCGCGGCACCCTTGGTGCCGGCTTCCGCTGTGGTTTCGCCCTTGGCCTCGACGGCGTCCGCCTGGGCGCGGCGGCGATGGCCGCCAAAGCCCGCTTCGTCACCCGGCATGTTGGTCAATGTCGGCACTGCCGGTGCGCCTTCGGAGGTGGCGGGAGAAAAATATTCGGCCAGCCCCTTCAGCCGTCCCTTGTCCGGCGTGGCAAGCAGCCAGAGCAGCATGAAAAACGCCATCATCGCGGTGACGAAATCGGCATAGGCCACCTTCCACGCACCGCCATGATGCGCCGCCGGTTTCTTGCGGTTCACCTTGCGGATCACGATGATCGGCTGGTCGTCCTGGCTGAACTGCACCATGCTTATTCTCCCGCCAGCGCGTTGTTCAGCCGATGCTGCATCACATTCAGCCTGATCCGGGCGAGCGCACCCGCTATGTCATGGCCATCGGCCACCCGGCCGAGCAGATCGGCACTCTCGTCCATATGCTGGATGATCAGGTCGAAGGCCTGCAAGGCGTCCAGATAATCGGTCACGAACCGTTCGTCGGAGACGAGTTGCGTTGCCAGACCCTCGATGAGGTCGCGCGCATGACGGATCTCGTCGGCCACCGCCGCACAAAGGGAGGCGCTGGTCTCGTCAATGCGTTTGGTCATGGCTCGGCCCATCATAGTCACAGGATTTCAGAAAAGTTCGACATCGCCGTCCGCCTCGGCCAGCGCGGCACGCGCGATGACGGGCGGCGGCACGTCGCGCACCACCATCGATCGCACCCGGCCTTCATAGGGAATGAAATCCACGCGCCGGGCCAAGGTCCCACCCAGTTCGCAACGGCCGATCTCGATGCCTTCGGTTTCCATGAAGGCGCGCGCAAACTTCGCATTGCTCGTGCCGATTGCGGCGAGCCCGGCAATGATATTCGCCCCGCCATACAGATGCCCGCGCAACCGGTTGCGCATCGCGCCGTGCTGCATCATGCCGTTGATAAGCAATTCCATGGCGTGCACGCCATAGCGCTGCTCGTCCGAAGCGCTGAGCGGCCTGTTGCTCTCGGGCTGCACCAACAGGAAATGATTCATGCCGCCCACACGCGCAACGGGATCCTGGAGGCACACCGCTACGCAGGAGCCCAGCAACGTCGAAATCATGACGCCGGGTTCGGCGATCACGCTCAATTCGCCCTGAATGATGGGGACGCGCCGCATGGCTATTCCAGCTCGCCGAAGACGCGTTCGATCTTTTCCTTCAGCGCGGCGGGCGCGAAGGGTTTGACCACATAGTTGTTGACGCCCAGCGCGGCCGCTTTCTGCACGATCTCGCGATCCGAAGATCCGGTGAGCATGATGAACACGGTTTTACCAATCACCGGATCCGCGCGCACGGCCTCCAGAAATTGAAGGCCGTCCATATCGGGCATGTTGAAATCGGAGATGATGAGGTGGACACGGTCGGACTTGATCGCGTTCAGTGCTTCGATCGCGCTGCCCTTGTCCCGTACATCCTTGAAGCCGATATCCTGAAGCGAGCGGCGGATCATCGCACGCATACTCGTCTGATCGTCGACCACCATAACCTTGATTGTTGCTGCTGCCGGCATGACGATTTCCTGACCCTTACTGCGTTCTGCACGCGCCGAGGATCGCCTCGGGCATGGCAGACAAACTGACTTCCTTTTCGACCGCACCGCGCTCGAAGGCCGCCCGCGGCATTCCATAAACCACGCAGCTCGCCTGGTTTTGACCGAACGTCCGTGCGCCCGCCTGCCGCATCGCGAGCAAACCCTCTGCACCGTCGCTCCCCATGCCCGTCAGGATCGCCCCGACGGCCGAAGCGCCCAGCGCGGAGACCGACCGGAACAGCACATCGACCGAAGGCCTGTGCCCGCCCACCAATTCGGAGGGACGCAGCCGGATATGGCCCGTCGTCCCGCCGGTCAGCTCCATATGGTTTGCGCCCCCGGGTGCTATATAGACGGTTCCACGCCTGATCTGCGTGCCGGCGATCGCTTCGACCACTGAAACCTGACACTCACGGTCCAGCCGCTCGGCAAATCCGCTCGTGAAGCTGGCCGGCATATGCTGCACCACCAGCACCGGCGGGCAATCGAGCGGCAGCGCGCCGATCAACGAGAAAAGCGCTTCCACACCGCCGGTCGATGCGCCGATGGCGATCAGCACATCGCGTTGCTTGCCCGGCAGCGCCGGAGCGACCGGCTGGCGAATTTCGGGTGCCCTGCGCACCTCGAAGCGCGCGGCGTCCCTCACCATCTTGCGAAACAGCGCGCCATCCCGTTCGATCTGGCTCGGATCGCCGGACGGCTTGGCGATGCAGTCCACCGCGCCCAGGCGCAGCGCCTCGATTGTTATTTCAGCCCCCTTGGCCGTCAATGTGGAACACATGATGACCGGCATCGGCCGCAGCCGCATGATCTTTTCCAGAAAGGAGAGACCATCCATGCCCGGCATTTCGACGTCCAGGGTCACCACATCGGGATTGAGCGACTTGATCATCTCGCGCGCGGCATGGGGTTCGGGGGCCATGCCCACCACTTCGATCAGCGGATCGGACGACAGGATCCGGTTGAGCACAGCGCGCATGGACGCGCTATCATCGACGATCAGCACGCGGGTCGGCGCGGTCATTGGCCTGCGCTCCCTTCGATCTTGCCGTAGATCGTCTGCCCTGCGGAAAACATCTTTGCGATGCCGCGCGCGCTCAGCCGCTCCGAATGGCCGATATACAGATGACCACCCGGCGCGAGCATGTCGATCAATTTGGTTTCGAGTTCCGCCTTCGCCGCATCGTCGAAATAGATCATCACGTTGCGGCAGAAGATCACGTCATATTGCAGCTTCATCGGCCAGTGATCGAACAGATTGAGCACCCGTGGCGTGACCAGCGCGCGCAGCTCGTCCGCAATGATGAAGCCCTTTTCATGAGGCTTCACCCAATGCGCGCGATATGCCGGCGGAATCGGCTCGACCGTCGATTCCGCATAAACGCCTTCCGCCACGGAGGCGACCACATGCGGCGCGATATCCGTGGCGAGCAGACGCACGTCGCCGTTGCGCAGCCATGCCGCGCTCGCATGGCTCTCGCCCGCGATCGTCATGGCAATGGTGTAGACCTCCTCGCCGCTGGAGCAGCCCGCCGACCAGATCCGCACCGGCCTGCCCGCGCGGGCGCGCGCCTGCAGATCGGGCAGCACGGCGCTGCGCAGATGATCGAAATGATGCGCCTCGCGGAAAAAATGGGTGTGGTTGGTCGTCAACGCCGTCACCATCGCCCGGCGCTCCGCCTCATCGCGGTTCACCAGCGCGACATAATCGCGGAAATTCGAAACGCCATGCTCGCGCAATCGTCTGGACAGACGCGAATGCACCAGCGTCAGCTTGCTTTCCACCAGATGGATGCGTGCTTCACGCTGCATGATCACGGCGATCTCGCGAAACTCGGCCAGGCCAAGCTCCGCCGACGCGCCGAGTGCAGAGGAATCACCCCGCCTGTCTGCTGTCGTGATCAAATCGTGTTTCACGCGGCGATATCGGTCAGGTGCCGAGTCAGGCTCAGCGCATCGAGATCCAGCAGAAGCACCATGGTTTCCGCATCTTCGGCATCCTTGGTGCGACGTTCGATCTTCACGAGACCCGCGATCACGCTTTCGTCATTGACGTCCACATCGGGTGCCGGCTGGATATCGCCGCCGTTGATGACCACGATATCGGCGACTTCATCGACCAGGAACCCGGCCTGCTTGCCCGCGATGCTCACCACCAGGATGCAGGAGCGCGAATGGATCTGGCTCGGTTCCCAGCCCAGCCGTTCGGCCAGGCCGACGACGGGCACCACCGATCCACGCAAATTGGTGACACCCTTGATATAGAGCGGCACGCTGGGCAGCGGGGTCGGCTCTTCCCATTCGCGGATTTCGATCAGCGCACGCATATCAATGCCGAACATCTGGTGGCCGAGGGTGAAGGTGACGATCTTGCGCTCGTCGGTTTCCGTTTCGGTTTCTTCGGCGATGGTCATGCTGCAATACCCTTTTGTGTGAATTTGACCTGCATGGGGGGCGGCGCGACCAGCGCGTCGATATCCAGGATGAGCGCGATCGATCCGTCGCCCAGGATCGTGGCGCCGCCGAGCCCGCGGATCGGATGGAGATTGTCCTCAAGGCTCTTGATGACGACTTCACGGCGGTTATCGATCGTATCGACCATCAGGCCGACATGACCGGCAGTTTCGCTTTCGACGATGATGATCACCGAATCCTCGGGATTGCGCCGGTCATTGGCTCCGATGCCAAACAGTTCGCTGCCGCGCTTCACGGGGAGATAGCTGCCGCGCAATTCGATCACCTCGGTGGTGGGCGATGTCGCCTTCACCTGCCCGGGCTCCGGCCGGATCGTTTCGATCACATTGGCCAGCGGCAGCACGAAGCGCTGCTCTTCCAGCCGAACGATCATGCCGTCCAGAATGGCCAGCGTGAGCGGCAGGCCCATGATGAAGGTGGTCCCCTCACCCGGCACAGAATGGATTTCCACGCGTCCGCCCAGGGCTTCCACGTTGCTGCGCACCACATCCATGCCGACGCCGCGGCCCGAGATGTTCGAGATGCTCTCCGCGGTGGAAAAGCCCGGTGCGCAGATCAAAGCATCGATCTCTTCGTCCGAAAGCACGGCGTCGGCGCTGATGATGCCCTTTTCCACCGCTTTGGCGCGCACCCGCACGCGATCGATCCCCTTGCCATCATCGCTCACGCTGACGATGATCCTGGCACCCTTCTGCTCGGCAGACAGGCGGATCGTGCCTTCGGGCGATTTTCCGGCCGCGATGCGTTCTTCCGGACTTTCGATGCCGTGATCCACCGCATTGCGGATCATGTGGGTCAGCGGATCGCCGATCTTCTCCAGCACGCCCTTGTCCACTTCGGTGGTCTCACCGATCGTTTCCAGAACGACCTTCTTGCCCGTCTCGCTCGCCAGATCGCGCAGCATCCGCGGAACCCGCGAAAAGGCCTGGCGGATCGGTTGCGCGCGCAGAGACATCACATTGTCCTGGATCTGCCGCGTCAGCCGCAAAAGATCCGGCAGTTCGACACGTTCCTGATCGGGAAGCGACAAACGGTCCGCCAGGATCGAGTTGCGGATCACCAGTTCGCCGACGAGATTGAGCAACTGATCCAGCTTCGACAATTCGACCCGGATCGTCTGGGCCGCCGCTTCGGCCGGACGAACCTCGGGCGTCGGAGCGGACCGGGCCGATGGCGTTTCGGCTGCCACGGGCTTGGCCGGCGCGGCGACGGGTTCCACCGTGACTGGTGCCAGATCGACCAGGGCGGGCGGCGGCGCCGCCGCGGATCGCGCCACTTCGATCAGCGAGTCCGGCGCGACAAAATCGAAACAGTCTCTGATTGCCTGCTCGTCCATCTCGCCGGGCAAATCGAGGGTCCAGATGAAATAGCTGTCTTCGGGATCGAGATCGCGTAATTTGGGCAAAGCGGACACGTCCACCGCAGTCACGGTGCCGCCCATGGCCTCAAGCTCGCGGATCACCAGCAAGGGTTCGCCGCCATTGGCCAGCGCGCCGCGCGACGGGCCGAAGCGCACCTGCCAAGGTGCGGCAACGTCCATCTCGATATCAAGCGATACGCTTACCGGTTCAAATCCGAACGGATCGAAATCCTCGATCGGCGCGACCACCGGCACAAAGCCGAAATCGTCGGCGACTGGTGCCTCGGCCACCACGACAACCGGCGCTTCGGCCACGGCTCCTGCCTTATGCTCCAGCAGTGCATCCAGTTGCGCGAGCATGGCCGCATCGTTCGGCGGATCCGTCTTGAACTGCGCCGCCTTGACGTGATCCGAGAGCACATCGAACGCATTCAACATGGTCTGGGTGACCGCCTCATCGGGCGGTATCTTGCCCCCGCGCACTTCATCGAGCACATTTTCGAAACGGTGCGAAAAGGCGAGCAGCGCCGCATGGCCAAAGGCACCGGAGCCGCCCTTGATCGAATGCACAGCGCGAAACACACCGGCGATCACGTCCGCAGACACATCACCGGCGGCCATGGCCGACAGACCCTCTTCGGCGACGGTCAGACCTTCGGCGCATTCCTCGAAGAAGATGCCCTGAATTTCGTCCAGTTCGCTATCGCCGCTCATGGGCACACGCGGCGGATCGCCGCTCCCAATTTATCGGCATCGAACGGCTTGGTGATCCAGCCGGTCGCACCCGCCTCGCGGGCGCGGGTCTTCTTGTCCTCAGAAAATTCGGTGGACAGAACCAGGATGGGCGTGCCCCGGAATTCGGGCACGACCCGCACGGCTTCGATCAGTTCGAACCCGTCCATCTTGGGCATGTTGATGTCCGTGATCAGCAGATCCGGCATCACCTCGTGCATCCGCTCGAGCCCGTGCGCACCGTCATTCGCGCTTTCGATGCGAAATCCTTGGGCGGTGAGAGAGGCCTTCAGCAGCATCCTCATGCTGGCGGAGTCATCGACGGTCAGGATTAACTTGCTCACTGGACGGACTCCCCTTGAATATCCAGGCCAAGTGCAGCGCTCAGCATACAGGCCTTGGCGCGCTCGACGAACGCGCTGCTCGGATTGGTGATCGCAAATGGCTGATCATGCGTGATCGCTTCCTGCCGCGCGGCAACGAGAAGCTGCAGCACAGCCTGCCCCACGCTTTCCACCTGACTGCCATCGATGAGCATCTCGCCATCGAAATCGCTGCACAGGACGAGACGGACGCGCAGATCTTCTGCGGTGACCGTGGTGCCATGGCTTGGCAGCCGAAGCGCCCGATCTTCGGCTTGATCATACGGTTTGGGCATTGAGGCGATCCTTGGCTTCATCGAGAGCGATCTCGAGTTCGGTGAAGGTGGGGGCGTAGGTCGACGGCGTCATGCGACGCGCGAGTTCGATCGCGACCTGGATCGGCAGCCGCTGGGTATAGGCCACGATCGCCGTCTTCACGATCGAATAGGGCTTGCAATCAGCGTCCACGATCTGGTGCAATTTCGAGGCGATCGGGCCGACAAAGCAATAAGAAAGCAGCACGCCGAGGAACGTGCCGACCAGAGCGCCGCCGATCATTGCACCCAATATGTCGGTCGGCTGATCGATCGACGACATCGTCTTGATCACGCCCAGCACGGCCGCGACAATGCCCAGAGCGGGCAGACCATCGGCCATGATCTGAATCGCATGTTGCGGCAGCAGCTCTTCATCATGATGGCGTTCGATGTCGCGCTCCATGGCTTCCGCCATCTGGTGCGGATCTTCGAAATTCACCGTCATCATGCGCAGATAATCGCAGATGAAATCGATCAGCGGCGGATCGGCCAGCAGGCGCGGATATTGCGAGAAGATCGCGCTCGTATCCGGCGCCTCCACATGCTGCTCGATCGCGGTCGCACCACCTTTGCGAAAGGTGGAGAGCAGCGTGAAAAGCAAGGCGAGGAGATCGCGATAATCGCCCTCGGTCCAGTGCGGACCATCGAAGACCCGCTTGAAACCGGCCAGCGTCTTTTTGACGGTGCCCCCCGAATTGCCGAAGACGAACGCGCCGATTGCAGCGCCGGCGATCGCCAGCATCTCGTGCGGCAAGGCATGGAGGATCACCATTATGTTGCCGCCCGACATCAGGAAGCTTCCGAAGACGCATACCAATATGACGACGACACCAATTCCGTTGAGCATGGACAAAATCCAAAAAGCGGGGGGGCCTAGGCCGGGTTTCTTGATTATAGGATGCTCCGCCCTCTCCCGGCGCAAACCACCCGTTTTTTCCTGAAGACCATGAAAAGCCGAAAAGGGTTCGGACTTGCTTCCGCTCTCCTACAATGGAGCCAGAAATTCCCACGGAGGAAGCATGTCTTTGAATGCGTATCAGCGCGCGCGCGCCATCGCGGAAACACCGCGCGCCATGGAATATCGGTTGATGAGCCAGATCACCGGAGACATGATCGACGCGCATGACGCCGGGCTGCAGCACGCCGCGCTCATGCCCGCGCTTCACCGCAATCGCGAAGTCTGGAGCACATTTTCCAATTTATGCGCTTCGCCGGACAATCAGCTTCCAGCCGAGCTGCGCGCGCGCATCATCTCCATCGCCCTGTGGGTAGAACGCCACACCGGGCAGGTGGTGAGGGGGCAGGCCTCGATCGAGGATTTGATTTCAGTCAATCGCACGCTGATCGAGGGACTCGCCCCCGAAAATGTCCCCGCGCGATAGATAGGATACTAAGCATTACCTCGAAGACAACTAAAGATACCGAACAGGGAATTAACAATTACTTGGATTGTTAAGTCCGATATACGCATTCCAATGCAGAATCTCGTTACGCAATAAGCTTCTATAATATTGGAAAAAAAATGCAGAATCTCCCTCTGCATCAGCGTGATTCGGTGAAAATGGTTTTATGGGAAACGCGATCCCTGCCAATTTTCTCGCTCGTTGTCGCCATCCTGTGCTGCCTGATCAGTGGCTGGCACTCCCATGTGCTGCTGACCCAAGAGGCTGACGGCGCGGCATTTTCGGTGCAGCCGGCCGTCGCGGCGGCCTATGGCATGATTGCGTTGGCGCTCTTCGTGTTGATCCATGAGCGCCCCTTGCCGGCGGCGCTTTTGCTGCTGCTTCCATCGCTGATCGGCGCGGCGACCCTGTCTCAGGAAACGTGGCAGGTCGATCGCCACTGGGGTCCGAGAACCTTGGGCAGTCCGATGTCTGGAACGACCATCTTGCTGCTCGCGCTGGTCACGGGCCTGCTGATGATAAGAGACCGCCAAGCCACCAGGATGGCGCGCATCGTCGCCGGCGTGACGATCGGGATCGCGGCGTGGTCGATATCGGCTTTTCCATCACGCTATGCCGCGCCAGCCGAGTTTCAGCTTTTCATACCCGCCGGCGCTGGTCTGATCACAGGCCTGATCGCGATGGCCGCCATTGTCTGGAGCCAGAGCAAAGCCTGGCCCGGGCGCTTTTCCAGATCGCTCGCGACACGGACCAGGCTGATCGGCGCATTGGATTCCGCCACGATCGCCATCACCGATCCCGATGGCCGGATCCTGCATTGGTCCAGGGGTTGCGAGCAGCTTTATCAATGGTCAGCCGCCGATGCCGTCGGCCGGATCAAGCATGAATTGCTCCGCTCCAGCGCGGGTCCATCCGCAACGCCGATCGCCGTGAAAGGCGAGTGCGAGCGGGAAATCACGGAGCATAAGCAGGATGGTTCACCGGTCGAGATCCTGGAACAATCAAGACCGATTCAAGGCGCCACGAAAGCAGAAGGCATCATCGTATTGACGATGACCGACATCACCGCGCGCAAGCAGATCGAACAAGCCTTGCGCGAGAGCGACGCGCGACTGGCGTTGGCCGTTGAGGCCCATGAAATCGGCATATTCGAATGGACAATCGGATCCGATCTCGTTTCCTATTCAACTCAGGCCCAACGCCTTCTGGGATTTCCACCCGACACGGCATCCCTTGATACCGAGCGCGCCGAAAAGCTGATCCTCTCAAGCTTCCACAGGGAGTTTATTCCGCCGCTCGACGTCGCGCGTGAGAACCGGATTTCAAGGGTCAAATTTCAACTGCGCACGATAGCCCCTGTCGCCATGCCGCAGGTCATCGAAGGATCGACGCATTGTTTTTACACGGATGACGGCCTGATTTCACGAATGCTGGGGGTGTTGCTCGATACGTCGGAACATGAACATCGCGCCACGATGCTGGAGATACGCGAGTCCGCGCTGAAAGCCATTCTCAAGACGGTGCCGGAAGCGCTCATCACGATTGATATCACGGGCAAGGTTGGATCATTCAACGCCAATGCGGAAAAGCTGTTTGGACATCCGGCGCAGGATGTGATCGGACGCGATGTCGCGATGCTGATGCCCAGAAAGTTTCGGCGCATCTATCATCGCTTTATAGATCGTTATCTTGAGACTGGGGAATATCCCCCGGTTGGCCCGGGCAATTACTGGATAGCGCTGCATCGCGACGGGAAGGAAATACCCGTCAAACTGTCGGTCGGGAAAGCGCAATCGGGGCCGGACTCCATTCTCACCTTATTTGTCAGCGATCTGACCGACCAGATTGCTGATCAGACGCGACTGGCCAAGTTGCGGGATGAATTGCTCCATGTCTCCAGGCTGAGCGCGATGGGCGAAATGGCTGCCGGCCTGGCGCATGAATTGAATCAGCCGCTGGCCGCCATGAGCAATTTCGTGGGTGCGGCCGATCTCATCCTTGCCAATGACCGGTTCGACAAGAGCCGCGTCACGGAATTGCTGCGGCTCACCGCCTCTCAAGCGATGCGCGCCGGCGAAATCATTCAGCGCGTTCGCACTTTCGCATCCAAGGGCGAAGTGGAATTCCAGGCACAGCGCCTCGATGAAATCATTGCGGATTCGATTGATCTCGCGCTGACCAGTGCGGAAAGGAAGATCATCGACATCAAGACTGAAATCGATCCCCGCCATGCCTTCATCTTCGCGGATCGCGTCCAGATCCAGCAGGTTCTGGTCAACATGACGCGCAACGCCATCGAAGCGATGACGGACGCCAAGACGTATCACCCCCAGATTCATTTCGTCACGCGGGGAACAGAGGACAATATGGTGGAAATCGCCGTGAATGATAATGGACCCGGCATTCCGCTCGATGTGCTCAATCGGCACCACGAACATTTCGTTTCGTCCAAGGCGCATGGCATGGGGATTGGCCTTTCCATCTGCCGGCGGATCGTCGAAGCACATCGCGGCCGGCTGTCCACGGAAAACCTGCCGGGCGTGGGTGCCGTCGTGCGCTTTACGGTGCCGGCATTCGGAGACATCGAGCGCAGGGCATCATGACGGATCGCGCGCTCTATATCGTCGATGATAATGATGACGTCCGGCTGTCTCTGCACAGCTTGATGGCGACACAGACCGGTTTCGCCATCCGCTGTTTCAGTTCCGGCGACGAATTTCTGAAAAATGCCCCCGATCTTGCGCCGGGATGTATACTGCTGGACCTCAACATGCCCGGCGCCAATGGGCTTGAAGTGCTCAAGGAGATCGCGGGGCCGCCATCGCGCTTCGCCGCAATCATCCTGACCGGACAGGGTGACATCACGCTGGCAGTCCATGCCATGAAGCTGAACGCGATCGATTTCCTGGAAAAGCCCTGCGATCCGCTCAGCCTGATTCAGGCCGTCGATCGCGCTTTCCTCTGGCTTGAAAAGCACAATGAGATTTCCTCCAAGGAGGCCGACGCGCGTGTGAAGCTGGCGCGCCTGTCTCCGCGTGAGCGCGATGTACTGCGCGGGCTTATCGATGGCTTGTCCAACAAGGTGATCGCACATCAACTGGATATCAGCCCGAGAACGGTGGAAATCTATCGCGCCAAGGTGATGGAAAAGCTCGACGTCAGAAGTTTGTCCGAAGCCTTGCGCGTCGCTTTCGCCAGCGGATTGTTTCCTGACTGAAGCGGTCTAACACCGCTGATGCCGCTGCAATAAGGCGTAGGCCAAAAAAATCCTATAATATGATGTAAGCGATTATGAGGCGCTGGCTCGCATGGCGCGCGATCGCGATGCTCATCCCAGCGGCACCCTTTCGATCGCGGGGAACAGCGACACCGGCTTCCGGCATCGCCTTCGAACAGGACCGCCGGTTCCGAGACGGGCTTTCTGCGCGAACGCGGCATGGGGCATTTGACATTCAAGGATCAAGCCATGCAGAATTTGCACATACAAAGGAAGTTCATGGTCGTCTTCGGCGGTCTCATGATCCTGATCACCGGCATTTGCGTGCTTGCCATCGTGGCGCTGTCCAGCGTCAATACCGAAGCCACTGCGCTGGTCGAACGGCGCATCCCCAATTTGAGCAATGCGATGGAATTGAAGACCGCGGTCGCCAATATCCGTGCCGGTGAATATAATCACATTCTATCCAGCACACTCCACGCATTGAGGGAGGCAGACGCCGATCTCGATGTGCACCGCAAGGCGCTCTCCGCCGTCATCGCCAAATATAGCAAGACCCTCGCCCGCCCCGAAACCTTGACCAATTTCAGCGAATTCAAGGCACGGCTGGAAAGCTATTATCGTGATGACGCCAGAGTATTGGAATTGTCTCGGGCGCTGAGAAAGGATGAAGCGCTGGCCGTCGCCAGAGACGCCGAAACACGGTTCGACGCCGTGCTCGCCAGCGCCGATCAAGCCGTCGAGATTCAACGCGATCTGGCCAAGGAAGTCAGCAATTCGGTGTCCACGACCGAGTCCAGATCCCGCGTGACGCTGATTGTCGCGCTCGTCATAGGCGTCGCCGGCGTGCTTGGTGGCCTGATCATGCTCACACGGCTGATCGCCAGGCCGCTGAGCGAGCTCTCCCGCGCCACGGGTATTCTCGCCGCCGGTGGCAAGGCAGACGTCCCGCACCGGGATCGCGGCGATGAAATCGGTGATGTGGCCAAAGCGGTCGAGCAATTCCGCATGGCAGCGGTGGACCGTGCGGGGAGTGACGCGCGCGCCGCTGCCGAGCAACAGATCGTCACGACGACACTGGCGGAAGGGCTTGTTCTTCTGACCGAGGGTGATCTGACCGCCGAGATCAGCGTCGAATTTCCGCGTCACTATGCGGCACTCAAAACCAATTTCAACGATGCTGTCGTGCGTCTGCGCACAATGATCGGATCGGTTTCCGAAAGCGCCGCCGGCATCCGAACCGGCTCATCCGAAATTGCTCAGGCCTCGGACGATCTGGCCCGCCGCACCGAAGGCAATGCCGCCAGCCTGGAACAGACATCGGCTGCGCTGGTGCAGATCGACGGCCGCCTGAAAGCCACCGCATCCGCGGCTGGCCGCACGGTGGCGCGCGCCGATCAGGCCATCGCAACGGTCAGCGGCGGACGCACCATGGCCGATGAAGCGGTGCAGGCGATGGAACGCGTGCGCGAGAGTGCCACAGGAATCGATTCGGTCATCCAGGGCGTCGACAAGATCGCATTTCAAACGCGCGTGCTCGCGATGAATGCTGCGGTGGAAGCCGGTCGCGCCGGTGACGCGGGCCGCGGTTTTGCGGTCGTCGCGGATCTGGTCAGTTCGCTGGCAATGCGCGCCGAAGAGGAAGCCAAGCGCGCACGCGACCAATTGACCGTCACGCAAACCGATATCGTGACCGCTGTGGAAGCAGTGCAGCGGGTGGATGGCGCGCTTGCCAACATTTCGGGCGACGTAGGCGAAGTGCACACCTTGCTCGGTACGATGGCGGCCGACAATCAGGCGCAGTCGTCCGCGATTACGCAGATCAGCGTGGCCGTCAGCGCGATGGATCAATCGACCCAGCAGAATGCGGCCATGGTCGAGCAAACGTCTGCGGCGGCGCGCAATTTGACCAACGAAGTCACCGCGCTCGCGGATCAGGCCGCGCTCTTCAAGGTGGACAATGGCGCTGTCCGGAAAGTGCGCAAGGTCGCCAAGGCGGCGCCCGCCAAGATCGGTGCTGTGCCCTATACCTCCCCCGTCAAAGCCCTTCCCGTTTCGGTGATGGCCAAGGCGAATGGTGTGGCGCACGGCATTGAAAGCAAGGACTGGTCGGACTTCTAATCCTCCACCGATCAGTCCGGCCGCCCGGCGCAATCCGCCGGGCGGCCATCCTTATGCGTGAACGAGTGGCGATCGCGCCCGAGGATCGCCGCGGATCAACGATCCTTCCCGCTCAGGCGTATCGCTTCCGCGCAATCCGCATTGAGACGCGAAAAGGGCTCCCCTGCATCAAGCAGCGGAGCCCCTTCCCTGTTGGCCGGTGCGAGCGGGCTTGGCCCGCTTGTCGCTCAATGGCGCATGTTGGATTGCGGCCCCGCCAGATGACCACGATCGGCGATGGCCATATCGAGCATCTGTGCTTCGCTCAGCATGGGCAACAGCCGCCCATTGTGCTGCGGCTCGGGCAGGATGACGCAAAGAGGCATTTCGCCGTCCATCATGGTTTCCGTTTCGGTCTTCGGTGTCTTTCTGCGGATCATGCCGATCTTGCGATAATTCGCCATAAGCTGGAATTTCGGATCGCTTCCGGCCAGTTCGCCGATGGTCTTGGCTGCGCGCTTCGCAATCTGGCGGACCCGCTCCTTGGTGATCCCGGCATCATCCTCGATCACATCGCTGCCGGGCAGTTCGAACAGGCGGCTTTCCACGATCTCGCGGTTGCGCTTCAGCCGCAGATCGAGCTTCAGCAATTCTTCTGGATCGATATTGTGGAGCGCCGTGCGCGGACGCGATGCCATGCCGCCGCCGATTTCGCAGGGACGCGCTGGCGTTCTGGGACGGGGACGGCGCTTGAGCTGGCCGATCGCCGTGGTGCGCAGATGATCAATGTAGCTGTCGACCAGCGACTTCATGGCTGAAGATGCCAGATAATCGGCGGCGGCGGCTTCGGTCAGAGCCGTTGCGCTTTCGTCTTCGATCAGCGATTCCAGAGAAGTTTCTTCGCCTTCCGGTCCGCGGGTCGTCGCATGGAGAGACACCGTGGTGGCATCCACCTTTTTCGCAGATGGCCTCTGGTCGGTCATCAGACGAAAGCGAAGACCCTGTAATTCCCCCCGGATCTGCCAGTTTACGAATGTCGTGAATTGCGCTTTTTCCGGGTCATAGCCCTGGATCGCCCGATGCACTCCGATGGCGCAGACCTGTTCAGCATCGTCCCAATGTGCGGCCAATCCATATTGGCGGATGAAGTGGCGAATGCGCGGTGCGATCAATTTCAGGATATGGGCAAAGGCGCGATCGGTATCGACGCGTTGCCGTGCAGTCTGCTTCTCTCCGTCCTTAGGCTTATTGGCGATGACCAAGGCCACCGCTGATTCCAGCGCAATCGTGATTTTCGACATTTTGAACCCTCCAGCTCAAGGCGCCGCGCCCACCGCGTGCCCCCTGAGACAGGGTTTACGGGAACAATGGTTAACAACCCGTTATTCCTATATTTAATAAAATTATTATCCTATAATTTTTAGGATACTCGCCCGGGGCCGACGGGCTGAAGCGCCGCAAAACGCGCCGGGCGGATATTGCGTCCTACAAAGCCGAGCAGCCAATTGCGGTGTGCGCTGACAGCGTCTCCGGTCTCGGCGATGCGCCGATTGGCCGCCCCATTGCCGATCTGCGCGTCCAGGAGGCGGCGCGCACGCCCGGCCTGAAGGCCACCCTTCATGAATTTGATCGCGTCGCCAATCCCCAGATGATGGCCGAAATAAGCAGCCTGGGCGATGTCATCCAGGCCTTGGCCCACATGGACACCGGCAGAGCGCAGGCGGTCGAGATTGCCCTTGGCATAGTCCGCAATGGCGTTGATCGATGCCTCGGGATCATAGCGCAGCGCCAGCAATTGGGATCGCGCCTCCTTGATCACCTTTCCCCGTCCATCAACCCAGCCCCGCGCGATGCACAGGCTGTTGAGCCAGGTGCCTGACCGCTCGGCCTCTCCGCGCCAAGTGCCGCTCAGAAACTGTCCCAGTCCGGCGGCGCTGGATCGCGGATTGCGGGAATAGACGCGCCAGCGCCCGTCCTCGTCCTTGGCGGCTTCCGCATTGACGATCGCCGCGAGCGCAGGTGCCGGAATGCCCGTTCGCACTGCCGATGCCTGGAGGATATTGGTAAAACCGGCATTGACCCCAAGCCCCGCGGGTCGCTCAGCCGCAACAGCGCGAGCGGCAGGCACAACGGGCTCTGCTTTTGTCGGTATTGCCAATGGTTCGGCCTTTGTCTGTGACGCCCGCCGCGCTGGCGCTGCATCATCGGCATCGCGCGCCATCATCAGCGCCATGAGTGAGTCCAGCGATACGCCTTGTGCGCTGCGCTCCATCTTAGGCGTGCGGGCATAGCTGCCATCACCC
The DNA here is from genome assembly GCF_014199215.1 of Sphingobium boeckii. GTDB lineage: Bacteria > Pseudomonadota > Alphaproteobacteria > Sphingomonadales > Sphingomonadaceae > Sphingobium_A > Sphingobium_A boeckii. The sequence goes on from NZ_JACIJC010000002.1 coordinate 208,980, forward strand.
GCGCCGAGCGCCGCCTGCCATAAGCGCGTGGAAAGCTCACTCCGCGCCTGGGCATAGATCAGCTCCGCGCGCCGCATCGCGGCTTCCTGCGCATGATCGACGCGCCCGATCATCATCCCCACCTGCGCAGGCGGCGCACGACGGCGGTGGCCGCCATATCGTCCATATGTCCCTGCTCGCCATTCGCCGCTTTGCGGGTTTCATCGTCCCGATAAGTGTCGGCGGCGGATTCGATGGCCTTGAAATCGCCATAAGCGGCCAGCGCCGTCGTCCGCAGCCGGCCAAGCCTGACATCGGCCTCGTCGCGCTCCGCGGCCAGGCGCTCGCGCAGCATTCGCATCCGTTCCATATAGGCATGGGAACTCAGTGCATGATCGCCCGCGGCGATTTCGGCTTCTTTGGCGAGCGTGTGGTCGACATCGCTGTGGTGACTTTCGATCTGCACCAATTGATTGATCTGGATATTGATGGCCACCTGCGCGGTGTCGATCTCGCGTCGGCGGATGCGCATCGCAGCGTCATACGGGGTCTTCATCATGCACCTCCACCAGCGCGGCCAGCGCCGCAAAGCCGTCTTCGGAAAATCTGCGGGCATCCTTGGCCTGATTGAGCAGCGCCTCGATTTGTGGTGCCAGGCGCACCGCGCGATCCACCTCTTCGCTCGATCCGGCACGATAGGCACCGAGCCGGACCATTTCCTCCATATCGCCATAGGTGGACAGGATGCGGCGCGCAGCGAGGCAGATCCGGTTCTGCTCGGGCTCATGCGCCCGCGGCAAGGTGCGCGATATGGATTTCAGGACGTCGATCGCGGGATAGCGTCCGCGCTCCGCGATCCGCCGCGTGATCACCACATGGCCATCCAATATCCCGCGCACCGCATCGGCCACCGGCTCGTTATGATCATCGCCATCCACCAGCACGGTGAAGAGCCCCGTGATCGAGCCCTGCCCCACGACGCCTGGCCCGGCGCGCTCCAGCAGCCGGGGCAATTCGGCGAAAACCGTCGGTGTATAGCCCTTGGTGGCGGGCGGTTCGCCGCTCGCCAGACCAATCTCGCGCTGCGCCATGGCGAAGCGCGTGACCGAATCCATCAGGCACAGCACATGCAGACCCTGATCGCGGAAATGCTCCGCCACCGCCATGGTCGTCCACGCCGCCTGCCGCCGCATCAGTGCAGGTTCGTCCGACGTCGCGACCACAACGACGCTGCGCGCCATGCCTTCGGGGCCGAGATCATCTTCCACGAATTCCTGAACTTCGCGGCCGCGTTCGCCGATCAGCCCGATCACGGCGACATCGCATTCCGTCCACCGCGCGATCATCGAAAGCAAGGTCGATTTGCCCACGCCCGAGCCGGCGAAGAGGCCAAGCCTTTGCCCCTCGCACAGCGGCGCAAAGATATCGAGTGCGGCCACGCCTGTCTCGATTTTCCGACCGACCCGCGCGCGCGCCGAAGCATGAGGCGGCATACCCCGGATGAGGCGGGACTGCCCGCCTGCCGGCAACGGGCGGCTCCCGTCGATCGGCCGGCCAAGACCGTCGATCATGCGGCCCAGCCATGCCGAAGAAGGCTTAATGGCAAAGGCACCGCCCACCAGGTCTGCGCGCGTGCCCGATGCGATGCCCTGCGGATAGCTGAACGGCAGGCAATGCGCGATTCCGCGGTCCAGCCCGATCACCTCGGCGTCCACGGCGCCGCCCACCCGGATGCGCGATCCGATCTGCGCCGCACCCGCCAGTCCTTCGATTTCGATCAGCGCGCCGCGCACCGCAACCACACGGCCATAGCGGCGGTCGGGCTCCAGCGCGCGCAATCCATCGGCCGTCGCGGCCAGCGTCTGCATCATGCGCATGCTATTGCACCGTCTCTGAAAGGCGGGCGAGCGCGGTGGCTTCATAGGCGATCAGCCAGCGACAATCCGCCAATGCACTATAGAAATCCAGCGCGGCCACCTTTTCGGCAAACGCGATGCACACCGATCGCGCTTCGGCCGATCCCAGCGCCGTGATGAGATCGCCCAGCCCTGCCAGGATAGTCTCCTGATGCCGGGCGACATGCGCCGGATCGATATAGGCCATCATGCACGCCAGATAGAGGCATTTCGCGGCGGTATCCGCATCAGCGGGAGACATGACGTCGCGCCCACGCAGGATCGCCGCGCCGTTTTCCACATAGAGATTGGTCCGTCCTTCGGAACGTAACACCGCGCCGTTCACGACACATTTCTCGCCATCGCGCAGCGAAATTCGCAGGGACATTGCCTTCTCCATCCGGGACCGCCATTGGCCATTTCCAATATTATAGGATGATGCAGGATTCGCGGTCATCGACTGGGCAAATTTTGCCTATCTTTGGTTCTGCACAGCCCCCTCCTACAATGAAAATGGAACTTGGCAGGGCGCAGCGCCCGTGCCGCACATGGGAGACAATCGTGAGCCTCTATTCCGCCCTTTACGCCGGTGTTTCCGGCCTCAGCGCGCAAGCCAGCGCCATGGCCACCGTGGCCGACAACATCACCAACGTGAACACCGTGGGCTATAAGGGTGTCGCCGCCGAATTCCGTACGCTGGTCACCGATGGCCGCGTGCGAAGCAACTATTCCGCAGGCGGCGTCGTCGCCGCGCCCCAGGCGATGATTTCGAAGCAGGGTCTGCTTCAGGCTTCCTCCAGCCTCACCGATATCGGCGTCGATGGCGCCGGTTTCTTCGTGGTCCGCGCCGGCCTGGGCGCAGACAGCGAAATCGCCTTCACGCGCGCCGGATCGTTCAAGCCGGATTCGCAGGGTTTCCTGCGCAACACCTCGCAATATTATCTGCAAGGCTGGCCGCTCGATGCGCAGGGCAATTTCGTCAACACCGGCAATCTCGATCAGCTCGAACCGATCCGCCCATCCGCGCTGACCGGTTCGGCTTCGCCCACATCGCGTCTTCAGGCGCGCATCAATCTCAAATCGACCACCGCGGACTTCGTGGGTGCCTATGCTGCAGGTGATATGGCCGCTGGCACGGCCGCCGCGCAATTCGCGCGCTCGATGGACATCTATGACGCCCAGGGCAGCCCGCACCGTATCACCATGGGTTTCGTCAAGACTGCGCCCAATGAATGGCAGGCGGAAATCTATGCCGTGCCCGCCGCCGATGTCACCGGCGCGCCCGGTGGCTTGCTCGCTAGCGGCACGGTGCAGTTCAATGGCGACGGCAGCCTGGATCTCCCCGGATCGACCGCGGCTCTGTTCGCCGATCTCAACATCACCTGGGCCAATGGCGCAGGGTCCGATCCGATCACGCTGCAATTGGGCACCGATGGCGCGCTTGATGGACTGACGTCCTTCGACGATGACTCCGCTTTGCTCAGCTCGTTCGTCGATGGCGGCACGCTGGGCACGGTCGCCTCGGTCGAAATTTCGGACACCGGCATCGTCAGCGCCATTTTCGAGGATGGCTCGTCGAAGAAGATCTACCAGCTTCCGCTGGCCACGGTCCAGAATCCGGATGGCATGACGCGGCTTTCGGGCAATGCCTACGCCATCTCCCAGGATAGCGGCAACGTCGCGATCAACATTCCCGGCTCGCTGGGTTCGGGCAATATCTCGGCCAGTTCGCTCGAAGCCTCCAACGTCGATCTAGCGCAGGAATTCACCAACATGATCCGCTTTCAGCGTGCGTATAGCGCGTCGTCGAAGATCATCACCACGGTGGACGACATGCTTCAGGAAATCAGCAACCTGAAACGCTGATCCCCCAGCCGCCCCCGCCCGCCAAAGGAACACCACCGTGTCACTGAACGAAATCCTCCATACCGCCACGTCCGGCCTCGCCGCCTCGCAAGCGGGAATGCGTTCGGTGTCCAACAATATCGCCAATGTGGGTGTGTCCGGTTATGCGCGGGAGCGCACGACGATCAGCACCGCCACCACGGCGGGGCGGGTCACCGGTGTCCTCATCGGCCAGCCGGAACGCGTGGCGGACAGTTTCCTGGAAAATGCGGTGTTCCGCCGGGGCGGCGACATGGGCCGGTCGGAAGCCGTGGCGAGCTATCTCGATCGTCTTCAGGCGCTGCTCGGCGCGCCGGGCGCTGAATCCGGCATCGCCGGGCGCATCGACGCCATCGCGGCGTCGGCGGCGACGATGACGGGCGCGTCGGGATCGCCGGAAACCATCGCGCAATTCACGGGCAATGTGCAGGATGCACTATTGTCGATCAAGCAGCTCGACGGCGACGTGAAAAACCTGCGCGCCGACGTGGAGACCGAGCTGGGCTACACCGTGGACCGGATCAATGTCCTGCTCGATCAGATCCATGATCTCAACGATCAGATCGCGCAGACCGGCGGGCAGAGCGCCAATGGCGCTGAGAACCGGCGCGTCGCGGCGGTGGACGAACTCAGCACGCTGATGAAGGTCAATGTCCGCCAGCAGCAGGATGGTCGCGTCACGATCGAAACCGGATCGGGACAGGTTCTGCTCGATCGCCGGCTGCGATTGCTGAGCTATCCCGCGGGGCCGGGCGCGTCTCAGCCGACCTATCCGCCCATCGACATCCGCTTTGCCGACGCCGCGGGAATGCCCGGCGCGGCGACAGGCGACAGGATCGATTCCTCTGCGATCGGCGGCAAGCTGGGCGGCCTGATCGACACGCGGGATCGCACTCTGCCCGATTTCACCGAGAAACTGGGCGTGCTGTTCACCGGCCTGGCCGACACGCTGAACGCCGCTTCGAATGCGGGGACGGCCGTGCCCGCCCCCGCCACGCTCACGGGACGAGAGAGCGGCCTGGTCGGCACAGACCGGCTCGGCTTTACCGGCGCTGCTGTGTTCGCCGTTCTCGCCGCGGATGGCACGCTGGTGGCTACCACCACCGTCGATTTCGACGCGCTCGGCCCTGCGGCAACGGTGGATGATGCAATCGCCGCGATCAATGCCGGCCTGGCCCCGGAGGCCACCGCCCAGATGATCGACGGCGTGCTTTCGATCAGCGCCACGGGTGCCGGCAACGGCATTGCCGTCGCGCAAAGCGACACCGCGCCCAGCGACCGCGCCGGCATCGGCTTCTCGCATCATTTCGGCCTGAATGATCTGGTCCGCAGCGAGACCAGCGCGCTTGCCCCTTCAGGGTTTATCCCGGCCGATCCCCATGGCTTCGCGCCCGGCCAGACCGCGCAGATCACGCTGCGGGATCTCTCCGGCCGCACGCTGACAAGCGATACGCTCACCGGCTCCGTCGGCCCGACATTCGGTGATCTGCTCACCGAATTGAACACCAGCCCGCTCGGCGGCTTCGGTGTCTTCTCGATGGACGACAAGGGCCGGATCGCTTTCGCGCCCGGCGCGGCATCGACCGGCTCCACCATCTCCATCCCTTCGGATTCCACCGATCGCATGGGCACGGGCCGCACCTTCTCGTCCCTGTCGGGCCTTACCGGCAATGCCAGTGGTTCGCGCAGCGCCAATGTGATCCCAGGCATATTGGGCGATCCAAAGAAGCTCCCGCTCGCCCGGCTTCAGCTTGATGCCGCCATCGGGGAGAAGGCCGTGGGCACGGGCGATATCCGCGGTGCCGAGGATTTCGTCGAAAATCTGGCCAATGCGGTCGATCTCGGCAAGGATGGCGATTCCACGCTCGACAGCTTCGCCAGCCTGCTGCTCGGCAAGGCCGGTGCGGAATCGGCGCAGGCACGCAGCGCCTATGATGACGCCGCCGCCCGGCGCGAGGATGCAACCATTCGCCGCGACAATTTCGCGGGCGTCAATATCGACGAGGAACTGGCCCAGATGGTCGTTCTGCAAAACAGCTATTCCGCGTCAGCGCGCGTCATCACCACGGCGAGCGATATGTATGACACGCTCCTCGCCATGCTCAATTAAGGGAGTTCGACCATGAACCGCGTCGCCACCGGACCCGTGCAATATTCCATGAAAACCGCCATGCAGACCGCACAGCAGCGCTTGGCCAACAGCCTTCACCAGCTCGAAACGCAGAAGAAGGCGACCGACTACGCCGGCATCGGCATCGATACGTCACGCCTGCTATCCGCCCGCTCGGTGCTCGCGCGCCAGGAAGCGCACAAGACCGTGGCGTCGCATGTGTCGACCACGCTCGAATATTATGACACCGGCCTGAATGCGATCGACACGCAGACCGAAGATCTGCGCAAGGCGCTGCTGGAGGTGATCGGCACTGGCAATGGCCCGGGCCTTCAGGCGGACATCGAAAGCAATTTCGATAGCCTGCGCGCCACGCTCAACACCGTTTCCGCCGGCAATGCGATTTTCGCCGGATCGCAGACCAATACCAAGCCGTTCATTCCCCAGCAGCTTTCGGATATGGTCGGTCTCGCATCCGCCGATGCCTTTGCCAATGATCAGATTCTGCGCTCCGCCCAGATGGCCGATGGCGTCAATGTGGAATTCGGCATCGTGGCAAGCGATGTGGCGGGCAATCTCGTCAAGGCCTATCGCACGCTGGCGGAGGCCGGTCCCTTCGGCGACAAGCCGACGGCGGTGCAATTGGACGCGATGAAGCAGGCGATCAGCGAACTCGAAATCGGCTTGAAGGATATCCGCAGCAACAATGCGCATAATGGCGCGAAGCAGAATCAGGTGGAAACACTCGGCCTGCGCGCCGACGAACGCGCGCTGATGCTGGAAAAGGTGATCGGCGACGCCGAGGATGCGGACATGGGCCAGGTCGCGCTGGACATCGAAAACAACCGCGCGATCCTCACCGCATCCTATTCGGTCTTCGCGCAGATATCAGGACTGTCGCTGGCGAATTATCTGCGCTGAGCGTCGGAACGATCCGGATAGCAGAAAGACAGGTGCCCCGCGCTTGCTGTCGAGCGCCTTCTTCCGTCATAGCGGAATATGGCCGACGTTAGCGGAAGACCGACATGCGCACCAAGCTCAGCATCTGCCTGAAAAAGGCGCGCTACCCATCCGAACACCACGCGATGCTGGCCGCCCAGGCCGCCAGCATCGCGCTCAGACATTATCGCTGCGACCGCTGCCAGCAATTCCATTTGACCAGCCGGACCAAGGGGAAATGGACGGCAGGGCTTCGTGGGTGAGGCTCGCTGTTGCCGATTATTTTTGGCCATTCGTCCGGCCATTTGCAGGTCTTCCAAGTTGATGGAACACCTCATTGTCTTATATTTTCCACTAGCGCTTGAGCTAGCTTATTAAGCGACTTTTTGACAACCCTGCGTCGCCTGTCAGGTCGGAATGGTGGCTCACCCTTCTAAGTGAATCGAGAACCTTCGGTCCGCTATCCCCCCTATTTCCGCGCCACATCGAACAGCGCCGCCATTTCGCCTGCCGGGCTGGCTGTGGGGAGCGAGGCCATGGCGCGGGCGATGGCTCCGGGGTTCACGGTGTCGGCAGACGCCGTCAGCATCTCGAAGACGGGCGCGGTTGGAAGCCGTGCAAAGACTGCGGCATAACGGCTGTGCAAGGCGGCCAGTGCGTCTTCATGCCCCAGCATGGCCAGCGCGATCGCGTGGCGCAGGATGATCGCCTGATCCACATCGCTCAGCGCGCCGCCCGACGGCAGCGCATGGCCGGTCTCGGCAATCAGCCCGGACCAATCCCGTTTGTTCCAAAGAATTTCGGCGCGCAAAGCGCCGGCGTCCGGCACCTCCTGCAAGACGGCAAAGGCTTCGGGGATCTTGCCGGCCTGGCTGAGCGCCGCCGCCTCCACGCGTTTGCGCGCATGGATCATCTCGTCGGTATAGCCATCCTGCGCTGTGCGATTGAGCGCTGAGAGCGCGCGATCGGAATGCCCCGCCAGAATATGGAGAGACGCCACGCGGACCGACAGCGGCCCCCGAGCCAGATCCTGCGCGCGCACGAACAGCAGATGTTCGAACAATTCGGCGGCGCGATCATAGAGCCCCGCCTCCTGCAGCCGCGCGCCAAGGCTGCTCGCCAGCTTGTCGCCCTCCGCGCCGCTGGGCATCAGATCGCGATGATCCCAGAAAATGCCCGCTGCCTGATCCAGCGGCAATGTGTTGCTGGCGTTGAGCACGGCGGTCAGATGCGCCTGCAATCCGCTCACGAACCCCGGCCCCTGCGCCGCGGGATCGAAGAAGCGGAACAATATGGCGCCCGTCGCGAGCGCACCGCCCGAATCCTTGGCTTCGCCTGAAAGCCGGTAACTCAGGCGCAGCGCGCGCTCCTCGATATGATCGCCGCGCCATATGAAGCGCAGATCGGCCAGCTGCTTCAGCGCGGCTGCGGGGGCCAGCGCGTGCGTGGCCAGGCCCAGTTCGATGCCCGTGAGTTGCGCATCCATGCGCTCGGTCATGGATCCCCTTTGCCCCGCGCGATCCAGTCGCGCTCTGGCCTCTTCGGGTCGTCCGAGCGCGAGATAGGCGCGGGCGCGGTAAATATCCGCCTGCATATCCCGGTCCGAAACGCCGGCGAGCCAGCCCAGCGCATCGTCGGGTTGGCCGGTCTCGATCGCCGCCCGCGCCGCCGCCAGCACGAAAGGCAAGCGCGCACGTCCGCCCCGCGCATTCACGGCTGGCAGCGCGCATCGCCCTTCGCCCAGCGCCTGCGCCGCATAGCCGGCCTCGGCCAGTGCCCGCATTCGCCATGCGCACCCTTCGGGATTGTCCGCCAGTCCATTGCCGCCCAGCACATCAAGCGCATCCGATGGCCGCCCCGTGAGCACATAGGCCGCGCCCCGCGCCAGGCGGAATGCGGCCACCATCGCCAGATCGGGATCATCCTGCTGCATCACGCTCAGCACGCCATGCGCCTCCGCACCGCGGCGTTGCGCGATCAGGCTGCGCGCATAAGCCCAGCGCGCACCCTGCCGCCCCGCATCGCCGGCGCGGGACAGCGCCGTCCAGGCCTCCGCTTCAGATAGCGCCTTCCAGCCGGCAGGTGCGGCGATCGCCGGCTGCTGCGCAAGCAGGGCCGCAAAACCCGGCAAACGCGCAGGCGACAGGGCGATCGTATCCGCGCCAAGGACCATGGCCGCGGGAAGCGGCAGGACGATCATCGCCGCGGCCCACAAAAAGCGGCTTTTCATAATCCGGGAACCTGGAGGAGGTTGCGCGCGGCGACGAGCAGCCCGCCCAACGCAAATCCCGCGGCGAACAGTGACGCGGGGACCACCCAACGACGTCGGTCGGGCGTGGTGGACTCGCCGGGCGAAGGCGCTGCGTTGCGACCGCTTTTGCCCGCGCTTTGCGCATCGTCATGCCGACGGTTTCTGGGGAGTGTTGCCCGAGGATCGGAAACGATCCTGACCGTGCCGGGCCGCTGATCGCGGGACATGCTTTACCTTCCGTTCAATCTTTAATCCTATTATAGAATGAGATTGCCCCATAGGACCGATTCTCTCGGCGTTATGACCATCCGGCGATCGCACCTTTGTTGCCCGGAGATCGCCTAAAATGCGCATGATCGTGATAACCGCCGCCGCTGCGCTCTCGTCTTTGGCCGGGGGCGGCATGGCGGCTGTGGGCAGCCCTGCCCCGAGCGGCGATTCGGCATCTTTCCTCAACGTCAGCGATATAACCACGCCGATCTTCTCGCCCAGCGGGATCGATGGCTCGCTCAGCGTATCGGTGGCCATTCAGGCCAGAGACGCCAGCATGATCAACGATCTCCGGGAAAAGATGCCGGAATTGCGCGCGGCACTGCTCACGACCACGCTGGAATTTTCACGTCTCTACGCCTCGGGTTTCCAGCCGGTGGATGCCGAGCGTCTGGATGAACAGCTTACAGCGGCGCTGCAACGCGTGCATCCCGGTGCGGAACGCGCCTTGATCTTGAAATTATCAGCGGATCCCGCCTGATCCGCCGCCGGACCTTGTCTATATCGACAGGGTCCGGCGGTGCTGCCGCGTCTAGGGCGTGGTACCGATGGCCTTGGGCGCGCGCGCGCCTGCCTGCCTGACATCAGGGGCGCCTTTCTTGACCGGATCGACGCGCGGTGCCGATGCCGGCACAGCCGCCGGCGTCGGCTTGATCCGATGCCCCGCCAGCGCCATGCTGAGCTGTACCGCGGCATTGGGCGACATGCTGGAGAGGATGAGCGCGGTCGATCGCTCGCGCATCCGGCGCGCGATCTGCAACTGCACATCGAGATCGAGCCGTTCGAAGATCGGCGCGGCCTTCCCCGGCTTCATCGTCTGATAGATGCGGGCGAGATCGTCGAACGGCTGGGCATTTTCCTCCAGTGCCGCGGCTTGCGCCTGCGCTGCGAGCGCAGGATTTTCGGCGTTGGCCGCAGTTGTCTTGCGGGCTTCCACGCTCGCTTTCAGGCGCGCCTCAGCCGCCCGCGTCGCCTGTTCACGCAATTCCAGGCCGCGCTTTTGCTTGGCCAGGGCCTGATCCCGCTCGCCCATACTTTGCTGGATCGAAACCCCCATCCGCGTCGGCGCAGGATCGGCACCGGCGGCCATGGCGTTGGCGAAAGCGGTGAGCCCCGCAAAGCCGGCGGTGATCGCCAGCAGAGAGGGGCGCTTGGCAAAGGCCCGCGCCCGAGACGCCATCACCAGCATTTGCGCGCCGCATGAAAGCCTGGGCAGGATCGCGCCGTTTTTCATTGCACGGTGCCGACAGCAAGGCCGTTGGTCGCATCCGCAGCGCGCGCACGCCGCTTATGCGCCGGCGCGCGTGGCACTGGCTTGCGGGTCACCGCCTTTTCATCCCGTTGCGGGCTCGCCGCGCCAGCCGCATCCATGATCCGTTCGGCCACGGCATTGCCGATCCCGACCATCACCGAAAGCTCTTCGCGCAAGCTGGCACCCGATGCGATGGTGCGCGCGTTCGCCGCTCCGTCGACCGAGAGAATATCCTTCAATTCGCCAAGAACCGCGCGCGCCTGCGCCGTGGCGCGATCGAGCGATTTGACGGTTTCGGCGAGATCGCCCGATTTGATCATGCGGAAACTGTAAAGCAGCCGCGCGCTCTGTATCAGCACGGCGACACAAAGGATGATCAGCACCAGATTGGTCAGGGTCGCGAATATCATCGTGAAAATCCTTTTGAAATGTCCGTCACCATCTTGATGGCGATATTGTTGCAGCGCTGACCGATATAGGCCCGGCCGAGCGCGATCCCGCCGCAATGCACTTCAAGCGCATCGTCCGGCCCGCGATTGACGCCGATCGTCTGGCCCACCTGAAGGTTCATCACGTCGCGCAGCCGCATCTGCTTGTCACCCAGCACGACATCCATGATGATCTCGGTCTGGGAGAGTTCGGATGCCATGTGCAATTCCCAGATCCTGTCGCGGCCCAGCTTTTCGCCCATGAAGCGCTGAAGCAGCTTTTCGCGCACCGGTTCGATCGTGGCATAGGGCAGGATGATGCTGAAACGCCCGCCGCGCCCTTCCATATCAACGCTGAAAGTGGCCACTGCGGCGATGTTGCTCGGCCCCGCAATCGCCGCGAAGCGCGGGCTGGTCTCGACGCGCTCAAGCTCCATGTTCACTACCTCGATCGCTTCGAACGATGCCGCGAAATCATTGAGCGCAAGCTGCACCATCTTGGAGACCAGGCTGGTCTCGATCGTGGTGAAGGCGCGCCCTTCGATCCGCTGGGAGACATTGCCCTTGCGGCCGCCCAGCAGCGCATCGACAACCGCGTAGATCAGCCCGGAATCGACCGCGACGACGCCATAATTTTCCCATTCATGCACCTGGAATACCCCGAGCATCGCGGGCAGCGAAACGCGGTTCATGAATTCGCCGAAGCGTGTGGATGTCACCTGCTCCAGATTGACGTCGATCGAATCCGACGTGAGATTGCGCATACTGGTGGCAAAGGTGCGCACCATCCGCTCGCATACCACCTCAAGCATCGGCAGTCGTTCATGGCTGATGACGTCGGATTCGATGACCGCCTTGAGTCCGCTTTTCTGCGTCGTCTGGTTGCCGCCATCGAAGCCAAACAGCGCGTCTATGCCCGCCTGATCGAAAATGCCTTCCCCGCCTGGCTCCATCTTGGGCGGATCGGGGAGCGCGAAATTGTCGAAATCGTCGCTCATTGCTGCACCAGATCCTGGATAAGGATATCGCGCACCATGCCTGAACCGAAGGTGGCGTGGGCGCGAACCATCATTTCCTCCTTCACGCGGAACACCGCGGCCGAACCATTCAGATCCTCGGGACGCAGCTCGCGTAAAAAGGGCTGGAGCGCATCGAGCAACATCGGGATCTTCGTCCTGATGGTCTCGCTTTGCGCGGCATTGGCGGCAACGATGATGAAGCGTAGCTTCAAGAAGCGCGCCTGTCCGCCCGGCACACGCAAATTCACCGTCATCGGCGGCACCTCGACATAGGCATCCACCGCATTCTCGGGCGCAATCGCGGTGTTTTCAGCGTCGCGGGTCATAAAGATATAGCCTCCGCCTGCTGCGCCGGTCAGCAGAACCGCGGCGATGCCACCCCATAAGAGCTTGCGCCCCTTGGGCTTTGCTCGCGTCTGCGGCTGAATTTCTTCAGGGACGGAGACCGTGTCCTCCGGCTCCATCTCCAACGCCATTTCGTTTGCCATATTACCCCCATCTGGATGCCTCGTTGCGGCTGCGGAATTCACTATGCCGGCAACCGCTTTCGCCATTTCGTTTCTATTATAGGACGGACACAGGGAAAATTTTGCCTGGTGCCAATCGATCATCGTTTTTTTGGAGTGGTGGAAATGGACGTCTCATCCTTTGTGCTGCTGAGCCACGAACAGGCGCTGCGCCGCCAGCTTGACGTCACCGCCAACAATATGGCGAACAGCAGCACGGTGGGTTTCAAGCGGGAACAGCCGCTGTTTCACGAATATGTGGAGAAGGTGCAGGAGGCACCGGTGGATGACGCCAAGAAGACGTCGTTCGTGCTCGATTTCGGGGCGGTCCATGACGCCGCACAGGGGGCGTTTCAGGCGACCGGCAATCCGCTCGACGTGATGATCGATGGCTCTGGCTATCTCAATGTCGAAGCGCCGGGCGGCGGCGTCGCCTATACCCGCGCCGGCTTCATCAAGGTTTTGGAAACGGGTGAACTGGCCACTGCGGGCGGCCAGCGCTTGCTCGACGCCAATGGCCGGCCGATCACCGTTCCCCGCGAGCAGATCAGCAGCATCACGATCGCGCAGGACGGCACGGTGATGGCGGCCGATGGCCCGGTCGGCCGCATCGCGATCAGCGCTTTTGCCAGCGAAACCCAGGTCGATCCACGCGGCGACGGCCTGATGAACGGATCGAACGGCCGCTTTCTCGCCCCCACCGAAGCCCGGCTGAAAATCGGCGGCGTCGAGGCGTCCAACGTCCAGCCCATCGTGGAGACCACGAAAATGGTCGAAATCCTGCGCGCCTATCAAACCAGCGTCGCCATATCGGACAGCATGAATTCGATGCGGCAACGCGCGATCGAACGGCTCGGCAAGATGTAACTTCTCCCCCTTCCCTTTTCTAAAACCTCACCAAAAGGACCAAATACATGCGCTCACTGTCCATCTCCGCCACGGGTATGCTGGCCCAGCAAACCAATGTCGATGTGATCTCGAACAACATCGCCAACATGAACACCACGGCCTTCAAGCGCCAGCGCGCAGAGTTTCAGGATCTGCTCTATCAACAGGTTTCACGCCCGGGCGCGACGACCAGTGCGGACGGCACCCGCGTACCCTCCGGCATTCAGATCGGCGCAGGTGTGCGCACCGGCGGCGTCTACCGCATCGTCGAACAGGGTGCCTTCACCAAGACCGACGCCACTTATGACATCGCGGTGGACGGCAAGGGCTATTTCCGGATCGAGCTGCCTAATGGCGAGACCGCCTATACCCGCGCGGGATCCTTCCAGCCGTCCGATCAGGGTGAACTGGTCACCAATGACGGCTATCGCGTCCAGCCCGGCATCATCGTGCCGCAAGGTGCGATCGACGTGGTCATTTCGAAGACCGGCGAAGTGCAGGTAAAGCTGGCCGATCAGGTGGAAATGCAGACGATCGGACAGCTCGAAATCGCGACCTTCGTCAATGAAGCAGGTCTCGAAGCCATCGGATCGAACATGCTGCTGGAGACGTCCGCATCGGGCCAGCCCACCGTCGCTCTGCCTGGCGAGCCAGGCTTCGGCACGCTGAACCAGGGCTTCCTGGAAGCGTCGAACGTCAACCCCGTATCCGAAATCACGGCACTCATCAGCGCACAGCGCGCCTATGAGATGAACAGCCGCGTCGTGAAGACGGCGGACGAAATGCTCGCCACCAGTTCACAATTGCGCTGATGTCCATGCGCTGCCTCATCGCCACGGCGCTCCTGGCGGCGTCACCAGCCTATGCGGAACCATCGGGTTCGGCGCTGGTCGAGACGCCCGTGCTTATCCGCGCCATCGAGCGCGGCGAGCCGCTCGCCGCCTCCGATTTCGAGATGAAACCGGCATCGCGCGCGATCGCGCGCGGCGCGCTGACGCCGCCAGACGCCGCAGGCAAGGAAGCCGCGCGACGGTTGCTGCCCGGATCCGTGGTGCGCCAGGGCGATCTGGTCCGTCCCCAGGTCGTGCGTCGGGGCGATGCCATCTTGTTGACGGTCCGTTCGGACGGCCTGTCCATCACCACGGCAGGGCGCGCGCTTTCGGGCGGCGGCGTCGGTGAGGCGGTGCGCGTCGTCAATCTCCAGTCAAACCGCACGCTCAACGGAATCATCGAACACAAGGGGCGCGTGCGCATCGCAGCGCTTTGGGAGGACAAATGATGTTGAAACAGATGGGATCGGCGCTCGCCCTTGGGGCCATGCTCTCTGGGTGCGGTGCGGTCGGCCGCCTTTCCAATGTCGGCAAGGCGCCCAAGATGAGCGCGGTAGAACGACCGGACTCCCCTCTTCTCGAGCCATCACTCGGCTCCCAGGCGGCGGCGCATCGTTCGGGCCAGATAGCCGATCCAGGGCCGGTCACCGCATCGCTTTTCCGGACAGGTGCGGGCGCTTTCCTGCGCGGCCAACGCGCCGCGCGCATAGGTGATATCGTGACCATACGGATCAACATCTCCGATCGCGCGGTCGTCGGCAATTCGACGACGCGCTCACGATCGGGCGACGAGAAGGCCGGCCTTTCCGCGCTGCTCGGAATCGAGAGTGTTATCGACAAGATCCTTCCCGGCAAACCAGATCCATCCAACCTGGTGGATACCAACTCCTCCTCCCAGACGAGCGGGGCAGGCAATATCGCGCGCAGCGAACAGATCAATCTGACGATCGCCGCTGTGGTGACCGACGTGCTGCCCAATGGCAATCTGATGATCCGCGGGCGGCAAGAGACGCGGGTGAACTTCGAGCTGCGCGAGCTCGTCGTTTCAGGCGTCATCCGCCCCGAGGATATCGCGCGGGACAACAGCATACAGCACAGCCAGATCGCCGAAGCGCATATCAGCTATGGCGGCCGCGGGCAGCTTACCGATGCGCAGCAAGCGCGTTGGGGGCAGCAAATCTATGATGCGCTTTTCCCGTTTTAGCGTCTGATATAGTTAATGCGGGATTAGGGATAAATAAATCCGCCGCGTGTGTTTGGAGGCCCAATATTTCTTCCCAGAATAAGGGGCGGGCTGAAATATCTGGACCGTCGAGAACCAGCGTTTCTGGTTCAGGTCGAAGAATTGACCTTTATCCTAGAAGGAAAATACCATGGCACTTTCAGTAAACACCAATGTTGGCGCAATGATGGCGCTGCAGACGCTCGGCGGCACCAACCGTAGCCTCGAGACGACGCAGAACCGCATCAACACTGGCCTCAACGTGGCGTCCACCAAGGATGATTCCGCAAAATACACGATCGCTCAGCAGCTCCGCGGCGATCTCGGCGGTCTTTCGGCAGTGACATCTTCGCTCAACAACGCAAAAAGCGCCACGGACGTTGCTGTGTCGGGCGTCGAGCAGATCTCGGACATCATCAACAAGATGAAGACCAAGGCTCTGGAAGCCAGCGATGTCGGCGTCGATGCTGCAGCGCGCGCCAAGATCGACAAGGATTACGTGGCGTATCAGGCTCAGGTCGAGAACATCGTGATCTCATCCAACTTCAACGGCGTCAATCTGTTGAACACCGGCGGCGGCAGCGTTTCGGCGCTGATGTCGCTGCAGGACGGCACCGACACCGATTCCACGACTTGGGAAGCGGCTACTTTGGTCGTCGCCAACCAGGCGCTGGACGCGTTGACGGTGATCGGCGGTGCCACGCTGACCGACGCTGCGACCTCGCTGACGGCACTGGCCGAGCTGGAAGCCGACACGATCACCGTCGGAACGGCCCTGTCCGATCTGGGCTCGGCTTCGCGCCGGATCGACGATCAGATCATCTTCACCAGCAAGCTGTCTGACTCGATCACGAGCGGCATCGGCAATCTGGTCGACGCTGATCTTGCCAAGGAATCGGCGAACCTTCAGTCGCTTCAGGTCAAGCAGCAGCTTGGCGTGCAGGCGCTGTCGATCGCCAACCAGGCTCCTCAGACGCTGCTTTCGCTGTTCCGTTAATAACGGCGAAACATGCCCCTTCCCTGGTGGCATAAGTCTGATGGATGACACCCGTGTTACGTGTCCCCACCTCGACGCACGGGTGTCAAAAGAGAAGAACCGGAATGATTGTTCATTCCGGTTCTTTTTTTTGGCGGAAATTGTTCATACAGCGGCGTCATATTATTGAGCCTAAGGGAAAACCCTTAGTTGGTAAAAATTTACCATTGATCGATGATTTGAAAAGCATTTCGGTAGTGGGGGCCATCTTGCAGTGAGAGAGGATAATAGGGGTTCAACCCCCATATTTTATTTACGAGGTGCTCAATGGTTTCTAGCATTGGATCCGCTACGGGGGACGAACCCAGACATGATATTACCGATTTTCAGATTGTCCTGACAGTCTCGGTCGAAAATGCAGATGCGTTGTGGTGTGCAGCGCTTCGTCGCCATCATCAGATGGCGGAAGAACTGACGCTTGATGACATCGCGGAGTCCATCGGCCCGCGCGAAGACCCAGTGATCGAGGATTGTCTCACCACGATCGCCCTATCCACTGCGTTCGATGGCTGCCTAGTGAATGATATCAAGGTGCATTCGAGCGAGGTGATGATCCTCAAGCCCGAGCAGATCCACATGCCGATAGCGCTGCCCGCGCTGCCACCCGCGTTCGATCGCGCCAGTCATCATTATCAGATCAGCCCGCTCGGCAGCGAGCCGACCGTTCGGACAGCACCGCATATTGCGAGCGACCAAGGAGGCGGCTTCAGCGCATCGCCGCGGTAACGCTTTGAACCGTGAAGCGTATCGGCATCAGCGACGTCGATATGAAAAATCCAGCGTCCGGGCCAAGGGTCCGGACGCTGGATCATTGCTGAACTCTACGATCGGTCAGGCTGCGGTGTTGTTCGCTACCGCCACCAGGCCTTCGATGGCAAACCGCACGCCATTGATATTGAGCACGACATTGCTGCCGTCCGTCACGACTTCCTTGACGATGCCCACCGAGTTGATGGCGACCGAAACCGCCTTGCCGCTGCTATCCAACGCGTCGATTTTCAACGTGTAAGCGCCCTTGGCCGCCTGCGTGCCATCGTCCTTGGTTCCATCCCAGGAATAGCGCCCCTGCGTCTCGGGATCCAGGGTCTGCGTGCGCACGACAGCGCCGCTTGCATCCAATACGCTCACTTTGAGCGAGGCCGGTTCAACCCCGGCCACATAGGTCCAGGTGGCTGGCGCATCGCCCAGGCCGGCAATGGGCGTGTCGAACCGCGCTTCGCGGCCGATATAGTTGGAGGCCTGCGCCATATCCTGCGCGTCGAGCCGTCCCAGAATATCCTTGAGCGCATTGGTCTGTTGCAGCGATTGCTCCACCTGCGAAAATTGCACGAGCTGCTGGGTATATTCCGAAGAATCCATTGGATCGAGCGGATCCTGATTCTGCATCTGCGTCGTCAGCAAAGTCAGAAACATGTTGAAATCGGCGCTGATCCCGGTTGTTGCGGTTGTCGTGGCCGTCGCAGTCTTTGCGCTTATATCGCCAGAAATCAAAGTCATGATCTTGCTCCTTATGCCATCAAATCAACGCGGCCGCTAACGCGCAACGCCTGATATACGGGTTGGTCCAGCGCAGGATCGCCCGTGAGGGCAGCCGCGCTGCGTTCACTCTCGCCAGGCTGCCGCTGTGGTGTCTGATGCCCGGAATCGCGGCCTCGGCTGTCAAAGCGGAAGGACTGCGCATCGGATCGAACGCCTGCATCGGCGAGCGCGCGTGTGAGGTCGCTGGTTTCCTTACGCAGCATATCCAGCGCACCGGCGCTGTCGGCCGCGATCACGCCGCGCACGGCACCGTCGCGATCGAAGGAGAGGCGGATATCCACCCGGCCCATTTCGGGCGGATCGAGCCGCACCGTGATTTCATCGCGCCCAGCAGCCACATGACGGGCGATTTCCACGCCCATCTCGCGTCCGATCCTGCCCGGCTGCGCCGCTATCACCGGCTCGGCCGCCGCATGAGCGGGGCGATGAGCGCCATAGATTTCGCTGAAACTCTGTGAACGCGGCGTGACCGCGCCGGCCAGCGCGCTGGGCAGTGCGGATGCGCCTTCCGCTTGCACAGCGCCATCGATCTGCATGGGGACGTCGGGAAGCGCCTTGGGCGCGTGCCCGTTGATCGCCAGGGCGTGACCCGCCTGCGCCGTGACATCTATAGCGCTTTTGGACTCCCCCGGTGCGGCGTCGACCGGCTTGGTGATGATTACGCCCTGCGCCACCGGAGCGATAGCGGACAACGAAAGATCTGGCGTATCGGTCGCTGACGCAGCTTCGACCGGAACGTCCGTGTCGGGCGCATCGTTCTGAATTTCCGGCGGCGGTGCAGCGGGAAGCGCGAGATTGTTCGGCACCGATACCAGTGCGATCTTTTGCCCTTCAAGCGGCAGTGCGCCGGTGGGGACCATCATCGGCATGTCGACCGGGGGCTTGGCCGCCGTCAACTGCAACTCGGACTTTGTCCGACCTGGCGTGGGATGCGGAAGATCGGCCTTTGGAACGGTTGCCAGTTCGCCTTGCGCATCGGGCGATGTGACCTCATCAGGCACGGGTTTTGCGACATTCTCGGCCACCGGCGGATTCTGCCCGTCTTCCGAGAGAACGTCGGTCGGCGGCGAGGCCGGAATTACGGGCGTGACTGTCACTATGGCCGCCGTCGTGACAGCAGTTGCGGAGAATTGCGGCCCAGTTGGTTCAGACAAGGACGGTGCGCCGATCGCGAGCAGCGCGCCAAAGCCGCTCGACGCTTCGGGCGACGCTCCGGCGAAGCTGAGTGGCGTCACGGCACCGGCGATGTTCGCAATGTTCATGCTGCTTCCCTTGAGGCATTAGCCCGATCATATTCATTATAGGATGAATCCAGGATATCCGGCGCGCAGATCACACCGAGCGTCCTGATCCGCGATCGCGCGTGGATTTCATTCTGAGACAGGATGACGGTCGCAGGGCGCACCCGCTCGATGATCGAACGGACGAAGGGACGGATCGACGGGCTGGTCATCAGGCACGGGATTTCGCCCTGCGCCGCCAGCGCATCGAACGTCTCGCGCACCGCAGCGATGAAGCCCTGGAGGCTGGACGGTGCCATCGCCAGATGTCGGTCATCGCCCTGCCCTACGATGCTCTCGGCAAACGCATCATCCCAATAAGCCGACATCGTCACGATCGGAATGGCACCGTCGCGCGTCTGCTGCGCCGAAATCTGCCGCGCGAGGCGACTGCGGACATGTTCGGTCATTTGCGTCAGATTCTGGGTGAAGCCCGCGGCTTCTGCGACACCCTCCAATATGGTGGGGATATCCCGGATCGAAACGCTTTCGGCGAGCAAATTCTGCAAGATGCGCTGCACGCCCGAGACCGAAATCTTGGATGGGATGATATCCGCGATCAGCTTGTCGGAATCCTTGTGCACATCGGTCAGCAGCTTTTGCGTTTCGCTATAGGAAAGCAGATCGGCGATATTGTCCTTCACGATTTCGGTCAGATGCGTGGTGATGATCGTGCCGCTATTGACCACGGTCAGCCCGCGCAGTCCGGCCTCGTCACGCAGGCTGCGATCGATCCACAGTGCCGGCAGATCGAACACCGGCTCCCGCGTTTCCTCTCCGGCAATGCCGATGTTGCCGCCGCCGGGGTTTATCACCATCAGCTTGTCGATCCGGATTTCGCCGCGCGCGGCCTCCGTTTCCTTCACGAACACCACATATTCATTCGCGTGAAGCGACATATTGTCGAGGATGCGAACCGAGGGCAGCACGAAGCCGTAATCCATCGCCATCTGCCGCCGCAGCGCGCGCACCTGATCGTCAAGCCGCGGTTCGGCATTGCTGTCGTTGATCAACGGCAGCAGCGCATAACCCAGTTCGATCCGCACGGTATCGATCGCCAGCGTGCGCGCGATCGGCTCGTCCACCTGCTCGGCCTGCTGCTGCGCCATCGCCTTTTCGAGCCGTTCCTTGACGGCCTCGGCCTCGGCCTTGCGGCCCATCTGCCAGGCGAAATAGCCGCAAAGGCCGCCAAGCGAGACGAAGGGCAGAAATGGCAGTCCGGGCATCAGCGCCAGCGCCAGCATCAGCACCGCCACCATGCCAAAGGCCTTGGGATAGCGCCCGAGCTGCTCACCCAACGCCGCACCGGTCTTGCCCGTCACGCCGCCCTTGGACACCAGCAGGCCCGCCGCGATCGAGACGATCAGCGCGGGGATCTGGCTGACCAGACCATCGCCGACCGTGAGGATCGTATAGCTGTGAAAAGCCTCGCCAAAGGGCACGCCATGGATCGCCACACCAATGATCAGGCCGACGATGACGTTGATGGCCGTGATGATCAGACAGGCGACGGCGTCGCCCTTCACGAATTTGGAGGCACCATCCATTGCGCCGTAAAAGCCGCTCTCCGCTTCGATCTCCGCGCGGCGCTCCCGCGCCTGGATTTCGCTGATCATACCCGCAGACATATCCGCGTCGATCGCCATCTGCTTGCCGGGCATGGCATCGAGGCTGAAGCGCGCGGCCACTTCGGCGATGCGCCCCGCGCCCTTGGTGATGACGACGAAATTGATTACCACCAGGATCATGAAGATGGTGAGGCCGATCACGGTCTGCCCGCCCATCAGGAATTCGCCGAAAGCCGCGATCACGCCGCCTGCTGCCTGATGCCCCTCATGGCCATGGCCCAGGATCAGCCGCGTGGACGCCAGGTTGAGGCCCAGCCGCAGCATGGTCGTGATCAGGAGAATCGTCGGAAAGCTCGAAAGCTGGAGTGGCTTGTCGATGAAGAGTGACGTCATCAGGATCAGCACGGAGGCGGTGATCGAGAGCGCCAGGCCGAAATCCAGCATCCATGCCGGCATCGGCAGGATCAGCATCGCGATGATCGCGATCACGCCGCCCGCCAGCGCCAGATCCCGTCCGGGGCCGAAGCTCTGCAAAACGCGCGTTATCTGCGCAGGTATGAAGCTGGATGGCATGATCTGGTTCCGGACCTGGGACATGGACATCAGTGCGCCGGGGAAACGGCGATGCCGTCCTCGATGAAGCTGCGCAGCTTGTTGCGCATCGTGCGTACGGAAATGCCCAGCATATGCGCGGCCGAGGTGCGGTTGCCGCGACAATGCGCCAGCGTCCCCAGGATCAGCGCCCGCTCTACCTCGGCGACGGTGCGACCGACCAGAGCATCCACGGGCAATCCCGATGACGGCCATCCGCCATTCTGCCCGCGCAGCCGCGCAAGCAGATCAGGCACATCGACCGAGATTTCGATCATCACCATCGCTTCAGTCGCTTCCCGCATCCAATCGATCGTCTCGGCATTCGGCAAGCGGATGGCGAGTTCCCGTCGTGAGATGCGCGCCAGTTCGCGTGCCAGGTCGCGGGTATTGCGCAGATCGCCGAGCAGCATGAGCGGCGTTGCATCCGCCGCCGTGAGCCGGCTTGAAGAGGCCATATCCATCAACGGTCCTGCCGCACGATCTCGGTGAGGGTCACGCCCAGCGCGCTGTCGATCAGCACCACTTCGCCGCGTGCGATCAGCCGGTTATTGACAAAAATATCCACAGGCTCGCCGACGCGGCGATCCAGTTCGACCACATCGCCCGTCTTCAGGCGCATGAGATGCCCGATATCCATCCGCGAGCGGCCCAGCACCGCCTGCACCTTCACGGGCACATCGAATACGGCCTGCAGATCGGCGGCCGATGGCGGCACATGAGGAATGTCGGCAGCGGGTTGCTCTTCTGCCTGGGCGGGTTCAGCCGACTGTTCTTCGGCATCGAAATGGACGGGGGCGAGCTGACGGGGTTCGACTTCGTCGTTCATGATCTTTTCTTTCATGCGTTCATCCATTGACGGATCACCGAGACGGACTCGGCGGGGCTAGCGGCGATGGTGTCGCCAATGCGCTTGAGCGCGGAGAGACGGATGCGGCCATCGACCTGCGCCAGCGCGATCTCCTGATCGAGCAGCGGAATTTCGTCCCGCATCGTCTCGAGCATCTGGATGGCTTCGGGATCGCCCTCTGCAGCGCGATCTTCCAGCGCGGCCTGTTCGGGATCAATCTCTTCGGCCAGAAGCGCTGGCGCGACATCGGGCACGATCGCCTTGGGCCTGAACATGCGGACCGCAAACAGCGCAGCACCGATCAGCACGAGCAATTCGACCAGGTTCAGGATATTGCCCGGAGTCAGGCCGAGAGGCAGGCCGTCGCTTTCGCCATCGACATCGCCCGGTGCTGCGAAGGGCATAGTTTCGACCACCACGCTATCGCCCCGCTCCGCATCGAAGCCGACTGCATTCTCGACCAGGCGGGTCAGTCGCTGGATCTGGGGCGGGGGAAGGCCTTTGGCCCCGCCGTCCACCATCACAGCAACCGTCACCCGATCGATCTTGCCCGGCGCGCTGACGCTGACAGTGTGCGTCCGGCTGTTCTGGAAGGTGGTGTCTTCCGAGGATTCATTGCGGGCGGAGCGCCGCGTTTCGCCGCCGGTGCCGGCGATATCGCCTTCATTGTCGGGCAATTGCGCGCCCACGGTGACGCCCTCGGCACCAGCGCCATTCTCATCATTCTGGTCGCTCGATTCCACGGTGACCTGATGCGCGATCACCTGCGTATCAGGATCGAACACCTCGGCTTCCTTGCGGGTCTGCTCGCGATCGAGCACGACGGCGACTTCGGCGCGCACCTTGCCCTGGCCGACGATCGGTTCGATCATCGCTTCGATCTGCGAGCGCAGCCGCGCTTCGGATGCCGCCTGGCGCTCTTCCACGTCGGATGCGCCGGCGCTGCCTTCATCACCGGCGCGGGCCAGAAGATTGCCCGCCTGATCGACGATGGAGACGCTTTCCGGGGAGAGCTCTGGAACCGCCGCCGCCACCAGATAGCGGATCGACTGGATCGCTTCGCGCGGCAGCTTGCCTCGGGTATTCAATGTGATGGAAGCCGTCGCTTTGCGGGCTTCGGCGGCGAACATCGCGCGTTCGGGCATCACGATATGGACGCGCGCCTTGTTGACCCGTTCCAGGCTTTCGATCGAGCGGGACAATTCGCCTTCGATCGCGCGGGTTTCGTTCATTCGCGCGCGGGATGAGGAGACCCCGAAAGGCTCCTCGGCATCCAGCACGCCATAGCCGATCTTGCCGCCCAGCCGCTCCGACGCCAAGGCCATGCGCAATTCGGGGAGCTTGTCCACCGGGGCCGTGATCGCCGTGCCATCGGATGACAGCTCGAAAGGAACGCCCTGCCCCTTCAGCTTCTCGGTAATGGTCTTGGCTGAATCCGGATCGAGATCCGTATAGAGGAAGCCCATTTCCGACGATGAAGACGATGCCTGCATCGCGAGCGCACCGATACCAAGCAGCAGCGCCAATGCGACCCCACCCATGATCATCAGCCGCCGCGGTCCGAGCGCAGCGATCAAATTCCGCAATCCGTTCAAAGGAAGCCTCGCAACTTGAAAAAGCAAGGACTTCAGTGACCTTGCAATTCCATTATAGGAGGGTTGCGGCTAGGCAATTCTTGCCGGGGCGATTTCTTTTCAATCGGCCGAATTTTGCCCCAGAAGCGGCGCGATTTCATCGATTACCGCCTGGCGACGGGCTGCCGCATCGATCGCCAGGCCACCTTCATCCCAGTTGATCCGGGCGTCCCCCGCCGCGATCGTCTCATCGGGGAGGACGGTGATCGAAAGCTTACGGCGCTCCTGACCCTTGCGCGCCTCCACGCACCGCTCCACCTCATCGACCAGCGTGGGATTCACACGGATATCCAGCCGCGTCCCTCGCGCCACCTGACGCAGAACGCGGCCAAGCGCATCGCTGATCGCCAGCGCGGGCGCGGTGGCCACGGCATGACCAGCCAGCGCCTCCGCGGCGATCAGCGCCACATCGGCAGCATCTTCCTTCATCGCATCCGCCGCGTCGATCAGATGCTCTTCGATATCATCCAGCGCGCCATGCAAGGCATCGACCGCCGCCAGCAACGCGGCGTTGCGCTCGGTGCGCGCCTGATGAAGCCCGGCTTCGAAGCCATCGGCGCGGGCTTGTGACAGTTCCACCTCATGCAGGTCCATGAGCCGCGCGATTTCGCGCTGCAGCCCTGCAATTTCTGCCGCGGCTTCGGCATCTTCGGCCTTGGCGGCGAGGTCCGCCGTGGCGAAGTGAAACACGCGATCGAAGCCGAACGGCCTCACCTGGATCACCCGCTCCATCAGTAGATCACGGATTCATCGCTGCGCGGATCGACCAGCATGATTTCGCCGCGATCGCCCAGGGATTTGGCGAGGATGACCAGATTGGCTTGTGCGTCTTCGCAATCGCGCGCGCGCACCGGCCCCATCGCCGCCATATCGTCGCGCATCAGCTTGGCGGCGCGCTGGGTCATGCCAGACATGAAGAGCTGCTTGGTTTCCTCGGGGGTTCCCTTCAGCGCCAGCGCCAGCTCGCGCTTGTTGCAATTGCGCACGATCGTCTGGATCGCGGCAGGCAGCAACTTGCTCAAATCCTCGAACGTGAACATGAGCGCGCGGATGCGTTCGGCGGATTCCGGCGCGCGTTCTTCCAGCGCGGATAGCATCGCTTCCTCGGTCGATCGATCGAGCGCGTTGAACACTTCGGCCATCGCCTCATGCGGATCACGGCGTTGCGCGCGGGAGAGGTTGCTCATGAATTCGCTCTTGAGCGTCTGCTCTACCTGGTAGATCACATCCTTTTGCACCGTATCCATCCGCAACATGCGCAGCACGACATCGGTCGCCAGATCCTTGGGCAGTTCGGACAGCACGCGCGCCGCATGATCGGGCTTCAGCTTGTGCAGGATCACCGCCACCGTCTGGGGATATTCATTCTTGAGATAGGAGGCGAGGACGGTTTCGCTGACGTTGGACAGCTTGTCCCACATCGTGCGACCGGAAGGTCCGCGGATATCCTCCATGATCTCCTTCACGCGCTCGAGCGGCAAAATGCCTTCGAGCAGACGTTCGGTCGTTTCGAACGAGCCATGCAAGGTGGCCATGCTGGCGACTTCGCCGGAAAATTGGACGAGAAGATGTTCGACCACAACGGCGGGCACGCGGCCAAGCTGCGCGATCGTCGACGACAGTTCCTTGATCTCATCATTGGTGAGCTGTTCCCAGATCGGCGCGCCATGATCCTGGCCAAGCGCCAGCATCAGGGCCGCGGCGCGCTGGAGCCCGGAAAACTTCTTCATCTCCGGCGGTTCGCCGATCGGCGCCATCAAACTCATGCCATTTCCCCAAATAAATCCGCGAAAGCGTGCCTGAAGCGGCCGCCGTCCGTCTATCTTATAGGAGAAGGCAGGCCGATCGGCCGATGAGGGAGCGCGCAAATGGTAAATATCTCCGGCAGCCTGATCGGGCTGAGCATCCTTTCGGGAAGCAACACGCTGGCACCCGGAACATTTGCGGCGATTGAATCATCCGCCGTGCGGCTCGCCAGGGCGCGCTTCACCACACCCGCGACCACGCCCCCCTGGAAAGAACCCGCGCCCAAGGCCTCGGTCTCGTCTCAGATCGAAGCGATCAAGCGTATGCGCACGATCATCGAGACGAGCACCAATCCCAAATTGGCCGGTCTGCCGGATGTCCAAACCAGCTTTACCGCCTTCAAGGCGCTCGAAAAATTGCGTCTGCTTGCCGAAACCGCCGCCAAGCCGGGAACCCCCGAAAGCGATCGAAAGACACTTCAAACCGCTTTCGCCAAGGGTATGGCCGATTTGCAGGCCTTTCTGAGCAAAGCACCGGGCAATTTGCTGAGCCTGCATTTCGATCAGCCGTCGCGCGCCGTGCAGAGCATCGGCGTTGCTGCCGACAATAGCAGTGGCGAAGTGGCGGGCACGGGCGTCTCCGCGGCGCGGGATGCCCCATTGGCCGGCCTCACCGGCAATGAAATCCTGCGGATCGACCTTTCCAAATACAATCTGAGCGCCAGCGTCACCGTCGATCTCTCTCAGACGCCGCAGCCGCCCACGCTTGATTCCGTGGCCTCAGCGCTCAATGCCGCCATCGCCTCGCTGCCGATGCTTGATGCAGGCGGCAATCCCGTGCTCGATGGCGATGGCAATGTGCGCCCGCGCTGGAATTCGAGCTTCACGGTCGGCAAGACGGACGGCCAATGGGGTCTCAATTTCCAGGCCGCAGGCGTGGAGAATGTGGCGATCGATCAGATAGGCGCGCCCGATCGGCTGATCGTCGTCAGCGGCCAGACCTATGACGATGTGCCGGGCACGGTCAAAGTGATGCGCTTCGATGATCTCTTGGGAACGCCAGTGCATCAGACGGTCGCCACCATCGGCGGGATCGACCGCGCCGCCACCGCTGCCGCCGTTGCAGGAACAAAGGCCAGCACCGACAAGGACGCCCCGGTTCAGGGCGATGTCTATGCGCAAACCGAGGCGCGGGCGATCGCGACCGATGCCCAGGGCTTCAGCTATGTCGTCGGCACCACGGCGGGCGATCTGGGCTATAGCCGCTCCGATGGCGAGGATGACCTGTTTCTCACCAAGCTGGACAGCGAAGGCAAGATCGTGTGGCAGCGGACCCTGGGAGCCGCGGGCGAAGCCAAGGGCGCCGCGATCAGCCTGGCCGCCAATGGCGATGTGATCGTGGCTGGCACCGTAAAGGGACCATTTAACGGCAGCACCAGCGACGACACCGATATGCTGGTCGTGCGGTTCAGCGCCAATGGCGACGAGCAATTCGCGACCTCACTGGGCGGTTTGGGCGACGATTCCGCCAATGCCGTCACCGTGGGAGCCGATGGCTCCATTTATGTGGCGGGCAAGACCTCCACGGGCGGCAGCGACGGCTATGTCGCCCGGCTTGACGCCGCTGGCAAGGTGCAGGAGCGGCGCGTGATCGACAGTGGCGGGGCCGACACGATCTCCGCGCTGGCGATCGATGCGTCCGGCAATCTGCTCATGCTGACCCGCGAAGGCACGAATGCGAAGATCCGCAGCCTCGACGCCGCTGCGCTGTCGATCGACCTTGGCAGCTTCGATCTAGGCACCGTGGATGCCCGCGCCATCGCCGTTTCAGCCAGCGGCCAGATCGCCGTCGCCGGATCGACAAGCATGACGGTGACGGGCGCGCAGGTGAATGCGATCAACGGCGGGCGTGACGGCTTCGTCACCCGGATCGATGCCGGGCTGACCAGCGCCAGCACCACCTATATCGGCTCTGCCGCGGACGATCAGGTCGACAGCATCGGCTTCACCGGGGATATGCTCTATGTCGGCGGCCGTACCACGGGCGCGTTGAACGGGGCTCTGCGCGGCATCGTCGATGGCTTCGTCAGCCGGATCGACGGGCTGACGGGTGCGCTTGGTGCCACATCGCAATTCGGCATCAGCGGCGTGGAAACCGAACCCGTCCGCATGGCCGTCTCGATCGGCGGCGGCGGCATCACGGGCGCTCTGGGGCTGCACCGCGGCACCATGAACGCGCCGGATTCGAGCAGTCTCACGGCGCGCACCAACATGCGCGCCGGTGACAGTTTCAGCATCCGCATGGATGGCGGGCTGCCGCGCACCGTCACGATCGAGGCCGGGGAAACGCTGGAGACCCTCGCCGACAAGATCCGCCGGATCACCGGAGCCAAGGCCGTGATCACCACACCCAAATTGAACGGCCTGACCACGCTCAAGATCGAGGCAAAGGGCGTCTATACGCTGGAGCTGATCGCCGGGAGCACCAGCGTGGACGCGCTCGAAAAGCTCAATCTCAAACCCGGCAAGATTGCGATCCCGAAAAGCCCGGGACCGAAGGATCCCAAAGTGCTCCCAGGCGGCAGCTATGGGCTGGGGCTGGGCGCGACATTCTCGCTCATGTCCACCGAAAGCGCAGGGATCGCGGCGAAGAAGATCAACAGCGCCATTTCCATGACGCAGACCGCCTACCGCTCGCTTTATTGGGACGAGAGCAAGGCGGCTTTGGTGGACGGCAGCATATCCGGCCGGGGATCCGCCTATCAGCAGGCACAATTGGCGCAATATAAGGCCGCGCTCAGCCGCCTCACCGGCGTGTCGCAATAAGATGGGTAATCCGATGACCTCCACGCCGCCGCTGATCGCGGGCATCACCCGATCGATGAAGCATCTGTCCGAACGCCAGCGCGTGATCGCAGAGAATATCGCGAATGGCGAGACACCGAAGTTCAAGGCGCGCGAGGTGGAGAAACCCGATTTCTCAGCGTTGCTCGAAGCCCATGGCGGCGGCCGCGGCGCACCCCATGTCACGCGCCCGCGGATCAGCCTGACCGCCGGCATGGCAGCCATGGGTGCCAGCCCGCCGCGCGGCACCGGCGGGATCATTCTGGACAAGGACACCAGCGAGACCAAGCCGGACGGCAATAACGTCACGCTCGAAGATCAGCTTTTGAAGATGGGCGGTGTCCAGTCCGATTTCGCGGCGATGACCAATCTTTACCGCAAGCAGATGGGGCTGATCAAATCGGCGCTCGGTCGCAACTGATGATAATTTTAACATGTGATGCGCAACGCTCGCCGGCAGGCGGATGGAAAGACTGCCGATCTTTCACACCATCATCGCGCCCATGCCTCTGACCGCGGCGAAATAGCGAGTCACGCCGTCTGCCGCGGGATCCGACAATTCGATGAAGATGCGCCGGCCATCCAGCGGGTCGGCGCGGCGGATAAACAGCCCGGCTTCGGTCATGGTGCGGATCCAGCGCAAAGCCGTGGTGGGCGGCACAACGGCGGCGATGCACAGGCTGGAAACCGCGACCCCCTCCCCCTCGATCCGCGCCGCCATCAGATCGAGCAACATGTCCCAGGCCGGGTCGGCGAACAAATGGGCGTCGAAAAATCGCTCGCGCATCCGCCGCGCGCGCAGGGCGGTGCGCAGCGTTTCCGCAGACAAGGGCAGCGCGGGTTCGGCAGCATAGTCGCGCGTGCGGTCATGCACCTGCCCGCTATCCCGGCCCAGCGCCTCTGACGACAGGCTCGCCAGCGCTGCCGCGATCCGCGCCACCTCCTCGCCCAGATGCTGGAGCCGGTCGTCCCCATCCTTCGCGCTGTCACTGAACCACGGCCCGCGCTTCGAAAGCGCCATCGCCAGCGCTGCGGCGCGCTCCACCGGATCGGGATCGCACAGCAAGGCGATATCGGGATGCGCGATCCGCGCGGTCACCGCATCGATCGCCTCGGGCGGAAAGACGATAATCGCGCGGTAAAGGCTCGCCCGCGCATCGCGCTCGATCCGGTCTAGCAAGGCATCCAGCACGCCATTGCCTTCTCCGTCCAGTTCGACCAGCACGGCGTCCATCCCGGCCTGCAGATCAAGCCGGTCCGGCGCGCCCGCCAGATCGAGGCTGCACCCCAGCCGCCATCCCGCCGCGGCCGCCGCCATCTCGCCCCGCGCGCGGGATCCCGGCGTATCGCCAAACACCAGCACCACCGGCTGTTCCCTGAAATCCCCTGTGCTCACCCGGCCCTCCGTTCGTGATATGTTCCGCATCTTCTAATACGAAACCGGCGCGAGGGAAGAGTGATGATTGGTCCGATATGGCGCGTTTTGGGACGGCGTGCGCTTCCCGCCTATAGCCGTTTGTCCCGAGCGTCGTCGAGGGACGTGGCATCAAGCACACGTCCCTCGACGACGCTCGGAACAAACGGATCAGGGGATGAGCAGGCGTTAAGACCCGCTCATCCCCACCTCCATCAATGATTCAGAGACTTCACGATATCCTCGACCATCTTCTTTGCGTCCGCCAGCAGCATCATCGTCTGGTCCATGTAGAACACGTCGTTATCGACGCCCGCATAGCCCACGCCGCCCATGCTGCGCTTGACGAACAGCACGGTCTTGGCCTTTTCCACGTCGAGAATCGGCATCCCGTAAATCGGCGATGTCTTGTCGGTCTTGGCCGCGGGATTGGTCACGTCATTCGCGCCGATCACAAAGGCCACATCGGTCTGCGCGAATTCGCCATTGATGTCTTCCAGCTCGAACACCTCGTCATAAGGCACGTTCGCCTCGGCCAGCAGCACGTTCATATGCCCCGGCATACGCCCTGCGACCGGATGGATGGCGTATTTCACCTTCACGCCCTGGGCCTTCAGTATGTCGCCCATTTCGCGCAACGCGTGCTGCGCCTGGGCAACCGCCATGCCGTAACCGGGCACGATGATCACCTGTTCGGCCTGCGCCATCAGGAAGGCCGCATCCTCGGCCGATCCGCGCTTCCACGGACGATCGCTCTTGGCCGCGCCGCCGCCGGCTTCGGGGGCCGCGCCGAAACCGCCCGCGATCACGCTGATGAAGCTGCGGTTCATCGCCTTGCACATGATATACGACAGGATCGCGCCCGACGAACCCACCAAAGCGCCGGTGATGATCATCGCGCTATTGCCCAGCGTGAAGCCCATCGCCGCCGCGGCCCAGCCCGAATAGCTGTTCAGCATGGAGACGACCACGGGCATGTCCGCGCCGCCGATCGGGATGATCAGCAGGAAGCCGATCAGGAAAGCGAGGCCCGTGATCGTCCAGAATACCCAGGGGCTCTGGTCGGTCAGGAAATAGGCGATCAGGCCCAGGATCGCGGCCAGCGTGCCGAGGTTGATCACATGCCGACCCGGCAGCATGATCGGCGCGCCGCTCATATTCCCGTTCAGTTTCAGGAAGGCGATGACCGATCCGGAGAAGGTGATCGCGCCGATCGCGATGCCAAGCCCCATTTCGATCCGGCTGACCGCGAAGATCTGCCCCGCCCCATCCGCGATGCCGAACGCTGTAGGATTGAGGAACGCCGCGGCCGCCACGAGCACGGCGGCCATGCCGACGAGCGAGTGAAACGCCGCCACGAGCTGCGGCATATCCGTCATCGCGATCTTGCGCGCGGTGACGAGGCCGATCGCCCCGCCGATTGCGATGGCGATCACGATTTCCACGATCCCGGCGGTGTGGTGCATCAGCAAGGTGGTGACCACCGCGATGAGCATCCCCGCCATGCCATAACGATTGCCCTTGCGGCTGGTCGACGGGCTGGAAAGCCCGCGCAGCGCAATGATGAAGCAGACGCCCGAGATCAGATAGGCGAGCGCAAACCAGGGATTGATAGGGGTGACCTCGTGCATCTCAGCGATCCTTCTTCTTATACATCGCCAACATGCGCGCGGTGACCGCGAAGCCGCCGAAGATGTTCACGCTGGCGAACACCACGGCGATCAGCCCCAGCCATTTGGAGGAAACGGACCCGCCCGCCGCAGACGCGATCAGCGCGCCCACGATGATCACGGACGAAATCGCATTGGTGACGGCCATCAGCGGCGTATGCAGCGCGGGCGTGACCGACCACACCACATAATAACCCACGAAACAGGCCAATGCGAAGATGGATAGAATTGAGATGAAATCCATGATGTTCCTACCCCGTTCGTCCCAAGCGCAGTCGAGGGACGTTGTACCGTCCGCACATCGCTGAAACGCGAGGCGGACGGCTGTTATTGATCACCCCAGCAGCCGTGCGTTCACGACCTTGCCGTCTTTCGTCAGCCGGATCGCGTCGCCAATCTCCTCGTCCAGCACGGGCTTGCCCGTTTCCTTGTCCCAGAAGGCGCTGAGGAAATTGAACAGATTGCGTGAGAATAGCGCCGACGTATCCGCCGCCAGACGGCCCGGCACGTTGCGATGACCGACGATCTTCACGCCGTGCTTCACCACGACTTCGCCCGCGACCGACCCCTCGACATTGCCGCCCTGCTCCACCGCGAGATCGACGATCACCGATCCCGGCCTCATGCTGGCGATTTGCGCGTCGCTGATCAATCGCGGCGCGGGACGCCCCGGAATGAGCGCGGTGGTGATCACGATATCCTGCTTGGCGATGTGCGCGGAGACCAGAGCCGCCTGCGCCGCCTTATATTCATCGGACATTTCGGTGGCATAGCCGCCCGAGCCTTCGCCCTCGATGCCCTTCACGTCTTCCACGAAGATCGCCTTGGCACCGAGCGACTCGATCTGCTCCTTGGTGGCGGAGCGCACGTCGGTCGCGGAGACCTGCGCACCCAGACGCCGCGCGGTCGCGATTGCCTGCAGCCCGGCGACGCCGACACCCATGATGAAGGCACGCGCGGCCGAAACCGTGCCCGCCGCGGTCATCATCATCGGAAACGCGCGGCCATATTCGCCCGCCGCATCCAGCACGGCCTTATAACCGCTCAGATTGGACTGGGATGACAGGATATCCATCGATTGCGCGCGAGTGATGCGCGGCATGAATTCCATCGCCAGCGCTTCGATGCCAAGCGCGGCATAGTCGTCCACGCGCGCGCGTTCGCCAAAGGGGTTGAGCCCCGCCGCCAGCCATGCGCCGGGCTTCACGCCCGCCAAACTCTTGGGATCCGGCCCCGATACGCCGAGCAGGATATCGGCATCCTTCAGCACCGCGGCGCGCGCGCAGACCGTGGCGCCTGCCGCCGCATAAGCCGCGTCGTCCACGGACGCGCCGATGCCGGCCCCCGCTTCCACGGATACGTCTGCGCCCAGCGCGATGAACTTCTTCACCGTTTCGGGGGAGGCCGAGACTCGCGTCTCGCCCGCTGCGGTTTCCTTGAGGACCGCGATTTTCATGGCCGGATCAGCTCGCGAGGAGAGCGATAACGATGGCCACGACCACGGCGGTCGCCACGGAACCCCATTTCATCAGGCCGATAAAGCCTTCATAAGTGCCGCTATGCGCAGTCATGTCGCCGTTTTCGGCCATGGTTCATCCCCTGAATATTGGACCCGTTCAGCCGCTGCCT
This sequence comes from Sphingobium boeckii, assembly GCF_014199215.1. Lineage (GTDB taxonomy): Bacteria > Pseudomonadota > Alphaproteobacteria > Sphingomonadales > Sphingomonadaceae > Sphingobium_A > Sphingobium_A boeckii. The sequence goes on from NZ_JACIJC010000002.1 coordinate 242,253, forward strand.
TAGCCAGCATTGGCGGGCTGCTCAAGTGTCCATCATCGCGGGTGTGATCTGTGTCACCGCAACTTTCTGCCGGGCCTTTAAGTCTGTCTTTACCGTCGGGCATCTAAAGCGTGCCTCTTCGGGACAGAATCGGGGCAGGCATGACACCGAACGGCACACGCATTCTGATGTTGATCGACGATGAACCGGCGCAGCGTCGGCTGATCTCTGCACTCGCCACCCGTGCGGGCTGGCGCACCATCTTTGCGTCCGACTCTGAAACCGCGATCGCCACATTGGGCACGCAGGACGGCATGATGCTCGATGCGATCATCCTCGATCATTGGGTGCCGGGCACCGACGCCAGCGCGCTGATCGCCGAAATCCGCGTGCGTCGCCCCGCGCTGCCGATCCTGATGCTGACGGCCGTCACCACCGTGAACACCGCGGTCGAATCGATGCGTGCCGGGGCCACCGATTTCCTGGTCAAGCCGATCGCGCCTGATCGCCTGCTCGCAGCGCTCGACGCCGCCGTCTCCAGCGCCGCCGGCGCGGGCGAACTCCGCCCGCTTACGGAAAAGATCTCCCAGGTGCTGGGCTTTGGCGAAATCGTCGGCTCCGCGCCCGATTTTCGCGCCGCGCTCGCCATCGCCGCCAAGGCCGCGCGCGCGCGCGTGCCCGTGCTGATCGAAGGCGAAAGCGGGGCCGGCAAGGAAGTGGTGGCCGAGGCCATCCACGCCGCCTCGCCGCGCGCCAAGAAAAAGATGATCGCGGTCAATTGCGGCGCGATTCCCGCCAATCTCGTCGAATCCGAATTGTTCGGTCATGAAAAAGGCGCGTTCACCGGCGCATTCGAACGGCATATCGGCAAATTCCAGGATGCCGATGGCGGCACGCTGTTTCTCGATGAAGTCGGCGAACTGCCGCTGGACGCGCAGGTGAAATTGCTCCGCGTGCTGCAATCGGGCGAAATCCAGCTAGTCGGCGGCCGCGCCACACGCGATGTCGATGTCCGCGTGATCGCCGCCACCAACAAGCGCCTGATCGAAGAGGTCGCCGCCGGCCGCTTCCGCGAGGATCTCTATTATCGCCTGAACGTGGTGCAGGTCACCATCCCGCCGCTGCGCGCGCGCAAGGCCGATATTCCTGAACTCGCGCGCCATCTGCTCGCCCGCATCGCGCAACAGCCCGGGATGCGCGGGCTTGGCATCACTGATGAGGCGCTGCGCCTGCTGATGACCTATGACTGGCCCGGCAACGTCCGCCAGCTTCAGAACGCCTTGTTCCGCGCCGCCGTGCTGTGTGACGATCATGCGCTCACGCGGGAGGATTTTCCGCAGATCGCGGCGCAATCCGAAATGCCAGCACGGATCCCTTCTTATCCCGGCCAGGCCAATGGCCCCAGCGGCATCGCCAGTGGCGCGGGCGTCACGCTTTATCGCCCGGATGGACATCTGCGTGCGCTTGAGGATATCGAAGCGGATGTGATCCGGCTCGCCATCGGCCACTACCGCGGCCGCATGACCGAAGTGGCCCGCCGTCTCGGCATCGGCCGCTCCACCCTCTACCGCAAATTGGGCGAACTCGGCATCGACAGCGCGGCCTGATTGACCGCGCGCGCGCCGTCATGCGATGGCCCGCGCATGGGGCGTCGGGGCATCATCTTTCTGGGCGTCGCGGCCCTTTTGTCGGGCTGCTCCAAAGGCGGCACGCCCGAGGATCAGCCGCCCATCCCGCTGGCGACCATGGCCGAGCGCGATGCGGTGAAGCTGGAAGGCGCCGGCGACCAGCCGCTGACTGGTTACACCAATGACAAATACGGCTTCACCATCATGGTGCCGCCCGGCTGGGGCGATTACCGCACCGATGTGACCGCGGACGGCGCGAGCTTCACCAATCCGGCATTCGGATCCGTGCTGCGCGTCCAGGGCGACGCCGGAAACACTCTCGAAAATGTGCAGGAAGACCTGCCCGGCGGCACGATGAGCAAAACCGAATATCGCGGCATCCGTGCCGACGCCGATGATCACCAGACCGCCTATCGCGCGATCAAGACCGCGCAGGGCACGACCATCGCCCGCCTCCGCTATCCTGCGCGCCATGCCGCCGCGTTGATGCCGGTGGCCAAGGCGGTGTTGGATTCCTTGGTGGTCAAAAGGTGAATATGATGGCAACCCTTTAGCCCGTTTGTCCCGAGCGAAGTCGAGGGACGTCTGTCATGTCACCAGCGTCCCTCGACTTCGCTCGGGACAAACGGTGTTTTGGTACACGCTACCGGCATCAACGCCGCATCCCGCAGCCCACGCCATACGTGCACCGCCTGTGCGGTCTCGCGCACGTCATGCACGCGCAGCATCTGAACGCCCTGATCCGCCCCGCGACACGCCAGCGCGATCGATCCGCCCAGCCGTTTGTCAGCGGTCACTTCATTGGACAGCGCGCCGATCAGCCGTTTCCGGCTCGCGCCCAGCAATATCGGGCAGCCCAGCCCCTGAAAGATCGAAAGCCCGTTCAGCAGATGCAGATTGTGCTGGATCCCCTTGCCAAAGCCGATGCCGGGATCAGCAATAATCTTGTCGCGTGGCACGCCCGCGGCCACCACCGCGTCGATCCGCGCTTCCAGCCAGTCGAACACCTCGATCAGCGGATCGGCATAGCCGGGTTCGCCATGCGGTCCGCTCTTGGGATCGGGCGAGTGCATCAGCACCACCGGGCATCCGGCATTCACCACCACGTCCAATGCACGATCGTCCCACAGCAACGCACCGACATCGTTGACCAAATGCGCACCGGCAGCCAGCGCCGCCTGCATCACCTCGGCCTTGCGCGTGTCGATCGAGATTGCGGCCCCCGTCGCGGCGAGCTTTTCGATCACCGGCACCACGCGGGCAATCTCGTCACGCTCCCACACGGTCTCGGCACCCGGTCGCGTCGACTCCCCGCCCACATCGATCAGCGCAGCGCCTGCCGCGGTCATCGCAAAGCCCGCATCCGCTGCGCTTTGCGGATCATCCTGATGTCCACCGCCATCGGAGAAGCTGTCCGGCGTCACGTTCAATATGCCCATGATCTGCGGCTGTTCGAACCGCAGCACGCGCTCACCCAGTTTCAGCGGCGTGCGTGCGCTTTCGATCCGGCCGCGCAGGGCTTTCACCGCCATCCGGTGTTCGTCGGATACCCCCGCCAGCGCATCGTCCAGCCGCTCGATCGGCACCATATGCCGCGCGACCCTTTTGCCTTTTTCGGACGCGATGATCTCATAAGCCCCGAACCACACCATCCCGCCACCCAGCCGCGCGACTTGTCCGTCCAGATCGACGGGCGAATCCACGAATTGCACGGGCCGCAGGTGAATTTTGGCGGAAGGCGGGATGGCGATCGTCATGGTCTTGGTCCTCGCATCGGCTCCGAATTGAGCCCCAAACACCGTTCAGGCTGAGCCTGTCGAAGCCTCTTCCTTCTTCTGGCTCAGCGCACAAAGAAAGAAAAGGCTTCGACAGGCTCAGCCCGAACGGAAGTGTGGAAACGGATTAAGGCTGCGTCGCCAGCAGATAATTCTGCCGCAGAGTATCGATCGGCCGCAGTCCGCCTTCATCCTCATAATGCCAAAAAGTCCAGCCGTTGCACGATGGTGCCTTTTGCAGCGTCGCGCCCAATTTGTGGATCGAACCATTGTCGCTACCGGTTTCCAGCGATCCATCGACGCGGACCCGCGCCTGCCAGCGACGCTTGGCGTCGGTCAGGATCGCGCCGGGCTTGAGCAGACCATTTTCGATCAGCGTGCCGAACGGCACCTTGGGCGCGCCCCGGGGGGATTGCATGGTGACCACCGCGGATTCATCCAGCGGCAGCGCCATTGCAATGCGTTCCTCGGCGACTTCGATATAATTATCCTCGCGCTCGATCCCGATCCAGTGGCGGTTGAGCCGCTTGGCCACCGCGCCGGTCGTGCCCGTGCCGAAGAACGGATCAAGCACCACATCTCCCGGCTTGGTGCACGCCAGCAGAATGCGATACAGCAGGGCTTCCGGCTTCTGCGTCGGATGCGCCTTGGTGCCGTTGCGCTTGAGGCGCTCCTGGCCTCCGCAGATCGGCATCACCCAATCAGAGCGCATCTGCAATTCATCATTCAGCGTTTTCATCGCGCGATAGTTGAACGTGTAGCGCGCCTTCTCGCTCTTCGACGCCCAGATCAAAGTCTCATGGGCATTGGTGAAGCGCGTGCCCTTGAAATTCGGCATCGGATTGGCCTTGCGCCAGATGATGTCGTTCAGGATCCAATAGCCCTCGTCCTGGATCGCCGTGCCCACGCGGAAAATATTGTGATAGCTGCCGATCACCCAGATCGTGCCATCGTCCTTCAGGATGCGGCGCGCTTCCTTCAACCACGCCTTGGTGAATTTGTCATAGATGGCGAAGGTGTCGAACTTGTCCCATTCGTCGTCCACCGCATCGACCTGACTGCCGTCGGGACGAAAAAGATCGCCGCCAAGCTGGAGGTTATAGGGGGGATCGGCGAAGATCATATCCACCGATTTATCGGGCAGGCCGCGCATCGTCTCGATGCAATCGCCCTTCAGGATCCGGTCGAGCGGAAGCTCCGGACGGAGCTCGACCGCCTTCTTCGCCCGCGTAGAAACCCGTTCCATAACACCCATTTGCGACGCCCCCGTAAGATCGAGCGCGACCCTGAATCCTCGGAGAGTCCGCGTCAAGGAAGTTATAGTTAACAAAGTGTGCGAGGAGTCCGCGTGACCGGTGAGAACGAAACGAGTCCCCACGACATGTTGGGATTCCCGTCAAAGGCGTGACTCAACCCCTTGTGGTGTGGCGCAAAAGACTCGGGGATTATGACAAAAGGAAAAAAGTGCGATCGAGATAAATCGCAAACCAAAAACCCGTTTGTCTCGAGCGAAGTCGAGAGACATGGTGGCACGACCGAGGTCCCTCGACTTCGCTCGGGACAAACGGATTGCGATCAGCCGCCCTGAAAATCAAACAGCGTCCGCTGCACCGGCCCAAACGATCGCCGGTGCCAAGGCGTTGCCCCCAGCCTCTCCAGCCCCTCCAGATGCACCTTCGCACCATAGCCCTTGTTCGAGGCCCAGCCATAGCCCGGAAAACGCGCATCGGCCTCGATCATGATCCGGTCGCGCGTCACTTTCGCAATGATCGAGGCGGCCGAGATGCACGGCTCGATCGCATCGCCGCCGATGATCGCGCGCGAACGGTAGCGCCATTTCGGGCAGCGATTGCCATCCACCAGCACCTCGCGCGGCTCCATCCCCCCCCTGCTTTCACACAGCGCCTCGACCGCGCGGGTCATCGCCAGCATCGTCGCCCACAGGATATTGAGTTCGTCGATCTCCTCGACGCTCGCCATGCCCACGCCAAAGGTGCAGCGTTCGGCGATCAGCGCATAGAGGTCGTCACGCTTTTTCGCGCTCAATTTCTTGCTGTCATCCAGCCCCAAAATCCCGTCGGGGCACAGCACCACCGCGGCGGCCACCACCGGCCCGGCCAATGGCCCCCGCCCCGCTTCGTCAACGCCTGCGATCATGCGAAAAAATCCGTCACATTCTGATGCCCCATCGGGCCATGCCCCTGCCCCAGCCCCGGTGCCTCGATCAGCGCGATACGAACAAAGGAGATCGCGCGTGCGATCGCATCCTCTATCCCCATGCCCTGCCCCAGGCCGGCGGCAATGGCGCTCGCCAGCGTGCAGCCCGTGCCATGCGTGCTGGTCGTCTCGATCCTCTTGCCTTCCCAATGGCGGTTTTCGCCATGCGGCCAATACAGCCGGTCGATGACGATCGGCCCTTCGGCATGACCGCCCTTGAGCAGCACATGCCCCCCATAATGCAGGATCGCTTCCATCCCGCCCAGCGCCTCGCATTCAGGCAGATTGGGCGTCACCAGCGAAGCGACTTCCATCAGCCGGCCGAAGGCTGCGATCGTCGCCGCATCCGCCAGCACCGACCCGCTGGTGGCGACCATCACCGGATCGAGCACGATCGGCACGGTCAAGGCTTCAAGCCGTTGCGCCACCGCAATGGCGGTCTCCGCGCTGCCGATCATGCCGATCTTCACCGCATCGACGCCGATATCGCTGATCACCGCATCCATCTGCGCGATCACCATTGCGGTCGGCACCGGATACACCCCGGTAACGCCCAGCGTGTTCTGCGCGGTGATCGCAGTAACCGCGGTCATGGCATGGCCGCCCAGCATCGTCACCGTCTTGATATCCGCCTGGATACCCGCGCCGCCGCCCGAATCCGATCCGGCAATGATCAGGATGCGTGCGGTCATGGCTTATACTGGCGCACCACCGACTGCGGGAATTTCACCAGAAGTTCGGGCGCGCGCGTCGGGCGGAAGCTCAATATGCCGCTGCAATTGGGGCAGATGCCGTCCATGTGCGCCGCGCATTGCGCGCAGAAGGTGCATTCGAACGAGCAGATGGCGGCACCGCCCTCGTCCGCCGGCAGGCTCTTGCCGCAGCGTTCGCAATCGGGCCGCATTTCCAGCATCAGCCGGCCGCCTCTTTTACCGCATCGCAGATCCGGTCGACCACCGCCTCTACTTCGCCCGCATCATCGCCTTCGGCCATCACGCGGATCACGGGTTCGGTGCCAGACGGCCGGATCACGAGACGCCCACTGCCCCGAAGCGCCGCTTCGGCGTCGGCGATGATCGCCTTGACCCGCGCATCCTCCAGCGGCTTGCCGCCCGCAAAGCGCACATTCTTCAACAATTGGGGCACGGGATCGAACAGATGCAGCAATTCGCTCGCGGGCTTGCCGGATTCCACCAACGCCGCCAAAATCTGCAGCGCGGCCACCAGCCCGTCGCCTGTGGTGGCGTAATCGGTCAGGATGATATGCCCCGATTGCTCGCCGCCGGCATTGAAGCCGCCTGCGCGCATCCGCTCCAGCACATAGCGATCGCCGACGCTGGTACGCTCCAGCGACAGCCCCTGCCCGTTCAGATAGCGCTCCAACCCCAGGTTCGACATCACCGTGGCCACAATCCCGTCGCCGCGCAGCTTTCCCGCGCGCGCGAAGGTCGTCCCGATCAGCGCCATGAGCTGATCGCCATCCACCACCTTGCCCTGTTCATCTACCACGATCAGCCGGTCCGCATCGCCGTCCAGCGCGATGCCGATCTGTGCCCCCGAAGCGACCACGGTTTCCTGCAGCAATTGCGGCGCGGTCGATCCGCATTCGTGATTGATGTTGAGGCCGTTGGGCTCCACGCCCAACGAGATCACCTCGGCACCCAATTCCCACAGCGCGAGCGGCGCGGTGTTGTAAGCCGCGCCATTGGCACAATCGACCACCACCTTCAGCCCGTCGAGCCGCAGATGATCCGGAAAGGTGGATTTGGCGAAATGGATATAGCGGCCACGAGCATCCTCCACGCGGCGGGCGCGGCCGATCTCGGCGGCATTCGCAAGTTTGGCGGGCACGTCGATCAGTGCCTCGATCGCCAGTTCGTCGCTGTCCGAGAGTTTGAAACCATCGGGACCGAAGAGCTTGATGCCATTGTCAGCGAAGGGATTATGGCTGGCGGAGATCATCACGCCCAGATCGGCGCGCATCGATTGGGTGAGCATCGCCACCGCCGGGGTCGGCATCGGGCCGACCATAATTACATCCATGCCCACGCTCGTGAAGCCCGCCACCAGCGCCGATTCCATCATATAGCCCGAAACGCGCGTATCCTTGCCGATCACCACGCGATGCTTGTGATCCCCGCGCAGGAAATGCGCGCCCGCCGCCATGCCCACCTTCATCGCGATCTCCGCGGTCATCGGCGGCTGGTTGGTCCGGCCTCTGATCCCGTCCGTCCCGAAAAATCTGCGCGTCATTCGATTGTGGCTCCGCTTGGCAAGTCGATCCGCTGATAGCGCGATGCGGGAACGGGCGCGAGGGGGCACACGGCATTTCCTTCTCCCCGAACATCGTTCCGGCTGCGCCTGTCGAAGCCCTTTCTTTTCCAACATTGAAGAAGGAAAAAGCTTCGACAGCCTCAGCCGAACGGTTTGGGAGTTCAGCGCCAGACTTTACCGCTCATAAGCCTTAGGCAGATTCCCCTCCACCGGCGTGCGATAACGATCGCGCAATTTCGTCTGCCGCGTCTCCATTGGCTGTTCCACCCCGTCGATCCAAACCCGTTCGGGCGCGCTGGTGATTTCCAGCGGATCGCCATTCCACAGCACCACGTCCGCGCGCCGCCCGGCACGGAGCGACCCGATCTCGCTGCCAAGCCCCAACGCTTCGGCGGGGCCGGACGTGATCGCCGCAAAGGCCGCAGCCCAGTCAAGTCCGGTCGCACCCGGCACCTTGGTCAGCGCCACGAGATTGCCGGCATATTGACTGGAGCGGAACGCCATGCGCACCTCGTCATCATTGATCATGCCGATCGACACCTTCACCCCTGCCGCTTTCATCCGGCCGATGTTGGATTGCGTCGCCGCCAGAGTCTCGAAACTGTCCGGCAGATCCGCCAGCGCGGAGGCGATCACCGGCACGCCCGACGCCGCAATCTCCTTCGCCACGGTCCAGCCCTCGACCGCGCCGACGAGCACAAGCTTCAACGCCGGAAACTCTTTTTTCAGATCCAGCACCGCCAAGATGTCGCTGCCCCGTTCCACATGAACCAGCAACGGCGTCGCACCATTCACCACCGGAACCAGCGCCGCGGCATCCGCCTTTGTCAGGATCGCGTTCTTGCTATTGCCGCCGTCATAGGCCGTGGGTGCCCGCGCATAGGCCTGTGCCGCTTGCAGCGCAGACCGGAATTGCAGGAACAGCGCCGGACGGCTGCCGCCGGCCTCGCGCGCGCCGGTCTCGCCGAATTCGACAAACTGGAAGGCGCGCGGCTTGGTCACCGCATTCATATCCGCACCCAGATCGATCACCGCGCCCTGCCCCGCGAACATCGTCGCAGCCGCACTTGGCGACACGATGGCGCGCGTGACGCCCTCCACCCGGTTGATCGCGATCGGCGTGCTGCGCGGGTTGATGGCGGGCACGATATCGATCGCGGCGGACCAGATGCTGTTGTTCGCGCCGGTGTCATCGGTCTGCGAAACCCCGTCTACTTCGACGATACCGAGCCGCGTGAATCCCGCAACGATCCCTGTGCTGACCCATTTGCCGGTCGCATCCACCACCTGCGCGCCTGCGGGCACGGCGACGCCTGCGCCGGCCGAGACGATCCGGCCATCGCGCACGATCACCGTCCCGCGCTCGATCGGCGCGCTGCCGTCCCCGATCGCGACCGTGCCGCCGGTGATGGCGATGGTCTGCGCGGTGGCGGGGGTGGTGATTAGCAATGCCAACACCCCAAAAACCGTTTGTGTCGAGCGTAGTCGAGACACTTTGTTCCCATGACTCACGTCCCTCGACTTCGCTCGGGACAAACGGCCATTTTTTGGTGATGAGAGCCAGCTCATTTCACATCTCCCTCGCCCGGCTGGCCCAGCTCGAAATCGCTTACCGGCCGCCGTTTCGGATCATTGGCATCATACAGCATCGCGCCATCGATCCACACGCGCTCGGGACGGGTGTAGACGCTCAGCGGATCGCCATTCCATAGCACGACATCAGCATTCTTGCCGGCTTTCAGGCTGCCGGTCACATCGCTCACGCCCAGCGCCTTGGCCGGGTTGAAGCTCAGCCATTCCCAGGCCACTTCGTCGGTAATCTGGATGCCCATGCGCCGCCCGTCAGCCAGCGCCTTGGCGGCTTCCTGGTTCAGCCGCTGGATGCCGTTCGCGTCGTCCGAATGAACGATCGCGCACGCCCCTGCATTGTGGACCAGGGGAATATTCTCCTTGATACCGTCATAGCTTTCCATCTTGAAACCATACCAATCGGACCACATGGCCGAGCAGATGTTATTCTCGCGCAGAAGATCGACGATCTTGTAGGATTCGACCGCATGGTGGAATGCCGCGACCTTGTATCCGAACTCCTTGGACATATCGATCACGAAGGCCATTTCGTCGGCACGGTAGCAATGGTTGTGCACCATGATCTTGCCGTCCAGCACATCGGCCAGCGTATCATAAGCCGGATCGCGCGCCTGCGCTTCGCCCTTGGCGCGCTTGCGCTGATATTCCGCCGCCTTCATCCAGGTGTGGCGGTTGACCGCCATATTGCCCATGCGCGTGGACGGGATCTGGTTGCGGCTGCCATAGACGCGCTTGGGATTTTCGCCGCACGCCATTTTCAGCCCCTGCGGCGCGCCGGGGAATTTCATCCCCTGCACGGTGCGCGCGGGCACGTTCTTCAGCACCACCGATCGACCGCCGAACAGATTGGCCGAACCCGGCAGGATCTGGAGCGCGGTGACCCCGCCATTCACCAATGCGCGCGAGAAACCGGGATCTTGCGGCCACACGCTATGCTCCGCCCACACTTGCGGCGTGACAGCGCTGGTCGCCTCATTACCATCCGAATTGGCAGCCACCCCCGGTGAGGGATAATCGCCCAGATGGCTGTGAACGTCGATGATGCCGGGCCTCACCCATTTGCCGCGCCCGTCATAGACCGCGATATCGGCGGGGATCGGGGTATCCGGCCCGCCGATCGCCGTGATCTTGCCGCCCGAGAGGAAGATCACGCCATTCTCGATCCGCCCGCCTTCGCCATCATAGATGGTCGCGCCGCGGATCGCCGCGGGGGCGGCCGGATAGCCTTTGTAGGTGGACGGATAAGGATCAGCGACTGGCACTTTGGCGGCTGACGCCTCCGCCGCGTCCTTATCCTTCTTCTTGGCCAGTCCCGGTGCGCCGGGCATCAGCACCAGCGCCGCCGCCAGTGCGGCTGTTGCGATCATCCGCATCAGATCGTCTCCCCTTTGGTGTTGATGCCCGCCGCCTGCGGCTCGCCAATCTCGCCTGCACCCGCCAGTTGATCATCGGCCAGCGTATCGAGGTGCATCAGCTTCTTGATCAATGGCGCAATGAACAGAACCCCAACGCCCACTGCGATGCCGACCCAGCCGACCGTGGTATAAACCTCGGTCACGCGTTCAGGCCCGGCACCTTCCGCGCCGGTGGCCGCGGCTATCAGCCCGGCGCTGAAATTGCCCGTGGCTGATGCGAAGAACCACGTCCCCATGATCAGGCTCGCCATATGCGCGGGCGACAACCTGTTCATTGCGGAAAGACCGACAGGCGAAAGGCAAAGCTCGCCGGTGGTGTGGAGCAGATAGATGAGGAAGATGAAGATCACCGGGGTCAGATTGCCCGGTCCCGCAGCCGCCGCACCCGCGACCAGCACGAGGAACCCCGCGCCAAGCTGGATCAGTGCCAAGCCGAATTTGGCGGGGGCCGAAGGCTCCCAGCCGCGCCGCGCGAGAAACAGCCACAGGATTGCGAACAGCGGCCCCAGCGTGACGATGTAGATCGAATTGATCGACTGGAACATCGAAGACGGGACTTCCCAGCCCAGGATATGGCGATCCACCGATCGATCGGTATAGAGATTGAGCGACGATCCCGCCTGTTCGAACAAGGCCCAGAACAGGATCGAGCCGATGATCAGAAACATCGCGGCGAAGATGCGATCGCGATCCTCGGCGGGCAGCTTGAACACCGCCGTGTAGAGCACATAAGCGACAAGCGCCGCACCGGCTACGCCCAGCAATGTGCCGACCATCGCCTGATTCTGGATCAGCCACCAGATCACGACCGTGGAGCAGATGCTCAGGATATAGATCAGCCATTCAAAGGGAATGCCCGCCACGCGGGACGCCAGCCGTGCGGGATCGGGGGACTCCCCCTTGCCCAGAAGATAGGGTTTTCCCCATGCGAAGACGATCAGGCCGAGCAACATGCCGACCCCCGCCGCGCCGAAGCCCCAGGCCCAGCCATAGACCTGCCCCAGATAGCCCGCGATGATCGGGCCGAGAGCGCCGCCCACATTGATGCCGATATAGAAGATCGTATACGCCGGATCGCGCCGCGGATCGGTGCGCGGATAAAGCTGCCCCACGATCACGGAGATATTGGCCTTCAGAAAGCCGACGCCCAGAATGATGAACGACAGCGCCAGCCAGAAGACGTTGATCGCAGCGCTATCCTGACCGCCCTCGCCTTCGAACGCCATCAGGAAATGGCCGAAGGTGAGCATCGCGGCACCGAACAAAACCGCCTTGCGCTGCCCGAGATAGCGATCCGCGAGATAGCCGCCCACCACCGGCGTGATATAGACCAGCGCCGTATAGGCACCGTAAATGACCGACGCCTTTTCGTCGGAATAGAGCCAATGCTGGACCAGATAGAAGATCAGCAGCGCGCGCATACCGTAATAGGAAAAGCGCTCCCACATCTCTGCGAAAAACAAGACGAAAAGCCCGCGCGGATGGCCGAGGAAGGTTTTTCCTTCGGCACCGCTGGCTGGAATGGATGGTGTCATTTGAGCAAGCCGCTCCCTGAATATATGCGACAGGCCGGTACATTGCCGGCGCGATTGCCGAGGAGACTAACGCGAAAATTGCGCGTGTGAAGAAGATTGTTGCGCGGCGCGGGTCGCCGCGGCTTCGCACCGCCGTCATCGCGAGGAGCGAGGCCATGCGGCAATCCAGTGTCACCAACACCGCTCGATTGCTTCGCTTCGCTCGCAAAGACGCTCGCGGACAAACCCACTTCTATTTCCGCTCTACACCCTCTAAATCGCCCCGATGTTCAACGACCGCACCTCGCTCCTCACCCATTTGCAAACCCGCCGCTCCGGCAAGCCGCGCGATCTGATCGCGCCCGGCCCCGATGAGGCCCAGCTTCGTGCGATGATCGAAATCGCCGCACGGACACCCGATCATGGCAAGCTCGCGCCGTGGCGCTTCGTGATCGTCGCGGCGGATCAGCGTGACGCGCTCGCACGCCTGCTCACATCGGCCTATCGCGCTGAAAAGCCGGAGGCCGGGCGGCTGGAGATCGAGGCGATGGAGCAATTCGCGCATCAGGCGCCCTCTTTGGTGGTCGTTCTCTATGCGCCCAAGGAAGCCAGCAAGATCCCGCAATGGGAGCAGGAATTGTCCGCCGGCGCGGCCTGCATGAACCTGCTTCACGCGGTTCACGCTTATGGCTTTGCCGGGGGCTGGCTCACCGGCTGGCCGGCCTATAGCGATGCCGTGCGCGACGGATTCGGTGCCGCACCCGAACGAATCGCCGGGTTCGTCTTCATCGGCACGCCCGCGCGCGATCTGGAAGAGCGGCCGCGGCCCGATATCGCAAGCGTTACGAGCCTCTGGACTCCGCCGGCGGGCTAACCGCTTTGCACTTTAAGGGATTATGTGTATTATGCACATATGACAGTGATGAACGGCGAAGACAGCCCGGTCTATCTCAAGCTCCGGGGCACGATTTCAGCGATGATTCTCGACGGGGATTATGCCGAAGGGGACCAGCTTCCCTCCGTGCGCGCCTTCGCCGCCGAACATGGTGCCAATCCGCTCACCGTTGCCAAAGCCTATCAGAGCCTGCAGGAACGCGGCTTCGTCTCCGTCAAGCGCGGCGTGGGCATGTTCGTGGCCGAGGGCGCGATGGGCCGATTGCGCGATGAGGAACGCGAATTGTTCCTCACCAGCTTCTGGCCGAAATTGCAGCGGCATATCATCCGCCTCGGCCTCAAACCCGCGGATCTTCTGGAGCGCGAAGAGGTTTAATTCTGCGCCGCTGAAGCCGCCCCCAGCACCGTTTGGTTATTTCCTGATCAGGCCGCAAACGCCTCATCTTCCACCGCAAAAAACATCTCCGCCCCGGCCACCGCCGACGCCTTGAGCCCTTCAGCCTCCGGCACGATCTGCGCGATGAAATAACGCGCAGCAGCCTGCTTCATGGCCAGGAAATCCCTGTCGCCCTCAGCATTCGCGGCGATCCGCGCCTGACGCTCCATCAGCCATCCCGCCACTGCGACAGACAACATGGTGAGAAAGGGATAGCTCCCCGCCAGTCGGTCATCTGCGCTCGCCGCGGCCAGATGTGTGCCCACCGCTTCGCTGGCGTCGATCAGGCTGCGCAGCCCCGCATCCTGGGCTTCCGCGCGCATGTCGGCGATCAGACGGGCGAAGGCCGCGCCGCCGCTCAAGCCCAGCTTGCGTCCGACCAGATCTGCCGCCTGAATGCCGTTGGTGCCCTCATAGATCGGCGCAATGCGGATATCGCGATAATGCTGCGCCGCGCCGGTTTCCTCGATGAACCCCATCCCGCCATGAACCTGCACGCCAAGCGATGCGACCTCGCAGCCGACATCGGTGCCCCAGGCTTTGGCGAGCGGGGTCAGCAATTCCAGCCGGTCATTGGCGGCATCGTCGCCCAGATGGGCGCGATCGAGTTGCCCCGCGGCATAATAGACCAAGGCGCGCGCGCCCTGCGTCAGCGCCTTCATACGCAGCAGCATCCGGCGCACATCGGGATGCTGGATGATCGCGACGGGATCGCGGCTCGCCCCGCCCGCCCGCGCGGATTGCACGCGGTCCATCGCATAGCGCACCGCCTGCTGCGTCGCGCGCTCGGCGATCTGCACGCCCTGAAGCCCCACGTTCAGCCGCGCGTTGTTCATCATCGTGAACATCGCCTTGATCCCGCCGAATTCGCCACCGATCAATTCGCCGATGCAATCGTCATGATCGCCAAAGCTCAGCACGCAGGTGGGCGAGGCATGGATGCCCATCTTATGCTCGATCGAAACGCAGCGCACGTCATTGGCGGCATCCGGCCTGCCGTCCGCGTCCAGGCGGAATTTCGGCACGAGGAAGAGCGAAATGCCGCGCGTGCCAGCCGGCGCGCCGGGGGTGCGGGCCAATACGAGATGGATGATATTGTCGGTCAGATCATGCTCGCCGAAGGTGATGAAGATCTTGATGCCCTTGATCCTGAACGTCCCGTCGCCCACCGGCGTCGCGGTGGTGCGCAGCGCGCCCACGTCCGATCCCGCCTGCGGCTCTGTGAGGTTCATCGTGCCGGTCCATTCGCCGGTGATCAATTTGGGCAGATACAGCGCCTGCTGCGCCTCGCTGCCATGCGCCACCAGTGATTCGATCGCGCCGGGGGTGAGCATGTTGACCAGCGAAAAGCCCATGTTCGCGCTGCCCAGATCCTCCATCACCACGGTCGCCAGCGCATAGGGCAGCCCCTGACCGCCAAAGGCTTCCGGCCCGTTGATGCTGCCCCAGCCGCTTTCGACAAAGGCGGCATAGGCTTCGCGATAACCCGCGGGCATCGTCACCACGCCATCGTCCCAGCACGCGCCGACCTGATCGCCGATCCGGTTGAGCGGCGCATATTCGCCCGCGGCGAAAGCGCCCGCCCCCTCCAATATCGCATCCACCATATCCGGCGAGGCCGCGACATAGGCATCGTTTTCCGCCAGTTCGCCGATCTTCACGACATGATCCAGCACGAAGCGCTGTTCGTTGATCGGAGGCGTATAGGTCATGGCGGCATCCCGTTCTTGCGTGTGGCTGGCGCGCGCTATAGCGCCACAGCATGACCCGCTCCAACCCGCCTTTTTCGACACGGACATGCCGTTACGGCACTGCGGCCATACAGCACGCCGCGGCGTTGATCCGCGCGGGTCAGACGGTCGCGATCCCCACCGAGACGGTTTATGGTCTGGCCGCAGATGCGACCGATTCGGCAGCGGTCGCGCGTATCTACGAGGCCAAGGGACGGCCGAGCTTCAATCCTCTGATCGTGCACGTTCCCGATCTAGCCACCGCCCGGCTTTACGCGCGCTTCGACGATACGGCGCTGGCGCTGGCGGCCGCCTTCTGGCCCGGCCCGCTGACCCTGGTCCTGCCGCGCACCGAGCACAGTCCGATCGCATCTCTGGCGACGGCGGGACTCGACACGATCGCGATCCGCTGCCCCGCACACGAAGCGATGCGCGCATTGCTGATCGCAAGCGGACGCCCCTTGGCGGCGCCATCCGCCAACGCCAGCGGCCGGATCAGCCCCACCCGCGCTGAACATGTGCTGGCCAGCCTCGACGGCCGTATTCCGCTGGTCATCGATGGCGGGCCGACCGGTCAAGGCGTGGAATCAACTATCGCCGCGCCATCCGGCTCCGTCATACGCCTGCTCCGCCCCGGCCCCATAACGCCGGAGCAATTGACCGCCGCCACCGGCCTCCCCGTGGAGACCGTGATCGGCGGCGCCATCGAAGCGCCGGGGCAGATGACCAGTCATTATGCACCCTCCAAGCCCCTGCGGCTGAACGCCACCGACGCCCGTCCCGGCGAATGGCTGATCGGCTTCGGCAATGTCGCGGGGGATGTTTCGCTGTCGGTCTCCAGCGATCTGGCGGAGGCTGCGGCCAATCTGTTCGATCTGCTGCACCGGGCCGATGCCGGTGGGACGGCGTCGATCGCCGTGGCCCCCGTGCCCGATAACGGCCTCGGCATCGCGATCAATGACCGGCTGATGCGAGCTGCGGCTTAAGGGCCGACGAAAAACGCCCCACCCCCGGCCCCTCCCGGAAGGCGGGAGGGGTGAAGAAAGGCCCGATCCGACTTTCCTCCATGCCTCGTTGGAGGGGCTGCCGTGACAACTGCTTCTTCCCCTCGCCCAGGCCCGATCACGACAACCTTATTTGACAATTTCGGACTTGGCTCGACCCGGCCAGAAGCGCACACTCTCGCCTGCCGGGCGAAATCCGGCAACGCCAAGGGGAGGATGACATGACGATCGTTCAACGGGGGCTCGCCGAATTTCTCGGCACATTCTGGCTTGTTTTCGGCGGGTGCGGCAGCGCGGTTCTGGCCGCCGCCTTTCCCGAACTCGGCATCGGTTTCGCAGGCGTATCGCTCGCCTTCGGCCTGACCGTGCTCACCATGGCCTATAGCATCGGCCATATCTCGGGCTGTCACCTCAATCCCGCCGTCACCTTCGGGCTGTGGGCGGGCGGCCGCTTTTCGGGCAAGGATATTCCGGCCTATGTGATCGCACAGACGGTGGGCGCGATCGCCGCCGCCCTCATGCTCTATGTGATCGCCAGCGGCGGGCCGGGCTTCGATCTGGCGGGCGGCCTGGCCTCCAATGGCTATGGCGATCATTCGCCCGGCCAATACGGCCTTCAATCCGCCTTTCTGATCGAACTCGTGCTGACCTTTTTCTTTCTGCTGGTCATCATGGGATCGACGGACACGCGTGCGCCTGCGGGCTTCGCGCCGATCGCGATCGGCCTGTGCCTCACGCTCATTCACCTGATCAGCATCCCGGTGACCAACACCTCGGTCAATCCGGCGCGCTCCACCGGCCCTGCGCTCATCGTCGGCGGTTGGGCGATCGGTCAGCTCTGGCTGTTCTGGATCGCACCCATCGCCGGCGGGATATTGGGCGGGCTGGTCTATAAAGCGCTGGGTGCCGATGGATCGAAGCGCCCGCCGGTCGAGGGTGCGGCGCTTTAACAGGGAAACAGTGCCACCCCCGGCCCCTCCCGAAAGGCCGGGAGGGGTGAAGAAAGGCTTGATCAAACTCCCCTCCCGGCCTTTCGGGAGGGGCTGGGGGTGGGCCTTCTTCTAAAACCTAAGCCCCCTCAACCCGCTCATAACGCGGAGACAGCAGATGCACCGCCAGCAGCGCCAGGAAATAGGCGCTTCCGGCGACCGCGAAGAGCGGCGTATAGGTGCCGAAGCTGTCGAGAATGAAGCCGGCATATTTCGCCATCATCATCCCGCCGACCGCGCCGATCGTGCCGCCGATGCCGATCACCGAACCCACCGCCGCGCGCGGGAAGATATCAGATGGCAAAGTGTAGAGATTGGCCGAAAACGCCTGATGCGCTGCGGTCGCAATGCCGATCACCAATACGGCCAGCCACAGATTATCGATAGTCTGTGCAAAGAAGATCGGCGTCACTGCAAAGGCGCAGACCAGCATCGTCATCTTGCGCGCGTAATTGACCGAACGGCCGGCCTTCATTAGCTTTGAAGACATCCAGCCGCCCGCCACGCTGCCCACGTCCGACAGCAGATAGATCGCCACCAGCGGCGGGCCGAAACTCAGCAGATCCAGGCCATAGCGCGTGCCGAGATAGCCCGGCAGCCAGAAGAGAAAGAACCACCAGATCGGATCGATGAAGAATTTGCCCAGCGCATAAGCCCAGGTTTCCTTGATCGTAAGCAATTTCTTCCAGGGGATGGGCACGATCGAATCCACCGGATCCTGCTCGATCCAGGCCAGTTCGCCGGCCGTGACCTTCTTATGCTCACGCGGGCTGCGATACATCACCCACCAGGCGATGAGCCAGGCGAACGCGCCGACGCCCGTGATGACAAAGGCCATGCGCCAGCCATAATGGACCACCAGCACGGGGATCAGCAGCGGCGTGATGATCGCGCCCACATTCGCACCCGCATTGAACAGGCCGATGGCGAAGGCGCGCTCCTTGGCAGGAAACCAGTCCGTCACCGCCTTGATGCCGGCGGGAAAATTGCCCGATTCACCAATGCCCAGGCCGAAGCGCGCCATCGCGAATTGCGTGACGGAATAAGCGCCGCCATGCGCGATATGAGCAAGCTGCCAGATGACGAAAGCCACAGAATAGCCGATCCGCGCGCCCAACACGTCCACGATCCGGCCAAAGCCGATATAGCCGATGGCATAGGCCGCCTGAAACCAGAAGATCACATTGGCGAAATCGGTCTCGGTCCAGCCGAGTTCGGCCGAAAGCGTCGGCTTCAAAACGCCGATCATCTGCCGATCGATATAATTGATCACCGTGGCGGCAAACAAAAGCCCCACGATTACCCAGCGATAGCGCCCGGCGCGCGACGCCGCTGCGTCTATGCCCGCAGCCTTCTCTCCAGCCATCCCGCGTCTCCCATCGTCTTTATGATCTATTGGCCCCAGCGGCGGCAGAGATCGTGCAATGCACCGCATAGCTGCTTCCGAAGCGTGCTTCCACCGCCGCACCCACGTTCACCGGATGAACCCCGGTGATCGCCCCCGTCGACACCCATTGACCGGCCTGCAGGGCATTACCCCGCGACGCCATCATTTCCAGCAAAAAGCGCACCGCCCCGAAAGGGCCATCGGGCAGGCCCGCCGCCGTGCCCGTGCCCGCGACGACGCCGTCGATCAGCAATGACACCGGCCAGCCTTCGCAATCCGCGACCTCTTCGGAAGGCACTGGGGCACCGATGACCAGTCCATTGTTATTGCCGAAATCCGAGATGGTGACCGCGGGGCCATGATCATTGATCCCCGGAAAGGGAGAACTGGCGATTTCTATGCCGACATGCACCGCGTCGATCATCGCCGCCGCTTCCTCCAGCGTGTAGCTGAGCTTCGCCGGATCGGGATCACGCGCAATACGCAGCAGCAATTCCGCCTCGGCCGCACCAAATCCGTCCCGGAAAATCGGCATTGATACCGGTGTCTGCGGATCGGCCGAAACGATGCTCGCGTTAAAGATCGGCCCGGCCAGCCGATTGCTGCCATAATGGGCATCGAGCGGCGGCATGATCCGGCCGACTTTCCATCCGCCGATCCCGTCCGATGTCATGGCAATGGCGCAATCCTGCACCAGATAGGCGGATTCAAGCGCTTCCGGGATGGTGCCTGGATAACTCGGCAACCCTTGCGCATCCCGCCGCGCAGACACGAAAGCCTCTGCGATCCGTTCATGCTCCCGCTGATCTTGCGAACCTTCCACCCCGGGTCTCTCCAATTTTGCTGCGCATTTCCGCGTTTCGCGATGCTTAGTGGAAACCGGTGTCATAAACAAGACGCGAGTGCAATGGCCGTTTCTCCAGATCGCCTTGGCATCGCAGGAGCGCGCCGGATTGGCGCAGCCCCCGATCCGCGCTATGCACGCATCAATGAAGAAAACCAGCCAGCCGACGATCAACGATGTCGCCCATGTATCGGGCGTCTCCAAAAAGACCGTCAGCCGCGTCATCAACAATTCGCCGCTGCTGAATGACGATACGCGCCAGCGTGTTCTGGGGGTAATCAAGGACTTGGGTTTCGTACCCAATCCGCAGGCGCGCGCGCTCGCGCTGCGCCGCAATTTCCTGATCGGGCTGGTGCATGACAATCCCAATGCGCAGATGGTGCTCAATGTGCAGCAGGGCATATTGGAGGCGATCCGCGACACCGAATTCGAACTGGTGGTGCGCCCGGTCAATCGCGGGGCACCCAGTATGCTGGAGGATGTCCGCCATTTTCTTGAGCGGCAGCGGCTGTTCGGCGTCGTGCTGCTGCCGCCCGTGTCCGAGAATGATTCGCTGGCGCAGCTTTGCGACGAAATTGGCTGCCGTTATGTGCGCATGGGATCGGCCAAGCTGGACGACGACGAGCATATGGTCGCTTCCAACGATCGCGAGGCGGTGCGCGAAGCAACGCAATATCTGATCGACGAGGGGCATAAGAGGATCGCGTGGATCTCCGGCCCGCATGGCTTCCGCTCGGCGCGGGAACGCCGCCTGGGATTCGAAGACGCGCTGGGCGCGGCGAAAATTCCGCTGCACCGCTCGATGGTCGCCGATGGCAATTATACGTTCGACACCGGCGTGCTCGCCGCTGAACGCCTGCTCGATCTATCCCCCCGCCCCACCGCGATCTTCGCCGCCAATGACGAGATGGCGACGGGTGTGCTCTACGCGGCGCGGCAGCGCGGACTGGATGTGCCGCGCGATCTCTCGATCCTGGGCTTCGATGACACGCCCACCGCGGGGCATATCTGGCCGCCACTGACCACGGTGCGCTGGCCGATCGTCTCGATGGCCCGCGCCGCCGCGATGAAATTGCTTGCCGGTGTCGGCGACGGCGGGGAAGCCGTAACCGAGCCGAGCATGTTCCTGTCCACACTGATTCGTCGCGCATCGGTGGCGCGACCGATGGATTAGCGCACCCACAACTTTATCCGACGCACCATCAACCGTTTGTCCCGAGCGTAGTCGAGGGAGGTGGGTGAAGCGACAGACGTCCCTCGACTACGCTCGGGACAAACGGTTCAAAAAGTCTCACCTATTCCCCCAGCGCCTGCTCGATTGCGCGCACCAGCGCCGGATCCTCCGGCGCGATATCCGGAGCGAAGCGCGCCACTACGTCGCCATCCCGCCCGATCAGGAATTTTTCGAAATTCCACAGCACTTCCGGCTCCGGATTGGGCGTGATGCCATAGCCCTTGAGCTTTTCGCGCATCCCGCCTTCGGCCGCGCTCACGGCATCGGGCTGCGCTTCGATCAATGCCGCGTAAAGCGGATGCTTGTCCGCGCCGGCCACGCTGATCTTGGCGAACATGGGGAAATCCACATCATAAGTGAGCTGGCAAAAATCGGCGATTTCCGCGTCGCTGCCAGGCTCCTGCCCCATGAAATTGTTCGCCGGAAACCCCAGCACCGAAAAGCCCCGGTCACGATAGCTGCGATACAGCTTTTCAAGCCCTTCATATTGCGGGGTCAGACCGCATTTCGACGCGACATTGACGACCAGCCGCACCTGCCCGTCATAATCGCGCAACGCCGCATCATCGCCCGCGATCGTGCGGACTGGAATATCCTGCAATGCCGTCATTTTTCTTGCTCCTCAAAATACGCGGATTTTGATAGCAGGGGTGATATCGGCTCGCCAGTCCTCCGGTCATATGTCCGGACGCGGGTTGAATCTTGGGCTGACACCGGTTACCAAGCCACTAACGAGTCCGCGCACAGGACAAGGGGAGCGATGACAAGGCCATTAATTCTTGATCCGGACAGGCTTTTCCCGGCAGACCCGGGCACGCGCGCCATTGCGCGTGCGCTTTACGCCGATATCGCCGCACTGCCGATCGTCAGCCCGCATGGCCATACCGATCCGACATGGTTCGCTTATGATGCGCCGTGGGACAATGCGACCGATCTGCTGCTCGCGCCCGATCACTATCTCTATCGTATGCTCTTCAGCCAGGGCATCCCGCTCGATGCGCTGGGTGTGCCCGATCGGAATGGACCACCCGCGACCGATCCCCGCGCGGCCTGGAAGCTGTTCGCGGCGAACCAGCATCTGTTCCGCGGCACCCCGTCGCGCATCTGGCTCGATCATGTGCTGTCGGTGGTGTTCGGACTCGATGTCGCGCTTGATGCGGACAGCGCGGACACGATTTTCGACGCGATCGGCGAAAAGCTCGCGACCCCCGCCTTCCGGCCGCGCGCCTTGTTTGACCGGTTCAACATCGAATTGCTCGCCACCACGGAAGGCGCGCATGAAGATCTCGATCATCACGCCGCGATCCGCGCGTCCGGCTGGAACCGGCGTGTGGTCACCACATACCGTCCCGATGCGGTGATTGATCCCGAGCATCAGGATTTCGCCACCGCCATGGCGCGTTTCGCCGCATTGACCGGAGAGGATGTCTATGACTGGCGCGGCTATCTGGCCGCGCATCGCAAGCGTCGCGCCGATTTCCGCGCCGCGGGCGCCACCGCCACCGATCACGGCCATCCCACCGCCGCCACAGCAAACCTCTCCGCCGGTGAAAGCGAGCGGCTGTTCCGCCAGATCGTGACCGGAAACTGGTCCCCCGCCGACGCCGAACTGTTCCGCGCGCAGATGCTGACCGAACTGGCGGCGATGAGCGTCGAAGATGGCATGGTGATGCAGATCCATCCCGGATCCTGCCGCAATCATAATGAGGCGCTGCACGCGAGCCACGGGCGCGACAAGGGCGCGGATATCCCGACCCGCACCGATTATGTCCATGCGCTCAAGCCCCTGCTCGACAAGTTCGGCAATGAGCCGCGCCTGTCGATCATTCTCTTCACGCTGGACGAGAGCAGCTATGCGCGCGAACTCGCGCCGCTGGCGGGCCATTATCCCTGCCTCAAGCTCGGCCCCTCCTGGTGGTTTCATGACAGCCCCGAAGGGATGCGCCGCTTCCGCGAAATGACCACCGAGACGGCGGGCTTCTACAACACCGTGGGCTTCAATGACGACACCCGCGCCTTTCTCTCCATTCCCGCGCGCCACGATGTCGCGCGGCGGATCGATTGCGGTTTCCTCGCCCGTTTGGTCGCGGAACACCGCTTGGCCGATTGGGAAGCCGCCGAACTCGCCCACCAACTTACCTACGGCCTCGTCAAGAAAGCCTATAAGCTCGACGATCCCGCTTTTTCGCCCGCCGCACTGGCCGCCTGATCCATTTTCCAAACGGAGTATCCCATGTTCGATCGCACCTATTACGCCACCCACCCGGACATGATGGAGGTCGTCTCCAATGACGAACTGCGTGACCGCTATCTGATCGGCGGCCTTTTCCGCTCCGGTGAGTGCGTGCTCAACTACACCCATGCCGATCGCTTCGTGATCGGCGGCGTCGCTGTGGACAGCGCCCCCGTGACGCTGCCCGCGCAAAGCGAGCCCCCCTCGGCGGCCGGCCATCCCTTCCTCGAACGCCGCGAACTGGCCGTCGTCAATGTCGGCGCTGTCGAAGGCACCGTGACCGTCGATGGCGAAGTCTTCACGATGGGCAATAAGGATTGCCTCTATGTGACGATGGGTGCCAAGGATGTGCAGTTCGCTGGTGCGGGCGCGCGTTTTTATCTGGCCTCCTGCCCCGCGCACAAGGCGTTCACCACAAGGCTGGTCTCGGTCGCCGACGCCACTGCGCTTGAGCGCGGCAGCCTCGAGGAATCCAACGAGCGCACCATCTATCAGATGGTCATCCCCGGCATTTGCGACAGCGCACAGCTCGTCATGGGCCTCACCGTTCTCAAGCCCGGTTCGGTGTGGAACACGATGCCCCCGCACATCCATGAGCGCCGCTCGGAAATCTATTTCTACTTCGAGCTCGATGGCCCGAACGATCGCGTGTTCCATTATATGGGTGAAGGCGAAGCGATGCGGCATATCGTGATGGCGAATGAGGAAGCCGTGATCTCCCCGCCCTGGTCGGTCCACATGGGCTCGGGCACCAAGGCCTATGCATTCATCTGGGCGATGGCGGGCGAAAATCAGGATTATACCGATATGAACGTGCTGGATATCTGCCAGTTGCAGTAATCGGTAAAAGACACCGTTTGTCCCGAGCGTAGTCGAGGGACGCATGTCACGCACACCAGATCCCTCGACTTCGCTGGGGACAAACGGAGATTTTATGACCACCCCCTTCGATCTCACCGGCAAGGTCGCCATCGTCACCGGCGCGAACACCGGCATCGGCCAGGGCATTGCGCTCTCGCTCGCCGCCGCCGGTGCGGATGTGGCGGTGGTCAGCCGGTCGCCCGCGGATGAAACTGTCGCCAAGATCCGCTCGATGGGCCGCAAGGCGGAGATCATCAGCGCCGATCTCTCCTCCATAGAGCCAATCGATCGCGTGATTGCAGAGACGCTGGACAAGCTGGGTCGCCTCGATATCCTCGTCAACAATGCGGGCATCATCCGCCGCAATGACAGCGTGGATTTCACCGAGGAGGATTGGGACGCCGTGATCGACACCAATCTCAAATCGCTCTTCTTCATGTGTCAGGCCGCGGGCCGGCACATGATCGCGAATTATGCGCAGGGCGGGGGCAGCGGCAAGATCATCAACATCGCCTCGATGCTCACCTTCCAGGGCGGCATCCGCGTCCCGAGCTACACCGCCTCCAAATCGGGCGTGGGCGGCATCACCAAGCTGCTGGCCAACGAATGGGGGGCCAAGGGAGTCAATGTGAACGCGATCGCGCCGGGCTATGTCGCCACCAACAACACGGCTGCGCTTCAGGCCGATGAAGCGCGCAACAAATCCATCCTCGATCGCATCCCGGCGGGTCGCTGGGGGCGTGCGGAGGATATGGGGGGTGCCGCGGTATTCCTCGCTTCTTCCGCCGCCGATTATGTCCATGGGCATATCCTGGCGGTGGACGGCGGCTGGCTCGCGCGCTGATGACGCGCACCGCTTTCTTCGGCGAACTGTTGCTGCGGCTCACCGCGCCGGGCCGCGAATTGCTGCTCCAGACCGGCAAGCTCGACGTGCATGTCGGCGGGGCGGAGGCCAATGTCGCGGTCGGGCTTGCCAGTCTCGGCCATGTCACGAAGATGATCAGCGCCGTGCCGGACAATGCGCTGGGCAATGCGGCATTCTCTGCCTTGCGCGGCCACGGTGTCGATTGCAACGCGGTGCAGGTGCGTCCCGGTCGCATGGGACTCTATTTCCTCACGCCCGGCGCGGGCCTGCGCGCCTCCGAAGTGGTGTATGACCGCGCTTACTCCAGCTTCGCCGAAGCGCCTGCGGATGCCTATGACTGGGAAGCGCTGCTCGACGGGATGGACCGGCTCCATCTTTCGGGCATCACCCCCGCACTCGGCCCCGCCACCGCCGCCGCCGCAATCGCCGCTGCGCAAACCGCAAAATCCATGGGACTCTCGGTCTCGTTCGACGGCAATTACCGCGCCCGCCTGTGGGAAGCATGGGACAGTGATCCCAAGGCGGTGCTGACCCAGCTCGTCGGCCTGTCCGATATCCTGTTCGGCAATCATCAGGATGTGTCGCTGCTGCTCGGCGAGACCTTTCACGGAGACGGCCCAGAGCGCCGCCGCGAGGCCGCCGAGGCCGCCTTCGCGCATTTCCCCAATCTCAGGCTGATCGCCTCCACCGCGCGCCATACCGAGGATGCCGATCGTCACCGCATCGCCGCGCGGATCGATACGCCGACCAGCCAGCATCAGACCGACGAGGTCGCCGTCTCGGGCATCGTCGACCGGATCGGCGCGGGCGATGCCTTTGCCGCGGGCGTGCTGCACGGGCTAAACATCGGCGCCGATCTCGACTGGACCGTGCGCTCCGGGCTCGCGCTCACCTGCCTGAAACACAGCCTCCCCGGCGACGCCAGCCTGTTCGGCCCCGCCGATATCGAGGCGTTCCTTGGCGGCGCGCTCGATGTGCGGCGCTGACTCGATCCAAACTCCCCTCCCGGCCTTCCGGGAGGGGCCGGGGGTGGGCCTTTCTGTCTCCAAGAAGAAGTGTCACCCCCCGCCCATCCACGAAGGCGTGAAGGGGAGTCACATCGCGCCGGACGATCTGACATGATCCCGCTCACTATCTCCCGCCGCGCGGTCGTGGCCGGCACCCTCGCCCTGCCCGCGCTGCTTCATGCCGCACCCGTGTCGGCACAGGTTTCCGCCCCCGCCGGGCGCTATCGCGGGCTGATCGAGGGCGGTGTGCAGGTCTATCGCGGCATCCGCTATGGCGAGGATACCCGCCCCGCCCGCTTCCGCGCACCGACCGCGCCCAGGCCGGTGCGGACCGTGCAGGATGCCACGGCCTTCGCCGCATCCTGCCCGCAGAATAGCGACGAATATTTGCCCGCCAGCGAGGATTGCCTGTTCCTCAACATCTGGACGCCCGGCGCGGGCGCACGCGCGAAACGCCCGGTGATGGTCTATATCCATGGCGGCGCTTATACGACCGGAAGCGTGGTCGATCCGCGCAATGACGGGCGCAATCTGGCCGCGCATGGCGATGTCGTGGTGGTCACGGTCAATCACCGGCTGAACGCATTCGGCTATCTCTATCTCGCGCGGCTCGATCCGCGTTTCGCCGACAGCGGCAATGCGGGGCAGCTCGATCTGATTCTCGCCCTCCAGTGGATCCGCGCCAATATCGGCAGCTTCGGCGGTGATCCCGATTGCGTGATGGTGTTCGGGCAATCGGGCGGCGGGGCGAAGATCGCGACGATGATGGGGATGCCCGCCGCCAAAGGACTGTTCCACAAGGGCATCACGATGAGCGGGCAGCAGGTCACCGCCTCTGGCCCGGTCAACGCCAGTAAGCGCACGGCCGCCTATCTGGCAAAGCTCGGCGTCTCCGCGAGCGACCTCTCGCCATTGCTGACCCTGCCGACGGAAAAGCTGACCGAGGCGCTTGCCGCTGAAGATCCGATCTTGGGCGGCGGCGTCTATTTCGGTCCTGTGCTCGATATGAAATGGCTTACCCGCCATCCCTTCTGGCCCGATCCCAATCCGCAATCCAATGCGATCCCGATGATGCTGGGCAATACGCGCGACGAGACCCGCGCCTTCATCGATCCCAATGGCGTGAAATTGCAGGGATTGAACTGGGACAATCTCGCCGCGCGCATGGTGCCCGAACTCCGCACCGACCTTTTGCCCGAGTGGATCGTGGATCAATATCGCGGTCATTTTCCGGACTGGTCACCCGAACGCATCTTTTATGCCGCGACCACGGCGGGACGAAGCTGGCCCGGTCAAGTGATTGAGGCCGATGCGCGCGCCGCCGCCGGAGCGGGCGCGACCTGGGTCTATCAGCTCGATTATCAATCCCCGGTGAAGCCCGAGCGCGGTGCCCCGCACGGCGCTGACATCCGCCTGGCGTTCGGCAATCTGGAAGGCGCGGAGTCGCTCACCGGCACCGGCCCCGATGCGCAGCGCCTCAGCCGCCAGATGATGGACGCGTTCCTGGCCTTCACGCGCACGGGTAATCCCAATCATGCAGGCCTGCCGCATTGGCCGGCCTATACCGTGCCGGAGCGCGCGACGATGGTGTTCGATGCGCCATCCCGCGCGGTGAACGATCCGCGGCAGTGGGAGCGGGAATTGTTCGCAAAAGTGCCCTATATCCAGCCGGGAAGCTGATTGACCGATCCTGGGTCAGTGAGACCAATTCCGCTTGTGTCGAGCGCAGTCGAGACACATGGGGCTAAAACCCAGCCTCCCTCGACTGCGCTCGGGACAAACGGTTCAAGTTACTTCTTTTCCACCACCGGATAGGAAATGATAAGACTCAACGGTTCCGTCCCCATTTGCCGGATCCCCACGTTCGCACCGTCATAGAGATAGGCCGCCATACCCGGCTTGAGTGTCGCTTTCACGCCGTCGGAGATCACCTCCCCCTCGCCCGCCAGCACATAATAGACCTCGTCATGCGCGATCACATGTTCGCCGATCGCCGCACCCACATGGAGCACGCGCTTGCGGAATTCCATCTTGCGGCCAGGCACACCGTCACTGATGCGATAGGCCGTGCTCATCCCGATCTGCCCATGCGGCGGCGGTTCGTCGCGCACGGTGTCGCGCTCGTCGACCAATACCATCGGCGGCGCGGCGGCCAGCATCAAAGCCAGTGCGATCATTTCCGCATCGCCTTGTCGCGATCGGAGAGATGCTCCTGGATCGGCCCCTTCTGCCCCGGATAGAGACCCGATTTCGGCTCCATCGTATCCAAGTTCCAGTCCGCCTCCACAAAGGGCGCGCGCGCTTCCTTGAACACCGGATAGCCGCCCACGGTCTTTTCATCGTCGATGATCTCGCCGCGCCCTTCGGCCACGAAGAAGAGCACGCGGATATCATTGTCGTCGCGGTCCCATGGGCGCGCGCCGGCATGGCCCAGCACATGCGTTTCCACATCGCGCGACCGCAGCACGTCCAGTCCGGCGGGCCACACCACGGGCTTTTTCGCCTCGATCAGCTTTGCGCGCGTCTCGCCATAGCGACCGAACATCGGCAGCGCCTTGCCATGCTGGTCCACCGCGATGTTATCCTTGCCAAAATAGCGCAGATCGCCGTCGCCGCCGAGCATCAGGAAGGGCAGTCCTTCGTCGGTGGAAGGCCCGCCGCGCATCACATTCCCTACAGCAGATAGCTCACCCGTCTGATAGGGCTGGCCCGCCCATTCCAGCGCCATCAGATTATAATGCACCGCGCGCTTGCCCGGATCATAGATCACATTGTTGACCAGCGCCGCCTGGACGCCGCCCTTCAGCAGCGGGCTGCGCTCCACGTTATGCGCATAGATATTGCGATAGATAAGAATGCCGGTCGCATTGTCGTGGATCAACGACCCCTTGCTATGTTCGCCCTTGGGATGGCTGCCATTGGCGATGCCTTCGGCCAGGAGGTTGTAGGAAAAGGTGATGTCGTGCGATGTGCCCTGGCGCCATTCCGCCACCGTCTTGCCGGTGAAGCGCGGACCGGAGGCGGAGAGATTCTCGTCGAGCGCCCAGGTCATCGTGCAGTGATCGACAATCACATTATAGGCGCCGATCGTGGAAAAGGCGTCCGCCTCCCATCCGCTCAATTTCGCCTGGCCGTCCACACCGGTACGAATGCGGATGTGCCGCACGATCACGTCATGCGCACGCAGATCGATGCCGCCGCGGATGATCGTGATGCCGGGGCTGGGCGCGGTCTGCCCCGCGATCGTCAGATAGGGTTCGGTGATGTTGAGCGAGGTCCGCCCCAGATCGATCACGCCCGCCACTTCGAACACCACGATGCGCGGCCCCTTGGCCTCAACAGCGGCGCGAAAGCTGCCCGGCCCGTCCGCCTTCAGATTGGTCACCCGGATGATCCGCCCGCCGCGCCCGCCCTGCGTCTGCGCGGCCCAGCCCACCGCCCCGGGAAACGCCTTGGTTGGCTGAACGCCCTGCGCCGCGGGCTGTGCTGCCGCCGCAATGGGGGTCAAGCCAAGCAATGCGGCGCAGAAAAGCAACGATGGGCGCATATCTTCATCCTCTCATCGTGCCTTTGCGGCACCAGACAATGCGTCTTGACATAGAAGCAGCTTCGCCTCAATGTCTTTATGACACCGGTTACTTAGACGCAAATAGCCGGAAAACCGATCGCAGGAAATGCGGCGAGGGAGAGGAAATGGGCCGTGATCCTGCGAAGGAGGCCTCATTTCCATCTGATTTTAGCTGTGGAGAAGCCGATTCGGCTTTGATGCAGCGCCAATAGATACCGGTGTCATTGCCGGTGACGAAACGCTGGACCGGCGCCAAGTGCGACGGCAAAGGGGAGAAACTGAATGCGCACACTCGATAAATTCCGCGGCACCGCGCTGCTGACCGCCCGCCTGCTGGGCGCGGCATCCTTCGCCGTTCTGGCCACCGGCAATGCTTTCGCTCAGGATGCGGTCGCTGAAGCGCCGGCTGCGGACGATGAAGTCGTCGAAGAAATCATCGTCACCGGCTTTCGCGCCTCGCTGGACAAGGCGCTGGACGTAAAGCGTGACTCGATCAGCGCGGTTGACGCCATCGTGGCCGAAGACATTGCGAAATTCCCCGATCAGAATCTGGCGGAATCGCTGCAGCGCATTCCCGGCATCTCGATCCAGCGCGACGGCGGCGAAGGCCGCGCGATCACGGTGCGCGGCCTCGGCGCGCAGTTCACGCGCGTCCGCGTCAACGGGCTTGAAACCGTCGCCACCTCCACCGATGGCGCAAGCGCAAACCGCGATCGCTCGTTCGATTTCAACGTGTTCGCATCCGAACTGTTCAATTCGATCGTCGTCCATAAGACCGCGGAAGCCTCGCTCGACGAAGGTTCGCTCGGCGCCGTGGTCGATCTGAACACCGGCAATCCGCTCGGTGGCAAGGATGGCTTCAGCTTCGTCGGTTCGGTCCAGGGATCGTATAACACGTTGAGCAAGGATCTCGGGCCGCGCGTCGCCGGTCTGCTGGGCTGGAAATCTCCGGACGGCACCTTCGGCGTTTCGGTATCGGGCGCTTATTCCAAGAGCGATACGCTGGAATTGGGCAATAACACGGTCCGCTGGGCGCAAGCACGCTTCGATTCCGTGAACGGCACGCCATGTTTCACCACGACCGCTGTCAGCGGCATCGGCGTCCCCAATTCGGGAGGCGTCTATACGCCGGGTCGCGTTGCTGCCTGCGATCAGGCCGCCCTCGCCTTCCATCCGCGCATTCCGCGCTATGGCATCATCGAGCACGATCGTGAACGCCTGGGCGTCACCGGTTCGGTCCAGTGGGAGCCGAGCGACGCCACCAAGGTTTCGATCGACGGCCTCTATTCGCGCTTCCGCGAAACCCGCAACGAGCAATATGCCGAAGTGCTGTTCCGCAGCAACGAGCGCTCGATCGACGTGATCAACCCGGTCTATGATTCCAACAACAATCTGATCAAGGGCACGTTCAACGACGCCTGGGTCCGCACCGAAAATTATCACCGTGAATCGCAGACCGAATTCTATCAGGTCGGCGGTACATGGGATCAGGACGTGACGGACACGTTCCGTTTCACTGTTCTGGGCGGCATGTCCAAATCGACTGCCAGCATCCCGGTCGAAACCACGCTCGTGTTCGATGATCGCGATGCGCAGAACTACAGCTATGATTACACCAATTCGCGCAGCCCGGTGCTGACCTTCGGCACCAGCGTGACCGATCCCGCGAATTTCCAACTTGCCGAAATCCGCGATCGTCCTTCGGAAACGGTGAACAAGTTCCGCACGCTTTCGCTGCGCACCGAATGGGACGTGACCGACGGCTTTACGGCCAAGGCTGGCGCGGTCTATCGCCGCTTCCAGTTCGACACGGCAGGCTTCACGCGTGATACCGTGGTCTGCCCCACCCGCACCACGGCGGCACCCGATGTCGTGCTCGGCGCGGTCACCTGCACGCCCTCGTCGGTGTTCGGTGCGTCCGCCGTTTACGGCCTCCCCGTCACTGCCGCGCTGTCGCAGCTCGTCAATCTGGGTAAGGCTGGCCAGCCCGATGGCACCACCACAAGCTGGATCATCCCAAATCTGGAAACGGGCACCGATTACACCAATCTCTATGAGCGCACCGCCGCCATTGACGCGGGCAATACCCGCGGCGTGGTGGAAAAGGTCACCGGCGGCTATTTTCAGATCGACGCCAAGGGCGACATCCTCGGCCTGAACTATGCGCTGAATGCGGGTGTACGCTATGCCAAGACCGACCAGTCCTCCACCGGCCTGAACAATGGTGCCGTGGTGCAGGTGAAGCGTTCCTATGAGGATTGGCTCCCCGCCGTGAACCTCGCCTTGTTCCCGCATGACGATATCGTCATCCGCGCATCGGTAGCCGATGTCGTCACCCGCCCCAGCCTCGGCAATCTCACGCCGGGCGGTTCGGTCGATGGCTTCAACTATCGCGTCACGTTCGGCAATCCGCTGCTCGATCCGTTCCGCGCCACCGCTTATGACGTGGCCGTGGAATGGTATTTCGCGCCGCAGTCGATCTTCTCGGTCGCACTGTTCCAAAAGGACGTCCAAAGCTTCCCGGTATCGCGGACGACCAGCGGCACTTATGCTTCGACCGGCCTGCCGCTCTCGATCATTCCGCCGAGTTCGCCAGCCGCCAGCGCACCTGAAGGCCAGCTCTGGCAGATCACCGGCAACGTCAATGGCGCGGGTGCCAGCCTAAAGGGCATGGAAGTCGCGCTACAGGCGCCCTTCACCTTCCTGCCGGGCTTTCTGTCGCACTTCGGCGGCATCGTGAACGCGACCTTCATCAAATCCGATGCGGATTATGTGGTTGCCGGCCCCGCGGTTGTGCCGGGGGGCGCACTCATAAACACCACCCGCACCGAAACGCTCTATGGCCTGTCCAAGCGCGCCTATAACGGCACGATCTATTATGAGGACAGTAAGTTCAGCGCACGCGCCTCGGTCAGCTATCGCAGCGGCTTCGTCGATGCGGGCAGCGCCACCGGCAATGTGTTCGAAGGCTATAATTCCACGATCAACGTGGATGCCTCGATGCGCTACAAGATCACCGAGGCCATCGAAGTTTCGGTGGAAGGCGTGAATCTCACCGATGAATATCGCGATCGCTACAATGATATCGATGCGAACCGCATCTATGAAAACAATCACTTCGGCCGCACCATCCTGTTCGGTGCGCGCTTCAAGATGTGATCGCATGATGACCGCATTGCTCTGATCTCCCCCATAGGCCGGCCCCGCAAATGCGGTGGCCGGCCATTTTTTTTGGAATTTCCCGTGTTCGATCGCAGAGACAGTTTGAAAGCCCTGGCCAGCATCGGCCTCGCCCCGCTGGGCGCGAAAGCCTTTGCGCAAGGGTCCGCCGCCAGTTCATCGCTTGATCCCTATGCCGCCATGCAATGGGGCAAGGGCTTCGAGGGGCAGCGCAAGGCCGATCTGGGTGACGGAACATTCCTCAATCCCGTCTTTGCGGGTGACCATCCCGATCCCACGATCCTGAAGGACGGCAAGGATTATTACCTCACCTTTTCCAGCTTCGACGCTTATCCCGGCATCGTGATCTGGCACAGCCGCGATCTGGTGAACTGGCGGCCCGTGACCGCCGCACTCAAGACGCCGATCGGGTCGGTCTGGGCACCCGAACTGGCGAAGCACAAGGGACGCTATTATTGCTACATTCCGGCGCGCTTTCCGGACAAGCGCTCCATCTATGTGATCCATGCCGACAAGATCGAGGGGCCATGGTCCGAACCGATCGACCTGCATCTGCCCGATCACATCGATCCCGGCCATGCCGTGGGCGCAGACGGCACGCGCTGGATGTTCCTCTCCGGCGGAGACCGGGTGAAGCTCGCCCCCGATGGCCTGTCTACCGTGGGCGCGGTCGAGCATGTCTATGATCCCTGGCATTATCCCGAGGATTGGGTGGTCGAGGGTTTTTCGCCCGAAGGCCCGAAGATCATGAAGCGTGGCGCGTGGTTTTACATGATCACCGCGGTCGGCGGCACCGCGGGTCCGCCCACCGGCCATATGGTCATCATGGCGCGGTCCAAATCGATCGACGGACCGTGGGAGAATGATCCCGCCAATCCGGTGGTCAAAACGCAATCCGCGCGCGAGAAATGGTGGTCGCGCGGCCATGCGACGATCTTCGAGGGGCCGGACCAGAAATGGTGGATGATCTATCATGGCTATGAAAATGGCTATTGGACGCTGGGGCGGCAGACCCTGCTGGAGCCGATCACATGGACCGCGGATGGTTGGGTGAAGCCGCTGGGCGGCGATCTTTCAAAGCCCCTCGCCAAGCCGGTCGATCTGGGGCCGCAGCCGCACGGGATCGCGCTGAGCGACGATTTCTCCACGGACAAATTCGGGATCCAGTGGAGCTTCTACGATCCGGGCGCGAACGAGATGGCGCGTGTGCGGCGTGAGGGCGGCGTGCTGCATGTGAAGGCCAAGGGCAACTCCCCGGCCGATTGCGCGCCCATCACCTGCCTCGCGGGTGATCAGGCCTATCAAATGGAGGCTGATGTCGAGATCGATGCGGGCGCGGAGGCCGGGCTGCTGTTGTTCTACAATCGTCGACTCTATGCCGGGCTGGGCTTCAACGCCAAGGGGCTGGTGATGAACCGCTACGGCTTGCAGCGCCCGCGCGGCACCTCCCCTGGCCAGCGCGATGCGGCGGCGGAACCCGTGCGCGCGATGCGCATCCGGCTGACCAATGATCGTAATATCCTGACGATCCACACCAGCGCCGACAAGGGCGCTACATGGCGCAAATTCGATGTGCAGATGGAAGTCTCCGGCTATCATCACAATGTCGCCTATGATTTCCTCAGCCTGCGCCCCGCGCTCTATGCCTCGGGCAATGGCGAGGCGCGGTTCGCCAACTTCACCTACAGGGCCTTGCCATCATGATCATCGATCGCCGCACTGCATTGATGGGCAGCCTCGCCGCCGCGGGCCTTGCCACACGCGCCGCCGCACAGACGCCGCCGCCCGCGATCGGGCCAGTCGCCGCAGCCTGGCCGATGCCCACCGAGACGATCGATCTCTGGCCCAAGGGTGCGCCGGGAATGCCCGCCAAGCCGCTCACCGAGACGGTGAAGGAGCGCAGCACGGACAGCGCGATCAACGACCGCGCCGTGTTCGGGATCAGCAAGCCGCGCATGGCGGTGTTCCGGCCGTGGCGGCCCAATGGCGCGTCGATCCTGATCACGCCGGGCGGTGGCTATAATTGGGTGGTGGTGGACCGCGAAGGCTATGAAATGGCGCAATGGTTTGCCGAGCGCGGCTTTACCGCCTTCGTGCTCTTCTATCGCCTGCCGCATGAGGGCTGGGCGGCGGGGCCGGACGTCAGCCTGTCCGATGCCCAGCGCGCGATGCGGCTTATCCGGCACCGCGCCGCGGATTTCGGGATTGATCCCGCGCGGGTCTGCGCGATGGGATTTTCAGCGGGCGGGCATCTCTGTGCCGATCTCGCCACGCGCTTCGACGCGAAGACCTATACTGCGGTGGATGCGGCAGACACACTCTCCGCGCGTCCTTTGGTCGCCGCACCCATCTATCCGGTGATCTCGATGACAGCGCCCGTCGCCCATGCCGGATCGCGCAAGAATTTGATCGGGGAGAATGCGGATGCTGCGCTGGAACGCGCACATTCGCCGAACTTCAACGTGGCGACCAACACCCCGCCCTGCTTCCTCGTCCATGCCGAGGATGACGATGCGGTGCCGGTGGACAACACCTTGCTGTTCCGCGCCGCGCTGAAGGAGAAGAATATCCCGGTGGAGACGCACCTCTTCACCCAGGGCGGACACGGCTTCGCCATGCGCCGCGCGATGGGCAAGCCCGCGGGGGTGTGGCCGGAGCTGTTCCTGGCCTGGGCCAGGACACGCGGGGTTATGGGGTAGGCCACTCATCCGTCATCCTGAACTTGTTT
Organism: Sphingobium boeckii; assembly: GCF_014199215.1. GTDB lineage: Bacteria > Pseudomonadota > Alphaproteobacteria > Sphingomonadales > Sphingomonadaceae > Sphingobium_A > Sphingobium_A boeckii. The sequence goes on from NZ_JACIJC010000002.1 coordinate 277,605, forward strand.
CAGGATCCATTTCAAAGTCACGACCATTTTCCGCGTGACGGAGTGGATGCTGAAACAAGTTCAGCATGACAGTGTGTGTGTTCGAGAGTTCGCCTTATTCCATCTCCAGAATCACCGCGTCCACCGCGAGACTCTCCCCCGCCACGGCGCTCAGGCTCTTCACCACGCCCGCCTTCTCGGCACGCAGGATATTCTCCATCTTCATCGCCTCGATTACGGCGAGCGGCTGACCCGCTTCCACCTTTTCGCCCGCTTCCACATGCAGCGCGACCAGCAGGCCGGGCATGGGGCAAAGCAGGAAGCGCGAAAGATCGGGCGGGATCTTGGCAATCATGTGCGTCGCATGAGACGCCACATGCGCGGGGAGCACGCGCAGCACATGGCTTGCGCCGCGCGTCGTCAGCTTGAAGCCCGAGCGCGCGGGCGCGATGCGCACGTCCAGATCAGCGCCGTTCACGGTCGCCTCGATCAGCCGGTCACCCGGCGTATATTCCAGCTCAAGCTCGATGGCCTCGCCATTCACGGTCACATCATCGCCCCGGATCATGACGTCATACAGCGCGTCGCCGATCTTCACCTGCCAGCCCGAAGGCGGATCGAGCCGCTGGCCGAGTTGCCCGGAAATCCGGCGTGCACGGTCCGCCCCGGCCATGGCCGCAAACGCGCCGATCGCGGCGATGCTGCGCAGCAATTCCGGATCGGCGGGCGCGCCGTGGAAACCGTCGGGATATTCCTCGGCGATGAACCCCGTGGTGATCTCGCCCGAACGGAAGCGCGGATGCTGCATCAGCGCGGAGAGGAAATCGATATTGTGGCCCGGCCCTTCGATCTCGAAGCGGTCGAGCGCGGCGATCTGCTTGTCGATCGCTTCTTCGCGCGTGGCGCCATGCGTGATCAATTTGGCGATCATCGGATCATAGAACATGCTGACCTCGCCGCCCTCGACCACGCCATCATCCACGCGCACGCTCCCATCGCTGGTCGCAGGCGGATTATAGCGCACCAACCGCCCCGTGGAGGGCAGGAAGCCGCGATAGGGATCTTCGGCATAGACGCGGTTCTCGACCGACCAGCCGTTGATCTTCACGTCATCCTGGCCGAAATCCAGCTTTTCACCCGCCGCCACCCGGATCATCTGCTCCACCAGATCGAGTCCGGTGATGCACTCGGTCACGGGATGCTCCACCTGAAGCCGCGTGTTCATTTCGAGGAAGTAGAAGCCCTCCCCCGTCTTGTCCGCGCCGCTCACGATCAGTTCGACCGTGCCGGCCGAATAATAGCCCACCGCACGCGCCAGCGCGACCGCCTGCTCGCCCATGGCCTTGCGCATCTTGGGCGTAACGAAGGGCGACGGCGCTTCCTCCACCACCTTCTGATGGCGGCGCTGGATCGAGCATTCGCGCTCATTGAGGTAAACGATATTGCCATGCTGATCGCCCAGCACCTGGATTTCGATATGGCGCGGGCTTTCGATGAACACACGGTCATCGCCGAAGCTCGCCAGACCCTCGCGCTTGGTAGCTTCAAACCCTTCGCGCACGTCCTGCTCGCTATAGGCCAGCCGCATGCCCTTGCCGCCACCGCCCGCAGACGCCTTCATCATCACCGGATAGCCGATCTCGCCCGCGATCTTCACCGCTTCGTCAGTATCGGCGATTTCGCCAAGGAAGCCGGGAACGACATTGACGCCCGCGGCCTTGGCCAGCTTCTTGGACTCGATCTTGTCGCCCATCGCGGCGATCGCATTGACCGGCGGGCCGATGAACGCGATCCCCGCGTCCTTCAGCGCCTGTGCAAAGCTGGTGCGTTCGGACAGGAAACCATAGCCCGGATGCACCGCATCCGCCCCGGTCGCCTTGCACGCGGCGATGATGACGTCCGCCAGCAAATAGCTTTCGGATGCTGCGGGCGGACCGATCCGCACCGCCTCATCGGCCATCTCCACATGCGGCGAACGCGCATCGGCGTCCGAATAGACCGCGACCGTCGCGATCCCCATCTTCTTCGCCGTGCGGATCACACGACACGCAATTTCGCCGCGATTGGCGATCAGAATTTTCTTGAACATTACGGCTCCCTCAAGCCGTCACCCTGAACTTGTTTCAGGGTCCATGGTGCCACCTGCACCATCGGCTCGTGTTGATAAATGGATGCTGAAACAAGTTCAGCATGACGATAGTGGTTGATCATAAATTCGAGGTCACTCAGCCGCTTCCATCACCCGTTGCTGCGCGGCCTGCATCGGAACCACGCCCAGCTTGGCAAATAGCGCGGCGTCGGCATTGTCGCCGGCGTTCGCGGTTGTCAGCAATTTGTCGCCGGTGAAGATGCTGTTCGCGCCCGCCATGAAGCAGAGCGCCTGGCACGAATCCGACATGCTCTCGCGACCCGCAGACAGGCGGACCATGCTTTCGGGCATCACGATCCGCGCCACCGCGACGGTGCGCACGAACTCGATCTCGTCGATCTTGGCGAGCGGCGTATCGGCGAGCATATCGCCCAAGACCGTGCCCTTCACCGGCACGAGCGCATTGATCGGCACGCTCTCGGGATGGGCGGGCAAAGTAGCGAGCGCATGGAGGAAGCCCACGCGATCCGCGCGCGTTTCGCCCATGCCGACGATCCCGCCGGAGCAGACGTTGATCCCCGAATTGCGGACATTCTCCAGCGTCTCCAGCCGGTCATCGAAGGTCCGCGTGGTGATCACCTTTTCATAATGTTCGGGCGAGGTATCGATATTGTGATTGTAATAATCCAGCCCGGCATCGGCGAGCGTCTTCGCCTGCCCCTCAGTCAGCATCCCCAGCGTCATGCAGGTTTCCATGCCCATCTGGCGCACGCCCTTCACCATGGAGACGATCGCGCCCATGTCCCGGTCCTTGGGATTGCGCCAGGCCGCGCCCATGCAGAAACGCGAGCTGCCCGCGTCCTTGGCCTGTGCGGCGGCCTGCATCACCGATTGCACGCTCATCAGTTTCTCGGCCTTAAGACCGCTCTCCGCCGAAGCAGACTGGTTGCAATAACCGCAATCCTCCGGACACCCGCCGGTCTTGATCGACAGCAAAGTGGAAAGCTGAACCTCGTTGCGCGGGAAATTCGCGCGGTGGATGGTCTGCGCTTCGAACATCAGATCGTTGAAGGGCAGATCGAACAGCGCCGCGATTTCCGCGCGGGTCCAGTCATTTCTGCTCCCCTCCCGGCCTTCCGGGAGGGGCTGGGGGTGGGCCTTCTTGTCAAAGGAAGAAAAGCCACCCCCAACCCCTCCAAGAAGGCTTGGAGGGGAGTTTACCTGTGCGTTCCCAGTCATTCTGCGGCGTCCTCCAAACCTTCGGGCGGCATATTGTGGCCAAGCAGGCGCAGCACATCGGCGGCGCAATCGACCACATTCGAACCCGGACCATAAATCCCCGCAACCCCGGCTGCACGCAGATATTCATAATCCTGCGCCGGGATCACACCGCCGGCCACCACCTTGATATCCGGGCGGCCCGCATCCTTCAGCAAATTGATCAGTTCGGGGATCAAAGTCTTGTGCCCGGCGGCCAGGCTGGACGCACCGATCACATCGACATCCTTGTCCAGCGCCAGCGCCAGCGTTTCCTTTGGCGTCTGGAACAAAGGCCCGCTCACGATCTCGAAACCCATGTCGGCAAAGGCGGAGGCGATGATGTTTGCGCCGCGATCGTGGCCATCCTGCCCCATTTTGGCGACCATCATGCGGGGTTTACGCCCCTTGCGGCGTTCGACCGCCTCCACACCATCGACCACGCGCGCCCAGCGGCTGTCGCCATCATAAGCGCCGCCATAGACGCCTTTCACGGGGGTGGGCACGGTGCCATAGCGGCCGAACACATCCTCCATCGCAGCGGAAATCTCGCCCAGGGTCGCGCGTTCACGGGCGGCATCCACGGCCAGCGCGAGCAGATTGCCCGTGCCGCGTGCCCCTTCGCGCAAGGCATCGAGCGCGGCCTGGCATCTGGCAGCATCGCGCCCGGCCTTCACCCGGTTGATCCGTTCGATCTGGGATTCGCGCACCGCCACGTTATCGACATCCAGAATGTCGATCGCATCCTCGCTCGCGAGCTTGTATTTATTGACGCCCACGATCACGTCCTCGCCGCGATCCACTCGCGCCTGACGCCCGGCCGCGGCTTCCTCAATCATCGCCTTGGGCCAGCCCGCCGCCACGGCCTTCGCCATGCCGCCATCGGCCTGCACCTTCTCGATGATCGCCCAGGCCTTGTCGACCAACTCCTGAGTCAGCGCCTCGACATAATAGCTGCCACCCAGCGGATCGACCACCTTGGTCATCCCCGTTTCTTCCTGGATCACGATCTGCGTATTGCGCGCGATGCGGGCGGAGAAATCGGTGGGCAGCGCGATGGCTTCATCGAGCGCATTGGTATGCAGGCTCTGCGTTCCCCCCAGCATCGCGGCCATCGCCTCGATCGTGGTGCGCATGACGTTGTTATAGGGATCCTGCTCGGTGAGCGAGACGCCGCTGGTCTGGCAATGCGTGCGCAGCATCTTGCTGCGTTCGTCCTGCGCGCCAAGCTGCGTCATCACCCGATGCCAGAGAACCCGTGCCGCGCGGAGCTTGGCGATCTCCATGAAGAAATTCATCCCGATCGCGAAGAAGAAGCTCAGGCGGCCTGCGAATTTGTCGATATCCAGCCCGGATGCGACGCCATATTTCACATATTCCGCGCCGTCGGCGATGGTAAAGGCCAGCTCCTGCACCTGCGTCGCCCCGGCCTCCTGCATATGATAGCCGGAGATGGAGATGCTGTTGAACTTGGGCATCTCGCGGCTGGTGTAGCCGAAGATATCCGAGATGATCCGCATCGACGGTTCGGGCGGATAGATATAGGTGTTGCGGACCATGAACTCCTTCAGAATGTCATTCTGAATGGTTCCGTCGAGCAATTTGCGATCGACGCCCTGCTCCTCGCCCGCGACGATGAAAAAAGCGAGGATCGGGATCACCGCGCCGTTCATCGTCATGGAGACGCTCATCTGATCGAGCGGAATGCCGTCGAACAGAATCTTCATGTCCTCGATCGTGTCGATCGCGACGCCGGCCTTGCCGACATCGCCCGTCACGCGCGGATGATCGCTGTCATAGCCACGATGCGTCGCCAGATCGAAAGCGACCGACAGCCCCTTCTGCCCCGCCGCCAGATTGCGGCGATAGAAGGCGTTGGAGGCTTCGGCGGTGGAAAAGCCCGCATATTGCCGGATCGTCCAGGGCCGCCCGGCATACATGGACGCGCGCACCCCGCGCGTGAACGGCGCAAAACCTGGCAAGCCCGCGTCGATATCGGCCACATCTTCGGCGGTGTAGAGCGGCTTGACGTCAATCCCCTCGGGCGTCGCCCAGGTGAGATCGCGGCCCTTCACCTCCTTGGCGGCGGCGGCGGACCATGTATCGAGGGTGGGTTTATCGGTCATTATATCTGATCTCATAGTCCGTTTGGGCTGAGCCTGTCGAAGCCCTCCCTTCTGCGGTGCCTGTCAAAGGAAGAGGCTTCGACAGGCTCAGCCCGAGCGGTGTTTGAACGCGGATCATCATTTCCCCGAAAACACCGGCTTGCGCTTCTCCCGAAAGGCGTTCCCGCCCTCCACGAAATCCGCGCTGCGGCTGGCGATGCCCTGATTGACCGCCTCGATCGCGAGCGTTTCGGAAAGCGTGCTCTCCATTCCCGCGCGCACCGCATGGCGGATCATCCGGTAGCTCTGCGTCGGGCCGCTCGCGAGGCGCCTGGCCACGCCCAATGCGGTTTCCATCAGCGCCTTATCGTCTACCACCTGCGCGATCATGCCCCATTGCTCGGCCTGTTCGGCGGGGATGCGCTCGGCCAGCAGCATCATCTTCATCGTGCGCGCGCGGCCGATCAGGCGCGGCAGCAGCCAGCTCGATCCGCCATCGGGGATCAGCCCCACATTGACGAAGGCCTGGAGGAAATAGGCCGACCGCCCAGCGATCACCACATCGCCCGCCAGCGCGAGCGGACAGCCCGCCCCCGCCGCCGCGCCATTCACCGCGGTGACGAAGGGAATATCGAGCGCATACAATTCCTCGATCAGCACATTGAGCCCGGTGCGCACGGCATTTTCTACATCGCGCAGCCCATCGCCATTCGCCAGCGACGCCCCGCTGCAGAAACCACGTCCCGCGCCGGTCAGCAGCAAGGCGCGCACGCCGAGGTCAGGGAGCGAGCGCAGCGCCTTGGTCAGGTCCGCGAACAGCCCGTCGGTCATCGCGTTCAGCTCGTCCGGACGGTTGAGCGTGATCGTGGCCACATTGTCGGTCACGTCGAAGAGGATGGTTTCGTAGGTCATGCGATATCCCTCAAAAATCCGTTTATCCCGAGCGCAGTCGAGGGACCCGTTCGAGCGAAGCCGAGAACCCTGGCACGCGCGGAAACGAACCTCGGCTGCGCTCGGTTTGGTCCCTCGACTATGCTCGGGATGAACGGACGCGGGTGCGGAGCCAACGAGGTTGCCTCAATGCCCATCCGCCACCTCCATGATCTCCGTCAGCACACCATTCATATCCTTGGGGTGCAGGAAAAAGATCGGCGTGCCATGCGCCCCGATCCGCGTGGGGCCGAGGATGCGTTTGCCCTGCCCTTCGAACCAGCCGCGCGCGGTATGGATATCGGCCACTTCATAGCACATATGATGCTGCCCGCCCGCCGGGTTCTTGGCGATGAAGCCATGGATCGGGGAATCTGCGCCCAAAGGCTCGATCAGCTCGATCTGGGTTCCAGCGGTCCCATTCTCACCCGGCGTATCGACGAAGCACACTTTCACGCCCTGCGCGGGCAGATCGAACGGATCATGGATTTTGGTCGCGCCCATCACATCGCGATAATAAGCGATACTGGCGGCAATCGAAGGCGTGGCGATACCGATATGATTGAGACGGCCGAGTTTCATTCAAACCTCCGTATGATTTCCGCGAGCATTGGAAACCACTCGCTCTTTCGTCGGGTCTTCGAATTTTGGCAGATTGGCTTTTCGCTGAAGGTAAACCTTCAAGTGCTTTTTTTCGGTCCATCGAGCCCAACCAAGGACAATGAGGAAAATCAATAAAATGACCGCCGAGAGTGTCCCCCGAGCATCTTGAATCTGCCCGCGTGACGGATTGATCACGTCAAACCACCATGCGGCTATTTGAGGTGCCATGACTTTATTGAAGGAGAAGATCATAACAAAAATGAGCAGCGCGGCAGCGATCATACGCCACGCGCGACCGTTCGAAGCCTTCGATCCGCCTGTCATCGTCACAGTGAATACCTCTTCTTACAGCGGAATATTGTCATGCTTCTTCCAGGGATTCTCAAGCTGCTTGCCCCGCAGCTTGCGCAGCCCCAGCGCGATCCGTTTCCGCGTCGAATGCGGCGCGATCACTTCGTCGATGAAGCCCTTGCTCGCCGCTACGAACGGATTGGCGAAGCGGGCTTCATATTCTGCGGTGCGCTCGGCGATTTCCTCGGGCGTCTTGCCGCGGAAGATGATCTCCACCGCGCCCTTGGCGCCCATCACCGCGATTTCCGCGGTGGGCCAGGCATAGTTCAAATCGCCGCGCAGATGCTTGCTCGCCATCACGTCATAGGCGCCGCCATAGGCCTTGCGCGTGATCACGGTGATCTTGGGCACGGTCGCCTCGGCATAGGCATAGAGCAATTTCGCGCCATGCTTGATGATGCCGTTCAGTTCCTGCGCGGTGCCGGGCAGAAAGCCGGGCACATCGACGAAGGTGAGGATCGGAATTTCAAACGCATCGCAGAAGCGCACGAAGCGCGCGGCTTTCTTCGATGAATTGATGTCGAGGCAGCCCGCCAGCACCATCGGCTGGTTCGCCACGATCCCCACGGTGCGCCCCTCCACGCGGCCGAAGCCGATGATGATATTGCCCGCATGGGCCGGCTGCATCTCGAAGAAATCGCCCTCGTCCACGGTCTTGCGGATCAGTTCGTGCATATCATAGGGCTGGTTGGCATTGGCCGGGATCAGCATGTCCAGGCTCGGCTCGATCCGGTCGAACGGATCGGCGGTGGGCCGCTCGGGCACCTCTTCGCGATTGGACAAAGGCAGAAAGTCGATCAGCGTGCGCGCCGCCCACAAAGCCTCGATGTCATTTTCGAACGCCACATCGGCAACGCCCGATTTGGTGGTATGCGTCACCGCTCCGCCGAGTTCCTCTTGTGTGACCACTTCGTTGGTGACGGTCTTCACCACATCAGGGCCGGTGACGAACATGTAGGACGAATCCTTCACCATGAAGATGAAGTCCGTCATCGCAGGGCTGTAGACCGCGCCGCCCGCGCATGGACCCATGATCAGCGAAAGCTGCGGCACCACGCCCGACGCCAGCACATTACGCTGGAACACTTCGGCATAGCCACCCAGAGACGCCACGCCCTCCTGAATGCGCGCGCCACCGCTGTCATTGAGGCCGATGACAGGCGCGCCGACCTTCAGCGCCATATCCATGATCTTGCAGATCTTTTGCGCATGGCGCTCAGAGAGCGAACCGCCGAACACCGTGAAATCCTGGCTGAACACATAGACCAGACGACCGTTGATCGTGCCCGAACCAGTGACCACGCCGTCACCGGGGATCTTCTGGCTCTCCATCCCGAAATCGACGCAATTATGCTCGACATACATGTCCAGCTCTTCGAACGAGCCTTCGTCGCAGAGCACGTCGATCCGCTCACGCGCGGTCAATTTGCCCTTGCTGTGCTGCGCATCGATGCGCTTCTGCCCGCCTCCGAGACGCGCTGCGGCGCGCTTGGCTTCGAGCTGTTCGACGATGGGCAGCATGGGGCATTCTCTCCGGGCGTAAAGCGATCATGCTCCCTTCCAAGATTTCGCGCGACATGCAAATGTGAATTTGCGAAGTTGCAAAACATGATTTTGCAAAATAGGGTTTGTGGTCACAAATATATCGTCACCCTGAACTCGTTTCAGGGTCCATGCCGAAGTCGCGACGATCTTCCGCGTGACGGAATGGATGCTGAAACAAGTTCAGCATGACGGCGGGGCGGAATGACTAAGCGGGATCCATGATGACCATTACTAAACGCCGCATCTTCGCCGGAGACCGCCTGCGATCCCTGCGCAAACGCGGCACACTCGATCAGGCCGCCATGGCCGCGCGTCTGGGCATATCCGTCAGCTATCTGAGCCAGCTCGAAAATGACGATCGGCCGCTGACCGCGACGATTCTTTCCGCCATCGGCAAGGCGTTTCCGCTCGAACGCGGCCAGTTCGAGCTGGACGTGGTGACCCAGCGCTTCGCCGCGGTCGAGAGTGCGATGGGCGATCCGCTCTTTTCCGAATGGGCCTTTGCGCCCGACGCCCTTGCCCGGCTGGCCGAGACGCAGCCCTTGTTCGCCGAAGCCTTTGTCACGTTGCACAGCGCCTATCGTCATGCCGAGGAACGCCTGCTGAGCGCGGATGATGCCATGGCGAGCGGTGTGCCGGGGGCTGACCGGCTGCCCTGGGAAGAGGTGCGCGACTGGTTTCACGAGGCGGGCAATTATATCGATCCGATCGACACCGCCGCCGAGGCGCTGTCGCTTCCCATGGGCGATGGCGAGGCGGACATGATCGCACGGCTGGCGTCGCTGCACGGCATCCACCTGATCGCGGCGGGCGACGACACGGCCTTGCGCGCTTATGATCGCGCGGGCGGAACGCTGGCGATCGACCCTGCCCTGCCGCCCGAAAGCCGCCGATTCCTGTTGGCGCACCAGCTCGCCGCGATCGAGCTGGCCGCGCCGATCGCCGCCGTAGCCGATGGCGCGGATCTGCAATCGGACACCGCGCGCCGCCTCCTCTCCGTGGGTCTCGCCAATTATGCCGCGGGGGCGCTGCTCATGCCCTACGCCCGCTATCGCGCGGCCGCGCTCGATCTGCGGCACGATATAGACCGGCTGCGGCGTCAGTTCGGCGTCAGTTTCGAGCAGGCGTGCCACCGCCTCTCCACGCTGCAGCGCCCCGGCGCACGCGGCATCCCCTTTTTCTTCTGCCGCATCGATATGGCGGGCAATATAACCAAGCGCCATTCGGCCACGCGACTGCAATTCGCGCGCTTCGGCGGTGCCTGCCCCTTATGGATCGTGCATGAAGCGGTCGCGATTCCTGATCGCATTCTGGTTCAGCTCGCCGAGACTCCTGATGGCGTGCGCTATGTCCAGATGGCCAAGGGGCTGGTAAAGCCCTCCGGCAGCTATGCCCGCGCGCCGCGCCGCTATGCGGTCGCTCTGGGCTGCGAGATCGAACATGCGCGCGATTTCATCTATGCTGACGGACTGGACGTGACCTCCCAGACAGGCGCGACACCGATCGGCATTTCCTGCCGTCTCTGTCCACGCGTTGATTGCGATCAGCGCGCCTTCCCCCCGGCAGACCGCGCGATCCTGATCGATCCCGACCGCCGCGATGTGGTGCCGTATCAGGTGATCTAGCGATTGCAGTTATTGCAAGTGCAAGTGCAGTCTATCACCTTCCCCAGCGTAACGATCTTTGGCACACAGCCATCAAAGAAAATTCCCGAGAGGATCCATTGCCGATGAGCGACCCGTCGATCTACCCCGTCCCCGCCGAATGGGCCGCCAAGGCGAAGATCAACGCGGAGCGCTACGATCAAATGTATGGCCATGCGCTCGCCGATCCGGGGAGCTTCTGGCTTGATCAGGCGAAGCGGCTGGACTGGATCAAGCGGCCTGAGATCGCCGGCGATTGGTCGTTCAACGAGCAGGATTTCCACATCAACTGGTTTGCAGACGGCAAGCTCAATGTCTCCGCCAATTGCATCGACCGCCATCTGAAAGAACGCGGCGATCAGATCGCGATCCTGTGGGAGCCCGACAGCCCGGATGAAGCGCCGCGTTCCTATACCTATAAGCAATTACACGCCGAAGTCTGCCGTTTCGCCAATGTACTGAAAGCGGCGGGTGCGAAGAAGGGCGACCGGATCACCGTCTATCTGCCGATGATCCCCGAAGCCGCCTTCGCCCTGCTCGCCTGCGCGCGCATCGGCGCGATCCATTCGGTCGTGTTCGGCGGCTTCTCGCCCGAAGCGCTGGCCGGACGGATCACCGATTGTGATAGCAATATCGTCATCACCGCAGACGAAGGCCGTCGCGGCGGCAAGCGCGTCCCGCTGAAGGCCAATGTGGACGCGGCCGCCAAGCATGTCCGCTGCCTGGATGCCGTCATCGTGGTAAAGGCCACGGGCGGCGATGTGGCGATGCAGGAAGGGCGCGACATCTGGCTACACGAAGCCGCAGCCGCTGTCCCCGCCGATTGCCCCGCAGAGCCGATCGGCGCTGAAGACCCGCTGTTCCTGCTCTATACCTCGGGCAGCACGGGCAAGCCCAAGGGCGTGCTGCACAGCACGGGCGGCTATCTGCTCTGGGTGAGCCTGACGCACGAACTGGTGTTCGATTATCGCCCTGGCCAGATCTATTGGTGCGCCGCCGATATCGGCTGGGTCACGGGGCATAGCTATATCGTCTATGGCCCGCTCGCGAACGGCGCGACCACGCTCATGTATGAAGGCCTGCCAAACTGGCCGACGCCCTCGCGCATCTGGGAGGTGGTGGACCGGCATCAGGTGGAGATCCTCTACACCGCCCCCACGGCGCTGCGCGCGCTGATGAAGGAGGGCGATGAATTCGTTACAAAAACCAGCCGCAAGTCGTTGAAACTGCTCGGCACGGTCGGCGAACCGATCAATCCCGAAGCCTGGCGCTGGTATCATGAGGTGGTGGGCGAAGGCCGCTGCCCGATCGTCGACACCTGGTGGCAGACCGAGACCGGCGGCACGCTCATCTCCCCCCTCCCCGGCGCGACTGCGCTTAAACCCGGCAGCGCGACCAAACCGATGTTCGGCGTGGACCCGCAGATCGTGGATGGCGAGGGCGTAGTGCAGGATGGCGCGGTGGAGGGCAATCTCGTCATCGCCCGAAGCTGGCCCGGCCAGATGCGCACTGTTTGGGGCGATCACGATCGCTTCTTCCAGACCTATTTCAGCACCTTCCCCGGCAAATATTTCACCGGTGACGGCGCGCGACGCGACGATGACGGCTATTATTGGATCACCGGCCGCGTGGACGATGTGATCAACGTCTCGGGGCATCGTATGGGCACCGCCGAGGTCGAAAGCGCACTCGTGCTGCACGCCAAGGTGGCCGAGGCCGCGGTGGTCGGATATCCGCACGACATCAAGGGACAGGGCATCTATGCCTATGTCACATTGAACGCCAATTGTGCCGCGAGCGAGGAGTTGCGCTCGGAATTGCGCCAATGGGTCCGCACCGAAATCGGCCCGATCGCCACCCCCGACGCCATCCAGTTCGCCCCCGGCCTGCCCAAGACCCGCAGCGGCAAGATCATGCGCCGGATTTTGAGGAAGATCGCTGAAGGTGATGTATCACCCGCGGCGCTGGGCGACACGAGCACGCTGGCGGATCCGGCGGTGGTGGAGGATCTGGTGGCGAATAGGGTGGGGTGAAGGCAGATTGACTAGCCTGAGCTATCTGCTGCCTGAAGTTCCGCGGATAGCATGATCCTGATCGACGGAGTGGTGCAGAATACGAAGAATCCAGATGATGTTGCGGCTCGCGGTATAATAGATGCGATGTGAGCCGCACGCACGCGATAATATTGGTCTGCGGCCGTCGCGATAGACAGTCCCGATATGCGGATACAGGGCCAGTAATTCCAGGCTTCATCGAAATCATCAAGGTACGCGTGCGTTACCTGCAGGCCGAAATGCTCGAGACTGTAAATCCTGATGTCGTCGAGGTCAGCCTCGGCTTTTGTTCGAAAACGAATTTCAGCCAAGCGCTCTTCGCTGCCTCGCCATGATCTCGGCAACGCTGCGCTTGCTGGGCGACGATGCCAATCCTTCTTCGATCGCTTCATCAATCCACGCGCGTTCGGTTTCGCTCAAGCTTTCAACGCGATAGTTTTGCCTGACATCGCGCAAAGCATTGATCGCATCCGCTTCATCCCGTCTTATAAGATCGCGAACATAGTCGCTCGTGCTCGCATAACGGCCCTCAGCGACACGTTGCTCAGCCCAAGCCTTCAGACCTTCGGGTATAGAGATGTTCATCTGCGCCATGCGCGATTCCCTACACTATTGCGCTAAGATTATCCAGATCAGCGCAGCAGCACCAATTCCTCCGCCATGCTTGGATGCAGCGCAACCGTATCGTCAAACGCCTGTTTCGTGAGACCGGCCTTCACCGCCACGGCCGCGGCCTGCAAGATCTCCGGCGCATCGGGGCCGATCATGTGGAGGCCGACAACCTTCTCGGTCACGGCGTCCACGATCATCTTGTAGAGCGAGCGTTCGTTACGGCCAGCGAGCACATTCTTCATCGGCCGGAAATCGGACTGATAGACCTTGATCGAGCCCAATTTGTTGCGCGCCTGCCCCTCGGTCATGCCCACGCCCGCGATCGGCGGCGTGCTGAAGACCGCGCTCGGGATGTTGGTGTAATCCACGCGGGTCGGCTTTTTGCCGAACACGCTGTCGGCAAAGGCCTGGCCCTCGCGGATCGCGATCGGGGTGAGCTGGACGCGGTTGGTCACATCGCCCACGGCATAGATGCTCTCCACGTTCGAGCGATTGTCCTCGTCCACGATCACCGCGCCCTGCTTGTCCAGCGCGACGCCCGCATTCTCCAGCCCCAGCCCCTCGGTCTTGGGCTTGCGACCCGTGGCGAAGAGCAGACAATCGGCGATGATCGGTTCGCAGCCCGCCATGAAGATCTTAAGCGAGCCATCGTCCAGTTTCTCGATCTTCTCGAACGGCGCGTTAAAGCGGAATTCGATGCCCTTGGTCATGGAAATCTGGAGCAACCGATCGCGGATCTGCTCATCGTAACCGCGCAGGATCGTGTCCGAGCGGTTGACGATCGTCACATGGCTGCCGAAGCCGTGGAAAATGCCGGCAAATTCATTGGCGATATAGCCGCCGCCCGCGATCACCACACGGCGGGGCAGCGCATCCAGATGAAACACCTCGTTCGAGGTGATGCCATATTCAGCGCCGGGCACATCGGGGACGATGGGCCAGGCACCGGGGGCGACGAGGATCTTGCCTGCAGTCACCGTCCTGCCCGAAGCCAGCTCCAGCTCATGCGGCCCCTTCACCACCGCGCGATCGAGGATCACCTCGACCTTATGGTTCTCCAGCGTCTCGGTATAGGCCTTGTTGATGCGGTCCACGTCCGCCATCACATTGTCACGCAGCGTGACCCAATCGAACTTGGGCGTGCCGACATCCCAGCCAAAACGCTTGGCATCCTGCAGATCCTCGGCGAAATGCGCGCCATAAACGAGCAGTTTTTTGGGCACGCAGCCGCGGATGACGCAGGTGCCACCGACGCGATATTCCTCTGCCACCGCGACCTTGGCACCATAAGCCGACGAGACGCGCGACGCCCGCACCCCGCCCGAGCCAGCGCCGATGGTGAAGAGGTCATAATCATAGCTGGTCATGGCAAGTCCCTGGTCGATCGCGCGATATTTGCTCGTGATCTAGGCATGATGGCGCATGGCCGCAACGTGATTGGTGCGATCAGTCTGATCGGATCGGTCACTTCGTCAACCGACGCATCGTTCGGGCCGAGCCTGTCGAAGCCTCTTCCTTCTTTACGATCAGCAAGAAGGAAGAGGCTTCGACAGGCTCAGCCCGAACGGTGAGTGGAACATCATCCCAGCGCCCGCGCGATCAGTGCCCGCGTCGAGGCGTCGAACCGGTCGGTCCCTTCGCTCTCGATCGATTTCGCGATCGCCTTGCCCAGCTCCACGCCGAACTGGTCGAACGGATTGATCCCGAGCAGAACCGCATTCACGAACGTGCGCTGTTCATAGAATGCGATCAGCGCGCCCAATGTCCGCGGATCGACCTGCTCCAGCAGGATCGTGCTCGAAGGACGGTCGCCCGCATACGCACGCGCCTTGTCGTCGCTTTCCTGGCCCGCCATCAAAGCCGCGCCCTGCGCAAAGCAATTCACCAGCAATTGCCGGTGATGCGCCTCGTCCAGCGGATGACCCGGCTCGATCGCGGCGATGAACTCCACCGGGATCAGATGCGTGCCCTGATGCAGCAACTGGAACACCGCATGTTGCGCGTCCGTGCCGACGCCGCCCCAGGTGACGGGCGCGCTCGGGCGATCGAGCGGCACGCCCTCGGCAGTCACGCTCTTGCCATTGGATTCCATCTCGAGCTGCTGGAGATAGCTTGGCAGCAGGCGCAAGCGCTCGTCATAGGCGAAGGCGGCGCGTGTCTGGCATCCGCGCATCTGCGCATAATAGAGATCGGCGAAAGCCGCCATCGCCGGTGCATTCTTGCCGAGCGGTGCCAGGCGGAAATGCCGGTCCATCTCGGCCGCGCCCTCCAGCAATTGCTCGAACGCATCCCAGCCGAGCGCAAGCGCTGCAGGAAAGCCGATGGACGACCAGAGAGAATAACGCCCGCCGACACTTTCAGCGAACGGCAGGACGCGGGTCTCATCCACGCCCCACTCGACCGCCTTTTCGGGCGCTGCGGTCAGCGCGACGACACGGCCATAGGGGTCTTCCACGCCCGCCTCCGTCATCCATTCCAGCGCGCTCTGCGCATTGAGCAAGGTTTCGGTCGTCGTGAAGGTTTTCGACGCGATGGCGATCAGGGTCGCGCCCGGATCGAAGCGGTTGAACACCTCCTCCAGCGCCGCGCCATCCACGTTGGAGACGATCGCGACCTCATAGCGGTTTGAATCGCGGCCCAGTGCATCCACCAGCAGATCGGGGCCAAGCGCGGACCCACCGATGCCGATATGCAGCACCTGGCGGATCGGCCCCAAGGCTTCGGCTTCGATCGCGTCGATCAGCCCGCGCATCCGCGCATGAAAATGCCCCGCCCGCGCCACGCTCTCGGGCGCGCCCTCGCCGCGCTCGGCGGTGTGCTCCACCGCGCGGCCTTCGGTGACATTGATTTCCTTGCCTGAAAACAGCGCCTCGCGCGCCGCGGCCAGCCCCATCGCGCCGGCCAGCGCCTCGAAGCCGGCGACCAGATCGGAAGTCAGATGCGTTTTCGACCAATCGAAGTGCATCCCCGCCACGTCCAGCGTGAGGCGCGACAGCCGGTCCGGCTCTGCCTTGAACAATGCGGTGAGCGTATCGCTCTCCAGCGCTTCGATCCGTTCCCAGGCGTTCTTGGCGTCAGTCATGCGAATCTCCGGCTGCGGTCAGACATTCCCTTTATCGGAACGCCGCGGGCGCGTAAGCCGTCTTGGTGCGGATCGGCTGATGGCGGGCACTGCTCATGGGCACGAGCCCAAGGTTCCTCCACTGTTCGGGCCGAGCCTGCCGAAGCCCCTTTCTCCTAACTCTCCTCCTCGTCTTCGTGGAGGGGAGAAGGAAGGTAAGGCTTCGACAGGCTCAGCCCAAACGGCATTGTGGGATGAGATCGCAGCAATTGACCCTTCCCGATATACGTGTATATGCACGCACTGATGACGTCCGCACCCTGCACCTGCACAAAGCTCCGCCGCTCGGCGCGCACGCTCACCGCGCTTTATGATGAAGCGCTGGCACCATCCGGCCTCACCACGCCGCAATTCGCGCTGCTACGCACGCTCGATCGCGCTGGCCCCTGCTCGCTCACCGCCTTTGCCGAACGCACCGGCCATGATCGCACCACGCTCAGCCGCACGATCGGCGCGCTGGAAGCGCAGGGACATGTGCGCTTCGAAGCGGGAGCCGATAAACGCAGCCGCGCCGTTTCGCTCACCGAACAAGGCAGCGCCGCGATCGCGCGCGCACTGCCCTGTTGGTCGCAAGCGGAGGATCGCATAGAGGCGTTGCTGGGGCCGGATCGCGCGCGGCTTTTCGCAATATTGGATCGGATCGAGGCGTTGCCCGTATGAATTTATTCTCTGCATCCCGGATGAAATCACCCTGGACCGTGATCCTGTGCGCGGCTGCCATTGTCACGCTTTCCATGGGCGTGCGCCAGTCGTTCGGGCTGTTCATGCCGCAAATGGGCGTGGCGCTGGATATCAGTCGCTCCAGCTTCGGCCTGGCGGTGGCGATCCAGAATATCGCCTTCGGGCTGGCGCAACCCTTTGTCGGTGCGCTGGCAGACAAGCATGGCGCGGGTCGCGTGGTCGCCGGGGGCGCGATCCTCTATGTCGCCGGGTTGATCGCGGCGTCCTTCGCCGCCGATGCGCTCGGCATTCATATCTCGCTGGGGCTGATGGTCGGCCTCGCCATGGCGGGCTGCACCTTCACGGTGGTGCTGGGTGCGGTCGGGCGCGTCGTGCCCGAAGACAAGCGTAGCATGGCCTTTGGCGTTGTGACCGCGGGTGGATCGATCGGCCAGTTTCTGGTCGTGCCCGCCGCGCAGGCGATGCTCGCAATCTTTGGATATCGCACCTCCTTCATCCTGCTGGCTGGTTTGATGGCCTTATCCATTCTGCTGGCGATCGGCGTGGCCGGCCGGCCCGAAAAGGCAAGCGGGCTTGAACCGCAGCAAAGCGCGGGCGAAGCGCTGAAGGAAGCGCTGGACCGGCGCAGCTTCTGGCTGCTCAACGCCGGCTTTTTCGTCTGCGGCTTTCATATCACCTTTATCGCCACGCATTTCCCTGCTTACCTCAGCGATCGCGGCCTGGGCATCGGGATCGGTGCCAGCGCGCTGGCGCTGATCGGCCTGTTCAACATATTCGGATCCTATGCCTTTGGCCTGGCGGGAGACCGCTTGCCCAAGCATCGCGTTCTGGCAGGGCTGTATGCCGCGCGCTCTGCGGTTATCGCCCTGTTCCTGATCTTGCCGCTCACCCCTTTAACGGCGCTGGCTTTCGCATCGGCCATGGGCTTCCTCTGGCTGGGCACGGTGCCGCTCACTAGCGGGCTGGTCAGCCAGATTTTCGGCACGCGGCATCTGTCTCTGCTGGGCGGCGTGGTCTTTCTCAGCCATCAGGTGGGCAGCTTCTTCGGCGCCTGGGCCGCGGGCTATGCCTATGACATGCTCGGATCCTATGATGCCGTCTGGGCCACGTCGATCATACTCGGGCTGATGGCAGCGCTGATCAATCTGCCGATCAACGACCGGCCCGTCGCGCGCCTGCGCCCGGCGGCGGCATGAAGCGGCCCCATCCGCTCCTGATTTTGGGCATCGGTGTGGCAATCGCAGCGGCGGGCCTGTGGCTCTGGCGCGATCAGGGAGCGTTGGTGTGGATGAGCGGGATTGTGGCGGCGTGCTTTTAGACTTGTGTCATCCTCGCGAACGCGGGGATCACGCTTCTTCTTTCTTCGGATGCTTCAAGGAAAAGCGGGATTCCCGCGTGCGCGGGAATGACAGGCGGGGCCAACGCTTGACGCCCGGCCACTGGCGCAGCAAAGCGCAAACATGACCGAAGCCACACCCGAAGCCGCCCCCGAGGCGCTGGCCGAACCTACGCCTGCCCCTTCAGCGCCGCCTAAGAAGAAGTCCGAAACGCTCGATTTCATGGCGTTTCTGCTCAAATTGGGCATCTTCGTCTTCATCTTCCGCAGCTTTTTTGCCGCGCCCTTCAACATTCCCTCGGAATCGATGATGCCCCGTCTGCTGGTCGGGGATTACCTTCTCGTGTCCAAATGGAATTATGGCTATTCCAAATATTCTCTGCCGTTCAGCCTGCCGCTGATCTCTGGCCGCATCTTCGCGAGCGTGCCCGATCGCGGCGATGTGGTGGTGTTCAAGGCACCCCCGACGCAGGAACAGGATTATATCAAGCGCGTGATCGGCCTGCCCGGGGACATCATCCAGATGCGCGACGGTCAGGTGATATTGAACGGCACACCCGTGCCGCGGGTGCGCGTGGCCGATATCGTTCTGCCCGAAACGCCGAGCAGCGCCTGCTTGACCGATTCCGCCGCCGAACGCACGCCGGACGGCGCGATCAACTGCCATTATCGCCGCTTCCGCGAGACCCTGCCCAACGGCAAGAGCTTCTTCACGCTGGATACGGACAGTCTGCAGGGCGAGAACACCGGCACCTTCGTAGTGCCGCAGGGCCATCTCTTCATGATGGGCGACAATCGCAATCACAGCGCGGACAGCCGCTTCCCCGCCTCCCCCGGCGGCGCGATCGGCATGGTCCCGGTCGATAATGTGGTGGGCAAGGCGTGGTTCAGCGTCTTTTCCACCGATGGCACGGCCAATTGGCTGCTGCCCTGGACCTGGTTCACCGCTGCCCGGCCGGAGCGCATCGGCGAGACGTTTTGAGCCATCCCGATCTCTCGGCCTGGATCGAGGAACAATTCGATCATACGCCGAAGGATCTGGCGCTGTTCACCCGCGCGGTCACGCATGGCAGCCATAGCGTCAACACCTATGAGCGACTGGAGTTTCTAGGCGATCGGGTGCTCGGCCTCGTCATGGCCGAATGGCTGTTCACATTGTTTCCCGCCGAGCCGGAGGGCAAGCTCTCCAGCCGCCTCAATGCGCTCGTCACGGGCGAAACCTGCGCCCGCATCGCGCGCGAGATAGGCGTGATCCCTCATCTGCGGCTGGGCAAGCAGGCGCGCGACGATGGCGCGTCGCAATCCGATAATGTGCTGGGTGATGTCGTGGAGGCGCTGATCGGTGCGCTCTGGCTGGAATCCGGACTGGACGCGGCGCGCGCCTTCATTCGCCGTGCCTGGGGCGATATCGTGGAAACCCAGATCAACGCCCCCAAACATCCCAAATCCGGGCTGCAGGAATGGGCCGCAGCCCATAACCGCAAACCGCCGGTCTATGAAATCACCGATCGCTCTGGACCGCACCATGCGCCGCGGTTCACGATCAAGGTGTCGATCGGGACGCTGGCGGAGGCGACGGGGACCGGAACATCGCGGCAGGAAGCGGAAACCGCCGCGGCGAAAGCGCTGCTGGGGAAATTGGGCTAAAAATCTTCTGTCGACTGAAGTTTCAGTTAAATTGGTTGACCGAGTTTCATCCAGTCCTCCATCGCAGCGACCAATTCGCTCGTAGGGTAATCTTGAATGTCATCATCCGAAAAACCCGCAGCCAATTGCCGTTCGTAATACCAACCTTGGAAATCGGCATATTTTCCCAATATGCGGGCTGGCCCCTCTGCATCAGGCACTGCTTGAGCAGCCAACCAATTGCGCACCTTCCGAACCGCTTTTTCAAACGAACCGTCATGCGCCTCAATGTCCCAACCAGCGATATCCGAAAGGGCTATCCGGTAATCGAAACGACTATGCTCCAATACAAGAATTTTCTTTTCGGCGAGCGGCCCGCCCCCTGCCATTCTGAAACCGAAATCAACACCCAATTCAAACGGCATGTTCAAACGAGAATATTCATTCGCGGCTGCCGACCGCGACCTGCTGAGATCATGAATTCCGTATTTCGATCCTCGGATCAAATCTAAAATCCGAGCTAATCGAGGCTCAGCGCCGTCACTATTCTCGGGCGCTAATCTAGGAGAAAATCCTAGGTAGGTAATGCAAAACGCCATTGCTTGAAGAATAGGCTCAAATCCTTCATCAAATGGGCAATTGATGAAGACAGAACGATCAAATGACGTCGGCAATTTTATCCCTTTGATGAATGCGGGTCATTACCATAAGAGTTTCGTTCCCTGATCCTGCCATCCTTGCCGTGAATGTAAAGCTCTGACCTTTGATTTTTAGCAATGTTTGCACCAGCAGCAATCGCTTCAGCTTGAGTTTTATAGGTTCCGCTAGCCCTTGAGGCTCCCTCTTTGCGAACACTCCACTTTCCTTGATTCGGAACTACATGTTGCCCCTTCTTCGTCATCTTCAGCTCCAGATTGGATTGGATTGAGTTTAAGATACGTCCAGCATCCACTCAAAACAACCCCGACGATGACACATCTTCATTGACATCCCTTCACATCGCAACGCCCAAAACCTTGCCTTCCGCGGCCAACCCGCGCAAAGGCTGTCGCAATGGATATCACCCCACTCGCCGATCAAGCCCCCCTCCCCGCGCAGCAATGCGGCCTTGTCGCCATCGTCGGCGCGCCCAATGCGGGCAAGTCGACGCTCGTCAATGCGCTCGTCGGCCAGAAGGTCGCGATCGTCAGCCCCAAGGCGCAGACCACGCGCGTGCGCCTGATGGGCGTCGCCATCCATGATCAGGCGCAGATCATGCTGGTCGATACGCCGGGCATTTTCGAGCCGCGCCGCCGACTGGACCGCGCGATGATCGCCGCAGCCTGGGGCGGGGCGCAGGATGCTGACCTGATTGCATTGGTCGTCGATTCCAAGACCGGGCTCGGCGCCAAGGTGGAGAAGATCGCCGATGCGCTGAAGGGCCGCAGCGAACCCAAGATCTTGATCCTGAACAAGGTGGATATTGCGGACAAGGGCAAGCTCCTGATCCACGCGCAGAAATTGAGCGAACGGCTCGATTTCCAGGAGATCTTCATGATCAGCGCCACCACCGGCGATGGCCTGATGGATCTGAAAGGCGCGCTGGCCAAGGCGATGCCCGAGAGCCCGTGGCATTTCCCCGCCGATCAGGTGTCCGACGCGACCGACCGGATGCTCGCCGCCGAAGTGACGCGCGAGCAGCTCTATCTCCAGCTTCACGCCGAACTCCCTTATGCCGCTGCAGTCGAGACCGAGAAATATGACGAGCGGCCCGATGGTTCGGTGGAAATCCACCAGCAGATACTGATCGGCCGCACCAGCCAGCGCGCGATCATCCTGGGCAAGGGCGGCCAGCGGTTGAAGGAAATCGGCTCACGCGCGCGCGCGGAACTGTCAAACCTGCTCGGCGTGAAGGTGCATCTGTATCTGCATGTGAAGGTGAAGCCCGATTGGGAAGAGGATCGCGGGGTTTATCGCGATATCGGGTTGGAGTGGGTGGAGTAGCGCACCCTCACCTTTCCCGTCATTCCTGGCACTTTCCTGTCATTCCCGGCCCTTCTCGCGAAAGCGGGAATCCAGCTTTTCCTTGAAGCATCCCAACGAAGAAGCTGGATCCCCGCCTTCGCGAGGATGACAGCGTTATTTGCACGCCCTCTTGCTACCCCTCAATCCGCCCCCGGCCCATCGTCCTCCAGCCGCGGCACGACCGGCGGCGGGGTCACACGATCGCCGGGCCTTGGTGCGGGAACTGGCGCGGGCGCGGGATCGGCGTTGATCCGGACGCCCTCCGGCCCGATCTGCACGCCCACGTTCATCCCGCCGATCTCGCCTTCGATCGACATATTGAGCGCAGCATTCTCCGCATCCAGCGCCTCGTCGCTGGCATTATCCTCTTCCACCGCGATCGCCTCGGCGGGTTCGTCCAGCGCATTGGACATGAAATCGCGCCAGATCTTGGCCGGGATGCCGCCGCCGGTGAGCCCCGGAATCGGGCTGTTGTCATCATTGCCGACCCACACGCCTGTCACCAGATCGCCCGCATAGCCCACGAACAGGCCATCGCGGCTGTCCTGCGTGGTGCCGGTCTTGCCATAGGTCTTGCTGTTCAGCGCCGCCGCCCGGCCTGTGCCGTTGACCGATGCCGCCAGCAATGTGCGCAGATCATCGAGCGTGCGCGAACCATAGCCGCTCTGTCGATCCCACAGGCTGTCATACCAGCTCGAATTGCCCGCGGGCAGACCATGCGCCTTCACCGGATAGGCTTCGTTCGCCACGCTCGCATAAGCCGAGGTCAGCTCCAGCAAGGTCACGCCCGATGTGCCCAGCGCGACGCTGAGGTTATCCTCGAGCGGGCTGGTGATCCCCAGATCGCGCGCGGCGCGGATCACCTTGGCGATCCCCACCTGATGGGCCAGCCGCACGGCAGCGACATTGCTCGATTGCGCGAAGGCCTCTTTCAGCGTGATATTGCCGCGATAGCGTCCGCCATAATTCTTCGGCTCCCAAGTGTCGAACACCACCGGGGAATCATCGATCATCGAATCGGGTGTCATGCCGGAGCGCAGCGCTGCCAGATAGACGAACAGCTTGAAGGTCGATCCCGGCTGGCGCTTCGCCTGGGTGGCGCGGTTGAACGTGCTGTCTGCATAGCTCTTGCCGCCGACCATCGCGACCACCTGGCCATTGGGCTTCATGACGACGATCGCCACCTGCGCCTTGCCAACGCCGCCGCGCTTGGCCGCATTCTCCGCCATTTTCTGCAGACGGTCGTCCAGCGTGGTCGTCACCTCCTGCTCGGCATAGACCGCGCCCGCCTTGTCGCGCGCCTCGGGCAACACCCAGTCGGCGAAATAGGTGCCGCTCTTCACGTCACTGATCCCGCGGATATCGAGCCTGGCGGGCCGCAGCGCGCGATGTTCGGCCTCGGTGATGAACCCGGCCTCCACCATCGCCGCGGTGACCAGCTCGGCACGTTCCTGCGCACCCTTCAGATTGACCGTGGGTGCCAATCTCGACGGCGCTTTCAGCAAGCCCGCCAGCATCGCCGCCTGCGCGATCGTCAGTTTCTCGGGCTGACGGTTGAAATAATGAACCGAGGCCGCGCGCAGGCCATAGACGTTGTCGCCGAAATAGACGTTGGACAGATAGCGCGCCATGATCTCGTCTTTGGACAGCCAGGCCTCCAGCCAGAAAGCGATGAACACTTCGCGCAATTTCCGCGCCGCCGTCCGGTCCGAATTGAGGAAGGCCACCTTGGCGAGCTGCTGCGTGATCGTACTGCCGCCCTGCCGCATCCCGCCGGCGCGCGCATTGGTCCACATCGCACGCGCGAGGCCACGGGGATCAAGCCCCCAATGGCTATAGAAGCGCCGGTCTTCGATCGCCATGAACGCCTGCGGCACATGTTCGGGCAGCTTGGAGACTTCCACTGGCGCAGCGATGATCGCTCCCTTGCGCGCGATCGGCTTGCCCTGTTCGGAGAGGAGCGTGATGCTGGGCGGGGCGATGGGTTTGAGGGATTTGGAGAGCGGCGCGGTGACCGCCAGCCACGCCACCAGCAGCATGAACACAACGAACATCGCCAGCGACGCCCACTTCGCGCGCCTTGCCCATATCCGCCAGCGCGGCGGCGCTGGGGGCGCGATCGGTTCGCCGGTGACGGGATCGAACGCCCATTGCTCGGGCGCGGGCACGCCGCCGGGCAAGGCGGGTTCGGGAGCGGATTTGGAACGCCAGAAACTCATCGTGCGGCCATAGTGTTATAGTCTGATAATACAGTCAACCGCCCAACACCTCACGCACCCATGTCGGCACCAGCACGCTTGCCGGCCCCATCCGGGCATCATCGAAATAGACGCTTCCGGCGGACGGGTCGAGGTTCAGTTCAAGAGTTTTTGCACCATGATGCCGCGCGGTCCGTACGAACCCGGCCGCAGGATAGACCGCGCCGGAGGTCCCGATCGAAACGAACAGGTCGGCAGACGCGATCGCGCGGTCGATCCGGTCCATCTCATAAGGCATTTCGCCGAAGAAGACGATATCGGGACGCAGGGCGTGAGCACCGCAGCCGGAGCATTTAGGGGGCTGGAAACTCTTTGCGGGGGTCACACCCTCCCCGTTTGTCCCGAGCGAAGTCGAGGGACGTGGTGCGGGGGACAGACGTCCCTCGACTTCGCTCGGGACAAACGGTTGTGTGGCAGCCATCATATCCCCCGCCCAGCGCACCGCCATCCCGCACGCCGCGCACAGCGCCGACAGCAATTCACCGTGCATATGCAGCACCCGCCTCGCCCCCGCGCGCTCATGCAGATCATCCACATTCTGCGTCACGATCAGCAATTCGCCCGGCCAAGCCGCGTCCAGCGCCGCCAAAGCCTCATGCGCCGCATTGGGCACGACCCCGGCCAACGCCGCGCGCCGCGCGTCATAGAAACGGTGCACCATCTCCGGATCCCGCGCGAGCGCCTCGGGCGTGCAGACATCCTCGACGCGGTGCCCCTCCCACAGCCCGTCCGGCCCCCGAAAGGTGGCAAGCCCGGATTCGGCCGAAATGCCCGCGCCTGTGAGGATCACGATGTTGCGGATGTGGGTCATGATCTGAAGGTCATTAGGCTCTTGTCACCATTTGCTAAAGCGGCTTCACCAGCACATCGAAAAACAACGGCGGATTGACTGGCACCGGGAAATCGCGTTTCTCGCCGGTCACGCAATAGCCGCGCCGTTCGTAATATCGGATCAGCTCGACGCGGCGGTCGATGACCGTCATTTCCATCTGCCGCGCCCCGAACACATCGACCGCACCCCGTTCGGCGGCCTCGATCAATTGCTTGCCCAGCCCCCCCGCCTGCAGCAGCGGATCGACACACAGCAGCCCGAGATAGCTCGTCCCCTGCCCCTTGTCCGAAATCTGCACGCAGCCAATCGTGGTGCCGGCCTGCTCGGCGATCAGCAGGCGCTGCTGCGGATCGGCGATGATCGCGGCGAGTGCGGCCTCATCGGTGCGCTGGTCATCGAGCAGATCGGCCTCATGCGTCCAGCCCTGCCGCGCGCTGTCGCCGCGATAGGCGCGCTCGATGACGGGATGGAGCGCTGCAATATCGTCGGGCGTGGCGAAGCGGATGGAGAGGGTTGAGGTCATTTTACTATATTCCCGTTTGTCCCGAGCGCAGTCGAGGGACGTGAGTGCAGGTGACCGCGTCCCTCGACTGCGCTCGGGACAAACGGTTTAAGGGAGCATTTCGCAGAGACAATAGACATGTCCGCCGCTCTCGATCATGAAGCGGCCATCCATTCAAGGGCGAGAACATGACGCAAATCGGGATTTACGGCAGCGCGGGGCGCATGGGGCAGGCGATTGCGCGGGCGATCGAAGAAGCCGGCGCATCCGTCGCGGGCGGCGTGGATGCCGGGGGCGATCCTTCCGCGCTGGCAAAAACGGCGGACGTGCTGGTCGACTTCTCCGTGCCGTCCGCCCTTGTCGGCAATCTCGGCGCGGCGGTCGCGGCGGGCAAGCCGATCGTGATCGGCGCCACGGGACTAGGCCCGGACGATCATCAGACTATCGACGATGCCGCGCGGCATGTCGCGGTGCTGCAGACCGGCAATACCTCGCTCGGCGTCACGCTGCTCGCAGCCCTCGTGCGGCAGGCGGCGGAGCGACTGGGGGCGGACTGGGATATCGAACTGGTCGAGATGCACCACCGCCACAAGGTCGATGCACCTTCGGGCACCGCATTATTGCTCGGCCAGGCGGCGGCCGCCGGACGTGGCGTCGATCTCGCCAGCGTCAGCGATAGCGGGCGTGACGGGATCACGGGCAAGCGCGAACCCGGCCATATCGGCTTTGCGGCACTCCGCGGTGGTTCGGTGGCGGGCGATCATATGGTGATCTTCGCGGGCGAAGGCGAGCGGATCGAACTGGGCCACCGCGCCGAGAGCCGCGAGATTTTCGCAAGAGGCGCGGTCAAGGCTGCGCTGTGGCTGGCGGACAAACCGGCCGGGCGCTATCGTATGGAAGATGTGCTGGGGCTTTAGGGTGAACGCACACCCTTCCCCCTTCCCGTTTGTCCCGAGCGCAGTCGAGGGACGTCTGTCGCGGCACCAACGTCCCTCGACTGCGCTCGGGACAAACGGGATGGATGGATCCACGTGACGAGGAAGATGAAAAAGGCTGACATCTTCGAATTCTATGCCCGGCTCGCGGCAGACAATCCCGCCCCCGAAACCGAGCTGGCCTATGGCAATCATTTCCAATTGCTCGTCGCGGTCACGCTCTCCGCGCAATCGACCGATGTCGGCGTCAACAAGGCGACGCGGCGGCTGTTTCAGGAGGTGAAGACCCCCGAGCAGATGGTCGCATTGGGCGAAGCGGGCCTCAAGCAGCATATCAAGACGATCGGCCTGTTCAATGCCAAGGCCAAGAACGTCATCGCCCTCTCGCAGCGGCTGATCGCCGCCTATCACAGTGAAGTCCCCGCAGATCGCGACGCGCTGGAGACGCTGCCCGGCGTCGGCCGCAAAACCGCCAATGTCGTGATGAACTGCGCCTTCGGGGCGGAAACCTTCGCGGTGGACACGCATATCTTCCGCGTCGGCAATCGCACCGGGCTGGCACCGGGCAAGACCCCGCTGGCGGTGGAAAAAATCCTGGACAAGAGCACACCCCAGCCCTTCCGCCTCCACGCACATCACTGGCTGATCCTGCACGGCCGCTATACGTGCAAAGCGCGCACGCCCGAATGCTGGCGCTGCAACGTCGTCGATCTTTGCGCGTTCAGGCCCAAGACAGCCATGCCGGCGCAAAAGGTCGCCAGACAACAGCCAGGAGACCCATGATGCGCGCCATCCTCCCCCTCGCCGCGCTTGCCCTGATGACCAGCGCGAGCGCGCTTGCCGCCAAGACCGACCGCAATGCCGTTCCCGCCGCCACGCCGGACGGCCCCGCAATAGATTGCGTGCAAATCAGCGCCATCCGCGACACCCGCGTCCATGGCGACAAGGTGATCGATTTCCACATGCGCGGCGGCAAGGTGTATCGGAACGAATTGCCCTATCAATGCAGTTCGCTCGGCTTCGAGGAGCGGTTCAGCTATCAAACCTCGATCAACCGGCTCTGCTCGGTGGACGTCATCACCGTGCTGCGCAATCCGCCCTTAACCCAGGGACCAAGCTGCGGCCTTGGCAAGTTCCAGCCGGTGAAGCTCGCCAGGAAGAAATGAAAACCCTCGCCAAGCCCAATTCACTTTGCTAGGCGGGCATCGCTCCAACACGCAGCACGGATGCACCCGTAGCTCAGCTGGATAGAGTACTGCCCTCCGAAGGCAGGGGTCACTGGTTCGAATCCAGTCGGGTGCACCAATATTTTCAATGACTTACGGTGTTTGAGATTGACTGTAGCCGCGATGGGCCGGCTTCTATGCAGATCAGCCGGTGCCAAGACCCCGGCTGGTATCCCGTTCGATGATATCGCAACCCAGCCAAATGCGTGGCGCTGGGTCGCCCACCGATCCTATGCGCGCCATCAGCGTTGAAACGGCGGTTTGGACGAGCGCGGCCATGGGAACATGGACCGTCGAAACCCTGTGTGAGATCCAGTGCGAGGCCGCCGTGTTGCCAAATCCAATGATGGACATATCTCTGGGAACATCCATGCCATGAAGGGTCCGGGCCGCGTCGAGAAACCCTATGGCCAAGCTGTCTGTGGCGGCGAAGATCGCATCTGGCCGATCGCCTTCGTTCAATACCGCAGCCGCCGCGCGCACGCCGCCTTCATATTGCCAGTCCTCATCGATCCACCGACATGCCGCACTGCCAGCCGCTTCCATGGCGTCTGCAAAGCATTCGAGTTCGCGCGAACGGCCGGGATTCGCCGCGATGGCGAGCGGCCGTCGGCGGCCCTCGTCGAGCATCAATTTCGCAACCGATCGCCCGAGTTCGGGGCCGTCGATCCACACTAGGCTCGCGCCCTTCAGCTGCTCGCCGCGGTTCAATATCACCACGGGGACGTGAGCGGCCTGAGCTGCCGCCATCGATTGCGCCGATGGCGCGGCGGAGAAAATGATCATGCCCTGGATATGGCTCGCCAAGACATCCTTGAAGACGCCGTCGATGCGGGTCACGTCCGAACAGAGGAAAAATATGGCGTGCAAGCCCTTGCTCGTGAGTTCGTCATCCAGCCGATCACTCATCTCGCGGAAATGGCTGTGCATATTGGCGATGATCACGCCGACAGGCCGCGCCTTCGATCTACCTTCAGGCAATGGAATGCGGCTGGGTTGATAGCCCAGCGACTTTGCAGCAGCCAATACCAGCGAACGCGTCGCCGGTGCCACACTGGCTCCTGGCGTAAATGTGCGAGACACAGCGGACCGGGAAACCTGCGCCAGCTTCGCGACATCGCCTGCATTGATCCGCCGGTTGGAGAAGGGTTTCGCCATTTTCAATCCCGCCAATTTCGGCATTTCCAGACCTCGCTTCCGGCAGCCGAACCAACGCCTTCCAGCGTCGCAACGACAGCGCACAGCCCCGCAACAATGCAAGGCCATGCGCCGTCCGGCTGACCGCCGCCGCAGAGATCCGTTATGCCAATGACATATCTGTTCATACACTATGCGACATATTGCAAAATTTGCAATAAACCGGATAAAAATGGATATTATTCGAGCAGTGAGAACATCATTGCAAAATATTATTACAGTTTTTTGATTTAATATGACTTGATATTTCAGTGTCTAAAACGGCCCAGAGGTCATTTCGCACCCTCGCCTTCCGGCCGGCTTTGCGCGCACCGCAAAATAAAACTATCTGCTTTTGAATAGCAGTCCATTGAATTTATTATTGAATTTCTGGTCACCGATTCAACAGCTCAAGGCCCAATCGCCACAAAGGGTTGACAAAGACCGTCCCGATTTCTCCACTGTGCGGACATAGTTGCAAAGAGTGAAGCGAGCTTTTTGCAAAATGATAGCTTTCTTGCATCGAAAGACGAACCGAACTCGCGTACACCTGCCCAATCAGGATCGCGGCTTCCGGGGATCATCTGGCAAGAGGACATGCCCTACCATGACACTGACTCGCACAATTGGTTCCTACGTTATGGGGCCGACCGATGACCGCTCGAAATGGCTGACGTGGGAAAATTTCATCGTCACGACCAACCCGGACGGCAGCCATACGGCGCAGACAATGACGCGCTTTCCGGGCGGCTCGATCGTCCGCCACGTCACGCAGACGGTCAATGCCGAATTCATGCCGATGGACGGCGTTCTCCGCTTCTTTGTCGGGCCTGAGCATCAGGGCACGCTGATCCGCCGCGTCGTCGGCGATTCGGTGACGTCGCTGCTGCTCGCCCCCGATGGCAGCCCGATCGAGGAAGCGACGCTTCCCGGCGGGGCCGATCTCGTGCTCGGCTACCACCCGACCACGGTCGAAGGCTGGAAATTCACCCAGTGCGACCGCACCGTCGCCGGCACCCAGCATGTTCGCATCCTGACGACATCGGCCACCTGGAACGGTGGACAGATGACGCACGGCAAGGAAGTGACGCTCGCCATCGAATATATCGGTGAAGAGGAAATCACGGTTCCGGCTGGCACCTTCCTGTGCGACCATTATCTTTGGCACACCGGCGCGATCGACGCCGATATCGAAGTGTGGACGACCGGCCAGGACCGAATCTGCGCCAAGGTTGTCGGTCATGCCAAGGGTGTGACCTATGAGCTCGCCTCTTGCGATGTGACGCACTTCGGCGACGAGATGGAGTTCGACTTCTGATGAAACTGCGCTGTCACACCGCCCTTTTTACGCGGCCCCAGAGCTTGGGAGCATCTGCATGATCCGGGTTGCGACAGCGCAGATGGAAACCGGCAAGGACACCGATCGTGTTCTGCGCCAGATACTGGAACTGATCGACGAGGCTGCGCAAGGCGGCGCAGACCTCGTCCATTTCCAGGAAAATCTGAATTACCCAACCTCTTACGACAATCGCGAACATGCGTGGAATGAGGCGATTACGATCCCAGGCCCGATGGTCAATGCCATTTCCGAACGTGCGGCCGCCCATGGCATCCATGTGTCGTTCAACGCCGCCGTTCGCGGCGAATTTCCCAACGCTTATATGGTCAATCACCTGATCGGCCCCAAAGGCGAATATATCGGCAGCAACGCCAAGCAGATTCTGATGTGGATCGAGCGGCTGGCGTTCGTGCCGGCTGACGCGCCCAATGCGGTCTATGATACCGCGCTCGGGCGGATCGGGCTGCTGTCGTGCATGGACGGCCTTATTCCGGAGACCGCGCGCACGCTCGCGCTCCAGGGTGCCGACATCATCCTCAATTCGCTCTGCTCGAACGGGCTCGACGAAGCCCATCTCCATATCCCCGCACGCGCCGCCGAAAACGGCGTGTTCATGATCGCCGCCAACCGCATCGGCGACATGGTGAAGGGCGCAGATCTCGAACGCCTGATTCGCGAGTCCGGCATGACGCGGGAAAAGGTGATGGGTGCCGGCGAAAGCCAGATCGTCGGCCCGCAAGGCGAGGTGCTCGCCCGCGCCGGGCGCGACACCTATGGGCTGACCTTTGCCGATATCGATCTTGCCAGCGTCGTCCGCGATACGCGCCTCGCGGGGCGCCGGCCCGAATGCTATGCGCTGCTGACCCAGCCCAACGAGACGCTCACCGCCCTGACCGCGGGTCGTGCGGACGCCGGCACGGTGACGGTGACGACGGTTTCGCCAGCGGGAGCCGATTTCGAGACGCGGCTCGCATCGGCGATCGCCGAACTGGGTACTGTCCCGGCCGGTTTCGCGGTACTGCCGGAACTGTTCGCCTGGGATATCGCCACGCTCGTTGCAGGATCTGCGCTCCAGGCCCAAATCCAACAGGCGATCGCCGCGATTGAGAGTCTGGCAGCCGAGCGCGCGACTTACATCGCTGCGGGCATCCCCGAGATCGTCGAAGGCCGCCTGGTGAACCGTGTCGTCCTGATCGGGCCGGACGGCGCGATCGGCCAATATCGTCAGGTCCATGCAGACCCCGCGCTCGGCTGGGGTTTGAGCGGCGACGACTTCCCGATATTCGATCTGCCGTTCGGGCGCGTCGGTCTGCTGCTCGGCTCGGAACTGATCTATCCCGAAGCGGCCCGGATGCTCGCGCGCAAGGGCGTCGATCTGGTCGCCTGCCCGGCGACGTGGCGCGACGAGTGGCAGGTGGCACTGATGCTCGCAGAACGCTCGGCCGAAAACCATATGACGATCGCCGCCGCCAACCGCGCGGATTCACCATTTGATGCACCGAGCGCGATCCTCACCACCCCGCCCGTCTATCGCTTCCCCGATACGATGGAGGTCAACAATCCCGATCGCTTCGACGCAGCCGGTCGCGGCGCGACGTTGAGCGCCGAGATCGACCTCGCGCCCAATCGCGACAAGCGCCTGATGGGCAGCACCGACCTTATCCTCGATAGCCAGCCGCAGCTTTACGGGCGTCTGGTAGAAGCAAAGGCAGCAGCATGAGCAGACCCGATATCGGCACGTTGCGCGGCGCGGCGAGCCTCAACGACGAGAGCTATCTCGACTTTGTCGAGGGGCTGCGCGGTTTCAATCTGGGCGTCATGGTCCCGCGGCTGGTCCGTTCGGCCGATGCACTCGGCGGCGCGATGGCGCAGGACACCCCGCCCGCGACCGCATCCGATTTATTCCACAAGCTCGATACCGTCCCGGCGGCGCAATTGGCGCGGCGGATGATGCGCAGCACGCAGATGATGATGTGGCGCGGCGCGGGTCAATCCTATCGCAAGATCGCGGACGATCTCGGCGGCTGGCTGGATGCGACCGAACGGGCCGCGCCCGCCTTGCTGCGGATCGATCCCGATTTCGCTTATCCCGATTATATCCGTCAGCAGGACATCCACCTTCAGCCCGGCAGCTATCAGGATGATGCGCTTGCCGGCTTCGTCTATCACTATGGCTCTAAGATCTTCTTCACCGGCGGCAATGATGATGATCATCTCCATCGCGCGATGGCGGAATGGTGCCCGATCGAAGGCGAGCCCACGCTGATCCTCGATATCGGCTGCGGCATCGGTCAATCGACCACCGCCATGAAGCAGCGTTTCCCCAACGCCGAGGTGCACGGCATCGACGTCGCCGAACCCATGCTGCGTTACGCTCACGGTCGAGCACAGGATATGGGCCTCGATGTCCATTTCTCGCAACAGAGCGCAGCACAGACGGACTTTGCGGACAATTCTGTCGATGGTGTCCTGTCGATGATCCTGTTCCATGAACTGCCGCGCGAAACCGCCGAGGGCGTGGTGCGCGAAATGGCGCGGATCCTGCGTCCGGGTGCCACGATGACGATCATCGATTTCCCGCACATCCCGCCCGAGGAACTCAGCGGCCGTCACTGCATGAGGCTGTTCGATAGCTGGTATAATGGCGAGCCCTTTGCCCCCGGCTTCGTCTATTCGGACTTCACCGCGCTGTTGCGCCAGCATTTCGACGACGTCGATGACAATTACCGGCCTGCCGCAACCTCGACGGGTGCGCTGCAGATCCGCGTTTGCAGGAAAGCCTCATGAACACCGAAGAGATAGCCGATCTGCGCCGCTGGTTTGATGCAAGCGGCGGCATCGCCGACGGCCGCCCGTTTCTGGGCGACCGCCGCCTCGACGCGATGGTCGAGGTGATGCTTGAGATGGCGGCCCAGCTCTGGGTGCTGCGTCGCCGCAATACGGTGCTGGAATCAGCGCTGGCCGCGGCCGGCACGCTCGCCGCCGATACGGTGGAGCAGCACCAGCTCTCCCCCGAAGCGACCGCCACGCTGCGCACCGAGCGCGCCGATTTCGTTGCCACCATTTTCCGCAGTCTCGCCGAGCTGCCCATCGATCCAACTCCAAAGGAAGCCTGATGACCACTGAAGTTCTGAATTTCCGCCGCGGCTATTCCAAATGTTTCCTCGGCCAATTGCATTATCGCGAATATGGCGAGGGCGAGCCCATTCTCTGCCTTCACCAGTCGCCGCAATCGAGCGGGATGTTTGACACCGTGCTGCCGATGCTCGGCGAGCATTTCCGCACGATCGCCATGGACACGATCGGCTACGGCATGTCCGATCGCCCCGGCCGCATGGTCGAGCCCGAGGAATATGGCCAGACCATCATCGACTTCCTCGATGATATGGGTCTGACCGATCCGATCTCCGTCATCGGCGTCCACACCGGTGCCTATTTCGCGACGCAGCTTGCCGTGCAGGCACCCGAGCGGGTCAAGAGCATCGTCCTGTCCGGCCCCGTGCTGCTCGATCCCAAAGAACCGATCACGCCGATGCGCGCGCCGGCCACCTTCCCGCGCCCCGATGGCGGCCATCTGACCGATCTGTGGAACCTGCGCTGGAAGAATGTTTCGCCGGTGAACAACATCGAAGCATTCGAGAAGCTGTACGTCGCCGCGCTTTCGGCGGGCGAAAAGGCGCAGGCGGCCTATTATGCTGCCGGCAAGCTCAACACGCTGGAGCAGTTGCTCAACGACGTGAAGGTCCCTGCCTATATCGTATGGGGCGACAAGGATCTGTCGGCACCGGGGATCATGGCCTGCCTGCCGCTGCTCGCAGGCAAGGTGCCCGACTATCGCATTGAAGGCGGCACGCTCGATACCATCGAGGAATTCCCGCAGGAATGGACCGACGCCTGCGTGCGCTATATCAAGGAAGGCTGAACCGATGGCCAGCTTCGCACCCGTATTGGCCGAAGCTGGCTGGATCGCACGCGAAAATCCTGCCCGACCGGATGAACAGGTCGGGCGGGTTCGCGAAGACGATGCCGCTTCGGTAGCGGCACGCGTGACCGAAGCGGCGACGGCGCAGACGCGCTGGGTCGCATATTCGCTCGATCAGCGGATCGCGATCCTGTCTGCGGCGTTCGAGGCCGCCGCAACGCACGCCCCGGCGCACGCGGAATTGCTGTCACGCGAAATGGGCAAGTTGATCGCCGATTGCCTGGGCGAAATCCGTTTCGGCTACGCCCTCGCGCGTGACCTGCTTGCCCGCGCCCCGCGTTTGCTGCCGGACCAGTCGCGCGGTCAGGGTCCGGGGCGCCGCGTCGTGCGCCGCAGGCCTTACGGCGTGATCGCCGCGATCGTGCCATGGAACGCGCCGATCGTGCTCGCGATGACCAAGATCGTCCCCGCGCTCGTCTCAGGCAATGCGATCGTGGTCAAACCCTCTCCCCTGTCCCCACTCGCGTTGAGCGCGCTGATAGAATCGATTGCGGATCACCTGCCCGAGCCGGTGCTGCACGTCGTAAACGGCGGCGGCGCGGTGGGAGAAGCCCTGATCAGTGCTCCCGGCGTCGCGAAAGTGGCCTTTACCGGCGGCACCGCGGTCGGCGGCGCGGTCTTGCGCCAGGCGTCCGCGCGCCTCGTCCCCTGTGTGATGGAGCTGGGCGGCAACGATCCGCTGATCCTGCTCGACGATTTCGATCCAACGCCGGATGCGCTGCAGGCGATCGTCTGGGCGACCTTCCTCAACGCCGGGCAGGTCTGCATGGCCGCCAAGCGCTTGCTCGTGCCCGAGGTGATGGCCCCGCGGTTCATCGACGCCTATGTCGATGTCGCGCGCCGCCTGTTTCGATTGGGCGACCCTCTGGATGGCCATGTCACGATGGGGCCATTGATCACCGCAGCATCGGCCGCGCACATCGACAGGCTGGCCACGCATTCCGCGCAGGGCGGTGGCACCGTCGTCTCGCTGCTGCCCGATGGGACAGCCCTGCCCGACACGGGCTATTTCCTGCCGCCACGGCTCGTCACCGGACTGGATCCCACCGCGCCTCTGGTGGCCGAGGAACAGTTCGGCCCGATCGTACCGATCGTCACCTACCGCGACGAGGCCGATATGCTCGCGCAAGCCAATGCAGGCGATCTCGGGCTGAGCGCATCAATATGGACCGCCGATCCCGATCGTGGCTGGGATACACTTGGCCATGTCCGCGCGGGCTTCGGCATGGTCAACGCACACAATCGCAGCGGCTTTTCTTTCGACCTCCCCTTCGGCGGGATCGGGGCAAGCGGCTTCGGGCGCGAATATGGTGACGAGGGGCTGCTGGAGTATTCGGTGGTCCAGTCACTTCATCAGCCCGCAGCACGGGCCGGCGGCGGCGCTTCCTACCCCACCCCTTTGTAAGGCTCGGAGACCATATGGACGATCAGACCGCCACAACGGCAGCTCCCCACCGCGTATCGGTGCCGGCCAAGGTCGGCTACGGCTTCGGAGCGATCGGCGGTCAGATATTTCGCGACACACCCGCGCTGATCCTGCCGATCTACATGATCACCGTGCTCGGCATCCCGGCCTGGATGGCGGGCCTCGCCATTCTCATTCCAAAGGCGTGGATCATTTTCTGCGATCCCCTGGTCGGCGCATGGTCCGATCGTCGCAGCCGTAGCTGGGGCCGCGCGCCCTTTTTGCTCGCCGGCGGGATCCTCTCCGGCTTTACGTTCGTGCTGATGTTCAGTGCGCCGGACTTCGAGTCTCCCTGGGCGTCGGCCATATATATGACATTCAGCTTTGCGCTCGCTTCCACCGCATACAGCCTGTTTTCAGTCCCCTATCTGTCGGTCGCTGCCGAGATGAGCGACGATCCCGCAGAACGGACACGCATTCTCGCGATACGGGTAATGTTTCTTGCCGTCGGCGTCGCCGTTGGCGCGGGCTATGCACTGCCGGTGGCTCAATATTTCGGCGCGGGCTGGACCGGGTTCAACCGTATGGGCACATTATATGGCGCGGTCTGCATGGTCGCGATGCTCGTCACCTTCTTCACCGTCCGGCGCACCAAGATGGTGCCTTCCGACGAGCCAAGGGGCGCATCGGGCAAGGAAGATCTGCGCGCGTTATGGGCCAACAAGCCCTTCGTGACGCTCGCCACCGCCTATTTCATCGCGCTCACCGCGCAAGGCATGACCTACACCGTGTTCGGGCTCTTTTTCGTCTATGTGATGAAAGACCCGTCGCAGCTTGCATTGGTGAACATTTTCGCCGCGCTCTCGGTCCTCGTGGGCCAACCAGTGACAGTGTGGCTCAACCGCTACCTGTCCAAAAAGACGCTGTTCGCGGTGGGGATCATCGGCTGGGCGGCTTTGTGTGT
This sequence comes from Sphingobium boeckii, assembly GCF_014199215.1. Taxonomy (GTDB): domain Bacteria; phylum Pseudomonadota; class Alphaproteobacteria; order Sphingomonadales; family Sphingomonadaceae; genus Sphingobium_A; species Sphingobium_A boeckii. Next base: position 314,160 of record NZ_JACIJC010000002.1, read on the forward strand.
CTCTTGGGCGTTCGCCGGGCCGCAGGAAGCCGCGTGGATCAACGCGCATACCGGCATTCCGGTCAGCGAGACCGTATTGCTCGCGCTGCGCGGTTTCCTGTGGGGCATGTTCAATTCGGTCTATCTGCTGATGGCGCTCTCGCTGCTCACCGACACGATCGCTTATGATCGAGACCAGTCAGGCATATCGCGCAGCGGTTTGTTCTCGGGCGTGTTCAGCGCGTTGGAGAAGGTCGCCTTCGCGCTCGGGCCGGCGGTGTGCGGGCTGCTGCTGAGCGCGGGTGGTTTTATCGGCACCAAAAGCGGAGATGCCACGCCGCAGAGCGCTGCGGCGATCACCACATTGATCCTGTGCTTCTGCATCTATCCGGCGGTCATCAAGCTCGCCAGCTTGCTGATTTTCTGGCATTATAAGGAGCGACTGTGATCGACTCCCACTCGCCCTCTGCTGCGAGCGACGAAGACTGGGGCGAACGCCGCCGCGCCTCGCATGACGATCTGCGTCGCGCTTTGATCGGGCGGATCCGCGACAGCCGGACCGATCTTGCGAGCGCCACGATGGAGATCGACCCGGCCGAATATATCGACCCCGCACGCCATTTGCGGGAGCGCGACGCCTTTCGCCGCATCCCGATCCTGGCCTGCCTGAGCGGCGACATTCCTGCGCCTGGCGACAAATTGCTGTTCGACGCGCTCGGGCCGGAAATACTGATCCTGCGTGACGAGGACAATATCGTCCGCGCCTTTCTCAACATCTGCCCCCACCGCGCCGCCCGCGTCGTCACCAACTGCGACAGTCGCAAACGCATGACGTGCCGGTTCCACGGCTGGACCTTCGATCTGAAAGGCCGGCTGATCGGCCTGCCGGGCAAGGAAGGGTTTCCCGATCTCGACCGCGCCGGTCGCGGACTGATCCCAGTGCCGGTTGCAGAATGGGCGGGCATGATCTTCGTCCGCGCCGATCCCGATGGCGCACCGATCGACGTGCGTGCGCATCTCGGGGCCTTTGCCGACGAACTCCAGCATCTCGAACTGGGGTCTGCGCTGCCGGCCAAGCATAGCAAGGTGGAAACGCGCACCAACTGGAAATATGCCTGGGATACCTATTGCGAAAGCTATCACTTCGCCACGCTCCACGCGACCACGGTGGCGCCGCTGCTGATGTCCAACGTGATGGCGCTTACGCCCTTCGGTCGCCATGCGCGCATGGGCTTTCCCCGCAAGAATTGGCAGGCACTGTCTGCGCAGCGCGAGCAGGACTGGCCGGCCAATGATTACGGCGGCAATTATTTCATTTTTCCCAATATCAATCTGAACGTGTCGGCAGGCCCGAATGGCGAGATGTTCTATGGCTTCTATCATCTCTATCCGGGTGAGGAGACCGGCCAGACCGTCACGCGCATGGCAACCTACCGCCCGGCTCATGCCAACGGTCCGCAACCGATTTCAGACTGGTCGGACCTTCATGATTTCATCGAGGGGGTGGTCGTGACCGAAGATTACAGCGTCTCCGAAGAGGGATACGGCAATCTCGTTCATGCGCCTGCCAACTTCCGCTCCTTGGTTGGCGCGAACGAGATATTGGTCCAAAAATGGCATGATGACTGGAATGCGCAGCTCGAAGAACTCCGGCCGCCCGAAGAGATCGGTTCCGCAAGCGTCGAATGAACTCATGCGGAATGAACGCGCATGAGGCCCGCATTGCCCGCGCTTGCGGTCAGCCGGGCATATCTTCCAGCTCGCGGCCGCGCGTTTCGTTGACCATGGCGCGAACGAAGAAGAAGGAGATGGCGGCGAAAAAGGCATAGCCGAAATAGGTCGGTGCCAGCCCCGGCGAAACAGCCAATGTCGGGAAGCTGACGGACACCGCGGCATTGGCCATCCATTGTGCAAAACCGGCCACGGCAAGTCCGGATCCCCGTATCTGGGTCGGAAACATCTCCCCCAGCATCACCCACATGATCGGCCCCCAGCTCAGGTTGAAGAAGATCACGTAGAGATTGGCGGCAACGAGCGCGATCACGCCATTATGGCCGGGCAGCGACACGGCTCCGTCCGCGGCCGTGACAGCCGTCGAAAACGCGTATCCCACCGTGGCGAGCGTGACCGCCATGCCCGCCGACCCTATCAGCAGAAGCGGTTTGCGGCCGATGCGATCGACCTGCGTGATCGTGACGAGGCACGCGCCGATGGAAAGAACGCCCGACAGGATATTGGTCATCAGCGCATCGCTTTCCGAAAAGCCGACCGCTTCCCAGAGTGCCGCGCCATAATAAAAGACCACGTTGATGCCCACCAATTGCTGGAACACGGCCAGGCCAATGGCGGCCCAGAGGATCGGGCGGATCTTGCCGCTGGTCTTATCGACCAGATCGGACAGTTTGGGCTTGTGGTGATCCCCCGCCAAGCTGGCGCGTATCTCGTTCGACTTGCGCTGCGCTTCTTCCGGCCCGAACAGGCGCGTGAGCACGTTCAAACCCTCCGCGTCGCGGCCGCGCATGATCAGATAGCGCGGCGATTCAGGAATGACGAGCAAGGCCGCGAAGTAAATGGCCGCGGGCAGCGCCTGCAGCCAGAACATCCAGCGCCACGCCGGGAGATCGAACCACCAGGACGCCGTTGAACCACCGGCATAATGGGCGATCAGGAAATTGGCGACGAACGCACCCGTCAGGCCGGTTATGATCATCACCTGCTGCACGCTGGAAAGTCTCCCGCGCACCTCTGCCGGCGCGACTTCCGAAATATAGACCGGGGAAATGACGCTGGCCGCGCCGACGCCGAGACCGCCGATGATCCGCGCCACGATGAAGACCGCCGATCCGTCCGCCGCGCCCGCCAGCACTGCGCTGATCAGGAACAGGATGGCGGCCATCATCATGACGCCGCGCCGACCGAACAGATCGGAGAGACGTCCAGCGCCGAAAGCGCCGACCGCGGAACCGAGGAGGATTGCGCCGACATTGATGCCGATTCCCAGTCGCCCGAGATCGAATGCGGCCTCCAATCCCTTTTGCGTGCCGTTGATCACGCCCGAATCATAGCCGAACATGAACCCGCCAATGCTGGCGACGGCCACGATCGCCGCGATGAACCCCAGATCAGTCCGTGTCCGCGGTTTTTCCAGCTCCATTGTGTTCCCTTAAATTATATTGTGAGCGCATCCATCAATCGTCGATACCGGAAGTCAAGCGCGACTGACGCCGGTAGGCTTGGCATCGGTCTCTCGCCGGATGACCTGATGGTCGAACAGCCGCGTTTCGGGGCGAACATCTCGCCCGGCACGGCGCGCACGCGCGAAGTCGGCCAGCATGGCGACAGCCGCCTGCGCCATCTGAGCGATCGGCTGGCGGACCGTTGTCAGTTCGGGGGAGATGGTGGTCGCAAGCGCCGTATCGTCAAAGCCGCATACTGTGAGCTGCGCGGGAATATCGAGATGAAGCCTGTGCGCGGCGGCGATCACGGCCGCGGCCATATCATCATTGCTGGCGAATATGGCCGATGGTCGTTCGGGCAAGGCCAGCAGGCGGTCAGCCGCGGCCAGGCCTGATCGATAGCTGAAATCGCCCGCCGCGATCAGCATCGGATCGTCGGGCAAGCCGGCAGCCGCGATCGCCTGGCGATAGCCCGCAAGACGCTTTGCGCTTGCGGTTTGATTGGGATGGCCCACGATGAATCCGATCCGTTTGTGTCCAAGGGCAATCAGATAGTCCGTCATCGCCCTGGCCGCGGCGCTGTCGTCGATGCTGAGTGCAAAGGTTCCGGGTGCCGGCACGCCCGTCGCCAGCACGGCCGTCGGCATATCCGCCTGCAGCAAGGCGGCAACGATATCTCCGGCATCGCAAAAAGGCGGAGGCAGGATCACGCCATCCACTTTCCATTCGACGATGCGGCGGATGATGTCGGCATGATCCTGGCTGGTATCGCATCGCTCCAGCACCAATTGGACATCGCTGCGGCTCGCCTCGGTCAGGCAGCCCACCAGCACCTCGCTCAGATAGGCGCTGCTGGGATTGCCATAGATAAGCGCGATCCGCGTCTGCGCGCCGCTGGCGAGAGAGCGCGCAGCGGTGTTCGGGGCATATTTCAAAGCCGCGATGGCTGCCTCGACCTTGTGCTGCGTTGCAGCGCGGACATTGCCATCCCTGTTGATGACGCGCGATACCGTCATCGGCGAAACGCCGGCGGCCCGGGCGACATCGCTGAGCGTCGGGGCCGCGCCAGATCTGCGCGAAGTCGTCAGTTTCAATGGCTGCTCCCTCCCAAAGCCGTGCGCGGAGACTTAGGCCGCGCGAGGCCACCGAACAACAGCCCACTTGCCTCTGGCGCGATTTATGGTAGCGCTACCGTCAAACGCACCAGCCGTTTGCAGGAGAGATGAAGGATGATCATTGCTCGTCGCACCGCCCCCCGACTGACTTCGATGCGCGGCTGACCATGTTTCTCGGCATCGACATCGGCACCTCCAGCGTGAAGGCGATCGTCCTGGACGATGACGGCGTGGTCGTCGGACAGGGTACCGCGCCGCTGTCCGTTTCGCGGCCCACGCAGCTCTGGTCCGAACAGAATCCCGAGGATTGGTGGAGCGCCACCTGCACGGCCGTCCAGGCGATCGATGCCGATGTGCGCGCGTCCGTCCGGTCCATCGGCCTTGCAGGGCAGATGCACGGGGCGACGTTGCTGGGCGAGGATGACACGCCCCTGCGTCCGGCGATCCTGTGGAATGACGGCCGCAGCTTTGCCGAATGCGAGGCGCTGGAGCGCGCCGTCCCCGCCCTGCACGGCATCACGGGAAACCTCGCCATGCCCGGCTTCACCGCGCCGAAGCTGCTGTGGGTCCGCGAGCATGAGCCGGAGATATTCGATCGGGTCCGCCATGTGCTGTTGCCCAAGGATTATGTCCGTCTGCGCATGACTGGCGACTTCGCGTCGGACATGTCGGACAGCGCCGGGACGCTCTGGCTCGATGTCGCAGCCCGGCGCTGGAGCGACGCGATACTGAACGCGTGCGGGCTTGATGCGGATCACATGCCGGCGCTGTTCGAAGGCACTCAGATCACGGGACAATTGCGACGAGAAATTGCGCAGCTTTGGGGCATGGGCGAAGTCGCGGTCGTTGCCGGCGGCGGTGACAATGCGGCAGGCGCTGCCGGCGTCGGGGTCGTGCGCGATGGTGACGCCTTGTTGTCGCTGGGCACTTCCGGCGTGATCTTCGCCGCGACCGATCAGTTCCGGCCCAATCCGGCCGGCGCGGTTCACGCCTTCTGCCATTGCCTGCCGGGGATGTGGCATCAGATGTCGGTGCATCTGAGCGCCGCATCCTGCATCGACTGGGCGTGCCGAATCACGGGGGCGGCCGATCCAGCCGAGATATTCACGCGGGCGGAAGCGAGCGGCATTGGTGCCGGCCCCGAACTCTTCCTTCCTTATCTCTCGGGAGAGCGCACGCCGCACAATGATCCGCATGTGCGGGGTGCGTTTCTCCAGCTCGACAATGAAACCGACGCCGGGCGCATCGCCCAGGCCGTGATCGAGGGCGTCGCCTTCGCGCTTGTGGACGGGATGACGGCGTTGCAGGCGGCGGGCACGCGCATCGAAAAGCTCTCGGTGATCGGAGGCGGCGCGCGGTCTGCTTATTGGGGGCGGATCATCGCCTCCACGCTCGCCGTGCCGCTGGTCTATCTCGACGGCGGCGAGGTCGGCCCGGCGCTGGGTGCGGCGCAGCTCGCGCGCGCCGCCTTTCTCGGCACCGACGCCGCGGCGCTCTGCGTGCCGCCGCCGATATCGCACGTCATCGAACCCGAAGCCGACATCACCGATCGCCTCGCCGGCAAGCAACAGCGTTTCCGCGATGCTTACGGACGGATCATCAACAAGGACAACATCACATGAGCGCCGACTTTTTTGCAGACATTCCCACCATCCAGTTTCAGGGCACGGACGCCACGGACGAACTGGCCTATCGCTATTATGACAAGAACCGGATGGTGCTCGGCAAGCGGATGGAGGATCATCTGCGCTTCGCCATATGCTTTTGGCACAGCTTCTGCTGGCCCGGCAGCGACGTCTTTGGCGGCGGAACATTCAACCGCCCCTGGCACGCGGGCGCGAATGACAGTGCGGCGGCGGCGGCCAAGCGGGCGGCGGCGTTCAGCCTGTTCGAAAAGCTCGATGTGCCCTTCTATACCTTCCACGATATCGACGTGATGGCCGAGGCCAATGACGTGGCGGACCACCGGCGTCTGTTTGCGGAGGCCGTAGACGATCTCGAACGCCTGCAGTCCGCCCATGGCCGCAAGCTCCTGTGGGGAACCGCCAATCTGTTCAGCCATCCGCGCTACGCCGCGGGTGCCGCCACCAGCCCCGATCCCGAAGTGTTCGCCTGGGCCGCGATGCAGGTGCGCGACGCGATCGAGGCCACGCACCGGCTGGGCGGTGCCAATTATGTATTGTGGGGCGGGCGCGAAGGCTATGACACGATCCTCAACACCGATCTTGGCCAGGAACTCGATCATTTCGGTCGGTTTCTGTCCATGGTGGTCGAACACAAGCATAAGATCGGCTTCACCGGCGCGATCCTGATCGAACCCAAGCCGCATGAGCCGACCAAGCATCAATATGATTTCGATACGGCCACCGTCTATGGTTTCCTGAAGCGTTATGGCCTGGAAGACGAGGTGCGCGTCAATATCGAGGCCAACCACGCCACGCTATCGGGCCATACGTTCGAGCATGAGATCGCGATGTCGCGCGCGCTTGGCGTGTTCGGATCGATCGATGCCAATCGCGGTGATCCGCAAAATGGCTGGGATACCGATCAATTCCCCAATTCGGTCGAGGAATTGACGCTGGCCATGATCGAGATCCTGCGCGCCGGCGGCTTTACGACGGGCGGTTTCAATTTCGACGCCAAGGTCCGCCGCCAGAGCATGGAGCCGATCGATCTGTTTCACGGTCATGTCGGCGCGATCGATGTGGTGGCGCGCGGCTTGCTGCGGGCGGCGGCGATCATCGAGGACGGACGCCTGGATGCGTTCGTCGCGGACCGCTATGCGGGATGGAATGGCCCCGTGGGGCAGTCCGTCGCCGGCCCGGCGGCGACGCTGGAATCCGCAGCCGATTACGCCATTGCCAAAGCGTTCACGCCGAAAGCGCGCTCCGGCCGGCAGGAAATGCTGGAAAATCTGATCAATCGCTTCTGATCCGTGACCGGCGCTTGCGCCGGAAGCGGATACATGATGCAATTCAGGAAGGGTTAGAATGCCGGCGCTTTCGAAAGCGCCGGAGCCTGGCGTAAGTCAATTCGGCGCGCGCGCCGGGCCGGGGCGGCGTTTCAATTCATAATTATAATGATGCCAGATTGGGAGATAGGAATGGTTGGACAGATTTTGCGCGCCATGCTCATCGCGGGAACCGCGCTTGTCGCCGTTCCCGTGCTTGCCGAAGACGCGCCAAAGGCCTCCGCACCGGCTCCCACACTTGAGGATCAGTTTCGCGATCCCCCTGCCAGCGCCCGCCCGCGCGTCTGGTGGCACTGGATGAACGGCAATATCACCAAGGATGGCATCGCCAAGGACATGGCGTGGATGAAGCGCGTGGGCATCGCCGGCCTGCAGAATTTCGACGCCAATCTCACTACGCCGACAGTGGTCGACAAGCGGCTCGTCTATATGACGCCGGAGTGGAAGGACGCCTTTCGCTTCGCCGCTACGGAGGCGGACCGGCAGGGACTTGAACTCGCCATCGCGGCTTCTCCCGGCTGGTCGGAAACCGGCGGCCCATGGGTGCCTGCAGAGGACGGCCTGAAAAAACTGGTATGGAGCGAAACCGAGGTGATGGGCGGGAAACGCTTTGGCGGAAAACTCGCCGCGCCGCCGGCCGTCACCGGCCCATTCCAGTCCATCGCCAAGGCGGCGGGGATCGCCGGCATGATGAGCGACGGTGGCACGCCCAAACCGGTACCTGGCCATTATGCCGATGTCGCCGTTCTGGCCTATCCGATCGACACCACGTCTGCGCCACCGCAAGCCAGAGCAATGTCGCAGGATGGCCATGCGCTGGACATGGGACTGCTCACCGATGGCGATCTGTCGAGCGCCGTGGAGATCAACAAGGGCACGAGTGAACATCCCGCTGCAGTCACGCTTGATTATGGCAAGCCGCAGACGATGCGCTCGGCCAGCCTGTTCATGCCCGGCGCGGCGATGCTGTTTTTCGGTGCCAATGTTAACCCCCGTCTCGAGGCGAGCGATGATGGCAAGGCGTGGCGCGCCATTGCGGACATGCCTGCGACCATGGTGCCAACCACGATCAGCTTTGCACCCGTCACTGCGCAACATTTCCGTGTGCTGTTTGCCCCGGCCGGACCGGGGCCATTGGCATCCTTTTTCGATTCCTCCGTCGGCATAGACACCGCGGCGATGGCCAAGGGCATGGGGGCGGCCGGATCCTCAGCGTTGAAGATCGGCGATCTCCGTCTGTCCCCCGAGGTGCGCATCGACCGCTATGAAGCCAAGGCGGGCAATCATATCGAGCAGGATTATTATGCCCTCAGCACGGACGTGCCGGAAGCAGCGGGCGTGGCCCCGTCCAAGGTGATCGACCTGACCGCGAAGGTGCGGCCGGACGGTACGCTGGACTGGGTGGTGCCCAAGGGCCGCTGGCGCGTGCTGCGGCTGGGCTATTCGCTGCTCGGCACCGAGAACCACCCTGCCCCGCCGGAAGCGACCGGCCTCGAGGTGGACAAGTTCGACGGCAGCGCCGTGCGCCGCTATCTCGATCATTATCTCGGCATGTACCGCGATGCGGCAGGCCAGGACATGGTGGGTGCCAAGGGCGTGCAGGCGATCCTGACCGACAGCATCGAGGTGGGCGCGGCCAATTGGACGCCGCGCATGATCGACCAATTCAAGCGGCTGCGCGGCTATGATGCCACGCCTTGGATGCCCGCGCTGACCGGCGTGGTGATCGGATCACGCGCGGAAAGCGACCGCTTCCTCTACGATTATCGCCGCACGCTGGCCGATCTGATGGCCTCGGAGCATTATGGCACCGTAGCGACCGTAGCCCATGAAAGCGGCCTCAAGGTCTATGGCGAAGCGCTGGAGGATCATCGCCCCTCGCTGGGCGACGATATGGCCATGCGCCGCCATGCCGACGTGCCGATGGCGGCGATGTGGACCTACGCCAAAAAGGACGGGCCAAAGCTCACCTATCTGGCCGATATCAAGGGTGCGGCGTCGGTCGCACACATCTATGGGCAAAATCTGGTCGCGGCGGAATCGCTGACCTCCTCGCTCAGCTATTGGCGACATGCGCCGTCCAGCCTCAAGCCGGTGATCGATCTCGAGTTCGTCACCGGGGTCAACCGCCCGGTGATCCACACCAGCGTCCACCAGCCGGTGGATGACAAGGTGCCGGGCGTGTCGCTTTTCATCTTCGGCCAATATTTCAATCGGCATGAGACCTGGGGCGAGATGGCAAAGCCCTGGGTGGACTATCTTGCGCGCAACAGCCTGATGCTCCAGCAGGGCCGCAACGTCGCCGACGTCGCCTATTTCTATGGCGAGGAAGCACCGCTCACCGCCCTGTATGGCGATAAGGTCGTCGGCGATGCGCCGCGCACCAGCGCCTATGATTTCGTCAATGCAGACGTATTGACCGCGGCGCTGAAGAATGACGGGACAGAGCTGGTTGCGCCCGGCGGCGCGCGCTACCGGCTGCTGTATCTCGGCGGATCATCCCACATGATGACGCTGACGACACTCAAGCGCATCGCTGCGCTGGCCGAAGGCGGCGCGACCGTGGTCGGCATGGCGCCCGAGAGCAATCCCAGCCTTGCCGACGATCCAGCGCTTTATGCCGCGCTCGTCAGGCGGCTGTGGTCCGGCCAGGCAGAAACCGCTGTTGGCAAGGGCCGCGTCATCGCCTCCACAGATGTGGAAGCGGCGTTGCGCACCATCGGAAGCGCACCGGACTTCCGCTTTACCGGCGGGCAGAGCGACAGCGAAATTCCCTTTGTCCATCGCAAGCTGGCCGATGGCGACAGCTATTTCCTCGTCAACCGCAAGGATCGCGCCGAAACAGTGGAGGCGCATTTCCGCGTTACCGGCAAAGCGCCCGCGCTGTGGCGCGCGGAAACCGGAACCTCGGAACGGGTGAGCTATCGGATCGAAGATGGCGAGACCATCGTGCCGCTCACCCTGGCGCCCGAGGAGTCGCTCCATGTGGTGTTCCGCTCACCCGCCCAGGCCGATGCGCTGGATATCAGGAAGTTCGCGCCCGTCGAGCGCGGCCGGATCGAGGGCGCGTGGACGTTGCGATTTCAGCCGGGACGCGGCGCGCCTGCCACGGCCACCATGGCCAGCCTCTCCCCGCTGAACGAAAGCAGCGATCCGGGGATCAAATATTTCTCCGGCATCACCACTTATACCAACACTTTCAACACGCCGGCCGGCTGGAAGGCGGGACAGCCGCTCTGGATCGATCTCGGCACAGTGCACGAGCTGGCGGAGGTGTCGGTCAATGGCAATGATGTCGGCGCAACATGGCACGCGCCCTACCGCCTCGACATCGGCACCGCCGTCAGGCCCGGCCGCAACCGGATCGATATCCGCGTCGCGAACCTGTGGGTCAATCGCCTGATCGGCGATGCCCAACCGGGCGCGGCGAAGATCACCTACACCTCGCTCCCATCCTACAGGCCGGACGCGCAGCTCAGTCCCTCCGGCCTGATCGGTCCGGTGCGCCTGCTGGGGCCGGGAAGTGCGGAATGAGGATATCCCCTCGGCGATCCGGAAAGTGAGCCTTGGAAGAGGATCGGGCTAGGGACGGATGGCGTTCAGGATCATCGCCCAGCACGACCAAAAGCCGATGATCGCTGTGAATTCCACCGCGCCCTTGTCTCCATATTGCGCGACCACGCGGGCGAACAATGCCGCGGGCACATCGCCCGAGACCACGGCGTTGGTATATTCCACCACCAGCCGCTGCTCATCATCGAACAGCGTGGTCTTTTCCCAATAGGGCAGCGCCGCCAGCAATTCCGGACCGATCCCGCACGCCTTGGCCGCCGCCAGCCGGGATTCGAACGAATAAGCGGATTTCAGCTTCAGATTGAGCGCGGCGAAGGCCAGTTCCCGCAAATCCGCCCGCGCGCTCCAGCCGAGATCCAGCGCCATGAAGCGGCTTAGCTGGGCGAAATGCAGCGCCAGCTTCGGATTGTGCGCGAGGATGGCCGTTCCGGCATGACTATCGTCAATCGCGGCATTCTCCACCCCCGGAAAGAGATGCGCGAACAATGCCACGCCATCCGCAGGCGGCAGCCCATCCGCCCCGACAGGATAATCCGAAGCCTTGTAAATCCCCTTGATGCGCACCGATAAATCTCCGTCGCTACCTGTTTTCAATCCGGCACCCGTCGCGTCCTATTTCAAACGCGTATCCGCATCCCGACGCTCTTGATAGCGCCCGCTTTCCAAGTTGACACGTCCGCCAGAAATCCGGCAGGCTTTCGTGGCATTATAAATTCATGGATAGGGCGCCTGGCAAAAAGCGCGCCGGGCAACACGCTCTTGCCCATGCTTCATAGGGTGCCTGTCGAAAGGCGTGCGCCGCCTCCATTCAAGCTTGGGATACAAACTGATCATGAGACTTTCAGAGGCGAACCTGTCCGCGCTGTCGCCGCATGTCGCCCTGCCCGGCTATGACCGCGCAGCGCAGCGCGTGGGCATCGTCCATTTCGGGATCGGGGCGTTTCACCGCGCGCACCAGGCGGCCTATACCGACGACGCTATGGCTGCGGGCGAGCGCGACTGGGCGATTACCGGGGTGTCGCTCCGCTCGGGCTCGATCCGGGACCAGATGATGCCGCAGGACGGCCTCTATACGATCGTCGAGCGCAGTTCGGCGGGCAGTGCGCTCCGCCTGATCGGCGCGGTGACCGCGGTTTTGGTCGCGCCCGAAACGCCTCAGGCGGTGATCGACGCATTGGGGTCTGCCGATACGCATATCGTCAGCTTCACCATCACAGAGAAAGGATATTGGCGCCGCGCCGATGGCGGGCTGGATATCGCGGCGGCGGATGTGGCGCATGATCTGTCCGGCGCAGGCGCACCGCGCACCATCTATGGCTTTCTGGCCAAGGCCTTTGTCCAGCGCCGTGCCAACGGCCTGCCCGGCCTGACCTTGCTTACCTGCGACAATCTGGCGGAAAACGGCGAAATCCTGGCTGGTCTGCTTGGCGATTTTCTGGATCGCGCAGATCCCGAATCCGCATCATGGTTTCGGATGCACTGCACCTGTCCGTCCACCATGGTCGATCGCATCGTGCCGGCCACCACGCCAGGAGACCGCGATACGCTGACCGCAGAGATCGGGCTGCGCGATGAGGCGCTGGTCCTGACCGAAGCCTTTCGCCAATGGGTGATCGAGGATAAATTCGCCGGCCCGCGCCCGCTTTGGGAAAATGTAGGCGCCCAGATCGTTGCTGACGTGCGGCCTTACGAGATCGCAAAGCTCAGGATGCTGAATGGCGCGCATTCCGCCATCGCCTATCTGGGGCTGCGCGCCGGTCATGACTATGTGCATCAAGCGGTCGCCGATTCCACCATCCGCCCGCTGATCGAAACGCTGATGCGCCAGGAAGCGGCCGCGACGCTTGATCCATTGGCGGACATGGACACCAATGCCTATGCCGACGCCCTGTTCGCCCGCTTCTCCAACAGTGCATTGCCCCATCGCCTGATCCAGATCGCGATGGACGGATCGCAGAAGATTCCCCAGCGCTGGCTACAGCCGCTGGTCATCAACCGGAATTGCGGACGCGATTGCTCCGCGACATTCACGGCGCTGGCGGCCTGGTTGCTGCATATCCGCGGCGACGCCCGCCCGGTGGATGATCCCATGGCGGGCGAGCTTGCGGGTTTGTGGGCGCGCCATGGCCTTGAAGGCATCGTCGCCGCACTTTTTGGAACAGACGGCGTATTCGCCGCCAGTTGGACAGCCTCACCGCAGGACCAGCAGGCGCTGACCGCGCACCTGATGATGCTGGCAGTCTGATCGTCGCCGGGTGACTGCAAAGACTAGGCGAACGACGTCAGTGCGGTCACCCTTTGCCGCAGCGCCTGTTTCAGCGCACGCGCCAGCGGCGACTGCGACCTTCTCGCCAGCGAATAGACAACCATGCGGATTTCGCGTTGCACGGTATCGCTGGCGCGCGGCAATTCCCGCAGGCTTCCCGCCCACAGTTCGTCAGTGACCGCATAGCGCGATGAGAACCAGATCGCGTCGGTCGACTTGGTGATCGCCGCAAGAGAGCCGTAATCTTCGATAACGTGCGACGGCCCACGGGCATAACGCTCGATTTCAGGCGGAAGCGGAAGCCCGGCCCAGCTCGAACGCACGATCGGAAATGTCTGGCCTTCGCACGGGCCGCGCAGCAGCGGATGATCCTCGCGCACGATCAGGCTCAGCGGGAAATTCCCGAGCAACTCAACCCGTGCCTGAGACGCATCCGGCAGCAGTCCATCCTGGCTGACGAAAAACTCTATCTCATTGGCCAAAAGCAGCGACCAGAGCGCCTCCACATCGCGCACCACGACTTCGTTCGTCACCTCCGGCGCGGTTTTCAGCCGCTCCGACAGCACACCTGAAAGCAGCGCGCGGCTGGGCATCGGGCCCATGCCGAAGCAGATATGACCGGCCTCCCCCTTGGCGCTCAGGACGAAATGGCGCTCGAGATCGCTGACCTCCGCAATCAGGTGACTCGCGCGTTCGATGACCCGTCGTCCCTGTGGCGTCACGCTGACGCCCGCACGATCGCGATCGAAAAGCCTCATGCCGAGCTGCTTTTCAAGCGCTTGCAACGACCGGCTCAGCGCAGATTGCGAGATGCCCAGATCCTCGGCAGCCCGCGCAAAATGCAGGCGTTCGGACAAAGCGAGCAGATATCGCAGACTTCGCATTTCAATCATGATGCGCGAACCTCATTAAAATAGGCAATTCTATGAATTTGACGCAGCCCCCTTGCTCTGTCAATTTCATCCATGACAAGCATGAACGGTTTTCGCGATAAACGCGCGCCGGCATAAGACAGGAGTGGAAGCGATGGCATTGATCAAGGTTCTCGATCCAACCGCGCGACGCGCTGACGATAACGCCAGCGCCGGCCCCGATGCAGGTTCGCTTGTGGGCAAGCGCGTCGGCTTCCGGCTCGACCAGATCTGGCGTTCGTGGGATTGGATCAGCGAAGTCTGGGCCGCCAAGTTTCGCGAGGCTGGTGCCGAAGTGGTGTTCTGGCGCTCGGCGGGCCGTTCGGGTGACGAGGGCGAGCGGATGAACGCGGAATATCAGGATTTCCTGAAGACGATCGACGTATCGGTCGTCGGCCTCGCCAATTGCGGCTCCTGCACCGGCTGGACCATTCGCGATGCAATTGCGTCCGCCAATGCCGGCGTGCCGACCACCGCGATCGCCACCAAGAATTTCGAGGATTTCGCGCATGAACTCGCCGCGCGCGGCGGCCGTTCGGGGCTGCGGGTGCATGTCCTGCCCTACCCGCTCAATGAATTGAAACGCGACGAGGTGGAAGCGATCGGCGAAGCCTATTTCGAAGGCGCGCTGGCGGCGATGGGCGCCAGCCTGACCGCGCAGGAGAAAGCGGCATGACGATTCACACGATCAAGCCCTCCAGCCGCCGCAATCCCGTGCCCAAGCCGCTCGTCAGCCGTGATTGCGGCCCGTCAGGCTGCGAGATCGATTGGCTCACCAGCAAGCGTGTCGAAACGGAAGACAGCATCGAAGCCTTCACTCAGGCCTCGTTGGAACTGGGCTGGGGCGACGGACTGCCGCTCATTCCACCAACCGACGCGCGCGTGCGGGCGTTCCTTTCGGAAAATGACCGCTATCCCGATGAATTGATCGCGCACATGCCCGATCAGTCCGAATGCACCGTCGAAAAGATCGTCATCAATGCGGTCATGGCCGGCGCGGCACCGGAATCGCTGGAACTGATCATCGCAGCGATCCAGTCGATCACCGAGCCCGATTTCGAACTGTATGGCGTCAATGCAACGACCGCATCAGTCTATCCCGCATTTGTGGTCAATGGCCCGATCCGCGACGCGCTCAACATCCCCTATAGCTATGGCTGCACCGGCGGGGTCGCGACCCAGGCGGTGGCGATCGGCCGCGCGATCCGGCTGATCATGCGCAATGTCGCCGGCCAGGTTGCCGGGGTCACCACGCAGACCACTTTCGGTTCGCCAGGTCGCCTCGCCGGCCTGTTGATCGGCGAATGGGAGGAGAAATCACCCTGGGCGCCGCTCGCCGAGCGCCGCGCCGGCATCGCCGGCAATGCCATCACATCGTTCGGCACGATGGGCACGATGAACATCCTCGACACGACATCGCAGGGCGCGATGGCGTTTCTCGAGATGATCGGCAAATCGGTCGCCTATCCTGGTGCTAACTGCTTTTCGCCGTCGATGGAATATAGTGAGATGATGATCGGGCTGAACCCGATCTGCGCAGAGATCATCGCGGCAGAACTGCCCCGCATCGAAGATGTTCAGGAAGCGGTGTGGAAATTCTCCAGTGTTCCCGCCGACTGGCTCGAAAAGCATCATCTCGGCCAGCTCGAGGCGCAGGGCCGTGTGCGCAGCGACGGGCGCATCTATTGCACGCCCGAGCCGAAGGACATGATCCTGTTCGTATGCGGCGGGCTTGGCGGTCTCCACGCATTGGGGCTACACAGCTTCGGCAGTGCTCTGTCCCAAACCAAACCCGTGGCCGCGGCCATCTGATCGGCCGATCCGCAAAACTGATCCGCACTGCGCCAACCGCAGGCAATGAATACAGTCCGAGAGAATCCAACTGAAAGGCACATCCATGCGCATTCTTATCCTGGCGGCGACCATCGCCATCTCCACACTCCCCTCTCTGGCATTGGCGCAGGCTGCGCCGGCTGCCGTTGCGGCTGTGGCGGGCGGCTACAGCGTCGAGGAAACCGATGTCGGCACGCTGATCGACGATCCCGCCGCAAAGGCCGTGCTCGACAAATATCTTCCGGGCTTCAGCGGCAATGATCAGGTGGCCATGGCACGTTCCATGACGCTCAAGATGCTCCAGCAATATGCCCCCGACACTTTCACCGACAAGGCGCTGACGGATATCCAGACGGAGCTGAACAAGCTCCCCAAGAAGTAACGATTGGCCGGCGGTTCGTCATCGAGGATGGCCGCCGGATTCTTACAGCCCATGCGTCGGTGCCGTGCCCTGAAGCACTCGTCTGACGCAGAGTATTCGTCGTGAATCATAGGAATCAGGAATGCGAATGATCTCCATATCCGCACGCATCGTGAACGCAGGCCTGAAATCGCGCGCACCCAGGACGGCGGCGGCGCTGCTGCTGGCCATCTCCACAAGCGCTGCGGTCGCGCAAACGACGCAGGAGGACCGTCTGGAAACCGGGCTGCAGGGTCAATCCCTACCGCAGGACAAGCCGGGCAGTATTCTGGCCCAGCCTTATTCCAAAGGCGTGCACGTCATAGGTCACGATGGCATCCGCGGCCGTGATTCCAACGTGCAATTGAGCTGGGTCGATCATTGCGCCTATGTCTCGAGCACCGGCGGCCCGTTTCCGCTTCTGGGCACTGCCAAGGGCGATCCTCTGCTCACCGGCGTCGCGGTGATCGACGTCAGCGATCCCGCACATCCCAAGACCGTGAAATTGCTGCGCGACCAAGGCTCCATCGCCGCGCTCGAAACGATGCACGCCATCTCGGCGCCAGGCCGCAAAGTGCTCGCCGCGGGTGCCTATGGCAATGGCCAAGGCGGCGCGCAGCCCAATGACAAACCGGCCTGGCTCGATATTTACGATGCCTCGGATTGCGCCAATCCTAAGCTGACGGCCGAAGTGAAATGGCCGCAAAATGCGCATAGCGTGCGCATCTCGCCCAATGGACGCCGCGTCTATGGCACCGTGATTTCACCCTTCACGGGCAAAGGAGGCCTTCAGGTGATGGATATTTCCGATATGAAGCATCCGCGCTTCATCGGAAAATTCACGGCGACCCGGCCGGACGGGACGAGCTTCGAATTCGCCTCGCACGAGATTTCCTTCAGCGCCGATGAGCGGCGCATCTATGCGGGCGTGATCGCATCGACAGGCGGCGATCTGAATGTGGGCAAGCCCCTGATGCCGCCAAGCCGCGATCAACTGGGCACCGAGGGCGGCGGCATCTATATTTTCGACAATAGCGATATCGTCGACGGCCGCGCCGATCCGAAACTTCGCCTGATCGGCACGGTGCCGCATGGCGGCTGGCATTCCGTGATGCCGGCGAACATCAACGGCGTGCCTTATCTCGTCGCCGGATCCGAACTGACGGCGTGCCCAGGCACCTGGCCCCGGATCAGCAATATCGCCGACGAGAAAAAGCCGTTCATCGCGGGCGAATTCCGGCTTGCCATGAATTACAGCGAAAATTGCACGTCGATGGGGCCGACCGAAAAAGCCACCGGGGGAATGGTCCCCGATCTGGGCGCGGCGACACTGCATTATAACGATGTGGATAGCGCGACCGATACGCGGCTGGGCCTGTTCAACTTCCTATGGGCCGGGCTGCGGATCGCCGATCTCAAGGATCCCGCCAAGCCGACCGAGGTGGCCTATTTCAAGCCGGGCGATGCCTGTGGCGGCCATGTCCGCTATGTGGCGAAGACCGGCCATATCTGGCTGAGCTGCGGCCAGAGCGGTTTTTACGTTCTCGCGCTGAAACCCGAATTGCGCACTGCCCTGGGATTGCCAGCGGTCAAAGCGGTGCGCAAACGCCGGAAACGCTGAGTATCACCGGCTGAGGTTTGAAAGATACATGAAGCTCTTGCGGGCGGAATCGATTGGCGCCCCGGCATAGGGCGGCTCCTGCTCAACCGCGAAATGGCGCACGCCCGCCCGCCGCGCGGCATCGAGCACGCGCCGCCAGTCTATGATGCCAGACCCAATCTCGGTCGTGTCCGCCTTGAGCGCAGTATTCACCTGGTGGCTCGCGCGGATATCCTTGACGTGCATTAGGCGAAAGCGGCCGGGATAGGCCTTGAGGAAGGTGACGGGATCATGCCCGGCGGCGACCACCCAGCCCGCATCCATATGAAAATGCACCAATGCCGGATCGGTATTTTCCAGAAGGATCGCAAGCCCGTTGGTCTCTCCGCGCGGCGCAAGCTCCACATTGTGATTGTGATAGGCGAAGCGCAATCCATGGCGCTTGAACTCGCGGCCCTTGGCGTTGAGCTGATCCGCGGTGCGGTGCCAGCCATCGACGCTCAGGCCCTCGGCGATCCGGGCGGTGCCGCCTTCCGGAAACGGGAAAAGCGTGAGCGTGACATACGCGGCCTGCATCAGACGCGCGCCGGCGGCGATGATATGGCTGTCGGTCAACAGGCTCACGCCGCCGCGCAGCGGACGGGGCAAGATATTGAGGCTGGCGCAGCGAAGCCCCGCATTCGCCAGCAGCGGCCGGAGCGTTTCGGCGGAATGCGTTTCCAACGTGGCTTCCACCTCGCGATAGCCGATATCCGCCACGGCGCGTAGCGTCTGGCCCGGATCCTGGCGGAACATCGCCGCGAGAACGTAGAGATTAAGGCCCAGGGGCATGGTACCCTGCGCAAAAAACGGCTTCGCGGCGCGCAGCGACGGCGCACCGCCGATCAGCGCGGCCAGCCCGCCCGTGATCGCCAGCCTGCGGGATAGGTCGCGCATATCATCCTCTTTCCAGCGCCGATGACGCCACCCTGATCGCCAAGCCGCCGGCTTTTTTATTGCGGCGCATTCCTCGGCTGCATTTTCACCGGCCGGGCCGGCTCGTCAATCGGATCATCATCGCCGGGCGTCTTGGGCGTAATGAACCGCCCGAAATGAGGACGAAGCCGCCACTCGATCCGCTCGACCAGTTCGTAGACCACGGGCACGAGAAGCAGCGCGAGGATGGTCGAGCTGATCAATCCGCCGATCACGGCGACCGCCATCGGCTGCCTGAAACTCGCCCCCTCGCCCAGACCCAGCGCCGTAGGCACCATGCCGGCCGCCATCGCCACTGAGGTCATGATGATCGGGCGCGCGCGCTCGCGACAGGCATTGAGGATCGCCTCGCGCTGGGATTGCCCCGCATCTTCATCCTCGATCGCGAATTCCACCAGCAGGATCGAATTTTTGGCCGCCAGCCCCAGCAGCATCAACATGCCGATCAGCACCGGCAGTGTGATGGCCAGTCCGGCGATCTTGAGCGCAACGAACGCGCCGATCAACGTGAGCGGCAATGCGGAGATGATCGTCACGGGCTTGAAAAAACTGTGGAACAGCAAAACCAGCACCGCATAGATCAAGCCGATCCCCGCGAGCATGGCGATCACGATACTGCCGAAAAGATCGGTCATGGCTTCGGTGTCGCCGGTCTGCGCCAATTTCACGCCGGGCGGCAGATTGCGCATGATCGGGAGCGCATTGATCTTCTCCAGCGCCTGGCCGAGCGTGACGTCGTTCAGATCCGCCTTGACCGAAACGCGGCGCGCGCGATCGTAGCGGATGATCTGCCCCGGCCCTTCGTCAAGCGACAGATCGGCGACGCTCCCCAGCGTGGTGGTCTTGCCGGCCAGGGTGGGCAGGCGCAGATTGGAAATGACGTCCAGGCTCTGGCGATCAGGCTGCGACAGGCGAACGCGGATCGGTATCCGCCGCTCCTGCGTCGAAAATTTGGAAACATTGGCATCGATGTCGCCGATCGTGGCGACGCGGACCGCTTGCGCGATTGTTCGCGACGACACCTGCAGCCGTGCGGCTTCATCAGTCTTGGGCCGGATCACCAATT
Organism: Sphingobium boeckii; assembly: GCF_014199215.1. Classification (GTDB taxonomy): domain Bacteria; phylum Pseudomonadota; class Alphaproteobacteria; order Sphingomonadales; family Sphingomonadaceae; genus Sphingobium_A; species Sphingobium_A boeckii. The sequence goes on from NZ_JACIJC010000002.1 coordinate 334,025, forward strand.
CCGGCGCGGCTGGCGGCGGCGCGGGCCGGGGCTCCAGTATCTCCGGCAGCGAGCGCATCTGGCGCAGCAATTCCATCTGCGCCCGTTCAAGCACCACGCTGTCGTCGCCGGTGAGAACCACTTCCAATCCCGCCTGGCCAAAACCGCTTTCCGTGGCGATGCGCACATCGGGGACATCGCGCAAGATGCCCGTGAGCGAGCGCTGAAACGCATCGGTCTTCATCGTGCGATGCCGTTTGAGCACCACCGTCATATGCCCTGAATTCAGTGACCCTTCACCGCCGACCTGGGCAAAGACGCGCTCCACGTCCGGCATCTCCTGGATCGCGTGGCTCACCCCTTCAACGGCCTCTTCCATCAGCGCGAGCGTGGCACCCTGCGGTCCCTCGATCGAGAGATAGGCAATGCCCGTATCAGGGACGGGATTGAAGCCGGTGGGCAGCGTGGAGGCCAGCGCGAGGGAGCCGATCAGCAAAATCGTACCGCTCGCCAGCGCGAGCCAGGGATGGACGAAATTCCATTCGAGCGCCTTGGCGTAAAATGCCGGCAATGGACGATGCGGTTGGGCCGCCTTGGGCTTGAGGAAATAGGCGGCAAGCACCGGGGTGAAAAACCGTGCGATCAGCAGCGAGAAGACGACCGCAACGGAGACGGTCAATCCGAACTCGCGAAAGAATTGCCCGACCTGCCCCCCCATGAAGGATACCGGCGCGAACACAGCGACGATGGTGGCGGTGGTCGCGATAACCGCAAGGCCGATGGCGTCGGCACCGAGCAAGGCCGCACGATACGGCGTGGCACCCGCTTCGATCCGCTTTTCGATATTTTCGATCTCAACGATCGCATCGTCGACCAAAATGCCGATCACAAGCGTCAGGCCGAGCAGACTGATGCTGTTGAGGCTGAACCCCCAGATGGCCATCACCGCAAAGGTGGGGATAAGCGACAGCGGCATGGCGAGCGCCGCGATCACGGTGGCGCGCCAGCTTCGCAGGAACAGGAACACGACCAGAGCGGCGAGCACCATGCCCTCGATCAATACGTGCATCGTGGCGGTGAAACTGCGGCGGGTGTTGTCCACCGTGGATACCACCTGAGTGAAGGAAACGCCCGGGTTCGCCTTTTCAAGCCCGGCGATCGCAGCCTTCACCTTGTCTTCGGTGCTGACATCGCTCGCTTCCTTGGTCTTGCTAACCTGGAAGGCGACCACCGGCCGGCCATCAAGCCGGGCGAAAGCGCGCTGTTCCCCTGCCCCGTCATCCACCAACGCAATATCGTTCAGCCGGATATAGGCACCCGAGGCCAGTGGGATCGTGGTCGCGCCGATCGCCGCGACATCCCTGGCTTCGCCCAGAACACGCACGGTCTGTTCCGCGCCGGTAAGATTGGCGCGGCCGCCGGTTTCATTGAGATTCGTGGCGAACAGCGCCGCATTCACCTGCGCCGCCGTGACCCCGAAGGCCGCAAGTCGCTCCGGATCGAGCGTGATGTTGATCTCGCGGCTGACGCCGCCCACCCGCGCCACCTGCGACACGCCGGATTGAGCCTGGAGCGTGCGGGCGATCGTATTGTCCACGAACCACGACAATTCGGCGGGCGACATCTTTGGTGCCGCGACCGCATAAGTGATGATCGGAAGACTGGCGATATCCACGCGGCGCGTCGAGGGCGGGTCGATCCCCTGCGGCAGGAGAACCCGCGCCTGCTCCACGGCGGTACGGACATCGTCCGTGGCCTTCTGCATATCGCTGCCGAGTTCGAATTCGGCCGTCGTGTTCGATGATCCGAGGGAGACCGTGGACGACACATGCCGCAATCCGGCAATCCCCGCGAGCGCATCTTCGACCGGACGCGTGATCTGCGATTCCACTTCGGACGGCGCAGCGCCGCTTTGCGTGACCGACACGACCACGATCGGAAATTCAACATTGGGGAGCTGCTTGACCGGCAGATTGATATAGGAAATCAGGCCGGCCAGCGTCAGCGCGATCACAAGGAGCACGACCGGCGTCGGCGTCCGGATCGCCCAGGCAGAGACCCGAATGGTCATCGCGCCACCTGCGGCTTGACCGTGTCACCATCCAGCACGAATCCCTGACCTCCGGTCAGAACACGCGTGCCCGCAGGCGGGCCGCTCGCCAGCACCACCCATCCGCCGGCGCGCGCGCCGGTCTTCACGGGTGTAACGCGGATGCGATTGGCTTTGTCGAGCGCCATCACGCTGCTCCCCGATGCGTCATTGCGCACCGCCGATTCAGGCACGGCCAACGCATCACGCAGCGACACCGAAAGCCGCACAGTGGCAAATCCGCCGGGACGCAGATCCCGATTGGGCGCCATCAAAACGCGCGCGCGCCCGAGTTTGGTCTGCGCATCGATCTCCGCGCTCACCAGCCGCACCGTGCCGCTCATCTCCGCCCCGGAAGGCAGGATGACTTTTGCCTGTTGACCCGCCCTGACCAGGTTGATCGACTGTTCGGGCACCTCGGCATCGACCTCGACCAGATTGTCGCGTTCGATGCGGAACATGATGGTTCCCGGTGCGGCAATATCGCCCGGACGCACCGCGCGTGACAATATGCGGCCTGCCACCGGCGCACGGATGGTCATGAGCCCCTGCTTGACCAGCAAGGATCGCAGCGCCGCCTGCGCCTGCGCCACGGTGGCGTCGGCGGTGCGCGCTGCCAGACGACGCTCGGCGATCGCCTCTGCAGACAAGACCCCGCTATTTTCCAATCCGGCGACGCGCCCCGCCTCGGTCCGCGCCTTTTCGGCGGCAATGCGCTGCTGCATCAACACGGCTTGCTGCTGCGCAATATCGGCGCGCAGCAACGTGTCATCGAGTTGCGCCAGCGGCTGCCCCGCTTTCACCTGATCATCCTGATCCACGAATACGCGCGAGACCGGATAACCGGAAAGCTGGCTTGCCACCGCGGCTTCCTCGCGCGAGACCAATATGCCCGAAAGCGCCAGTTCGTTGCTCATCGATCTCAGCGTGACAGGGGCGGTGCTCACCGCGCGTGGCGCGGATGCGGCGCGGGCGGTCTCCTGATCCCCCTCATCACTTTTGGAGCACCCGGCGAGCAAGGCTGGCATGGCCAGATATATCAGATAATGGCGCACGATTTCAGCTCCCGCTGCTTGGGTCAGGATTCCATCCGCCGCCCAGCGCCTTGAAGCTGGTTACCGCGTTGGTGAGCGTCGATGTCTTGAGCGCGACGAGCGCGATCCGCGCGGCCCGCCAGGCCTGTTCGGTCTGCAGCAGCGTATCGAGATCCACGATCCCGGCCTTATAGCCTTGCTGTTGCGCGGAGAATGCGAATTGCGCGCGCTGCTCGGCCAAAATCAGATAGTCCAGTCGATCGAGATCGGCGCTCAAGGCCGTCAGACTGTTTTCCGCATCGCCATAGGCCGCCTGGACGGCCTGTTCATAAGCGATCACCGCTTGCTCGCCCCGCGCGGTCTGCGCCCCGATCTGGGAGAGCAGACGCGGGCGATCGAGGATCGGGACAAACAGACCAGCAGCCAGCGTCCATACGCTCGTCGCATAAGCCGCAGGATCGAGCACGCGGGTGAACGACGCGCCGGGCTGCAGCGTCAAGCGTGGAAACAGGGCAAGCTGATCGAGCTTCAAATTGCCCGCCGCTGCGCGCAGCCGCTGCTCGGCCTCGCGCACATCCGGGCGCCGCATCATCACATCCGCCGGGGTCAGCGCCGGCGGACGCGGCGGCATCGGCAGGACGGCGGCGATCGGCAGCGTATCGAGCCCATCGGTGCCACGCCCGAGCAATACCAGCAGCGTGCGCCGCGCGATCGAGAATTGCGACCGCAGATTGACCAGATCGGATTGCGCATTAGCAAGCTGGGTATCGAGCCGCGCGGCGTCTGATCCCGATCCAAGACCGCTTGTAACGCGCAGCCGCCCGATACGCGCCAATTCCTGCGCGATCCGCAACGTCTCCTGCGCTTCTACGATCTGCCCTGCCAGGCCGCGCGCGGCGAACAATTGGGTGGCGACATTGGCGGCGAGGCTCAGACGCGTCGCCTCGAATACAAAGCGCGCCGCCGCGAGGTCAGCCTCCGCTGCGCCGCGCGCCGCGCTGCGTCGACCAAACAGATCGGCTTCCCAACTGACGTTAAAGCTGCCGCCGAGCGCAACCGAAGTCCCTGCCCCCAGCAATTGATCCTGGCCCGCCGGCGCGCCGTTGACGCTTGTATCGCTCCGGCTGACCGAAAAGCCGGGATTGCCCTGCGGATCGTAAGGCGTCAGCGCACCGCGCCTGATTGCCTGCGCCTCACGAAGGCGCGCCAGCGCCGTCCGCGCATCGGGCGCGTCCGACAGTGCCTGATCGACCAGCGACGACAATTGCGCATCATCGAACAACAGCCACCATTGCTCGATCGACTGCGCGGAAACGGCGTTCGATTGCGACGCCTCAACCTGGGCCTCGAACTGGCCCGGCACGGTGATTTCGGGCGCGGGCAGGCGATTGGAAACACAGCCGGTCAATAGCAGAATTCCAGCAAGCGTCAGGCTTTTACGCACGATCCGCCCCCTCCCCATAAGCGGCAATGAACATCCTGACGGCAGCGTGAGCCGACTCGAGAACTTGCGCCTCGGTCGCCTGATCCATCCCGCCGAACATCAGCCGCAAGGGCAGATCGCCGTGCAGGAGCGCACACAGATTTCGCGCCATTTCCAGGCAATCGCCGGCGACCAAAACGCCCTTTTCCTGTTCATCCCTAAACAGCAGGACGAGTTGGGGAAGGGCGTGCGTGTCCGGATCATCCTCGAACGGCCCCAATATCGCGCGGGATTTGGCGCCTTTCGTGATCAGAAGCCGCTGCAGCGCCACGGCGGCAGCACCGGTCTGCATTCTCAGATAACCCTCGGCAAATGCGTTGAGCCGCGCCGCCAGCGGCAACGCCGCGTCCCAGGTTTTCAGCAGCGCCGCCGTGGCGGGCACGGCCGCTGCCGCCAGAACCGCCCCGAGAAGCTCGTCTTTCGATCGAAAATAATTGTAGATCGTGGCTTTGGAACTGCTCATGCGTTCAGCCACATGCGCCAGCGTCGTCTCATGAAAGCCGCGCAGACTGAACTCAGCCGCCGCGGCATCGAGGATATCCTGTCGCTTCGATTCCGTTTTGACGCGCACGCATATTCCTTTTCCGAACCCGCGAGTACGCTTAAGACGAACACATGTCCATAGGCCGCGGCGCGGCGCACGCCACAAAAATAGTAGGACTAAAGAGACAGGATTCGCGGCTGTGCGCGTTCAAAAAATGCCGTGCGGGGACCAAAGACCTGCGTCGGGTGCGCTTTCAGTCTTCGAAAGTTTCTACCGTATGTCGGCGTCCGGTCAGGAAGACATCGCTTACCAACTCCAGCGGAGTCACATCCGCATCGCTCACACCGGCACGAATGAGCGCTTCAAACTGCTGATAGAGCCCGGCATATTCCCGGTCTTCATCGCGATGAATATGGCCATCGACTTCGAGCACCGCGCCGCCTTGCGAGAGCGTGAGGGTTCCGGCGTTCGTCTCGACTGCGATGTCCCAGCTCTGCGGCCCGGTCTGCCGCCAATCCAGATCGAATGTCACCGGCGCGCCATCGGTATCGCGCAGTTTCAGATCGGCAGCGATCGGCGCTTCGCGATTGGCGGGAAACGACAAGGTTGCGGCCTCAAGCATGATGCGCCGTGGCAATATGCGGGTGACGATCGAAAGCGCGTTGATGCCGGGATCGAACACGCCCAGGCCACCGGCTTCCCAGATCCAGGCCTGCCCCGGGTGCCAAACCCGCACATCCTCACGCCAGATGATATGCGCGCGGTCTATGCGTTTGTCGGCCAGCCAGGCGCGCGCGGGCTCGACCCCGGCGGCGTAGCGCGAATGCCAGCTTGCGAAAAGCGTGACGCCCGCGGCCTCCGCCTTTTCCTTCAGCACCGCCACTTCGCTCAAAGTCGCGCCCGGCGGCTTTTCCAGGAACACATGCTTGCCCGCCGCCAGGGCTGCCGCGGCAAGCCCGTAACGCACCTGGGGCGGCGAACACAGCGCCACGGCATCGAATGTATCGCCCGCCGCGAGCAGCGCTTCCATCGATTTGAACGCCGCAACACCATCCACTCCGGGGCTGTGCGGGCTCATCGTGGCGGCCAGCACAAGCTGCGGATTGCCCGCGATCGCGGGCAGATGCTGATCGCGCGCGATCTTGCCCATGCCGACCAATGCGATCCGGATTGGAGCCTCACTCATAGCTTCTCATTTCCATAATGTGCGGCGGGTCCGCTTACCCATGTTCAGCCGCGATCGGCTTTAATTCAGGCAGCGGATGGGTCACCCTGGCGCCCCATAAAGCGTAGAAAAGAACGTAAAGCTCGCACGCCGCCGTCAGCAGGAAGGACCATTGCAGGCCATATCGATCGGCCAGCCAGCCCTGGACGACGACGAGCGCGCCGCCCGCGATCGCCATGATCAGCAAGCCCGAGCCTTCCTCGGTGAGCGGACCGAGGCCGCGGATGCCGAGCGAGAAGATCGTCGGAAACATGATCGAATGGCACAGCCCCACCAGGATGAGCGACCACATGGCAAGCGGGCCATGCGCGAAGGTGGTGATGATCATCACGACAAACGCCGCGATGCTGAATCCGGCCAGAACATTTTCTGGTGAGATGCGGCGCATCAGAAAGCTGCCTGCAAAACGGCCGATCATCATGCCGCCCCATAGCATGGCCAGATAACGCGACGCTTCTTCGTGCGTGACCGCTGCAATATCGGGCTGGGAAACGAAGCTGATGAATAGATTGGCGACGCCGATCTCGGCGATGAGATAGATGAAGATCGCGGGAATGCCGAACACCAGATTGCGATGTTTCCACAGAGAAAGACCCGCGCGATCCTCACGCGAAACGCGCTGAGACGACTGGCCGATTGCGGGCAAGGGAAAGCGCGCGATTACCACCGCCAAAATCACGAGCACGACCGCCACGATCATATAAGGCAAAACGACCGATTGCGCGTCAGCCAGCTTTTCCGCTTGCGTCAGCACGACATCGGGTGCCGATGTCCCGCCCTTCGAACGGCCCAGAATCAGATAGCCGGCAAAGAGCGGCGCGAGCGTGGTGCCCAGCGAATTGAACGCCTGCACGAGGTTGAGGCGCGCGGAGCCGGTTTCAGGCGGTCCGATCACCGTCACATAAGGGTTTGCGGCGACCTGCAGCAGCGTGATCCCGCTGGCGATAATGAACAGCGCCGTCAGCACGACGCCGTAGGACGGCAACATCGCCGCCGGCGCCATCAGCACGGATCCTCCTGCCATGATCAGCAGCCCGACGACGATCGAGCGCTTATATCCCACCCGCTCGATGAGCTTGGCAGAGGGAATGGAGGCGAAGAAATAGGCGATGAACCACACGGATTCAATCAGCGTGGTCTGTGTGTAGCTGAGATCGAACACGCTGCGCAGATGCGGAAGCAGCGTATTGTTGATGACGCTGATGAAGCCCCAGGTGAAGAACAGGCTGGCGAGGAGCGTCAGCGCCGGCGCGTATTCCGACGACGGCCGATCACCGCCCCCAACCACCGACGACTGCCCTGAAGGACCGGCCATTCTTTCTCTCCCCAAACACAACGCGACTCCGTGCGTTACTTGACCGCTTTATTGTCGGAGTATAGACCGCCGTCAACTGGCCAGCGTGGCCATCGGATCGACCGATCGACCCGATCAATGAAGGGGAGGATCATGTCCGCCAAGGCCACGGGTAAGCTGCGTTCACGTGCGTGGTTCGATAACGCCGACAATATCGATATGACGGCGCTTTATCTGGAGCGCTATCTGAATTTCGGCCTCAGCCTGGATGAATTGCGATCCGGCAGGCCGATCATCGGCATCGCGCAGACGGGCAGCGATCTTTCGCCCTGCAACCGGCACCATCTTGTTCTGGCCGAAAGGCTGCGCGAGGGCATTCGCGAAGCCGGCGGAATCGCGCTCGAATTTCCGGTGCATCCCATTCAGGAGACCGGCAAACGCCCGACCGCGGGGCTGGACCGCAACCTGGCCTATCTTGGCCTTGTCGAAGTGCTTTACGGCTACCCGCTCGATGGCGTCGTCCTGACGATCGGATGTGACAAGACGACGCCGGCCGCTCTGATGGCAGCGGCGACGGTGAATATACCCGCGATCGCCTTGTCGGTCGGCCCGATGCTGAACGGCTGGCACAAGGGCGAACGCACGGGATCGGGCACGATCGTCTGGAAGGCGCGGCAATTGCTCGCCGCCGGCGAAATCGACGATAGCGAATTCATCCGCATGGTGGCGTCATCCGCGCCGTCCACCGGCTATTGCAACACCATGGGCACCGCCACCACCATGAACAGCCTGGCGGAGGCGCTGGGAATGTCGCTTCCGGCATCGGCGGCGATCCCGGCACCCTATCGCGATCGTCAGGAATGCGCATATCGCACCGGCCGACGGATCGTCGAGATGGTCGCTGAAGACATGAAGCCTTCCGATATCCTGACCAAGGATGCGTTTCACAACGCCATCGTGGTCAATTCCGCCATCGGCGGCTCCACCAATGCGCCGATCCACCTGTGTGCCATCGCGCGGCATATCGGGGTGGAACTGCCGCTGAAGGATTGGGAAACCGAAGGCCATCACGTCCCCCTGCTGGTCAATATGCAGCCGGCGGGCGAATATCTGGGTGAGGATTATTACCGCGCCGGCGGCGTCCCCGCCGTGGTCAACCAGCTTATGACACAAGGGCTCATCCGCGAAAGCGCGATGAACGCCAATGGCCGCACGATCGGCGACAATTGCCGGGGTGTCGCCATCGAGGACGAGAAGGTCATCCGTCCCTTCGATACCCCCCTGCTTGCCGACGCCGGCTTCCTCGTTTTGTCGGGCAATCTGTTCGATGCCGCAATCATGAAAACGAGCGTCATCGGCCCCGAATTTCGCGAGCGTTATCTGAGCAATCCAGACGATCCCGAGGCCTTCGAAGGGCCGGCGATCGTGTTCGACGGGCCGGAGGATTATCACGCGCGGATCGATGATCCCGCATTCGGCATCACGCCGGAAACGCTGATGTTCATGCGCGGTGCCGGGCCGATCGGTTATCCGGGCGCGGCCGAAGTCGTCAATATGCGGCCGCCATCCTATCTGATCACCGAAGGCATTCATGCGCTGCCGTGCATCGGCGACGGGCGTCAATCGGGCACCAGCGGATCCCCCTCCATTCTCAATGCGTCGCCGGAAGCGGCCGCCATGGGGGGACTGGCGTTGCTCAACACAGGGGACCGGGTTCGTATCGATCTCAACAAGGCCACGGTCGATGTGTTGATTTCCACCGAAGAGCTGGCCGCACGCCGCACTGCTTTGGTTGCCAAGGGCGGCTATGCCTATCCCGCATCGCAGACGCCGTGGCAGGAAATTCAGCGGGCCGTGGTCGGACAGATGGATACCGGCGCCATTCTCGAAGGAGCCGAGAAATATCAAAGGATCGCCCAGACCATGGGGCTGCCGCGCGATAATCATTGATGCCCGTGAAGCCTATCGCCAGACCCGATCGGGACGCACTGGGCGAAGGTCCGGTCTGGGTGCCTGCGCTTGGTCGATTATTCTGGGTCGATATCATCGGCCATGCGGTGCGCTGGCTGGACCTGAAAACCGGCGCTTACGGCAGCCATGTCTTCAATGAGCCGATCGGCTGGATCATGCCCCGCGCTGGAAGGACCGATTTTATTGTCGGGATGAAGAGCGGCTTTCATGTCTTCGATTTCGAATCCAAGGCCTTGACGCTGATCGGGGATCCCGAGCCTGATCGTCCCCACAATCGGCTGAACGATGCCAAGGTGGACGGCCATGGACGGATCTGGGCTGGGACGAAAGACGATCGGGATCAGGAGAAGAGCGGCGCGCTCTACCGCCTCGACACGGATCTGACCTGGTCGCAGCATGATGATGGTTATGCGGTGACCAACGGCCCGGCCTTCAGCCTTGATGGCCGCCTGATGTACCACACCGATAGCGGCGCGCGCTGCATCTATGCCTTTGATCTCGCCGCCGATGGCACGCTGTCGGGGAAAAAGGTTTTCCTGCGCTTCGAAGATGATTGGGGGTTTCCCGACGGGATGACCACCGATTCGGAAAACTGCTTGTGGGTGGCCCATTGGGGCGGCGGTCGCATCAGCCGCTTTTCCCCGGATGGCGCACTGTTGCGGTCGATCGAACTGCCAGCCTCCAACATCACCAGCATCGCCTTTGCGGGGCCGAAGCTCGATCGCATGTTCGTGACATCCTCCGCCGACGGACAGGAACATGAACCCGCCGCAGGCGCATTGTTCGAGGTCGATCCCGGCGTGACCGGTGTGATGCCGCGCGCGTTCGGCGGATGAGCGGCGTGATCGGCGTCGATTGGGGCAGCAGCAATTTGCGGGCCTTTCGCTTTGACGATCAAGGCACAGTGAAAGACCGCCGCTCCAGCGCGCATGGCGCGGCGGGCCTCGCGAAAGAGGATTTCCCGCGCGTCCTTGCGGAGGTGATCGGCGACTGGTGTGACGGCGGCACGCGAATTGTGATGGCGGGCATGGTCGGCGGGCGTGTTGGCTGGCAGGAAGCGCCCTACCTCCCCTGCCCCGCAGACCCGGGCCAGCTTGCGGCATCCGCTTTGCCATTGGAGACATCACTGGGCCGGGCCTGGCTCGTGCCGGGGCTGTCATCCCGCAATGCCGACGGCATGGCGGACGTGATGCGGGGCGAGGAAACGCAGTTGCTGGGCGCGGGCGTCGGCAACGGTTCGGTCGTTCTCCCCGGTACGCACAGCAAATGGGCCACGATGCAGGATGGCCGGATCATGGGGTTCAGCACCGCGATGACCGGCGAACTCTATGCGCTTTTGTGCAAGCATTCGCTGCTGGGCCAGCTTGCGGTTGCAGCGGCCGACTTCGAACCTGAGGCTTTCAAACGGGGGACGAGGCGCGCGCTGGATGCGCGCACGATCGTGCCATTGCTCTTTTCCGCGCGCGCCGACGTCTTGCTCGGCGACATGCAAGGCACTGCGGTCGAAAGCTATTTATCGGGTCTGTTGATCGGCGGCGAGATCGCGGCCTTTGGCGCGCAGCCCGTCACGCTGATCGGCAATACGGCCCTAGTGGAACGCTATCAACTCGCGCTGCACCTGGCGGGCGCGCCGCAGTCGCTTGTGGTGGACGGAGACTGCGCCGTCGCGCGCGGGCTATGGATGATCGGAGAACATTTGTGACGTTGAACGAAGTGCTGGTCGCATTGCCGCTTGTCGCGATCCTGCGCGGCATCACGCCGGCAGAGGCGGTGCCGGTCTCCATCGCGCTTTATGACATCGGATTTCGCTGCATCGAAGTTCCATTGAATTCACCCGATCCGCTCGAGAGCATCGCCGCGATCAGCGCGCATCTGGGGGATCGCGCGTTGATCGGGGCCGGCACTGTGCTTCGGGTCGATGATGTGGCGCGGGTCGCGAAGGCCGGGGGCCGCATCATCATCTCGCCCAATTGCAATGTCGATGTGATCGCAGCAACCAAGGCGGCGGGTCTATTTTCGCTGCCCGCCTTTTTCACGCCCACCGAAGCATTCAGCGCCCTCGCGGCCGGCGCGGACGGCTTGAAGCTGTTCCCGGCGGAAGTCGCCGGGCCGGTCGCGCTCAAGGCCATGCGGGCGGTTTTGCCACCGCAATGCCCAGTGCTCCCGGTGGGCGGCGTCGATGCGGACACGATCGCTGATTATCTGGCGGCGGGCGCATCAGGCTTTGGAATCGGCTCATCGCTTTATGCGCCCGGTCGTGATCCGGCCGACGTGGCGCGGCGCGGTTCCGCACTGATCGCCGCATTCCTCCAGCACGCTCATCACCTCCCGACTGTCGATCGGCCCTAACGCTTCAGCCAGCGATCATACCAGGCGATGTTGCTGCGCATCCGGTGAACCAGATAGCTCGGCACGACGAGGCCGTGATTTTCGCCGGGATAGACGATTAGCCGGGTTGGTACTCCGCGTGTCTTCAGCGCGAGATACATTTGCTGCGCGCCTGCGCACGGGACATTATCGTCGGCATCGGCGCATTGAAACAAGGTCGGCGCGGTGATGCGTTCGGGGTGAAAGAAGGGATAGCCCAGCTTCCGGTAAGTCTCGAAATTGTCCCACGGCGCGCCCAGTTCCAGCAGATATTCGCGCGCATACATGTCCACGCCAAAGGTCGCGAGCACGTTGGCAACGCCCGCGCCGGACACCGCCGCCTTGATCCGCGGGTCGCTGGCGATCATGTAATCGGTCAGGATGCCGCCATAGCTCCAGCCGCCCACGCCGATCCGATCGGGATCAGCGACGCCCATATCGATCGCCTTTGTAATCCCAGCGCTGATATCCTTGACGTCGAGATGGCCCCAATCGGCATAGATCGCGCGCGAAAAATCCATGCCCCGGCCCGATGACCCGCGCGGATTGACCTTGAGCACCACATAGCCCGCCGCCGCATAGAGCCGGGCATCAAGATCGAATTCATGGCTATGCTGATAGACCGGTCCACCGTGCAGATCCGCGATCAGTGGATAACGCTTCGCCGGATCGTAATCCGGCGGCAGCGTCAGAAATCCGTGAATTTCCGCATTCCCGCTGTGGAATGAAATGTCGCGCACCTCGCCCAGCGCGCGACCCGCCAGCCAGTTATTGTGATGCGTCAGCTCGCGATGGCCCTCCAGCGCGTAAAGCTCCGCCGGCTTGCTATTGTCGGTCTCTAGCAACGCGATGGCCCCATTCGGCGCAATTGCATAATCGGACCCGAAGCGCTTGCCCTGGGTGAGATAGGTGATCGCGCCGTCCGCGGGATCAATGCGGGCCAGCCAGGTGTCGCGATCCTGCTCGATCAGCGCGATCAGTCTGCCATCGGGCGTCCAGCGCGGCTGATAAAACCAGCGATCGATCCGGGCGGGCCGCGTGATCGCACCGGTCGTCACATCGCCAACGATGAGCTGGGCCGAACCATAATAAATCCATTTATCCGCATCTCCCTCCAGCCAGACGAGCTTGCGCGAATCCGGCGACCAGGCCGGACCCGAACCCCAGTCCGGATCGCTTTCGGCATTGGGTGATGTGCTGATCCTGCGCGGCACTCCGCCATCGGGCGAGACGATATAGATATCGTAATTGAGCGTCCTGTCATCAGCGCCCTGATCCTTGGCGACATAGGCGATCGCGCTGCCATCGGGCGACCAGGCGGGATGCCAGTGATCGCGCGCTCCGTGCGTGATCTGGCTGGCCTGGCCCGTAGCGAGATCGATGACGAAGAGCTGCTGGGTGCGATCATCCAGATACCCGCGGCCATCCTGTTTGAAGAAGAAGCGCTCGGTCTCGATCGGCGGTGGGGTCTTGGCCTTGCTGCCCACACTGCCGCCGGTTTCGGCGAGAACGACGGCGCGCTTCCCATCGGGTGACAGAGAAAATTCGCTGATCCCGCCGGGCAGACGGGTAATCTGACGGCCGACACCGCCCTTGGCCGGCATCGACCATAATTGGGTTTCGTCTTCGGCCTGCGCCTTTGCGGCATCAGTGCCGATTTTCGTTTTGGACGCAGCATCGCTCAGGAAGAAGATCGCTGTGCCGTCCGGGCTGTAGCGCGGATTCCACTCGGATGCCTCGGGGGTTTTGGTGATCTGGACCGGCGTGCCGCCTTGCCAGGGAACCGTCCAAAGATCGCTCTTTTCGGCATCGCGCTTCGCGTCTTTCAGCGACACGCTATAGGCGATCCGGGTGCCATCAGGCGAAAAGGCCGGACCCGCCACATCGGCGATCCGGTTGAAATCCTCCAACACCACGGGCGTCACCTGTGCCGCGAGCGCATTCGGCAGCATGACAAGGGCCAGGCCCGCAACGATAAATTTCATCTAAACTCCCCGGCCGACATCCGGTGCCCAGGATGTTTCCCCTTTCAGGGCTAGTCAATTGTCCAATTCCCCACAGGCCTTTGAACCAGGCAATCAACGCCGCCAATCGATCCAATCGCCATAAGCATGGCAGGTGGCGAGGAGCCTTTTCTCGCCGCCCGGCCAGCAGGTCAGCGAGAGTTGCACCTCACTGCGCATCGGGGTCCATTCGAATCTGATCCAGGCAAAAGGGCGCTGTGCCGTGGCATGGCGGCCTGCCCGCTGGACGGTGTCCGATATGGACTCGCGCTCCTGCGCGCTCAGATATTGCAGCACCATCGAATGAAACACCACGCGGCACAGGCCGGCCGGCTGCGGCGTTTCCAGTTGGGCGGCAAGCCAGGGGGCGGCATGGCCTTCGTCCACCTGCGGGGGATGCAGCCTGGCCAGCGCCAGCGCCTGTTCGAGCCGCGCGGCGCGGCCGGGCTGATCCGCCCATATATAGGCGAGCAAGCGCTCACGCGTAGCTTCATTGCCAGCATCCAGGGGGTTCAGATCTATGCCCCGCGCTGCCACAATCTCGATCGGCGCATGAACCGGCGCTGCGCCGCGCCAGGCGGGCGCGATGCGGACCGGGGATTGCGCGGCACCGGCAGCAATGCCCCCAAGATCATAGGCATAGCGCGCCAGATTAAGATTGAGTCCGCAACTGGAGCCGAGTTCCAGAAGCGCACATGGCAAATCCGTTTCCTGCCGGACCACCATCAGCGCTGCGCCGATCGCGGCGGCGCGGCCGACTTCATTTGTCTGCGGTGTGTCGAGCATCCACTGCGCAATGAAATCGTCTTCGCTCGCCAATGCCGCAGCAATCGCGCCATCGAAATCCTGATGCTCCCCCCGATATAGCGCGGTGAGCGCCGGCAGCGAGTCCCGCCGGGCCAGCGCATGAAGCGCTGCGTTGAAGCGCATCGCGAGGGCGGATGCCGATGGATCGTGCGGCCAGGATGCGATCATTCGCGCCGTCAGCGGCGCATGGTCGATTTGACGTTCCCCCGCCTCCAGTAATGCGGCGACGAATGGGGAGCCGAGACCAAGCGCGACCCGCGCCTGTCGCCGAAGCTCACCGCGTCCCCCGCAATCCGCGATCTCATTCATTCTGGATACCCTTGCCGATGGCCACGGCCGGATGGAGTAGCGATCTTGTCTTGCGAGGAGCGGTGCAGCACGGTTGCCGCGATCGGCTAGAAGGATTGCCAATCTTCAGTGGTCTCGGAACGCCCGCGCACGAGGGCAGACACCGCAGCCGGCGGCAATGGTTTGGTGGCTGCGGCAAAGCGAGACGCCGTCCGCGCCACGGCGCTCTGGGTGTGGCCGACATTGAACTGACGCGCCTGATCGGACAGCGCCGTGACTTCATTGGCCAAATTGCGGGCTGCCGCCGATGTCTGCTCGACCATGGCCGCATTTTGCTGGGTCGACTGATCCATGCTGCTGATCGCGCAACTGATCTCGGTGATCGCGGTCGACTGCGCCTGATTGTCATTCGCCATATTGCCGAGCAACTGGTGCACCTCGCCCACGCCGGCGGTGATATCGGCCAGCGCGCCATCCACCTTCTGCACAGCCTCCACAGCGGTGACGATATCGGTCTGCGTGGCCGTCAATTGATCTCGCGCACGGCCCGCTTCTTCTTCGGCGCGCATCGCCAGAGCCGAGACCAGATCCGCGACCACGGCGAAGCCGCGCCCCGCAGCGCCGGCGCGTCCGGCTTCCACCGCGGCATTCATGGCCAGAACGCGCGTCTGGAACGCGATCTTGTCGAGCCCTTCGATCACGCTGTCGATACCCTTGGCGCTATCGGCGACGCGGGTCATCGCCTGCACCGCCTGATCGGCAGTGACCCGGCCGTCATTCACGGCCGTCATCGTGCCATCGGCCCGATCGACGGTGCGATGCGCGGCATCCACGGTGGCCTTCAGGCGACCGTCCATCTGCGTAACGGCTGCGGATGTTTCTTCCAGGCTGGCGGCGTTCGATTCAGTGCGGCGGGACAGATCTTCCGAGGCTTGGGCGATCTCGTCGGAGCCGGTGCGGATCGCCGCGGTCGATTCCATCACCGATGCGATCAGGCCGCGCAATGCCACTACAGCATTGTTGAAATTGATCTTCACCGCTTCATAATCGCCCGGGAAATCGCGGGTGATCTCTGCGGTAAGATTGCCGTTGGCGAGTTCGGACAGATGCGCCGAGACCGTTTCGACGACCAGCTTCTGCGTCACTTCGGCCTTGGCATTGGTTTCATCCGCTGCCTGCTTGGCGATGGCTGAGTCGCGGAAGATCAGCACGGCGCGGGCCATGTCACCCAATTCGTCGCCGCGGTCCACGGCGGGGATTTCGATATCGTTCTTGCCCGCGGCCAGGCTCGCCATCGTCTTGGTAAGCGCCGTGATGGGACGCGCGATCAGGCCGGTCAGCAGCACGGCGAGCGTGATGGCGATGCCGATCAGGGCGATGCCGCCGATCGTCAACGCGCTGATCGCGGTGCCGATCGCGCCTTCCTGAAGCGCCGAATTCTTTTCGATCAGCGCGCTTTGCGCATCACGGATGGTGCGCAGCGGCAGCACGGCGTTGCTCACCAGCACGGCCTTGCCGGCCGCTCGCGTGTCGGCCTGCGCCGCATCGCGCTGACCGGATTTGACCTGTGCGATCAGACGGTCACCCCATTTCTCGCGCCACGACAAAGTTTCCTCGCGCGATTTCAAAACAGCCTGATTTTGCGCTGGATCGGTCAGCATCGTTTCCAGTTCAGCGGAGGTGCGGTCATATTCATCCCGCGCTTCATCATAGGATTTGAGATACGAGGTGTCGGCCGTCACGAGAAAGCCGCGCAACTGGCTGTTTTGCCGCAAGAGCGCGGTCTCCAGGGTCAATGCCTTGGCATGGATGGACTGACTGAGATTATTCTGCTCCGTCGATGTCCCGATCATCGAGATGTTGGTGAAGAACACCATCATCATCGCGGCGGCGGATGCGCAGATCATCAGGAACGATAGCCCGAGCTTTCTCGGGATTTTCATCGACTTAAGCATATTCACAACTCTCGGTTGAATGTCCCAGGGGCGGGTCCGGGCAGCCGGGATGCGGAGACATCCCGGCTGCCCATCGCCAACTCAGAAGGAGAGACGCAGCGACGTGGAAATGGTCCTGCCATTGATCGCACGTCCCGATACCATGCCGCTGGCGGGGAGCGCCGGCTGCGAGATTTCGGTAAAGCCCTGCGCACTGAACAGATTGTTGGCGTTCAGCGACAATTCGATCCGTTCAGCCGGACGGAATTGAAGGAAGGCGTTCACAACCGTGTAGCCAGGCAGCTTGAGCTGGTTTGTATCCTGCGTGTAGCTGCTGGTCGTACCCACGAAATTCGCACCGACCGTGAACATATCCAACTCCACCTGCGGCGTTGCCTGGAAGATGAAATTGGCCTGATGACGCGGTGTATTGCCCACGACCGCGGTGTTGAGCGGATCGGCCAATATCTTGGCATCGGTGTAGGTCGCCCCGGCGGTCAGGCTGAACGGCCCGCGACGAATGCCACCCTCGAATTCCAGACCCTTGGCGCTATAGGTACGCGCGATGATGTGGAGCGAGAGAACCCCGTTGGGATCGGCCACCGTCTGCTGATTGATCTCGCTCGTCTCGGCCCAGAAGCCGGTCAGGTTGAGCGTTACTTCCGACTTGCGGAATTTCAGACCGAATTCGGCCTGTTTGATGGTGTCACGGCCAGCTCTGGAATCAACGAGCTTGCCATCGGTGGGGCTCACGATTTGCGTGAAGAGCACCCGATCGGCAGCGCCGCGGCCACCGCGGCTATAGCGGGCGAACGCAGCCAATGGTTCGGCGATGCGATAATTGACGCCCGCCGAATAGCTCAGATACTCATATTCGAAATTGACCGGTGCCGGACGGCTGAGCGGGATGACCCCAACTTGGGTTTCAGCGATCGAAATGACACCGTCATTGTTCATATCATAGGAGGTGATGCCCACGCGGCCGCCACCAAGCTCCGAACCGTAGAGCGCGCCCTGCGCCTTGCCGAAATCATAACGGATGCTGCCGCCGACGGCGATCTTGCCGATATGGTAGTTGAGCGAGGCATAAGGCGCGCTAACGTCGAAATCGACATCATATTTGCGGCGCGCGGGCGCATAGTTCAGCACGCCGTCCTGAGTCTGCAATACGCCCCCGGCATTCGTGATATCGACCAGTGCGGACGTGCCGTCACCGCGCACATCCGAGACCGCCAGGATGTAAAGCCATTCGGTGTTCAGCGACTGTTTCGATTTGTAATAGCCAGCCGTGGTCGTCAGCGTGCCAGCGCCCAAATCCCACTGGCGGGTGGCGCGAAGATCGTTCGTCATATTGTCCAGCGCGTTCAGCTTGGTGTTCTGCAACAACGCCATTGCCAACAGGCCGTTGCCGTTCAGTCCTGCGGGATTGGTGATCGCCTGGCCGGCATTGGGGCCGGTTGCATAGCTCAGCGTCGCACCAGCGCCGCCGAAAGCCGCGGCAAGGGACGAGGCCGCACCGATCTGCACCGGCTGAAACTGCATGATTTCGCCGGAGATGTCAGCGTAACGGAACTTCTCGGTGATCGTCCAGCCGGCCACATCGAATTGCGATTCAAGGCCGATAGACTTTACGATCGGGTGCATCCCGTCGCGAAGGTTTTTCTGGGCCAGATTGTTATTGCCATCCAGCGTGACGAAATTGGCGACATAAGGAGAATAGAATGTTCCGCTGCTGATGTCGAAATTCGGCAGGCTCTCGTATTTCGGATTGCTGTTTGTGCCGGTCGCGTGCATCGGAACGGGCACATAGGCGGGCGCGTGGTCATCCAGCCATTTGCCGGTCAGGCGAATATATCCGGTGTCGAACTCCTTGGTTATGTTCAGCTTGAGCTGACCACCCTTATACGCCTCATAACCAGTCTCGCGCGGGCCTTCCCCCGTCCGGTAGAAACCGCCGACGTGAAAGCGCATCGTGCTGTTGATCCTGCCGCCATAATCGAAATCGAGGCGTTTTTCATCATAATCCACCCCGGTACTGGCCTGGATGGCCCCGCCTTCGACTTCGCCGGTCTTGGAAATCAGGTTGATCACGCCGCCGGGCGAGTTGGATGCAAACGTGGATGCCGATCCGCCGCGAATGGCTTCCACCTGCGCCAGATTGAGATCGTAGCGCATAAGGGTATCGGCCGACACGGTCATGTCGCCGAATTCAAGCACCGGCAGGCCATCTTCCTGAAACTGAAGATATTTGGCACCGGAGGATGCGAGCGGCAGGCCGCGGATGGAATAGCTGTTATTGCCTTCACCATTCCCGCTTTCCGCGCGAATGCCCGGAATGTTCCGGAACACTTCGGCCAGGGAACGCGCGCCCAGTTTCTCGATCTCGGATTCCTTGAGCGAGCTGGTGGAAATTGCGCTATCCAGGCGATCGCGGCCCTTGGCCACGCCCGTCGAAAACACTTCCTTGGAAGACGCCGCGTCAGCGCTGGCTTCACCCATGGCTTCGCCCATCGCCTCGGGAGACATTTCGGCCATCGCAGGCGAAACAAGTGCAAATGATGCAACAGTAAAGAGCAAATTGAATTTCTTCATTATATCCATCCACTTGGATAATGATCAATATCGTTGATATTCGAACACCATCAAATAATACCGACTGCACAAAGCAAAATGCCTCGCGCAATTGCGAAAAATATGAAAATTTCGTGAATTTACGAGCGCCGCTTAGGGCTTATTCGGAAAATCTATCCGTACGCGACATCCATATTACTCACTCCCCCTGATTGATTACGTCTAATGGCTCAGGAGTAATATAGAGTGGTTTGGGAGTGGGCGGTGTATCGCGCCCATTATTTTGCAGATGAGGATGCGAAGCCCGCTACGAGACAGGTGTTTGGGCGATCCGCATAGCCCCGTTTCAGGCAACTGCCATCAGGTGTCGCGCACGGCGCTTGCGACTATTGGCCCGGCTATCCGGCGGTCTTCACCAATGCCACGATGTCGAATTCATGAGATATCCAGCCGCGGTTCCGGGACGCATCGACCGCGGCGTTGCGCTTCTTCTTGGCTTCGGGAAGCGATTTGGTGTGGCCCCAGAATACCTCTGTCTTGCCATTATCCAGCCGCGCGACGATGCGCCAATAATGCGTATAATCCGCCGCGGTGGGACCGATCGTCTTCACATAGCCATCCGGCAGGGTGGCGGTGAGATAGTGCTTCTTCGCCATACTCGCCCTTGATCGACCGCATTCGCCCCGGCGATCAAGCAAGGCGGCGGCCCGCTTGTCAATCCAGCGAGCGGGCCTTCTCATATTGCGGGAAAGCTGCGGAGCGAATCTCGCGGGTCGAACGATCCTTGTCCTGCCTCACCGCCTCCCCGATCAGGATCAGCAAGGGTTCGTCCTTCGGCGTCGCCATGACGGCCAGCGGCAGGAGATCGAGCCGCGTCGTGACGCGCTTCTCGTCGACGAGACTGACATTGGACGCGATGAGCACGGGGGTGTCCGGGGCCAGGCCATGGCCAAGGAGTTGCCGGGTGATCTCCGGCGCGGTGGCGCGGCCCATGTAGATCGCCAGCGTGGCTTGCGGATCGGCCAGCGCACGCCAATCCAGCGTCAGCGTCTCGCCCGCGCGGACATGCGCGGTCACGAACTGGACCTTGCGCGACAGGCCGCGTAAGGTGAGCGACATGCCGGCGCTGGCAGATAGGGCGCTGGCGGTGGTGATGCCGGGGCAGATGTGAACCGGGACGCCATAGGCTTTCAGGCTGGTGATTTCCTCCGCAGAGCGACCGAAGATGGAAGGATCGCCGCCTTTGAGCCGTACCACGCGCTCTCCGGCCAGCGCAGCTTCCACCAGCAGATCATTGATCGTCCGCTGATCCTTGGAATGCCGGCCAGACCGCTTGCCCACCGGGACTCGCCGGATATGATCGGGCACCAGCGCGAGGATGCCCGGACCCACCAGCGCATCGTAAAAGATCACGCTGGCCGCGCGGATCAGTTTTTCCGCTTTGCGCGTGAGGAGATCGGGATCGCCCGGACCCGCGCCGACGAGCCAGACCGTGCCGCAGGGGATAAGAGCCTCTTCAGCCATGGGCGGCGTCCTCCTTCACGGTGATGAGTTTCTGGATGGCGGGGCGGCATGATCCGCAATTCGTGCCCGCAGACAGCGCCGCGCCGACCGCCTCGACGCTGGTGAGCGCCTGATCCGAAATGGCACGAATCAATGTGTTCATCCCCACATCGAAGCAGACGCAGACGATCGCGCCGCGATCGGGCTGCGGCTTGGCTGGGCGGCCTGCCAGCAGCGCCATGGGGGACGCATCTTCGGCGGCCTGAAGCTGTTCGATCAGCCAGTCGCGCGAAGGTAGGCCGCCATCCCGCATGATGTGCAGCGAGGCGATCAGCCGGCCCTGCCGCAGCACGGCAGCGCGGATCTTGCCGCGGGCGGCGTCGCTCGCCTCGATCCGGTCGCCCTTGGGCAAGATCGCATTCGCGAAGACGAGTGGATCGCCATCGCCCGCCAGTTCGATCAGCCAGCCCTGTGGCACCCGCACGCGCGTGGCATAAGCCGTTTCAATCATCGCGGGCGCATCACGCGCGATCAGAAACCCGCGCCAGGCGACCGCCAGCTTTTCCACGCGAACCGGTGTGGCCTTGAAGCCGGGCTGCCCCGAATGCGGATCGACCAACGGACGCGGCAGCAGGCCGGTGCGGCCGCCCGACGATGTGCGATCGGTCCAGTGGATCGGCGCGAAAACCTCGCCGATGCGCTGGCCTTCATGGATCAGCGCACGATAGACGCTCCCGCCCTGCGCCGTCGCGACGCGGGCCAGATCGCCGTCTGCTATGCCCAGTGCCGCAGCGTCGTCCGGATGGATTTCGATTAACGGCTCCTGCCGATGGCGGGAGAGTTTGGGTGACAGGCCGGTGCGAGTCATCGTGTGCCATTGATCGCGGTAACGGCCGGTGTTGAGCGTCATCGGCCATGCGGGCAGCGCCGGCGCGATTTTCGCCTGGCTCACGGAGACAAGCCGTGCCTTGCCATCCGGGGTGGGGAAGCGGCCATCCGCAAAGGGCGTCCCGCCCCAGCGCCACGGCGCCATCGCATCATAAGCTTCATTGCCGATCGCGGCGTGCCGGCCGATATCGAACAGCCGCGCGCCTCCATTCTGATAGGTCGAAAGACGCGCATGTTCGCGGTAGACATCTGCAGGACGCGCATAGGTGAAGGCGGTGCGCCAGCCCATCCGTCGACCGATTTCGGAGATGATCCACCAATCGGGCTTCACCTCATCGGGGCAAGCAAAGAGTGCGCGCTGGCGGCTGATCGTGCGATCTGAATTGGTGACCGTTCCGTCTTTCTCACCCCAGCCCGCGGCGGGCAGGCGGACATGCGCGAATGCTCCGGTGTCGGTCTCCGCGATGCAATCGGAGACGACGACGAAGGGACAGGCGGCGAGCGCCGCGCGCACGGCGTTGGCATCGGGCATACTCACCGCGGGGTTGGTCGCCATGATCCAGATCGCCTTGATCTTGCCTTCGCCCAATCTCCGGAACAGATCGACGGCTTTCAGGCCTGGCTTTGCCGCAACCTTGTCCGTCCCCCAGAAACGGCCGACGCGCGCCACGTTTTCGGGAGCGAAATCCATATGCGCAGCCAATGTCGAGGCCAGCCCCCCCACCTCCCGGCCGCCCATCGCATTGGGTTGGCCGGTGATGGAAAAGGGCGCAGCGCCGGGCTTGCCGATCCGGCCCGTCGCGAGATGCACGTTGAGGATGGCATTCACCTGATCGGTGCCGCGGATCGACTGGTTGATCCCCTGGCTGAACATCGTCACCGTGCGCGGCGTGGCGGCAAACAGATCGAAGAAGCGCTTGAGATCAGCGGCGGGCACATCGCAGGCGCGCGCGACCGACCAGAGATCATTGCCCTCGTCCAGCGTGTCCCAGAAACCTTCGGGAACCGAAACGCTGGCGGCGAGATAGGCTTCGTCGATCAGTCCTTCACGGCGGCAATGCGCGAGCAGGCCGTTCATCAGCGCAACATCGCTGCCGGGACGGATCGGCAGATGGAGATCGGCGGTCTCGCACGTTTCCGTGCGGCGCGGATCGATCACGACCAGCTTTGCGCCACGCCTCTCGCGGGCGGCGAGCATTCGCTGATAAACGATCGGGTGGCACCAGGCGGTGTTGGAGCCGACCAGCACGAACAAATCGGCCTCGTCCAGATCTTCATAGCTGGCGGGCACCACGTCTTCGCCAAACGCGCGCATGTGCCCCGCCACAGCGCTCGACATGCAAAGCCTTGAATTGGTATCGATATTCGCCGATCCGATGAAGCCTTTCATCAGCTTGTTGGCGACATAATAATCCTCGGTCAGCAATTGGCCGGAGACGTAGAAAGCCACGCTGTCGGGACCATATTTTGCCACGGTGTCGGCAAAGCGCTTGGCGACCAGATCGAGCGCCTTGCCCCAGCCTGCGCGCTTGTCGCCGATCATGGGATGCAGAAGCCGGCCTTCTAAGCTGACAGTCTCGCCCAGATGTGTGCCCTTGGAACAGAGCTTGCCGGCATTGGCGGGATGATCGGGATCGCCCTTGATCGTGACCCTCCGATCCCCCGTCGTCGTGGCGGTAATCCCGCAGCCCACGCCGCAATAAGCACAGGTGGTGCGGATGGGGGCGACGGCGAGTTCGGGGCTCACGTCTAAAAATTCCGTTTGTGTCGAGCACAGTCGAGACACGCATCGGATGTGTCCCCACGTCCCTCGACTGCGCTCGGGACAAACGGAGTTTTGAAAGTCCGTCTCACGCCGCCACCGCTCCCAGACCCGCCAGCGCTTCTGCTCGCCCGATCAGGATGCGGCCGCTGTCGATCTTCACCGGGATCACGGGAACACAGCCCTTGTCCTCGCCCAGTGCCTGCCCCGTCAAAAGCGAAATGCGCCAATTGTGCAACGGGCAGGTGACGCTGGTATCATGCACAATCCCCTGGCTGAGCGGCCCCTGCTTGTGCGGGCAGCTATTCACCAGCGCGTGCACCGATCCGTGCGCCGTGCGGAATATTGCGATCTCCGCGCCGCCGCGCACGGGGAGCGTGCGGGCACCCAGCGTCGGAAGCTGGGAAACGGGGCCGATATCGAGCCATTCGGGTTCCATCACGCGGTCTCCATCACGGCAAAGGGGCGAATTTCGGCAATATGCTGGTGCAATTCCTTCTCCGCGCCCGCCGCGCGCTCGGCCCAGGGATCGATTTGCGAGAAGCTCTGCGAAAAGAGGAAGCGCTGGCGCAGCGCCTCGCGGCCCGTGGCATCGTCCACGATCCGCGCCTTCACATAATCCAGCCCGACGCGCTCGATCCAGGGTGCCGTGCGATCGAGATAGCGCGCCTCTTCGCGATAAAGCTGGATGAAGGCCGCGCAATAATCGAGCGCCTCCTGCTCGGTCTCCACCTTGCAGAGCAGATCGGTGCCGCGCAGTTTAATCCCGCCATTGCCGCCAATGTGCAATTCATAGCCGCTGTCGACGCAGATCACGCCGAAATCCTTGATCGTCGCTTCGGCGCAATTGCGGGGGCAGCCGCTGACCGCGATCTTGAACTTGTGCGGCATCCAGCTTCCCCAGGTCATCCGCTCGGCCTGGATGCCAAGGCCCGTGGAATCCTGCGTGCCGAAGCGGCACCAATCAGACCCGACGCAGGTTTTCACGGTGCGTAAGGCCTTGCCATAGGCATGACCCGAGACCATCCCGGCGGCATTGAGATCGGCCCAGACCGCGGGCAGATCCTCCTTTTTGATGCCAAAGATATCGAGCCGCTGCCCGCCCGTGACCTTCACCAGCGGCGCTTCATATTTCTCCACCACATCGGCGATGGCGCGCAATTCACGCGGGTTGGTGACGCCGCCCCACATGCGCGGGACCACCGAATAGGTGCCGTCCTTCTGGATGTTGGCGTGCATCCGCTCATTGACGAAGCGGCTCTGCGGATCCTCCTCATGCTCTCCGGGCCAGGCGCAGAGCAGATAATAATTGAGCGCGGGGCGGCAGGAGGAGCAGCCATCGGGCGTCGTCCAGTGCAATTCCTGCATCACCTGGGGGATCGCCTTGAGCTGCTTTTCGAGGATCAATGCGCGCACATCTTCATGGCTGAAGCTGGTGCATTTGCACATTGTCTTCGTCTCGCGTTCGCCGGCATAATCATCACCCAGCGTGATCGCGAGCAAGGTCTCGACCAGACCGGTGCATGATCCGCACGAGGCCGATGCCTTGCAGGTGGCGCGGACCGCATCCAGCGTGCACGCACCGGCCTCGATCGTGGAAACCACCTTGCCCTTGGTCACGCCGTTGCAGCCGCAAATTTCGGCATCTGCCGATAAGGCTGCAACGGCGGAATTAGGGTCCAGAGCGCCCCCTCCCTGGGCGAAGGCTTGGCCGAATATCAGGGAGTCGCGCAGATCCGCGATATCCTCCTGCTTCTTGAGCAGGTCGAAATACCAATTGCCGTCCGCCGTATCGCCATAAAGCACCGCACCGACGATACGATCGTCCTTCACGATCACACGCTTGTATATCCCGCGCGACGCATCGCGGAGCACGATATCCTCGGCCCCCTCCCCACCCGAAAAATCGCCGGCGGAAAACACGTCGATGCCGGAAACCTTGAGCTTGGTGGAAGTCACCGATCCGGTATAGCCCGTATGCCGCTGGGTAAGCCCATCGGCGAGCGCGCGGCACATCTCCCACAAGGGGGCGACCAGACCGTAAACCTGGCCCTGATGCTCCACGCACTCGCCGACTGCGAGGATGTCGGGATCGGAGGTGACCATGTGATCGTCCACATGCAGCCCGCGTCCAGCAGCGAGTCCGGCCTCGCGGCCAAGCCCCGTGCTGGGGCGAATGCCCACCGCCATCACCACCAGGCTGGCCGGGATCTCCCGCCCGTCTTTCAGCCTGATTCCTTCGACCTTCCCCTCTCCAAAGATTTCGGCGGTATCAGCGCCGGTGAGTATGGTCTGCCCGCGCCCTTCCAGCGCCGATTTGAGCAGCCAGCCCGCGGCTTCATCCAATTGCCGCTCCATCAGCGTGGGCATCAGATGGATCACGGTGACCTTCATGCCGCGCAGTGACAGGCCGTGTGCCGCTTCAAGCCCGAGCAGACCGCCCCCGATCACCACGGCATCGCCGCCGCCGTCCGCCGCCTTCAGCATCGCATCCACATCGTCCATGTCGCGGAAGGTGACGACGCCGGGCAGATCCTTCCCCGGCACTGGAATGATGAAGGGATCGGAGCCAGTGGCGATCAGCAATTTATCATAGAGCGTCACCCGCCCCGAGCGCGCCGTGACCGTCTTGGCCGCGCGGTCGATCGACACAACGGCATCGCCCGCAACCAGATCGATCGCATTGTCGTCATACCAGGCCTGGTCGTTGATCACGATATCGTCGAAGCTCTTCTCGCCGGCGAGCAGGGGAGAAAGCATGATGCGATTGTAATTCACCCGCGGCTCCGCGCCGAAGATGGTGACCCGATATTGCGCGGGATCACGCGCCAGTATTTCCTCGACCGCACGGCACCCGGCCATGCCATTGCCGATCACGACGAGATGTTCACGCTGGATGGGATGGGTCATCGCGCTGTCCTTCACAGGATATAATCGAGCTGGAGCCAGAGCTTGCTGGTATCGGTGGCAAAGCTGCGGGCATTGTAATCGGCATATTTCAGCAGCAGGCTGGTGCGCTTCGAGGGCTTGAAGCCGATCTGCGCATCCCATTCGCTGCCATAGTCCACGCCCAGCCGATCGCTGTCGAACTGGTGATAGGCCACCAGCATAGAGACCGGCCCGATCGGTTTCACCGGCAGCGCATAGCCCGCGCTGGCATAGAGATCGCGGATGCCATTGGCGGGGGTGACGAGAAACTTGTCGGCCCAGCCCTGGAATTTGTGCAGCGTGGCAAGCGGGGTCTGAAAGCCTGCGCCCAGCACTTCATAGCCGCCGGTGAGCGTGAAGCCGTGCGCAGCGATCGCGGCCTCGCCCAGCCAGTAATCCGCGCGATAGGCGTTCGGATTGTCCTGCCAATCGGACTGGCGGGCATAGCTCGCAATCAGATTGAGTTTCGCGGCACTGCCCAGCTTGAAGCCTCCCACCGCGCGCAGGCCGTAGGTCTGACTGGAAAATTGCCTGCGGCCCGGTTCATCCTGATCAACCAGATAGGCGAAGCCCTTGAAGGTGACGGGGCCGATCATCTTGGCCACGCTGGCGAATACATTATCGCCGCCGATCGACTGAAACGGGCTGTCGATCCCGTAGATGGTACGATCCGACCACGCATAGGTGGCGTCGATCGCCAGGCCGCCGGGCACCATGGTCTCGACGCGCACGGCATCGAACGTCTGTTCATCCTGCCGCCAATTGACGCTGCCCACAAAGCGCTGATCGTCCAGATTGATCCGCTGGCGGCCGAGCGTCACGACCGTCTTGGGCAAGCCGCGATATTGCGCCTGAAGCCGGTTCAACCCGATCGTCTGGGGGTCCGCGACCACAGGAAAGCCGGTGGGGCCATTGACCGTGCTGTTGTAATGGTTCTCGATTGCCAGCAACGCTTCGGCTTCGGCGAGGAAAGCGAAATCGCCCTGCTTCAGCTCGAACCCCGCGCGCATTCGCGCCGTAACCGCATCAGCGTTGCGGGCGAAGCCGGCCTGATCCACCGTCTCATAACGCAGGCGGGCATCCATGATCGGCTTGAAATCAGGCCCGGTCTGGGCGGCGGCCGGGGCGGCGAAGCACCCGGCAGCCATGAAGAGCGCGAGGGGGCGGCTCATATCCGCACGCCCTGAAGCGCGGCACCCCAGGTGTTGCGCCAGCGGCCCTTGACCATCGTCAGCCCGCCGAGCGCCACGATGCAGAGCGCCGCAAAGATCAGGAAGCCGAGTTGCGGGCTGCCGGTCAATTGCTTGGCGAAGCCGAGCGACGAGGCCAGATAAAAGCCGCCCACGCCGCCGGCAAAGCCGACCAATCCAGTCATCACACCCATTTCCTCGCGGAAGCGCTGCGGCACGAGCTGGAACACTGCGCCATTGCCCGCGCCCAGCGCCAGCATGGCGATCACGAACAGACCGAGTGCCATCGCCACGGTGGCGGGGCCGGTGCTGATCGTGGCCAAGGTGACCGCCGCCAGGATATAGACAAGGCTCAAGGTCTTGATGCCACCGATCCGATCCGCCAGAGCGCCGCCCATCGGCCGCACCAGAGATCCGGCGAACACGCAGGCCGCGGTGCAATAGCCCGCCGCCACCGGGGTGAGGCTGAACTGATCGGTGAAATAGATGCTGAGTGACGCCGCCAGGCCGACGAAGCCGCCGAAGGTGACGCCATAGAACAGCATGAACCACCATGCGTCGGGGTTTTTCAGGGGTTCGAGATAGCTGGTGAAGGACTTGGCCGCAGGCGGATTGGGCGCATCCTTGGCTATCGCCATATAGATGACGAACACGATGACGAGCGGGATGACCGCCAGGCCAAGCACGGCGTTCCAGCCGAACAGCTTGGCAAGCCCCGGTGCAAATAGCGCGGCGAAGACGGTGCCCGAATTGCCCATGCCGGCAATGCCCAATGCTGTGCCTTGATGTTCAGCCGGATACCAGCGCGAGGCCAGTGGCAGGGCGACCGCAAAACTCGCGCCCGCAAACCCCAGGATGACGCCCACCGCGATGGTGCCGCCAAAACTGTGAACGCCCAGTCCCCAGGCGCTGAGCAACCCGAAGATCACGATAAGCTGGCCGATCGCGCCGGTCCGCTTGGGGCCGATCTTGTCAACCAGCACGCCGTTGACCAGGCGCAAGATAGCGCCCGCCAGCGTGGGAATGGCGACCATCAAACCCTTTTGCGCGGCGTTCAGGCCGAGATCGGCCGAGATGCTCGGCGCCAGCGGGCCGAGCAACACCCAGACCATGAAGGCGAGATCGAAATAGAGGAAGGCGGCGAATAGCGTCGGGCGATGGCCCGCGTCCCAGAAACCCTTGTTCATCGAATGCTCCCTTTCGCCCTCGACGCTGCCCGGATTTTCTGATGCGGGTCGGCGCTTCGGGCATGAAAAAAGCCGCCTCGAATCACGGCCGCTATCGGGTCCGGTTCGGGGCGGCATCGTTGCCTGATTGCGGGCTTCCGTCGTTGGAAGCTGTATGACAGCGCCTGCGCGCTATCTTAAATACTGTTCGGGCTTCATCGCCCGACAGTCATGAAGCTGTCATGGATTCGGGTGCAGCGCAAGATGATTTTTGCGCAGTGCACCATTTTCAATTTTCGCTGAGATAGGCGGCCGCGCGATCGGGATCGAACAGCCGGCCATCGAAGAAGCGGTCCGGCCCCATGATCAGCCGCCCGCTGACCGAACTCACGCCGATCGGCTGCGCGATGCCGCCTTCCACCTTGGCGCTGGCACCCGGCAGGATGGCCCCCGTGCTGGCCAGGGCGGCGCGATAGATATCGGGACGAAATACGCCGGCTGCCACTTCGAAACCATCCGGCGCGAGCGTGGCATGGCCCCAGCGCACCATCTGCGAATAGAGCCACATCGCCTGGCTGCGCCACGGGAAATTCGCGGTTTCGCGGTGGAGCACCAGGAAGTCGGGGATCGCGGTGGGCGATGCGCCCGCGGACAAGACCATGCGATTGCCCAATGCGCGCTCGATCAGCGCGGCGGGCTGATCGATATAGCCCGGTCGTGCCAGCATCGCCGCCACCGCGCCGCGCTGCGCCGGGTCTGCAGCGATGGTGCCGGCGGCGTGCAGCGCCCGGATCAAGGCGGCGACATCCTCGCTCCGTTCGGTCAGCGTTTCCTGGCGAAAGGCGAGCACCTTTTCGACGCCCCGGCTCCAGATCTGCGTAGTCGGCGCGATCATCACGCCAACGCCGCGCTCGACCGCAACGCTGTTCCATGGCTCGCCGACGCACGAGCCGTCAATCTCCCCGGATTCCAGCGCGTCCGCGATGAAGGGCGGCGGCACGACGACGATCTCCACATCGGCATCAGGATCGCATCCGCATCCCGCCAGCCAATAGCGCAACATGTAATTGTGGCTGGAATAACGATGCACCACCGCCAGCCGCAGCTTGCGGCCGGCCTGGGCCTCCGATTTCGCCAATGCGGCGAACGCGCGCCCCAGCAGCGTAATCTCCCGATGTTCAAGCTGCGCCGCAATCCGGGTGGAAAGCGTAACCGCATTGCCGTTCAGCCCCAGCATGAAGGGCGCGCCCAGCGGCACCGCAGGCCGATCGAGCCCCATGGAGGTGGCGATGGCGAGCGGGGCCAGCAGATGCGCCGCGTCGGTCTGGCGATAGATCAGCCGGTCGCGCACCGTCGCCCAGCTTGGATCGCGCACCATCTCGATGGCGACGCCCTCGGCTTTCGCGAGCCCGAATTCATGCGCGATAATCGGCAAGGCGGCGTCCACCAGCGGCAGAAAACCGATGCGGAACAGGCTCATAGATCGTCCCCCAGCAATGCGCTGGCCGTCACCAGGGCTTCCGCGACTTCGGCGATGCGCCGTCCGCTATCCATCGCCTGCTTGCGCAGCAGCGCATAAGCGGCGGGCTCGTCAATGTTCCGGCGTTTCATCAGCAGCGCCTTGGCGCGATCGACCGACTTGCGCTCCGCCAGCGCCGATTTCGCTTCGGCCAATTCGGTCTGCAGCCGCGAAAAGGCGTTGAACCGCTTTACCGCAAGCTCGAGGATCGGCTTGATCCGCTCCTTGCGCATCCCGTCCACGATATAGGCTGAAATGCCGGCATCCACGGCCTCGGCGATCGCCGCCTCATCGGATTGATCCACGAACATGGCGATCGGCCGCGCCAGCGCGCGCGAGATGGCAAAGCTTTCCTCCAGCACATCGCGCCCGGGATTTTCGAGATTGATGAGCACCACATCGGGTGCCAGCGCGGCAATGCGCGCCACGAGGCCCACCCGCCCGACCAGCGTCACCACGTCGGAAAAGCCGGTCTCCCGCAGTCCTTCCTCGATCACGGCAGCGCGCGCAGGGCTTTCGTCAATGATCGCGATGCGCAGCCCAACCTCCTTTTGCGATGCAGCATAACTAGAAGCGGCGCGGATCGAGTCAACAGTGGTGCCTCACGGCGGCCAGACCGGTCGCTTCAGCGCCGCCCCAATCGCTGCAACGCCCAGGCCGGCGATACCCGTCGATACTGCTCGGAGATCTTGCCCGATTCCAGCAGCGCATTGGCGCGCGTCTCGGCCGGTTCTCTCTCCGCCGACCCCACCTCATCCAGCCGCGCGCGCAACGCGGCGCGCCAGCGCATGTGATCTGCCAAGCGCGCAGGATCGGCCCGACGCGCCGGATCAACCGGCTCTTCCAGCATGTAACCGGGCCAGAGCGTATCGCGCAAATTCTCCAGAACTGCGGGATCGCTGCTGGACAAGACCACATCCGCACCCCGGACCGCGCCGGACGGATCATAAGCCAGGCAGAGCGCCAGCCGGTCCATGGCGGCTTCGGGCTCCTTGAAATCATGCGCAATATCGGTAGGTGCGCCATCGGGCACCAGCAGGTGCGTGATCCCGTGACTGTTCAGGCTGGCCAATGTGACGCAGGGATCATCTGGCAGGAAGATTTCCCGCCGCGCCGGCCAGAAATCGAACAGGCTGAAATCGCCCCAGCGTCCGCCGACATGAAACAGATAGATTTCGGCATAATGCGGATCGCGCATCCGCCGTGCCTCTTCGACCGCGCCGTAGCTTGCAATCGCAAGCTGGATCGCGAGCGATGCCCCAAGCGCGCCAAAGGGCTGAATCATCACCACGCCCAGCCGCGCATGGGCGGTCCATTGCAGCAAACTGTCCACGGGCGCAGCTTGCCCTTCCAGCTCAAGAGTGAACATCTCCGGCGCGAGCTGAAAGACGGTGTGAATGGTCGGCTCCCCAAAAACATTCATCCAGGAACAAGCAATATAGCGTGTGATTGTGCGCCAGCCTATCGGTGGCTCTTGTCCGTGCGCA
Organism: Sphingobium boeckii; assembly: GCF_014199215.1. Lineage (GTDB taxonomy): Bacteria > Pseudomonadota > Alphaproteobacteria > Sphingomonadales > Sphingomonadaceae > Sphingobium_A > Sphingobium_A boeckii. Next base: position 365,997 of record NZ_JACIJC010000002.1, read on the forward strand.
CGAATTTCATCGTCCCGCCCGCTCGCTCCAACTGAAGCGTGTCTCCATCCAGCCTGCCGATCGCGTTGCGAAAGTCTACGATGCCCAGATCATTCGGCGTGAGAATGAAACGGAACCGTTTGGCGTCATCAACAGGGAAGCGCGGAGAAGCCAGCCCGTGCATCGGTTCGGAAAGCTCGATCCAGCGGGGGTTTCGGGTCTCTTCGTCGGGCAGATTCCAGCCATAGCTTTGCGTATAAGCCTCGATCGGATCGCCGCTGTCGAAGCCGATGCGCAGATCGATCCCGGCAATCCCGCGCCCGTTGGGCCAGGTGACCAGGATGAAATAGGGGTCTTCGGCGTCGATCGCCGCGCCCTGCGCAAATGCGGGCGGCACCGGCGTCGGTACGGTGGTGAGCCGGATAATGCTCCCATCGCTCGTCCATTCTCCCTCGGCTTGCTCGTCAAGCGCGCCAGCGGCAAGAAAATAGCGAAAATGCCCGTCTGGCGTCAGGATCAGCTCGGACGCTACATCCGGCCCGTCAGACAGGCGATATCGCCCGGCGGGTTCGCTCTGGGCGATAACGGGCTGAATGCACGCCCAGGCGCAGAGGATGGCAAGCCATGTTTTGATCTTCATGCCGCGATCATGGCGCATTGCGGCCGCGCTTGCCAATGATCGCGATCACACCATAAATGCGGCGGTCCCCCGCGAAGGAATTCACCGATGTTGCGAACTTTATTGTGCACCGTGGCGCTTGCCGCGATCTCGCTTCCTTCAGCCGCTTTTGCGCAGGATGTCCGCCACATCGGATCGGCGACGCTTGAGAATGTGCCGCCCATCCCTGCTGAGGTTTCGATCGCGGTGCAGCGCTATCAAAACAGCCGCGCAGCAAGCTTCCAGGACTGGCTGCCGGATGGCAGCATGTTGATCGCCACCCGCTTTGGCGCGACCCAGCAATTGCATCATGTGAAAGCACCGGGCGCGGACCGCACGCAGATCACTTTCTATGCTGAGCCCGTGGCCGATGCGGCGACCATTCCGGGGACGGACCGCTTCCTGCTGACTCGCGACGCCGGGGGTGATGAATGGTTTCAGCTTTTCACCAAGGGGCTGACCGGCCCGGCAACGCAATTGACCCAGACCGGCACGCGCAACGGCTCCCCCGTCTTCAGCAAGGACGGCCGATTGCTGATCTGGTCCCAGGCAACCAAAGGATCGGCCAGCTACGCATTGCTGGCAACCGATCCTGCAGCCAATGCTGCACCGCGCACGGTCTTTCAGTCCGACGGCGCAATCTCGCCCGATGATATCTCCGACGAGAAGAAAGGCCTGCTCTTCACGCGCGGCATCTCCAATCGCGAGAGCCAGATGTTTAGGCTCGATCTCGCCTCCGGAGACGCGGTTCGCATTGCGCCCAAGGCCGCGATGGCGCGCTATGAAGCCGCGCGGTTCCTGCCCGGCGGCCAATCGATCATCGCCATTTCCGATCGCGACAGCGACACGCGGCGGCTGGTCGAAATCGATATCGCGACCGGCAAGGAGACCGTGCTCACCCCCGACCTGCAATGGGACGTGGAAAGCTATGATCTAAGCGCGGGTGGCCGCGTGCTTGCCTATGCCATCAATGAGGACGGCTTTTCGCGTGTTGTGGTGCAGGACCGGATCACCCGGCGTGCCCTGCCCCAGCCCACATTACCCAAGGGCGTGCTGACCGCGCTCAAATTCTCCCCCGATGGCAGCAAACTGGCGCTCGGCCTGACCAACGCGACCTCGGCGGGCGATGTATGGAGTTGGGATGTGAACGGCGGTGAACTCACGCGCTGGACGACATCGGAACTGGGCGATCTCGATCCTGCGGCGCTCGCCGAGCCTTCGCTGATCCGCTTCAAATCTTTTGACGGCCTGTCCGTCCCCGCCTTCGTCTATCGCCCGCGCAATGCAAAGCCGGGGCAGAAAACCCCAGTCATCATGGATATCCACGGTGGCCCCGAGGCGCAGACCCGGCCGATCTGGAACTATGGCGCGCAATATTTCGCCGATGTGCTGGGCGCGACCGTCATCCTGCCCAATGTCCGCGGCAGTGATGGCTATGGCAAAAAATATCTCAACCTCGACAATGCGGAAAAGCGCGAAGACAGCGTGAAGGACATTGGCGCGCTGCTGGACTGGATCTCCACCCAGCCCGATCTGGATGCGCAGCGTGTCGCGGTCTACGGCCAATCCTACGGCGGCTATATGGCGCTTGCGGTGATGACGCATTATTCGGGACGGCTGGTCGGCGGGGTGGAGCGCTACGGGATCAGCGATTTCGTATCCTTCCTGAACAACACCGAAGCCTATCGCCGCGACAATCGTCGCGCCGAATATGGCGACGAGCGCGATCCCGCGATGCTGAAAGCCTTTGCGCGCATATCGCCGCTCGGCAATGTGGCGAAGATCACCAAGCCGATATTGGTGATGCAGGGCACGAACGATCCGCGCGTGCCGAAATCCGAATCCGATCAGGTGGTGGCAAAGATCCGCGCAAATGGCGTAGAGGCCTGGTATGTGGTCTTCGCGGATGAAGGCCATGGCTTCCTGAAAAAGCCCAATAATGATCTGCGCCGCGAGGTGGAAACCGTTTTCCTCCAGCGCCTGTTCGAACCAAAGGCCGATTGATCTCGATGCGTAAGTCTCTGCTGCTTTTGTTCGTCGCGTCTCCCTTTTGCACCCCGGCCATCGCTCAGGATAGCGTCCCTGACGAGGGTCGCGCTATCGTCGTAACGGGTGGCGGCCTGCCTCTTCCGCCGGGTACGCCGGCTTATGGCTCCACCATGATAGATCGGGATCGGCTTCTGGGCAGCGCCTCGAACCGGATCGAGTCCGTGCTGGCCGATGTCGCAGGCTTTCAGCAATTCCGCCGTTCGGACAGCCGCTCGGCCAATCCGTCCGCGCAAGGGGCGACGCTGCGGGCGCTCGGCGGCAATGCCTCCAGCCGCGCCTTGGTGGTGCTGGACGGCGTGCCGATGGCGGATCCATTCTTCGGTTATATCCCGTTCAGCGCGCTCGTGCCCGAACGCCTGTCGCTGATCCGCGTGACCCGCGGTGGCGGATCGGGCGCATTCGGCGCGGGCGCGGTGGCTGGCACCATCGAACTGGCGAGCGCGCTGCGGGCCGATCTGCCCGGCGTTTCCGGCAGCGCATTCTATGGCAGCCGCGATTCCAGCGAGCTTTCCGCCAGCATCAATCCAGATGTGGGCAGCGGCTATGTCTCGCTCTCCGGCCGCTGGGACAGGGGCGACGGTTTTTATACCACACCCAAGGGGCAGCGGACGATCGCCGACGTACCCGCCGCATATGAGGGCTGGAACGTCGGCCTGCGTGCGGTGGCACCGCTTTCGGCGGATATGGAATTGCAGATGCGCGGCCTGATCTTTCAGGATGATCGTACTTTGCGCTTTGCGGGTGCCGACAGCATGAGCCAGGGGCAGGATGCGAGCATCCGCCTCATTGCGCGCGGCTTGTGGCAGGTCGACGCGCTGGCCTATATCCAGGCGCGCAATTTCAGCAATGTCGTCATCAGTTCGGCCACGTTCCGCAAATCACTCGACCAGCGCAACACGCCCTCCACCGGGATCGGCGGCAAGATCGAGGTCCGTCCGCCCATCGGCGCGGATCATATATTGCGGCTGGGCGTGGACAGTCGCCTCGCCACCGGCGACATGTTCGAGGATGCCTATAACGCCATGAGCGGCGCGGTCACCGCGCGGCGTCATGCAGGCGGGCAGCAGGTCACGACCGGATTTTTTGCCGAAGATGACTGGACGCTCGGATCTTTGGTGCTCACCGGCGGCATCCGCGCCGATCGCTGGACGATCACGGATGGCTTTTATCGATCCCAAAGTCCTGCGGGCGCGCTGACGCAGGATAGCCACTTCGCCGATCGCAGTGATTGGGAGGTGAATGGCCGTGCGGGTGCGCTGCTTCATATGAACAACACGATCGCCCTGCGCGCTGCGGCCTATACCGGCTTCCGTCTGCCGACGCTGAATGAACTTTACCGGCCCTTCGTGGTCTTTCCGATCACCACCCAGGCCAATGCCGCGCTGGCTCCGGAAAAGCTGAAAGGCATGGAAGCCGGTTTCGATCTGATGCCGCTGGACGGCGTAACGCTGGGCGCGACGATTTTTTATAACAAGCTCGACAATGCGATCGCCAATGTGACCATCGCCACCAATGTGCGGCAGCGACAAAATGTCAGCGCCATCGTCGCCAAGGGCGTGGAATTGACCGCCAGCGCGCGGGTTTCCGATGTCAGCGTCACGGCATCCTATGCTTATAGCCATAGCGCAGTCGATGCGCCCGGCGCGGCGTTCGACGGCTTCGTGCCCTCGCAAAGCCCGCGTCATGCCGCCAGCGTGACCGCCGCCTGGGCACCGCGCACCGGCCCGTCGCTCTCCACCACGTTGCGCTATGTCAGCAAGCAATATGAGGATGATCTGGAAAACGACGTGCTGCCCGATGCGCTGACGGTGGATGCGGTGGCCAACCTGCCGCTGGGCAAAGGCATGTCCGTGGTAGGGCGGGCTGAAAACCTGTTCGACAAGGCAGTGGTGACCCGCAACGCAGGCGGCTCGATCGACCTCGGCACGCCGCGCACATTGTGGATCGGAATCCGCTTCGGACAATAGCGTCTTTGCGCAGCGCAACTAATCCTGTGTTCTGATCGGCGGCCGCCCCGCCTATCGGGTGCGCATGACCGACCGATCAAAACACAATCTCACCCATCTTGAGCGCCTAGAGGCGGAGAGCATTCATATTTTGCGGGAGGTTGTGGCGGAGGCGGATCGGCCTGTGATGCTGTATTCTGTGGGCAAGGATTCGGCGGTGATGCTGCATCTGGCGCGCAAGGCCTTTTATCCCTCGCCGCCGCCCTTTCCCTTGCTGCATGTGGACACCACCTGGAAATTCCGCGCGATGTACGATCTGCGGGACCGGATGGCGCGCGAGAGCGGGATGGAGTTGCTGGTCTACAAGAATCCGGATGCCGAGGCGCGCGGGATCAATCCGTTCGATCATGGCGCGCTGCACACCGACATGTGGAAGACCGAGGGCCTGAAGCAGGCGCTGGATCTCTATGGCTTCGATGCGGCCTTTGGCGGCGCGCGGCGCGACGAGGAAAAGAGCCGCGCCAAGGAACGCATCTTCTCCTTCCGCACCGCGTCGCACGGCTGGGATCCCAAGAACCAGCGGCCCGAACTGTGGCATCTCTACAATGCCAAAAAGGCCAAAGGCGAAAGCATCCGCATCTTCCCGATCTCCAACTGGACCGAGCTCGATATCTGGCAATATATCCATCTGAACGACATTCCGATCGTCCCGCTCTATTTCAGCGCGCCGCGCCCCACGGTGGAGCGCGACGGGATGCTGCTGATGGTCGATGACGACCGCTTTCCGCTGGCCCCCGGCGAAGTGCCGGTGGAGCGCTCGATCCGCTTCCGCACGCTCGGCTGCTATCCGCTGACCGGCGCGGTGGAAAGCACCGCCGCCACCCTTCCGCAAGTGATCCAGGAGATGCTGCTCACCACCACGTCGGAACGCCAGGGCCGCGCGATCGACAAGGATGCGGGTGGCGCGGGCATGGAGAAGAAGAAACAGGAGGGGTATTTCTGATGGGTGTCCACCAATCATGCCCCCACTCCGTTTGTGTCGAGCGCAGTCGAGACACGCTTGTCGTTTCTCCAACGTCCCTCGACTTCGCTCGGGACAAACGGGGTTTGATATGACCGATCCGATTTACAAGACCGACGCCCTGATCGCCGAGGATATCGACGCCTATCTCATCCAGCATCAGCACAAGAGCCTGTTGCGCTTCATCACCTGCGGCTCGGTCGACGATGGCAAGTCCACGCTGATCGGGCGGCTGCTCTATGACAGCAAGATGATCTTCGAAGATCAGCTTGCCGCGCTCGAGGCGGACAGCAAGCGCGTCGGCACGCAGGGCGGCGAGATCGATTTCGCGCTGCTGGTCGATGGTCTCGCCGCAGAGCGCGAACAGGGCATCACGATCGACGTCGCCTACCGCTTTTTCTCGACCGAGAAGCGCAAGTTCATCGTCGCCGATACGCCGGGGCATGAGCAATATACCCGCAATATGGTGACGGGTGCCTCCACCGCCGATCTCGCGGTGATATTGATCGATGCGCGCAAGGGCATCCTCACCCAGACGCGGCGCCACTCCTATCTCGCGCACCTGATCGGCATCAGGAACATCGTGCTCGCGGTCAACAAGATGGATCTGGTGGATTACAGCCAGTCCGTGTTCGACCAGATCGTCGCCGATTATACCGCTTTCGCCGCCAGCATCGGGATCACCGCCTTCACGCCGCTGCCGATCTCGGGCTTCAAGGGCGACAATATCACCGCGCCCAGCGCCAACACGCCCTGGTATAGCGGCCCCACGCTGATGGCGCATCTCGAGACGGTCGAGGTGGATGTCACCGCCGATCAGGCCAAGCCCTTCCGGATGCCCGTCCAATGGGTCAACCGCCCCAATCTCGACTTCCGCGGCTTTTCCGGCCTGATTGCCAGCGGCACCATCAAGCCCGGCGACGCCGTGCGCGTGCTGCCCTCGGGCAAGACATCGACCGTCAGCAAGATCGTCACCATGGACGGCGAACTGGACGCAGCAATCGCCGGCCAGTCGGTCACCCTCTGCTTTGCCGACGAAGTGGATTGCTCGCGCGGCGATGTCATCGCGATTGCCGAAAACCCGCCGCAGGTGGCCGATCAGTTCGAAGCCACCATCGTCTGGATGGCCGAGGAAGACATGCTGGCCGGCCGCCCCTATTGGCTCAAACTCGGCACGCAGATGGTCTCGGCATCGGTCCAGGCACCCAAATATACCGTCAACGTCAATACGATGGAACATCTGGCCGCCAAGACGCTCGATCTGAACGCCATCGGTGTCGCCAATCTCTCCACCGACAAGCCCATCGTGTTCGAACCCTATGAGACCAGTCACGATCTCGGCGGGTTCATCCTGATCGACAAGATCACCAATACCACCGTGGCCGCAGGGATGCTCCATTTCTCGCTGCGTCGTGCGGACAATGTCCATTGGCAGGCCATCGACATCACCAAGGAGGCTCATGCCACGCAAAAGGGGCAGCAGCCCAAATTGCTGTGGTTCACCGGGCTTTCGGGTTCGGGCAAATCGACCATCGCCAACCTCGTCGAGAAAAAGCTGTTCGCATTGGGCAAGCACAGCTTCCTGCTGGACGGCGACAATGTCCGCCACGGGCTCAATCGGGATCTGGGCTTTACCGATGCAGACCGGGTGGAGAATATCCGCCGGGTGGGCGAGGTCGCCAAATTGATGACCGATGCCGGGCTGATCGTGCTCACCGCCTTCATCTCCCCCTTCCGGGCGGAGCGCGATCTGGTGCGGGCCATGTTGTCCGAAGGCGAATTCATCGAAATCCATGTCGATACCCCGCTGGCCGAAGCCGAAGCCCGCGATGTGAAGGGTCTTTATAAAAAGGCGCGCGCGGGCCAGCTCAAGAACTTCACCGGGATCGATTCGCCCTATGAAGCGCCTGACGTGCCCGAAATCCGGATCGATACGACCCGGACCACGCCCGAACAGGCTGCGGAGATCATCGTGGAGCGGATCATCGGCATCTGGAGCCCTGATCTGTGAACGATGCGGCGCTTGCCCACACGCTGGCCGAACAGGCTGGCCAATTGCTGCTCCGACTTCGCGCGCGGATGCCTGAGGCGGGCAAGGCGCTGGGGAATGAGGGCGATCGGCTGGCCAATGCTCTGATCCTTGATCGCTTGCGCGCCGAGCGGCCGGACGATGCGATCCTGTCCGAAGAGGAAAAGGACGATGCGTCGCGCTGCGCCTTTGCGCGCATCTGGGTGATCGATCCGCTTGATGGCACCCGCGAATATACCGAAGGGCGTGACGATTGGGCGGTGCATGTGGCGCTGGCGATCGATGGTGTACCCAGCGTTGGCGCTGTCGCCCTGCCCGCTCTGGGCCTGGTACTGTCCTCCGATGCCCCTCCGCCCCTGTCCTCCGAAGCCAATCCCCTGCGGATGCTCGTCAGCCGCACGCGGCCGGCAGCAGAGGCGCTTTCGGTGGCCGAGACACTGGGTGCCACGCTTTTGCCGATGGGTTCCGCCGGTGCCAAGGCGATGGCCGTGGTGCGCGGCGAGGCGGATATCTATCTCCATACCGGCGGCCAATATGAGTGGGACAATTGCGCACCCGCCGCCGTCGCCATCGCCGCCGGGCTTCATGTTTCGCGCGTGGATGGCAGTCCGCTCGTCTATAATTGCGCGAATCCCTGGCTTCCCGATCTGCTGATCTGTCACAAGGCACGCGCCCCCCAGGTGTTAGACCTCGTTCGCGCCTTGACCCCGGCGCAGAATCCCGGTTGAAGGGCCGCAATCGGGCCGAATCGCGTTGACAGAGCCGGATTGCGAAGTTAACAGCCCCACTTTCCCGCGCGGGGGTCTCGGCCGTAGTCGATGCCTTGTGCGCAGCTTTTGAGATGAAGAGACAAACCATGTTCGCTATCGTGCGCACTGGTGGCAAGCAGTATCGCGTTGCCGCTGGAGACAAAATCGCCGTCGAGAAAATTGCTGGCAATGCCGGTGACACCATATCGCTTGGCGATATCCTGCTGGCTGGCGAAGGCAGCGAACTGAAGGACACCGCCGGTCTGCTCGTCTCTGCCGAGATCATCGCGCAGGCCAAGGGCGAGAAGGTCATCGTCTTCAAAAAGCGTCGCCGTCACAATTATCGCCGCAAGAACGGCCATCGTCAGCAGCTCACGCTGTTGCGCATCATGGCCATCGGTTCGGAAAAGGCAAAGAAGGCCGCAGCCCCCAAGGCTGACGAGGCCGCCACCACCGACGAAGCCCCCGCAAAGGCAGCGCCCAAAAAGGCAGCCGCCGCGAAGACCGCAGAATAAGACGCCCGAGAGCGCCAAGGAGTTTTGAGAAATGGCACATAAGAAAGCAGGCGGTTCATCCCGCAACGGTCGCGACTCAGCCGGTCGCCGCCTCGGTGTTAAGAAGTTCGGTGGCCAGGAAGCGATTCCGGGCAACATTCTCGTGCGTCAGCGCGGCACCAAATTCTACCCTGGCCGCAATGTCGGCATGGGCAAGGATCACACGCTGTTCTCGCTGATCGAAGGCCGCGTGGTATTCCACGATGGCAAGCTCGGCCGCAAATTCTGCTCGGTCGACGCCGTGGCGCAAGCAGCCGAATAATCGGGCGAACCTGATATGGGCCGCCCTTCAAGGGTGGCCCTCATATCTGCTCCGGCAGATGAAGAGGGAGAGGGGCCACCCCCACTCCCTTTTTTATTGTCTCCCTCATTTATCCCCTGTCTCCATGCCGTCATCGAAATGCGGCATGGGCGGCGCATAAAATGGAGAGAGACCCATGTTCGCACGCACACCCCGGCTTTTGCTCCGGCCCGGCTGGCTCGAAGACGCCCCTGCCCTCGCTCATGCGATCGGCGACGAAGCGATCGTCCGCAATCTGGCAACCGTCCCCTGGCCCTATGATCTGACGCAGGCGCAGGCATTTCTCGCCAGGGCGCAGGACGATCACCTTCCCGCCTTGCTGGCCTTTGCACGCACCAACGGCCCGCCCCGCCTGATCGGCGGCTGCGGCCTCTCGCGCACGCCGGAGGGTGAGGTGGCGCTGGGCTATTGGATCAGCCGTCCGCATTGGGGGCTTGGCTATGCCACGGAGGCGGGCCGCGCGGTGCTGGAGATCGGCCACGCGCTCGGGCTGCGCCGGATCACTGCGAGTCATTTCACGGACAATCCGGCCTCGGGCCACGTTCTGCGCAAGCTGGGTTTCGGCCCGACGGGCAAGATCGTCAACCGCACCAGCCTTGGTCGCGGCGATGAGGCGGCCTGCGCGCTGTATGCGCTGGTCGATGAAGTCGCCATGGATGACGATATCGTCTCCATGGCGGCCTGATCACCGGAAACATTACGATACGATCAGGAAACTCGACCGAACGACAGACTGGCTAGGCAGACTGCAACCGGCAATTCGCCGGATGCAGGAGATACCGAATGACCTTTCTCGCGATGGCCCTGCTGGGTGCCAATCCGGTGCTGATCGCGCCGATGCCCTCTATCAACGCGGATCGCATCGCGACGCTGGATACCGCCGAGAGCGGCACGATCACCATCGCCATGCACCAGACGGGCTTTACCGCCCCCAATCGGGCCGATACCGCCCGCTGCACATGGTCGAGCGCGCTGCCCACGGGTGGGGCTGCGAACGGTTGGCGGGCCGGCGGTTGCGCGGAAATGACCAGCGCGATCAAGGCCGACGCGGCAAAACAGGTCCGGCTTGCGGCTTTGGCCAACGGCGCTTCACGCCCGATGAACTGAAAATGCTCTGGCCCCGGCGCGTTCGGGGCTAGGATGACCGAAGGCTGCGCTACGACGCGCAACGTGGACGCTTGAACACCTCGATCTGCGTCTCGCCATAATCGGCCAGCCCCGCGCTCGCGAAACCGTTCTTTTCGGCCACACGTTTCGATGCGCCATGACCGGGATCAATGATGCAGCAGGTTTCGGGTGCCTTGAGTCCCTCATCGGCCCAGCACAGGATAGCGGCAACCACCTCGCTCGCCAGACCACGGCCGTCCGCTTGTGGGGCCAGCACCCAACCCGCTTCGGGGATGCCCTTGATCGCCGCAATGCCGCGCTCGAAATCGGCCAGCCCGGCAAGGCCCAGATAAGCGCCCCCGGCCCGTTCCTCGATCGCCCAATAGCCATAACCCACAATCGACCATAATCCGGCATTGCGCAGGAAGCGGCTCCAGCTTTCCGCATAGGAAAACGGCGTGCCGCCGATGAAGCGCGTCACCCCCGGATCCGCCCAGATGTGCGCGAATGCCTCGAAATCGGCACGTATATGCGCGCGCAGGATTGCCCGTTCGGTATGGATGACGGGGATGATGGTCTGTGAAATGCTCATGACGCTACAAAACACACCCGCCCTGCCTGCGAAAGCCGGAATGACGGATATAGCGCTTTCTAGGCCATCGCCGCATGGGGCATCACGGCCGCCTGATATTCGCTTTCGGCCAAAGCGATCAGCGTGCGGTCATCATGATTCCAAGGGTGAAATCGCGGCAGGAAAAAGGCCGACCAGGCCGGAATGAGCTTGCGGATCACGCCGGGCTTGCCGAACCAAAACCACAGGATCCGCGCCCAGGCTTTCGGCCCCTCGATCCCATCCTGCCTGAGCAGATAGAGCATCCCCTGAAACCGCTTGCGCCAGAATTCGCGGGTGACGATCAGCATCATGATCGTCTTCACCTTCCAGCGCTTGAACCGGCTCCAGTCTTTGGTGGCATGGAGCCAGGTGTCATACGCGACGCCCTTATGCTCGATCTCCTCGATCGCGTGCCATTTCCACATATTGGCCAGTTCCGGCTCCGCGCCGGCAAAGGTGGACCGATCGGACAGCATCCGCTGTGCCATGATCGCCGTATAATGCTCCAGCGCCATCGTCACCGCCAGATTGAGAATCGCCGGGCGATCCTTGGTCAATTCTAGCGATTTGGTGACCACATCCTCAAGCGCCGCGATCTCATAGCCCGCATCGGAAACACGCCGGTTGAACGACACATGTTCGCGGCTGTGCATCACCTCCTGCTTGATGAAAGCGTTGATCTCCTGCTCCAGCTTGGGCGGCACGCCTTCGCGGAAAGACCGCACGCTATCGATGAAAAACGCCTCGCCCTTGGGAAAGGTGATCGAAAGCGCATTGTAGAAAGCCGTTGCAATCGGATCGCCGCCAAGCCACCACCGCTGCTGCGTGCTGCCCCTGCCAAAGCGGCGGTCGCGCGGGGTGATGGTCAAATCCTGAGGGGTCTTCTTGCGAGTCATGGCCAAAGCTCCTTGCCCTCTAACTGATCGTTACTGACACGCATGTCAATAGTGAAGAGACGTCTCAGCCCCGAACATAGTCGCGCCGCCGCGCTCGAGGCGGCGCGCGACCTCCTGATCGAGGCCGGGCCACAGGCTGTGACGCTCAAGGCCGTGGCCACGCGCATCGAGCGCACCCACGCCAATCTGCTCCACCATTTCGGCTCTGCGGCCGGGCTGCAGAAGGCGCTGATCGCATCCCTCGCTGAAAGCGTGACCGCCCGCATCGCCACCGCCGTGCTGAAGATCCGCGCTGAACAAGGCGATCCGCGCGAGGTGGTGGATCTCACCTTCGACGCATTTGACGAAGGCGGTGCGGGCGCGATGGCGAGTTGGATGATTCTCACGGGCAATGAGGATGCGCTGGATCCGATCCTGGAGGCGATCCACAATCTGGTCGACGAACTGGGCGAGGATCATCACGATGATGTGCCGTTGCAGGAACAGACGCTGTCATTGGTGCTGACTGCGCTGGGCGACGCGCTGCTCGGCGGCCCGATGGCAAATGCCCTCGGCCTGCCCCGCGAAAAAGCGCGGGAAATCGCGGCGGCGCAATTGCGCCAGTCAATGGCAGCGCATGGCCAGACGGGTTCGGGGCAAGCCGCGCCCGCGTCTTAACGGGCGGGCACCGGTGTGTGTCAGCATGATACGAATTGCAAAATCGCTGTGTTTACTGGCTTTGGGTCTCACGACCCCCACCAAAATATGGTATCGAAATCCTTAATAATAAAATGATCGAGTCGCATAAACGATAACTCGGGAGAGGATTCGAGATGAAAACCCTTATAAAGGGCGCGCTTGTCGGCGCCTGCGCATTTATGGCATTTGCATCATCATCCGCCATCGCCGCAAATCTGCTGTCAAACGGCAGTTTTGAGGATGGAGCGGATGGATTTGACGATTGGACTCTTGGTGGATCATCGCTTGATGGCTTTCCACCCGTTGTCATCGGTTACAACAACACGAATAGCTATCCGACGGGCGCTTTTGGCGAGTCGATCCCGACGGATAATGCCGTCGGGAATCCGGCCTTCGATGCGGTCGGCAGGCAAGCTGTTTATTTCGTGGCTGACCGGGCCGGACCGCAGACATTGAGCCAGGCCGTGGCTGGACTGGTCCTTGGACAGACCTATCAATTCGGTTTTGACGTCTATATTCCGCAAAATGGACAGAACAACGCCAATCCGGCGGATCTGAGCGCCAGCGTAGGCGGCATCAACTTCGGCCCGTTCAACGCGGGCGCGCTGGCCGCGCAAAACTGGTTCCATTATTCGACCACCGGCGTCAGCACGGTGAATGGCGCTGGCAATTTCCAATTCACTTTCAACAGCGGCGGCATTCCTGCCAAGGATTTCGTGGTCGATCGCGTATATCTGACGGCCGCGATTCCTGAGCCCACGACCTGGGCGATGATGCTCGTTGGCTTTGGGGCCGTGGGCGGTGCCATGCGTTCGCGCAGCCGGCGGAGAATCGCCTCTTTCGTCTGACGCTCCCACCGCGTCACGATCAAAAACGCCGCCGATCGCGAGGCCGGCGGCGTTTTTTTATGGGTCGTCCGCCGCAGGGTGCCGCCCTTATGCTCTCCTGTTACATTTTCCGACAATTCAGGCACCAGACGGCACATTTGAGTGACATCTTGTCCCTATTGCTCGTGCATAGACGATGCCGGGACGGACCAGGACATGACACGCATTCTCATCGCATTGGCCGCGATCGCCACGACGACAGTACCGTTGCTGGCGTTGAACGACACGATGCCAGCCAGCGCCGCGCGAACGCCGATAATCATCGGATCGGATCAGCCAATCCTGCTCAAGCGCATGGTTGTGAAGGCAACGTATCTTCCAGAAGATTAAACCGATTTTCGGCTTCGAAACTGAGCGTGAAAGGCCTAACCTCCGATCGTCAACACGAGTCGGATGACGCCTGTCATCGGGAGGTTTCCATGACTGCGGCGAAATTTGTCTTGATACTGGCCTTGATCCCCACGGCTGGCGGATCGGCCCATGCGCAATCCAGCGATGGCCTCAATCTCGTCTGTTTCGGCGTCGGCGAGAAAATGACGAGCGAATATAAGACCGATCTCGTCTGGGATAAATATGATCACAAATATCGGTCCCGCGACGGCATAACGACCGGCATGAAGCAGATGGATACTGCGGTCACCGTCCAGATCGACAAAGGCGATGGCAGGATCCGCCTGCCCAAGGCTTTGGTACCGCCGATCGCCTCGGGGGGCGATGATCAGCATTGGTGGCAGCTCAACAATATCCAGATGTCGGCGAACCAGATTAGCGCCAGCTACAAGCTGAACGGCCTCAATCATCCCAAGCTCAAGATCGACAGGACGACAGGCGAGATCACGATCAAGGGCTTCGGGCAGGATTTTCACGGTCGCTGCGACAGGCTGGACCCCGGTCAGCGGCGGTTTTGAGCGTATTCCCACGCTATCCACGCCCGATGAAACAAAAGCGTCGCTAACGAGTCCCCTTTTGCGCGCGTTTGCGCTAGGCGCTCCCCATGCATTTTCTCGATCAAGCTAAAGTCTTTCTCAAATCCGGATCGGGCGGCCCCGGTGCCGTCAGCTTCCGCCGTGAGAAATATGAAGAATATGGCGGACCCAATGGCGGCAACGGCGGCAAGGGCGGCGATATCGTGTTCGAAGCCATTCCGGGGCTGAACACGCTCATCGATTTCCGCTACACCCAGCATTTCAAGGCACCGCGCGGCAAGGGCGGCGCAGGATCCAACCGCACAGGTGCTGGCGGCAACGATCTTGTGATCCGCGTGCCGATCGGCACGCAGGTTCTGTCGGAAGATAAGGAAGAAATCCTAGCGGATTTCACCGAGGCTGGTGAACAGGTGGTTTTCATGCGCGGTGGCGATGGCGGCCGGGGCAATGCGAGCTACAAGACGTCCACCAATCGTGCCCCGCGCCAGCATGGCACCGGCTGGCCCGGCGAGGAAATGTGGGTCTGGCTGCGGCTGAAGCTGCTCGCAGACGCCGGCTTGGTCGGCTTGCCCAATGCCGGCAAGTCCACCTTCATCAATGCGGTGACCAATGCGAAGGCCAAGGTGGGCGATTATCCGTTCACCACCACGCGCCCGCAATTGGGCGTGGTCAGCCACAAGGAACGCGAATTCGTGGTTGCCGACATCCCCGGCCTGATCGAAGGCGCGGCCGAGGGCGCTGGCATTGGCGACCGCTTTCTCGGCCATATCGAACGCTGCCAGGTGCTCCTCCATCTGGTCGATGCCAATGGCGATGATCCTGCCGAGGCCTATCGCATCGTGCGCGGCGAATTGGAGAATTATGGCGCGGGCCTGACCGACAAGATCGAAATCATCGCGCTCAACAAGGTCGATCTGCTCGATGCGGAGTTGAAGGAAGCGCTTATGGCCGAATTGGCCGAAGAAAGCGGCGCTGAAGTGCTCCCGCTCTCCGGTGCGACGGGTGAAGGCCTGGAAGCCGTGCTGGATCGCCTGATCAATGCGATCGTGCCGCCCGAAGTGAAGAAGAAGGAGGATGATGGGGGCGCTGAATGGTCGCCGATCTGAGCCCCTTCTCCCCTGCGCATTGCCCGCGCCTTGTCGTCAAGGTCGGCTCCTCGCTGCTTGTGAACGAAGAAGGTGCGATCAAGCGCAACTGGCTGGTCACGCTGGTCGAGGATATCGCCACGGCGCACCGCGCGGGCCAGCAGATCGCCATCGTCTCCTCCGGCGCGATTGCGCTGGGTGCCCGCCGCCTGAAACTGCCCAAGGGCGGACGCGCCTGCCTTGAAGATGCGCAGGCCGCCGCTGCCACCGGGCAAATTGCGCTATCGCAGATCTGGGCGGACCTGCTCGCCGCGCATGGTGTGATCGCCGCACAGATATTGGTGACGCTGGACGATCTGGAGGATCGCCGTCGCTATCTGAACGCCAGCGCCACGCTGGACCGGTTGATGGGCCTCAAGGTCATTCCGGTGATCAACGAGAATGACAGCGTGGCCACCGCCGAAATCCGCTTTGGCGATAATGACCGGCTCGCCGCGCGCGTGGCCCAGGCCGCAGGCGCGCAGGGCGTGATCCTGCTCTCCGATGTGGACGGCCTTTACACCGACAATCCCGGCCGCAACCCTGATGCGCAGCTTATCGAGCGCGTCGACAAGGTGGACGCCGCCATCATGGCGATGGCCGATGGCGGCACGGCATCCGGCATGGGATCCGGCGGCATGACGTCAAAGCTGGAAGCCGCGCGCATCGCCAATGCGGCAGGGAGCACGCTTGCCATCGTCTCCGGCCTGCACGAAAATCCGCTCTCCCGCTTCATTACGACCGGCCGGGGGACGGTGTTCGTGCCCGAAAAGGCGGCGCGCGCGCGCAAGGCCTGGCTGGCAGGACGGTTGAGCGTAAAAGGCACGGTGCAAATCGATTCCGGCGCGGCCAAGGCACTTGCCGACGGCAAAAGCCTGCTGCCGGCGGGCGCGACAGGCGTGTCAGGCACGTTTCAACGCGGCGACGTGATCAACGTGCTCGGCGCGGACGGCACCGTGATTGCGCGTGGCCTGGCCGAATATGACAGCGCGGAATCGGCGCTGATCGCGGGCAAGCGCAGTGATGCTCTGGCAGAAGTGCTTGGATACGCCCCGCGTTCGGCGCTCATTCACCGCGATCATCTGGTCATATTGTGACCGTGCTCGCGATCACCGGCGCGACGGGCTTCGTCGGCAAGACGGTGATGCGGATCGCGCTCGACAAGGGATTTTCGATCCGCGCGCTCACACGCCGCCCGCAGGAGGCCCGCGCCGGTGTCGTTTGGGTGGAGGGCGCGCTCGACAATCCAGAGGCGCTCGATGAACTCGTGCGTGGCAGCCAGGCGGTGATCCACATAGCGGGTGTTGTGAATGCGCCCGATCGCGCCGGTTTCGCAGCAGGCAATATCGACGGTACGACAGCGGTCACCGAAGCCGCGGAAGCGGCGGGCATCCACCGCTTTATCCATGTCTCATCGCTTTCAGCGCGCGAACCAGCGCTATCCACCTATGGCTGGTCCAAGGCGGGTGCCGAAGCGGCCGTGATCGCCAGCGCGCTGGAATGGACGATGGTGCGCCCGCCTGCGATTTACGGCCCTGCCGATACCGAGATGCTGGATATGTTCCGCATGGCGCGGCGCGGCCTGGTGCTGCTCCCCCCGCCCGGCCGGCTGTCTGTCATCGAAGTCAGCGATCTCGCGCGTCTGCTGCTCGCTCTGGTGCCGGATCGCAGCACGATCGGGCGGATTTACGAAGCCGACGACGGCACTGAAAATGGCTGGAGTCATCGGGGCTTTGCGCAAGCGCTGGGCGCGGCGGTCGGCAAGCGCGTCGCGACCTTCGCCACGCCCAAGGCCCTGCTGAAATTCGCATCCCGCCTGGATCGTCTCGCGCGTCGTTCGAAAGCGAAGTTGACGGCGGATCGAGTGGACTATTTCTGCCATCCCGATTGGGTGGTCGATTCCGCCAAGCGCCCACCCGCCGATGTGTGGCAGCCGCAGATCAATACGCGCGCAGGCCTGAAAGCGACAGCCGCATGGTATCGCCGCAAAGGCTGGATGGGCTGAAGGGAACAATTCGTTCCTATAGCGGTTCAATCAGCTTGAACATTGATGGGAGCGAGAGAGATGAAATTCGCAAAACCCGCCGCAGCGTTGTTGTCCCTTGGGCTCATCCTGCAACCGGCTATGGCCGCCAAGCTGAGCAGCAAGGAAAAAGCGCGGGTTGCGCGCGCCGAACCGCGCGACCGCGATGACGTCCGCTATTGCCTGCTGGAGCGCAAGAAAGGCAGCAAGAAGGGCACGATCATCGGCGCGGCCGGCGGCGCGGGCGTTGGTCTTGTTGCAGGCGGAAATCTTGGCGAAACAGCACTGGCAGCAGGCGTTGGCGCACTGGCCGGAAATCAGATCGGCGGCGGCAGCGCGACCGACAAGACATGCGACCGGGTGCTCGACAGAAACAAGTGAGCTCCGATCAGATGATGCGACTTTGCTGGGCTACGAAGCTCAGGAAGGTCAGCACCAGCCCGATCAGGAACGTCCGATAGGCGAGGCCGAGATATTTGTATTTCTTGTTCTGAAGCACCTGACCATTTTGATAGATGTCGCGCAGCATCGTGCGAAACACGGTTTCGTCGGCATGGAGACGCTCCAGCACGCTCTCTGCAAATTCCTCTTCGGCCATTTGCGTGAAGACGCCGAAGAACAGCAGGTTGGGATTGCCGGGTGCTTTGCCCTTGATTGATGGCAGCACGGCGAACACCGCGAGCATGGCCGACAGAAACGAAAAAAGGGCCAGGACGGATAGTGGCAGCGAAAATCCCCCGCTGCGCGCCTGCCCCACCGAAATACTAAAGACAACAAATGTCGCGCCCATCAGGATGCTCGCCTTCTGATCTGCCATCTGGCTGAGCGAAACATTGATCTGCTGGGCGGTCCGCACCAGATGGATCGCGTGCGGTGAAAACGACAGCGCTGCCGGGTTCTCGCTGATTTTGTTCGGTTCTTCCGCCATCCGGCGGATATGCCACGACCCGCCTGCCCTTTACAAGCACGGGTGATGCCGCCTTTGTGCCGCAATCCTTTGGCAATCCCCGATGCCAGCGGCTAAGGACCGGACATGACAGACAGACAATCCATTTACGACATCATCGCGGCGCAGATCGAACCCTTCAACAAAAAGGGCGTCGCGCTGACCGAAACCACCACCTTCGCGGGCGATCTCGAATGGGACAGCCTCACCGTGATGGATTTCGTCGCCGCGATCGAGGATGAATTCGACATCATCATCACCATGAATATGCAGGCCGAGATCGAAAGCGTCGGCCAGCTTGTCGATGCCGTGGGCAAATTGAAAGGCTGACACTCGTTTGTCATTCCCGCGAAAGCGGGAACCCAGCTTCTTCTTCTCCCGGATATCTCATGCAAAAGCGGGCTTCCCGCGTGCGCGGGAATGACGGATAAGGGTTTTAGGAACCGACCAATGACCGATCTTTTCTCCAAATTCGATCCCCTGATCCAGCAGCGCGAGGATCTGCTCGCCACTGGGGTGAAGGATCCTTTCAGTCTGGTGATGGAGGAAGTGAAGTCCCCCACGGTGGCTGTGTGCAACGGCAAGGAGACGATCCTGCTCGGCACCTATAATTATATGGGGATGACTTTCGATCCCGACGTGATCGCCGCGGGCAAGGATGCGCTGGACAGGTTCGGCGCCGGCACCACGGGCAGCCGTGTTCTGAATGGCACCTACCAGGGCCATAGGGATTGCGAAGAGGCGCTGAAGGAATTCTATGGCATGGATCACGCCATGGTCTTTTCTACGGGATATCAGGCCAATCTCGGCATCATCTCCACCATCGCCGGCAAGGATGATTATGTCATCCTCGATATAGACAGTCACGCCAGCATCTATGACGGCTGCGCGCTCGGCAATGCGCAGATCGTTGCTTTCCGCCACAATGATGTCGAAGCGCTCGAAAAGCGGCTGAAGCGCCTGCCGTCCGAAGCCGGCAAGCTGGTTGTGCTGGAGGGCGTCTATTCCATGCTTGGCGATATCGCGCCGCTAAAGGAAATGATCCGCGTTTCCAAGGAAGCCGGCGCGATGGTGCTGGTGGACGAGGCGCATTCCATGGGTTTCATGGGGCCGAACGGCCGCGGTGTGGCAGAGGATCAGGGCGTGCTGGACGATGTGGATTTCGTCATCGGCACTTTTTCCAAGAGCGTGGGCACGGTCGGCGGCTTCTGCGTATCCAACCATCCCAAATTCGAGATTCTGAGGCTGGTGTGTCGCCCCTATGTGTTCACCGCGTCGCTGCCGCCCAGCGTGGTCGCCACGGCGGCCACATCGATCCGCAAGCTGATGCACGGCGGCGATAAGCGCGCGCATCTCTGGGAAAATTCGAAGCGCCTGCACAAGGGGCTGAAGGATCTGGGTTTCACGCTGGGCACTGAAACCCCGCAATCGGCGATCATCGCGGTGATCATGCCCGATCTGGAAAAGGGCGCCGCGATGTGGGAAGCGCTGCTGAGCGAGGGGCTTTACGTCAATCTGGCTCGGCCGCCCGCAACGCCGGCGAATATGACGCTGCTGCGCTGCTCGCTCTGCGCCGAGCATAGCGCCGCGCAGGTGGAGCAGATCCTTGGCATGTTCGCAGCGGCCGGCCGCGCCGTGGGGTGCATCAGCTAGGTCGACGTGGCACTTTCGCCGATTCATCGCTTTTAATAAAGATGGGCCAGATGGCGGTGGTGGATCCTGATGACGAGGCCGAAGACGGTCTGACGTCTGGCTGGCAACGCGGGCTGGGCTGGATCGCTGCGGCCTGCGTTCTGGTGGCCCTGATCGCGCTGATCGCCATGCTGGGATTTTCGAGTCAGCAGCGCGATGATGCGCTCAAATGGCAGCGGCACAGTTTCGAAGTGATGGTCGCTGTGCGCTCGATCGAAGGGCAGATGGCGCTGTCCGAAGCGACGCTCGGTCGGGCGGTCATTTCATCCGAAAAGAAAACCGCGCGTTCCTTTTATGATGAATGGCGCCGCGCTGACGCCATGATCAGCGGCCTGCAAAGACTGACCGCCGCGGATGCCGAGCAAGCCGCGCTCGTCGGCGATCTCCGCCGCGTGTTTGACGAACGCGGCAAGGCGCTAAACAATGCCGCGCTTTACCTGAACTACGGGCAGAATGTGAACGCCCTCTCTGCGCTTCATGCCGCGGGCCTGGAAAATCACGTCGCCCGCATCAAGGCGATTTTTCGTGAGATGGTCGCCAACGAACAGGCCACGCTCACCGAGCGCTCAGGCAAGGCGCAGGGGCTGATGGATCAGGCCAATACGCTGACGACCACATTGGCGGTTCTCGGACTGCTGGTGGTCATCGGTGCCATCGGGCTTGGATGGGCTGCGATCGAGGCGCAGGCCCAGCGCCGGCGCGCGCGCGCCACAGCCGACCAGGAAACGCTGCGGGCCGAATTTCTGGAAGCCGCGGTGGCGGAGCGCACTTCCGAATTGCGCGATGCCAACGCCAGCCTGCTCGCCGAAGCTGCTGAGCGCGAACATGCCGAGGCTCAGCTTCGCCAGATCCAGAAGATGGAAGCCGTGGGCCAGCTCACTGGTGGCATAGCGCATGATTTCAATAATATGCTGGCGGTTGTTGTCGGCGGACTTGAGTTGGCGAAACGCAAGATCGCTGCGAAATCGGGCGATGTGGAGCGCCATATCGACAATGCCATGGAGGGCGCGAACCGCGCGGCAGCGCTCACCCGGCGGTTGCTCGCCTTTGCCCGCGCCGAACCTTTGTTGCCGCAGGGCATGTGCCCGGATGCGCTGGTGCGCGGCATGACCGATCTGATGGACCGCACATTGGGCGAACGCATCAAGGTGGAGATCATCAGCCCCACCGATCCCTGGCAGATATGGGTTGATCGGCATCAGCTTGAAAATGCGATTCTCAACCTGGCGGTCAACGCGCGTGACGCGATGGAGAATGACGGGGTTTTGACGATCCGGACGGGCAACGCCACCCTCGCCGCCGACGAGATCGGCGAATCCGTGGCGGGCGATTATGTTCGTATCGACGTGAGCGACACCGGTGCCGGCATGTCTCAGGATGTGCTGGAGCGCGTGTTCGAGCCGTTTTTCACCACCAAGCCGATCGGCAAGGGCACTGGCCTGGGCCTCAGCCAGATTTTCGGCTTCGTGCGCCAATCGGGCGGCGAAATCGCGATCGCGTCGGTCGAGGGCGAAGGCACCACCGTCTCGCTATTTCTCCCGCGGCATAAGGCCGAACATGCCGAGAATGCCGGGGGAAAATCGCCGGAAGCCTCGGGCCACGCCCCCGGTGTCGATGTGGCGGGTCTGGTCGCATTGATCGTGGAGGATGATCCCCGCGTGCGCGCGTCAACGGCGGCTGCAGTGACGGAATTGGGGTTTACAGCGCTGACCGCGGACTCCGCCGACGCTGCCATCGCACTGCTGGGTGAAGGCCATAGCGTCGATATCATCGTCACCGACGTGTTGATGTCCGGGATGACGGGGCCGGAGATGATCGCGCAGATCAGCGATGACCATCCGGAGATCGCGGTGCTGTTCGTGACCGGCTACGCGGCCGAGGTTGACGATGCGCAGGCATTTCGTGGGCATGGCGTGCTGCGCAAGCCCTTCACCATCGCGATCCTCGAAACCGCGATGCACGCCGCCCTCAGCGCACGGCCCCGCGCGCCAGCAGCCTTGGCAGCAGAGTAAGCGCGCCCAGGATCGGAAACCGCCGCTGCCACGGGCGGATCGCGATCTGCGTGCCCGCATGGCGATTGATCTTCCACGCTAGATAATCGATCCCGCCAGCAAAGGTCAGGCTCGCCTTGGCCAGACGCACCAGCGTAAGCCATTTGCCATTGCGGCGCAGTGCGCGCCATTTGCGATCGAGTCCCGGTGCTTGCGCATCAGGGATCAATGCGCCCAGGCGGCGATAATGTTCCGGATCGAAGTCCACGATCGATTCCGGACGCCCGCCGCGTTCCGCCCGCAATTCGGCACCATAAGTGAGCGTAAAGCCGCGCCGCCAGCGATCGAGAGGATCGGAATCCGCCTGCGCCGGGGTCAGCGCTAGCAACGTGGTCGGTGCCAGCGCGATCGCCTCGGCGGCATGGCTTCGCGCGGCGTGATCGGCTGCCCACACCAGCCGGGACGGTTGCGCAAATCGTGCCCAGACGGAGACCGTGCTGGCGTCGGGTCCGCACAGCGAGCGGAAATCCGCTTCGCTCAGCACCGCATATTTGGCGACCAACCCCTTATATTCAAAAGGAAAAACATTGGGTGGTACCAGCCGGTTGGCGGTGGCCAGCCAGCTTTTGCCATAGGCCGCGCCATAGTCGGACACGATCAGGTAGAAATCGAGCATCAGCCCGTCGAGTTCAGCCGTCCGCAGACAGGAACCGTAGAACAGCACCGTGCGTGACGCCGCGCCATATTGGGCCGCGAGCGCCGCCGCCATGGCGGTGACGCGCGGATCGACCGGAGCCGAGAGGCCCGCCGCGATCAGATCCTGGACGGGGGTCACGCCGCGAGGCGAAGGAAGGGTACGGGCGCGGTGGAGGTCAGCACGATCGGCCGGTTGGTTTCCGCGCGGAACGTCTCGCCATCCAGGATCACGCTCGATCCGTTGCTTTCGATCCGCACCATGTCGCCGCGCTCGAAATGAATGCCGGTCATCGCTTCACGGCCGATCTTGCCCCGGATCGCACCGACGATCGCGCGGAGCAGCGATGGCACGCTCTGCTCCACCGCCATGAATTTCATCCGCCCCGGCACGCCGCCTTCGGTCCGCCCCGCCAGCAGCATCTTTTCCAGCGTCGTCACGATCAGGATCGAGAAAATGCCCTGAAGCTGATTATCGCGCACCAGCGAGATCCGCACGGGATTGGAGCGCTGCGGCAGGAATTTCGAATGTACGCCAAACAGCATCGTGAACAGCACGGCAAAGGCCGTCAGAACATGGCTCAACCCGTTGGGAAGCCCCAGCGGATAGATTTTGGTGCGGCAATACAGCATAGAATCGGCCAGCCCCGCCCCGCCCAGAAACATGCCCAGCGTCGGCCGGCTGCCGACCGTGCCATCCGAAAGCGAGATCAGTTCGCGCGACACGATATGCTGGGACATATCCGATTTGCTCAATTCCACGACGCGCTCAAGCGCAGCCAGCGGATCGCCGACAGAACCCAGATCGAGCGCGATCATATTGGTCTTGCCATTGGGCAGCACCGCCACCGGCGGCGGATTATCGCCGAAATGGCCGCCGTGATAAAGCTCGGTCAGCGTCGCCTGGACGGTGCCATCGCCGCCGTTGATCACCAGCACCTTGGGCTTCACACGCGCGATGGTCCGCAGCGCTTCGCCGATCTGGCTGACTTCCTCCACCTCGTAATGAAAGATATCGGGCCGCCCCGCGCAAAAGCTCCGCACTCGCGGCAATAGCGAGCGGTTGCCCGTTGAGCGAGGATTGGAGAGAAGCGCGACGCAGGTCATGGGTTCAAGATCATCCGATCATAAGGGGAGGCTGGCTTCAGAAATAATTGACCGTGACCGGCACCACCTTCGGGCCGCTGCTCACCGTGAACAGCGATTTGGCGAGCGCAGGCTTGCGCTTGAACACCATGTCCAGCAGCGAGACCTTGGGATTGCCGGAAAACCCGCCGCCATCCTTGCGATCGGACTTGCCATTGGAATTGGCATCATGGCGCACCGAGATCGCATAGGCGCCTGGCCGCGGCACAGGCACGCAGATATCCACTGCGCCCGAACGGGGCACGGCGACTTCCACGCGCTGCAGATATTGCTTCTTTTCCAGAAAGGTTGCCGCATTATTGGCATAAAGCTGCACGCGCAGGACACCGCCGCGCGCCTTCAATCCGTCGATCCGCGCGATCACAGACATGCCACCGCTATCGCAGCGCGCGGCATAGGGGCCGAGCGTGGCCGCCCGGGCGGCCTGCATCGGCGTTGCGAAGGGCATTGCCACCGCCATAAGGGCAAGTGCGGCACTACCGCGAAATTTCAACATGACCTCTAATCTCCTAGAAGCTATATCCTCGCCTGATGTTTTGGCGAAAATGGCGTATCAGCCCCTTCTTGCCTTTCTAAATCGGCTGCGTTTGCGGCCAAATCATGGTCATGGGGCGTCTGAATTCTGAAAATGCTGACTGCGACCGACCGATATCTCGCCCGCCTGATCGCGCTGCCCCTGTTCGGCACGCTGGTGATCGCCGCGATGCTGCTTGTGCTGGACAAGATGCTGCGCCTGTTCGACTTCGTCGCGGCGGAAGGCGGGCCGGTGAGCGTCGTTTGGCGGATGCTGGCCAATCTCATCCCCGAATATCTCTCGCTCGGCATCCCGATCGGCCTGTTGCTGGGCATTTTGCTCGCCTTTCGCAAGCTGGCGCTGTCCTCCGAGCTCGACGTGTTTCGCGCGCTGGGGCAGAGCTACACCCGGTTGCTGCGCGTGCCCTATATGTTCGCGATCGCGCTGGCGCTGGTGAACCTCGCCATCGTCGGCTTCGTCCAGCCTTATGCACGCTATGCCTATGAAGGCCTGCGATTCGAATTGCGTTCCGGCGCACTGGGCGCATCGATCAAGGTCGGCGAGTTCACGCGGCTCGGCAGCAAATTGGCGCTGCGCATCGAAGAAAGCCGCAATGAAGGCACCAGCCTGACGGGTATCTTCGTGCGCGCCGAAAATAAGGACGGCCAATCCGTCGCCGCCACCGCGAAATCGGGCCAGTTCCTCGCCACAGACGATCCCGACACGATCATCTTCCGTCTGACCAACGGCGTGCTCATCCACGATTCGCCCAAATTCAACACGCCGCGCGTGCTGAGCTTCACCAGCCATGATCTGCCGATCGACCTGCCCAAGATCGAGGCGTTTCGCGGGCGTGATGGTGATCGTGAGATGACGATCCCGGAACTGGCGCGGGTCGGCAAGGATCAGAAGGTGCCGGCAAAGCTGCGCAACGAAAGCCGCTCCAATTTCCATTTCCGGCTGACCGAAGTGGCGATGATGCTGCTTTTGCCGCTGCTGGCGGTGGCGCTGGCGGTGCCGCCCAAGCGCTCATCCTCCGCGCTCGGAGTATTTCTGTCGATCGTAATGGTGGTCACTTATCACAAGATCAACGAATATGGCGAAGCGCTGGGTGGTCTTGGCAAGATCGATCCGATCCTGGCGCTGTGGCTGCCCTTCCTGCTGTTTGCCGCGCTGATCCTGTGGATGTTCCATACGCTCGCCTTCGTGCCCGGCGGGCAACCGATCGGTGCGCTGGAGCGCGGCGCAGCCGGCATCGGCAAGCTGATCAAGCGGATCAATCCCTTTGGACGTGAAAAGGCCCGCGGCTGATGCAGACCCAGTTTTTTCCGTCGCGCACCATGTCCTTCTACATGGCCAAAGCATTCATCCTGCGCAGCCTCGCTGTTCTGGCGGCGCTCGTGCTGGTGCTTCAGGCGCTCGATCTGCTCGGAGAATCGGGCAATATCCTGGCCTATCCCGGCAATGGCAATGCGCAGATCATGACCTATATCGGCCTGCGCGTGCCCCAGATCATCCAGCGATTCCTACCGTTTTCGGTGCTGCTCGGCACATTGATCACACTGGCGACGCTGAACCAGAATAGCGAAGTGATCTCGATGAAGGCGGCGGGCCTGTCTGCGCATCAGGTGCTGGCGCCGCTGATCCTGGCCAGCCTGGCCATCGCCATCGTCTCGTTCAGTTTCAACGATCGGATCGTGGCCCGCGCGACGTCGACGCTCGATCGCTGGCAGAAGGTGGATTACGGCCCCCTGCCCAAGGATATGGCGGTGCAGACCAATGTCTGGGTACGCGACGGCAATAATCTGGTTCATGCCGCCGCCGTGCGCGGGCGGTCGAACAACATCGTCCTCTCCGACGTGACGGTCTACAACCGCGCCAATGATACGCTGCTCGAAGTGGTGAAGGCACCCACGGTCAAATATACCGGCAAGGGCTGGCTGCTGTCCAACGCCACGCGCTTCGATGTCGCGACCGGCATTCAGACGCCGCTCCCGGTGACCGAGGTCGGCCAGGAAATCCGGCCCGATCAGTTCACCCTGGCGCAGGTCGATCCCGATGGATTGTCCTTCATGGGGCTGGAGGCGGCGATCAGCGACCTGCAGGCCGCCGGCCGGCCGGTGGCGGCGCTGCAGGCCAATCTGTGGCACAAGATTTCCGGGCCGCTGTCATCCGTGCTGATGCCGCTGCTGGGCGCGGTCGCCGCCTTCGGGCTGGCGCGCTCCGGCCGCCTCTTCCTGCGTGCGGTGCTCGGCATGGGGCTTGGCTTCGCCTATTTCGTGGCCGATAATTTCGGGATCGCGATGGGCAATCTGGGTGCCTATCCCCCCTGGCTCGCCGCCTGGGGGCCATTCGCTCTGTTCCTGCTCATTGGCGAGACCGTGCTGATCCGGACCGAGGAATGACAATCTAAAACCGTTTGTGTCGAGCGCAGTCGAGACACGTCTGTCACCTGCACCACGTCCCTCGACTGCGCTCGGGACAAACGGGTTTAATTCCCTATTTCACCCGCGCCCCTGAAACTGCTCCGCGCCAGCCGCGCGACCAGACCCGGCAAGCCATCGTAATTCGCCCGGTGATAGGACGATTCCGCTGCCAGCGCCGCGGTCAGGCGGCGATGTGCTTCCGCCAGATTATGATAGGGAACGCCGGGGATCAGATGATGCAGCGCGTGATAGCGCAGGCCCACCGGTGCCCATAACTCCGCCAGCGGACCCGGCGGCGGCACGTTGACGCTGTCGAGGAATTGCGCGGTGACGGTCATCACCTCGCCCTCATTCTCCCACAGATGCGCGGTCAATGTGCGGATCTGGTTGAGCAGCATCACGGCGGATGCGATGCCGATGAAGATCAGGAAGCCGCGCAAGGGCACGACACCCGTGATCACGGCGACCAGCAAACCGAATGCCCAGACGCTCGTCGCACCTTCAAGCCACAGCCAGTCGCGCCTGGCCGCCCCCTCCGGCGGACGGCGGCGGAAGGCTGGATTGATCACCAGCCCCGAATAACGCTCCAGCACCAGCGTGCGCAGCGGCGGGATCAGCAGCGAGAGCGGCGTCAAGATCGCATAGCGGAACATCAAAGCGATCGGCCCTAATAGCGAGGTGACCACGAACAGCGGCAAGGTCCACGGCTTCATCAGCGCGAGCGGCAGATATTCAGGATCTTCCGCCGTGCCATAGCGCGTGCGCGCGTGATGGAGGTTGTGCACGCCTTCATACATGAAGGACGGCACGAACAGCGGGATGCCTGCGATCAGATTCCACGCGAGCCGGAAGCCAGGCACCGAGGCATGACGAATGTGGGTGAGTTCGTGAATGAAGCTCGCCGCGCGATACAGGCCTAGGACCGCCATCGCCGCCCAACCAAGCGCCGCCAGCGTGCTGCCCGCGCCGATCGTGAGAAACAGGCCCGCATAGCCGATGGCCGCAGACGCCAGGAAATCCGCCCAATAAAGGCGCGGATTGGCGGCATTCAGATCGCGCGTCAATTCTGCGACAGCGCGGATCATCGCATTGTCGTTGACCGTGTGCGGCTTGGTCGCACCTGCGGCGGGCACGGCCTCCCGAAGGGTCGCGGCGGCACCGGGGCTGAGCGTGGCTGAGTTCATATCGTTCATACCAATATCAATTTATAGGGACTCTATCGCCAGAATATAAGGCAGCATCATGGCGTTCCTTGATCCATCTCAAGGCATTGGACCGCTGCGACGAATGGCGTATGGGCGCTTCAAACATCAGGAGCGCGGCCTTGACGCAAGCCAATATCATCATCCGTCCCGTCGAAACCAGCGCGGACCGCAAGGCCTTTGTCGACCTGCCCTATCGCCTGTATGCCAGCGATCCCAATTGGATTCCGCCGCTGAAGGATGAAGTCCATGGCCTTATAAACCCTAAGAAAAATCCGTGGTTCGGTCATGGCGAGGCGCAATTCTTCCTGGCCGAACGCGGGGGCAAGGTCGTCGGCCGCATTTCCGCCCAGATCGATCATCTCGCGCTCGAACAGCCGGTCGAGCAGGGGATGGGTCCGGGCACGGGCAATTGGGGCATGATGGAGGCCGAGGACGAAACCGTCTTTAAGGCGCTGATCGCCCGCGCCGAAGCGTGGCTGCGTGAGAGGAAGATGCACCGATCGCTCGGGCCGTTGAGCATTTCCATCTGGGATGAGCCGGGTCTGCTTGTGAAGGGCCATGATCATCCGCCCACGGTGATGATGGGGCATAACAGCCCGGCCTATGAGGCCTGGGTGGAGCGCGCCGGCTATACCCACGCCAAGACGCTCAACACCTATGAAGTGGATATCACCAAGCCCTTCCCCGGCATCGTTGAGCGCGTGATCGCCAGTGGCGAACGCAATGCGCGCATCGCGATCCGCCGCGTCAACAAGAAGCGCTTTGCCGAGGAAGCCTCGCTGATCCTCTCGATCCTCAACGAAGCCTGGTGCGAAAACTGGGGCTTCGTGCCGCTGACCGATGCCGAAATCGCCTATGTCGGCAAGAAATTGAAGCCGATCGTCTTTGAGGATCTGATCATGATCGCGGAGGTGGAGGGCGAGCCGGTGGCCTTCATGATCACGCTGCCTGATCTCAACGAGAGACTGAGAGACCTGAACGGGTCGCTCCTGCCCTTCGGCTGGGCCAAGCTACTGCTCTGGCTGCGCAAACCCAAGGCGCGCACGATGCGCGTGCCGCTGATGGGCGTGGTCAAGCGCCTCCAATCCACCCGCCTCGCCAGCCAATTGGCCTTCATGATGATCGAATATATCCGTCGCGAAGCCGTGCTGCATTACGGCTCCACGCGCGGCGAGATCGGCTGGATCCTGGACGACAATCAGGGGATGAACGCGATTGCCGATGCAATCGAGAGCCGGGTGAATAAGCAGTATATGATTTATGAGAAGGCGATTGAGGCGGTTTGAACGGTCTGCAAATGGTAACAAACGACCAGTTTGGGACACTCGGTCATGTCATCATTACGCCTGAAACCCGTCGCTCATTCAGATGGCAAGACGAACGCTGCACGACCGATTATGGTGGAAAGCGGGCGTTGGCATTGGTACAAACGCTATATGCAGATCGCAACACGGCGTGCCGCTAAATCGAGGGTAATCGAGCATGTCGAGGTACGAAGGGAAGCCTCTCCTCAAGCTGATGGATTGTTATGTCCTCAGCTCGATAGGTGAGCTGGATGAGCAGCAGGAATACGCCTTAAATATGATGGCCCCTAAGCTTTCATCAGCGCTTGGTATCAACGGCTCATGGTTTGACATGGTCGCGACGCAGATGGAATTTCCCCCAAATCTGCCCCTGAAGATCAAGCAAATATGGGAAAATGGGAAGGCTAAGGCGGACGCAGCGGGATATTCGGTTGATCCCGAGCAATTCGCCCGAGAGTTTGTAGACACCAACTTCCCTACTTGAGATAATGGCCCCTCCCGGCTCCGTGTCTAACGTCAGCTTTTGGGCGATTGCTGCCAAATGATTTTTTTACCGCGCAGCGTCAGCTATCGCCGGTCGTCTTTCCAAAAGCCGACGGTCGCGAAACCACCAAAATCAGGCTTTCACCGGAAACCTGGAATCTGGCAAATCCGCGAAAGGTCACACGAAGGTCACACTTGGAAACAACTTTCGATGGCACCCTGGCGCTCGATGATTTTGCCCTGCATCGTCATTGCGAGCGCAGCGAAGCAATCCAGCGATGGTGCCCGCAACGGATTGCTTCGCTGCGCTCGCAATGACGACCGATCAACCCGCAATGCGGGGCGTTCCCTTGTTCGACCATGTCAAAAAGCCGCGCTGACTGAAGCAGATCAGGACGCTGTAGGACAGCGATAAAGCGCATTCGTGCAGGGTCCAGTCTCGCCAAGATCAGTCCGCGCCCTAACCTTCCAGATCATCCTTGAGCCGGTCCAGCATTTCCACCGCGCTTGCTGCGTAGGGGCCGATCCAGCGATCGTGGATATGCTTGATCGGTAGCGGATTGAGATGGTTCCAGCGTTCCCGCCCTTCGCGCCGTGCGATTACATCAATGGCCTCAATCCCGGATCACCGCCCAGGTCGGCGCATGGTCACTTGCCTTTTCCCGGCCGCGATAGGCCTTGTCCACGCCCGCATCGACCAATCGGTCCGCAGCCCCGGCGCTCAGCATCAGATGATCGATCCGGAAGCCCGCATCGCGCTGCCAGGCACCGGCCTGATAGTCCCAGAAGGTCCACATCGGCCCCTGCGGATGGCGTGACCGGATCGCGTCGGTCCAGCCCTGGAAGCAGAGCGTGCGGAATGCGGCACGGCTTTCGGGCTGCATCAGCGCATCATCCTGCATCGCGCGCACCGAATAGACGTCCTCGTCGGTCGGGATCACATTATAATCCCCCGCCAATATCGCGGGCACTTCTTCGGCGAGGATCGCGCGCGCCCGATCCTGCAGGCGCTTCATCCAGCGCAGCTTGTAATCGAATTTCGGGCCGGGCTGCGGATTGCCGTTGGGGAGATAGATGGAAGCGACGCGGACGCCCATCACATCGGCTTCGAGATAACGGCTGAGCACATCCTCCGGCTCGCCCTCCAGCCCGCGCTGGACCTCGATTGGATCTTGGCCGCGCGCGAGGATCGCCACGCCGTTGAAGCCCTTTTGCCCATGCCAGATCGCGCCATAGCCCGCCGCGCGTATATCGGCCTCAGGGAAGGTTTCGTCGGAGCTTTTGAGTTCCTGCAGGCAGGCCACATCGGGCTGGGTCTCTTCCAGCCATTCGATCAGGCGGGGCAGACGGGCCTTGATCCCGTTGACATTATAGGTCGCGATTTTCATGGGACAGTGCCTAACGCACCCATGACCCAAGCGAAAGGGTCAGACCGAAAAGCTCGATCCACAGCCGCAGCCCGAGGCCGCATTGGGATTGGTGACCTTGAACGCCGCGCCGCCCAGCGATTCAACGAAGTCGACGGCGGCGCCGCGCACCAGATCGAGGCTCATGGGATCGACGACCAGCTTCACGCCATCGTTGGAAACCTGGATATCATCCGCCTCCACATCATCGGCCAGGCCGAAGCGATATTGGAAGCCCGAACAACCGCCGCCTTCCACGGCCAGCCGCAGGATGGCGGGCTTGCCGAGCTTGGTGGCGATCACGGCGACGCGCGCGGCGGCGGATGCGGTGAGTTCGATGGGAAGCGGTTCATTCATGGAACCGAAATAGGCCTTCGCGGGGGCAACGGCAACCGCTGCGCCCCGAAGCGCGTCTTATTTGTCTGCAGGGCCGCCAAGCGCCAGCTTGGTCTCATTGCTCTTGGCCTGGGCTGCGAGCACATAATCGGCCGATTCGAGGAACGGCACGGGATTGACGGCGCGGCCGTCGAGGCGGACTTCATAATGCAGATGGCTGCCGGTGGAACGGCCGGTGGAGCCCATCAGGCCGATCAGATCGCCGCGCTTCACGCGGGTGCCCGGCAAAGCGATGATCGACGAGAGATGACCGTAGCGCGTCTGGATGCCCTGGCCATGTTCCAGTTCGACCAGATTGCCATAGCCGCCGGCGCGCTGGGCGCGACCGACAAGGCCGTCAGCCGTGGCGTAGACCGGCGTGCCGATCGGGCCGGGGATGTCGACGCCGGCGTGCATGGCGCGCGTGCCTTTGAACGGATCGGAGCGGAAGCCGAAATTGCTGCTGAAGCTGCTGAGATCAACGGGACGCTGCGAGGGGATCGAGACGGTGGTCTGCTGAATGCGACCACGGCCCACTTCATCGAGCTTTTTCCAGGACAGGAAGAGCGAACGGAACTGGGGATCGGTCTCGTCCTGCTTCTTGGCGCTCTGGAAGAGGCCGCCCTGGGCGGCTTGCTCTGCAGCCGGTGCGGCCACGGCGGCTGCGGTCAGCGCGACGTCACTATCGGCAGCATGGGCCGCGGGGGCGAAAGCGAAGACCGCTGCAATGAAAAAAGATTTGGAGATTATTTTCGAGGGACGGAACCCGGCGACCGTTGCGATGTTTTTCAACTGAATACCCATGCTCTTTGCGACCCCCGATGGCGAACCGAATGCAATGTGCAATCGGCGTCTTCGAATACATCAGGACTTCCCCCGCCCCTTTTACGATGCCCAGTCTGTCTGCGGGGGCATTCCGCGATGCACAAGTCACAGATAATATTCCTGCGTTAAACCGGCTGCAGACCGCGCCGAGTCGTTGAATGGTGGCTTCAGTGCACCACGAAAATGGCGCTTTATCAGCATTTTCCATGTGGACGCGGGTTCCGAATCATCGTTAACGCACGTCCAGTTGAACCATTTCGTCCCCGCCGAAACATGGATGATTTCGTCCTCCATGATGCGCGTCAGGATGCGGGCCGTAGGCTGATCTCCCGCCTGTTCGAATCGCGCGATCGTCATCGGCGTCACGTCCAGGCCGCGCGCTTCGAGCACCATCGGCACCACGGCCAGACGCGCCTGCGCATCATGCGCGGTCTCTTCCGCGGCCTCCCAAAGCCCGTCATGCGCGGGCAACGCGCCATAGAAACTACCGAGCTGACGCAGTCGGCGGTCGAGCAAGGCGAAGTGCATCGCCTCATCCGCTGCCACCTTC
The DNA here is from genome assembly GCF_014199215.1 of Sphingobium boeckii. Lineage (GTDB taxonomy): Bacteria > Pseudomonadota > Alphaproteobacteria > Sphingomonadales > Sphingomonadaceae > Sphingobium_A > Sphingobium_A boeckii. The sequence continues at coordinate 399,093 of NZ_JACIJC010000002.1, forward strand.
ATCCAATCATCCATGAACCCCCGCGGAAATGCGCCGCCGAACCGGCCCGGCAGGTCCAGCGCCAAATCCATAGCGACGAATTCGATATGCGCCAGCGCATGGATCAGCGCGATCCGGCCGCGTTCCGATCCGCCCTTGCCGCGCTTGGGCATCCGGTTTGGCGGGAGCAATGCGGGCGCTGCGGGCCGGCCGGGGCGATCGGGCATCGGGGTTTCGAAGGCATGAGCGAGCCGGCCCAAGCGCCAGTTTCGGGCAGCCGCGCGGGTGAGGCTGATTTTTTCGAACGGGTCTTGGGCGTGGAGGGCCGCAGCAATGGCCTGGGAGATGGTGGTCATTTAGCCTGTCATTCCCTTTTGTCCGTCATTCCCGCGAAGGCGGGAATCCCGCTTTTCCGTGAAGCATCCGAAAGAAGAAGAAGAAGAAGAAGAAGCGGGATCCCCGCGTTCGCGAGGATGACGGGTGAGGGGCAAAAATGCCAGGCGATGAGACGCGGGGATATCGGAATTCAAAGCCCCTTCACCGCCTCCAGCACGGCCTCGGCATGGCCCTTAACCTTCACCTTGCGCCAGATGCGGCGGATCGCACCCGTCTGGTCGATCAGGAAGGTCGCGCGGTCGATGCCCATATATTGCCGGCCATAGAGGCTCTTTTCGATCCAGGTGCCGAAGGCCTCGCACACCGCGCCATCCGCATCGCTGGCGAGCGCAATCGCCAGATCATGCTTGGCGATGAACTTGTCATGCTTGGCCGTCGTATCCTTGGATAAGCCCACGATTTCCGCACCCGCTGCGGCGAAGTCACCCCGCAATGCCGAGAAATCCTTGGCTTCGGTGGTACAACCCGGCGTATCGTCCTTGGGATAGAAATACAGCACCAGCGCCTTGCCCTGAAAAGCGGAGAGCTTTTTCGTGCTCCCATCCGTCAGAACGAGCATGACATCCGGAGCCTTGTCGCCTTCGTTCACCATCATTCACTCTCCCTTGGTTCGCCGAAAACATGGTGCCAGCAATCGAGCACGCTCTGCCGTGCGGCGGCATAGGCGTCCAGCAGCGCATCCCAATTCTCCGTGCGGCAGGCACGCGCCACCAGCGCTTTGGTGGCATCATCGGGATAATCACAGGAAGGCGAGACCAGCCTGAGCGTCACCAGCATCCGCACCAGCAGCGCATGGGCTGCATCCAGCCCCTTTGGCAGACGCCCCTTGTCCGCCAGCGCGCCGATCGCCTGGCGCAGCGCCGGGTTCAGGCCTTCCCCGTAACGCAATTGCGCGACGTGGACGCAGAATTCCAGATCGACCAGACCGCCGGGGATCAACTTCACGTCCAGCGGCCCACAGGGCGGCTTGTGCATCGCCATATCCGCCCGCATCTTGATGGCATCCGCAAGCAAGACATCGGCATCGCGCGGCGCGGAAAGCACATTGGCGACCACTTTCATCACCTGCGCCCGTCCGGCCTTCGATCCGAAAACAAGCCGCGCGCGGGTGAGCGCCATATGCTCCCATGTCCACGCATCTTCGCGCTGATAGCGCTCGAAAGCATCGAGCGAAACCGTGAGCGGCCCCTGCGCACCCGATGGCCGCAGCCGCGTATCGACCTCATAAAGCGGCCCCGCCGCGGTCGGCACGGAAAGCGCGCCGGTGATCCGTTGTGCCAGACGGTTATAATAATGGACCGCGCCGAGCGGCTTCTTCCCGTCCGATTCCGCCGCATAATCGCCGGTAAACACATAGATCACGTCGAGATCGGAGGCATTGGTAAGCGCCCCGCCCCCCAGCCGCCCCAGCCCGATGATCAGCAATTCGCTATCGGGCACGCGGCCATGCGCTTCTTCGAATTCGGCCACGGTGCGGCTGGCGAGGATTTCGATCGCTGCCTCGGCCACGCGGGCATAGCCATTGGCCACGTCGAGCGGATCCTGCGCACCCTCCACGATCTGCACGCCCAGCGCAAAGCGGCGCTCGTTCACGGTGACGCGCACCGAATCGAGCAATTGCTGATAATCCGCGCCGCGCTCGGTCCGCCCGCATTCGGCGATCAGCACGTCGAGCGCAGGTGGCAGTTCCAGCGCGGTCTGGTCGATCAGCCCGTCGAGCAGATCCGGGCGACGGCCCAGCAATTCGGCGAGCACGGGTGCGTGGCTCAGGATATCGCCCAGCAACCGCGCCAGCGCGGGCCGCGCATCGAGCAGGCGAAACAGGTTGAGCGCGCTGGGCAGGCGGATGATCACATCATCCAGCCGATTGAGCGCCTGCTGCGGATCGGGTGACTGGCCGATGGCGGTGAGCAGGCTCGGCAACACGCGCTCCAGCGCCTCTCTGGCCGCGTCGGTGCGCACCGCGCGGACCGATCCGTCGCGCCATTTCGTTATCCGCACCTGTGCGGTGGCCGGATCGGGAAAGCCCGCCTCGGCCAGCCACGTTTCGAGACGCGCGGAATCGTGGGACACATTCCGTTCTTGGGTCTCCGCCTCGTCATCCAGCCCGTCATAAATCCGTCCGACCCGCGCAATCGGACCATCGAGCAGATTGATCAGCGCCGCGCCGCTCTCAAGCCCGTGCAGCTTCGCCACGCCGTCCAGCGCCGCTGCATCCTTGGGCAGGCTGTGCGTCTGCTGATCATCCACCATCTGCAGCCGGTGTTCGATCGTGCGATACAGGCGGTAAGCCTCGGCCAGATCGCTGGCGTCCTGCGGATCGATCCGCCCCGCATCGGCCAGCGCCGCCAGCGCATCGAGCGTTGCGGGGGTACGGAGTGGCGTTTCGCGGCCGCCATAGATCATCTGATGGATCTGCGCGTAAAACTCCACCTCGCGAATGCCGCCACGCCCCCGCTTCAGATCATAGCCCGGCCCCAATTTCTGGCCCTGCGCATGATGATCGCGGATACGACGCGATATCCCGCGGATTTCGGCAATCGCGCCATAATCCAGCCCGCGCCGCCACACGAAAGGCCGGATCGCATCGAGAAAATACTGCCCCAGCGCCTTGTCCCCCGCCGCGGCGCGGGAGCGGATGAACGCCGCGCGCTCCCATGGCAGCGCGCTCGATTCATAATAGGATAGCGCGGCTTCCACAGGCAGAGCGGGCGGCGTGACTTCGGAAGACGGCCGCAGCCGCAGATCGACGCGAAAGACATAACCATCCGCATCGCGCTCCTGCATCAGTTGCACCACGCGCCGCGCGATCCGGGCCGCCGCCTCCACCGGCTCTTCGCGGCTGCTATGCGGCAGAGTCTCGGGATCGAAGATCAGGATCGGATCGATATCCGAGGAATAATTGAGTTCGCTGCTGCCATGTTTGCCCAGCGCCAAGGCCGCAAACCCATCCGGCCCCGCCCCCGGCGTGCGTTCGGCAATCGCGGTGCGGATGGCGCGGTCCAGCGTGCGGTCGGCCAGTGCAGACAATTCGGAGACCACCGTCTCCAGCGGAAACACGCCCGCCAGATCCCCGATGGCCAGCGCCAGCGCATAGCCATTGCGCTCGATCCGCATCGCGCGCGCCACATTGCCTTCCTCCGCGGCGCGCGCGCGCGCATGGGTGAGCGCGCCCTGACAATCGCCCGACGCCAATATGTCCACCAGATCGCGATTGCGATCGATCAGATGCCGGAGAAAAGGGGAATGGCGCTCGGCGCGGTCAAGCGCGCCGGCAATCGCGATGGTGGTATTCATGCCACAGCTTTAGGCGGGTGAAGCAATGTTTGACAATTGCGCACGCAACTCTCCCGTGATCGCAGCGTTGTGCCTGTATGTCTGAAAGACTTCATCATCATCGCGCAATGGAAAATGCACAGGTGCTCGTCACAAATCCCTCCCCTTCCGATGGCGTGGGCAATGCCCTTCGCTCGGCCTTTCGTGGTCGCCTGAAGAACCTGCCGCCGGATATGGCCGCATTATTGTCGAAACTGGACAATTAAACTTTGGCCGTTTCTGCCGCTCTTCAGCCCTAATAATTCCTTCACCACTTCCGATCACGATTCAGGAATGTAAATCGTCGCAAAACCCGGCCGTTGGACACGGTTCGGAAAGATTGCGCCATGCACGCTGCATCAGGAATCAAGCAGATCGGGCTCGCCATTTTGGCGGCACCTCTTCTGATAGGCGCTGCCGCGCCCGCCCGTGACACTTTGATCCTCGGTGCGCATAATCGCGAACGCGCAAGCATCGATCTCCCCGCAATGCACTGGGATGCCGCATTGACGGTGGAGGCTCAGAAATGGGCAGATCACATGGCCGCCACCGGCCAGTTCGAACATTATGAGGAAGTCTCCACCGATCCCGATGCGCAGGGCGAAAACCTGTGGATGGGCACCAAGGGTGCATTCGGCGTCGAAACGATGGTGAGCCACTGGATCGAGGAAAAGAAGGATTTCGTCCCCGGCGTGTTCCCGCAGAACAGCCGGACGGGCGATATGGAGGATGTGGGCCATTATACCCAGATCGTCTGGCGCGCCACCGGTCGGGTCGGTTGCGCCATTGCCGAAGATGGCGAGGATGAATTTCTCGTCTGCCGTTATGCCGAAGGCGGCAACGTGATCGGCGAACGCCCTTTCTGATCAGCGCGCGCCCGGCGGGTTGAAGACGGACCAGCCGGTCGCTTCGGACAGCCGTTCGAGCGCGAGCGAACCCAGCAGCGAATTGCCGCGATCGTTCAGCCCCGGCGACCAGACCGCAATGCTCGCCTCCCCCGGCACGATCGCAATGATCCCGCCGCCCACACCCGATTTTCCAGGAATGCCCACGCGAAAGGCGAATTCGCCCGAGCCGTCATAATGGCCGCAGGTGAGCATCAGTGCATTGATCCTGCGTGCGCGGATCGCGGTCACCACCTGCCGTCCGGTGCCGGGATGCTTGCCATCATGCACCAGATAGCGCCCCGCCATGGCGAGTTGCAGGCAGGTCATGGAGAGTGCGCATTGATGGAAATACACCTTCAGCGCGCTTTCCACATTGTGCATATTGCCGAATGACTTCATGTAATTGGCAAGCGCGATGTTGCGAAACCCGGTCTCGGCCTCCGAACTGGCGACTTCCTGATCGATCTGCACCTCGTCATCGTCCGCCAGATAGCGCAGGAAGCGCAGGATATCGCCGATCGTCTCGCGCGGTTCGCCACCGCCCAGCACGACATCGCTCACCACGATCGCACCAGCATTAATGAACGGATTGCGCGGAATCCCGCCCTCATGTTCAAGCTGGACCACCGAATTGAAGGCCGATCCTGAGGGCTCGCGCCCCACGCGCGTCCAAAGGTCTGCACCCACCTTGCCCAGCGCCATGCTCAGCGCAAACACCTTGGAGATGCTCTGGATGGAAAAGCATGTCCTCGCATCGCCCGCGGTGAAAACCCGGCCGTCCGCCATGACGACGGCGATCCCGAATTGCGCCGGATCGACGCGGGCCAGCGCCGGGATATAGTCCGCCGCCTTCCCGCGATGCTGCGCAGCCGTCATCTCGGCAGTAATGGCATCGATGATTCGCTGAATATCCATTTGCGAAAGCCCCCCGAAATAATTGATTTCTGGGCTTTAGCGCAGCCGGGCGCAGCGCGCTAACCTCTCATTTCATCGATAAAATTGCACGCTTGACCTCAAACTCTACTGATGTAGTAATATAACATAGAACATAATGGAGAGAGTCAAATGCGCAAGTCTTATACGCTGCTCATGCTCGTCGCGCTCGCTGGATGCAGCAAACCCCAGGAAAGATCGGATCAACCGAACGCCGATGTCGCGGAGGAAGCCTTGTCCGCTCCGAACATCGGCCCAACCGCAGCACCCGGCGTCGCATTTAATTACCGTTATGCCTTCCGCCTGCCCGCCACGAGAATCGGCGAGGTGCAGGAGCGCCATGCCCAGGCGTGCGAGAAACTGGGCATCGACCGCTGCCGGATCACCGGAATGCGCTATCGTTTGGTCAACAATCACGATGTCGATGCGATGCTGGCATTCAAGCTGGAGCCCACGCTGGCACGGCAATTCGGCAAGGATGGCATCGCCGCGATCACCCAAGCAAAAGGTATGCTGGTCGATAGCGAGATCAGCGGTGAGGATGTGGGGACCGCCATCACGGTCGCGCAAAAGGCGGAGGCCCGATTACGATCCGAGCGCGCGCGGATCGAAGCGCGCCTGAAAGCACCCAATCTGCCCGCGGCCGAACGCGCGCGCCTTGATGCCGAACTGGCCGATCTCGCGCGCTCGACCGAGGCCAGCACGGCAGGCCGCGAGGAAAAGCAGGAATCGCTCGCTACCACGCCGATGGTATTCAACTATGGATCGGGCGAACTGATCCCCGGCTTCGATGCGCGTTCACCGCTGCGTGAGGCTTTCGGCACGGCGGGGGCAACGATCGTCGGCGTCGTCGCCTTCCTAATCGTGGTGCTGGGTGGACTGATTCCCTTCGCCATTCTGGGCGGGGCGATCGGGTTCGCGTGGCGCGCGATCCGCCCGACGATCCGGAAATGGCAGGAAAAACCGGAAAAGGACGCAAATAGCTAGCCAACTGGCCATGGCACACAATTGCGCCATGCCATCGCATCCGCTATAGGCGCGCCCTTCACGCCCCGGCCTGTGCACCCTTTTTGCGCGGGCCGGGATCACTGCTTTTCAGGGGTAAATGCCGATGGCTCGCCGCCGCCAGATTTACGAGGGCAAGGCCAAGATCCTGTATGAAGGCCCGGAACCGGGCACGCTCATCCAGTATTTCAAGGACGATGCCACCGCGTTCAACGCCCAGAAAAAGGGCACGATCAGCGGCAAGGGCGTGTTGAACAACCGGATTTCCGAGCATGTGTTTACGCTGCTCGGCAATATCGGCATTCCCACGCACTTCATCCGCCGCCTCAACATGCGCGAACAGCTCATCCGTCAGGTCGAGATCATCCCGATCGAGGTGGTGATCCGCAACGTGGCCGCCGGTTCGCTCACCAAACGGCTCGGGATCGAAGAGGGAACGCAGCTTCCCCGCACGATCATCGAATATTATTACAAGGACGATGCGCTGGGCGATCCGCTGATCGCGGACGAGCATATCGCCTGCTTCGGCTGGGCCAGCCAGGAAGAGATGCACGACATCGCCGACATGGCGATCCGCGTGAACGATTTCCTCTCCGGCCTCTTCGCCGGGATCGGCATCCGGCTGGTCGATTTCAAGCTGGAATTCGGGCGTCTGTGGGAAAATGAATATGCCCGCGTGATCCTGGCCGATGAGATCAGCCCCGATGGCTGCCGCCTGTGGGACATGGTTTCGAACGAAAAGCTCGACAAGGATCGCTTCCGCCAGGATCTGGGCGGCGAAGTGGAGGCCTATCAGGAGGTCGCGCGCCGCCTGGGCCTGCTGCCCGAAGGCCCGGACAATGCCGTGCTCGATCTGGAGACCCACCGGAAAAAGCGCGGGAAGTAGACGCTGAAAGATTAAACTCCGTTCGGGCTGAGCCTGTCGAAGCCTTTTTCTTCTTTCGGATCGGGAGAAGGAAAAGGCGTCGACTGGCTCAGCCGGCACGGTTTCGGGTATGGCGCATAGCATCTTGCACCCCGCCAACCCCCATGCTCTTGTCCCGCCCATGACCGTCATGCGTATCCTGCTCGCTTGCGCCGCGAGCGCCCTCGCCCTTTCCGCCGCCAACGCCAAGACGTCGCCGCCGCCGAGCATGATTGCGGCGGAGCAACTCGTCCCCGCCGATCCCGCCATCCATTACGGCACCCTGCCCAATGGTATGCGCTATGCGATCCTGCGCAACACCACGCCGCAGCAATCCGCCTCGATCCGCCTGCGCATCGATATGGGTTCCACCGCCGAGGCCGATGACCAGCAGGGTCTCGCCCATTTCCTCGAACATATGGCGTTCAACGGCTCCAAAGGCGTTCCCGAAGGCGAGATGGTGAAAATCCTCGAGCGCTACGGCCTGGCGTTCGGCGCGGATACCAATGCCAGCACCGATTTCACCCAGACCGTCTACAAGCTCGACCTGCCCGAAACCAACGACGCGATCATCGACACCGGGCTGATGCTGATGCGTGAGATCGCGAGCGAACTCAGCATCGCGCCCGATGCGGTCAATCGCGAACGCGGCATCATCCTCTCCGAACGCCGCGCGCGGGACCAATTCGGCCTGCGGCAATTGGTGGACCAGATCCGTTTCGCGCTACCCGGCACGCCGGTTGCGAAACGCCTACCGATCGGCACCGCCGAGGTGATCCAGAATGCGCCCGCCGCGCGATTGCGCGATCTCTATGATCGCTTCTACACGCCGGATCGCGCCCTTCTCGTGGTCACGGGGGATATCGATGCCCAAGCGATCGAAGCCAAAATCAAGGGACGTTTCGCCGACTGGAAAGGCAATAGTGCCAAAGAAGGCGATCCGGTGATGGGAACGGTCGATCCCGCACGCCCGATCGCCGCCGCCTATTTTCAGGACAGGAACGTGCCCACCGCGATCTCGATCATGGCGATCACGCCGATCGACAAGAGCGCGGACACGATCGAAGCGCGGCAACGCGATCTGGTGGACTCTATCGCCAATGCCGTACTCAGCCGCCGTTTCACCCGGATCGCGCGCCAGGCGGACGCCCCGATCCTAAGCGGCTCTGCCAGCTATGATGCTGTCTTTTCCACTGCCGATATGGCCGCGATCAATGTGACGGCCAAGGGCGATGACTGGCGCGGTGCGCTCTCTGTGGCGGAACAGGAATTGCGTCGCGCCTTGCTCTTGGGTGTGACGCAGGCCGAAATCGACGAGCAGCTCGCCAATTATCGGACGGCGTTCGAGGATGCCGCGCGCAGCGCGGATACCCGGCGCAGCGATGCGCTGGCGGATGCCATCGGGCGCGCAGAAGAAACCGACAAGATCGTGACCACGCCCGCGTGGCGGCTGCAATTCTTCGACGACTTTGCCCCGCGGATTACACCGGATAGCGTGCGCGCTGCGCTCAAGCGGATTTGGTCCGCCGCCAGTCCGCTGATCCACGTCTCGGGAAAATTACCGATCGTTGATCCCGAAAAAGCCATTCTCGATGCTTTTGCCGCGTCCAAAACCATCGCGCTGGAGGCCGGGCAGCAGGCCACCACGGCTCCTTTTGCCCATAGCGATTTCGGAGCCGCGGGCAGGATCGTGGCGGATAGCCGCATTGCCGATCTCGATATCCGCACATTGCGCTTCGCCAACAATGTCAGGCTCAACATCAAGAAGACCGCGTTCGAGAAGGACCGAATCCGCATCTCGCTGCGCATCTGTTGCGGCGGATTGGAATTCGTCGACACGCCCGGCCTGCTCAGCTTCATGGGCAGCAGCTTCGCTTCGGGCGGCACACAGGCCCATAGTCTGGATGAGTTGCAGTCGATCACTGCAGGCCGATCCGTGAGCCTCGGCTTTTCCGCCGGGCCGGATGCGTTCGGGACCATGGTGGCGACCACGCCGCGGGATCTGGCATTGCAGCTCGAAATTCTGGCCGCCTATCTCACGGCACCGGGCTTCCGCGCCGAGGGCGACATGCAGTGGCAGAATTTCATCCCCGTCTATTATGACACGCTCGACGCCTCCCCCGGCGGCATCGCCAGCCGCGATGTCGGCCGCATCATTGCCGATGGTGATCCCCGCTTCGGCATTCCTCCGCTCGAAACGCTGAAGGCCCGCAACATGGCCGCGCTGAAAACGGCAACCGCGCGCGCTTTTGCGCACGGCGCGATCGAGATCGGCGTGGTCGGTGATGTGGACGAGCAGGCCGCAATTGATCTCGTCGCGAAAACCTTCGGCGCGCTGCCGGAACGCGAAGCCGATCCCCTGCCCTTCACCGCCGCCCGCCAGGTGATCTTCGCGCGGGACCGCAAGCCGGTCACTCTGGAACATGCGGGTAAAAAGGACGAAGCGATGGTGCTGGCTTACTGGCCCACCACCGATGACAGCGATGAGGCCACCGATGCCGGTCTCGGTTTGCTCGCTGGCGTCATGCAACTCATGCTGACGGAGGAAATCCGCGAAACATTGGGCGCGACCTATTCGCCCGGCGCGTCATCACGCACCTCATCGCTCTATCCCGGATTCGGCCAGCTCGTCACGTCGAGCAATCTTGATCCCAAGGACATCGGCAAGGTGGAGGCGGCGGTGGACGAGATCGCGGCCAAACTGCGCGAGACGCCGGTGACCGAGGATTTGATCAGGCGCGCGCGCGCGCCGATCCTCGAGCGGATCGAAAAGAGCAAGCGGGAGAACGGCACTTGGCTCGCCCTAGCCGACGATGCGCAGACCCAGCCGCGCTGGCTCGATCGCTTCCGGACCGCCCGCGCTACCTATGAAGCCATCAATGCCGCCCGGCTTCAGGCTCTGGCGCAGCGCTATCTGACGGCGGAGGGCGCGCTGAAGATCAGGATCGTGAAGGCCACCCCCTAACCCGTCATTCCCGCGAACGCGGGAATCCCGCTTCTTCTTAGAATGTCGGCAAAGAAGCGGGATCCCCGCGTTCGCGAGGATGACGGCAAAAGTGAAAGATTCACATTGAACCCAGCGCCCCACAAGGCCATAGGGTCGCGCAAATCCCTCTAGTCTTGCGAGCATGGACCCATGAAAACCCGCATTTTCGTCACCCTGAAGGGCGGCGTCCTCGATCCACAGGGCAAGGCGATCCATCACGCGCTCGATGGCCTGGGCTTCCAGGGTGTGAACGATGTGCGCGCGGGAAAGCTGATCGAACTCGATCTGGCTGACGATGTGAGCGATGCGCAGATCGAGGATATGTGCCGCAAGCTGCTCGCGAACACCGTGATCGAAAATTACAAGATCGAAAAGGGAGCGTAAGCGCATGAAGACCGCGGTCATCGTCTTTCCCGGCTCCAATTGCGACCGTGATCTGGCCGTGGCGATCGAAACGATCACGGGCACTGCCCCCGTCATGCTCTGGCATGGCGAGACCGAACTGCCCGCGGGCCTTGGCCTGATCGCCCTGCCCGGCGGCTTCTCTTATGGTGACTATCTCCGCTCCGGCGCGATGTCCGCCCGCAGCAGCATCATGCGCGCGGTGGTGGATGCGGCCGGCCGCGGCGTGCCGGTGCTCGGCATATGCAACGGCTTTCAGGTGCTCACCGAAGCGGGTCTGCTCCCCGGGGCTTTGATGCGCAACGCGGGGATCAATTTCGTCTGCCGCGATGTCGCGCTCACGGTGGACAACAGCCAGTCCATCTTCACCAGCCGCTATGATGCGGGCGAGGCGATCACCATTCCAGTCGCGCATCACGATGGTAATTATTTCGCCGACGATGCGACGCTGGACCGGATCGAAGGCGAAGGCCGCGTGGCTTTTCGCTATGCCGAGGCCGTCAACGGCTCGGCGCGGAACATCGCGGGCGTGATCAGCGACGGTGGCAATGTGCTCGGCATGATGCCGCATCCCGAGCGCATGATCGAAGCCGCGCACGGCGGCGATGACGGCCGCCGTCTATTCGAAGGATTGCTGGAGGCAGTTGCCTGACCTTGCACGCTGGCATAGATTGCCAGCGTTGCAACAAATGAGGTGCGCGATGGGCGTGATGTCGGTACGCGAATTCAACGCCAATGCGTCCAAGGCGCTCGCGCTGGTCGAGGCCGGTGAAACGCTGGACATCACGAAAGATGGAAAGGTGATCGCGGAACTGCGACCCAAAACGGCCAATAAGCTCGATGATCCCGAGTTTCGCGCGTCTTATGAGCGTGCAGTGGCAGGACTCAAAAAGGGCGTCCCCGGAATGACCGGCCCGGCGACCTATGAGGAGCGCACGGAGGGTTGATCGCGCTCGACACCAATATCCTTGTCTATGCGGTTTCGCCCGGCGGCGATCCGCGCCACGCGCAAGCCGCGGCAATTATGGAGCGTCTGTTTCTCGTCTCTGCGATCATTCCGCTTCAAGTGCTTGGCGAATTCCTCAATGTCGCGCAGCGCAAGACAATAATCGATTCTGATATCGCGCGGCAGCGGGTGGAGGAATGGTTGCCTCTGTTCGACACAGCGGTCACCGATGCGGCCGATTTGCTGGAGGCGGCTCGAGTCTCGCGATCAAGCAAGATCCAGTTTTTCGATGCGTTGATCTGCACCATCGCCGGCAGGTCAGGAGCGCGTCACCTGCTGTCTGAAGATATCCAGGATGGCATGGTCATCGGGACACTGACGATCCTGAACCCATTCAATCCGACCAATCAGGATCGGCTGGATGCACTGATCAAACCTTTGCGCTGAACGGTGTGAAATTGGTGTCCTCGTCATACACGTCCACGCCCTCGGCGCGTTTCAGGCGGTTGACCACCGCATAGGTCACCGGGGTCAACAGCGCCTCCCAGGCCACTTTCATCGCCCAATTGGTGACCATCACGGTCAGAACCTGCGCGGTCGACCACGCGCCCAGAAAGGCGAGCGGATAGAAGATCAGGCTGTCCACGCCCTGCCCCACGATCGTCGACCCGATCGTGCGGCTCCACAGATGCCTGCCCTGCGTCCAGATCTTCATCTTCGCCATCACGAAGCTGTTCACGAACTCCCCCGCCCAGAAAGCGAAGAGCGAGGCGAAGACGATCCGCCAAGTGTTGCCGAATACGGATTCATAGGCCTTTTGATCGCCCCAGCCGTCTGCCGCCGGCAGATGGACGACGATATAGCTCATCACCGCCATGAACAGCATCGCGAAGAACCCCGCCCAGACGCAGCGCCTGGCCCGCGCATAGCCGTAAACCTCGGTCAGCACGTCGCCGATGACATAGCCCAGCGGGAAAAACAGGATACCCGCGCCGAAGGTGAAGCCCGCCACGGTCGAGAGTTTCGCGGCACCGATCAGGTTCGAGAGCAGCAGGATCGTCACGAACCCCGCCATCACGAAATCGAAATAGCGAAAATGCCGGCCCGCCATGGCCCCCGCCACAATCTTTGCCGAAACTGCTTTCGGAATGCCCGCTGCCCCTGTGTTCATGCAAACGTGACTATCGTGGTTTCCCGACAAAGCAAACCGCGCTAGAGGCATTTTTCAATGCGCCCGTAGCTCAGCTGGATAGAGCACGAGACTTCTAATCTTGAGGCCACAGGTTCGACTCCTGTCGGGCGCACCATTGCCTTTCAACTTCGTGGCGCCGCCCCGCACCTTGCACGATGAGGTGGCCCGGGAGTTTGAAAGCGCCTTCGGCGCGAGCCGCCTGTCAGCAAAAGGCCTATTAGGGCCAACGGGCTATCGAACCCACTGCAACGGCATGTCGGCCATGGCCTTGCCGTTGATCCTCACGCGTTGCGCCAGCGGCGTCGTCCTGACGAAATGCGGCTTGCCGGGCGTGATCGGATAGAGGCCGAGCGAAGCCCAGATATACCAGGCCGACATCGTACCCGCGTCGTCATCCATCCCATCGGCAAAGCCCTGTGGTGCCAGCGCGAAACTGCGCCCGACCCAGGGTTGCGGTCGCACCCCTGAATTGACGTAACGGTGGGGGACGGCCTTCTCGACGTAGCGCCTCACCAGCCGATCGGTCGCTTTCCGGTCGCCGGCCCAGGCGAGCAGATAGGGAACGTGAATATCCGGCTGGTTCGTCATGTTGAACAGATTATCGGCGAAGAATCGGTCCAGCTCCGGCCGGAAGTGTGATCCCAGCGTCTCCGCCAGCCACGGCAGATCGAACACGGGTGCCCAGCGATATTGCGCCAAGGTGCCCTGATACAGGCCGCGCGCATGGACCACATCGGCATCCGCGCCAAGCGTGCGAAAGGTGGCGAGCCACATCGGGCGATACGAGAGCGCTTTGGCGCGGAAATGCTGTGCGATGGTCGTCTCGCCCAGATCGGACGCGAGTTCGGCGATGGCCCAATCGTCATAGGCCGCCTCAATCTGTTCATCCGGCGTTTTGCGGGCGAGCGTGTCGCTTTCGGCGATCATCCCGGCCAGCGCGGCGCGCACGTCGAAATCCACGATCCCCTTGCGCCGGAAATCGAGTAAAACGATGCCGGCATGTTCCGTCCGGACGGTGAGGAAAGGTTCGGTCTGCGTGGCCCAGCGTTCCTTGCCGCTTTGGTATAGCCGCACCAGCGATCGCGCAATCTGGCCCGCGCGCTCCGGATCGACCAGGGCCAATAGCGGCATCTGGGTGCGATAATTGTCCCACAATGCCCAGCTCGTATAATGCTGCTCGCCCGACGGGAGCCGCGTGACGACGCCGTCGCTGCCCCGGAAACGGCCATCGGGATCGGCTATGGCCACCGGCGTCTGCATGACGCGAAACAGGGACGTGTAAAAAAGCGCCTGCTGATCCTTCGGACCTTTGATGGTGATGCGGGACAATTCCCGATTCCAGGCCGCCAGCGTTTGCGCCGCGATGGCATCGAACGGCCGATCGCCCGATTCGCCGTCGCGCACCGCGGCTGCAGCCGCCTGATCGACCGAGGAAAGACCGGTGCGAAATTCGATCACATCGCCGGATTGCACGGCCAGCGACAAATGTGCCTGTTTCGCGGCATCACCCTGCCAGTGCGCCTGTGCTGACCGGCCATTGTGTGACAGGCGTGTCGCGGAATGAAGGTGGTAAGTGCCCGCATCGCACACTGTCCCGGCCGAAAAGCTCGCCCGCAGGTCGCCATCATCCTGCACCCGCCAGCGCGCTGCATGGCGCTTGGAATAGCCGCGATCAAAGGCGATGGTGACGTTGACGCGGCCCGACCGGGGCAGCGTGAAACGCAGGTTGCCGGCACCGCGGGTGGCCGCCATTTCCGCCACAATGCCCTGACCATAGGATGTGCGATAATAGCCCGCATGGGCGCGCTCTTGCCGCTTGTCGATCGTTGCGGATGTGGCGGTGTCGACATCGGCATAGGCCAGCGAGATCCTGACGTCGCCGCCCGCCCCGCCGCATCCGACGCCAACCCCGCGCGTATGCGAAAATCCGGTCAGTTGTGTTGCGGCATAGTCATAGCCCGCATGGTTGGCCGGCGTCGTGTCCGGCCCGAGCTGCACCATGCCATAAGGGGCGACCGCTGCGGGGCTGAGCTGTCCGAAATCGCCCAAAGTGCCTACGAAGGGATCCACCAAAAGGCCGGGCTCGCGGGCATATGCGCTCAGGGGGGCAGCGCAAAGCGCGATCGCCAGCAGTGTTCTTGCGACAAAAATCATGGATCGAGCGGATCGGCGGGTTCGGCGTGGAAGGCCACGGGATCCGGCGAAAAGGCCAGCGTGAAACGATCCGGCCCCGGTGCCAGCCGACCGGGCTGCACGCCCATTTCGCGCAGGTTGCGCTGGGCCAGTTCGTCACCACCGATATATTGGATCGTGCGATGATCCGAGACGATCAGCGCGGCTCGATCGGCCGGAAAGCCGGCGGCGAGCAGGAGGCGCGCGCAATTGCGCAAATTGGTGGTGGTGTGGCGCGCGTGCGGCTCCATCAGGATGCGGTCTGCGGGTATGCCATATTGCGTGATCAACAGACGCTTCATCTCGACCGCCTCGTTGAACGGCGTGCGATTGGGATGAACATTGCCGCCCGAAACGATGATGAACGGCGCAAGGCCGCGCGCGAACAGATCGGCTGCCAGCGCCAGGCGGATGTGGCCCATCACGCCGGTGCGTGACTGCGCATCCTCTGGCCCATGGCCGAATACCAGCAGTGCCGTATAGGGTTTGGCGCGCCAGTCGGTTTTTGCGACTGCGCCGGTCGCTTCAGCATTCTCGCCACCCAATAACGGCCGATAGCTCCCCGCGTCGATACGTTCGTTCATTTGCAGCAGCCCGGTCGCATAGCGCGATGCCGGATCGAAAAACAGGTCGTCGGCCTTCGCCTGCGCCGCGGTGGCCGCGTCATGAGCACTCAAAACCTCCACTATCTGAGGCGCCGCAATATTGAAAATCATCGAGTCGATCACCGGATAACGCGGCGGAATGCCCTTGGCATATACCGCGATCACGCTATTCACCGCTGCCGCGGTCTCGGCCCATGCGGCCGCGACCAGGTCAGCATCGGACAGTGCCGCGTAACGCGCAAAGCGCCCGGAGGGACGCATCTGGCGCGTGACGAGCGCCTCGGCGTGCTTCTGGTTGGCCATTACCACCCGAAGCCGCGCCTGGACCAGGGCGATGTCCGCATCGGTCCAGATCCAGGCATCGGCCAGGCATTGCGGTGAAGGGGCGCATTCCCCCTGTGGCACGCGCGATCCGCGATCCGCTGAGAGCTTTTGCAAAATGCTATCGCCCCGCAGCGCCTGGTCCCAGCCCGGCGCGGCCCTGATCATCGCGAACAGGGGAAAGATGCGCGTCGTCAGCGTATCGGCAAAGGGAGATTCATAGCCCGCCGGCTCCTGCGCCGCCACCGTCCCTGAAACCAGGGACAAAGCGACGGCGAGGCAGGCGCTGACCGCTGAGACGCGCATCCTTTGCAATTACCAGCTCCGGCTGAGGATGAAGCGGAAATTGCGGCCAAACAGCGGGCGACCGTAGATCGCATCGCTCGCACCCTGACCGGCGAGCTGATCGGTCCGGGGGTTGCCCTCCGTCAGTCCCTTGGCGTTGGTCAGATTGTCACCGACCACCTGGACGCGCCAATCGCCATACGTCATCGACGCGCTTGCGCCGAACGTCTGATAGGCGGGCAGCGACGTCAGGTTGAACAGATCGACATAACGGCGTCCGGTCCATTCGTAACGACCTGCGATCTCAAGCTCGCCATCCCCGACAGGAAAGCGCACCGACGGGCGGACATTGCCGAAGAATTTCGGCTCGCGGATGATCTGATTGCCATTGACCGCGCTTGGATCAGCGCCCGACGTGTTCGCAAGGTTGCGATATTGCGGGTCCGCCCAGGTCACCGAGCCGGCCAATTCGAACCAGCGGACCGGCTTGATCCGGCCGTCGATTTCGACCCCCTTTGCGGTGGCTTCGCCGATGAACGGTATGGCCTGATCGTTGCGGCCGGTATCGGGATTGAACGCAATGAACGAAGCATTGAACGGATCGAACTTGGTATAGAAGCCGGTGACATAGAGATAAGCGGGGCCGAAACTGGCTTTCACGCCAACTTCAAACTGCCGCGCCTTGGTCTTGACGACGGATGCGTTGGTGCGAACCGGGGTTGTATTGATGGTCGAGCCAAGCTGCGGTGGCACCTCGAGGTTCGAGATGCGGCCATAAACACCGAGATTGCCATTGAAGTCGTAATTGGCACCGATCGTCCAGTTGGTTGCCGTCGGCTTCAGCGTGTTGATAACCTTGCCCCCGGTAAAGGCGCGGGTCGCGTCGTCCGCAAGCGTGGTGGCATCACCCAGATTCGCCGCCGTCGAGAGGAGCGCATAGCCATCATAGTCATACCATTCCTTCCGAAAGCCGCCATCGACGCGCAGACCCTCGGTGATGTCCCAGGTATCATTGGCATAGAGCGCGACCATCTTGGCATCGCCATCACCCTGGTTGAGCGTGGTCGTGTAGCGCAGCACGCCATTTTGCGTGACCGAGCCGAGCACAGCGCCCGTGGCTGAATAGGCAAGGAGATCAAGCGTGCGCGGCTGGCCACTGACCTCGATCAGCATGTCCTGATAGGCAATGAACTGCGTGTTGCCGTAAATCGAACCATAAACGCCGGCCCGCACATCATGCGTGCCAAAGCCCGTCTCGAATTTGCGGGTGATGCTCAGATCGGCCTGACCTGAATAGAATTCGGATTCAGAAGCGCGATACTGGCCGGACATGACCAGGCCCGAAGCGGCAGAGGGATCATAGACGGTCGCGCCATTGGTCCCGGCGAGCGCATAGCCCAAGCGGGTCACGTCAGCGCCGAAGGCCGTCCGCGAAGCGTTCAGATAGCTGGCGGCGAACGTGGTCGCACTGGCCGGATTGGTGGTAGAATAAAAGGCGTCGAAGCTGCTCTTGCCCTGTGTGTAACCACCCTTGGCAGAGACCAGCCAGCCATCGAAATCGCCTTCATATTGGATGCCGGCGTTGAAGAAGCGCATGTGCCGGCCATCGGCCAGATCGCGGTTCAAACCCTGCGTCACGCCCGCACCATCGCGATATTTGATGTTCACTCCGCGGAGCGACGGGGAGTTCATCGTGCCCGTGTGATAGTCGATGAAAGGGTCCAGCGAGACGGAAGGATTGCGCGGATCGGCGACCGGGATCGGCAGATAGAACAGGTTATGGTCGTTGGTATATTGCACCGAGACCTTGAGGAAACCATTGTCCAGATCGCGCTTCAGATTGGCGCGGATCTGGCCCCCTCTGTCGCTGGGAAACCCGCTGTCGCGATAACCGTCATGCTGGCGCAGAAAGCCGCCGATGGCGTAATAGGTGTTCTCGCCGATCGGGCCGGACTGCATGGCGTCGAGCCGGTACAGGCCGGTATCGCCCAGCGTGATCTGTGCCTTGCCGCGCGATTCCGGGCCACCGGTCACCGTGATGTTATTGGCGATCGCAGCCGCGCTGCTGGCATAGATTGGGGCCGGGCCGCCGCGGACGATCTCGACGCGCTCCGTCATGAGATCGAAGCGATTCATGCCTTCGCCCGAGTTGAAGAACTGGCCGTCGATTTCGTGATAAAGCGGCAGGCCATCCTGCTGGAAGATCAGATAGCCGCGATCGGTCGGAATGCCGCGCACGCGCGTGATATTCTGCACCTCGCCGCCGGTCGCCTCCACCTGAATGCCCGGAACCGTGCTCAGCAGGTCTGCGAAATTCTTCGGAGCGATCCTCTGCACGTCTTCCTGGCTGAGGGAGTTGACCGCATAGGACACATCAAAGCGACGCTGGGCGCGAGCGGCACCCGTCACGATGATATCCGATTGTCCTTCGTCGGCTTCAGTTTCCGGCGCTGGCGCGACGGCCTGGCTGGCATCCTGATCCGCTGCATAGGCCGGCACCGACCAGGCCATGGCGCTCAAGGTCGAAAGCAGCGTGAGAGTATAGGCTTTATTACGTGCGAATTTCATGTCCGAGTCCCCTTGTGGATGACGGCCGGATAGGGGGGCTCAAGGACAATGCCGTGACATGCCGATGTGGGGAATGTGACAAACGGCGCAAAGTTGTTCGTATCTTAGGCTTTGTATCATCCGGACTTCATCCGCACGCCTGCCGATGCGAGAGCGCAGATCAGATTGGTGCCGGAAAGACGCCCGGTTCCGCCCGCCATCGATCAGGAGCCGCGATATGGGGGGGGGCAAGAGCGGTGGGCGTTATTGCTTGGAGAACCGTCGATTTTGAAGCGTGGGTTTGCATAAAACTATGCTACAGGCAGCCATCACCCGATATCCGATCAGGCATCTTGTGACCGGGAGACAGTGCTGCTCTCGCCTGTAGGCCGAGGTGCATTTTGGATCAGCCGCGTTTTTCTTCGCTTCAGCGCCTTATGCCGGGATCGCCTCATGCAGCCTGAAAACGACAATGGGGATTCCTTCGGGACGTGGCTTTTGTCGCAGCAGGATCATGAAGGCTGGATCGGCGCGCTGGCGAAAGCCGCCAAATCGGATCGCCGCTTTCCACGCGCCGGCGATCCCGATGCGGTGCGCAAGCATCTGAGCGAAGCGCAGGCCGAAGGCGACATGTTCGAGGCCGTCGATGACGCCGAAAACCTCTGGATCAATCGGTGATTCCCGCACGCACATTGGAAGAGGCGCAGATCCTCGCCCAGGCGATCGTCAATACGATCCCCGAGCCTTTCCTGGTGCTGGACGAGCGGTTTCGCGTTCTCACGGCGAGCCGGTCCTTTTGCGAAACCTTTAAGGTGACACCGGATGAGACCGAGGGGAACCTGCTTTACGCACTCGGCGACGGACAATGGGACATTCCTGCACTGCGCACGCTGCTGGAGACGATCATTCCCGACCGCGTCGCCATGGACGGCTTCGAGGTCAAACATGATTTCCCCGGGGTCGGCTGGCGCAACATGCTGCTGAACGCACGCAAGGTGATCTATCAGGAAAGCGCGAACATCACGATCCTGCTGGCCTTCAGGGATGTGACGGCCACGCGCGCGATCGAGCAGGAAAAGGCCGCGCTGCTCCAGCAGGCCGAAGAACTGGTGCGTCAAAAGCAGGTTCTGCTGCAGGAGATGCAGCATCGCGTGGCCAACAGCCTTCAGATCATCGCGAGCATATTGCTGCTCAAGGCCCGCGCTGTTTCATCGGAAGAAACGCGCTTTCATCTGCAGGATGCGCATCAGCGCGTGATGTCGGTCGCGGCGGTCCAGCAATATCTTCATGCCACGGACGGCGTGGACCAGATCGACGTCGGTGCCTATTTCGAAAAGCTGTGCGCTGGCCTCGCCAGTTCGATGATCGGCGATGTCCAGCCTATCATGATCGACGTGATGGCGGAGAAAGGCATGGTCGATTCATCGGAAGCGGTCAGCCTTGGCCTGATCGTGACCGAATTGGTGATCAACGCCATCAAATATGCGTTTCCGCAATCCAAGCCCGGCGCTAAAATTCTGGTGACTTACGAGATCGACGAGTCGGACTGGAAGCTGGTCGTATCCGATAACGGCATCGGCAAGGGCGATAGCGACATTGGCGCAAAGGATGGTGGCTTGGGAACGACGATCATCAAGGCGCTGGCCAAGCAACTCAGCGCGAGTGTGGAGATGTCGGCCGGCAATGACGGCCTTACGGTATCCATCACCCGCGCCACCTTCACATCACGTATGCCCAAGGCCGCGTAAATTCGATGGTGCCCGATCCCGCATCCGACGCTTCTGATATAAGGGAGGTCGACAGCGGTCGGGTCGCCATCATCGGCGCGGGCCATGTCGGCTCCACCACTGCCTATGCCCTGATGCTGCGCGCGCTGTTCCGCGAAATCGTGCTTATCGACAATGATGCAGGGCTGGCGCGCGCCGAAGCGCGTGACGTGTCCGACGCCAATGCGCTGGCGCGGCCGGCGCATGTGTGGGCCGGCGACTATCCCGATGCCGCCCGGGCAGACATCGTCATCATCACCGCAGGCGCGGCGACCCAGGGCGCGCAAAGCCGGCTGTCGATCGCGACGCGCAGTGCGGAGATCGTTCGGCAATGCGTGACCAGACTAATGGCCGAAGGCTTTAGCGGCATCATGATCATTGCGGCCAATCCGGTCGATCTGATGACCGCGGTGGCTATCGCGGCATCCGGCCTGGAGCCTGCGCGCGTGATCGGCACCGGGACGCTGCTCGATTCCCTGCGCCTGCAGCACGCCCTGGCGCACAGGCTCGGTGTCGCGCCCAATGCTGTCCACGCCATGGTCATCGGCGAACATGGCGACAGCGCGGTCGCCGCTTTTTCCAACGTCAGGATCGGGGGATTACCGCTGAGCCGGTTCCAGCCAGACTGGAGCGTAGCGGACGAGGCGCAGATTGCGACCGATGTGCGCAATGGCGCGTACCGGATCATCGAAGGCAAAGGTTACACCTCCTTTGGCGTGGCGACGGCGATCGTGAGGATTTGCGAGGCGGTCGTGCGCAACGAGGGCGCGATCCTGCCGGCCTCCACACAGCTCAATGGCGAATCCGGCATTTCCGGCATCTGCCTCAGCCTGCCCTGCATCCTCGGGGCGTCCGGCATCGTGCGAATCCTGGAGCCGGATCTCGACGAGGCGGAAATATGCGCGTTGCACGCGTCGGCGGCCATCGTCCGCAAGGCACTCGCGTCGTTGACCGCCGGCGATACAGCCCCCGTGACGGACACCATCCGATCGCATTGACATTAAAAATGTCGTATTGATCCAATACATGTCGCGACGCGCTCATTACGAAGCTGGTCGCAATCGCGGCGGGCGATTGAGCTGGGGGGCTAAGATGGCGACACTAACCGGACAGCGGATGCCCATGTCTGCTGAACATCGTTTTTTCCTGACCATGGCCATCGGAATGGCGGCGACCATCGCGCTCGGGTTCTCCGTTCAACTGGCGATGGGACGATCGAGCTTCAACGCGCCTTTCCTGGTTCATGTTCACGCTCTCGTGTTTTTCGGCTGGACCGCTTTTTATGTCCTGCAGAATGCGCTGATCGCGACCGGATCGGTCGCACTGCACCGGCGTCTCGGCTGGCTGGGGGCGGTCTGGGCCATCGCGGTCGTGCTGCTGGGCATCTATACCACCGTGATGATGGTGCGACGGGGTGCCACGCCCTTTTTCTTCCAGCCGAATTATTTTCTGTTCATGAATTCGCTCACCGTATCGGGTTTCGGCGGACTGACCGCAGCGGCGATCCTCATGCGCCGGCGCACCGATTGGCATCGCCGTCTGCTCTTGTGCGCAATGGCCATTCTTACCGGCCCCGCCTTTGGGCGGCTGCTGCCCCTGCCCCTGCTCATCCCCTGGGCCGGCTGGGCAGTATTCGTCGCCGTGATGATCTTTCCCGCGCTTGGCATCCTTCGCGATCTGCGGCGGTCAGGGCGGGTGCATCCAGCTTATGTCTGGGGTGTCGCAACGATAGTGGCGATCCAGATCGCGATCGGACTCGTCGCGTTCAGCCAGCCTGGCCTGGCCGTTTATCGCACGGTCACCCAATCCACGGCCGGCGAGCATGTGCCGCCACTGGCCTTTCCGCCACCGCCGCTGATGCCGTAAAAGTCGGGGCCGATCAGCGTCCGTCTCAATGCGCTGCGGAAATATCCACATTGGGTCTGGCGCGCGGCGATAGCCACACGATGGCGGCTGCCACGAAGAGCACAAGCGCGGCGATCAGGAACGTGTGGTTGACCGCCAGCATGATGGCTTCCTGCTCGACCAGATTCGAAATGACCTGCCGGCTCTGATCCATGCTCATGCCCGCATTCGTCAGTGTGCGTTGAACATCGTCCGGCTGCAGCTTCGCCGCCAGTTCGTTGCGCGAGACGCGCTGCGCATCACCCCAAACGGATAAAGCGAGCGATGTCGAGACGGCGATCGCCATGGTCCTGAGAAAATTCTGGAGCCCGGCCGCCGACGCGGTTTCCTCGGGCCGCACGGCCCCCAGCGTGATCGATGTGAGCGGGATCATAAAGAAGCCCATCGCAAAGCCCTGAACGATCTGCGGTGCGGCCAGCGACCAGAAATCAATGCCGCTGGTCCATTGCGCGCGCCAGACGGCCATCAGGCCAAGCCAGGCGACGGCACCTGAAACCATGATGCGCGCATCCACCCGCCCCATCAGCCGCGGCACGAAAGGTGCCGCCGTGATCGCCGTCATGGCGGTGAAGGCGGTAACGAGTCCGGCTGAGGTCGCAGTGTAACCCATGGGCGTCTGGAGCCATTGCGGAATGATCACGATGCTGGCGAAATAGGCACCGAAGCACAGCGCCAGCGCGATCACCCCGAAAGTGAATCCGCGATGCCGGAATATCCGGAGATCGACGATGGGATGGTCCTCGGTCAGCTCCCATATGATGAATATGAGGAATCCGATCGCAGCGAGGATCGCGAGCGTCACGATCATAGGATCGCCAAACCAATCCCGGTCACGCCCCAGATCGAGCATGAGTTGCAGGCAGCCGATCCAGAAGATCAAAAGGCCGAGGCCGATCTTGTCGATCGGCAGAATCTGCGTCTGCGTTTCAACCGGCTTCAGGAGTTTCGCTCCCGCCAGAATACATAGAATGCAGATCGGCAGATTGATGAAGAAAATCCAGTGCCAGCTCCAATTGTCGCTGATCGTGCCGCCGATGATCGGCCCCAGCGCTGGGCCGAGCAAGGTCGTCATCGCCCAGAGCCCCATCGCCCGTCCCCGCATCTCGGGCGGAAAAACGCGGATCAGCAGCGTCTGCGTGATCGGCATGATCGGGCCGCCGCACAGTCCCTGCCCGATGCGGCAGACCACCAACATGCCCAGCGTGGGAGACAGTCCGCACAGGATTGAAAACAGGCCGAACCCCGCAACGCTGAACAGGAACATCTTGACCGTGCCGAAGCGCAGCACGAGCCAGCCCGTCAGCGGAACCGTAATCGCCTCGGCCACCGCATAGGAGGTGATCACCCAGGTCCCCTGATCGGGCGTTATCCCCAGATTGCCGGCAATGTGCGGCACGGAGACATTGGCGATGGTCAGATCGAGCACCACCATGAAATTGCTGAGCGCCAGCACCAGACCCGCCATAAGCCGGTGCGATGGCTTGATCATGAATTGGCTTTTGGCCGGATCGCTCATGCCCGATGCCTCACTGGCCGGAGAGGTCTATCTCAACCTCGGTGGAAAGACCCACCTGAAGCGGATGTTCGGCCAGTTCCCTGGGATCGAGCGCAATACGCACGGGCAGGCGCTGGACCACCTTGATCCAGTTGCCGGTGGCATTCTGCGCGGGAATCAGCGACATGGAGGATCCGGTGCCGCCGGAAAAGCCAGCGACCTTGCCGTGATAGACCACGCCGCTGCCATAGATATCGGCGGTGACCGTGGCCGGCATCCCGATCCTCACCCGACGAAGCTGACGCTCCTTGAAATTCGCATCGATATAGACCTTGCCCAGCGGCACGATCGTCATGATCGGTGCGCCCTGGGTCACGCGCTGACCGATCTGAACCTGCCGCTTGCTCACCACGCCGTCGATCGGGGCGCGGATCGTCATCCGGTCCAGATCGAGCTTGGCCGCCTCCAGTCGGGCCTTCGCCGTCATCACGCCAGGATCGGTATCTTCGGTCGATCCACGCACCAGCGCATCATTCGCGGCCAGTTCGCCCACTGCGGCGCTGCGGGTCGATTGCGCCTGAGCGATGGACGCCTGCGCCTGAGCGAGCGCCGCCTTGGCGCCGCTGAAAGCATTCTGGGCGATGGTCAGTTCTTCGCCCGACACTGCGCCGCTGCTGCGCAGCCGCTCACGACGCTGCAAATCCAGACTCGCCTTGCCATAATCGGCGCGTGCCGCGAGGAGCCGTGCCCGCGCCTGATCAATGTCTGCGCCACGCGCCTGGATTTGCGAAGACAAGGCCGTGCTGCTGGCCGATGTCTGGCGAAACTTACGGCGTGCTTCGGCCAGTTCCGCTTCAGCCTGGGCGATGGCGATCCGCGCATTGGAAGGATCGAGCTTCACCAGAATGTCGCCGCGCTTCACCCGATCGGTGTCGCTGACGTTCACCTCGATCGCCTGCGCCGAAATCAGCGGCGTCACCTGCGCCATCTCCGCATTCACATAAGCATTGTCCGTGCTGACATGGTTGCGCCCGATCAACACGTAATACAGCGTCCACACTATGGCGATCACGACGACCGCGATGGCGAGACGTTTCAACCACGTCCTGCGCGTCGCGAGGCGCGCATCCTTCCGGGCCGAATCATCCTGTGTGGCTTCCATGGAAGAAGGTGCGGCGTCAGCCATGCGAATTGTCCTTGGCGAAATGGGCGTCCGTGATCGTGAAACCGCCGCCGAGTGCACGGATGAGGGCGACATCGAGCACGAAGGCGCGGGCATCGAGATCTGCCGAAGCCTGGCGAACCGCGAGCAAGCGATCCTCGATATTCAACACATCGAGATAGGTGGAAAGCCCGCCGTCATAGCGCTGACGGGCAATCGCATAAGCATCTTCAGACGCCGCCAGCG
This sequence comes from Sphingobium boeckii, assembly GCF_014199215.1. GTDB lineage: Bacteria > Pseudomonadota > Alphaproteobacteria > Sphingomonadales > Sphingomonadaceae > Sphingobium_A > Sphingobium_A boeckii. The sequence goes on from NZ_JACIJC010000002.1 coordinate 424,542, forward strand.
CAGCGCGCACATCGACCAGCCTCTGGGTCAGAATACGGCGGCTCGCGACGGCGTCCGCCACGTCCCGATAGGCATCCAGAACGATCGCATCGTAATTCGCGACAGCCTCGTCATAGGTCGCCCTAGCGCCGCGATACTGCCCCTTGATCGATCCGCCATGGAAGATGGGCAGGCTGATCGCGGGACCGACATTGCCGTATAGCGCATCCTTTTCGAGCAACTGATCCAGGCCGAGTGCCTGAAAGCCGATCAAGCCGCTCAGCCGCAGCGCCGGAAAGAAATCCGCCCGCGCAACCTTGATCCGACTGGCGGCGGCTTCAGCGCGCGCGCGCGCCGCCGCGATATCGGGCCGGCGACCGATCAGGTCGGTCGTCACATCGCTCGGCAAACCCTGGGCCACCAGCGCGCCAAGCCGCGGCGCAGTCATCGCCAGCCCCCGATCCGGTCCCGCGCCGATCAGCGCGGCGATCTGATTCTGGCGCAGCGCAATCGCCTCATCAGCGGCGGCGACATTCGCCCGCGCGGACGAGGCGGTGGCATCCGCCTGACGCACACTGCTGCGTGTTTCGAGACCATTTTGTTCGCGCTGGGCCACCAGCGTCTGCGTCGCAATCCGCAGTTCGAGCGTGCGCTGCTGGATAGCGCGCTCGGCATGAAGACGAGCGAGATCCGCATAGGCATCGGCAATGCTGGTGGTGAGCATCAGGCGGGCCTGCTGCGCATCGATTTCCGCTGCGCGCACCTCGGATGTCGCAGCGGCGAGCGCGGCGCGGTTCTTGCCCCATAGATCAAGATCGAAATTGAGATCGAGCACCACCTGCCCCGTATCGAGCCAGCCCTTGGGCACGAATTCCTTGGGCAAGCCATTGTTATAGCTCTGCTTGTTCAGACCGCCCTGTCCCCGAACATCCACGGAGGGCAGCAGCGCACCACCGGCTTGCTGCGCCAGTCCGGCCGCACGGCGCAGGCGCGCAGCCGCGGCGGCGACATCCGGCGCGTTCCGCAGACCTTCCTCGATCAAGCCTGCAAGCTGGGGATCATCATAACCCACCCACCAGTCTTCGCCCGGCCATGCCGAGCCCGCGCCGGGCAAGCTCTCGCTGGCGGCGATCGTTTCGGCTGTGCGAAGCGCCGCTGGCGATCCCAGATCGGGCACTGACGCGCAGCCAGACGCCATCAGGGAAAGAGCCAGCGTGCTGGCGGCAAGAAAAGGGGTGCGACTCAAGGGCATATAAAAAACCGTACCAAGCAGTATCGAGCGCCAATGCGCCGCACCCCGCACCCTTGTCAACAAGAAAAGCGTACCATATGGTATGGATATGATAAAAGAGATTTCATGCGCTCCGGTCAGCCGCCGCGAGAGCCGCAGGCTGGACCGCCGCGAGATCATCCTGAACGTCGCCGCACAGTCTTTTCTGGAGCAGGGCTATGCCAGCACCACCATGTCATCCATCGCCGCCGCGCTCGGCGGATCCAAGGGCACACTGTGGAGCCATTTCCCTTCGAAAGAGGCTTTGTTCGAAGCGGTAATCGATCGCGCGACGGCGGCCTATCGCGCCAAGCTGTCCGAAATTCTGGATACCCGCGGCGATTTCAGCACCACGCTCAAACGGGTGTGCGCTGGAATCATGGAGAAGATCCTGTCGCCCGAAGCCGTGTCGCTCTATCGTCTTGTCGTCGCGGAAGCCGGTCGCTTTCCCGAAATGGGTAGGATCTTCTACAATCGGGGGCCAAGGCGGACCTGGGAATTGCTCGCCGAATTTCTTTCAAGCGCGATGAATGACGGCATCATCAGGCGCGCCGATCCACTGGACGCGGCCCGCTTTCTGGTCAGCCTGTGCATGGCCGACTGCCACCAGCAATTGCTGATGGGAATGATACAAAGCGCACCGCCCGAAGCCGTCGAACGCGACATCGATCGCGCCATTGCCGTGTTCATGAACACTTTCGCAGCGGATGCAGCGCGCTTGGACGGATAAGTGGCGAGCCTCCGTGATTTGACTTTGCTACCCCTCCAGCCCATCACCATCCCATGATCTCTTCGGCACGTCAGCGGCAAGCCCGCCATCATTCGGGGCAACTTCCCGCGCGCCCTTAGCCCGGGTTCGGCACGGCCAATAGGCTGGCGTCAGGCTCGGGCATTTCAATTCAGCACATGGACCGTTCTCGCACTGGGGACGACGTCGTGCTGCGCGCCATACCGAACAGAAAGATCATCATGCCCGAAAAAGCATCGTCGCGCGTGCCGGACACGCCATCCATCCACGTTCTCGACACCGATTATGACGCCATTGCGGCGCTCGCCATCCAGGCCGAACAGGCGCAGCCGGAGGTCGCCGCATTGCTGCTTGCCGAACTCGCCCGCGCCGAGGTCCATAGCCATGCCGATCTCCCGCCGCACACGGTGGCCATGCACTCCATGGTCGAATTTTTCGACAAGGGCAGAGGCGCACACCGGACGGTGGAGCTGGTTTATCCACAGGAGGCGGATATTGAAGCGGGCAAGATTTCGATCCTGACGCTGGTGGGTGCTGCGCTGATCGGCATGGCGGCCGGAACCTCGATCATGTGGCCGGATCGGGAAGGGAGAAGCCGATGGCTCAAGATCGTCGATGTCCGCCCCAGACCGGTGAAGACAGGATGAGCGAGCATCGGCTTTCCGCCTGAATAATCACCCAATTCCTTCCGGGCGATACCAAGTCTTAAACATTCGCTGTCACCCCATTTGCGGGGATCATGGTTGGCGCATCCGGCGTGGGGCGGGTGACTGACAGGGCGTTGCATTGGCGCGCCCAGGCATTCGGGGATGGATTGATGTTGCGTCGTAAATCGCACGCCTTGCTGGCGTGCGGCATGGTTTTCACAGGTGCCGGCGGCCCCGCCGCCGTCGCCCAGACCAGCGCCAAGGTCTCGCCGCCCACCCGCGACGATCTCATGCGCGGTGAAACGCCCGACGCTGCGCCGCCCACGCGGCTGACCATCGAAGGCGGCATCGAACGGGCACCCTGCACGCTGGACGAACGCGCTTATAGCGATATTCGGATCGATATCGCCGCGATCAGCTTCAATCACGCCGAACTCGCGCCCGATGTCGATCTCAGCCCCGCTTTTGCCGCCTATCTTGGCGGGCGCTATCCAGTGTCCGCGCTGTGCGACATCAGGGACCGCGCGGCGACCCTCTTGCGCGATGCCGGCTATATGGCGGCGGTGCAGGTGCCCGCCCAGCGCATCGAGGATGGCGCGATCCGCTTCGAAATCCTGTTCGCGCGCGTGGCGCAGATCCGCGTGCTCGGCGATGCGGGGCGGACCGAGCGCTTGCTGGCGGGCTATCTGAGACACCTCACCCGAGACACGGTGTTCAACCGTAACATCGCCGAACGCTATCTGCTGCTGGCGCGCGATCTTCCCGGCTATGACGTGAAACTCTCGCTCAAGCCCGCCGGCACGGGCGCTGGCGCGCTGATCGGCGAAGTGACTGTTCGCCGCACGCCCGTGATGCTCGATCACAATATCCAGAATTTCGCCGGGCATGACACCGGCCCCTGGGGTCAACAGCTTCGCGCGCAGTTCAACGGACTGACCGGTCTCGGTGATCGCACCACCGTCTCGCTTTATGCCACTGCCGATGAGAGCGAGCAGAAGATCCTCCAGCTCGGCCATGAATTCCGCCTGGGCAGCGAAGGGCTGACGGTCAGCGGTGATTTCACCTACGCATGGACCCGCCCCGATCTGGGCGTGGACGTGCGCGCCCGCACGCTCTTCGCCACGGGTGAAGTGAGCTATCCGCTCCTGCGCTCCTCCATTGCCAATATACGTGGCCATATCGGCATGGATCTGGTCAATCAGCGAGTCGGTTTTGCCGGCATTCCCCTCAGCGAAGACAAATTGCGCGTGGCGTGGCTGCGGATCGACGCTGATAGGGCCGATGGGCGCGCGCGTCTGGGCGGCATACCCGCCTGGCGGGCATCGGGGTCGATCGAATTGCGCCGGGGCATGGATATATTCGGGGCCAGCCAGGGCTGCCTGGCCAACCCGGCGGCGTGCACGCAATCCGGCGCGGTCGCGCCCAGCCGCCCGACCGGCGATCCCACCGCCACCGTGGTCCGCCTGGACGGCCTTGCCGAAATCCAATTGCCCGCGCGGCTTGGCTTTTCGCTGCGCCCGCGCGCGCAATATGCCTTCGATCCCTTGCTCAGTTTCGAGCAATATTCGGCGGGCAATTACACCATCGGCCGCGGCTATATGCCGGGCACGCTCATCGGCGATTCCGGCTTGGGAGTGCAGGCCGAACTCAACATGCGCGCGATCAGGACAGGATCGGATATCGCGCTTCAGCCCTTTGCCTTTGTCGACAGCGCGTGGGTATGGATCAAGGATGCGCCCGGCGGTGCCCAACGCCTGACCTCGGTCGGCGGCGGCGTGCGCACGAGCCTGCGCGATCGGATGCGGCTCGACGTGACCATCGCCATCCCCACCGACCGCGCCGGATTGCAGACGAAATCAGGCGATGCGCGCCTGCTCGTCTCGCTTACCACAAAGCTCTTGCCCTGGATGACCCGCTGATGCGCACGCCCCTTCCCCATCTTCGTCGTGCCACGGTCTTTGCTTCCGTCAGCACGCTCGCGCTCGCATTCTGCAGCACCGCGGCCCAGGCCCAGGCTCTCGAAGGCACGCCCAACGTCATCGTCGGCGCAGTCGGGATCGACCGGACGGTTTCGGGGGTGGATACGATCACCGTCAATTCGCCCAGCGCGGTGATCGACTGGACTCCGACAGACACGGCCGGCGCGGGCGACATCGATTTTCTGCCAGCAGGCACCACGGCCAACTTCATCAACAGCGATTCGCCCGCCCCTTATACCGTGCTCAACCGGATCATCCCGGCCGATCCCGCACGGCGCGTGGCGCTGAACGGCAATGTCGTCGGCCGGTTGCGTGATGGTATGGGCAATGTATCACCGGGCGGATCGGTGTGGTTCTACAGCCCCGGCGGCATTCTGGTCGGCTCCACGGCGGTGTTCGATGTCGGCAGCCTCGTGCTGACGGCGGCCGATCCGCTGCTTGATGGCGATGGCAATTTCGTCACCGGCGGCAGTTTCAGCCTCGCCGCCCCACCGGGCAGCCTGGCCGGGATAGAGATCGCGAACGGCGCACAGATTTCGGCGCTGTCCGAAGGCAGCTACATCGCCATGGTCGCGCCGCGCATCACCCAGGCCGGCACGGTGACCGTGAATGGCACGGCCGCTTATGTCGCCGCCGAGGCCGCAGACTTCACCTTCGATCAGGGGCTGTTCGCCATCAATGTCACCACCGGCACCGAAGCCGGCGGCACGGTGTTCCAGCACAGCGGCACCACCACCGGGCCGTCCAGCACCGGCTTTCCCGACAATCACCGTATCTACATGGTCGCCATTCCCAAGAATGACGCGATCACCATGGTGATTTCGGCGGGAGGATCTCTGGGCTTCGAACCGGCGGCTTCGGCGGGGATCGAGAATGGCGTGGTCGTGCTGTCCGCAGGGCATAATATCCTGAGCAACGGTTTTGCCGACAATATCGAAACCTATCCGCTGACCACGACCCAGGCCAATGTGCATATCACGGGCGGCACGATCACGTCACGCGTCGATGGCCGTGCGACGACCGACATCTTCGCCACGGGGACGCTCGATATCACGGGCGATATCGCACTCAATGGCGGCGTGCGCGCGCATATCGCTGCACAGGCGGGCCAGACGATCACGATCACGGGCAATGCCAGCGTCGGGGCGATCGCATCCTCGTCGGCACCAGACGGCGTGGACCGCACCGGCGGTCAGGCGCTGATCTATGCCGAGGGAACCGGAATGCTCGACATCACCGGAAATGCCACGGCGCAGGCGCAGGGCTTTGCCTATTCCGGCGCGCAGGAATTGCCCGATCCCGCGGGCAGCGGCTTCGGCGGAGAAGCCGCGATCTCGGCAACGGGAGGCGGATTTGTGTCCATCGGCGGCGATGCTTCGGTCGATGCCGGTGGCTATGCAGGTTATAATGCGACTGGTGGCGCTTCCGGCAGCGGACTTGGCGGCACCGCGCGCATCGCTGCCGTCTCCGGCGGTCAGATCTCGATTACGGGTGCGGCCCTTGCCACTGCAGCCGGCGAAGGATCGATGGGCGGTGGCAATGGCACGGGCGGCCTCGCGGGCGTCTATGGCGATGGCGGCATCCTGCAGATCGGCGGGCTGGCTAATGTGAGCGCGATCGGCCGGGGCGGCTCGGGCGGCTTCACAATTGCCGGAGATGGCATTGGCGGCATTGCCGAAGTGGGCGCGCTCAACGGCGGCACGGTCCTGCTGGGTAACGCCGTAGCGATCGACAGCAGCGGCATCGGCGGCGGCGGATCGATCGCGGGGAACGGCACGGGGACGCGCAGCAGTCTCTTCACGCGCGGCGGCACGCTCTCGGTGGCGCTGGATGCCCAGATCGTTTCCGATGGTATTGGCGGCAATGCGGAATCGATTTCCGGCACGATCGGCACCACCGGAACCGGCGGCATAGCGGCCGCCATCGCTGAAACCGGATCGACCGCGGGCTCGCTCAGCGTGACGACGCTCTTGGCATCCGCACGCGGCCTCGGCGGCGATGGTGCGAATGCCAGCAGCTTTGCGGGCGGCACGGGCGGCGCAGGCATCGGCGGACAGGCATTTGCTTATGCCGAATCCGCCAATAACAGTTTCACTGCCGACAGCGTCTCGCTCACGGCTTATGGCCGGGGCGGCGACGGCGGCAATGGCGGCAGCGGGGTTACTGGCCAGGATGGCGGAGCCGGCGGCGCGGGCGCGGGCGGCCTGGTTCAGGCGGGCACGATCAGCGGCGCAGGCGCACCGGTTCTGACGGGCAGCACGACGATCGGGGATCTGATCCTCGATGTCGTGGGCGAGGGCGGCATGGGCGGATCAGGCGGCTTTGGCTCGATCAGCGATGGTCTCGATGGCAGCGGTGGTCTCGGCACGGGAGGCCAAGCCGTTTTAAGCGCACGCGGCGGCATTGCCACAATCGGCGATGTGCTGATCAATGCCTATGGCCTTGGCGGCAATGGCGGCGAAGGCATGATCGGCGCGGCAGGCGGGAATGGCATCGGCGGCAGCTTTACGGTTCTGGCGGGGCCGCACGCCATCACCGGCGCTGGGGGAACGCTGAATGCGCAGGCGCTCACGGCTTATGCCGATGGCCGCGGCGGCACGGGCAGCGCAGCAGGCATAGGCACGGCGGGCGGCGGCCGCGTTTCGGCGGGCGCGGGCAGTTTTCTCAACCTCGACAGCATCATATCGAGCGCCTCGGGCGATCAAGCTGCGGGCGAGGCGCTCGAGCTGTCGTCGATCGGTGGCGCGATGTCGGTCGCAGGCACGGCATCCCTGCAGACCGCTGGCGACATCATTCTTGCCGCGGACAACGGTTCGGTCGTCATCGGGGGTATATTATCCGCGCAGGCAGGCGGTGCGTTTCTGGCGGGCGTCAATGGCATAGCACCCGCCATGCCCGGCACTTTGCGCGCGGGCGGGATGACGCTGCGATCGGGCGGTGCATTCGCCACGGCCTCCCGTCTGGCATCCGACACACGTCTGATCGTCGACGGTGGCGGCGCAGTGACCCTCGGCGCGCTCGACGCGGGTGGCGATGTGCTCGTGGTGGGCAATGGCCCGGTCACCACCGGCATGATCAACGCAGGCGGCGATGCCGTCATCCTGTCCGGCGGTGCCGTCACGGTTGGCGGCATGAACGCGGGCAATATGGCCTATATCGCCGATATCAGCATGTTGCCCCTGCTGGGATCCGCTTATGATACCACCGCGCTTGCCGGTCAGGCTCCCGTCGCGGTGAATGGCGCGATCTCGATTTCCGGCGCGGTGACAGCAAGCCTCTTCACCGCTGCGGCGACAACGGGGTTCAGCGCGCTCGGCCTGATCGACGTGAACGACTTTGCGCTGGACACCGGCGGATCCGTTCTGCTCGACGATCTGATCACCGCGGGCGATTTCATCTTCGACGGCAATGGTGATCTCACGCTGGGTGATATCACCGCGGCGGGCATCGTGGATATCGGGGCCGCGGGATCAATCATCACGGGCGCGCTTTCGGCGAGCGATAGCGTGACCATCGACGCACGCGGCGGATCGGCCATCATCGGCGGCCCCGTCACCACCGGACAATTTGCCGCGGTCACGCAGACGGGCTTCACCGCGCAGGCCGCGATCACCGCAAACGGACTCGATGTGAATGCCGGCGGGGTTGCGACGTTCAACGGGATTGCCGGCGCTCAACAGATCATCGTGCGATCCGCCGATCTTGCGGTCGGGGCATCCGGCGCGCTGGGGATCGCCACGACAGAGACGCTGGACCTCGTCACGGATGGCGCGATGGCGCTCGGCGGCACCGGCGGCACGGGCTATGTGCTGGATGGCGCTGAAGCGACACGACTCCATGCCAATGCCATCACGATCACCGGCGGCGGCACAGCGCTTGTCCGCGATCTGGCGCTGGCCGGCTCCGGCGCGGGTGCCAACGCCAATCTGATCGGCCCCGATGCCAGTCTTTCGATCCAGACCCCTGGCGAAATCCGGGTCACCGGCACTGTCGGCATCACCAATGCCGGTGCCGATGACCAGATGACATTCACCTCGGGTCAGCGTTTCTCCATGACGAGCGAAGCAGGGTCGATCCTGCTCGCCGGCGACGCGGGCGCTCCCTCTGGAATGCTTTCGATCAACGCTCCCGATATCGCCATCGCCACGACGGCGCTGGTCGATCAGCTTGCCATGGATCCCTTTTTCCAGGGGCGCGATACGGCGCTGGCCATTCCGGCATCACCGCGCTTGGCAGGCGTGATCCAGGCCGGTGGCATCCGCTTCGGCGTGAGCCGGTCGCTGATGATCCAGAACACGGGGCGGCCCGGTCTTTTGGCGGGCTTCACGGTGGGCGCTTCCGGCATGACCATCACCAGCACCCTGCCCTCGAACGGCACCGGCACGCCGGTCGATGTCAATATCCATGGCCGCGCGATCGCGGCCGATGGCACCACGCTGATCAACGAAAACACCCTGAGCGGCGTCAGCTTTGAAACCGCAAGCGGCGCTGCCGGCTTTACCGCATCTTCCCGGGTGAATGGCTGCGCTCTGGATGGCAGCGTCTGCGCGCCAATTCTGGCCGAACCGATCGAGATCTCGCCCGCGATCCAGGGCGTGATCGAAGCCGCGGCGGAAGCGCTCACTTCCGAGGACGCGACTTCGATCCCGGATGTGCGCGTGAGAACGGTGATCGACACCGCCGCCTTTTCGACCGAGACTTTGATCGAGGAACCAGTGAGCGGCGGCGGCAATTCGAGCCTTTGGGAGCCCGATGCTCAGGATGAAGGCGCTGAGGGAGAGACGCCATGAAGCGGTTCCTCATCGCGCTCACCGGCGCACTTCTGGTCGCCAGCGCCGGCATCGCTGCCTCCACCCCGCGGCTCAGCGCCGAACCGGGGTTTCGCATCGGCAATGCCGGCGTGCTCTGCACGGCGCAGGGTAAATCGAGCGATGGTGCCTTTCGCTCCATGTTCGATCGCGGCTATGCGATCGTCTGCCGCGACGCCGCATCGGCCGTGGGCAAGCTCTATGTGTTTGCCGACGCCAAACTCAGCGCGCTCGACGCCACTGCACCCGGCCGAAACGATGCGATCACTTGCGCGGACGCGCGCGACGAAGCCTTGGATGGCCTCTCCCATGTCCGCCTTCACCTCTGCACGCTGAACGCGGCCAAACTGCCCTATCGACTCTATTCGGTCTCGCGCGGCGGCAAGCTCTACGTGGCCGAGGGGCTGGCGGGTTATGATTCCGCGCTCAGGCTCGCGCTCAAATCCATCGTGCTCGATCGCCCCGCGCTTGGTGAGGTGCAGGTGGCCATCACCACCGCAGGCGATCCCGCCGCTTTCGCCCGGGTGCAGGCCGGCACGCTCGATCCCGATGAGGCGCTCGCCGCAGCCTATGGGCGCAACAACAGTGGCAGCTATGCCGAAGCCGCCGAGTTCTTCGACATCCTGACCGAACGGGAAGCCATGGCGGCAACGGGGCGGCGCGGCGAATATCTGGCCAATCAGGGGCTCCAGCAATCCAATCTGCGCAATTTCGCTGAAGCGGAATCGCTGCTCGATCAGGCCGCGAAAGACAATGCGGGCGATCCCGTGACCGGGCGCTTGATCCGCAACTATCGCGCGATCCATCTGCTCAACCAACGCGACATCAAAGGCGCGCTCAAGCTGCTCGATCAGCCGATGGAGCGCGCCGCCACAGAAACCCAGGGCGCAGTATCGATCGCCCGCGGCGAGATCGGTGCCCCGCTGGCGCAGCAGATCAATCGCGACGCCGGGGCCGCAGCCACGCTTTCCGGAATCGACTCCCGGCTCACGCCCGGCGAGCGCGTGATCGTGCTCGATGCCCAGGCCACCGAATTGCGCGGCGTCGCCTTTCGCCTCGAACACCGTTATGATGAAGCGGCCTCCCAATTGGCGGCCGCGCAACGGATTCTGGGCAGCATCCGCGGGGGCCGCCTGGCGTCCACGGCCTGGCTGCGCTCGGAAGTGGGTGCCGAATATGCCGCGATTGCCGAGGCGCAGGGCGATTATGGCAAGGCCGAGGCCGGCTTCACGGATTCGATGAATGCGATCGGCACCGAATATCCGGATTCCGCGGCGCTGCTTTCCGCCAAGGCGCGGCTTGCAGCCTTCTTATACCGGCGCGGTGCGATCGACCGGTCCGCGGCGCTTTATCGCGACGTGGTGGCGCAAGGGGAAACGCTACCGGGTTCATCGGCGGCTTTGGCAACCCTGCTCAATCCCTATTTCGAACTACTCGCCAGACGCGCATCCTCCGATGCCGGGGCAGCGGCCGACATGTTCGCCGCCAGCCAGACGCTGCTTCGCCCCGGCGTGGCGCAGACCCAAGCGGTCTTCGCGCGCGAATTGTCAGCCGGCGACGATGAAGGCGCGCGGCTGTTCCGGGAATCGGTCACGCTCTCGCGTGAGATCAGCCGGCTGCGCACCGAGATAGCCCGCGCGGCGGGTCAGCCCGCGGAGGAAGGCGCACCACCGGCCTCGGCCAAGGCAGACGCATTGAACGCGCTCGAATCCAGTCAGACGGCGCTGCAGGCCAAGCTTGGTGCTTATCCGCGATTCCGCGTCATCGATCCCGCGGTGCTTTCGCTCTCCGCGATGCAAAGGCTGCTCCGCGACGGAGAGGCCTATTACAAGCTGACCATCGTCGGCACACGAACCTATGCCATCTTCGTCACGTCGAAACGCGCTCAGGCCTTCGAGGTCGCGATCACACCCGCAGCGCTCACGCAGACCGTGGCCAAGCTGCGGGACAGCATCACGATGATCGAAGCCGATCAGCGCATAACCTACCCCTTCGAGCTGGCTGCGGCACGCGCGCTGTATCGCGCGCTGTTCGATCCGATCGAGGGCGGCATCGGTGCGATCGATCATTTGATCTTCGATCCCGATGGCGCGCTGCTCCAGCTCCCCGTCAATCTTCTGCCCACCGAACAGGCGGGCGTCGACGCCTATCTGGCGCGTATCGCGGATCCCGATGCGGACCAGTTCGATTTCACCGGCATCGCCTGGCTGGGCCGCGGGCGCAATATCTCCACCGCCGTGTCGCCCCGCGCCTTTGCCGATCTCCGTGCGATCAGCCCGGCGCGCGGCAAGCAGGCCTATCTCGGCCTTGGCGAAAATGCGGCACCCGCCGGCATCCCCCTGCAACGCAGCGCTACGCGCGGGATGACGAGCAGCGGCGGCGAGGGCTGCGATTGGCCACTGACCGAGTGGGGCAAGCCGATCTCCGCGCTCGAATTGCGCAAGGCCCAAGGCTTTTTCGGGCAGGCGGGCGGCGAAGTGGTCACCGGCACCGCTTTCAGCGACACCGCACTCATCGCCCGCCGCGATCTGGCGGATTATCGCGTGCTGCATTTCGCGACCCACGGCCTCGTCACCGCGCCGCGCCCCGAATGCCCGGCCCGGCCCGCGTTGCTGACCTCCTTTGGCGGCGGCGCATCCGACGGTCTGTTGAGCTTCAAGGAGATTTACGGCCTTCGGCTCGATGCCGATGCCGTGATCCTGTCCGCATGCGATACGGCGGGCGCAGCGTCGATGGATGCCACGCGCGAAGCCGGGCTCGGCACAGGCGGCGACTTTGCCCTGGATGGCCTGGTGCGCGCCTTCGTCGGCGCGGGCGGGCGCCTGGTGGTCGCCAGTCACTGGCCGATCCCCGATGATTTCCAGGCGACCGAAAGGCTCGTCTCCGCCATGTTTTCGGCCGCGCCGGGCACGCCGATCGCGTCCGCTCTCAGGATCGGGCAGCAGCAGCTTATGGACGCGCCGGAAACCTCGCATCCTTATTATTGGTCTGCCTTCGCGATCGTCGGCGATGGATCGAAGCCGCTCGTGCGCACCGACTGAGCGGCTTCGTTTCCGTCAGAATTTATAGCCGATCTCGACCCCGTAAAGCTGGCGCTGACCCGGCGAGATGAATGATCCGCCAAATTCAATCGCGGGGATCACTTCGTTCAGATATTTGCGGTTGAGGAAATTATTGGCGAACACACTGGCCTTCCAGCGTTCGCCTTCCAGCCCGAAGCGCAGATCGAGCACACCGAACGCTGCGCGCTTCGCGCGCGAATAATTGGCGTCGCCAAAGGATGCCGGCAGCGTGTTCAGGGCCGAAATCGGGATCAGCCCGCTGAACAAGGTGGGCCGGTCCTGATCCTGCACCGTGTGAAACCATGTCGGTCCGGTGATCCGATAGTCCGCGCGGAACAGCACGTTCAGACCATCCCTAATCGGCGCATCGATCTGCGTGCCCAGGTTGATCGTGTATTTCGCGGTGTAAGGCGATTCATTGCCCACCGTATAGGTGCGTGAACTGTTCTTCTTGATCTCTGAATCGGTATAATTGAACGCGCCATAGATGGACCAGCCATCGATGATCTTCGCATCCACATTCAGCTCGGCCCCCTTCAGATCGACCCGGTCGATATTGGATACCACGCGGAGCAGGCCGAAGCTGCCAACGAAGAATTCGAAGAACTGCATATCCGTGACGCGCGTATAATAGCCTGCCAGATTATAGGTGATCGGCCCTGCCCGTCCCTTGATGCCCGCTTCGAACGCGCTCGAACGCTCCTTGCGGAATTGGTCGCTGATCGCCACGTCGGCGTCGATCGCGGGAATGACCGGATTGTTGAAATTGGCGTCGACGATCGCCGCCGATCCCTGATTATTGAATCCGCCCGATTTGAATCCGACGCCCCAATTGGCGAAGAGATTGGTGCGCGGTGCCACTTCCAGCCGCATCGTCACCTTGGGCTGAAGCTGCTTGAACGTGCGCTTCTTGTCAGAAATCGGACCGAACGCCTGGCCCGGATTGATCGGGCCGCCGGTGAAGGGATCGGTCGCGACCGGGACGAGACTGTGCGCCTCGCGCGCCTCTATGTCATAGCGCAAAGCCAGCCCTGCTTCGAAGGCGGAGGTCGGCTTCCACTGGGCCGAGCCGAAAGCCGCATAGACATTGGTGCGGAAGCGATCGGCAAACAATTGCGATGTCGGGTTGGTCGAATCCGGCCCATTATAAAGCTGCTTGATCACGCCATTGCCCGTGTCCCCGCCCAGGCTGACGCCCACGGTGCGGTTGATGTGCAGGTAATAGCCGCCGAATTGCCAGGAAAACGGACCCTCGCCTTGCGACACCAGGCGGACTTCAGCGCTGATATCCTCCTGATTCCGCTGCTGGAACTGGGTGCCGTCGCAGGTGGTGGGCGAATACGCGCCAAAGGTCGAGCCATTGGCCGGCGCGAACAGGAAAGGCACCGGAATCTGGCCGATGCCCGCGGGCGGGTTGACCGGATAGCCCGTCAACGCCGCTGTCGATGCGAAACAGGCGTTCACCGTCGCCTGACCGCGCGGATCGACCGTGGAGATGTAGCGCGCAAAGTCCGCCGAGGTGCCGTCCGCCGTCAGATTGTTCTTGATGTTGCTGTAAAGCACATAAGCCGTCAGCGCCGCCGCCCCCAGATCCTGATCCAGCTTGATCGAGCCCTCGATCGTCTTTTGCGAATTGGTCGGCCGGATATTGGAATAATAGCCAAAGGGATGCGCGTTCACATCCTCGTTAAAGGCGGGGTTGACCAGGCCGAAGCTCGGCAATTGGAACGCCGAGTTGAAATTGATCGACGCACCGCTCAGCTCGCCATAGCGCCCCTTGATATCGATCCCGGTACCGGTCCCCAATTCGGCCATGATCCGGCCGTCGATATTCCAGACCTCCTGATCATCGACCGTCTTGCTGTCGAGAAAGCTGTTGCGGAAAAAGCCGTCGGTCGTCCGGTAATCGCCGGAAAGCACAAAGCCGATGCCCGGCGCGATCGGGCCGGAGATGAATCCGCTGGCCGCGATCGTATCCACATTGGCATAGCTCGCCTTCATCCCGCCTTCGAGCACATCGCCCGGTTTGGCCGTCTGCACCACGATCGCGCCCGCCGCGGCGTTGCGCCCATAGATCGCGCCTTGCGGGCCTTTGAGCACTTCGATCTGTCGGATCGTGCCCTGATCCTGATTGAGCGCGGCCGTGTTGGTCTTCAAGATGCCGTCCACCACCAGCGCCACGGAGCTTTCCGCATCGCGCGCGCCATTGATGCCGCGGATGTTGATCTGCGTGTCGCCGGCTTCCGCGGTGCCGGTCACCATCGTGACGCCGGGAGTGAGCTTCACGAAATCCTCGGCGCGATTGATGCTGGCCTTGTCGATCATGTCTGCCGAGAACGCCGTGATCGAGGCAGGCACGCTGGAGACGCTTTCATTCACGCGACGGGCGGTGATGACGATCTCGCCATTATCCTCCGCGTCGGTGGACGCGCCGTCGGCCTGTGCCGCCGCCGGCCCCGAAGCAAGCGCGAGCGCCGCAACGCTGCCGAGAAGAATGCCGGACATTCCGTAGGTCATATAAGTCCCCTTTATATGGATGCGCGGACCTGCCCCACGCATTGCAATCCGCCCGGATCATTTGGCGCCCCGGCATCGTCACTATGAGCAGCTTATTGTATACAGCGATCACGTCAAGCGTCGTCTCAAAGCCGATAGCGCGATCGCAAATCATCATATCGCATACATTTTTGTTCCAACTTCGCCCCGGCCGGGCTAACCCCGAACCATGTCCAAAGCCAGCGACCGCGCCTATGAGCAGATCAGGGCCAAAATCCTCAGCGGGGAATTCAGTCCCGGCAGCCAATTGAAGGAAGAGGAAGTCGCGGAAATCTGCGGCGTTTCACGCACCCCGGTTCGCGATGCGATGTCCCGGCTCGAAAATGAGATGTTCATCTATCGCACGGAGAGCCAGCGCTCGTTCGTGAGCGAATGGTCCGGCGGTGACGTGGAGGAAATTTTCACGCTGCGCACCATGCTCGAGCGTCACGCCTCCAGCCGCGCGGCGGAGCGCGCCAGCGAGGCGATGATCGCTAATCTGCGGGCGAACAATGCGGCAATCGCAGAGGCCATTCGCCAGCCAGTGCCCGATGTAGACGCCTTTCTACAGCTCAATCGCCTCTATCATGCCATGATCCTGGAAGCGGCGGCGTCCGATCGGCTGGCGATGATGCTCAACCGGCTCGTGCTGCAGCCGATCGTTCACCGCACGGCGCTGCGCTATGATCGCGCGCAGCTTGAACGCAGCCTGGCGGAGCATGAGGAAATCGTGGCCGCCATCGCGCGGCGCGATCCCGATTGGGCGGGCGCGGTGATGACCTCGCACATCCGCCGCGCCTATCATGTCTACATGAATCAGAACGGGATCACGCCCGAAGGCTTCTGATCAGATCACTTGCCGCGCGGCGAGCGCCGCGAGATCGTCGGGTCCAAGGCCCAGCATTTCGCCATAGACCGCTGCATTGTCCTGCCCCACGGATTGCGGCGCAATGGACCGGATCGCGCCCGGCGTTTTGGAGAGCTTTGGAAACACATCCTGCATCTTCAGCCCCTCCCAGCGCGGGTGCGGCACATCGACCAGCGCTTCGCGCGCCGCGAAATGGGGATCGTCGAGCATATCTTGCGCACGGTAGATGCGGCCCGCCGGAATGCCGTGTGCCAGCATCTTGGCCTCCACCTCTTCCACGCTCAGCGCTGCGGTCCAGCGCCCGATCAGATCGTCCAGCGCCTTCTGGTTCGCGCCCCGCGCCACATGCGTCGCATAGCGCTCGTCCGCGGCCAGTTCAGGACAGTCCATCGCCTCGCACAGACGCCCGAACACCGTATCCTGATTGGCACCGATCAGATAATCGCCGTCAGCACAGCGATAGACGTTGGACGGTGCGATCCCCGGCAATACCGAGCCCGATCGCTCGCGCACATAACCGGACATCACATATTCGGGGACCAGGCTTTCCATCACCTGGAGCACGCTTTCATAAAGCGAACTATCCACAACCTGCCCCTCGCCGGTCAGATCGCGGTGCCGCAACGCCGCCAATGCCCCCATGCAGCCATAGGTGGCGGCCAGGCTGTCGCCGATGGAAACGCCCATCCGGCTCGGTGCGCGATCGGGATCGCCCACGATATGGCGCCATCCGCCCATCGCTTCGCCAATGCCGCCGAAACCGGCGCGGCCGGAATAAGGGCCGGTCTGCCCATAGCCCGACACCCGCACGATGATCAGTCCCGGATTTTCGGCGTGCAGTGCCGCGGGGGAAAGCCCCCATTTCTCCAGCGTGCCCGGCCGGAAATTCTCGATCAGGATATCCGCCTTGGCGATCAGCCTGCGTGCCAGATCCTGCCCCTCGGCTACGCGCAGATTGGCGGAGACGCAGCGCTTGTTGCGTGAAACCACCTCCCACCACAGATGATAATCGCCCCGGCCCCAGTCGCGCATCGGGTCACCTTTGCCGGGTGCCTCGATCTTGATCACGTCCGCGCCCATGTCCCCGAGAAGCTGCCCGCAGAACGGTCCGGCGATAAGCTGCCCCATCTCCACCACGCGTAAGCCCTTGAGCGCGCCCTTATTCTCCACGGCAGCCCGATCAGTCATACGCCAAATCCGATGCCGTCAGGGCGGTCAGCGCAAATACGACGGCGATCCGGTGGCGCAGAGCCCCAATGTATACATCGCCGGCCTGCTCGTGCCAAAATATGCCCTTGGGCTGGCTGGAAGCCTCCGCCTTTACATCGACGCGCTGCATCTTCACTCCGCGATCCTATCGTTGAACACCTTGCTAATTCCGAACTGCCGGAAGCTCAAGTCAAATTTGTATACATAAATAGGCGAAAGAGAGCGGTCAGGCCGCGACCTGCCGGTAAAATGCCCAAACGAAGCGGCTGAAACCTAATCCGGAATGACGCTTGACGATTGACCCCGGCCAAACGCTCTCATAAATGCCCGGCCTGCCCGTTTTTCGGGCGCTGACACGGAGAATCACATGAACACGACTGACCTCGCCGACAAGATTTCGACCGCCCATGGCCTGACCAAGGCTGATGCCAAGAAGGTCGTGGACTCCGTCTTCGCCGCAATCGGCGATGCTGCAGCGTCCGGCGAAGAAATCTCGCTGCCTGGTTTCGGCAAGTTCAAGGTCAAGGACAGCCCCGCTCGCGAAGGCCGCAATCCTTCGACCGGTGCGACAATCCAGATCGCGGCATCGCGCAAGCTGGGCTTCGCAGCCGCCAAGACGCTCAAGGACAAGCTGAACGGCTAATCCTCTACGGCCCATGGATGGCGCGGCTCCGGTTGCGCCATCCATGACCGGATCCCGATCGACCCTTTATCCGGCGTCGCGCCATGATTGCGGCTGCGCCTTTCTCCAGACGCCTGCGCTGCACTAGGATCTGCCGATGAGCGATCCCGCCCTGCTCTACAGTTTCAGGCGCTGCCCCTATGCCATGCGCGCACGGATGGCACTGATCGTCAGCGGCCAGCCCTGCATTGTCCGCGAGATCGTCCTGCGCGACAAACCTGCAGAAATGATCGCAGCCTCAGCCAAGGCCACCGTGCCGGTCCTGTGTCTGCCAGACGGCACTGTCATCGACCAAAGCCTCGACATCATGCGCTGGGCGCTCGGTCGCCACGATCCGGAGGCATGGCTGGGCCAGGGTGGCGATGACCTGATCGCCGAGAATGATGGCGCGTTCAAATATCATCTGGACCGCTATAAATATCCCGAGCGCCACGCCAGCGATCCGGTCGCGCACCGCGACGCAGGGTTGGCGATCCTGAGCAACCTCGAAATGCGGCTGGCCAAAAGCGCTCATCTTTGCGGCGAAAACCGCTCCCTGGCCGATCTCGCGATCATGCCCTTCGTCCGCCAATTCGCCGCCACCGACAAGGGCTGGTTCGATGCCCAAAGCATCCCGCGGCTACGTGACTGGCTGACGCGGCACACGGATTCGCCGCTCTTTCAGCAAACCATGCGCCGTCTGACTCCGTGGCAGCATGGAGATGCAGAGACGTGGCTCGTCTGCGAAGCGACGTCGTAGACATGTAAAGACACATTTGAGAAATACAAAAATACAATCAGGAAACCATTCAGACCAGAACTGTATCTCTGACAGCACTATGCCGGCGCATATTGGCACTACAGCCGATTCAGCGCTGTTCACCTTTGAAATCCGCCCATATCCGCAACGGATCGAGACTGATTGTCGCACCGGTCGTTGTTTAACGATCGAGAGGCGTGACGGTCTGGATGCAGGGGAACGTTTGAAAATCAGCCAAAAGGGGCGAATTCATGCGTTACCACACTCTATGTGCACTCATTGCAGCGTCCATATCGAGCGCTGCAGCGGCTCAGGACGAACCAGCCGGCCCCATCACCGTATCCGGCAGCGTCGCGCTCGTCTCGGACTACCGTTTCCGTGGCGTCTCGCAGACGGACGAGGAAATGGCGATCCAGGGCGGATTCACCGTCAATCATGAAAGCGGCTTCTATGTCGGCACCTGGGGTTCCAACCTTTCGGGCTGGGGCACCTTCGGCGGTGCCAATATGGAACTGGACATCTATGGCGGTTTCAAAATTCCCGTCGGCGGCGGCGCGCTCGATGTCGGCCTGACCTGGTATATGTATCCGGGCGGCTTCTCCAACACCGATTTCGCAGAGCCTTATGCCAAGCTCAGCGGCACCATGGGGCCGGTTTCCCTGCTCGCCGGCGTCGCTTATGCGCCCAAGCAAGAAGCGCTCGGCAATTTCTCCAACACGCCGCAGAGCGCCGGACAGAGCGAGGATAACCTCTATCTCTGGGGCGATGCCTCCACCGGCATTCCCAATACTCCGCTCACGCTGAAGGCCCATATCGGCTATTCGGAAGGCAATCCCGGTCTTGGCCCCAATGGCACCAGCCTGGCGCCGACCGGCGAGTATATGGATTGGATGCTGGGTGCAGACGTTGCCGTCGGCCCGCTGGTGGTCGGCGTCGCCTATACCGATACGGACATCAGCAAGTCTGAATCGGCTTATCTCCAGCCGAACTTCTCATCCACCAAGGATGGGTCAACCATTGCCGGCAGCCAGGTCGTGTTCTCCGTCTCGGCCGCATTCTGATAAAAAGCCGGGCCGTGGATGTGATCCACGGCCCGGCCCGCACGCTCTCCCGGGAAAGACGGCCTGTGCAAACACACCGTCTTTCCTCTTTTTTGCATTACGCCGCAGTCACCATGCGCTGCAGACGCCTGCCCAATATCGCGCTCATGCTCCTGTGCTTCAGCGGCATTTATTCTGCCGCCTCAAGAGCGAGCGGGGCCAGCTTGATATCGGCCGCCAGGCGCTTCGCGGCGGGCAAGGCTACCGGCAATGGCATATCCGGGTTCAACTGCACGAAGCGTCCCGCTTCACCATCGAGAACCAGGATCGTCCCTGCGTGAATATCGACGAACCAGCCGTGCAACGCGATTTCGCCGCGTGCGACGCCAGCCGCCACTGAAGGATGAGTCCGCAGATGCGCGAGCTGGGCGACGATGTTCTCCATCGCCATCATGCGCACGCGCTCGCCCTCATGCGATTCAGGATAGCTTTCGCTGACCACCCGATAGGCCGCGTGCGAATGCCTCAGCCAGGCGGATACATTGGGCATGTTTTCCAGCGTCTCCGGGTGCATCAGCGCGTTCATCGCGCCGCAATCGGAATGGCCGCACACGATGATGTCCCGCACGCCCAGCGCCGCGACGGCATATTCCACCGTCGAAGAAACCCCGCCATTCGCAGTAGAAAAAGGTGGCACGATATTCCCCGCATTGCGGCAGACGAACAGATCGCCGGGTGCCGCCTGCATGATCTGTTCGGGGACGATGCGGGAGTCGGCGCACGATATCATCAGCGCCTTGGGCTGCTGGCCATCGGTGGTGAGTTTTTCGTAAAGAGCGCTCTGGTTTGGAAAAACCTGCTTTTCGAAATCGAATACGCGGCCAATAAGCTCGTTCATGTTACAGCACTCCTTGCCCATGGACTGGGATTAAAGGTCATCCCCTGTGCCGTGATTTAGGAGACCGCATTTGCTGCGATGCAGCGGCCCTGTAAAAAATTATTGCTGGATTTCGGGGCGCGGCAATGTGATCCGAGCGCGCAATCCGCCCTCTGCACGATTGGCGAGATGAAGCGCCCCGCCCTCGCGTTTCACCATTTGCGACACGATCGCCAGACCCAGCCCGAGCCCGCCGGTATTGCGGCTACGCGCAGCATCAAGCCGGGTGAAAGGCCGCAGCGCGCGTTCGATCGCATCCTCTGGAATGCCCGGGCCGTCGTCGTCCACGTTAAGAACCACGGTCTCTGCCAGGGCTTCGAGCGATACCGTGACCGTCTGTCCATAATGCAGCGCGTTTTCGACCAGATTGGACAGGGCGCGCTTGAAGCCATTGGGGCGGACGATCATTTCCAGATGATCCGGGCCGATATAGCGCCCATCCCGGCCCCGATCGGCGATGTCGTCTATGATCGTGGCCGCAATCACGGCTATATCGACGCTGACGGGTGTTTCGGGATCATCTTCGCCCGAGAGATAGGCGAGCACCGAGGCGATCATCGTGCCCATCTCGTCTATATCGGCAGCGGCCTGCCGCCGCACCACGGGGTCGGCGATCGCCTCCGTCCTGAGTTGGAGCCGCGCCAGCGGCGTGCGCAGATCATGCCCTACTGCGGCCAGCGCCTCGGTGCGATCGGCGATCATCGCCCGAATCTGCTCCTGCATCTTGTTGAAGGCGCGGATCAAGCCGCGCACCTCCTTTGCGCCCGATTCCTTCAGCACTGTGGTGTCGCCGCGCCCGATGCGCTGAACCGCAGCGGCGAGCGCTTCCAGCGGGCGCAGGGTCAGGCGGACCAGCAACCCGCCGACTGCGACCAAGGCTATGGCGGGGACCAGCGCCAGCACGATCCAGTTGAGGCGCAACCCCCATCCCGTGGACAGGCCGACCATCTTGAAATGAAGCCATGTGCCATCGGGCAACAAAAGCCCGCCCCCCACGACGTCATGCTTGCCCGGTGCATTCAGATGCAGCCGCAGATCCGTTTTCGCCAGGCTGGGCTCCCAGCTTGTGATCTGCTGCTGCATGGCATGAAGTTCGGCGGATAGCGGCGGTGGTGGCGGCAGCGTTTGCTTCCAGCGGATCACATAGCGGTCTGTCGACACATATTCCGCCATGCCGCCGCGATCGCGCCACGCCTGTTCGCCCACCAGCCGCCGTGCGATGACGAGATGTTCAGCGAGCCGGTGCGCTTCTTCTTCGCGCACGGAAAAGCCGCTGGCGCGCTCGTATAACAGCGCGCTCGCGGCGAATTCGACCATGACGGCCAGAAGCACGATGCCGATGATGCGCCCGACCAGGCCAAGCGACGGCCGCGCCCAGCTCAACCCTGAACAACCTCGACGTTGAGCATATAGCCGATGCCGCGCACCGTGATGATCGGAGCGTCCCGGCCCTCCCAGGCCAGCTTGCGACGCAGGCGGCTGACGAGCACATCGATGCTGCGATCGGAAGAATCGCCGATGCGCGCGCGGGAGAGTTCGATCAGGCGTTCACGCGCGATCACGCGCTGCGGATGGCTGAGGAAACTGGCCAGAAGATCGAATTCAGCGCCGGTCAGCGTGACGACGCCGCCGCTGGGCGAGAGCAATTCCCGCCGCGAATAATTGACCGTCCAGCCATCGAAGCGCGCCTGCTGCACGGGTGTGCCGCCGCTGCGCGCTTCCAGGCCGCCCCGACGCAACACGGCGCGGATGCGGGCGATCAATTCGCGGCTGCTGAAAGGCTTGGCCAGATAATCGTCCGCGCCGAGTTCGAGGCCGACCACGCGGTCCGTCTCGCTCGCCTTGGCGCTAATGAAGATGATCGGCACATCGCTTTTGCGCCGGATCAAACGGCACAGATCGATGCCGCTGGTGCCGGGCAACATGATATCGAGCAGGATGAGGTCCACCGGGCCGGCATCGAACGTCGCCCACATTTCGGCGGCTGTCGCCGCGGGACGGACGGAATATCCATTTTCCTGCAAGGCGCGCGTGGTGAGGGTGCGCAGCGGTGGATCGTCCTCGACCAGAAGAATGGAGGGAGCGCTCACGAAATCGGGATACAGCTTGGATGAATGATCATGCTGCGCCCGCTAACTAATTTTCTACGGCAAAATGTCAACATGCAATGACCGATCGACGGATAGAACAGCGGAAACATGAGGCAGACATATTAAGATACAATTCGGAAATGTTACGCATACAAAACAATATGAGAGATTAGGCAAAATGGCGTGATATGGCAATTTGTCCGTTACTTGGGATCCATTGCGGAAAACGGAAAAAAATCAAACAATATTATGGTTTCGCAGCATCATGCGGACGATCGCCCTATTTCATTTCCAACGGGATAGAATTTATTTATCAATAACTTCCACTGGCCCAGGCACTTTTCAAGGCCATAGCCTGCCACGATCGTCTGGATTGCCGCCGCGCGGATATCCGTAAGCCCCTCGCCGCCCAGAACCGCCACCGCTTTATCCGCCACCGCCTTGGCATCGAAGAAATCCACCAGAAACCCGTTCTCGCCGTGGGTGATGAACTCGCGCACCGGCCCGGTATCCGAACCGATCACGATAGCCCCCATCGCCATCGCCTCGACGCAGGACCAGCTCAGGACGAAGGGATAGGTGAGATAGACATGCGCGGCGGAGACGCTCAGCAGATCGAGATAGCGGTCATAGGGCAGCTTTCCCACGAAGTGCACGCGCGCCGGATCGATGGTCACTTCGGCCAGCATCGCGGCCCGCCAATGGGGGAAATCGGCCGGCTTGGCCCCATAACTGACATCGTCACCCCCCACGATCACGACATCCGCATCCGGTCGCTCACGCTGGATATGCGGGATTGCCCGCATCATCGTGCGAAAGCCGCGATATGGCTCCAGATTGCGCGCCACATAGGTGAGCACAGGATCACCGCGCTTGAGAATGCGCCCGTCCGGCAGTGTAAATCGGGCGTGCGGCCGCGGCTTTACGATATCCAGGTCGATACCATCGAAAATGACGTCGATCTTGTCGTGAAACACCGCGCTGTGCGTATCCTTTTGCCAGCGGGTCGGGCTGACGGCCGCATCACAGCTTTCGATGCTTGTCAGCAGATGGCTGTTGCGGATGCGCGTGCGGCAGATCGTGTCCAGCGTATTGGGCTCTTCCAGATCAAAGCCGACGTCCAGCCCGTGACTGCGATAGAAGAATTCGGAAAACAGGATCAGCGGAGCATCCGGCAGGATATCCTTGATGAACAGCGCCTCGCCCCAGCCGGGATGGGCGATGATCAGATCGGGGGTGAAACCGGTCTTGCGAAGCTGCTGGATCGCGCGCGCCGTCTGCTGCCCATGGCGCACCGCATCTTCAAGCCGGCGCAGATAATGATGCCCGCCGCCGCCCGGCGGCTTGGGCTTGGCATAGGTGAAGGTCTCCACCCCCGGCAGCGCGCGCCGCACATTCTGGGTAAGGAACATCACGCGATTGCCCGGATCGGCCGCCAGCATCGGCGCCAGATGTTTGAACTGCGCTGGCATATTCTGGTGGATGAAGAGGATGTTCACGCGGAGGGGGCCGCGTCAGAATGGCGGTTCAAGGGCTGAACCCGAACCAGCGATCCGACACGTCTTCGTAATGCGCCTTGGGATCATAGGTTTTCACAGCCAAGCCGAGATCCTTCGCCGTTGCCATGCCCGTCACCGCAAGGACATCGAAATTGGCGAGATATTCGCGGTGCTGCGCATTCACATATTCGATCCGTGCATCCTTCAATTCGCGCTCCGCATCCAGCACTTCAAGCGTGGTGCGCGAACCGACGAGCGCTTCACGGCGCACCCCGGCCACCGCCACCTCATTGGCCTTGATCACATCCAGATATGCCGCCTGCGCCTTCCGCGCGGAAACCAGACGATCCCATGCCACGCTGACATCGGCGCTCACCGCGCGGGTGGCCTCCTCAATCTCCCGCTGACGCAATTCGCGCACATGCTTCGCACGGCGCACGGCGGCATGTTCGGCCCCGCCCTGATAGAGCGGCACGGTCAGCACAAGCTGGAAGGTCGCCAGATCCTGATTGATCTTGCGATTGAGGATCTGGACGATCTCGTCGCGGTGATTGACGCTGGCGCTGGCGTCAAGCGACGGCAGCAGCGCGCCCTTGGCCACTTTCACCTGAAACCCCGCCGCCTTGGCCGCAAACTCCGCCTGACGGACGCGGGGACTGTTTTTCCAAGCGATCAGGATCGCATCGTCGCGCGAGGCCGGCAAGGCGGGCAGCGGCGGCAGGCTGGCCAGATCATCCGCCTCTTGCCCCACCAGATTGCGATAACGCGCGCGCGCTTCGGCCAGCCGCTGATCGGAGGTCGTGATGGTCGCGAGAATGCCGGAGAGCCGGGCATCAGCCTGGGACACATCGGTCTTCGTCCGCTCTCCCAAATCGAGCCGTCTCTGCTCGCCATTGCGGATGGTCTGCAGGATATCGATCATCGCGGTGTTCAGCGTCAAGATTTCGCGATCGCGCCGCACCGCCGAATAGGCCTCGGTGACGCCGGAGAAGATATCGATCTCGCTCTGGACCAGCGACTCACGCCCGGCGTCCACATTGGCATCGGCCGCGCGGATGTTGTTCTGCACGCGAAAACCGCGGAACAGGGGTTGCGTCAGCCGCAGCCCGACGATCCCGCCGGTGCCGCGCACATCGATATCGCTCCGGGTGAGGCTGGCCTCGCCGATCAGGCTTGGTCGTCCGGCGGACCGCGCGGAAGACACGTCCTCATCAAGCACCTTCAGGCCTTCCCGATCCGCCTGCAAGGTCGGGTTGGTTTCATAAGCCAGCACCATCGCGTCTTTCAGGGAAGTCTGCGCCCATGCCGATGACACGCACAGCCATGTCAATGCCATCGCGCAGCCAAGGGCACCCAAGGTCCGGTCCATCATGCTTTCCCCTCCAAAGGCCTGATTTTCAGAAATTCGTCATTTGATGCGCGTCGGTTGGTCGCGGCATACCGCCTCTGAGCGGCGGCATCATGGACGCGACCAACATGCCGAGTTCGAGCTGGCTGCTGATGCCCAGTTTCGCATAGATGCGCTTGAGATAGGTCTTGGCGCTCTGCTCGGTAATGCCCACGCGCGCGGCCGCGGCGGCGGACGATCCGTCCGCGATCAGCGCCCCCACCAGCCGTGCCTCCGAAGGGATCAGCCCGAAGGCGGAGATCAGCTTGCTCGCCATTTCGGACGTATCATGCTGCGGCACGATCACGAGCACCGCGCGATTGCCCTCAAGCCCGTGCCGCCCCGCGACCGCGCGTAGCACGACCAGATCATCATCCTCTCCCGATCGCGGGAGTAGCAGGAATGAATCCGCATTGCCCGTCACTTCCGGATCGGTGCGGCTGACCTTGGCGATCTCCTCACGCAGCATCTGTGTTTTCGTCTGGGTGGACGATGCCAGCATATTGCCGCCGTTGCGGACCAGGAAATTACGCTGCGCCAGCACGAGTTCAGCGCGGTAATTCGTCCAGAACACCCGTGCCTCGTTATTCACCAGGATGAACGCCGGCGCCAGTTCGTCCATCATGCCTTCAAGGATCCGCATCCGGCGTTCCCGGCGGATGGTCGCGACATGGCTCCCCGCGCATTGGGCCAGCACGCGGAGCGCCAGCCGCAACCGCCGCCGGTCGATCGCATCCTTCTCGGTGGTCTTGCGCCAGCCGATCAGCATCCAGAAAACGCCCTCATTGGGCACGTCGATCCGCCCGGCGGCGAGCGCGGACAGATGCTTGAGCCATGGCAGATTGGCGACTTCGGCCACTTCGGTCGGATCGACCATGATGAGATCGCCGCCATCGCGATCCATCTCCACCAGATTATCGAGCCAGCCGCGCAACGCTTCGATATCGATGAAGGTCAGATCGGACTGGCTGCACCCTGACGATAGCACGGTGCCGCGGCGCACCGCGCCCGATACGGTGAGCACCCCGATACAGCTATCGCCGCCGGAAAGATCGACCGCCGCCTTCCAGGAATCGGATAGCGGGCTGGCTTCGACGCGCACCTGCCAATTATCGCGCGCGCCCGCGCCGGGGGGCTGTTGCCTCACCGCATGGCGGCGTTCGCCGGAAACAATTGTGGCGTCGACTGGTGGATTCTCGCTCATCGATCGTCCTTAAAATTCGCGGAAGGATCGACGGAAACTGTCGACGAGCGGCTGGAACAAATAACTGAAGAGCGATCGCTTCCCGAGCACGACATAGACCTCGGCCGGCATTCCGGAGAGCAGCGTCACATCCAGCTTTTTCAACAGCGCGGGATCGTCAATCTCCACTTCGATCGCATAATAAGGCGGATCGCCATTCTCCGGCGTGATCGCATCGCCGGACACCGCGATCACCTTGCCTTGGAGCATTGGCACGGTGCGCCCGCTATAGGGCAAAAGGCGGACCTCGGTGGTCAGGCCCGTCGTCACATTCTCGATATCGATCGGTCGCACCCGCGCCACGATGATGAACTGCTGCCGGTTCGGCACAACATCGAGGATCGGCTGGCCCGGCGCGACGACGCCGCCGATGGTGGTAAAGCGCAGACCCACCACCTGCCCATCGGCGGGCGAGGAAATCGTGCGGCGATCGGCGACATCCGTCGTCGCCTTCATCTTCTCGCGCACCGCCGTGAGCTGCAATTGCACATCGCGCAGCTTCTGGGTCACTTCGTCACGCCGTTCGCTGCCAAGCGCGCCCATGCGGGCATTGGCTTCGGACATCGCCCGGCGCGCGGTCAGCACCTGCGCAGTCAGGCTGCCGATCTGCCCCTCCACCGCATTCACATTGCGCTGCAATTCGAGCAGCCGCGAACGGCGCTCAAGCTGCTCATCCACAAGCTGACGGACCGTTTCCACTTCACCGCGCAACAGCGCGAGCTGGGATTGCTGCGCAGCAATTTGCGCCTGCAGGCCGCCGATCGACGATTGCGCCTGCGATGATGTTTCACGCAATATCTGCATCTGGCTGCCCAGCGCCATGCGCCGGCTTTCAAGAATCGCGCGCTGGCTGGAGATGATCTCCGTTGCCCGCCCGCCGGCTTCCTTGCGCAATTCTTCGGGAAATTCGACAAAGGCCGAACCGCTCAATTCGGATTGCAGACGACGTTCTTCGGCCAGCAGCGTCAGATATTCGGAGCGGGAAGACACCGCCGCCGCGCCCGACTGGATCGTATCCAGCCTGACCAGCGGCTGGCCTTTGCGCACCTTATCGTTCTCGCTGACCAGAATCTCCTGGACGATGCCGCCCTCCAGATGCTGCACGGTGCGCCGGCGTCCCTCCACTTGCACGACGCCCGATGCGATCGCGGCCTTGCTGAGCGGCGCGATCAGCCCCCAGATGACGAACACGAGGATGAAGGCCAGCAGCGCATAACCCGCGATGCGCAGCGGACGGGCGATGCCGGGCACGGGGCCGTCGTCAAGCAGGTCCGCCGCGTCATAAGGCTGAACCTCCTGGGTGAGAAGAAGCTGGCTCATGCGACTTCCTTCTCATTGTCATCGTCGCCGGCATCGGCGCTTTCAAGCGCGGGCGAATCAGCGGCGGGTTCGGATGGCCCGTCGGGTCTGGGGATCGGCACGCGCGCGGGCATCACGCCGGTGCGCATCGCCTCGCGCACCATATCGGTGGGGCCGAACATCTTGATCGCGCCACTTTCCAGCACGAGCAGCTTATCCATCTGCGAAATGATCGTTTGGCGATGGGTCACGATAATCGCGGTGACACGCGCCTCTTTCAGGCGCTCCAGCGCGAGGCGCAGCGCATTCTCGCCCCTGACATCCAGATTCGAATTGGGCTCGTCCAGAATGACATAGCGCGGCCGGCCAAACAGCGCACGGGCCAGCCCCACCTGCTGCCTTTGCCCGCCGGACAGCAGCGTGCCACCCTCCCCGATTTCGGTGTCATAAGCGTCAGGCAGAGACAGGATCATGCTGTGGCACCCTGCCATGCGTGCCGCCCGGATGATCTCGCTATCCTCGCAGGCGGTGAACCGCGCGATATTCTCCGCGACCGTCCCACTGAACAGTTCGACATCCTGCGGCAGATAACCAACATATTTACCGAATTCAGCGCGGTTCCATTTGGAGACGTCCACGCCGTCCAGCCGCACCACGCCGCTCTGTGGCCGCAATATGCCCAGCAGCGCGCGTGAGAGCGTCGTCTTGCCCGAAGCCGCCGGGCCGACGATCGCCAGATGCTCGCCCGCCGGCAGCGCGAAATCCACGTTGCGCAATATCGGCATGGGATGGCCGGGCAAAAGCAGCGTCAACCGCTCGACGGTCAGGGCACCGCGCGGCGCTGGCAGTTCGGTCTGGGTGGAGCGAAGCTGCGGCAGCGCGAAGAAGCGCTTCATACGGCTGTAATTTTCACGCACCATCAACAGGGATCGCCAATGCACAAGCACGGCCTCCACCGGGGCCAGCAGGCGACTGACGATGATCGATCCCGCCATCATCGCGCCGCCAGTCATTTCGTTGCTGAGCACCAGCCCGGCCGCCGCAGCATAAAGCACCACCTGGATGAGCGCGCGGATCAGTCGCGTGCCGCTCATGATCGCAGCGGAACGGCGCTGGATCTTCTCCTGCAGATCGAGTTCGCGGCTCAGGCCGAATGACCAGCGGCTCGCCACCTGGGGAGCCATGCCAAGGCTGTCGATCACTTCGGCATTGCGCATGATCGCGTCGCTATCGCGCATCGCCACGGCGGAAAGCCCGGCGGCATTGCGGATATCCTTTCCGTTCAAACGCTCGTTCAAAAGCGTCATCGAAAACAGGATAATCGCGCCGATCAAGGCAATAAATCCAATAATCGGATGAACCAGGAAAGCAACAATCAAGTAAATTGGCATCCATGGAAGATCTAGGAGTGATGGAACCCCCGGACCGGAAATAAAAGCGCGAACCTGCGAAAGGTCTCTGAGCAATTCGGATCGCAGATTTCCTTCGACGAGCCGCCGTTCGATCGAGCGCACAAGAATATCGGGAGCGAGCCGCCGGGCCGCCCAATCGGCCAGCCGGCCGAGGATGAGGCTTCGGATTCCGTCCAGCGCGGCCGCCGTCGCCAGCGCCAGCGCCGCCGCGATCGAGAGAAACACCAATGTGTCGGTGCTCCGGCTTGACAGCACACGGTCAAAAACCTGCATGATATAAAGGGATAAGGTAATACCGAGTATATTGATGACGCCGGAAAGGGCGAGCATCAACCAGGCATATCTCCTAATCTGACCGGTCACCCTCTCCAAAAGGGTGCCGACCTTCTGGCCGTCACTTTGCAACTCAACTATCCTTCCCCGGATTAGAAAGTTGATTTCTGTGCGACCAGATTTTGGAATCAGATTGGATACACGGGGCTTGCCCCAGCAAGGGGATATGAAACCAATCGACGTCCGGAGTCAATCAGTATTTAAAAAATCATTAACTTATTGCAGCTTTATTACAGACTTTGCGGAGCCTACTATTTTTCCGTTTCTTATCAACGTGTAATGGCCCTCAACGAGACCGGTTTTCCAGCCATCGGCCGGGCGGCGCATACCGGCGAAACCCACCCAGTCCAGCCCCCCTCCCGCGACTCGCTCGCGACGGTCGAGCAGACGTTCCCCGTCAGGGACGCTGATGACGAAATGCTGTTCATCCCCCTCGCGCGCGCCCGTTGCCACACCCCATAGGATCAGGCTGGGCGGATCGGCAAACTCATGTTTTGCTGCCAGCGCGTGCCGCATTCCAAGTGCAGCATTGCGGTCCGTGGCGAAACCGGCGCTCAGCACATCAGCCTCTCGATAGGCCAGCCGCATTCGCGCGTCAGCGCTCCAGAGGGATGCTGCGCCGAGCGTGCACCCCGTCGACGTTCCGTAAGAAAATGGATCGACCGAAACGCCATCCCGGCGCACCGCGAAATGGAGGTGGGGGAACTCCGCATTGCCGGACATGCCGATCGCCCCGAGTCTGGCCCCGGCAGCGACCCGATCGCCGGGCGATACCGTGACGCTGCCCTGTTTCAAATGGCTATATTGCGTCACCCAGCCACTGCCATGGTCAACGACCACCGCATTACCGGCCAGGCGATCGCCCATGCCAGCCCCGCCAGTGATGCGGACATTGGCATCGGCAACACCGTCCCGCGTGCGGAGCACGATGCCGTCCGCCGCCGCCACCACCGGAATATTGCGCACCATGTCCGGCGTGCGGCGCAAGCGGATGTCCAGCCCGTCATGCCCGTCAGTCGTCAGCATTCCGCAGCGATAATCCTGCCGTTCCGGCCCAGGAGCGCGATCGTAATATTTCTGGATGCTGCACAGGGTCGCCATATCGCACGTCACCGGCAGCAAGAGCGTCGGGATCGCCGCATTGGGTGCGCCCATCGCCATCGCCAGCGGCGCGGCGGCGAGCCCACCGATCAGGCGCCTAGGTGAATATGACCATGTCATAGCCAGCCGAACCCTGGCTCAGCGCATTGAGATCCTCGATGCTGTCGATCCCCATCGCGGCAAAACCACCACCGCCCATGGATGCAAGCGTGATCGACGTATCGCCGAAGACGAGGTGAATATCGACGCCGTCGTCGACGATGCGGAGTTGCTCGATATCGAACGTCACCGGATCATTGATCCTGATCTCGATCTGATCGCGCGCCGCGAGGCTGAAATCGGCGATGATGTCATGCCCGGCCTCGTCGAAGTCGAACGCGAAGACATCGCGGCCCTGGCCACCCGTTAGCGTATCATCGCCCGCATTGCCCTCCAGCCGATCGTCTCCGCTTTCACCATGCAGCGCGTCGTCGCCGCCATCGCCATAAAGCGTGTCGTCACCCGATCCACCATACAGGCCGTCGTTGCCATCACCGCCCTCAAGGCCGTCACCGCCATCGCCGCCTTCCAGCAAATCTTCGCCGTCGTCGCCCATCAACCAATCATGTCCTTCGTCGCCGATCAGATCATCATCATCTCCGCCGCCATAGAGATCGTCATCGCCAAGGCCACCGACAAGGGTGTCCCTGTTCAAACCGCCCAGCAGCGTATCATGTCCATCCTGCCCGAAAAGAATGTCCAAACCGTTTCCGCCGGTCAGAATATCATCGCCCGCGCCGCCGCCGATCAGATCGTTGCCGATACCGCCGTCGATATCGTCATCGCCCATGCTGCCGTCCAGCGTATCATTCCCGTCCCCGCCAAACAGCCGATCGTCGCCGTCCCCGCCCGAAAGCCAGTCATCGCCGGTGCCCCCGAAAAGGAGATCCTGCCCGGTGCCGCCATCCAGCGTGTCGTCACCCGCGCCGCCATCGATCCAGTCGTCATCCTCATAACCGCCAAGCCAATCATCCCCGCTGCCGCCGATCAGACTGTCAAAGCCGTCGGCACCCACCAGAATGTCATCGCCCTCGCCGCCGTCGATCGTGTCGTCATCCGCGCCGCCCTGAAGATAATCCCCCCCGGCGCCGCCCTGCAGCAGATCGGCACCGGCGTCGCCACGCAGATCGTCGCTGCCCGCCCCGCCCGTGAGCGTGTCACCGCCGATGCCGCCGTCGATCCGGTCCATACCATCGCCGCCATCCAACACATCGGCCCCTGCGCCACCAAACAGGGAATCGTCGCCATCATCGCCGCTTAGCTGATCATCGCCATCGTCCCCGCGCAACGCATCGCTGCCCAGTCCGCCCAAGATCGTGTCGTCACCACGCCCGCCGAAAACGCGATCATTGTCGGCCCCGCCCAGAATCCGGTCATCACCATCTTCGCCATGGATCTCGTCATCGCCATTCTCACCCAGCACCAGATCATTGCCCGCGCCACCGAGCACAATATCATTCCCCGTCCCGGCATGGATCGCATCATGGCCCTCATCGCCCGCAATGCCGTCGTCACCCGACCCGCCACGGATCACATCGTCGCCCGCACCGCCCGCAAGCGTGTCGTTTCCGCCGCCGCCCCAGATCAGATCCTGCCCCGCGCCGCCCGCGATCCAGTCCTTCTCGTCGCCAGCCAGATCAGCGCCCGCGGGCGTATCCGGCGGTCCATCCGCCATATCGTCGCCGATCAGCGTATCATCGCCCTCCCCGCCTTCGATCCAATCGCCATCGCCACCCAAGCCACCCGAATAGCCGATGATCAGATCCGCCCCTTCATCGCCTTCCAGCCGGTTGCGCTCCTCCTGGCCGAGGATGATGTCATCTCCCCCGCCACCGCGCGCATTGTCGGGCATTCCGCCCAACGCCAGATCGAGCCGTTCCGCCCTTTCGGTGCCGATGATCTGCGCGCCCTGGATGATAACGCCCGATCCCAGCACCGGCGCGGGAATATCGGGAGTATGCCCTGGTTCATTGCGGGGACGACCCGAGCCGCCGCGCCCGCCACCACCGGGAACTTCGGGCTCGGGATCCTGTGGATCGGGATCCTCTTCACCCGGATCGACCGGATCAGGGTCTTCGGGATCGGGATCCTCCTCGCCTGGATCGACCGGATCGGGGTCTTCAGGATCGGGATCCTCTTCGCCCGGGTCGACCGGATCGGGATCTTCAGGATCGGGATCCTCTTCGCCCGGATCGACCGGATCGGGATCTTCAGGATCGGGATCCTCTTCGCCCGGATCGACCGGATCGGGATCTGCGGGATCGGGATCCTCCTCGCCCGGATCGACCGGATCGGGATCTTCAGGATCGGGATCCTCTTCGCCCGGATCGACCGGATCGGGGTCTGCGGGATCAGGATCCTCTTCGCCCGGATCGACCGGATCGGGGTCTGCGGGATCGGGATCCTGATCATCCGGATCCTCCGGAAACAGATCGTCATCGCCCTTATTGCCGCGCATCGAGGTGTCGAGTTGGAACACAGGACGTGGTGGGGCGACGGGCATCACGGTGGATGCACCGCCACGCAGAGACCCCGGTTCGGGCGGGCGAAGACTCATCATCGCAAAATTGTCCCCCATGCGGACTCTCCAAGGGCGGAGCGATCCTCATCAGGGAACATGTGCAATAAATGCTGCGCAATATGCCCCCATGTGGGGACACGTCAGCACGCGATGATCGGTTTCCCAAAAATGCACAAAAAAGGGGGCGCCGAAGCGCCCCCAAGTTTCTGGTCATTTCGATCCGATCAGACGAACTGGATCACATCATATCCAGCATTGCCCTGGCTGAACGCATTGACGTCCGCCACGCTGTCGAACTGAAGGATGGCGAAGGAGCCACCGGTCAGTCCTTCGATCAACACCGATTGTCCGCCGAAGCTGATCGTGGTGTTGGTGCCGTCGTCGACAACGCTGACCAGCGCCTGGTTAAACGACACAGGCGTATCCACGTCGATCTGGATCGTATCGCGGTTGGCCAGGCTGAGGTCGGTGATGACGTCATCGCCAGCATCGAACGAAAGCCCTTCTTCGCCATCGTCATAGCCATTGTAATCGAAGCCGAAGATGTCACGACCCTGACCGCCGGTGAGGATATCGTCCCCGTCTCCGCCGACCAGATAATCGTCACCACGTCCGCCAGACAGATCGTCGTCGCCTCCGTCACCGAACAGCGAGTCATTGTCGAGTCCGCCTTCCAGCGTATCGTCATCTTCGCCGCCGCCGATGTAATCGGCACCCGATCCACCAGACAGTGCGTCGTTGCCGTCATCGCCTTCGAGATAGTCATTGCCGGCATTGCCACCAATGGTGTCGTTGCCGCTATCGCCGAACAGCGAATCATTGCCGTTGTCGCCCTGCATGAAGTCGGCACCAGCCCCGCCTTCGGCATAGTCGTCGCCTTCGCCGCCGTAGATCTGGTCGTTGCCGTCTTCGCCGAACAGATCGTCGTCGCCGTCATTGCCGTACATGGTGTCGTTGCCGGCACCGCCGAACAGGCCGTTGACGCCGCCGACTTCCCCGTCGTCGCCTTCATTGCCTTCGATCAGGTCATTGCCGTCGCCACCATCGACGTCGTCATTGCCTTCATTGCCGCGCAGAACGTCGTCGCCGCCATTGCCTTCGATCGTATCGCTTCCGGTGCCGCCTTCGACGAGATCGTCGCCAGCATTACCAAAGAGCAGATCGTTTCCGGCATCGCCACGGACTTCGTCATTCTCGGTGCCGCCATACATGGTGTCTTCACCATCGGCGCCATTCAGAACGTCGCGGTCCGCGCCGCCATCGACATAATCGTCGCCGGCACCCGCCTGAACGAAATCAGCGCCTGCCCCGCCCAGAAGCGAGTCATTGCCGGTATCGCCGCGCAGATCGTCATTGCCGTTGCCGCCGAGCAGCGTGTCGTCACCAAGCTGGCCGTCGAGACGATCATCGCCGTCGCCGCCGTCCATATAGTCGTCGCCACCTTCATCGGTATCGACGCCATCTTCCTGGCCGTCATTGCCGATGTCGCCGCCCGGTGCATCATTGCCATCGTCACCGAACATGGTGTCGTTGCCAGTGCCGCCGGAGATGTCGTCATCGCCCTGACCGCCGCGTTGCACGTCATTGCCGGCATCGCCTTCCAGCGTGTCGTTTCCGGCCGAACCGCGCTGCGAGTCATTGCCGTCGCCGCCCGTGATGTAATCCAGGCCTTCATTGCCATATTGGTCGTCATTGCCGGCGCCGCCTTCGAGATAGTCGTCACCGGATCCACCCGTCTGGGTATCATTGCCGGAGTCGCCATACAGCTCGTCATCGCCTGCATTGCCGGCCTGCGCGTCGTTGCCCGAACCGCCATGGAGCGTGTCGTTTCCAGCATCGCCGACCATGGTGTCATTGCCACCATTGCCGTACATCAGATCGTTGCCGTTGCCGCCGGACAATTGATCATTGCCGTCGAACGGGTTTTCGATCGGAACGATCGTGTTCGCCTCGGAATCGATTTCGTCACCGACGATCACGTCATTGCCGTCACCGCCCTGGATGAAATCCTGGCCGCTGGCGACCCGTGTATCGTCCGTACCGGGAAGCACCGAGGAGCCGGTTCCGCCAACGAGCGTATCGTTGCCTTCATTGCCTTCGATGACGTTCTGGTTGAAATTGCCCATCACGAAATCATTGCCGGCCCCTGCCCGTGCATTGGCGGGCAGATGCGCTGCAGACGAAGGTTCGCGCAGGTTCATGACATCGTTCAGATCCGTGCCGATGATCCAGGGCGTCGCGGGCGGCGCGGGTGGTGTCGGTGTCGGGGGCGGAGGAAGCGTCGGGCCTGAAGTGCCCGGAGGTGTGCGTGTGCGTGCCATGTCAAATCTCCCAATCGGTTTAGAATTACCCCTCCCCATTCAGGCCGGGGCTTTGACTTCGGCGTGCGACACCAATGGAATCGCCGACGTCTGCTGATGAAAATCGGACGACACGGCCCGCCAAGATATCCCCCGACGGGGACGCACAAAAAAAGCCTGCGAACGGTTCGCAAAACGGGATTTTTCACTGATTTCGGGAAGCGCTCCGGCGGACGCAGCGGATCGGACGGGCGGGTCGAGACATCGCAGCCAACCCGCCAAAACCCTTTGGGAAGGGCGGCAGGATGAAGCTGCCGGATGGACGGATCAGAAGACCGACGTCTCCAGACGTCTGCGCAATTGTCCTAAATCGGGACGCAGTTTATCTGCAAAATGGCGCGGACTGGAAAAGCTGCATTACCGGAAACCGCGCACCGCCATGCTGCCTGTGCCGAAAAAATATTCCCGTCGACAGGCCCGCGGCAATCCCGCTATCGGCGCGCCATGGGTATCAACGCTATGATCATGAACGCCGCGACGGGGCAGCCGATTCAGAAGATGAGCTTCGGCCGGATGCCGCGCGCGGGGGCCGCCTTCGTGCTCGAGACCGGGGAAAGGGTCACCGCGCAACGCGTGGATATCGGCAAGCCGGCACCGGGGAAATTCGCGGCACCGGTCGATATCTGGGTCACGCTGAAATCGGCGGCCTAGCCTAGCAGAAGCTTCTGGCCCGTTGGCGCATGGCCCGGCCGACCACTGCGAGACCGACCATCATCAGCATCCAAGTCTGCGGTTCGGGCATCTCATTGTCCAGCGGCGCACTCACGATGGCTGCCGGCGGTATTTTCGCCACCGGCGCGCTCATATCATGCGCAAACCCCGTCTGGCGTATCGTCGGGCCTGGTGCCGGTGGCGTATAGGCCATGACGTCAATCGGCACGGCGGGCGCAGACGTCGCGGCCACCCGGACACCCCCATTGAAAATGGATGCTGCAAGCGCGTTGTTCGACGGCGCGACATAGGCTGCCGCGCACGCCTGATGCGTGCCACTGCTTAGGATGATCACGGCCAGAAAGCGTGCTTTCATCATCATCACGGTCCCCGTGCGATTCGATTGCTTTCCTCATTTTGCCATTGCTGCATCGCAACAGCAATTGTTAATTGTTGTTACAGGGAAACAAACCGTCCTACATCGGAAGCGCGGCTTGTGGATCGGTTGCCTGAGGGTCTCCCTGCGGCACCAGAGTGGACAGGGTAACGCCGAGCAACCGGATGCCGGGAACGATGCCGGGCAGGTGCCGGATCAGGGTCCGCGCTGTCTCTGCGATCACATCCGCATCGCAGGTCGCAGCCGACGCTGTGCGCGATCGCGTGATCTGGGTGAAATCGGCATAGCGCACCTTGAGCGTGATCGTGCGCCCCGCCACGCCCGCCGAAACTACCCGACGCATCAGGCCTGGCATGATATCGTCAAGCGCGGCGAGAACCGCTTCCTCATTCATCAGGTTTTCAAAAAAAGTCGTCTCCGAACCCACTGATTTATGCGGACGGTTCGGCGTGACGGCGCGATGATCGATCCCGCGAGCGGCGCGGTGGAAATAGGCACCGCTGCTGCCGAAATGCCGGGCGAGAAACTCAGGGCTGAGTTCGCGCAAATCGGCACCGGTGTGGATACCCAGCGTCTCCATCCGGGCTGCCGTTACCGGCCCCACACCGTGAAAGCGCCGAACGGGCAGGGTCGCCACGAACGCCGGCCCCTTTGCCGGCGGGATCACGCACAATCCATCCGGCTTGTTCTGATCCGACGCCAGCTTGGCGACGAATTTGTTATAGGAAACGCCCGCCGACGCCGTGAGCGCGGTTTCAGCGAAAATTCGGGCGCGGATCTGCTCGGCGATCGCCGTCGCCGATCCCAGTCCCAGTCGATCTTCGGTCACGTCCAGATACGCTTCGTCGAGCGAGAGCGGTTCGACCAGATCGGCATAGTCCGCAAAGATGGCGCGGATCTTCTGAGACACCGCGCGATAGGCATCGAACCGGGGCTTTACGAAAACGAGATCGGGGCAGCGCCGGATCGCCGTAACGGACGGCATCGCCGATTTGACGCCGAAAGCGCGCGCCTCATAGCTCGCGGCCGCCACCACACCGCGGCCGCCCGCGCCGCCAACGGCCACCGGCCTGCCGCGCAAAGCCGGATTGTCCCGCTGCTCCACCGACGCATAAAAGGCGTCCATATCGATGTGAATGATCTTACGCTCAGGCACCGCCCCCTTCTATCCGCCCGATGCCATATGGAAAAAGCGCGACGCGCATCGCCTGGCCGACGATAAACGCTTGCCCGCCCCCCTCGCCCTCGGCCAAAGGCACAGGGTGAGTGTAACCGTGGACATGGGGAATGACGGGGCCGGGAAATCGGTGCCGATCGACGTCGAGGAGCTTCTCGCGACGCGCCTCCTTGTCCAGGGCAATTCGGGATCGGGAAAATCGCATCTGCTGCGCCGGCTGCTCGAGGGCAGTGCCGGGCTGGTCCAGCAGATCGTCATCGATCCGGAGGGCGATTTCGTGACGCTCGCCGGTCCGTTCGGCCATGTCGTGATCGAGGCGTCAGAGCATAGCGAGCGCGAGATTGCCCGTTTCGCGTCGCGCATCCGGGAGCATCGCGCCTCGGTCGTGCTCAGTCTCGAAGGGTTGGATGCCGAAGCGCAGATGCGCTGCGCCGCCGGCTTTCTCTCCGCCCTGTTCGATGCGCCGCGCGAACATTGGTATCCAGCGCTCGTCGTGGTCGATGAAGCCCAGCTCTTCGCGCCGGCCGCCGCGGGTGATGTTTCGGACGAAATCCGCCGCGCTTCGCTTTCGGCCATGACCAATTTGATGTGCCGCGGCCGCAAGCGCGGCCTGGCCGGAATCATCGCCACACAGAGGCTGGCCAAGCTCGCCAAGAATGTGGCGGCGGAAGCCTCCAACTTCCTGATGGGGCGCACGTTTCTCGATATCGACATGGCGCGCGCCGCCGATCTTCTGGGAATGGAACGACGGCAGGCCGAACAGATCCGCGATCTCCAGCGCGGTGCTTTTCTGGCGCTTGGCCCCGCCATTTCGCGACGTCCCGTCTCGGTGCGCATCGGCCCTGTGCAGACCAGTGGGCGCAACCCCAATGTCAGCCTGTTGCCGCTGCCCGGCGCGGATGCGGGGATGCGCGATCGGCTGCTTGCCCCCGTGGCGCATGATCCACCCCCGCCACCGCCGCCGCCAGCAGCACCCAGAATTGGGTCGGAAGATATTTTGCGCGGGATCGCGCGGCCCATCCTCAATCCGCAACGCGCCGAAGAGCCTGCGCCCATCGACATGGAGGCGTTCGAGGATGCCGCCGCGGATGCGCTGGCCGAGCTCGTCGCCGATCCCGAAACCGCCTATCGCGCCGCACCCGTGTTGTTCCAGGATTTCCAGATGCGCTGCCGGATGCGCGGCCATCCCCGCCCCCCGGTCGATCTCGCCGATTTCGCGCGCCGCCTGGCCATCGCCCGTGCCGGGATCGATCCGCGCCTGTCCGAACATTGGCAGGATGCGCTCGATCTCGCCGCAGAACTGCCGGAGGATATGCTGGCACCCTTCCTGCTGCTCGCGCGCGCCGCGCGAGAAGCCGCGCCCTGCCCCGCCGATTCCACGCTCGCGCTGGTGTACGGCACACGGTCTCCCGGCCGGGTAAAGCGACTGCTCGCCTTTATCGAGACACGCGGGCTGATCGCTTCGCGCATCGATCTGTCGGGCAAGCGCTCGATCGCGCTCCCCCGCCTCGGCTGGACCACAGCGCCCGCAGACGCCGATCAGGAAGCGGCCTGATGGATCTCGATGGCCTGCTCGCTCATTATTTCGGCAGTGATGATCTCGAGGCGCTCGATGAAGCCGCGATCGCGCGCGGCCATGAAGCGCTGTCGATCGATTTCGGCGTCGAACGCGATCCCGGTCGTCGTTTCGCCTTATGGTCGCTGATGCACATGCTCGGTGAAGCGCCCGATCCCGATGCCGCCTTCAAGGGCCGTGCGGACAGGGAAGCGGCGTGGAATTTGATCCGGCTTACCGGACGGGTGGAGCGCGGCTAGCCGTAAGTCTTTGCCAGATAGAGGGAGATCGCATCCGCATCCCCGGGCTCGATCGGCGCGCCATAGATTTTGACCATCTTGCCCACCGCATCCTTCCAGAATTGCGGCCCCTTGCCGCGCGGCTGGGTCTGGACATAATCCAGCGAATGACACGCCCCGCACTGCGCCTGCGTCAGCTCGCCGCCCGCACCGGTCGGCAGGATGATCTCCTTTTCCGGCGGGAGGGCGTAGGTCACCGGCCGGGCGGCGGCCGCCCCGATCAAGACGAGACCGGCACCGGCCAACAGCATCGCGCGCCGCATCATGCGGCCCTCAGCGTGATGGCTTCGACCACATTGCGCATGTAGCCTGGCGGATTCCACCGCGGTTCTTGCGGCTGGGTCTCACCCCCGCGGCCCACCGCGCGGACCTTCAGCCTGTGATCACCCTTGCCCAGCGTCAGCGGAACGCGCCATTCCCGAAAGGAATAGCGCCCCAGATCCTCACCCAGCGCCGCCGGCTGCCAGCTTCGTCCATCATCCCCCGAAACCAGCACCTGAGCGATCCCGGTGCCGCCATCGAAGGCGATCCCCTTGATCTCGGTGGCCGTCCCCGCGTTCACCACTGCGCCATCAATATGGCTCGTCACGAAAGAACGGATATTCAGCCGCCCGATCGGTCGGGTCTTGTCCGGCTTGGTGCCCGGCGCGACGCAAGCGCAGTCATTGTCGGGAATGCGATACGCGGTCTTCATCCAATAGCCGTCATACTCCGCATCGGTCACCATGATGTCGCTCAGATGCTTCACCCAATAGGTGCCATAATGGCCCGGCACGATCAGCCGCAGCGGATAGCCGTTCAGAAAGGGCAGATCCTCGCCGTTCATGCCCCAGGCCAGCATCACTTCGCCATCAAGGGCATGATCCGCATCCAGCGCCTTCACGAAATCGGGGATGCCCGGCGATGGCGGGTTATCAAGCCCGTTGAACGTGACCTGCTTTGCACCGCCGCGCACGCCCGCGCGCTCGAGCACGGCTTTCAGCGGCACGCCCTGCCAGCGAGCATTGCCCATCGCGCCATTGGCAAGCTGCCCGCCGCCCACGCGCGGATCGGAAAAACCGCGGCTGTTGCCCGAGCATTGATTGACTGCGACGATCTCCGTCGGGGCAAAATCCGTCTTCAATTGCGCCAGAGACAGCGATAGCGGGATCTTCACATGCCCGCCGACGGCCAATCGATAAGCGGCTGGATCGATGCTCAAGGGAATATCCGCCATGTGATAGCGCACGAAGAAGGCGTCGTTCGGCGTGATCGCGCCTTCGCCGAAAACCGAAAAGGGCGTTTCCAATTGCGGTGGCCGCACAGTCAGGCCGATCATCGGACGCTTTTGGGGATAAGTGACCAGCGGACGTTCGCCATTGGCGAAGGGCAATGTGACCCTGTCCGCCAGGCCAGCGGCTTTTCCGGCCTCCTCCTCGGCCTGCCGCCGCCCGCAGCCGGCGAGCATCGTCGCGCTGATGCCTGCCAATATCTGCCGCCTGTCGATCACACCGGTCTCCATTCCTATCGCGCGATGATAAGCGCCCCGCGCGCAAAGGAAAACCGGCATGACGTGCATGGCTTCATGCACGGCGCGTCAGCCTCTGAATTTTGCCAATGTATCGGAAGGTCGACCCCCGCAAGTAAGGTGGGAAGCAATGCGGGTCGCGTCTACACTGCCCCCACCCGGCTTGCGGAAAGCCTGACCCCCTATAGCGCAACATCCGGACGGTTCATTGGATGGATTCGACATTGACACCGGTTTCCAGGTAAATTCTTGTCATAAAATTCCGATTTGTATCCTTTGGGGGACAGTGGCCGGACATGGAAAAGCCGCCCTGCGTCCAGAAAACCTTCGCGAGTCGAATCGAATGCACGGCTTGCCGGACAGATCCGTTTACGACGGGTGCCGCCTTGCCGTACCGTCACGCCGACCGGTCTGGACAGCCCATCGGCTTGCGGTATGAAAGATCATGACCATACCATCCCCGCTCTTCGATCGCCTCCGCCTGCCGGTTATCGGCTCGCCGCTTTTCATCGTTTCCGGTCCGGAACTGGTGATCGCGCAGTGCAAGGCGGGCATCGTCGGCTCCTTTCCCGCACTGAACGCGCGGCCGCAGACGCTGCTGGATGAATGGCTGCACCGCATCACCGAAGAACTGGCCGCGTGGAATCGCGATCATCCCGATCGCCCCGCCGCGCCCTTCGCGGTTAATCAGATCGTCCACAAATCCAATGACCGGCTCGAGGCCGATCTCGCCACCTGCGCCAAATGGCAGGTGCCGATCGTGATCACCTCGCTTGGCGCGCGCGCGGATCTGAATGCGGCGGTGCACGGATGGGGCGGCATCACGCTGCACGATGTCGTCACCGACAGATTTGCACGCAAGGCGATCGAGAAGGGCGCGGATGGTTTGATCCCCGTGGCCGCGGGCGCAGGCGGACACGCCGGCGTAACATCGCCCTTCGCGCTGATGCAGGAAATCCGCGCCTGGTTCGATGGCCCGGTCGCGCTGTCGGGCAGCATCGCGCATGGTCGCTCGATCTTGGCGGCGCAGGCGCTCGGCGCTGATTTTGCCTATATCGGCTCGGCCTTTATCGCGACGGAAGAAGCCAATGCGGACGCCGCTTATAAGCAGGGCATCGTCGACGGGCAGGCCGCCGATATCGTCTATTCCAGCCTGTTCACCGGCGTGCATGGCAATTATCTGCGCGGCTCGATCGAAGCCTCGGGTCTCGATCCCGACAATTTGCCCGAGGGCGATTACAAGACGATGAACTTTGGATCGGGCGACAACCAGTCCAAAAAGGCATGGCGCGATATCTGGGGATCGGGTCAGGGCATTGGCGCGGTGACCAAGGTGGAGAGCGTCGCGGACCGCGTGGACCGGCTGGAAGCCGAATATCGTGCCGCGAAGGCGGCGCTGGATGCGGCCTATCGCGGCTGATCTCGCGTTTCGACAGACTTTAGAAAGAAGCCTGAAGCCGTTTCAGCAGCGTGTTGGCAGGGCTACCCGCCTCCATCTCCGCATCCAGACCGGTGTCGATCCGTTTCACCCGCGCATAAAGCTCTATGCTCGATTCGATCATCGACTGCGCATCCGCGGGCAATTGCGCCACCAGTACCATATCGCTTTCCGCGGCATGACCCAGCCGCCGCGAATTATGCAGCCCTTGGCTCTCGCTTAGTTCACCCGCCTCCACTGCGCGGCGCGTGAGCAGCCAGGCGATGACGTGCATCAGCCGCGTGGTCACTTTCAGCGACTCGCACGAAAAGCCGACGCGCAGCATCGGAGCGAGCGTATCGCGATCGTCGCGGCCATGCTCATCGAAATAGGCGCGTGCCTCGTCCGCCAAAAGCATCGCTTCGGTGTAAAGCGCGCTCACCAGCCGTGGCGTCAAACCGATCTTCTTTGTCCCCGAATCCATCGTGCGATCATGCCACAACTGACCGCCGCGAAAAACAGCGAACGCGCGGATCGTTACGCTTTGTGCGCACGCGCTGTCCCGAACTGGGGCGCGTCGCCGATCAGGCGATGATGTCGGGGATCAGCCGTGTTTCCAGGATCGAAATATCGTCGCGCAACCGCAACTTGCGCTTCTTCAATCGCGCCATCTGAAGCTGGTCAAGCACGGGTTTTTCCGCGAGCGACGCGATGGCATCATCCAGATCGCGATGCTCGATCCGCATCGCTTCCAATTGTGCCCTGATCTCGTCATTGCCCATGCGGCTGTCGCTCCCTTGGCATCGCGATAGAATGCCCCCCGCCCGCGCTCAAGCGCCATCGTCCAGCGAGTGGTCGCATCTGGCACGGCGGTTCGCCGATTTGGCCCGAATCACATGAAGACAAATGCTCCGGTTCATGCTTCAATCCCCTTGTCGATATATCCGCCAGAAGGAGACTAAAGGATGGAACAGGCACATTTCTCGGCTTTGGAAGCCAAGCATTCCACGCTCGAACACCGCATTGCCGAAGAGAGTCGCCGCCCCATCCCTGATACCGTCACACTGGCGCATCTCAAAAAGCGCAAACTCAGGATCAAGGAAGAGCTGAGCGAAATCTAGCTTTGCTGCTTCGGTTCAGGGTGGCGGCGTCCGCGCCGCGCCCTGGGCACCCGCGTCGGCTTATTCGTCGCGCGACACCTTTTCCTGCTTTTCGTGGCGCTCCTGCGCCTCGACAGTCATTGTCGCAATCGGGCGCGCTTCCAGTCGTGCGAGCGAAATGGGTTCGCCCGTGACTTCGCAATAGCCATATTCGCCCTCGGCGATGCGGCGAATCGCAGCGTCGATTTTCGAGATCAGCTTGCGCTGGCGATCGCGGGTGCGCAGTTCGATCGACCAGTCGGTTTCGCTCGAAGCGCGATCGGTCACATCCGGTTCGCGCAGCGAATCATTTTGAAGCTGGTTCAGCGTATCGCGTGATTCCTTCAGGATGCTGTCTTTCCAGGCGTTCAGCTTGGCGCGAAAATAGGCAACCTGTCGGTCGTTCATAAAGGGTTCGTCCGGCGAGGGCCGGTAATCCGTATCGGTCAGGACGGGCGGACGAAGAAGGGGATCGTCTCCCGGTTCGCCTGCG
Source organism: Sphingobium boeckii (assembly GCF_014199215.1). Lineage (GTDB taxonomy): Bacteria > Pseudomonadota > Alphaproteobacteria > Sphingomonadales > Sphingomonadaceae > Sphingobium_A > Sphingobium_A boeckii. The sequence goes on from NZ_JACIJC010000002.1 coordinate 468,964, forward strand.
CTCAATGCCGTCGCCATCGTCAGTCTCCGTCACATCACGTCGTCGCCCGGCTTTTACCAGTTGCAACATCCCTACCTCGGCGCGCCTATAGCCATGCCCCCAAGGCCACACAAGCCGGCGAATCGCGCGGCCACCGTCAAAGCCCCGAGAAACGCGTTCAGCCACAGTGCCTTGGCCACGCCGCTTAAGCGGCTTGATGTTACGCCTTGATGAATCGGATGGTGAAACATCCGTCGCCCGCGTGCCGCCAGTCGGGCGATCGCTTCGTAACGGCACATTAACCAGATCTCTTCGCAATTAGGCGGCGACTTTCGCCTCTGCAGCGCCAAAAAGAGGGTTAATGATCTGTTACCCCCCTCGAAAAGATGGCCAGTGGAGACATCGGTCCGGTCGTACCCATGGGTCAGCACCCGATGGAGCAACGACCGGCCAGACACGAACGAGAGTGGCGCGATGTCGGTACGGATGGCTCTGGCGAAATTATGCGCATGTGCGTGCGGCGGCGCGGTGATCGGCGGCGGTGCCGTCCATGTCGCGGAAAAGCCACGCACTGCGCAGGTCCGCACGCTGAAGTCGGTCAAGATCAAACCCGTCTACGCCAAAAAGCCGGTCTATCGCGCCAAGCCCAAGATGCGCAAACGCGTGACGACCACGACCACCACGGCCTGCGCCATGCCGCAGATCATCACCCTGCCCGCACCAGCGCCGATGCCCCTGCCCTATCCCGGTGTTCCGTTCGAAGGCGGCGGTGGCGGATCGCCTCCCGTGGTGATCGGCGGCAGCGGCGGCTTTGGCGGCGGCGGTTTCTTCGGAGGCGGATTTTTCGGCGGCAGCAGCGGCGGCGGCGGCGGCGGGAGCATCGTGGTCTCCTCCACGTCTTCGGGGGGATCGACAAGCACGTCGGGCGGCTCCACCTCCAGCGGCGGATCAAGCACATCCACGGGGGGCATCAGTAGCACGTCCGGCGGGTCGAGCACGTCTACCGGCGGCGTGAGCAGCACATCGGGCGGAATCAGCTCCACATCGAGCACATCCACCGGCGGATCGAGCACCAGCAGTTCGACGGGTGGATCCAGCACGAGCACGTCCACCGGCGGCGTCAGCAGCACGTCCAGCTCAAGCGGCAACGTCTCGTCCAGCACAAGTTCGTCGAGCAGCGGCAATGTGTCCTCATCGACCAGCACGAGTTCGTCGAGCAGCGGGAACGTGTCGACATCCACCAGCAGTTCGACCAGTTCCAGCACCAGTACGTCATCGAGCAGCAATGGCTCCAGCAGCTATGGCGGGTCCAACGGGGGCCATCACAGCTCCAATGGCGGATCCAGCGGCGGCACACCCGTCCCGGCACCTCCCATCATCCTGCTCTTCGGCGCAGCGGCCGCGGGCCTTGTCGCCCGTCGTCGCATGGCCGCGAAAGCCGGATAGCCCGCTCTCGAGCGGGACAGCGGGAAGGGCGGCTCGTCTTAAGGCGGGCCGCCCTTTTCACATTTTCAGGCTTCGGAGATGATCTTTTCGATTTCGCTTACCGGATGCCCCGTCAAATCCTTGGCGATCTCGCCCTCCAGACGGCTTTCCACTTCTTTGTGATAATGTTTGCGCAATTCGCCCAGCGTTTTGGGCGGGGCCACGATAATCAGCGATTCGAAATCGTTGTTCAGCGCGCGCTTCTTGAGCAAATCCGCAGTCTCGCTGGCGAACCGATCTTCCTCCAATTGATGAAAATCCACTTCGGTGAAACCGCTGCGGACGCCGCCCATGGGGGAGGAGGCCCGGCCCGCCGCATCGCTTTTATGCTCCCGATCCGGCGGATTATCCTGTTCGCGCTGCCGCACCAGCTCCAGATTGGGATAAAGCGCGTCGCCTTCATTCCGGAAAAACAGCATCTTGCGGCCATCGGCCACCACGACGAAACCCTTGTGCGGGATACGCATCGGCATTCTCCTCTTATTATGTGCCAACTCCTCAACGCCCGCCGCGCCGCGCAGTTGCGCTTGCAACCACCAATTCGCCCCGCCATAGCCACGCCATGCACGATATCCGCCAGATCCGGGAAAACCCCGCCGCTTTCGACGCCGCTTTGGAACGCCGGGGCGCGGCCGCAGTATCGGCCACGCTGATTGCACTTGACGAGAAGCGCCGCGCGTTGATCACAGAGGTTCAGATCTCACAGGCGCGGCGCAATGAAGCATCCCGAGCCATCGGTGCCGCAAAGGCGCAGAAGCGTGAAGACGAAGCCGCCACGCTGATGGCCGAGGTGGCCGTGCTGAAGGAGCGCCTGCCCGCCATCGAGGAGGATGAGCGCGCTATCGGCGCAGAATTGGACGACGCGCTCGCCGCTCTCCCCAATCTGCCCGCGGACGATGTGCCTCAGGGTGCAGACGAGACCGAGAATGTCGAAGTCGCCCGCTGGGGCACGCCGCGCAGCATGGATTTCAAGCCGCTGGAGCATCCCGATTTCGCGCCCGCGCTGGGCCTCGATTTCGAAAGCGCGGCCAGGATTTCCGGATCGCGCTTCGCCGTGTTGCGCGGCGGGATTGCGCGGCTCAACCGTGCGCTCGGTCAGTTCATGCTCGATCGTCAGGGCCAGGCGGGCTATGCGGAGATCGCTCCACCCCTGCTCGTTCGCAAGGAAGCCGCGTTCGGCACGGGCCAGCTTCCCAAGTTCGAGGAAGACCTCTTCAAGACCACCGACGATCGCTATCTGATCCCCACAGCCGAGGTGAGCCTCACCAATCTGGTGCGGGAGTCGATCCTTGAGGAAGCCGCGCTCCCGATCCGCCTGACTGCGCTCACCCCCTGCTTCCGCTCCGAAGCGGGTGCTGCGGGCCGCGACACGCGCGGGCTGATCCGTCAGCATCAGTTCGACAAGGTGGAGCTTGTCACGATCGCGACCCCCGATCAGTCGGAAGCCGAGCATGAGCGGATGACGGAGGCGGCCGAAGCCATCCTTCAGGCGCTGGATCTCCCCTATCGCAAGATGCTGCTGTGCACCGGCGACATGGGTTTTTCCGCGCGCAAGACGTTCGATCTCGAAGTCTGGCTGCCGGGGCAGGATTGCTACCGCGAGATCAGCAGCATCTCAAACTGCGGCGATTTCCAGGCGCGCCGCATGGCCGCCCGCTATCGCCAGACCGGCGACCAGAAGGGCACGCATTTCGTCCACACGCTGAACGGCTCCGGTCTCGCGGTCGGCCGCACGCTCGTCGCAGTGCTGGAAAATTATCAGGAAGCAGACGGATCGGTCCGCATTCCGCAGGTGCTGCTTCCGTATATGGGCGGCATCGACGTGCTGATGCCGGCATAGCAAAGAGTAGAAGCCACCCCGGCCCCTCCAAGAAGGCTCGGAGGGGAGAAGACAAGCACAATGCAACGCCCCTCCACGCCTTCGTGGAGGGGTTGGGGGTGGTCCCTTCCTAATTTCGAAAGACCCTGATCATGCGCATTCTCGTGACCAATGACGACGGCATCCACGCCCCCGGCCTGAAAGTGCTGGAGGCGATCGCGCGGTCTTTGTCCGATGATGTGTGGGTGGTCGCCCCGTCCGAGGAGCAATCGGGTGCGGGCCATTCGCTCACCCTCTCCCGCCCCGTCCGCGTGCGCAAGCATGGCGAACGGCGCTGGTCGGTCAGCGGCACGCCGACCGATTCAGTGCTGATGGCGCTGGGCGAGTTGATCGAGGGTGCCAAGCCCGATCTGGTGCTCTCGGGCATCAACCGCGGCGCCAATCTGGGGGAGGACGTGACCTATTCGGGCACCGTTTCCGCTGCGATGGAAGGTGCGCTGGCCGGCGTGCGTTCGATCGCGCTCAGCCAAGTCTATGCGCAGGAAGGCATGGGGGACAGCGTGCCCTTTGCCGTGGCTGAAGCCTGGGGCGAGAAGGTCATCCGGCCGTTGCTCGACGTGGATCTGGGCCATCGCACGCTGGTGAACATCAATTTTCCAGCGCTGACGCCGGATCAGGTGAAGGGCGTGAAGATCGCGCGACAGGGCTTCCATGATTATGGTCGCTCCACGATCGTGAAGGGCATGGATCCACGTGGCTATGCTTATTACTGGTTCGGCCTTGATGCCACCGAGAACACGCCCGGCCACCAGACCGATCTGGAGGCGATTGCGGACGGCTATATCACGGTGACCCCGCTCCATCTGGACTTGACCCACGAAGCCTCGATCGCGACGCTCGAACAGGCGTATCGCTAACCAGATCAATCGGTCGCGTGCCTTTCGTCGCGCGCCGCTTCAGAAAGCCTCGGCGCGCGCCAGAGCCCAGTTGCGCTTGTAAAAGCCGTGATCGCAGCTTTCGTCGATCAGCGAGCCGGGCGTCACGAAGCTGTGCAGTTCCGAAAACTGTTTCACTTCGGTCGTGCTGATCCGCCGGACGAGGTGATGCGGGCCAAGATCGCTGGGATGATGCAATCCCGCGGCCGCCAGCATGTCCGCCAAGGCCCGAAGCGTGTTGGCGTGAAACCGATGCACACGCTCCGATTTGTCGGGCACGACCAGCGCGCGCTGCCGCACCGCATCCTGCGTTGCCACGCCCGTCGGGCAACGGTTCGTGTTGCATGACAGCGATTGGATGCAGCCGATCGCGAACATGAAGCCGCGTGCGGAATTGGCCCAATCCGCGCCGATCGCCAGGACGCTGGCGATATCGAATGCGCTCACGATGCGGCCGGCGGCGCCTATCCTGATCCGGTCGCGTATGCCGGCACCGGTCAGCACATTATGCGTGAACAGCAGCCCCTCGCGCATCGGGACGCCGATATGATCACTGAACTCGACGGGTGCGGCACCCGTCCCGCCTTCTGCCCCGTCCACGACGATGAAATCGGGATAGATGCCGGTCGCGAGCATCGCCTTGACGATTCCCATGAATTCCCAGGGGTGCCCCAGGCAATATTTGAATCCCACCGGCTTGCCGCCGGATAAGGTCCGCAATTGCGCAATGAACGCCATCATTTCGAGCGGCGTGGAAAAGGCGCTGTGGCTGGGCGGCGATATGCAATCCTGACCGATCGGAACCCCACGCGTCCCCGCGATCTCCGCTGTCACCTTCGCCGCGGGCAGGATGCCACCATGGCCGGGCTTGGCCCCCTGGCTCATTTTGATTTCGATCATCTTCACCTGATCGCTGGTCGCTTGGGCCGCAAAGCGGGCAGCATCGAATTTTCCCGCTTCGTCCCGGCATCCGAAATAGCCGCTGGCAATCTCCCATACGATGTCGCCGCCGAATTCGCGGTGATAGGGGCTGATGCTCCCCTCCCCGGTGTCGTGACTGAAGCCGCCCAGCTTCGCGCCTTTGTTCAGCGCGCGGATGGCATTGGCGGATAGCGAGCCAAAGCTCATCGCCGAAATGTTGAAGACCGAGGCCGAATAGGGCTTCGCACATTGATCGCCGCCGATGGTGATGCGGAACCCGGCCGGATCGGCCGCGGGGACCGGGCGCGCGGAATGGCCGATGAATTCATAGCCATCGCGATACACGTCGAGGAGCGTGCCGAAGGGATGATCGCCAGCCTCATCCTTGGCGCGCCGGTAAACCAGCGAGCGCTGGGAACGCGAGAAGGGCGCGGCCTCCTCATCGGCTTCGAACAGATATTGGCGGATTTCGGGCCGGACCATTTCGGCGAGCCATCGGATATGGCCGATGACGGGATAGTTGCGCTGAATGGCGTGCTGCTTCTGGAGCAGGTCGCGAAGACCAAGCAGAGTCAAAAGCCCAAAGACGATGGCCGGCACGATCAGCCAATGCCGATAGGGCAGCAGGATGATGGATATCCCGGCGATCAGAACGCATAAAAACAGGCTGGAGAAGCGGCTTAGACGAAACGGCATAGGGAACGGTCTCTCTTGGCGGGTGGTTTCCATGCCAACGACCATTGCGGTCGAAGCCGGGTTCGTAACAATGGCCGCCGTAACAGGTTAAGCGAGGGGCGGCTGGAAAAGTGTCTGCCGCTTCCACGACCTCGTCCATTATAAGGTGAAGGCGCCGCCAACCCTAGAGATACGGCGATTGGCCGCGTTTGATCGCGCGCCGAGGATTGTCGCTTGCTCCCCGCCTCCCCATATTGCCGCCATGACAGCATTTTCCATTCTCGATCTCTCTTCCATCGTCGAAGGCAGCACCGCCGGCCAGGCGCTGGCCAATTCGCTCGATCTGGCGCGGCACGGCGAAGCGCTCGGCTTCAAGCGCTTCTGGATGGCGGAGCATCATGGCATGAGCGGGATCGCCAGCGCCGCGACCGCCGTCGCGCTCGCGCATGTGGCGGCGGGCACCAAGACGATCCGCATCGGATCGGGCGGGATCATGCTGCCCAATCACGCGCCCATCATGATCGCCGAGCAATTCGGCACGCTGGCAGCGCTTCATCCCGGGCGGATCGATCTGGGGCTGGGCCGCGCGCCCGGATCGGATCAGCGCGTGGCGCAGGCGCTGCGCCGCAACCTCAATACGGACGCCAATCAGTTTCCCCGCGACGTGATGGAATTGCAGGCGTTTTTCGCAGACGATCCGCAATTGGGCATCCGCGCCATCCCAGGGGCGGGCGAAGACGTGCCGCTCTATATTCTGGGTTCCAGCCTGTTCGGTGCGCAGCTTGCCGCCGCACTCGGCCTGCCCTTCGCTTTCGCGTCGCATTTCGCGCCGGGCGATCTCGACGAAGCCCTGGCGATCTATCGCCGCGATTTCCGTCCTTCGGCACAGCTTGGCCAGCCCTATGCCATGGCCGCGTTCAACATCTTTGCCGCTGATACCGATGAAGAGGCCATGCTGCTCGCCAGTTCGATGCAACAAGCGTTCGTGGCACTGCGCACGGGCAATCCGCAACAGCTTCCGCCGCCGGTGCCGGACTATCGGGATACGCTGCCGCCGCAGGCCAATGCAATGCTGGATCAGGTGCTGCAGGCATCCGCCATCGGATCGCCGGAGACGGTGAGCCGCAAGGTGGCTGCATTTATCGAGCGCACCCGCGCGGACGAACTGATCATCTCATGCCAGATGTTCGATCATGAGGCGCGCAAGCGCTCTTTCACGATCGCCGCCCAAGTGCTCGGCGCTTTGACAGGCAGTCCATCTGTGGACGCCTGAGGTCTGTCTTGCGATGAATAAGGCGCGGCCTTGTCGTTCTTGCTTCATGCCGACATCGCAAGGGATATGGCGCGCCGAGGATGCCGAAAAACCGCCGTCAATATATCCGTCATGCCCGGCCGCATCCGTATCATCCCGGATGCGGCCGAACGGCGGAAATTCGATCAGGCGAAGCTGGTCTTGACGCTAACCTTGCGGCGCATCGCGTAACCGACCACGCCAAAGCCGATCAGCATCATCGCCCAGGTGGCAGGCTCCGGAACGGCATTGCCGAGCGTGACATTGTCCACCTCGAAGCCGCCGCCGCCATTCTGGATCAGCTTGACCTGGTCGAACTTGGTATCGCTGTTGAAGTTGAAGAAAGCGTATTTCTCTCCAGCATTGCCGCCGCCATTGGGATTGCCGGCATAGGCGCTGTCCAGCGCGAAGGCGGTCAGATTGAAGCTGCCCAGCGACGCACCGTTGGAAAAGAACTCAACGGCATTGCCGCCATCCAGAGCCGATGCCCACAGGCCGAAATAATTGACCGCGGTGGACAGGCCGATGACCGTATCGTTCGCCACCGTGATGAAATTGCTGCCGTTCGCGCCGCCATAGACATTGGCGGTGCTGGCGTTGAGGCGGCTGAACGTGGCCGTATTGCCGCCAAGCGCCACTGCGACGTTTTCGTTATAGCCGTTCAGCGTGTTGAACGTAGCGACGCCGCCGGTGTATGCTGTGGTGGTGTTCTGAACGCCGGCCGCTTCCACGGTCAGCGTCACGGCGGCATGGCCGGTGGCCGATACGGTAGCGAGTGCGGCAGCAGCGGCCAATTTCAAAATCTTCATAATCCCTGTTCCCTTGCAACGCGACCGAATCAAGACATCGAACGCTTAAAGCCATCTGGCGACGGACCGCTTTTGGGGGAACGGTATTAAAAAAATGGCATTCTGTTTGAATAAGATAGTGGTAACCATAAGGAAGGCTGAGGTGGTTTCGGACCATTGCAATCCGCACCTTCACGGCAGACCATGGGCATGGCACTCCGACATGGGAACGCAGGATGAGTGCAACATTCAGCAATCCTGCATACACCTTGGCTGGCTATAGCGATTGGATGAAACGAATCATTCTGGGCATGGCGCTTATCGTCGGCGGACTTTCCGGCGCTGCCATGGCGGCTGAAGGCGAAATCCCGCAGCGCACGCGCGTGATGACCACTTATGGTGACGAACGCTGCCCGCAAAGCACGGATCCCGATGAGATCGTCGTGTGCGCGCATGAACCCGAAACCGAGCGCTTCCGCGTCCCCAAGCGGTTCCGAGGCCAACGGCCGGATGATGCGCCGGCCGCGCAGGCGTGGGGGGCGCGGGTGGAATCCATGGATCAGATCACCCGCTTCACCCGGCCCAATAGCTGCTCGGCCGTCGGCTCCAGCGGGCAAACCGGGTGCACGGCCCTGATGCTCCAGCAATGGTTCGCAGATCGCCGCGCGATGAAGAGCGAGGAAGAGGCGTGGAGAGCGGGCAGCGAGTGACGGCGGACAGACCAAAGCCGTGGGCTGTTCTTGAGCGAATCGCATCGCGTCGCCCCTGCATGGCAGCTTCGTTACGCTGTTAACTCTTTAATTTGACAAGATTTACCATCTTATTGCTTTTTTGTGTCAATCCGACACAGGATTGTTGGATTGCCGTTAGGTGAACGCTAATTTTTCGTTAAAGCCTGTTTAGGAACCAACGGAAGTGCTCGCGGGCGAAGCCTTCTTATAATGATACCCGATCGGCTGGTTTCGAGGCCCAGCACAGGACCATTTTCAAAAAGGGTAGCGTATCATGAAGAAATTGATTTTGTCGGCCGCCATAGCATTGGCTGTGTCGACTTCCGCCCACGCCGCTGTGAACGTCACGATCACGACAGGTGCCGGGGCTTTTGCCGCTTCCTCCGCTGTGATCGGCAACAGCAAGATCATCACCTTCGACGCCGCCAATCCTCAGGGCATCACCTCTTCCGGTCTCGAAGGCGCTGACATCAAACAAGGTTCGGTCGCCAATCAGTGGCTGACCCCAGCGGGCGACACCTCAAAATATCTGCGCGTCGAAGCCATCGGATCGGGCAATTCCAACGGCGTGGATTATTTCAACGTATCCAGCGGCCCCGGTTTCGACACGGTCAGCTTTTACTGGGGTTCGGTCGATACGCACAATTCGGTGCGCATCTATTCCACCGATAGTCTTTATGAAACTTTCACCGGTACGCAAATTCTGGCTCTTGCCGGCATCACCACGAGCGGCACAACCAGCATTTTGGCAAGCTTCAGCAATGCGTCAGGTCTCATCAAGAAGATCGGCCTCATCTCGAACGGCACGGCATTCGAACTGGACAACATCCGCTTTTCGAACGCCGTTCCCGAGCCCGCCACCTGGGCGATGATGATCACCGGCTTCGGCATGGTGGGTTCGGGTATGCGTCGCGGCCGTCGCACCAAGCTGGCAACTGCCACCGCCTGATCCCGTCAGACTTTGTAAAAAAAACACCGCGTTTCCTTTGGGACGCGCGGTGTTTTTTTATGGGTGATCGCTGTGACTCAAGCGCTGCCCAGATAATCCAATTTGCCGATGGGCACGCCGCGATGGCGCAATAAGGCGTAGGCGGTGGTCATGTGGAAAAAGAAATTGGGGATCGCGAAGCTGAGCGCATAGCTCTGCCCCGTAAACGCGATCTCGCGGTTCGGGGTCGTCAATATGACTTCATCCGCCTCGCGCCCCTCCATGGCCGAGCGCGGCACGGCTTCAAGAAATGCGATGGTCTTCCCAATCCGCGCCTGCAGATCATCGAAGCTCGCCTCATTGTCTTCGAACACCACGTTTTCGATCTTGCCGATCCGGACGGCGGTCCCCTTGGCGGTGTCGCTCGCGCGCTGAATCTGGGCCGTAATCGGTGCCATGTCCGCAGTCAGACGGGTCGCCAGCAGATCAGTGGAATCGATCCCCTGTTCTTGCGCATAGGTGCGGCCCTTTTCAAGGATTTGGGAAAGCGCGTTCAAGCCGCGGATGAAGACCGGAATCGTCAGGTCGTAAAGGGAGGTGCTCATGTGCCATGCTTAGGCCTGCCCCGCGCGCGGGTCGATCCGCAAATTGCAAACCGCGTCACGCCCGGGGGTGGGCATTGCGATAGACGTCCATCAAATGCGCGGCGTCGACCGCTGTATAGATTTGCGTCGAACTGAGGCTGGCATGACCGAGCAGTTCCTGCAACGCACGCAGATCCGCGCCCCGCCCCAGCAGATGCGTCGCGAAGCTATGCCGCAACGCATGTGGCGTGGTGCGATCGGAGAGGCCGAGCCGCCCGCGCGATCGCTGGACGACGCGGCGGATCAGCGCCGGAGACAGTGGCCCGCCGCGCGCACCGCGGAACAGCGGTTGATCCTTGGCCAACGCATGGGGGCAAAGCGCCACATAATCGTCGATCGCCTGCCGCACCTGAGGCAGCAGCGGCACGATGCGCGTCTTGTTACGCTTGCCGGTCACACTCAGCGTCTCGCCCAGCGGCAGCACCGCCCCCGTGAGACCCATCGCCTCGCCAATGCGCAAGCCCGCGCCATAAAGCAGCAGCAGCACGGCCCAGTCCCGTGCGCCGATCCAGGGAGCCCGCGCCTGATCCGCAACGTCGCCCGCCAGCGCCACGGCCTCATCCGGCGATATCGGGCGCGGGACGCCACGTTTGACGCGCGGTCCTTTCAGCCGGGGGATGGTGCCGCCCTCCCCCGCCACGAATTGCAGGAAATTGCGCACCGCCGACAGTTCGCGCGCCGCCGATGCGTTGCCGATTCCGTCGCCCCGGCGCGCCGCGAGGAATGCACGCAGATCGGCCGGCTCGAGCGATACTAGCAACGCGCGATCCACCGCGCCGCCGCGATGGTCCTGCAAAAATGCCGCGAGCCGCTCGGCCGTCGCCACATAGGCGCGAATGGTATGCTCGGACCGCCTGCGACCGTTGAGCAGATGGTCACGCCACGATGTGATGAGAAGGCTGGCGGTCATCGGGTGACTATGCGCGCAACGTCGGTTGCGACGCAATCGCCCCCGATCGCGGCTCAGCCGATCTTCTGTCCGGTCTTCGCCCAATCCGCCATGAACCCTTCGATCCCCTTGTCGGTGAGCGGGTGATTGAACAGCATCTTGATCACCGATGGCGGCGCGGTCATCACGTCCGCGCCGATCTTCGCGCTTTCCAGCACATGGATGGGATTGCGCACACTGGCGACAAGGATTTCGGTGCCGAAATCATAATTATCGTAGATCAGCCGGATATCGGCGATCAATTCCATGCCGGGATAACCAATATCGTCATGCCGACCGACGAACGGTGAAATGAAGCTCGCGCCCGCCTTCGCCGCGAGCAGCGCCTGATTGGCCGAGAAGCACAATGTGACGTTCACCAGCGTGCCCTCGCTCGAAAGCGCCTTGCAAGTCTTCAGGCCATCGAGCGTCAACGGCACCTTGATGCAGACGTTATCTGCCACCTTGCGCAGGATTTCGGCTTCCTTCATCATCGTGGCGTGATCGAGCGCGACGACTTCGGCGGAGACCGGCCCGTCCACGATGCCGCAGATTTCAGTGACAACCTCCACGAAATCGCGGCCCGCCTTATGGATCAGCGACGGATTGGTGGTGACCCCGTCCAGCAGGCCGGTGGCGGCCAGTTCCGCAATGTCCTTGGTATCTGCGGTGTCGACGAAAAATTTCATGGGATAGCCTCGCGGGTGATTCGGTTGGACGCTCTATAGGCGTTGCGACGCTGGCACTCATACAGAATTGATCGCTTGCGCCACCCCCGCACGCGCGCCGCGCACACTGTCCGTCGAGCCGCTTGCGGACTACAGTAGTTCAATCATATCATCTTGAAAACAGATACTAAAAAGAAAGGAAATTGAACATCTTCTGCATTCACAGGTCGTCAATGACAGATATTTCAGATCATCGCCGGCATATGATATTCACATCAAAGTCGATTTATTCGAAATTAAATTTCTTAATTCACGTCACAATTGAAATTGAAATAAAATATCGCAAAAATTGGAACAAAAAGATCATCTCCTTCGTCCCTTGAAGACACCGACCAGAAACTTGATCTCTCGATGCACACAGGATCGGTGCCGTACCAAGGACGGGATTGCATGGATTATAGCCGCAGCGGTTTTCCTTTCAGGGGCAATCGCAACAATCCTTTCTCTCAGGAAGATTGGGTTGCCCATATTCGCAAGCTGACGGACGAGGTTCAGGAAGCGCTGCAACATTTGCCGGTTCAGCGCAGCGGAACCGCATCTACGGTCCAGTCAGACCTCCCCCTGCAATGTGCCAAACGCCTTGAACGGGAGCGGCAACAGCGGCTGCAATATTTCCCCGAAAATCTCGTGCGCGATCCGGCCTGGCCGTTGTTACTCGAGCTTTATCGCTGTCGCGCGGAGACAATCGAATTGTCGGTGACTGGTCTTTCCCACGCCACAAACATTCCAAGCGCGACCGGCCATCGATGGATCGACGAATTGAAGCGCGCGGGCATGGTGACCTTGTCGCCCTCCCTCACCGATGCACGCTGCACGATCGTGACGATGACCAATGAGGCTTTCAAGAAGATGGATCATTATTTGCGCGTGATCTGCTGATCGCGGTGTGTTTAGCATCAACACAAATCTCCTCGTAAAACGGCGAACAGATTCCTTTTCTCGGCAACCGTCCCTAACTAGGCAGCATGACTCGTGCCCGCGTCCTGTTGCTCAATGCCGCGCTCGGCCCGCTGGATTACCGCGTGCCGCATGGCATGACGGTCCAGCCGGGTTCGATCGTGCTCGCGCCGCTCGGCCCCCGCCAATTGACCGGGGTGGTGTGGGAAGAGGATCGGATGCCCTCCGCCGGAGAGGTGGGTGATAATCGCCTGCGCCCCTTGCTTTCCACCTATGATCTTCCGCCGCTCAAGGACTCCCTGCGTCGCCTGATCGAATGGACCGCTGATTATTATCTCGCGCCGCCTGCTGCGGTGCTGCGCATGGCGCTGGCGTCGGCCTCTGCATTGGAAGGCGCGCGCACGATCACCGAATATCGGCTCACCGGCTTTATTCCCGAGCGCATGACCGCGCAACGCGAACAGGCGCTCAAACGGCTGGCGGAACGCCAGGGTCTGATCCGCGAACTCGCCATCGCCGCCAATGTGTCGGATGGCGTGATCCGCGGCCTGGTGAAGGCGGGCGCGATCGAGCCGGTGGAAGTCGATATCGATATGCCCTTCAACCCGCCTGATCCTGATCATCATCAGCCCGATCTCTCGGCCGTGCAGACCGCCGCCGCCGACGCCATGGTGGAAGCGGTTCAATCCGCCGCATTCAAACCCTTCCTGCTCGATGGCGTCACCGGATCGGGCAAGACCGAGGTTTATTTCGAGGCGGTCGCCGCGGCGATTCGTGCTGGAAAGCAGACGCTGATTCTTCTTCCGGAAATCGCGCTGACCGAGCCTTTCCTGAAGCGCTTCACCGCGCGTTTCGGTCATAGCCCCGTCGCCTGGCATTCGGATCTGCGCCAGTCGCAGCGTCGCCGGGCCTGGCGTGCGATCGCCAGCGGCGAGGCGCTGGTGACGGTCGGCGCACGGTCCGCCCTGTTTCTGCCTTATGCCAATCTGGGGCTGATCGTGGTCGACGAGGCGCACGAAACCAGCTTCAAGCAGGAGGAAGGCGTGCATTATCATGCGCGCGACGTGGCGGTCATGCGCGGCAATTTCGAGGGTTGCCCGGTCGTGCTGGCATCAGCAACACCAGCGATCGAGACGCGCCAGCAGGTGGAGCTGGGCCGTTATACCGAACTCCGCCTGCCCGCGCGCTTTGGCAACGCGACCATGCCGGATATCCAGGCGATCGACCTGATCGCCGAGCCACCCGAGCGCGGCACCTGGATCGCGCCCCGCCTGGTCACGGCGACGGCCGAGACGCTGGAGCGCGGCGAGCAGGTATTGCTGTTCCTCAACCGCCGCGGTTATGCGCCGCTGACGCTGTGCCGCCATTGCGGACACCGCTTCCAATGCCCCAATTGCACCGCGTGGATGGTGGAACACCGGCTGATCCGCCGCCTCGCCTGCCATCATTGCGGCCATACCATGCCGCCCCCCCATGCCTGCCCCGAATGCAAGGAGGAGGATAGTCTGGTGGCCTGCGGCCCCGGCGTCGAGCGCATTGCGGATGAGGTGAAAGCGCTTTTTCCGCAAGCGCGCACCGCGATCATCACGTCAGACACGATCGGGTCTCCCGCCAAGGCCGCCGAATTCGTCAACCGGATGGAGGCCGGCGACATCGATATCGTGATCGGCACACAGCTCGTCACCAAGGGCTATCATTTTCCCAATCTCACGCTGGTGGGTGTGATCGATGCCGATCTCGGGCTTGAGGGCGGCGATCTGCGCGCGTCGGAACGCACGTTTCAGCAGATCATGCAGGTGTCGGGCCGCGCGGGTCGCGGGGAAAAGCCCGGCCATGTGCTAATCCAGACGCACAGCCCTACCGCGCCCGTGATCGAAGCGCTGATTTCGGGCGATGCCGAGAGCTTCTATGCCGCCGAAACCGAAGCCCGTCGCGACGCCGGCGCGCCGCCCTTTGGCCGTTATGCGGGGATCATCGTTTCATCCGAGGATCAGAAGCTCGCGCTGGAAACGGCCACGCTGATCGGACGCACCGCGCCCAAGGTAGAGGGAATGCAGGTCTATGGCCCCGCACCTGCGCCACTCGCGATGCTGCGCGGGCGTCACCGTTTCCGTCTGCTCGTCCACGCTCGCCGCGCGCTGGACGTGCAGGATGTGATCCGCGATTGGCTGGGGGCGCTGGAATGGGGCACAAAGGTCCGCGTCGCTGTGGATGTGGACCCTTACAGCTTTCTATAGTCAAGACACATAATCGTAACAGTATCCGATCCTCTTCGCGGGAAAAGACTGCCTTGCATCATGCCCGATAGTCGCGCTAGCATTGTCCGGGCTGGGGGGGCTTTGCGATATGTTCTTTCGTTTCATTATATGTCTTGCCGTTTGGATCATCATGCCTGGCATGGCCCATGCGGGGTGGAAGCGCGCGACTTCGGACAATTTCCTGGTCTATTCCAACGGCAGTGAAGAGGGACTCCGCAAATTCGCAGCCAAGGTGGAAGCCTTCGATTCCCTGCTCAGACTGGTCACCCGGCTGGAAGCACCCCCCGCACCCAAGCGACTGGAGATATATCTGCTGCGTGACCAGGCATCGATCCACAGGATCCTGGGCCGCGCCGGGCGGAACGTATCGGGCATTTATCTCCCCAACATGTCCGGCGCGCTCGCGCTTGTTCCGCGGAGCGAAGGCAGCGACAAATATGATCTTGATGGCGAAACCGTGCTGTTTCACGAATATGCTCATCATTTCATGATGCAATATTTCGCAAACGCCTATCCGCCCTGGTATGTCGAAGGTTTTGCTGAATATTATTCGACAGCGGAGGTGGATAGCGACAAGGGGACAGCCTCCATCGGCAAACCCGCTTACCACCGCGCTTATGGGCTGAACCTTTCGGCACCATTTCCGATCAAGCGGCTTCTCTCCGACGATCCCAATCCCCGAAATGGTCAGGAGGGCGATGCCTATTATGGCCGTGCCTGGCTGTTGACGCACATGCTGAGCTTTTCGCCGCCCCGCAAAGGCCAGCTCACGAAATATATCGACGCTTATGCCAATGGCGTCCCCGCGGAAAAAGCCGCCACGGATGCGTTCGGGCCGATATCCGGGCTGGAGGAGGATCTGAAACGCTATCTCGTCGCGCGCAAGATGGCCTATCGCCAGTTATCGGGCCTCAGCATCAAGGGCGCGTCGATCATGATCCAAGCCGTCAGTCCTGCAGAAGACGCGCTGATCCCGGAACGGCTCAACCTGATGACCGGCATTGAAGAGAAAGAAGCAGACGGCTTTATCAGCAAGGTGCGTAGGGAAGCCGCGCTTTACCCAGACAGCCCCTATGCCTGGGATTTGCTGGCCGAGACCGAGAAGCTGACGGACAATGAAAAGGGCGTGGCCGCGGCCGATGAACGGTTGCTCCAGATCAAGCCCGATCACATTCCCGCGCTGCTGCGCAAGGCCGCGGCCTTGGCGGACGCTTCAGGCGAAGCGGAGGATGAGCAGGCACATTGGAAAGCGGTCCGAGCGCTGATCGTGAAGGCAAATCGCGCCGATAACGACAATACGGTCGCACTGTTCCGTTATTATCAATCCTATCGCGATCAGGGATAGACCCGCCCGAGGTCGCCGTTGACGGGCTGTTCCGCGCCTATGAGCTCGCTCCGCAATCCGATGACATCCGCATGGCTTTCGCGCAGCATTTGATGATGGAGAAAAAGTTCAAGAATGCGCGCAATGTGCTGCTGCCGATCGCCTATGCGCCTCATGCCGGCGGAGGCCGTGACGCTGCCCGCGAAATGATTGCGACCATCGACGGCAAACCGGCTCCGGCGTCAAAGGCAGAAACGACCGAAGCGCCATCGGGCGAATGATCCAGCCTGAATCGCCGGTTCGCCGTCACTTCACCCCTTCGCGTTTCCGCAATGCCAGCTTGCGATCGATCCCATAAGCATAGCCGCCCATCGTGCCATCGGCGCGCTGGGCGCGGTGGCAGGGAATGGCGATCGCGATATGATTGGCGCCGCAGGCCGTGCCCGCCGCGCGAACCGCCCTGGGATTGCCGGCAATGGCGGCCAGTTCGCCATAGGTCCGCGTCTCCCCGATCGGGATGGCCCGGAGCGCTTGCCATACGGCCTCCTGAAACGCCGTGCCCTGCACGTCCATCGGCAGATCATGATGCCGCTCGGGATGTTCCACATCGGCCACCACACGCGCGGCGAGCGTTTCCAGCGCCTGGCCGCCGGCCTGGATATCCGCCGCAGGAAAGCGTTCGCGCAAAGCCTCTTCTCCCTCATCGAACGACACGCGGCACAATCCCTTGTCCGTCGCGGCGATCAGCAGCGGTCCCAGGCTGGTGGGGGCGATGGTCCAGCGGATCGTGACCCCCGCCCCGCCGCGCTTCCATGCGCTGGGCGTCATGCCCAGGCGCTGCCTGGCATCCTCATAGAAGCGGCTTGGCGCGGCATACCCCGCATCATAAATGGCGTCGGTCACTTTGCGCTCCTTGGTCAAAGCCTTGGCTGCCCTGTTCACACGTAATCCGCGCGCATAGGCCGCGGGTGTCACGCCCGTGGCGCGTTTGAACAGGCGATGGAAATGATGCGGCGCATAGCCCACCCATGCGGCCAGTTCGTCGAGCGACAGGCTGTCTTCGGCGTTATCAATCAAAGCGATGGCCCGCGCCACCGCGACCCGGTCCCGCCCCACTTCATCTGGCTTGCAGCGCAGGCAGGCGCGATAGCCCGCCGCCAGTGCCGCCGCGCCATCGGCGAAAAATTCCACATTCTCGCGCCGAGGATGCCGCGCCGGGCAACTCGGCTTGCAATAGATGCCCGTGGTTTTGACGGCGCCGACGAATTGACCGTCGAAGCTGCGGTCGCGCCGTTCGAACGCTGTCCAGGCGATGGCGGGATCGAGATGCAGGTTCATACTCATGAAGCACGATGTAGCGGCTCATGCGCCGCCACACATCCCAGCGCTTGCTTTCAAAGCACGACCCCCATGCGTTCGGAAAAGAAGTCGGTTCAATCAGCCTCAGACGGCCTTTACCCGCTCCACCATCCGCGCGATCTCGTTGCGCAGGAATTCGGTCTGGCTCGCCACTGAGTCGGCCGCGCTGCTCAATCCTCCCGCCATCCGCCGAGCGGCTTCCGCGCGCTGCTTCAGCCCGGTCATGCTTTGCGCCGTATCGCGGCTTCCCGTGTCGACGAAGCCGATCGATTCGGCGATATCCTGGCTGGCGCGGCTTTGCGTTTCAACCGCCTGAGCGATGAGACTGGCCGATTCGTCCAGTCCGGCGATCAGCCCGTCAATCGTTTCGAAGCTGCCGACGGCCTCTCGCGCCGTCCGGTCGATGCTGTGAAGCCGATCTCCGATCGTGGCGGCGGCCGCCTGGGTCTGGCGGGCGAGCGCCTTCACCTCGTCGGCCACAACGGCGAACCCAGCCCCGGCAAGGCCGGCGCGCGATGCTTCGATCGTGGCGTTGAGCGCAAGCAAATTGGTCTGCTTGGCCACACCGCTGATGATATTGAGCACTTGGGAGATTTCGGTGACCAGTTCGGCCAGCTTCATTGCACGATCCCGGCTGCTCGCGGCCTGGCCACGCGCGGCCTGCGCATTCAGGCGAGCATTCTGGGCGGTATCGCGAACCCGCGCGATAGCGCCGGCGAGCGCCTGACCGCTTTCATAGACCACATTGACGGTGGTCGCGGTCTGTTCGGCCAGAGAGGCGGCAGACAGAGCCAGATCCTCCGAAACCGTGGCTTCTCCGGACATGGCGGCTGCCGTCACCCGCATATCCCCACCCGCCCGAACGAGATTGCCCACGCTTTGCGCGATATCGCTTTCAAATCCGGCGAATACGGTATCAAGCTCTTCGGCGCGGCGCGTGCGCGCGCTGAGGATTTCGGCGTCTCGCGCGTGGCGCTCGTCTTCGATGCTGCGGCTGTGCAATTCAAGCCGCCGCGCTTCACCCGCACGCTCGCGGGCATAAAGCAGGGCGCGGGCGATATCGCCGATCTCATCTTCGCGATCGAGACCGGGTATCAGGCCGTCGGCCTCAGCCAGCCCGATCCGCCGGGTGGCCTCGGCAATCTCTTCCAGCGGACGATCAATATTGAGCCTGGCCGCGCGCACGCCCCAATAGCCGATCGCTATGGCCGCGAGCGTCAGGAACAGCGCAATACCATAGGCGGCCACCAGCCCGAGATCGAGCCGCCGCCCCTCTGCGGCTGCATCCGCGCGCAGATCCTCCACCAGCGTGCGGCTTGCATTCGTCAAGGGATCGACCGCCGCGTACAGCGCACCGCTCACGAAGAAATCCAGATCATCGGTGTTGCCGGTGCGCAGCAGCGCGATCAATCGTGCGGTGGTCTTGCTCGCATCCGCGCGGGCTTCCCTAACGTGGGCGGCCGCCGCATCGTGCCTGTGGCCGAGCGTGAGGCCGGCAAACACGCGCCATGCTTCGTCCGCGCGCGCTCTGGCCGCCTCCACCGCGCCCACGCCGCTCGCCGGAGACATGTTGCCGCTACGCACCTTGTTCGCGATGGCAAGCGCTTCGGCATATCCGCTCGAGACATCCTGAAGATCGCTGATCGGCTCGATACGATCATGCAGCAAGGTCGTCACTGTATTGCGGGTCACCAAGGTGGTCGTGACGAGCGCGATCGCCAACACAAGCTGCACCGCCAGCAAGGCACCGAGAATCAGTTTGAGCTGACCCTTGATCGATCCCGCACCTCCCGAACCCGAAAGAAACAGCGTAGGCAGAAACGGCTTCATGATTCGCGACATTCCCTTTTTCGAGGATTGGCGCGGCTTTCGCAGGCAAAGCTGAAATCAGGGTTAATAAATTATTACAGTTCCAAGACAGGAATCCTATGTCCCGTTCGTCTTGCATCCCCGCAAAAGCGATGCTAGCAGCCCGGCGACCCATCTGGGGGCGCTTTTGCGGCCCCCTTTTCGCATGGGGCCAATTCCGTTTGTCTAAAAGGACATAAGAGCGCGTGGAGAATTCCGGCGGCATTCAGGCTAGCTTAGCAGGGCGTTATGCAACGGCTCTGTTCGAACTCGCCCGCGAATCGAACACCATCGAGGCTGTTGAAAACAGCCTTTCCACCCTGAACGGCGCTCTGGCCGAATCGGATGATTTCCGTCTGCTGACCAGCAGCCCGCTGCTGTCGCGCACCGATGCCGGCAAAGGCATCGCCGGGGCGGCCAAAGTGCTCAAGCTGGATTCGCTGACCACCAATTTCCTGGGTGTGCTCGCAGGCAACCGCCGCTTGAGCGAGTTGGCCAACACGATCCGCGCCTTCGCCACGCTCGCAGCCAACCACCGCGGCGAGACGACCGCGCAGGTGGTGTCAGCCCATCCGCTGACCGCGGCCCAGGTGACCGCGCTCAAGACGCAGCTCACCGCGCGCGTCGGCCGTAAAGTTTCCGTCGATCTTTCTGTCGATCCCGCCCTGCTCGGCGGTCTCGTGGTCAAGATCGGCTCGCAGATGATCGACAGCTCGATCAAGACCCGTCTCAATACCCTCGCGCACGCGATGAAAGGCTGAACATGGATATCCGCGCCGCTGAAATCTCTAAGGTCATCAAGGACCAGATCGCCAATTTCGGCACCGAAGCTCAGGTTTCCGAAACCGGAACCGTGCTGTCCGTGGGTGATGGCATCGCCCGCATTCACGGCCTGGACAATGTTCAGGCGGGTGAAATGGTCGAATTCGCCAACGGCATCCAGGGCATGGCCCTGAACCTCGAAGCCGATAATGTCGGCGTCGTGATCTTCGGCACCGATAGCGAAATCCGCGAAGGTGACGTTGTGAAGCGCACCGGCAACATCGTGGACGTTCCCGTGGGCAAGGGTCTGCTCGGCCGCGTGGTCGATGGCCTCGGCAATCCGATCGATGGCAAAGGCCCGATCGAATATACCCAGCGTATGCGCGTGGAAAAGAAGGCACCGGGCATCATCCCGCGCAAATCGGTCCATGAGCCCGTGCAGACCGGCCTCAAGGCGCTCGACGCGCTCGTTCCCGTCGGCCGCGGTCAGCGCGAATTGATCATCGGCGATCGCCAGACCGGCAAGACCGCCGTCGCGATCGACACGTTCATCAACCAGAAGGAAGCGCACAAGGGCACTGACGAAAACGAGAAGCTCTATTGCATCTACGTCGCCGTCGGCCAGAAGCGCTCCACCGTGGCGCAGATCGTCCGCGCGCTGGAAGAAAATGGCGCGATGGAATATTCCATCGTGGTCGCCGCAACCGCATCCGAGCCCGCACCGCTCCAGTATCTCGCGCCTTATACCGGTGTGACGATGGGCGAATATTTCCGCGACAACGGGATGCACGCTGTGATCGTGTATGACGATCTCTCCAAACAGGCCGTGGCGTATCGCCAGATGTCTCTGCTGCTGCGCCGCCCGCCGGGCCGCGAAGCCTATCCCGGCGACGTTTTCTATCTCCACTCACGTCTCCTGGAGCGTGCTGCGAAGCTGAACGACGAAAATGGCAATGGCTCGCTGACGGCATTGCCGATCATCGAAACCCAGGCTGGTGACGTTTCGGCCTATATCCCGACCAACGTGATCTCGATCACCGATGGCCAGATCTTCCTCGAAACCGATCTGTTCTTCGCCGGTGTCCGTCCCGCCATCAACGTGGGTCTCTCGGTGTCTCGCGTGGGTTCCGCCGCACAGACCAAGGCGATGAAGAAGGTGTCCGGCTCGATCAAGCTCGAGCTGGCGCAATATCGCGAAATGGCGGCTTTCGCGCAGTTCGGCTCGGATCTCGATGCGTCCACGCAGAAGCTGTTGGCCCGCGGCGCGCGCCTCACCGAGCTTCTCAAGCAGGGACAATACAGCCCGATGCCGTTCGAAGAGCAGACCGCTTCGATCTTCGCCGGCACCAGCGGCTATCTGGACGGCATCCCCGTGGACGCCGTGACCCGCTTCGAAACCGCAATGATCGCCGATCTGCGCGCCAACCATCCGAACGTGCTCAAGACGATCCGCGATACCAAGGATCTGGGCGATGCAGTGAAGGCCGATCTCAAGGCCGCACTCGACGCGTTCGTGAAGACATTTGCCTGATCGGATAGGATTCAATGGCAAGTCTCAAAGCTCTTAAGATCCGCATCGGCTCGGTGAAGTCGACGCAGAAGATCACCAAGGCGATGAAGATGGTCGCCGCCGCGAAACTGCGCCGTGCGCAGGAAGCAGCGGTCGCCGGCCGTCCTTATGCCGAAAGGCTTGAGTCGGTCATGGCGAGCCTGGCCTCCAAGGTCACGATCAGCGCATCTTCACCCAAGCTGCTGGCGGGCACGGGCAGCGATCAGGTCCATCTCATCGTTGTCGCCACGTCCGAACGCGGTCTGGCGGGTGCCTTCAACACCAATATCGTCCGCGCCGCGCGCAAGAAGGCCGAAGAGCTGACGAACGCGGGCAAGACAGTGCGCTTCTATGTCGCCGGCAAAAAGGGGCGCGCGGTTCTGCGCCGCTTCCATGCCAAGCAGATCGCGCATGATTTCGAGCTGGGCCATATCAAAAAGCTGGCCTTTTCCGACGCGCAGGCGTTGGCCGAGGATATCACAGCGCGTTATGAAGCCGGCGAGTTCGACGTGGCACATCTGTTCTACGCGAAGTTCCAGTCCGCGCTGGTTCAGGAGCCAACCGGCCAGCAGATCATTCCCGTCGCCGTGCCCAAGGGCGCAGCGGATACGGGTGCGAGCGCGGCCGTGGAATATGAGCCGGACGAGGAAGCGATCCTCGCCGATCTCCTGCCCCGCAACGTGGCGATCCAGATTTTCCGCGCGATGCTGGAAAATGCGGCGTCCGAACAGGGCAGCCGCATGACCGCGATGGACAATGCCACGCGCAATGCGGGTGACATGATCAACAAGCTGACGATCCAGTATAACCGGACCCGTCAGGCTGCGATCACGACCGAGCTGATTGAAATCATTGCCGGCGCGGAAGCGCTGTAACCAACCCGATCATCGCTGGCGCGCAAGTGCCTCAAGAATTGCAAGCAAGGAAGACCGTCATGGCAACCGCACCGAAAACCACCAAGGCACCTGCTGCCGCAAAGGCAGCGCCCAAGGCTGCTGCTCCCAAAGCCGCCGCTGCGGCCAAGGCACCTGCCGCGCCCAAGGCTGTCGTAAAGACGCCTGCGCCCAAGGCGGCGATAACCGGCGCGACCGGCCGCATCTCCCAGATCATCGGCGCTGTTGTCGATGTGACCTTCGAGGGCCGCCTGCCCGCCATTCTCTCGGCGCTTGAAACCGACAATAACGGCAACCGCCTCGTGCTCGAAGTAGCCCAGCATCTCGGCGAGAACACCGTGCGCACGATCGCCATGGACGCGACTGAGGGTCTGACCCGCGGCCAGCCGGTCAAGGATACCGGCTCGCAGATCCGCGTGCCCGTTGGCCCGATGACGCTTGGCCGCATCCTGAACGTGATCGGAGAGCCCATCGACGAGCGCGGCCCCGTCAATTCCCCTTTCACCAACCCCATCCATGCCGAGGCACCCGCCTTTATCGATCAGTCCACCGAAGCCAGCATTCTGGTCACCGGGATCAAGGTGATCGATCTGCTCGCGCCTTATGCGCGCGGCGGCAAGATCGGCCTGTTCGGCGGCGCCGGCGTGGGCAAGACCGTGCTGATCCAGGAACTGATCAACAACATCGCCAAGGGCCATGGCGGCGTTTCCGTGTTCGCCGGCGTTGGTGAACGCACGCGCGAAGGCAATGATCTCTATCACGAATTCCTCGACGCAGGCGTCATCGCCAAGGACGCCAATGGCGATCCCACGCCCGAAGGTTCGAAGGTGGCGCTGGTGTTCGGCCAGATGAACGAGCCGCCGGGCGCGCGTGCCCGCGTTGCGCTTTCGGGCCTCGCCAATGCCGAATATTTCCGCGACGTCGAAGGCCAGGATGTGCTGTTCTTCGTGGACAACATTTTCCGCTTCACCCAAGCCGGTTCGGAAGTGTCCGCTCTGCTCGGCCGTATTCCTTCGGCTGTGGGCTATCAGCCGACGCTGTCGACCGACATGGGCGCACTGCAGGAGCGTATCACCTCCACCAACAAGGGGTCCATCACCTCGGTGCAGGCGATTTACGTGCCCGCCGACGATCTTACCGATCCAGCGCCTGCAACGTCTTTCGCGCATTTGGACGCCACCACCACGCTGAACCGCGCGATTTCGGAATTGGGCATCTATCCCGCCGTGGATCCGCTCGATTCCACCAGCCGCGTGCTGACCCCGGCCGTCGTCGGCCAGGAGCATTATGACACCGCCCGTGCGGTTCAGGAAACGCTCCAGAAGTATAAGTCGCTGCAGGACATCATCGCCATTCTCGGCATGGACGAGCTTTCGGAAGAAGATAAGCTCACCGTCAGCCGCGCCCGCAAGATCCAGCGCTTCCTGTCGCAGCCTTTCCACGTCGCCGAGGTCTTCACCGGCATCAGCGGCAAGTTTGTCGCGATCGAAGATACCGTGAAGAGCTTCAAGGCTGTGGTCGAAGGCGAATATGATCATCTGCCCGAAAGCGCTTTCTACATGGTCGGCGGCATCGAAGAAGCCGTAGCCAAGGCCCAGAAGCTGGCTGAAGCGGCTTAATCCAATATTCCCCTCCCGCTTGCGGGAGGGGCCAGGGGTGGGCCTCTGCCGCGCAGAACCACCCTTTCCCACCCCCAACCCCTCCCGCAAGCGGGAAGGGAGCGAGACTGAACAATGGCTCTGCATTTCGAACTCGTCACCCCGGAACGCCTCGTCCGTTCGGAAGAGGTCCATATGGTCGTCGTCCCCGGCACCGAGGGTGAATTCGGCGTGCTGCAGGGCCATGCGCCCTTTATGTCCACCGTCCGCGACGGCGATCTGGCGATCTACAAGACCGAGAATGGCGAACCGGTAAAGATCCGCATCGAAGGCGGCTTTGCCGAGGTCAATGAAAAGGGTCTCACGGTCCTGGCGGAACGCGCAGAGGGCTGATTAGCCTAGCAATTCGGTTCATCCCGAGCGGAGTCGAGGGACGCACTGTGCAGGTGACACGTCCCTCGACTTCGCTCGGGACCAACGGCTATTTGTAAGCAGACTGCTCACCTCTTCTCATAGGCCCAGCGCATCACCGGCTGATCCTTATCCCCCGATATCTCCGCAACCAACATCAGCCCTTTGCGCATGTAGTTGATCCGCTTGGGATAATCGTTCGCCGCATTTTCGAATGTCGCGGTCTTTTCGCCCCATGACGTGAGGACGAACACCACCGGTGCCGCGCCATTGGGGCTGGCGAAGAAATTCAGCGCCCCATCCTCGCCCGCCGCGATCCGCATATATTCGAAGCTCCCGATCTCCCCGCCTGCCCCCGTCCGACTGGTGCCGATCATCATCCCGGCGCGCGGTGCGCTCCAGATTTCCTCGGTCCAGCGGCCGTCCTTGTCCAGCACCACCCAGTCGCCGCTCATCCAGCCCAGCGTCTCCGCGGTCGCCGCCCCCTCCATCGCGACCGGAGCGGCTGCGAAATGCGGCTCGGACGCCCCCATCAGCATCAAAAGAAAACCCGCCGCCAAGCGCTTCATTGTTCGCCTCCCCGTCCGTTATCCCGTGTTGCCCATGGCGGCATTTCACCGCGCCATTAGCTAATTGTCAAAGTTTCCGGATTATTCACCCTATCTTCAAGGCTGCTTTCGACGAGCGCCGGAAAGGACTGCGGACGGCCAATGAGCGCATTCGGTAAACGAGGGGGTGTCAACGGAACGACGGGTGGACGCCCAAGTTTTGGCGTGGCGCGCCCGATGCAGGGCGGCGCTGCCGCCAAGGGTCCGGATCATGAGCCGCTGGGCGGCGCGCAATTTCCACCGATCGATTCCGTGCCACTGCCCGAGCCCGACCTGCTCACCGAAAAAGGCCCACAATCCGACGCGATGACCCGGCTCGACAGCCGGATGAACAATGTCACCGAGCATAGCAGCAAGGTGGAGGGGTTTGAGGCGTCGGTCCACAAGATCAAGGAGCAGGTGCTGCCGCGCCTGCTGGAGCGCGTCGATCCCGAAGCCGCCGCCACGCTCAACAAGGACGAACTGGCCGAGGAATTCCGCCCGATCATCGTCGAAGTGCTGGCCGAGCTGAAATTCACGCTCAACCGCCGCGAGCAGTTCGCGCTGGAAAAGGTGCTGGTCGACGAGCTTCTGGGCCTCGGGCCGTTGGAAGAATTGCTGTCCGATCCGGAAATTTCGGACATCATGGTCAATGGGCCGCTGCAGACCTATATCGAAAAAAAGGGCAAATTGATCATCGCCCCGATCCAGTTTCGCGATGAGGAGCATCTGCTTCAGATCGCACAGCGGATCTGCAATTCGGTCGGCCGTCGCGTTGATCAGACCTCGCCGCTCGCCGATGCGCGCCTGAAAGACGGTTCACGCGTCAACGTGATCGTGCCACCGCTGTCGCTGCGCGGCACCGCGATCTCGATCCGTAAATTCTCCGAAAAGCCGATCACGCTCGATATGATGGCCGGGTTTGGCTCCATGTCGCAAAAGATGGCGACCGCACTCAAGATTGCGGGTGCCAGCCGCTTCAACATCGTCATCTCGGGCGGCACCGGCTCGGGCAAGACGACGATGCTCAATGCTTTGTCCAAGATGATCGATCCGGGCGAGCGCGTGCTGACGATCGAGGATGCCGCCGAGCTTCGCCTGCAGCAGCCGCACTGGCTCCCGCTGGAAACGCGGCCGCCCAATCTGGAAGGCCAGGGCGAAATCAGCATTCGCGATCTCGTGAAGAACGCCCTGCGTATGCGTCCCGATCGCATCATCCTGGGCGAAATTCGTGGCTCGGAATGTTTCGACATGCTCGCTGCCATGAATACAGGCCATGACGGCTCCATGTGCACGCTTCACTCCAACTCCCCGCGCGAGGCGCTCGCCCGTATGGAAAACATGGTGATGATGTCGGACATCAAGGTGCCCAAGGAAGCTATCTCGCGCCAGATCGCGGATTCGGTCGATCTCATCATCCAGGTGAAGCGTCTGCGCGACGGTTCGCGCCGCACCACCAACATCACCGAGGTGATCGGGATGGAGGGCGATGTGATCGTGACGCAGGAATTGTTCAAGTTCGAATATCTGGACGAGAGCGCAGACGGCAAGATCATCGGCGAATATCGCGCCATGGGCCTGCGCCCCTACACGCTGGAAAAAGCCAAGCAATATGGCTTCGACCAACCCTTTCTTGAGGCCTGCCTCTAGGCGATATCATCGCCGGGAGGGGGAAGCGCGTGACATCAGAGGTTCTCGCTTCGTGGCGCAACACGCGCCGGGCGATTTTGGCCGTATTGGCGCTGGCCTTCGCCTTGAGGGCTGGCGTCGCGCTAATCCCCGCAATGATCCATCCCGACGAGATTTTTCAATATCTCGAACAGGCGCATCGCCTGATTTTCGGCAATGGCGTCGTCAGTTGGGAATATCGCTACAATATGCGGGGCTGGCTGTTTCCCGTCATGTTGAGCGGCCCTATGTGGCTCGGCCACACGATCGCGCCGGACACCAGCCTGTATATCGTCCTGCCCAAACTGTTGGTGGCCATCTTTTCTCTCGGCGTCGTCGCGGCGGCCTATGCGCTGGGGCGGCGATGGTCGCCGCTTCATGCGATCATCACGATGTTCGTTGCAGCCGTCTGGTTCGAATGCGTCTATTTCGGCGCGCATACCCTGAGCGAAACGATCGCGGTGGCGGCGGTAATGGCGGCGACAGCGCTCATGGCGGCGGACAATGCCTCCGGACGGCGACTGATGCTGGCGGGCTGGCTGCTTGGCCTAGGCGTGATCTTCCGCTTCCATTATGCGCCGGCGATAGGGATTTTCGTGATCCTTTCCTGCGCTCTGCAATGGCGCAGCCGATGGCTGCCACTCATCATGGGCGGCTTCATCGCATTGACGATTGGAGGACTGATCGATCTCGCCATGGGCCTGACGCCCTATGGCTGGATCCTGGAGAATTTTCATCAGAATATCACGGTGGATCGCGCGGCCGGCTTTGGCGTCTCGGGGCCGATCGCGTATTTCACATTCTACACGCGCAGTTGGGGCATCTGGCTTCTGCCGATTCTCTTATGCCTGATGCCCGTAATCAAGCGGCACAGGGCGCTGTTCTGGATGGCCATGGTCAATCTGCTCATCCATTCGATGATTGGGCACAAGGAATATAGGTTCATATTGTTGACCACTACGATCCTCGTGATTCTCGCAGCCATCGGCTCGGTGGAGATCATGCAGATGATCAGGCACCGTCTCTCCGTGCCAGCCGCGCGATTTACCCCCGTGGCGCTGTTGTTGCTCTGGACGGGCGCGTCCGCCACCGCTGCGTCCAGTGACTATATGCGTCCGCGCTGGACCGCTTATGGTGCCAGCTTCCACAGCTTTCAGGCGCTACGTGCCATGCCGGGCATTTGTGGCATCGCGATCTACGATCTCGAATTCTGGCAGACCGGGGGATATTCCTATCTCCACAAGGCGCTGCCACTCTATTCGGTGAGCAGCGAAGCAGGAGAGATGGCCCCCAAAGCCGCAACCAAGGCCTATAACGCCATCCTGGCACCCTCGCGATCGCAATCACGTCTACCCGAGGCTTTTGCCAAGCGCGATTGTTTCACGTTGCCGGACCAGAATATCGGCGATGACTATGGTCCCGCCCATCTGTGCATCTTCATCCGCCCCGGGGGCTGCGATCCAGCCGCCGCGCCGGAACAGCGGCTGGATCAAGTCATGCGGCGGCTGGATATTTGATGTCGGTCAAAGCCCCAGCGAAGCCTTGATATCGTTCCAGGCGACCAGCTTGAAATTCTGTGCGCCGGCCGCGTTGAAGCCATCCTGCGCGATGAAGAGACCGCCGGGATAGGCTGGGCCGAAATCGCCGAGCATCAATTCGATGCCGTCGGTTTCCTCCGTGCCGCCCACCACGCCGGCAGCGATGCGGAAGCGGCCGACATAGCTTTCATCCGCGATGCGATAGAGCGTGTAGGCATTGTCCCCCTGGCTGGAGACGACGACATAGCCTTGCGCCTCGCCGATTGCGGCAATCGCCACGCCCTCGGCGTCGGCCACGATATTCTTGCCGTCCGCCGCAGCGATCTTCGCCGGTGTCAGTCCACCTGCGGCTGACGCATCGAAGCGCCACAGGCCGACATCTTCTTCTGCCACATAAAGTCGCCCCGTGCGGTCATCCGCCGCGCAACCCTCGGACTGCGTGCCGAGCTTCATCGTGCGCACGATCGTGCCCGAAGCCGCCCCCCCAGCCGTATCCAGCGCGATCTGATTGATCGTGCCATCCTTCAGCACGATGAACGCATAGACGCCCGCAGTATCGCGGTACATGCACACGCCATAAGCCTCGCCTGCGCCGCCCGCGACCGTACCCAGCGCCGTTAGCTTCGCGCTGGCTGGATCGAGCCGAAACAAGGCCAATTTGGCATTCAGCGGATCATTGCGATCGCTCGCCACCACGAGGATGCCGGACGTGCCGTTGATCGTCACGCCGTCCTTCAGATCGACATTGTTGACCCGGCCCGCATCGAGAAAATCGCGCACCTTGCCATCCAGGCCATAGACATACAGCCCAGCCTTCTTGTCCGTGCCGATGATCAGGCTTGCCGCGGGATCCGCCGCATTGCGCCAGATGGCGGGATCATCCGCCGCATCGGCATTGGACGTGCCCACCGGCACCGTCTCGCCCCTTGCGGTGACTGATACCGCCGGCGTGGCGTTGGCAATACGGGTTTCGATCGGCACTTCAGCAGTTGCGCACGCCGTCACTGTCAAAAAAGTGCAACACAAAGAAATAAAACTGAAATGATTAAGTCGCGAATGAGTCACGGTTGCTTCCTATTGGCCCCAGTTGAAGGCGTTCCTACACAATATTGTTGGGACGTCAAATTCCAGAATAACTCCATCGGGGGCAATGATGACTATAAAGAAACTGCTGTTGGCAGGAAGCATTCTCGCGCCATTCATGCTGGCAAGCCCAGTGTATGCAGAAGACGTTGCAGCAGCAGTGGCTGAAGCCAGTGACGAGTCTTCGCCTGAAGCGACTGAGACCGCGGCCGAGATCATCGTGAACGGCGATATCGCCTTCCGCAATCGCACGGAGGATGCCAATCCCGTGCTCTCCTACGATCTCGAATATTTTCAGCGTTTCGAGCCTGTCTCGGTCGGCGAGATGCTCAAGCGCGTCCCCGGCGTGACCTTCACGTCGGACGTTTTGGAATATGACGGTGCCCAGATGCGCGGCCTGCCGCCAGGCTTCACGCAGGTGCTGATCAACGGCCGCCGCGCTCCCGGTGGTGAATCGGATCGCAGCTTCTTCGTGGATCGCATCCCCGCCGAACTGGTCGAGCGCATCGAAATCGTTCGCGCGCCGCGCGCCGATCAGCCCAGCGAAGGCATTGCCGGCACGCTGAACGTGATCACCAAGGAATCAGCGACCTTCCAGGGCGGCTTCGCCAAGGCCGGCATGTTGATCAATGAAGATGGCGGCGTCCGTCCCTCTGGCGCGCTGGCTTATGCCGGCAAGCTGGGTGATGCGACCAGCTTCTGGATCGCCGGCAATTATCAGGAACGCCGCAATCCCAAGAAAAAGGTGTCGCTGCGTTTTTCCGATTTCACGACCGGTCCGCTCGATGAGACCAATGACGACTTCGACAATACCGAGCTTCAGGACGATACCCGCGATGGCCGCGATATTTCCGGCAATGCGGAAATCACGCATCAGTTTGCGGGCGGCGGACGCATCCGCATCGGAGGCTTCGTGGTCGATACCAATCGCGACGAGGATGAGACTTCGCTGACCTATGAGGGTGGCGATCTCGATTTCGACGGTGCCGAAGTGCAGCATGAAGACATCCACCAGAAAACCTATGCGATCACATCGGATGCCGTGATCCCGATCGGCGGACTGGAACTCGGGCTGGCAGCGAGCTGGAATGGCTATCGCGAAAATACCGATGTGATCTTGTCCGAAGCGGGTGACGAGGATCTTTCGGATCTGGCAATCGTGGAAACCGAAGCGCTGGACATCAAGGACGATGAATATACCGGCACGCTCAGCCTGACCTATGGCAAGGATACGCCTTTCCGCATCAAGGGCGGCATCGATCTGCTGAGCAAGACGCGCAACGGTGCCAACACCGTGTTCAACGTGGAAGATGATGAGGCCGAAGATCCCGATCCCGCGGTGAATTTCCGGATCAAGGAAAAGCGCTACGATCCCTATGTGCGGCTGACCTTCGAGCCTTCCAGCGCATTGAGCCTGGATGCCGGTCTCCGCTATGAAATCACCCGCCGCACCACCACGAATGCTGGTGATAGCGTGTCCTACAACAGCGAATCGCTTAACCCCTCCTTCCATGCGCGCTATGCGGTCGGCGGCGCGGATCAGATCCGCTTTTCGGTCGCGCGCACGGTGCGCCGGCCAAGCTACGATCTGATTTCGCCTTATGAGCAAGAGGAAAGCCCGGGCGATGACGACATCACGATCGGCAATCCGGCGCTCAAGAACGAACGGGCCTGGGGCGTGGACCTTGGTTATGAGCACAGCCTGGGCAGCCGCGGCATCTTCGGCGTCAATGCGTTCTACCGCAAGATCAGTGATCTGACCGAATTGGTCGCCGGCGATGACGTTCTCGATGATGATGGCGATCCGATCGGCAGCTATTACACGCCGCAGAATATCGGGAGCGGCAAGGTCTGGGGTTTGGAGTTGGATTTCTCCGCGCCGCTGACCGCGCTGGGGATGCCCGATACCGGCCTGTTCGCCAACTACACCTATCTGGACAGCGAAACGACCGATCCGTTCACGAGTGAAAAGCGCCGGTTCAACAATCAGCCGCATCACGTCTACAACATTGGCTTCATCCAGACGGTTCGCGCGGCGGACGCCAGCTTTGGTGCCACCATCTCGGGTCGCAGCAAAGCGGTGGAAAGCAATTTCGATGAAACCGTCGAGCTGAGCTACACGCCCGATCTGGAAGCTTTTGTCGAAAAGCGCTTCGGCACCAATTTCGTGCTGCGCCTGTCGGCCCAAAATCTGCTCAACCGCAAGAAGAAGGAAGCGTTCCTGAAATATGACGGGGATAGCTATGACGAAATTTTGGCCAATCGCGCGGCAGGCGATGTCGATGAATATGAGCGTGAGCAGGAACAATCGGGCCGCCTGTTCCAGGTGACCTTGCGCGCCGCCTTCTAAACCCGCCCGGTACGGAGAACCTTACGCACGCACGCGTAGGGTTCTCCGGCCGCTCAATGAATCTTCAGCGCAGCGCCCGCCAGCATCAGCGCGCAGAGCACGCCCATCACCGTGATAAAACTCCAGGGCATGAATCCCACCTTGTCGGGGTCGCGACGGCGGTTACGCCGCCAGTCTGCAAAGCTCGCGAACAGTGCGATCGCGGCGGAACTTCCCGCCAAAGTCCATAGATGCACTTGCCAGCCTTCCACACCATCGCCACACTCTGCTCCATCAAATAGTATTGGAGACGAGATGCGCCACCCCCTGTTGCTTTCCGCCGCGCTGATTTTTGCCAGCGCCCCCGCCCTTGCGCAGCATGAGGGCCATATGATGCCCGCCGATACGGCCGCGCTCAAGACGGCCATCGCCGCGCCCACGCGAACCCCGGCAAACACCCCGCGCGATCAATATCGCCACCCCGCCGAAACGCTCGCCTTCTTCGGCGTGAAGCCCGGCGCTGTCGTGGTCGAAGCCCTGCCGGGCGGCGGCTGGTATACCGAAATCCTGGCCCCGTATCTGGCGAAGAGCGGCACGCTGTATCTTGCGCAATCTGAAGGCAAGGGCCGGGATAGACTGACCGCCAAATTCGCCGCCGATACGGCGACCTATGGCAAGGTGAAATTCTCCGAATTTCCGATGAAGGGCACCGCGATCCCCGATGGCAGTGCTGATGTGGTGCTCACCTTCCGCAATGTCCACAATCTGATCATGGACAAGGATACCACCGTGCCCGATCAGGCTTTCGCCGGCTTTTTCCGCGCGTTGAAGCCCGGTGGCGTGTTGGGCGTGGTCGATCATCGCCTGCCCGAAGATCGGGATATCGCGCTCGAAAAAAGCAGCGGTTATCTGAAGCGCTCGACGATCGTCGCGCTGGCGGAAAAGGCCGGCTTCAAACTCGCCGGCGAAACCGAGATCAATGCCAATCCCAAGGATACTGCGGATTGGGCCAAGGGCGTCTGGACGCTCCCGCCCACCCTGGCCAATGGCGATGTGGACAAGGCGAAATATCAGGCCATCGGTGAAAGCGACCGCATGACGCTGAAATTCGTGAAGCCCAAGTAGAGATTGGATATCGGAACCTGACCGTTTGTCCCGAGCGTAGTCGAGGGACGTGGGCGCTGTTCCACGTCCCTCGACTACGCTCGGGACAAACGGAACGTCTGTGCTGTGTGCCTCTCACAAATCAGGCAGCCTCTGCGCGGCCTCACCCCAGCCTTTCAGCGCCTTGGACGTCGCGCGCTCCAGCAAGAGATCCGCGTCCTTCACGCTGAACCGCGACGGCGTGTCGATCGTCTCCAACTCTTCCCAGCTCACCGGTGCCGATACCGGTGCACCCGGCCGTGCACGCGCCGAATAGGGCAGAATGGCGGTCGCGCCGCGCTGGTTGCGCAGCCAGTCGATAAAGATCAGCCCCTTGCGCTTGGCCTTGGACATGGTGGCGATGAAGCGGTCCGGCTCGGACTGTGCCAGCGCCTGTGCAAAGCGCTGTGCAAAATCCTTGACCGCGGGCCACTCCGCATCGGGGATCAGCGGCACCACGACATGCACGCCCTTTCCACCCGAAAGCAAGGGGAAACTGGCCAGCCCGATATCCTCCAGATGCCGCCTGATATCGACCGCAGCCTTCTTCACGTCTTCGAACGTCAACGCGGTATCCGGATCGAGATCGAAGATCATCCGGTCCGCTTTTTCCACATCGCCGATTGACGATCCCCAGCCATGGAATTCGATCGTGCCCATCTGCACGCAGGCGATCAGCCCGGCGCTATCCTCCACATACAGATAGGGCTCGGTGCCGCCGTCCTTTTCGCGGATATCGACATGATGGACATGGTCACCAAAGCTGCCCGCATCATGCTTCTGAAAGAAGCAGTGCTTGGCACGACCTTGCGGACAGCGCACCAGGCTGATCGGGCGGCGCAGCGCCCATTCGGCCATGACCGGGCCGACGGATTCATAATAGGCTGCGAGATCGCCCTTGGTCACCTTCGATTCGGGGAAGATCATCCGGTCTGCGCTACTGATCTTCACAATGGGCGCGGCCATATGCTGCACGGGTTTCTCCGGCTTTACCGCGCTGGCGGGCTTGTCGTCCCGCAACCCGATAAAGCTCGCATGGCGCACCACATTGTCCGCGGTAAATTCCGCAAAGGCGATTTCGGCGACCAGCTTGGGGGCCACCCAATGTGCCTCCCGTACCGCCGCACGCGGTGCCTCCACGGTCGCGGTCTGTCTTTCGATCTTCTGCAATTGAGCCAGTAGCGTCTCGGCGGTGTCCAGATCGAAACCCGTCCCGACCTTGCCGGCGTAACGCAGCCCATCATCGTCATTCACGCCGAGCAGCAGGGATTTGAGATTGCGCCCCTTCGCTCCGCTGGCCAGCCATCCGACGATCACGAATTCCTGCCGCCGGGTGCATTTCACCTTGAGCCACATTTTCGTGCGCATTCCCCGATAGGGCGCATCCGCCTTTTTGGAGATAATCCCCTCCTGCCCCGCCCCGCACAGCGCATCGAACAGCTTTTCACCCGATCCCAACATGTGATCGGCATAGACGATCGGCTCCTGCACCCCGGCCAATAACGCCGCCAGGCGCTCCTTGCGCGTGATATTGGGCAGTCCGGTGAGATCTTGTCCCTCGAGCGAGAGCAGATCGAAGGCGAAAAGCGTGAGGTCGCCGTCGCCTTGCTTGAGCGCGGCCTGCAATCCGGAAAAGCTGGGATTGCCCTCGGCATCCAGCTTCACGATCTCGCCGTCGATCAACGCCGGCGGCAGATCGAGCGCCATGGCGGCATCGGCAATTGCCTGAAACTTGTCCGTCCAGTCCAGACCACTGCGCGTGTAGATTTTCGCCTGCCCGGCAGAAACTGCCAATTGGCAGCGATAGCCATCGTATTTTACCTCGTGCAGCCATCCCGATCCGGCTGGAACGCTATCGACGAGGGTCGCGAGCTGGGGCTTGCGAAAGGCGGGCAGCGTGGCAGCGGTTTGGCGCGGCTTCGGCTTGGGGCTGGCCGTGCTGGCTTTGATCATGGCGGCATCGAACGCCTTGCCGCGCTTGCCCTTCAGCGACGTTTCGGGCGCATTGGCTTCGATTTCCGCCATCGTCCGCCCAGTCGCGACGCTGGTCAGCGCACGCCCCACCAGATCGTCTGATCCCGCCGAAAAGGCGTCATCCACCTTGCGCAACAGCCAGTTTTCGCGCTTCTCGCCGGGGCGCGGCTTCATGCGGACCAGCAGCCATTCGCCCTTCATCCTCTCTCCGTACAGCGTGAAATGGAGATGCCCCTCTTCGATCGTCTTGCTGGGATCCTTGCCCGGCAGCGAGGCCCATGTGCCGCGATCCCAAAGCATCACGGTGCCGCCGCCATATTCGCCCTTGGGGATCGTCCCTTCGAACGTCGCATAGCTCAGTGGGTGATCTTCGGTGCGCACTGCCAGGCGCTTGTCATCCGGATTGGGGCTGGGGCCGCGCGTCACCGCCCAGCTTTTCAACACGCCATCCAGCTCAAGCCGGAAATCGAAATGCAGCCGGGTCGCATCGTGCTTCTGGACCATGAAGCTATTGCCCTTGGCCTTGGCGCGCGTGCCCTTGGGCTCGGCGGTTTTGCCGAAATCGCGCTTGGCGTTGTAGGTGGCAAGGGGGTCGTTAGCCATTTCGATTTCCAGCCCCCGACCCGTTTGTCCCGAGCGAAGTCGCGGGACGCGGGACTAAGCACCTGCGTCCCGCGACTTCGCTCGGGACAAACGGTTGCAGGGCGGACATCCGTTAAGCCCGCTTCTTCGCCGCCGGCTTTTTCGCAGGTGCCGGCGTCTTGGCGGCCGGTTTCGCCGCCCCGGCCTTGGGCGCATCCAGCGATTTCTTGAGCGCCGCCATCAGATCGATCACATTCGATCCCGCCCGCGCTGGCGCATCATCCTTCTCGGGCGTCACCTTGCCGCCCTTGGCCTTGCGTTTGCGCTCCACCAGCGCCTTCACCGCATCCACATAGCGATCATGGAATTTGCCCGCGTCGAAGGCGCTGCTCTTCTTCTCGATCAGCGTCTCTGCCAGATCGAGCAATTCGGGATCGGGTTTGGCGTCGCCGATCTCGCGGAAATAGGTCTGCGCCTTGTTCACCTCATCGGCATAGCGCAACGTCTCGATCACCATGCCGCGCCCGCACGGCTTCAGGCTGACGATATATTCGCGCCCGCGCATCGCAAGCTGGCCCAGCCCCACCTTCTTCGTCCGCTTCAAGGCCTCGCGCAGTACGACATAGGCCTCCTCGGCCAGATCGTCCGCAGGCACGACGAAATAGGGCTTCTCGTAATAGAGCACGTCGATCTCATGCGCATCGACGAACTGGGTCAGTTCGAGCGTCTTCTTGCTCTCCAGCTTGACCGCTTCGATCTCCTCGGGCTTGAGCAGCACATAGCTGCCCTTTTCATATTCGAAGCCCTTCACGATTTCGTCGACGTCCACCGCGCCGATCCCGGTGACCGTCTTTTCATATTTCACCGGCTTGCCCGATGGCTCATGAATCTGGCGAAAGGTGACCGCCGCGCCCGATTTGGTGGCGGGATAGATTTCGACGGGGATGGAGACCAGTGCCAGCCTGATCTGTCCCTGCCAATATGCGCGCGCGGCCATGCCTCTGTCTCCGGTCGTTACCGGAGCAGAATGGTTGAAGGGCGGCGCTGGTTCCGGTGGTTATTTGGTGATCTTGTCGATCTTGTCCTGAAGCCCGGCGAGCTGCGCTTTCAGCGCTTCGATCTCGTCATCCTTGCTGCTCGGCTTGGGCGCTTCGGCGGCGGGCGCGGTGCCCGGCTTGAACGCACTGGCCGCGGCTTCGAACATGGCGAGATTGCGCTTGGCCATCTCGGCAAACGGCCCGTTGGCGAATGCGCCTTCCACCGCCGTGCGGAACTGTTCCTGATTACGGCGAAAGCTATCCATCGAAGCTTCGAGATAGCCTGGCACCATCGCCTGCATCGAATCGCCATACATGGAGATGAGCTGGCGCAGGAAATTCACCGGAAGCATCGTCTGCCCGCGTGATTCTTCTTCCATGATGATCTGGGTCAACACATTGTGCGTGATATCTTCTTCGCTCTTGGCGTCGATCACCTTGAATTCCCGGCCTTCGCGGGTCATCTGGGCAAGGTGCTCAAGCGTGATGTAGCTCGACGTATCCGTGTTATAGAGGCGGCGGTTCGCATATTTCTTGATGATGACGACATCGTCTCCGGAACTGTTCTTTTTCATCGATCAGGTGCCCCGCAATAAAGTTATGACGAACATTGCACCATTTCATGCCGCATCGCAACAAGGGCCGCACCCCCTGCCCCTCTTCCTTGAACTGCTGCGCAGCGAAACCGCAGCATCGCCGGACCGCCGCGTTGCGGCATTGGCGGGATTGAGGGCGTATCAGCAAGCCCCGCGGCGATCCCGGCCTGCCCCCATGCCAATCGTCGCGACCGCGGGCCGCGCGATGCTGCGCGATTACGGTGGCAGCGGCCTGCCGGTGATCTTCATCCCTTCACTCATCAATCCGCCCTTCATTCTGGATCTGACCGCACAGAATTCGCTGCTGCGCTGGCTCGCGCGCAAGGGCGTGCGGCCATTGCTCGTCGATTGGGGTGCACCCGAACCGGCGGACCGCGACCAGGATATTGCAGCGCATGTCGAGCATTTGCTGCTGCCGCTGATCGACGCCCTGGGGGAGCGCCCGGCGCTGGCGGGCTATTGCCTGGGCGGCACGATGGCGCTTGCCGCCGCGCAATTGCGCGATGTCGCGGGCCTCGCCCTGATCGCCACGCCCTGGCAATTCGCGGGCTTCCCCCCGTCCGCCCGCGCCGACATGGCCTCATTATGGGCCAGCGCGGCCCCGGCCTGCGAACCGCTGGGCCTGATGCCCATGGAAATGCTGCAGTCCGGTTTCTGGCGGCTCGATCCGGGGCGGACGGTGCGCAAGTTCGAGACGTTCGCCGCGCTCGATCCCGCCGGGGCCGAGGCCGCGGCCTTCATCGCGCTGGAAGATTGGGCCAATGGCGGCGCGCCCCTCACGCTTGCGGCGGCGCGCGAAGCCTTTGAGGATCTGTTCGCCGCCAACAAACCGGGCCTTGGGCAATGGCGGGTGGGCGGAGCCCTGATCGATCCATCGCGCCTCACCTGCCCCGCCATCGACATCGTATCGCTGAACGATCGCATCGTGCCCGCCGCGAGCGCGGCCAACCTGCCCCACCGGATCGATCTGCGCGCCGGCCATGTCGGCATGATCGTCGGGCGTGGCGCGCGCACCGCCTTGTGGGAACCGCTGGCCGCGTGGCTTTCGCAACTTCAGTGTGAATGCTAAGGGCAGCACAGATTTTTCCTAGGAGTCGCCGCCATGTCCGATATCGTCATCACCGCCGCCAAGCGCACGCCCGTGGGCAGTTTCCTCGGCGCATTCGGCAGCGTGCCCGCGCATGAACTCGGCCGCGTCGCGATCGAAGCCGCGCTGGCGCAGGCCGGTGTCGCCCCCGAAGACGTGTCCGAAGTCATCCTCGGGCAAGTGCTCACCGCCGGACAGGGCCAGAACCCCGCGCGCCAGGCCTCCATGGCCGCCGGCGTGCCCAAGGAAGTGCCAGCCTGGGGCGTCAATCAGGTGTGCGGTTCGGGTCTGCGCGCCGTCGCGCTGGCGGCCCAGGCGATCGCCAATGGCGACGCCACCATCGTGGTTGCGGGCGGGCAAGAAAGCATGTCGCTGTCCAATCATGCGCAGGCGCTGCGCGCGGGTCAGAAGATGGGCAATGTGCAACTCGTCGATACCATGATCAGCGACGGTCTGACCGATGCGTTCAATCAATATCACATGGGCATCACCGCGGAAAACGTGGCTGACCAATGCCAGGTGACGCGCGAGCAGCAGGATGTGTTCGCAGTGCGCTCGCAAAATCTCGCGTCGGCGGCGCGCGCCTCCGGCCGGTTCAAGGACGAGATCGCGCCGGTCACGGTCAAGGGCCGCAAAGGCGACACCGTGGTGGAAAATGACGAATATATCCGCGATGGCGCAACCATTGAAACGATGTCGGGCCTGCGTCCGGCCTTCAAGAAGGACGGCTCCGTTACCGCCGCCAATGCCAGCGGCCTCAATGACGGCGCAGCCGCGCTCGTGCTGATGACCCGCGCGGAAGCCGAACGGCGCGGTAGCAAGATTCTCGGCCGTATCGCAAGCTGGGCCTCGGCGGGCGTCGATCCGGCGATTATGGGGCTCGGCCCCGTCCCCGCCACCAAGCGCGCGCTGGAAAAGGCGGGCTGGAGCGTCGGTGACCTCGATCTGATCGAGGCCAATGAAGCCTTTGCCGCACAGGCGCTGGCCGTGGGCAAGGAACTGGGCTTCGATCCGGACAAGGTGAACGTGAATGGCGGTGCGATCGCGATCGGCCATCCCATCGGCGCTTCAGGCGCGCGCGTGCTGACCACATTGCTCTATGAGATGGAAAAGCGCGACGCGAAAAAGGGGCTTGCCACGCTCTGTATCGGCGGCGGCATGGGCATTGCGCTCTGCATCGAGCGTTAAGCCCATATCCGATCGAACCGCTGGCCAAGGCCGGTGAGCAATTCATATTGCGACAGGCCCGAAGCCGCCGCGGCTTCGGGCAGGGCATAGCCGATCTCCACCCAATCCCCCTCGCGCAGATCGGGAGCGGCGTCGACCCGGATCGCGATCAGATCCATCGAAACCCGGCCCAGCAAAGGCAAGGGGACGTCGCCAGCCAGCGCATGTCCCCTGCCTGAAAAGCCCCGGAGATAGCCATCGGCATAGCCGAGGTTCAAAATGGCGACGTCGGTGGGCCGGTCTGCCGTGAAGGTCGCATTGTAGCCGATGGTCTCGCCCGGCGTGATGGTTCGCCGCTGGAGAATTTGCGCTTCCGGACGAACCACCTGCCGGATATGCCCAGTGGCCTCGCCCCGCGGTATCCCGCCGTAAAGCGCCAAGCCGGGGCGGACGAGATCGAAAGCGTAATCCGCGCCCAGACAGATGCCCGCGCTATTGGCAAGGCTCGTCCGCCGGGCCGATGTGCGCCCGGCCAGTGCCGCGAACCGATCGCGCTGCAGGGCGTTAAGCGAAGAAGCCTCATCCGCACAGGCGAGATGGCTCATCAGCGTTTCGACGGAAAGACCATCCAATAGTCCATCCACAATATCCGCGGCCGAAATGCCAAGCCGGTTCATCCCCGTATCGACCATCACATCGCATGGCCCGCCCCCGGCATCGCGCCAGCGCGCCATCTGGGTGCGGGTGTTGAGCACCGGACGGGCAGAAATCGCATTGGCGATCGCCATGTCCTCATCCCGCACACCGTGCAA
Organism: Sphingobium boeckii; assembly: GCF_014199215.1. Lineage (GTDB taxonomy): Bacteria > Pseudomonadota > Alphaproteobacteria > Sphingomonadales > Sphingomonadaceae > Sphingobium_A > Sphingobium_A boeckii. Next base: position 509,318 of record NZ_JACIJC010000002.1, read on the forward strand.
TACGGAGAGCGCCAGCCCATCGGCCATCGGCATCAGCGCAGCAGCCTCGGCCCAGGTGGCGACGAAAAAATCGCGGCAGCCCGCCGCGGCCAGCCGCGTCATCACCCCGGCAGCGCCCAAGCCATAGCCATTAGCCTTGATCGCCGCACCGCAAGCGGCGGCCCCGCTCATGTCATTCAGCCAGCACCAGTTATGCGCCAGCGCGTCGCCATCAAGGCGCAGACGGAGCGGAGAGGACATATCGGTCACCCGCGGCGCGTTAGAGCATTTGCCGGCCGATGATCCAGCACTTTACGTCGCCTCGTTCCACCGCGTTTCCTTCAGCAGCAGCAGCGTCACGATCAGCGCCATCGCGGTCACCACCCAGGTATACCAAAGCCCCGAATAGGGATCGCCCGTGCGCGCGATGATATATTGGCTGATCACGGGCAGGAACCCGCCGAAATAGCCGGTCCCGATATGATAGGGGATGGACATGGAGCTATAGCGGATCCGCGGCGGAAACAGTTCGGCGAGCAGCGCCGCCACCGGGCCATAGGTCATGCCCGACAAGGCAGCGAGCGCCAGGATGCCGATCAGGATCAGCGCCACGTCCCTGCCCGAAGGCTTCACCTTGGCGAGATCATAGCCGCCCGCCACCAGCGCGGCGTCCAATCCCGCAGGGCTGGTGTCGGCAATAGCCACAGCGCCGATCGTGACTCCGGCTTCCGCCCCGTCGCGGGTGGTGTAGCTCACGCCCTTTTTGGAGAAATGATCGAGCAGCTTGCCGCAATCGCTGGCCTGGATCTTCGCCAGGGGATCGTAGCGACAGTCCCGCCCAGAAACCACGACGGGAGAGCGCGCCGCGGCCGCCGCGAGTCCGGGATTGGCCGCGCCGCCGATCAGATGAAAGATCGGGAACAACAGCAGCAGCGTCAGCGCATAGCCGATCACGATCGGCTTCTTGCGCCCGATCTTGTCGGACACCCAGCCGAACAGCAAAAACCAGAACAGGCCCGACGCCGCGCCGACACCCACCAGCAATTGCGCGGTCTGATCCTCCACCCGCATGGAATTCTGGATGAAATAGAGCACTTGAAACAAGGCGGTGTACCAGATCACGGTCAGCCCCGCGGCGATGCCGAACAACGCCACGAACAGCCGGCGCTTGTTGCCGGGATAGGTGAAAGTCTCCTTGAGCGGATTTTTGGCGAGTTCGCCCTTCGCCTTCATCGCCTTGAACACCGGGCTTTCGGAAAGCTTCAGCCGCATCCACAGCGATATGGCGAGCAGCAGCAGCGAGAAAATGAAGGGGATGCGCCAGCCCCAAGCCTCCCACGCATCCTTGCCGACGATCGCCTGGGTGGTCAGCACCACCGCGAGCGAGAGGATGAAGCCGCCCGCCACACTGGCCTGGATGAAACTGGTGTAGAAGCCGCGTTTGTCCGGTGGCGCATGTTCCGCGACATAGATCGCAGCGCCGCCATATTCGCCGCCCAGCGCCAATCCCTGCAGGATGCGCAGGCCAAGCAGGATGATCGGTGCCGCCATGCCGATGCTGGCGGCGGCGGGCACGAAGCCGATCGCCGCAGTGGCCAGACCCATCACGGTGATGGTCACGAGAAACGTGTATTTCCGTCCGAGCTTGTCGCCCAGATAGCCGAACAGCACCGCGCCGAGCGGTCGAAAGCCGAAGCCGATCGCAAAGCCGAAGAGCGAGAGGATCAGTTCGAGCGCAGGGTTACCGGCGGGAAAAAAAGTCCGCCCGATGATCGCGGCCAGCGTGCCGTAAATGAAGAAATCATACCATTCGAACACGGTGCCAAGCGATGACGAGGCGATGACCAGCCTGATCTCGCTCTTCGTCGGCGCCCGTGCGCTATCGGCCGCAATGTCCGTCATTCAGAAATCCCCTCTTATCATCAGCGATCTTTAAGGGGTTTCAGGGCGGCGGCAAGAGACCGCCTAAACGTCCAGATGCGAGAGCATCCCCGCCAGCAGGTCATCGAGCATGTCATCCAGGGAATCCCCGCTCTTCACCGGAAATGCGTCATCCATCGCCAGCCGGGCAAAGCCGTGCACCATCGACCAGCAGGCAACAGCCGGGGCGTGATCCGGCCCGAACGGGCCGCCTGAATCATCGCCCAGAACCGCCTGCTCCATCACGACATAGGCGCGGCGCGATGCGAAGGCGAAGCCGGGGGCGGCCTTGTCCAGCAAGGGCGAACGCCACATCAGATCGAACCGCGCCTGATGGGCCAGCGCATAACGGACATAGGCGACACCCTGCGCCAGGATCCGTGAACGCCGATCCGGATAATCCTCACGATCCGCCACCTCGAGCGCATCGCCAAGCCCGGTAAAGGCCAGCGTCGCGATCGCGGTGAGCAACCCCCGGCTGTCACCGAAATGATGCGCGGGTGCGGACGGCGAAACCCCCGCCCGGCGCGCGGTTTCTCGAAGCGAAAAGCCGTCTATGCCGCGTTCGGCGATCACCTCTTCGGCGGCGGCGATCAACGCCGGCCTGAGCGCGCCATGATGATAGGCACGGACGGGATCGGCTGTCGCCGCGATGCTGATTTTCTTGCCCATGCCCAACTATGCGTTGTCCAGATGGGGAAGACAAGCGGGCGAAATTCAGGCTGCTGCTAAAACAGTCGTCCGCCATCAGGCACTTGATGCGCCGGCATCATCAGCACGACTTCGCCCGCTTCATCGGGAAAGCCGAGCGTCAGCACTTCGGACATGAATTTGCCAATCTGGCGCGGCGGGAAATTGACCACCGCGGCGATCTGACGGCCCACCAGCGTTTCGGGCGTATAGTGCGTTGCAATCTGCGCCGATGATTTCTTGCACCCGATGGTGGCCCCAAAATCGATCACCAGCTTGATCGAAGGTTTGCGCGCTTCGGGATACGCCTCCGCTTCGACGATCGTGCCGACGCGGATATCGACCGCCAGAAACTGATCGAATGTGATCGGATCAGCGGCAGGCGCTGTGGAATCGTGATGGATATGGGCCAAAGGAACACCGTCTGGTTGCTGATCCGATGCGATCTAGCAGAACCAGACGGTCGCCCAAAGCGATCGCGTCAAACGAGTTCGAGCGCGACCGCCGTAGCCTCGCCGCCGCCGATGCACAGGCTGGCAATACCGCGCTTGAGCCCGCGATTTTCAAGCGCACCGAGCAGGGTCGCCATGATCCGCGCACCGCTGGCACCGATCGGATGGCCCAGCGCGGTCGCGCCGCCATTCACGTTCAACTTGTCATCAGGAATACCCAGATCGCGCGCGGCGATCATCGCAACAACCGCGAACGCCTCGTTGATCTCGAACAGATCCACATCATCCATGGTCCAGCCGACCCGCTCCATCAGGCCGCGGATCGCGGGCACCGGCGCGGTGGTGAACAGGCCGGGTTCATGCGCATGACCGCCATGACCCACAACGCGGGCAACCACCTTCATGCCGCGCTTTTCGGCAATGCTGGCGCGGGTCATCACCAAAGCCGCCGCGCCATCGGAAATCGACGAGGCATTGGCCGCGGTGATCGTGCCATCCTTCATGAATGCCGGTTTCAGGCCGGGGATCTTCTCCGGCTTGGCCTTGCCGGGCTGTTCATCGATCGCGACCGTCGTCGGACCGCCGCGACCGGGCACGGAGACCGAGACGATCTCGCGCTCGAAAGCGCCACTGTCGATCGCCGCATTGGCGCGGGAGAGCGAGCGGATTGCATAGGCATCCTGATCCTCGCGTGTGAACTGATATTCGCGCACGGCATCTTCGGCGAACGCGCCCATCGCCTTGCCCGGCGTATAGGCGTCCTCAAGCCCGTCCATCATCATCGTATCGATGATCTGGCCATGACCAAGACGCGCGCCGGCGCGATGCTTGGGCAGCGCATAAGGCGCGTTGGACATGCTTTCCATGCCACCCGCCACGATCACATCGGCGCTGCCCGCAGCCAGCGCATCATAGGCCATGATCGCAGCCTCCATGCCCGATCCGCACATCTTGTTGACCGTGGTGGCGCGCGTTCCGGTGGACAGGCCCGCGCCCAGAGCCGCCTGACGTGCCGGTGCCTGGCCCAGACCGGCGGGCAGCACGCAGCCCATGAAGATGCGGTCGATCGCATCGGCATCAACGCCGGCGCGCTCCACCGCGGCCTTCACCGCGGCCGAACCAAGCTCGGTGGCCTTCAGGCCGGCGAGTTCGCCCATGAAGCCGCCCATGGGGGTGCGCGCGTAGCCAGCGATAACAACGGGATCTGATGCGGACATTTCAAAACTCCTTAAAGGGCACGCGCAATCACCATGCGCTGAATATCGGACGTGCCTTCGTAAATCTGGCACACGCGGACATCGCGATAGATTTTCGCCAGTCCATATTCTTCGAGATAGCCATAGCCACCCAGCGTCTGGATCGCGCCGGAGGCGATGGCCTCGGCGGTTTCCGATGCAAACAATTTCGCCATGGAGGCGGGGATCAGGCAGGGTTCGCCTGCATCTTTCAGCGCGGCGGCGTGAAGGACCATCTGGCGCGACGCCTCCAGGCGGGTCGCGAGATCGGCAAGGCGGAAGCCCACCGCCTGATGCTCGACGATGGGCTTGCCGAAGCTCTTGCGATCCTTGGCATAGTCCACCGCGATATCGAGCGCCGCCTGCGCCATGCCAACGCATTGCGCCGCGATCCCGATGCGCCCGGCTTCCAGATTGGAGAGCGCGATACGATAGCCCTCCCCTTCGCCGCCCAGCATCAGCGCGTCTTCGATGAACAGCCCGTCAAAGCGGATGGCGCAGGTATCCGACGCCGCCTGACCCAATTTATGCTCCACCTTGTCGACCGAATAGCCCTCCCGGTCGGTCGGCACGAGAAAGGCGGAAATGCCCTTCTTTCCCGCCGCGGGATCGGTGACTGCAAAGACGATCGCGAGACCGGCGATCCGGCCGGAGGTGATGAACTGCTTGGCACCATCCAGCGTCCAGCCGCCATCCACGCGCGTGGCGCGGGTGCGGAGCGCCGCGGCGTCCGATCCGGCATCGGCTTCTGTCAGCGCAAACGCACCGATCATCCGGCCGGCGATCAGGTCCCGCAAATATTTCTCTTTTTGCGCTTCGGTGCCCAGCCGCAACAGCGCCGATACGATCAGACTGTTCTGGATCGAGATGATCGTCGAAAGCGCGCCGTCTCCCGCAGCAATCTCCATCAGCGCGAGCGCATAAGAGACGTAATCGGCTTCCGCTCCGCCGAATGCGTCCGGCGCGGTCATCCCCATCAAGCCAAGGCTAGCCGCTTCAGCGAACACTTCTGGCGGGTAGCCGCCCGCCGCCTCGAATATCGCGGCGCGCGGGCGCAAACGCTCCTGCGCGAAACTGCGCACCGAATCCTGGATCGCGGTCTGAATTTCGTTGAGAAGCATAAAACCCACTGGTCAATAATTTACCCGTCAGCATATTGCTTGTTATATGGCCGCGCGTCAATCATGGAGATGACAACCTTTTGGAGAATTATGGCCCCGATGCAGACATCGCCTTTCCGGACATCAGATCAGCGAAAGGCCGATCGTGAAGAGAAGCGCGAAGCCGTGTTGCGCGCCGCGGTGCGGCTGTTCAACGAGCGCGGATTTCACGCAGCCTCGCTGGAAGACGTGGCGGCGAGCCTGGGGATCAGCAAGCCGACGATCTATCACTATCTCGGCAATAAGGATCAGGTGCTGTTCGAATGCGTCACCCGCGGCGTCGATCAATTGCGCGATGCGGCCGACGCCGCAAAGGCCTTGCCGGGCACCGGGCTCGATCGGCTGCGCAGTTTTCTGCGTTGCTATTCCGAGATCATCATGGACGATTTCGGGCGCTGCGTGATCCGCACCGCCGATGAAGCACTGACCCACGAAAGCAGTGCGCGTTTTCGGGCGCTGAAACGCGAAATCGACGATGCGATGCGCGAATTGCTGGAGGCCGGGATTGCAGATGGCTCGATTGCGCCGCTCGATGTGAGGCTCACGTCATTCACCTTGGCGGGCGCACTCAATTGGCCCGCCCGCTGGCATCGCGCCGATGGAAAGAGCCGCCCCGAGGACGTCGCGGCCAAAATGGTCGACATTCTGACGGGCGGGCTGGCACCACGCTGACACCTCCCATTGACAGGGCAGCAGCGCGCATTCTACTCACGGGAATAGAATAGACCAATCAGTCGGACGAGGGCATCTGGGATGGCATTGCGCACACGATTCACTGAACTTGCAGGGATCGAACATCCCATCGTTCAGGGCGGCATGATGTGGGTCGGCCGCGCCGAGCTTGCAGCGGCGGTGTCCAATGCCGGCGGTCTCGGCCTGATCACTGCGCTCACCCAGCCCACGCCCGACGATCTCCGGCGCGAGATCGATCGCTGCCGGACGATGACCGACAAGCCCTTTGGCGTGAACCTCACGATCCTGCCTTCGGTTTCCCCTCCGCCCTATGCCGAATATCGCCGCGCGATCATCGACAGCGGGATCAAGATCGTCGAAACTGCGGGTTACAAGCCCCAGGAGCATGTGGACGATTTCAAGGCGCATGGCATCAAGGTGATCCATAAATGCACCGCAGTGCGCCATGCGCTGTCGGCCGAGCGCATGGGGGTCGATGCGATCTCGATCGACGGCTTCGAATGCGCGGGCCATCCGGGCGAAGATGATATTCCCGGCCTCGTTCTGATCCCGGCCGCCGCCGATCAGGTGAAAATCCCGATGATCGCCAGCGGCGGCTTTGGCGACGGTCGCGGTTTGGCCGCCGCGCTGGCGCTGGGGGCGGAAGGGATCAACATGGGCACGCGCTTCTGCGCCACGGTCGAAGCGCCGATCCATGAGAATGTGAAACAGCTTCTTGTCAGCAATGACGAGCGCGCCACCAATCTGATCTTCCGCGCCTTTCGCAATACGGGGCGCGTGGCGAAAACGTCGGTGTCCGATCAAGTGGTGGCCATCGGCGGTCAGGCTGGTGCCGAATTCAAGGATGTGCAGCCGCTCGTATCCGGTGCCAAGGGCCGGATCGCGCTCGAAACCGGTGATCTGGATGCCGGGCTGATCTGGGCCGGACAGATCCAGGGGCTGATCCACGACATCCCCACCTGCGATGAACTGATTAGCCGCATCGTGCGCGATGCCGAAGCGATCATCCGCGGCCGGCTGACGAGCCTCCTCGTCGCCTGATCACGCCCGCAACGGGCCTCACTCCACCGTAACGGACTTCGCCAGATTGCGCGGCTGATCCACATCCGTGCCCTTTGCCACCGCAACGTGATAGGCGAGCAACTGCACCGGGACGGCGTAAACCAGCGGGGCGATCAGCGGGTGAACCCGCGGCATCTCGATCGTCGCGATGCAGCCTTCCCCCGCCAGCGCGATCCCTTCCTTGTCGGAAATCAGGATCACCTTCCCGCCGCGCGCCTGCACCTCCTGCATGTTGGACACGGTTTTTTCGAACAGCGGCCCCGAAGGCGCGATCACGATCACCGGCACGGATTCGTCGATCAACGCGATCGGGCCATGTTTCATTTCGCCCGCGGCATAGCCCTCGGCATGGATGTAGCTGATTTCCTTCAGCTTGAGCGCACCCTCCAGCGCCATGGGATAATCCGGGCCACGCCCCAGATAGAGCACGTCGCGCGCGCCGGACACCAGATGCGCCATCGCCTGAATTTCTTCATCATGGCCCAGCGCATGGTTCATCGCTTCGGGTGCCTCCGCCAGATGCGCGACGATTTCGGCCTCTTCCTCGGCCGTCAGCCGGCCTTTGGCGCGCGCCAGATTGGCGGCAAGCGCGGCCAGCACGGCGAGCTGGCACGTAAACGCCTTGGTGGAGGCCACGCCGATCTCCGGCCCTGCGTGCGTGGGCAGCAGCAGATCCGCCTCGCGCGCCATCGAACTCGTCGGCACATTGACCACAACGGCGATCTTCTGCCCTTCCGCGCGCGCATGGCGCAGCGCCGCCAGCGTGTCTGCGGTCTCGCCCGATTGCGAGATGAACAGCGCGAGGCCGCCGGGCTCAAGCACGGGTTCACGGTAACGGAATTCGCTCGCGACATCGATATCTACAGGCATCCGCGCGAATTTCTCGAACCAATATTTGGCGACCATTCCGGCGTAGAAGCTGGTGCCGCACGCGACGATCGTCACGCGGCGGATCTCGCTCAGATCGAAGCTCATATCGGGCAGCGCGACCTGGTTTTCCAGCCGGCGGAGATAGGATTTCAGCGTCTGCGCCACCACCACCGGCTGCTCGAAGATTTCCTTCTGCATAAAATGCCGGTGATTGCCCTTGTCCACCGAAAGGCCGGTGATCCCGGAAATCGTGATCTCGCGCGTGACTGGCTGATTCGCCTTGTCATAGATTTGCGTGCCATCGCGGGTAATGACCACCCAATCGCCTTCTTCGAGATAGGCGATGCGCTGGGTGAGCGGGGCCAGCGCCAGCGCATCGGACCCGAGATAGGTTTCATCCTCGCCATAGCCAACGACCAAAGGCGAGCCGAGCCGCGCGCCGATCAGCAGATCGGGAAATTGGCGAAACAGGATCGCGAGCGCGAATGCGCCGTGCAGCCGGGGCAGTATCGCCTCCACTGCGTCCTTGGGCGACTTCCCCGCCTCGACCAATTCGCTCACCAGATGTGCGACCACTTCGGTATCGGTCTCGCTGGTGAAAATCCGCCCGCGCGCCATGAGTTCATCGCGCAGCGGCTTGAAATTCTCGATGATCCCATTGTGGACCAGCGCCACTTCGCCCGTGGCATGGGGGTGTGCATTGCTCGTCGTCGGCGCGCCATGCGTCGCCCAGCGGGTGTGTGCGATGCCGATCGCGCCGGCCAACGGCGCATCTTCAAGCACGCGGACCAAATTGTTGAGCTTGCCCTCCGCCCGCCGCCGATCAAGCACGCCATCATGCACGGTGCACACGCCCGCGCTGTCATAGCCGCGATATTCCAGACGGCGCAGGCCATCGACAAGACGCGATGAGACATCGCCATGACCAAGGATACCGATGATTCCGCACATGATTTAGATCCGTCTCAAAGCTGGTAAGGGATGCGGACGCCCAGCATGGCTGCCGGAAAATCCTTGGTATTGCGGGTGACGAGAATGCGACCGGACACCTGCGCCGAGGCCAAAATGATCGAATCGGTCAGCTTCAACCGCTTGCGTTCGGACCGAAGCGTCGCCGCTCTCCGGCCGATTTCTTCGTTCAGTTCGATAATGCTGAAATGCCCCATAAAGCCTTCGGCGCGTACCCCGTCGTCGGGCAAGGCACCAGTCATCACTTCGATCCATGTCATGCGGCTGATGAAACGGCGCGTGTATCGTGTGAGTTCGGCTTGCGCCGCTTTCACGTCGTTCAAGGCGTCGATCAGAATGTTTGAATCGAAAACCGCTTCGGTCACTTGCGGTAACGCTCACGTTCGCGATCATCTTCTTCACTGAACAGATCGGGAAATTCGGCGCGAACCGCGTCATAATCCGGATCCCATGGACGTGTGGATTCGGCGCGCAGCCGGCGCTGCCATTCGACGGCATCGCCGATGTCTGCGCGGTCTTTCCACATGCCGAAATATTTCTCGATGCCCTCGGCGGCGGTTTCGGCACGATAGGTCGAAACCGCCTCACGCAAGATCGCCGCGCGCGATTTGCCCTGCTTTCTGGCAAGATCATCAAGCCATTTGACATCTTCGTCGGGGATATCGGCGAGAAAGCGCATAATGATATACTGATATCATATCATGATATCATGTCAAGATTGGGATGCGGCCTTTCTCGCCATCATCGCCGCCCGAAAGCGCTTGGCCCAACCGGCTTTTTCTTCCTGCGGCGGACGGACCAGCGCCAGCGAATCCGCGGCGACATCCTTGGTTACAACGCTGCCTGCGGCCACGATCGCATTCTCGCCGATCTTCACAGGTGCCACCAGCGCGCTGTTCGATCCGATGAATGCGCCGGCACCGATCTCGGTGCGGTATTTGAAGAAGCCGTCATAATTGCAGGTGATCGTGCCGGCCCCGATGTTAGCGCCCGCGCCGACATCCGCATCGCCCAGATAGGTGAGGTGATTGGCCTTGGCACCCGGACCCAGCACAGCCTTTTTCATCTCGACGAAATTGCCGACTTTGGATTTTTTCCCCATCACCGCGCCGGGACGCAGCCGGGCATAGGGGCCGACCTCTGCGCCCTGCCCGATCGTCGCGCCCTCGATATGGCTGAACCCGTGGATCACGGCCTGTTCCGCAATCGTCACGCCCGGGCCGAAGAAGACATAGGGCTCGATCACGACATCGCGGCCGATCGCAGTGTCATGCGCGAACCAGACCGTGTCCGGCGCGATCAGCGTCACGCCCGCCGCCATCATCTCGCCGCGGCGTTGCCGCTGCCATGCGGCTTCGACGCCCGCCAGCTCAGCGCGGCTATTCACGCCGGCCACTTCCCATGCGTCCGTCTCGATCACCGCGCTCGTCCGGCTGTCGGCGGCGGCCAGCATCACGATATCGGGCAGATAATATTCGCCCGCCGCATTCTCATTCTTCACACGGCCCAGCAGACCAAACAGATCGGCCGCACGCACCGCCATTAGGCCGGAGTTGCACAGATCGACCGTGCGCTCCTCCGCGCTGGCATCCTTATATTCGACCATCTTGGTGATGCCGCCATCGGCATCGGCGACGATCCGGCCATAAGCCGCGGGATCGGCGGGACGGAAGCCCAGCACGACCGCGGCGGGCGCATCCTGAGCGTGCAATCGTGCGATCATCCGCGCCATCGTGCCATCACTCACCAGCGGCACATCGCCATAAAGGATCAACACATCGCCATCGAAACCCGCCAGCGCGGCCTCGGCCTGCTGCACGGCATGGCCGGTGCCGAGTTGTTCGGCCTGCACCGCGAATTTCACTGCACTGCCCGCAAGCGACGCCTCGATCTGCTCGCGTCCAGCGCCGACGACGACCACCGTTTCGGCAGGCGCGAGTTTTGCCACACTGCCCAGCAGGTGATGCAACATCGGCCGCCCGGCGATCGGATGAAGCACCTTGTGCATATCGGATTTCATCCGCGTCCCCTGCCCCGCGGCCAGGATGATCGCTGCAACGGGCTGGGTCATGCTCGGTTCCTCATCCGCTGGCATTGCCACGATCTGCTTGCCAATTCCATAGCCCCACGGGCAAGGACCGCGCATGAGTGATTTTCCCTTTGCCGTCATCGGCTTCGATCTGGACGGCACCTTGCTGGACACCAGCCGCGATCTTGCGGATGCCGTGAACCACGCGCTCGATCTGGCAGGTCGCCCTCTGCTGACCGTGAACCAGATCAAGCCGATGATCGGCGGCGGGGCGAAGAAGATGCTGGAGCATGGCCTGAACGCCACCGGCGGGTGCGAACCGGAAGAGATGAAGCGGCTCTATCGTGCGTTGCTCGATTTTTATGAAGACAATCTCTCGAACGGCACCTTGCCTTTTCCCGGCCTGCTCGACGCCATGTCGACCCTGGATGCCCGCAGCGTGCGACTGGCGGTTTGCACCAACAAATTCGAGCATCTGGCGGTGAAGTTGTTGACCGAACTCGATCTGATCGATCGCTTCGCCTGCGTCATCGGCGGCGATACGATGGGCAAAGGCCATGCCAAGCCCAGCGCCGTGCCGATCCACGAAATGATCGCGCGGTCAGGCGGCGGGCGCGCAGCGTTCGTGGGGGATTCGATCTTCGATACGATGGCTGCAAAAAATGCGGGCATCCCCAGCGTTGCGGTCAGCTTCGGGTTTCTGCTCGGGCCGGTGGAAGCGCTCGAAGCCGATGCGGTGATCGATCATTATGACGAGCTCATCCCGGCGCTGGAACGACTGGGCGGCTGAATAGGGAAATGCGGAGGGCCACCCGCAAGCAGCAAAACTGTCTCGGAAAACCCTCCGCTCTCAATCAACGCGCTTCACCGCCGTCGGTTCCAGGGAGACGGATCCCGCCTTTGCGCCACTTCGTCCATAAATGCCGCATCAGCATCAGTGGCGGCATTCGTAGCCAGTGCGAGCGTATGTAGAATAACAACCGCGTGAATGGGCGGGTCTCGCGCCCCCATCGATCGCGCGCGGTCAACCGGCGAAGATAGAGCCGGTCGGACAAATGCAGCGGACCGGCGTGAACCGGCGTCCCGTACAGCGCATGGGTCTGGCGCAAGGCGCGGGCCAGATGGCGGCTCAATCCGTGCAGCGCCGCGCGCGCGGCCAGCCGCTCCCCAAATCCGTCCACCGCGCCGAATTGCCGCAGCAGCCGGTCCTGGTCCCAAAGATTGCGCAAGCCACCCGCCAGATCGCCATCGGCAAACAGATGCGCCACGCTGTGGAGGATCATGTCTTCGGGGCAAAACACCCTCAACCCGTCCCCCAAAGTCACGCTCTGCGCGATCATGGCGGCCGCATCCGGCGTCTGCCGCGCCGTCAGCGGCAATATGGTGTGATGCACGTCGATCATCCGGTCCCGCTCGCGATGGATGAGCGGCGGCAGTTCGTGCATGTGATCGCGATAATAAGCGTCGTCATAGGGATCGGGCTTCACCCATTCCCATCCCGCCGCGATCAAGGCACCCTCAGCGTTGCCCAGCGCGGCGCGCGGGATCATGACATCCAGATCGCCGATCGAACGCCCGACACCCGCGTCTAGACCGGCAGCCACATAGGCCGTGCCTTTCATCAGAACCACCGGAATGCCCAGCGGGCACAGTGCCCGGTGCGCCATTTCCGCCTCCCACAAGGCCGTCCGCCGCCACTCTGCCGACGATGCCCGCGCCTCCTCGCACATGCGGGCGACCGCGATCGGCAAGGCCTGTCCTTCCAGCCTGAAGGCGAGGCTGCCGATCATCTGCTCAGCGCGGGCCGCGGCAATCAGCCCCGTCCAGCCATCAGCGTCCAGCGTCGCTATGGACCCCGGATCGCGCATAGCATCGACCAGCGCCTTCATGAGGCCAAGGTCGCCCAGAGCCGCTCGACCTGCGCCACAGCACGCGCGGTATCGGGATAGTCGATCGCGATGGACGGCACCGATTTGACCAGCCCGGTCAACGCCGCAAAGCCCGGCTCGCCCAGCGCGACATAATTGGTCGACGCCTGGGTCAGCCTGACGAACACCTCGCTTGGGGCCATGGGTCGCTCGGCGCTTTCGAAGCCGAAGCGCGGAAACAGGATCAGCGCGGGCCGGGCTGGCCGATCCATCGCCGCCAGCGCCGCATCATTGGGCCGCAAATGACGGATATCGCCTTTGGGCGTGCCTTTCAGCAAGGGACCGAAGCGCCTGGAGTCCACGTCGGCCGCCATCGTCGCGATCGCTTCATTCTTCAGGCTGATCATGCGGGGAAAGGCGTGAAGTTGCCCCGTGGCTGGATCGAGCAGCGCGAATTCATCGCCCATGAAACGCCAGCCGCGCTCGCCCAGAAGCGCGGCGAGCGTCGATTTGCCCGCGCCCGAATGGCCCGTCATCAGCAACGCCCGGCCATCGCGCTCCACCGCGGAGGCATGAAGGATCAGATAGCGCCGCTGCCCCAGCGCCATCTGCAAATTCATGCCCATTTCAGCGGCGAGCAGCCCCTGCGCCAGCGGCAAGGGCGCGGCATCGGGCAAGGTGAAATCCCCGCGGATCGCAACCGAAGGCCGGATCCAGCGTCGCCAGGGCCGCTCAGCCTCCAGCCGCACCGTGAAATCGGCGACGCCATCATCGGGCGTGGGATAGCCCGCATAAAGCGTGCGTAGGTGTTCGACCGGCCCGGCCCAGGCGGATCCTATGCGAAATCCCACCGGGCCGATCCTGACGGCGAAAGCGTGCCTCATACGCGCCACAGCAGTCCGATCGCCTCAAGCTCCGCCAGCCGCGCCGCGATGATCGTCGCTGCGTCTGCCGGATCGAATTCATGGGCGATCGCCAGCCGCGCGACGATCCCGGCCGCGTCCGCCGGTCCGGCCGCCAGCGCTTCCAATATCTGCGGTATGGGTTCGCAGACGAGATGCGTCTGCCCCGAAGGCCGGTGATGGATCGCATCCAGAGCATCCAGGGACACCCGCCGCCGCGCTTCGGGCGGATCGGCCGCATACAGGATCGCCGCCATCAGCGGAGCTTCAGCGCCGTGGATTCTGCAGTGATGCGTAGCAGGTGAAGCCGCTCTGGCCGATCTGCAAACGACGGATATAATTGGTATAGGCCTGGCTGCGCTGCGGATCCGCACCCGGCAGCGAACGCCCCCGCAACGCCGCTTTCACCTGTTCCCCGGCAAACGGGCGCGGCGAAGGCGGGAAGGCACCGGGGGTGTTGGGCGGAACGAGCTTGCCTTCCGCAGTGATGTAATTGCTGGCGCGGCCCGCATCGGGCACCGGGATCTGGCAATTGAGCACTGAGCCCGCCGTCTGCGCCAGCGCGGGACGGATCGAGACGACCGCCGATGCGGCGACCGCACCCAGCATCAGCGCACGACGCCGCGTGCTGCCTGCCTCTGCGTCCTTCTGATCGCGCTCGCTCATCGCTCACCTTTATCATCGAACGGTTACCATATCGGAAAAGCTGCAGCGCCACGACGGCGTTAACCCTGAAAGAAGAGTGTAACAAATTTCCGCGCGCGAAAGCCATGATTTGCGATTAAGGAGCACGCCCATGCAGCCTGCCCCTTCCCCCTGGACCATCGCCGCCGCCATCGTGGTCCTGATCATCGCGGTCGCGGGGCTCGTGCTGGGCGCCACATGGGAAGCCGCGCTGATCTTCCTCATCGGCGGCTGGGGCGCGGTGCTGCTCGCGATCTTTCCGTTGCTCAGTCATGCGGATACCGATGCCGTCACAGCGCCACAGCCCTCCAACGCGGCAGCCCTGCAGGATTATCTCGATGCGCTGTTCGATCCGGTTTTGCTGGTGAGCGAAAGCCGGGTGGTCGCTGCGAATGGCGCAGCGAAGCTGCTGCTCGGCAATCACATCATCGACGAGGATGTGCGCACCGCCATCCGCCATCCCGCCGTGGCCGAGCATCTGGCGAGCGCCGAGCGGGAAAGGCCGGATCGCGGCATCGAACTGGTCGGCCTCGGCACCCGCGATCAGCGCTGGCTGATGCGGGTCGCTGAAACGGGCCAGGGACTGATGCTCGTTCACCTGATCGATCGCAGCATGGCACACGCGGCGGAACGAATGCGTGTCGATTTCGTGGCCAATGCCAGCCATGAATTGCGCACGCCGCTGGCCGCGATTCTGGGCTTTATCGAAACGCTGGGGGATGATGATGCGGGCGGCGATGCGGAAACCCGCAATCGCTTTCTCGGCGTGATGATGAATGAGGCGCGCCGGATGCAGGGGTTGGTGGATGATCTCATCTCGCTCTCGCGGATCGAGGCGGACAAGCATCGCGCGCCCGATGACGCGGTGGATCTCGCCGGCCTGATCGGCGAAGTGAACCGCGTCGTCAAACAGGGGCCGGGCGGCAAGGACCGCGAACTGATCGTGACGATCGAGCCCGATGTGGCCGCTGTGGCGGGCGACAAGGGGCAGCTCTCGCAGCTCCTCCACAATATCGTGGGCAATGCGATCAAATATGGCCGCGCGGGATCGCCGATTCGCATCTCCATGGCGCGATCGGGCGCGAACATGATCCGCCTAGCGGTGCAGGACGAAGGCGATGGAATCGAGCCCGCGCATCTGCCCCGCCTGACCGAACGGTTTTACCGGGTCGATTCGGGCCGCAGCCGCGCGATGGGCGGCACCGGCCTTGGCCTGTCGATCGTGAAACACATTGTGGAGCGTCACCGCGGGCGGCTGGATATCACCAGCATTCCGGGAACGGGAACCACGGTCAGCATCATGCTGCCGACAGCGCCCTGACTTGCCGCAAGCGCTGTCATAAAACTGCAATCATTTTGCAACAAAAGGCTCAAGACTCGCTGCTAGGGCGAGCGCCAGGCAGCCGGTCCTGGCTGCAATGGAGATCCAGATGTTCAAGACTTTCGCCCTCGTTGCCGTGAGCGCGCTTGCCCTGTCTGCCTGCGGCGATCCCGCCACCGGCGGCGCTGGCGGTGCACGCGATCAGGTGAAGATCGTCGGTTCATCGACTGTCTACCCGTTCACATCCGCCGTGGCCGAAACCTTTGGCCGCAACAATCCGGGTTTCAAGACCCCCGTCGTCGAATCGACCGGCACGGGTTCGGGCATGAAACTGTTTTGCGCAGGCGTCGGCGCGGGCCATCCCGATATCGAAAATGCGTCGCGCCGCATGAAGAAATCCGAGTTCGAAGATTGCCAGAAAAATGGCGTGAAAGACATTGTCGAGGTTCAGGTGGGCATCGACGGCTTGGCGCTGATCGAATCCAATGCAGGCCCGAAAATGAACCTGACCGTGGAGGACGTTTACAAGGCGATCGCCGCCAATCCCTATGGCAAGCCCAATGCGGCCAAGACCTGGAAAGACGTGAACCCCGCGCTTCCCGCGATCGCGATCAAGGTCTTCGGCCCGCCCTCCACATCGGGCACGCGGGACTCGCTGGCCGAACTGATCCTGGACAAGGGCTGCAACAAGAATCCGGAGATGGAAGCGCTGAAGAAGAGCGATGCCGACAAGCATAAGGACATTTGCACGAAGGTGCGCGAAGATGGTGCCTATGTGGAATCGGGTGAGAATGACAATCTGATCGTCCAGAAGCTCACCGCCAATCCCGATGCGATCGGCGTATTGGGCTACAGTTTCCTCGAGGAAAATCTGAAGGATGTGCGCGGCATCGCGATAAACGGCGTCGAGCCGACTTATGAAACGATCGCCGGCTTCACCTATCCCGGCGCGCGCGCGATGTTCATCTATGTGAAGGGCGCGCATCTCACGGCCATTCCCGGCCTGAAGGAATTCCTGGCCGAATATGCCAACGCCTGGACCCCCGGCGGCTATCTCGCCAAGCGCGGCCTGATCGCCTCGCCTGACGCGATCCGCGCCAAGAATGCCGAGATCGTCCAGAAGCTCACCATGATGACCGGTGCCGATCTGAGCTGATACCACTGACACCAATGCCGGGCGGAGATCGTCTCCGTCCGGCCATTGCCCTTTGCTTTACTGAAAGGCTGGAAACAGCGCCGTGTCTCTGCTCGCCATCCTTTTCCTGGTTCTCGGTCTCGGCCTGATCTCGTGGATCAGCGCTCGTATGCGCGCATCGCGCTTCGTGCGCGGCGTCGGCTCCGATCGTCCGCATTCGCTGCCATCCTATCACGGCTGGTATGTCGGGCTGTGGGTCACCATCCCCGCGCTGCTGTTCCTTGCTGTCTGGGCGTCGGTTTCGCCCGGTCTGATCAGCCAGGCTGTGCTGGCGACGCCGGGCGCGGCAAATTTGCCGGCATTCGGCATGGAGCGCGCCGCGGTGCTCTCCGAAGCCCGCGCCATTGCCACCGGCGCAGTGCATGGCGGCTTCCACGCACAGGCGGCATCGCTCGCGCCGGCCTATCGCACCGCGATCATGCACTATGGCCTGATCGGGGCGGCAGTCACGCTGATCCTCGCTTTCGCCGGCGGCGCGTTCGCCTTCACCAAGGTGCGCTCCGATTTCCGGGCACGCACGCGCGTCGAGCGTCTCGTGATGGGCGCGCTGCTGATCGCCTCGCTGATCGCGATTCTTACGACGATCGGCATCTTCGGCTCGCTCGTGTTCGAATCCTGGCGTTTCTTCAACATGGTCTCTCCGCTGGAATTCCTTTTCGGGACGCAGTGGAGCCCGCAGACGGCAATCCGCGCGGATCAGGTGGGATCGTCCGGCGCGTTCGGTGCCGTGGCGCTGTTCTGGGGCACGATCTTTATCGGCGCGATCATCGCGATGATCGTGGCCATTCCGCTTGGCCTGATGAGCGCGGTCTATCTCACCCAATATGCCAAGCCCTCCACACGCCGCTGGGTAAAGCCGATCCTGGAGATTCTCGCGGGCGTGCCAACCGTCGTCTATGGCTATTTCGCGGCACTCACCGTGGCACCGGCGCTGCGGGATTTCGCTGTGATGATCGGGATCAGCAACGCCTCCTCCGAATCCGCGCTCGCTGCAGGCATCGTGATGGGCGTGATGATCATTCCCTTCGTCTCCTCCATGGCCGATGATTCGATTGCCGCTGTGCCGCAGTCGATGCGCGATGGGTCGCTCGCAATGGGCGCCACGCCTTCGGAGACGATCCGCAAGGTCTTGCTCCCCGCTGCGCTCCCCGGCGTGGTTGGTGGTGTCCTGCTCGCCGTCAGCCGCGCGATCGGCGAGACGATGATCGTGGTGATGGCCGCTGGCCTCGCCGCCAATCTCACGCTCAATCCCTTCGCCAGCGTGACCACCGTGACCACCCAGATCGTCCAGCTTTTGACGGGCGATCAGGAGTTCGAAAGCGCCAAGACGCTCGCAGCCTTCGCGCTCGGCCTGGTGCTGTTCATCGTCACCCTGCTGCTCAACATCGTCGCGCTCCGCGTGGTGAAGAAATACCGGGAAGCCTATGACTGAGCTGGCCGCCATGACCCCGGTGCCCACCGCACCCAAGCGCATTCCGACCGATTGGAAGAGCGATCTGATGCAGCGCCGCATCCGCAAGCGCTACGCCTCGGAACGCCGGTTCCGCTTCATCGGCCTCGCCGCGGTGTCGCTCTCGGTCGCGTTTCTCGCCTTCCTGCTGATCACGATGATCGGCAATGGCGCGCGCGGCTTCACGCAGACGGATATCCGCCTTCCCGTGAACTTCGCGCAGACCTCGCTGATGCTGGATCCCACTGCGCTGACGGGGCCGAATGCGGAGGCCGCGCTGGCGGCCGCCAATATCCAGGGGGCCACTGAAGAAGCCGCCGTAGCCGCCTTCGGGCCGGACGGTGCCGATTATATCTCCGACGGTGCCTGGCTGTCCGTGCGCGCCGCTATCCGCAAGGATCCGGCGATCCTGGGCAAGACGGTGGATATTGCGGTTCCCGCCTCCACCCATATCGACATTGCGGCCAAGAACGGCGCTGACCCCGAAATTCGCGCGGCCTATCAGAAGCTGGAAGCCACCGGACGGCTCAGCACCGGCTTCAATCTGAACTTCCTCACCGGATCCAATTCCAACGATCCCACGCTGGTGGGCATCTGGGGCGCGTTCAAGGGATCGCTGCTCACGATGATCGTCACGCTGCTGCTGGCCTTCCCGATCGGCGTGCTGGCGGCGCTGTATCTGGAGGAATATGCCCCGCGCAACCGCTGGACCGATCTGATCGAGGTTTCGATCAACAATCTGGCGGCTGTGCCCTCAATCATCTTCGGCCTGCTGGGGCTTGCCGTCTTCCTGAACGTGATGCACCTGCCGCGCTCCGCCGCGCTCGTGGGTGGCCTCACGCTGGCACTGATGACGATGCCCGTTATCGTCATCGCCGGGCGCAATGCGATCAAATCCGTCCCCCCCTCGATCCGCGACGCGGCGCTGGGCATCGGCGCATCGCCGGTGCAGGTGGTGTTCCATCATGTGCTGCCGCTCGCCCTGCCCGGCATCCTGACTGGCACGATCATCGGCATGGCGCGCGCGCTGGGCGAAACCGCGCCGCTGCTGATGATCGGGATGCGCGCCTTCATCCCCGCCCCGCCCGCGGGGATCACCGATCCGGCGACCGTATTGCCCGTGCAAATCTATCTCTGGGCGGATGAAGTGAGCCGTGGCTTTGTGGAGAAGACCTCCGCCGCGATCATCGTCCTTCTTGTCTTCCTGCTCTCCATGAACGGGTTGGCCATCTATCTTCGCAACAAATTCGAACAGCGCTGGTGATTGGAAACATGACGACAAACCACAAGATGATCGCGCGCGACGTCTCCGTTTTCTACGGCGACAAGAAGGCGATCGACAGCGTTTCGATCGATGTGGACATGGAGAATGTCACGGCATTCATCGGCCCGTCCGGCTGCGGCAAATCCACCTTTCTGCGCACATTGAATCGCATGAACGACACGATATCGATCGCGCGTGTCGAAGGCACGATCGAGCTGGATGGCGAGGATATCTATGCCTCTGGCATGGACGTGGTGCAGCTTCGGGCGCGGGTCGGCATGGTTTTCCAAAAGCCCAATCCCTTCCCCAAATCCATTTACGAAAATGTGGCCTATGGGCCGCGCATCCATGGGCTGGCCGCGGGCAAGCCGGAGATGGATCAGGTGGTGGAGAAATCGCTGCGCCGTGCCGGCCTGTGGGACGAGGTGAAGGATCGGCTTCAGGATAGCGGCACCGCGCTTTCGGGCGGCCAGCAGCAGCGCCTGTGCATCGCGCGCGCCATTGCGGTGGATCCCGAAGTGATCCTGATGGACGAGCCCTGCTCGGCGCTCGATCCGATCGCCACCGCCAAGATCGAGGAACTGATCCACGAATTGCGCGGCCGCTATGCCATCGTGATCGTGACCCACAACATGCAGCAGGCCGCCCGCGTTTCGCAGCGCACCGCGTTTTTCCATCTCGGCACGCTTGTGGAATATGGCGAAACATCTGAAATCTTCACCAATCCGCGTCAGGAAAAGACGAAGGATTACATCACCGGCCGTTACGGCTGAAGGAACGCAATATGGCTCAGGGCACCGAACACACGATCAAGGCATTCGACGATGACATCGGCCAATTGCGCGGACTCATTTCCGAAATGGGTGGCCGCGCCGAAGCCGCACTGACGGCCGCGATCGAGGCGCTGGTCAAACGCGATAACGAGACCGCGAGCCGGGTTGTGATCGAAGACAAGAAGATCGACGCGCTTGAAACCGAAGTGGACAA
Source organism: Sphingobium boeckii (assembly GCF_014199215.1). GTDB lineage: Bacteria > Pseudomonadota > Alphaproteobacteria > Sphingomonadales > Sphingomonadaceae > Sphingobium_A > Sphingobium_A boeckii. Next base: position 530,048 of record NZ_JACIJC010000002.1, read on the forward strand.
GCTGGCCGTGCGGGTGATCGCATTGCGCGCGCCCATGGCGGACGATCTGCGTGAAGTCGTCGCCGCGCTCAAGATCGCGGGCGTGGTCGAGCGGATCGGTGATTATGCCAAGAGCATCGCCAAACGCGTGCCGCTGTTCGAAAGCCGCCGCATGATCGAGCCGATCTCGTTGATCCCGGCCATGGCCCGGGTGGCGACCGAGATGGTGCATGACGTGCTTGACGCCTTTGCCGCCCGCGATGCCGAAGGCGCGCTGCGGGTGATCGAACGGGACCGCGAGGTGGACGATTTCTACAATTCGATCTTCCGCACGCTCGTCACCTTCATGATGGAAAACCCCAAGACCATCGGCGAAGCGGCGCATCTGCTGTTCATCGCCAAGAATATCGAGCGGATCGGCGATCACGCCACGAATGTAGCCGAAATGGTCTATTTCGCCGCCACCGGACATTATCTCGCGGACCGCGAGCGCGGGGACAATCCCGCCGATCCCAACGAAGGGTAAACCCCATGGCACGCGCAGACATGCTGCTGGTCGAAGACGACGCCGCGCTTGCGGAACTGCTGATCTACACGTTCAAGCGCGAGGATTTCGCGGTTCGGCACACGCCCGATGGCGAGGAAGCGCTGATCCTGGCGCAGGAATCGGCGCCCGATATCGTGCTGCTGGACTGGATGGTGGAAAGCCTGTCCGGCATCGAGGTCTGCCGCCGTCTGCGACGCGCGCCCGAGACCGCGAACGTGCCGATCATCATGCTGACCGCGCGCGGCGAAGAAGAGGATCGCGTCCGCGGCCTTGATACCGGTGCGGATGATTATGTGACCAAGCCCTTCTCCCCGCGCGAACTGGTCGCGCGCGTCGGTGCCGTGCTGCGTCGCGTGCGCCCCGCGCTGGCGGGGGAATCGCTCAGCTATGCCGATCTGGAAATGGATACCGTGGGCCATAAGGTGAAGCGCAATGGCGATGTTGTGCCGCTCGGCCCCACTGAATTCCGCCTGCTCAAGCATTTCCTGGAGCATCCGGGCTGGGTCTTCTCGCGTGAACGCCTGCTGGATTCGGTCTGGGGTCGCGATAGCGAAATCGAACCGCGCACTGTCGACGTGCACATCCGGCGTCTGCGCAAGGCGATCAACGCCGGCGGCAAATCCGATCTGATCCGCACGATCCGCTCGGCTGGCTACGCGCTGGATACCGACGCGGCATAGCCCCGCCGATCAGCCGGCGCGAGCGCGCACAAGCCAGCAGGCGGCGGTAAAATGCGCCATGCCGGCTGACATGTAACGCGCATAGGCCTGCAGGATCGCGTCGGACACGGTGGCGCGCAGCGGGTCCGCCAGATCGGGAAGCCGCACGCCGACCCGCCCCATGCCCAGCGCATAAGTGTGCAGATCCGCTTCGGACAGGGCGCAGGGCACATCGAGCGGCTGGATGTCGATATCCAGCCAGGCCCCCGACAAAATCCCGCGAACGCGCGCGGCATCGGCGAAGGCGAATTGGCCTGGCGCGGTTGCATCCATGACATCCAGTTGCGGCAACCAGCGATCAGCCGCCCGCTCCGCCGCGGTCATGAACGGATTTTCGTCGCGTCCGCGCCAGGCAATGAAGGTGAGGCTGGCTCCCGGACAAACGGCGCGGCGAAGATTGGCGAACGCCGCTTCCGGATCATCGAAGAACATCACGCCGAAACGCGAAATAACCCCATCGAAGCCTTGTGGCTGAAACGGGTGCGTTTGCGCATCGTCCGCGAGGAATGCGGCGGCGATATGCCGGGCCTGCGCACGACGGCGGGCGGCTTCGATCAGCGGCAGCGATATGTCCACGCCCGTACAGTGGCCAGAGGCTGCCAGAGACTGGGCCACCGCCAGCGTGGTCGCCCCCGCGCCGCATCCGATATCGAGGATCTGCGATGCGCCACTATCCTGCGCGATCTGCGTCAACATATGTTCAAAGGGCAGGAACAGCCGATCGAGCAGGGCTTGTTGCGCCACCCAGGCCGCACCGGCGCGCGTGTTCCATAATGCCGATTGTGCCTGATTGGCTTGGGTTGATGAGGCTTTCATGCCGATTCTCCTTGTCTAGACGAGCAGTCCGCCGCACATTGCCACTTCAAGCTGACTTGAGGTCAAGAGTGAAACTTCTGGATATTGCCGAGGTCGCGAAACGCAGCGGGATGTCTGCCTCCAGGCTGCGGTTCTATGAGGAGAAAGGCCTGATCGAGTCGCTCGGCAGGCGCGGATTGCGTAGGCTGTTCGGCGCAGACGTGCTCGATCGCCTGTCGCTGATCGCCTTGGGGCAGATGGCTGGCTTCTCGCTGGATGAGATCGGCGGCATGTTTGGCCGGAACGAAGGGCCGCAAGTCGATCGCGCGCTGCTTGAAGCGAAAGCGGATGAGCTCGATCAGATGATAAGGCAGCTCGAAGCGCTCAGGCACGGCCTTCGGCACGCCGCCGCCTGCCCCGCGCCGAGCCATATGGAATGCCCCAGTTTTCGGCGTTTGATGAAAAGCGCCCGCGCGAATCTGGAGCGCGGCGGATCGCCTAGAAATCGATTTCGGCGCGCATCCCCACAGTACTGACGCCGAAATCATCGCGCACGCCACTTGAGCGCAGCGCATCATGATAATCCAGCCAGCCATAATTGAGCGAGACACGCATCAGATCGACCGGGGTCCAGATCAGCGAGGCCAGATAGGCGTCCTGCTTGCCGCCGATCACGCCATCATCGCTCAGATCGAGATAGTCATAGCGCAGATTGACCTGGAATGCGCCCATTCCGCCTTTGCCGAGCGGACGGCGCACCTTGGTGCGGGCGAATATGCCGTTCTTATAACCACGGGTTTCGCCGGTGAGATAATAGCCGATCTCGCCATAGCTGCCGAAGAAGGTGGGGCGTTCGCCAGACACCATATCCGCGCGCAGCCACGCCGCCTCCGCCGCCACATGCAGCGATCCGCGGACCGCGGCGAATTCCGCCCCATAGCCCAATTCACTTTGGACGTTGAACGCATCGGTGGTGAGGAAACGGGTGTTCGTGCCGTGAAGAAAGGGGCGCTGGCGATAGCGCGTCAACGCGCGCGACAGATCACCGCGATCGCGCCAGTGGACCGATCCGCCAAAATGCAATTGCGTCTTGCCCGCGACCGGGAACCAGACACTGCGGGCATCCACGCTGTAGCTGTTATTCTCGTCTCCGCCGGAGGGGCCATCCACGGCATTGGAAAGATCGCCGACATTGTCGGTGAACCCGCCGCCGCTCACCGTGAAGGCCTTGCCCATATAGGTGATCGAGGCACCCACGCGTCGCTCGAATTCGAAGGCATCCGTGAATGCGGCACGCTCCATGAAGCTGGTGCCGCTGTCACTGGTCAGCTCGTCGAGCGACCAGCCGGGATTCTGCTGGCCCACCATCACGGTCATCGGGCCATGCGCATAGGTCAGATAGGCATCGACCATCTCCACCTGATTATCGGAATAATCCGCCTCGATCTTGTAACCGAAGCCCCCCGGCATCGTGCCTTCCGCGCCGATCCGCGCGCGGCGCATTTCGGAGACCGAGCCAAGCCCGCGATCGGTGGATGCCCTCGGCGCATCGACATAGCCAATGTCCGCCTGGATCCGGCCACGGATCTTGAACAGCCATTCGCTCGACTGGCTCATTTCGGGCGCGCCCTTCCAGGCGATCTTGGTCTGATCGGCGGGCTTCGGCGGGGCGGCAGCCGCCATCGGTGCCGGGGCTGCCGCTGGGGGCGCCGGATTGGCCAAAGCCGGCGCCATCGCGTCCAGCCTGGTTTCCAGCGTGGAGACCTGATCCTTCAGCCGCTGGATTTCCGCGCGCAGCGCCGCAACATCGTCCGCGCTCTGCGCCAAGGCGAGGCCCGGCGCGCACAGAGCGCTCGCCGCCATCAGCAGCGCCAGCCGCTTACCCCAGTCAGTCATCCCGATTCCCTCCGGCCACGCGCGGTGTCAGTCCCCTAGAGCTGCAGTGTGACAGTCCCAAGACCTGTATAAGTCATGTTTGTTACAAAGCATTATTGGTTCGTCACGTCTCATTATAGAAGCGGAAACATATTTCTGACGCGGGAGGCGGCCAGGCCGCAGCGTATTTTGTGCTGCTATCCAGATGGTCTAGTCAGGGGGCACGACATTCTGGAGACTGTTTCATGACCATCGACTTCACGGATCGCATTGCCATCGTCACCGGGGCTGGCGGCGGACTTGGGCGGGCCTATGCGCTGGAACTCGCCCGGCGCGGTGCCAAGGTCGTGGTCAACGATCTGGGCGCGTCGCGCGACGGCACGGGCCATTCGGACGCCGCGCTGCAGGTGGTGCAGGAGATCGAGGTTGCGGGCGGGATCGCCATGTCCAACGGCGGCAGCGTGACCGAATATGATCAGATGGTAGAGATGGTCTCCAAGGCAAAGGAGGCCTGGGGCGGCGTCCATATCCTGATCAACAATGCCGGAATCCTGCGCGACAAGAGCTTCGCCAAGATGGAGCCCGTAGATTTCGATCTGGTGGTGAAGGTGCATCTGAGCGGCTCCGCCAATTGCACCAAGGCGGTGTGGGAAACCATGCGCGAACAGAATTACGGCCGCGTGCTGATGACCGCCTCGTCCACCGGACTATATGGCAATTTCGGCCAAGCGAATTATGGCGCGGCCAAGCTCGGTCTCGCAGGGCTGACCAAGACGCTCTATCTGGAAGGCGCGAAGAACAATATCCGCGTCAACACACTCGCGCCCGTGGCGGGTACGCGGATGACGGCGGATATCTTCCCCGAACAGGCCTTCGCGGCCTTCGCTCCGGAAAATGTGGTGCCCGCTGCGCTCTATCTGGTCTCGGAGGAGGCTCCCAGCAATGCGATCATCGGCGCGGGGGCAGGCGTATATCACGCCGCCTATGTCACGATGACACCCGGCGCACTGTTGCCGCCCGACCAGCGCACGCCGGAGGGCATTGCTGCAGCGTGGTCCCGGATCACCGACCGTAGCGGAGAGATCGTCCCGCAATCGGGTGCGGAGCAATCCATGGTGATCATGAGCAAGCTGCAGGGGTCGTAAATTCATTCCCCCCCTCGCTTCAGGAGGAATTGCTGTATTGCCGTATTAATACAGCAATGCTATACTTCATCCTGCAAAGGGGTCGAGAAGCATCATGTATAGCGAAAGTGATATCGAGGCCGCGATCGCCGCAGGGGCGATCAGCCCCGCGGCGGCCACTGCGTTTAGAAACCATGTTTCAGCCGCGCGATCGACCCCGGCGGTGGATGAAGAGAGTTTCCGCCTGCTCACGGGGTTCAACGATATTTTCGTCTCGATCGCCATCGCGCTGCTGCTCACCGCATTGGCGTGGATCGGCGGTGACCGCGCCGCGGCGCTCGGCGGCGCGGTTGTCGCCGTCGCAAGCTGGGGGCTGGCGGAATATTTCACGCGGTGTCGCCGGATGGCGCTGCCCAGCATCCTGCTGCTGCTGAGCTTCACCGGCGGCGTTGCCGCCACCATGATCGGCGCGCTGACCGATATCGAGCCCGATCTCGGCGAACGCACGGGCGCGCTCGTGCTGGCGGGCATCGGCCTGATCACGGCGGGTGCAGCCTGGCTGCACTGGCGGCGTTTCCATGTGCCGATCACCGTGGCGGCGGGCGCGATTGCGCTGGTCGGGGTGGCCGTGGCGCTGGTGCTGGCGGTCAGCCCCGCTCTGGTGGATCATGCGCCCTGGTTCGCATTGGCGGGCGGCATCGGCATCTTCGTGCTCGCCATGCACTGGGATGCGCAGGACCGCACCCGATTGACGCGCCGTTCCGACGTCGCCTTCTGGCTCCATCTGGCAGCCGCACCGATGATCGCGCACCCGATTTTCCATCAATTGGGCGTGCTGGATGGCGGCACGATCACCGCCGGGGCCGCGGCCTTCGTGATCGCGCTCTATATCTTCTTCGCGCTGGTATCGCTGACGATCGACCGGCGCGCGCTGCTCGTTTCGTCGCTGGCTTATGTGCTCTATGCGATGAGCGCCTTGTTCGAGCAGTTCGGCGCGGTCAGCCTCAATGTCGCGCTGACCGGGCTGGTGATCGGTTCAGCGCTGCTGCTGCTCTCCGCCTTCTGGCATCCCGTGCGCAAGATCGTGGTGGAAACGCTGCCCGGCGATCTGCGTGAGCGCCTCCCCGTACTCGACCGTCCGGCCATCGCAACACCCGCCTGAGCCGGACCGCGACAGACTGGCCGCGCGCTCGAATCGAGCGTGCGGCCTTTTTTGCTTATTCGGCCACCAGCTTCATCAGCCGCCGTTCGACCGGGGCCAGCACGCCCGCCAGATCATGGCCACGTTTCAATACCACGCCGGATTCATTCACCAGCGCCCACATGCCCTGCCGCTGCCTGAGCGCGGGGCGCTTTTCGATCCGATATTCGGGGCGCTCGGCGGCCCGGCGAAAAGCGGAAAAGATCGCGGCGTCGCGGCCCATATCCATGGCATAATCCTTCCAATGGCCAGCGGCGACCATCCGGCCATAAAGATCGAGGATCCGGGTCAGTTCGGCGCGTTCGAACCCCGTCTGCGTCGCCGCGCCCCGCGGCACCGGGAACGGCGTGACGACTCCGTTCATGCGCTTTCGCGCTTGCCCTTGTCATCCGCGCGTTCGGCCAGCAACTCGTCCAGCCGCTTGCGCATCGTTTCCAGTTCGCAGCGCATGATTTCCAGCTTCTGCGTCGCCGGATCGAATTTCTCGCTGCAGGGGGTGCCATAGGGCACGAAGCCCTTCTGGATTTCCTTCACGTCCATCAGCATCGGCTTGGCCGGAATGCCGACCATGATCGCGCCTTCGGCCACATCCTTGGTCACCACGGCATTTGCGCCGATGCGCGCGCGCGGGCCGACCGTGATCGGGCCGAGCACCGCAGCGCCGAGGCTGATCATCGCACCGTCCATGATCGTGGGATGGCGCTTGCCGCCCACACCATTGGTCGGATTCGTCCCACCCAGCGTCGCGCCCTGATAAATGGTCACATTATCGCCGATTTCAGTGGTCTCGCCGATCACCACGAAGCCGTGGTCGATGAACAGATTGCGGCCGATCTTCGCACCCGGATGGATGTCGATCGCGGTCAAAAAGCGGGAGAGATGGTTCACGAACCGCGCGAGGAAGTGCATTTCGGCTTCATAAAGCCAATGCGCCACCCGATGCATCCCCACGGCCAGCACGCCCGGATAAAGCAAAACTTCCCAGCGGGACCGCGGCGCAGGATCACGCGCCTTGATCGAATCCAGATATTGTTTGAGCTGTTCCAGCATCGCGACGGCCTCCCTGGTGCCGACGTTAATTTAGGCGCTAAATCCCAAGATTTCCAGTATCGGCTTCAATAAGGCTGAAAGCGCTTGTCTAGTGCCTTGATAGGGAAACTGTCTTGTCCGCATGGCCCCGCTCGTGCAGCTAGGCAAAAAGATACGATACGTAAGGGAAGCTTACCGGATGATCGAATTCATCAGCGAAAACTGGCAGAATATTCTGCCATTCATCGCCGTGGGCTTTGCCGCACAAATGATAGACGGAGCGCTGGGCATGGCCTTCGGCGTGATCAACAGCACATTGATGGTGAGTGTGCTCGGCATTCCCCCCGCAACAGCGTCGGCCAGCGTGCATCTGGTGGAATCCTTCACCACCGCCGCTTCGGGAATCAGCCATGTTCTTCACAAGAATGTCGATTGGAAGCTGTTCGCCCGGCTGGTGATCCCCGGAATGATCGGCGGCGCATTGGGCGCCTATCTGCTTTCCAATATCGATGCGTCAGTCGCCAAGCCCTATGTGATGACCTATCTCGCATCGATCGGCATCTATCTACTGTTCCGCGCTTGGCGCGGGCAGATCGAGCCGCGCCAGCCCCGCATCATCGAACCTCTGGGCCTGGCAGGAGGCTTTCTGGACGCGGCCGGCGGCGGCGGATGGGGGCCGGTGGTGACCTCAAACCTGCTTATCCAGGGTGCCAGCCCGCGCACCACCATCGGCACCGTCAACACCGTTGAATTCTTTCTCACCACAACAATCTCGGCGACGTTCATTGCCAATATCGGTTTCAAGGCGTTTACCCTGACCACGGCCGGACTGTTGATCGGCGGGCTGATCGCAGCGCCCTTCGGCGGCTATCTGGCTAAACGGGTACCAGCCCGCACATTGATGGCCATGGTCGGCATCCTGCTCACGCTGACCAGCCTCTATACGGTTTATTCGGCGCTGCGCTGAGCGGACTGGAATTATTCAAAAACACACTTACATTCACCCCACTGATCGATTGGGGTGATTAATGTCCACATATCTGCCAACGCTGAAACAGCTTCAATATCTGGTCGCCCTGCGCGATCACGGGCATTTCGGGCGCGCCGCCGAAGCCTGTTTCGTTACGCAATCCACGCTGTCGGCGGGGCTGCGCGAACTCGAATCGCTGATCGGCATCATCTTGGTGGAGCGCACGCGCCGTGTCGTCCGCTTCACGCCGCTGGGCGAAAAGATCGCCGACAAGGCGATCCGGGTGCTGCGGGAGGCAGAGGATCTGGCGGGGATGGCGCGCGCGGCGGGCAAGCCGCTGTCCGGCGAATTGCGCATGGGCGTGATCCCCACGATCGCGCCCTTCCTTCTGCCTCGCATCCTGCCCCGGCTGCGCAGCGACTGGCCCGATCTGAAACTCTATCTGCGCGAGGAAACCAGCCGCGCGGCCTGCGAATCGCTGCATCATGGGCAGGTCGATTGCGTGCTGCTCGCTTTGCCTTACGCCTGCGGCGACGTTGAGCATGAGACCTTGTTCGAGGATCGTCTCTTCGTCGCCTTTCCCAAGGGTGAGAAAGCCGATCTGCCCGATATCGTTTCAGCCGATGCGATAGACGAGAGCCGCCTGCTGCTGCTGGAAGACGGGCATTGCCTGAAGGATCATGCGCTGTCCGCGTGCAACCGACCGGAATTGCGCGCGGAAGCGGCGATGCTGGGCACCTCGCTACATACGCTGGTGCAGATGGTGGATAACGGGCTTGGCGTGACGCTGTTGCCCGAAATGGCGCTGGATGCCGGCATTCTTTCAGGCACCAGCATCGAGGCGCGGCCGCTGGACGCCGAAAATGCGGCACGGCAGATCGCATTGGTGTGGCGCAAGGGCAGCCCCCGCGAAAAAGACTTTCAATTGCTGGCCGGTGTTCTCAAAAATAGCGCCGCCGCCCTGCGCGCATGAAACGATTCGCCCGCTCGGGCGTAGAGTTCATGATAGGTTCAACTGCCTGGCTCATTTTAGAACAATCATTCCTTGGAGATTGCTAATGTCGTTTTCGAAATTCGTTGCGTTGTTGATGACCTCGTCCAGCCTGATGATCTGTGCCGGCACAGCCAATGCCATGCAGGCGCAAGCCGCTCCGGCAGCGCCGGCAGAAGCTGCCGCCAATCCTGTCGTCGGCGGCGCGGAAATGCTTCCCACCAAGACGATCGTCGAAAACGCTTCCGCTTCCAAAGATCACACCACGCTGGTTGCGGCGATCACCGCGGCGGGTCTGGTCGAAGCGCTCTCCGGTCCAGGGCCGTTTACCGTCTTTGCCCCCACCAATGATGCTTTCACCGCATTCGGCGCGGACACTGTGGCCACGCTGATGAAGCCGGAAAGCAAGCCGAACCTCGAAAAGGTTCTGAAATATCATGTGGTGGCGGGCAAGATCACGCGTGAAGAACTGCTGGCGAAGCTGAAGGCGGGTGGCGGCAAGACCACGCTGACCACGCTCGAAGGCAGCCCAATCTCGGTGTCGCTCGAAGCAGGCGACAATATCCTGCTGACGGATGTCATCGGCAATGCCGCATATATTACCCAGGCGGACGTCAATCAGTCCAATGGGGTGATCCATGTCGTGAACGGCGTGCTAGCTCCCAAGCTCGGCTGATCGCGCACAGGATTGTCCCGAGGAGGGCGGCGTGAAAGCGCCGCCCTTTTTCGTTGGAGAGACCCGCCCCGAAAAGCCGACGACTACGTCAAACCCATTTGTCCTTCGCCGCATCATCCTCGGCCCGCGCTTCGATCCAGCATTGCCCGCCATCCGCGAAATGCTCCTTCTTCCAGAAGGGCGCTTCGGTCTTGAGCCAGTCGATCAGGAAATGGCAGGCTTCGAGCGCCGCGGCGCGGTGCGCGGAAACGGTGCCCACGAATACGATCCGTGCGCCCGGCGCGAGCAGGCCGGTGCGGTGCACGATCGTAATGCCTTTCAGCGGCCAGCGTTCCATCGCGCTGGCGGCGATGACGCCCAGCACCTTTTCGGTCATTGCCGGATAGTGATCGAGTTGCAGACCGGTCAGGCCACCCTCCCCGCGCACCAGCCCGGTAAAGGTCGCCACCGCGCCGCCGCCCAGCGCTTCGAGCGCAACGACAAGAGCAGCGCTGTCGAAATCCTCCGGCCCCGCGGCGATCCGGATCATCCGCCCGTCACCGGCGGAAACAGCGCGATCTCCTTTGCGCCGGCAATCGCCGCATCGCCCTGCACAAAGGCCTGATCCACCGCGGCGCGGATGCGCGCAGGATCGGCGAAAGCCTCGGCATAGCCGCCGCCCCGGCGCGCCAGCCAGGCGATGAGATCGGCCACGGTGCGGACGTCGGCGGGCGGATCAATCCGCTCCCCATCCAGACCGATGCTTTCTCTCACCCATGCGAAATAAAGCAATTCCAATGGATTAATCCATATGCTTCAGACCGACGCGGAGATAATCCCATCCGGTGATCATCGTCAGCACGGCCGCCGCCCACAAGGTGATCAGCGCGACTTTCATCAGCATCGGCCAGTGCGGCAGCGCGCCGGCCAGGATCAGCCCGCCCAGAGAAACGAGTTGCAACGTCGTCTTCCACTTGGCGAGCTTGCTCACCGGTACGGAGACGCTCAGCCCCGCCAGAAATTCGCGCAGGCCCGATACCATGATCTCGCGCAGAAGGATGATCATCGCCGCGATCATGTGAAACCCGCGGATGTTATCGATGAACACCAGCATCACGATCACCGCCACGACCATGATCTTGTCCGCGATCGGATCAAGGAAGATGCCCAGGCGTGAGACGGTGCCCTTGGCGCGTGCAAGATATCCGTCAAAATAATCCGTTATGCCCATCAAACAGTAGAGCGCGAAGGCGACAAAATAATCGAACGGCCTGGGCGTGGGCCACAGCAGGAAGACGAGCAGGGGAACCGCGAAGATGCGCGATAGGGTCAGGATGTTCGGCAAGGTCAGCATAGCAATTCCCGCCATAGCGCGGGACGGGCGCGCTGTGGAGAGATTCCTTGGAGGGCCGGAAGGTCTCCGCTATGACCGCCTCCACGGAACAGCACGGAGCCCGTTCGCAATCTTATGAAAACATCGCTCCGGTTGCTCGCGCACCGCCGATTTCTGCCGCTTTTCACGACGCAGCTCCTCGGCGCTTTCAACGATAATCTTTTCAAACAGGCCATGATCCTGTTCGTCACTTATCAGGTCTATTCCGATCCGTTGCAGGAAACCTGGTTCAACGCGGTGGCCACGGGCATCTTCATCCTGCCCTTTTTCCTGCTCTCGGCACTGTCCGGCCAGCTCGCGGATTCGCGCGACAAGGCGCAGGTGATCCGCTGGGTGAAGACCGCCGAAATCGGGATCATGATCGTCGGCGCGATCGGCCTGTTGCTGCCCAGCGTGCCGCTGATGCTGCTCGCGCTGTTTGCGATGGGCGTGCATTCCACCTTCTTCGGGCCGATCAAATACGCCATCCTGCCCCAGCATCTGAAAGAGGATGAGGTGCTTGGCGGCACCGGTCTGGTCGAAGCGGGCACCTATATCGCGATCCTTCTGGGCACCATCGTCGCAGGTGTCGTGGCCGGAAGCGCGCAGGCGGCCGCGGCGATGGTCGTCGGCGTGGCGATCATCGGCTGGCTTTCCGGGCGCGAAGTGCCCCCCGCCCCGCCCTCCGTCGCGCGCGTCAAGCTCGATCTCAATCCTTTCCGGTCGTCCTGGACGCTTGTGTCCAACACGATGCACGTTCCCCGCCTTTTCCTGGCGATCGTCTCGATCAGCTTTTTCTGGGCTATCGGCGCGGTGCTGTTCGTCGAATTTCCGCCGATCGTAAAGAATGTGCTCACCGGTAATCCGGCGGTCAACAGCCTGTTGCTGGCTACCTTCTCGGTGGGCGTGGCGATTGGATCGATCGCGATCAACCGGATGCTGAAGGGCCATGTTTCGGCGCGCTACGCCCCGATTTCGGTGATCGGCATGGGCGTGTGCATCATCCTATTCTTCTTCGTCGTGCGCGGCTGGGAGAGTCTGCCCGATGGACGACTCTATGATCTCGCGGGCTTTGTCGCGCTCCCCGATGCGCCGCTGTTGCTGGGCACATTGCTGCTCGTCGCGATCTTCGGCGGGATGTTCGTGGTGCCGCTCTATGCCTTTCTCACCACCACCGTGGACAAGAGCGAAACCGCGCGCACCGTGGCCGCGAACAATATCGTCAATTCCGGCGCGATGGTCGTCGGATCGCTGATCGCCATGGCGCTGAGCGCGGTGGGCGTGAGCGCGGTGGAACAGCTTCTGTTCGTTGCCACCATGTGCCTCGTCTCGGCCTGGCTGGCGCAAAAGCTCCACCGCGCCTGCGATTGAAATGGAAGACCCGGCCAGATAGGCGGCCGGGCCTTCCGTGGCGATCGCCAGACTGCGCCGATCGCCAAGCCCGGTTCGGGGGTTGGGGGGAACGCGAGAACCGGGGCATCCTGATCGTCCGTTCAGCGGCGCGCGCGCCGTGGCCGGAAGCCCTGCTTGCGGGTCACATCGACCGAACGGCTGAGTTGCCCATTCGCGCGGGACACCGATTTATCCTTATTATAGACGGTTTCGCCCGCGCCGTTGGTGACGTTCCGGTTGGAAACATAGCCCGTCTCGGTGCGGTCACGCGAAGCACTCAGCGCATAGGTGCCGCCATTGCCGCCGGTCGCCGTGCCGCTGGCGACATAGCCCGTATCCGTCCGGCTGCGATCCACCTCGAAACTGCGGGTCTTTCCGTTGAACCCGGTTGCCGATCCCGAAGCGGACATGCCGGATTCGGTGGGGGCACGATCATAGCTGCGGGTCGCGGTTGCGCCGTCGCTCTTGCGGGTCACTTCGGTATCGCGCGCGACCGTCCTCGTCTCGGGATCGCGCGTCACGGTCTTGCTGCCTTCGAAATTGGGCTTATCCACCGTCATGGTGCGGGTGGTGGGCGCGGCCAGCGCCGGGGTTGCAGTCAGCATGACCAGCGCGGGAATGATCAAGAGGGTTTTCATCTTACTCTCCTTAACGGGATGACACGAGCAGCAGTGCCGCGTCTTCATCCCGTCAACGCGGCTGATCGAAAAACCCTTCGCGCGGCATTCAACGGCGGCGTTGCTGGCGGAGACGGCTGCGCTGCTCGCGCAATTCGCGCAATTGCCGGAGTTGATCGGCGGTCACTCGTTCCCGCAGCGTATCGCGCGCCGGAAGCGCCTTTGCGTCGGCCTCACCCTCCGTCTCGGTCACACCGGTGTGCGGCAGCGGGGTTGCGGGAGCAGTCTGGGTTGCGGCATTCTCTGCGGGCGCGATCCGGGGGGCGAGGGTCGGCATTTCTCCCGCCCTGATCGCCGCGCGACGCTCCTGCAACTTCGTCCGCATCGTCTCGATCATCGCCGCGCGTTGTTCCGGTGCGGCTTCGCGCAACGCCGCAACGGCCTTTGAAATTCTGGGCGTGCGCGAGGGCAATCCCATGGCCGCGCGCTGGGCATCCCTTTGCTCCACCCGTGTCATGATCCGCTCGGCAATGATTTCCCGGCGCTGCGCCAAACCATCCTGCGGCATGGCAGCCGGCGGCACATCGGCGCGCGTTCCGGCGGCGGGCGCTTCCTGCACCTTCGCCGCCCTTTTCACCTTGATCGCCTTGGCTGGTCTGCTTTCAGGCGTGGCGGCGGCGATCAGTCGCCCGATCACCGGTACGCGCACGGCAATGTCGCCGAACAGCCCGGCTGCGGCCGCGGTCGCGCTCATCAGCCCGAAGGCGACCGTCCCGATCACAATATTGCGGCCGCGCGTCCAGCGTCGTCCTCCGCGCACGGGCGGGTGCCGATTGCCGGTGACGGGCGAAACGGGGGTCGCCTGCGCCGCCTGCAGGATCCGGTCGGCGAAATCTACCGAGGGCGCGGGCACCGAAAACCGGTCCAGCGCGCGCGCCATGGCCGGGTCGACGCCGGTATCCGGAATGTTCGTCATGCCGAATGCCCTTCCAGGGCGTCTTGCAGCAGCCCTTTTTCTTCCAGCAGAGGGCGCAGCGCCTGTCGCGCGCGCAGCAGCAGCGATTCGAACGCCTTGATGTTCATGTCGAGCGCAGCGGCGGCCATGATGTTGGGCAATTCCTCATAATATGTCAGCACGATCGCGGCGCGCTGTCGTTCGGGCAAGGCCGCGACACAGGCGATGGTGGCCGTCCGCAGCCGCTCTTCATCCATCGCCACGTCGGCCATCGGCGCGGAGTCAATCTGTTCCGGCGCATCTTCGTCGCTTGAAAAGCGCCGCCGCCGAAGCCGGTCCAGGCACAGATTCATCGCCACCCGCGTGAGCCAGGCCGATACGCCCGAACCGCCTGACTTCCACTGCGCCGCCTGCGTCCATAGCCGGAGCATCGCCTCCTGCGCGATATCCTCCGCCTCCACCGGATCGGCGAGCATCCGATAAGCGATCCGGCGTAGCATCACGGCATTCTGATCCACCAGCATCCCGAACGCATCGGCATCCCGCTGGCAGACGCGCGCCATCAATGCGTCCCCCAGCGCGACAGACCCGGTGACGGGTTCCGGAAAACGGCTTGCCAGCAAAAAGCCTCATCCTCGTGACGGCCCGGACGTCGGACCGTTGCCCCTTATACGGCCGGATCCGTTAAACCCTTCGTTTCTCCGCGAAGGTTTTTCGGTCGGCCCGCGTTAAGCCCGCAATCGTAACGAGCGGGGATATGGAATGTTGATCGGATTTTCACGCGGCATGGCTTTGATGGGCGCGCTTTCGGCCCCGGCCATGGCGGCGGCGCAGGCGCAGGACGCGCCACCCGAGCGCCCCTGGACCCTCAGCGCCAGCGCTGGGATCGCCACGATGCAGGGCCAGGGCGATCAACCCTTCGTCTCGCTCGGTCTCGGCCGGGAATTTGGCGAAAGTTATGTGAAACTGACCGGAACGATGCTGGACAATAAAGCGGATCAGGGCGTTTTGAACACCGTGCCCGCGCGGACCTGGCAGCTTGCCTTGAGCGGCGGGACCAGTTTCGGCGCGCTCAGTATGGACGCCAGCGTGTCGCTGGGACGGCGCGATTTCCAGGCAGAGGCCTATACCCGCGCCAATGGCAATGTGATCAGCGTGGAAAGCGACGGCAAACTGGCCGGCGCGGGGATCGCGCTGGCTTATGATGTGCCGATCAGCCGCAGCGTCTTCCTCTCCCCCTTTGCTTCGCTCGATTATGATCGCGTGGATATCGCGCGCGCCGTGGTGATCCCGGCCACCGGACTGGTCGCGCGCAAGGAAAAGCAGGATGGTGTATCGGGGGCCGCCGGCGCGACCCTGCAACATATGCTGGGCAAATCGGGGAGCAGCATCGGCCTTTACGGTGCCTTTGCAACCACATCGAACACCACCGCTTATGGCAATACGCGCGTCGGCGGCGTCATCCGCCAGCCGGCCGGTTTGCGTGACGGACCGGGTGGCGCGGATAGCTGGGGGGAATATGGGGCGACGGCGTCATTCTCACTGTCTGACCAGCTAACCGCCGATCTCTCCATCATCCGCACCGCCGGATTTGCGCCGGGGGAATCGACGTCCGGCGCGATCGGACTGCGGATCAACTTCTGATCAGGCGATCATGCCGTAAAAGGCGAGAAAACCGGCGACGAAGGTCATCAGGAACAGCCGGGTATTTTCCCAACGGTCCCCCGGCGTTTCGGTGATCGCCAACGCCCGGCGCAAGGGGTGCCTGGCAGCGGTGTCTGTGAGGGTGAGTGCACGTTCCATAAGCGAATGTTAACGTCTTGTTAGCCATATTGACCACCGCAAAAGAGGGTTAACGGCGTGCCGCGATGGGACGATGCCGCGCCCGCTGGCGTCAGCGCAAAAGCAGGGTATGAGGACGGATGCCTCCATCCCCCGCCTTTCAGGACATGATCCGCCGCAAGCGTGACGGCGAAGCGCTCTCCACGGCGCAGATCGCGGCATTCACCGCCGGCCTCGCCGATCGCTCGATCCCCGTGGAGCAGGCGGCAGCGCTGGCCATGGCGATCTATCTGAACGGGATGGATCATGCCGAAACAGCCGCGCTCACGCGCGCCTTCGCCCAGTCCGGACGGGTGATCGACTGGTCCGAGGCCGGTCTCGACGGCCCCGTGCTCGACAAGCATTCCACCGGCGGCGTGGGCGACAAGGTGAGCCTGATGCTCGCGCCGATCATCGCGGCTTGCGGCGGCTATGTACCGATGATTTCCGGCCGCGGCCTTGGCCATACCGGCGGCACGCTGGATAAATTGGCGAGCATAACGGGCTATGATGCCTATCCCGATCTTGAACGCTTCCGGACGGTCGTGAAAGATATTGGCTGCGCGATCATCGGCCAGACCGGGGAACTGGCCCCAGCGGACGGCCGGCTTTATGCAATCCGCGACGTGACGGCGACGATCGAATCCACGCCGCTGATCACCGCGTCCATCCTCTCCAAGAAGGTCGCCGCGGGCGTTCAGGGGCTGGTGATGGATATCAAGACCGGCTCCGGCGCGTTCATGGAGACAATGGATCAGGCGCGCGCGCTGGCCGAAAGCCTGATCGGATCGGGTGCCGAGCTCGGCATGACCACCCACGCCATCATCACCGACATGAATCAGGTGCTGGGCAGCAGCGCGGGCCATGCGCTGGAGATCACTGAAGCCGTGGATTATCTCACCGGCACCGCGCGCGATCCGCGGCTTCATGCGTGCGTGATGGCGCTGGCCGCCGAGATGCTGATGATAGGCGGCCTCGCCCCGGACCGCACCACGGGCGAAGCGCAGGCCGAGACAGCGCTCGCATCGGGCCGCGCGGCGGAGCATTTCGCGCGCATGGTCGCCGCGCTGGGCGGGCCATCCGATCTGCTCGAACAGCCGGACACGCACCTGATCCATGCGCCCGTGCGCGTTGCGATCCTGCCCTCCGCCGCCGGCTATCTGGCCGCGATGGACGCTCGCGCGATCGGCCATGCGATCATCCGCCTGGGCGGTGGGCGGTTGCGCGCCGATGATGCGATCGATCACCGCGTCGGTTTTTCAGCGGTCTCGCCGATCGGCGCGGAGACCGGGCCGGACGCCCCGTTGGGCTTCGTCCATGCCGCGAGCGAAGACGCCGCCAATCAAGGGGTAGCGGATTTCATCGCCGCGTGTATCGTCTCGCCCGATAGACCGGCTGCGGGAGCCGTGATCCACGAGATCATATCCGCTGGCCCAGGGGGAACAGGTTTCACGAACGCATGACCAAATATCTGATCGGGATCGCGGGCATTCTCATCATCCTCGCGATCGCCGTCGCGTTGTCATCCAACCGGCGCTGGATTCGGTTGCGCGTGGTGGGCGCGGCCTTTGCGCTCCAAGTGGGGATCGCAGCGCTCGTGCTGGGCACGCCATGGGGGCAGACGATCATCGGCGGCATGTCCCAAGGCGTGTCCAATCTGCTGGGCTATGCCAAGGCGGGCACCGATTTCATTTTCGGCCCGATCGCCGGGCCAGCCATCGGCGCGACCAGCTTCGCGATCGCCGCTTTGCCGGTGATCATCTTCTTCGCCTCGCTGATCTCGATCCTTTATTATCTCGGCATCATGCAGTTCATCATCAAATGGGTGGGCGGCGCGATCCGGCTGATGACCGGGATCACCAAGATCGAATCGCTGGGGGCGGCCGCCAATATCTTCGTCGGCCAGTCCGAAAGTCCTCTGGTGATCCGGCCCTATCTCGCCAGCCTCACGCCATCGCAGTTGTTCACGGTGATGACCGTGGGCATGGCGGGCGTGGCCGGCACGATCCTCGGCGCTTATGCCAGCATGATCGGCGCGCAGCTTTTGCCCTATCTGCTCGCCGCCAGCTTCATGTCCGCGCCCGGCGGCATCCTGATGGCCAAGATCATGATGCCCGACGATCCCAATATGGGGGAGATCGAGCCGATCGCCATTGCCGAAGCCAGCCATGACGAGGAAAAGCCCGCCAATCTGATCATGGCGGCCGCGCAGGGCGCGCAGACCGGCGTCAAGCTGGCCGTGGCCGTGGGCGCGATGGTGCTGGCCTTCGTCGCGCTCGTGGCGCTCGCTAATGGCATATTGAGCGGCATGGGTGCGTGGTTCGGCTATCCTGAACTGTCCTTCCAGATGCTGCTGGGCTGGGTGTTCCAGCCGATCATGTTCATGCTCAACGTGCCGTGGAACGAGGCCGGCATCGCGGGCGGCCTGTTCGGCACCAAGATCGTGCTCAACGAATTCGTGGCCTTTATCGAACTGGGCAAGCTCCAGCCGACGCTCTCTCCGGTCACAATCGCCGTGGTCACCTTCGCGCTCTGCGGTTTCGCCAATTTCAGCTCGATCGCGATCCAGATGGCGGTCACGGGCAATCTGGCGCCCAATCAGCGGCCGATCATCGCGAAGCTCGGGCTGAAGGCGCTGGTCGCAGGCAGCCTCTCCAATCTGATGAGCGCCGCGCTGGCCGGCATATTGCTCGCCTGATGTTCGATCTCGCCGCCATTTACCGGATCAGCGTCGATCAGGCCGAGATCGACCGCGCCGTCGCCCGGATTGCGCCCGCCACAGGCCAGGCCGCGCACGCCGATCTCCGCCTCGCCATCGCCTGCATGGATCTGACCACCTTGCAGGGCGACGATACCGAGGATCGCGTCCGGGCTTTGTGCGCGCGCGCGAAAGCGCCGCTGCCAGGCGATCCAACACTCACCACGGCTGCCGTGTGCGTCTATCACGCGATGGTGCCCGCCGCTCGCGCCGCGCTTTCGGGCAGCCAAGTCCCCGTGGCCGCAGTCTCCGCCGGCTTCCCACATGGCCTGTCGCCGCTGTCCACCCGCATCGCGGAGATCCATGCTTCGGTTGCGGCAGGCGCGACCGAGATCGATATCGTCATCCGGCGCGGCCACGCGCTGACCGGCGATTGGCAGGCGCTGTACGACGAGGTTTCCGCCTTCCGCGCCGCCTGCGGCACCGCGCATATGAAGGCGATCATCGCGACCGGCGAATTGACCGACGCCACGATGATCGCGCGCGCATCCACAGTCTGCATGGCGGCGGGCGCGGACTTCATCAAGACCTCCACCGGCATGGAAAAGGTGAATGCCACGCTGCCCGCCGGCCTGATCATGATGCGCGCCATCAGCGAGTGGCATGATCAGACCGGCACGCGCGTCGGCTTCAAGCCGGCGGGCGGCATCGGTACGGCCGATCTGGCGCTCCAATGGCTCGCTCTCCTCCGCACTGAATTGGGCGAAGCATGGATGACGCCCGCGCTGTTCCGCTTCGGTGCGTCCCGTTTGCTGGACGATATCGTCGCGCGCCTCGCCGGGGATTGACGCAGCCGCCACACCGGCCGACACTTCGCACCTGCAACAGGGAGGCAGCGTGACGGCGATCGATACGACCATGGGCCAAGGCGGCGCATCGCTCACCCTGCCCGCGCGGCCGGAGGCGCTGACGCTCACTGCCGCCAACACCGCCGTCGTCGTGATCGATATGCAGAATGCCTATGCCTCACCCGGCGGCTATGTCGATCTGGCGGGCTTTGATATAGCAGGCGCGGCGGGCGTGATCGACAAGATCGCCAATGTGCTGGAAACCGCGCGCAAAGCGGGCGTGCAGGTGATCTATCTGCAAAATGGCTGGGATGCGGAATATGCCGAGGCGGGCGGGCCGGGCTCGCCCAACTGGCACAAATCCAATGCACTGAAGACGATGCGGGCGCGGCCCGAACTCTCCGGCCAGTTGCTGGCGCGCGGCGGCTGGGATTATGATCTGGTGGAGGCGCTGACGCCGCAGCCGGGCGACATCTCGCTTCACAAGACCCGCTATTCCGCTTTCTTCAATTCGCAGCTCGATTCCACGCTGCGCGCGCGGGGCATCCGCAATATCGTGTTCGTCGGCATCGCCACCAATGTCTGCGTGGAGAGTACGCTGCGCGATGGCTTTCACTTCGAATATTTCGGCGTGATGCTGGAGGATGCGACGCACCATCTGGGGCCGGAGTCCATGCAGCAGGCAAGCGTGTATAATATCGAAAAATTCTTCGGCTGGGTATCCACCACCGCCGATTTCTGCGGCGCATTCGGCCAGACCGCGCCGTGATGCCACCGCCTCCCCCGTTTCGACAGGCTCAGCCCGAACGGATCTTGGAAATTTTAACTCGAACGGGTTTTGACAATCGAAACATGACTGGAGAGATTTAATGCCTTTCGAACCGATCAACCCGCCGCAATTCCCCACGCCGATCGCACCCTATTCAGCCGGAGCCAAAGCGGGAAACACCGTCTATGTCTCAGGCGTGCTGGCGCTGGGCGAAGGCGGCGCAGTGCTCCATGTGGGCGACGCCGCCGCGCAGACCCGCCATGTTCTGGACGTAATCAAAATCACGCTGGAGGCCGCCGGCGCGACGATGGCCGATGTCGCGATGAACCATATTTTCCTAAAGGATCTGGCCGATTACGCCGCGTTCAATCAGGTCTATGCCGAATATTTTCCCGGTGCAAAGCCAGCGCGCTATTGCATCAAGACCGAATTGGTAAAGCCCGATTGCCTGGTGGAGATCGCCAGCGTGGCGCACATCGCCTGATGCCCATGGCCGGCGGCCTTTATTTTGAAGAGCATGGCCGCGCGGATGGTCCGCCGCTGATCCTGTCAGCGGGCCTTGGCGGATCGGGACAGTATTGGGCACCCAACATCCCTTCGCTTGCCGAACATTTCCGCGTGGTGACCTATGATCATCGCGGCACCGGGCGGAGCGATCGAACGCTTCCCGAGACCGTGACGGTCGATCAGATGGCGGATGATCTGCTCAACGTCATCGACGCGCTGGGGGTGGAAAGCGCGGCGGTGATGGGACATGCGGCGGGCGAAGTCGCATCGCTGGCGGCTTCGCTCAAAGCGCCCGCGCGGATCGCGTTTCAGGTGCTGGTCAACGCCTGGTCCAAGCCCGATCCGCATTTCGCGCGCTGTTTCGATGCAAGGCTCGCGCTGCTGCGTCATGCAGGGCCGCGCGCCTATCTGGCGGCGCAACCGATCTTCCTGTTCCCCGCCACCTGGATTTCCGAGCATAGCGCCGTGCTCGACGCCGAACTGATCGGCCAGGTCGAGCAATTTGCAGGCGTCGAGACTTATGAGAAGCGCATCGCGGCGCTGAGCGCCTTCGATGTGGATGCGCGATTGGGCGACGTAACGGTGCCCACGGTCGCGCTCGCCGCTGCGGACGACATGCTGGTGCCCTCCACCTGCTCGGAGCGGTTGGCGGACGGCATTCCCGGCGCCGAGCTGGCGATGATGCGCTGGGGCGGCCATGGCTGCAATGTCACCGCGGCGGAGAGCTTCAACCAGCTTGTGCTCGAAATCACCCTGGGGGATTGAATCATGGAAATCGGCGTTTTCGTTCCCATCAACAACAATGGCTGGCTGATCAGCGAAAACGCCCCGCAATATATGCCGAGCTTCGATCTCAACAAGGAGATCGCCCAGCGCGCCGAGAAATACGGCCTCGATTTCCTACTCTCGATGATCAAGCTGCGCGGCTTTGGCGGCAAGACCGAATTCTGGGAATATGGGCTGGAGAGCTTCACGCTGATGGCCGGGCTCGCCGCCGTGACCGAAAAGATCAAGATCTACGCCACCTGCCCCACGCTGATCATCCCGCCCGCTTTTGCCGCGCGGATGTGCAACACGATCGATTCGATCAGCCACGGCCGCTTCGGACTCAATCTGATCACCGGCTGGCAGCCGCCCGAATATACGCAGATGGGTCTATGGCCGGGCGATGAGCATTTCCGCAATCGTTACAAGATGCTCGATGAATATGCCCACATCCTGCGCGAAGTCTGGGACACCGGCGTGTCGGACTTCAAGGGCGATTATTATCAGATGGACGATTGCCGCGTGAAGCCGCAGCCGGGCGGTGCCATGAAGATCATCTGCGCAGGTTCATCTGACGAGGGGCTCGCTTTCTCCGCCAAATGGGCGGATTACGCCTTCTGTCTCGGCAAGGGCGTCAACACGCCCACCGCCTTCGCCTCCAACAATGACCGGCTTGCCGCGGCCACCGCAAAGACGGGGCGCGCCGTCTCCATCTATGTGCTCGTCATGATCATCGCGGCCGAAACCGACGAGGCCGCTGTGGCCAAGTGGCAATCCTATAATGCGGGCGTCGATCTGGATGCGATCGCCTGGCTTGCCGATCAGGGTGCGAAGGATACGGTCAACACCGACACCAATGTCCGCCAGCTCGCTGCGCCCGAAGGCGCGGTGAACATCAATATGGGCACGCTCGTCGGCAGCCATGCCAGCATCGCGCGAATGCTGGACGAAATGGCTCAAATACCCAATACAGGTGGCGTGCTGCTCACCTTCGACGATTTCCTTCAGGGCGTCGAGGATTTCGGGACGAAGATCCAGCCGCTCATGAAAAGCCGCGCGCATCTGGGATGAGGCTAATCGTCCCCCGAAATGAGACAGGCTGTCACCGGCTAACGAACCGTTAACGCCGCTTAAGTATAATCCGAAATTGCGGCGAACGCCGCCAAATGGAACCAATCGTTGATCCCCGCGCTCATGCGCAGGGCCATCGCGATTCGAGGGAGCAGGTTTTTTGAGCGATAAGCGCAGGTCGCTGCCCCACGACACCTATGTCGAACTGGTCAGAAGCCTGTTTGCCACGCTTCTGCCGACGGTCATCATGACCACGGCTTTTTTGACCGTGGGTGCGGTCATCAACTTTCAGACACCCGATCTCCTGCTCGCCATCCTGATGCTGCTGGGCGGCCTTGCCCTGATCGCGCGGCTCAGCGTCCTGATTCTGCACAAGAAGGAAGCTGCTACAGCCAGATTGAGCTGGGAACGGGCGCGCACGCTGGAACGGCGGTTCGCCTGCGCTTATTTCAGTTTCGCAGCCACCTTCAGCGCGTTTTCAGCGCGCGCCTTTGTGGTGGCGGGCGCTGAAGCGCATATGCTGATCATCGGATTGCTGTTCGGTTATGGTGCCGGCGTGGCGGCCGGCCTGTCACTGCGTCCCTGGATCAGCGTGACCAGCATCCTGATCGCGACCCTGCCCACGATCATCATTGCCTTATTGTCCGCTTCCATCAGCTATGTCGCCGTCGGGCTGTTGCTTGCGATTTTCACGATTGGCGGCGTGGAAAGTATGCTCGCGCGCTATCGCGTGGTCGCGCACAAGGAAATGGAGAGCCAGGTGTTCCAGGCGCTCGCCCGCCGCGACGATCTGACGGGTCTGCCCAATCGGTTGTCGCTGCGGGAGCGGTTCGAAGCCTTTATGGCGGGATCCGATGCGCAGAACGGGATTGCCGTCCACTGCCTCGATCTCGATCGGTTCAAGCCGGTAAACGATCTTTATGGCCATCCGGTGGGCGATGCGCTGTTGAGGGCGGTATCCGAAAGGTTGACCGCGCTTCTGCGCCGCAGCGATTTTGCCGCGCGGCTGGGCGGCGACGAATTCGTGATCATCCAGACGGGTGCGGTCTATGCAGAGCAGGCCGACATGCTGGCACGCCGCATCCTGCGTGCCATCGGCGAACCCTTCATCATCGAGGGTCATCGCATCACGATCGGCACCAGCGTCGGCTATGCCTTGTCGTCGGTATGCGGCAATGAACTCGAAACGCTGATGGCGTGCGCCGATGAAGCGCTGGTCGATATCAAGCGCAAGGGCGGTGGCATTGTCCGCTATCGCCCGCCCGTGGAGCGGCTGGACCACAGGCTGGCAAGCTGAGCGGTGCTTCAGTCGCGCCGCGCGGTCTTCACATAGGGCACGAACTTGCCAAGCCCCACGAAACCGCTCTGCATCCGGGCACCCGAATCATAGAGCCGCACGATATCGATGCTGCAAAGCTGGGAAGAATGCGTATCGGTGATCATGATGTCGCCCGAATCGAGCGAAGTCGCGCCGGATCGCGGGCGATTGACATACATCTTGCCGCCGCTGGTCTCATACAGGATCGCGGTCCGGTCGATGATGCGGCTGGAGCGGATATCGCGCAATTGCAGGCAATCCACGGGCTTTCCCGCAACATGCCCGGCCAGAGCCTTGGCAAGCCGCGCTTCGGCGCGGCCATTGTCGATTTTCGCAGCGGAAGCCTGAACGCCAGTGACGGTCAGGGCAGCGCCCATCAGAATCGCAATCATGCGCATCATCTTATCCTTGAAAGCCGATGAAGGGCTTTCTTACCGCAAACTCTATGAACCTGCGCTGAAATAAGAATCCAAGCATAAAGCGCTGATCGATCGCGCGTGATTAAAGGAGATGGTGGAGCCTAGCGGGATCGAACCGCTGACCTCTACACTGCCAGTGTAGCGCTCTCCCAGCTGAGCTAAGGCCCCGTATCCATCTGCGCCGCGCTGGGTGCTGCGGCGGTGAGGCGCTGCCTTTATGTCGGCAGCGCCGCCTTTGCAAGGGTCAGTTGCAGACCCTTGCATGGTGAGCGATCAATTGTTCGCATCGCTTTCGCCATCCGAGGTATCGACGCCCAGATCGTCGTCGCCCCCCAGATCCACATCGTCGTCGGGCGATGGCTCTTCATCGTCCACCACGTCCAGATCCAGATCCTCGTCAATGGGCGCGCCATCCACGGGTTTGGCTTCGCTTTCCTTCTTCGGCGCGTCGAACGGAAGCGGCTGCTTCGATTTGAGCACGGGATCGGGTTCCCAGACGTTACCGCATTCGATGCAGTTGACGGGATTGTCCTTGCCCAGATCGTAAAATCGGGTTGCGCACTTCGGACAGGTCCGTTTCGTGCCCCATTCAGGCTTCACCATGTGCCGCCTTGCCTCCAGAATAAAATTGAAAACAGCGGCGCATCCTTTCGATGCCCCGCCACACGCGGCGCGCCTTGCCATAGCTATAAGCCGCTGTCAAAAGCCACGGCTGTTTCCAGCCGGATTGCCCTTCCCTTATGTCTCACGCAGCGCCCGTTTCCCGCAGCTTTTCCGCATCAGGCCCGTTAAGGGGCCGCGTGCGCGTGCCGGGTGACAAATCCATCTCGCATCGTTCGCTGATGTTTTCGGCGCTCGCCGTGGGCGAAAGCAGAATCAGCGGATTGCTGGAGGGTGAGGATGTGCTGGCCACCGCCGCCGCGATGCGCGCGATGGGCGCTGACGTCGCACGCGGGGATGACGGGATCTGGACGGTGCACGGCGTGGGCGTGGGTGGCCTGCTCCAGCCGCGGACCGCGCTGGACATGGGCAATAGCGGCACCTCCACCCGCCTGCTGATGGGCCTGGTCGCCAGCCACCCGATCACCGTGACCTTCACCGGAGACGCCTCGCTCTCCGCCCGCCCGATGAACCGCGTGATCGACCCGCTCAGCCGGACAGGTGCGGCCTTCACCGCCAGCCCCGGCGGGCGTCTGCCGCTGATGGTGCGCGGGCTCTGCCCCGCCGTTCCGATCGAATACCGCCTGCCCGTCGCCTCGGCGCAGGTGAAATCCGCCATATTGCTTGCCGGCCTCAACACGCCGGGGATCACCCGCGTGATCGAGCCTGTTCCGACGCGCGACCATAGCGAGCGGATGCTGGTCGGCTTCGGTGCCAAGCTGGACGTGGAGACCGAAAGCGATGGCACGCGGATCATCTCGCTGCATGGCGAGGCTGAATTCAGGCCGCAGGTGATCGACGTGCCGGGAGACCCCTCCTCTGCCGGTTTCCTGATCGTGGCCGCGCTGATCGTACCGGGGTCGGATGTGGTGGTGGAGAATGTCGGGCTGAACCCCACTCGTGCCGGGCTGATCGAAATCCTGCGCGCGATGGGCGGCGATATCACGCTGCTGGACGAGCGGATCGTGGGCGGCGAACCCGTGGCGGATGTGGCTGTGCGCCATTCCTCGCTGACCGGAATCGAAGTGCCCCCCGAGATCGCACCGTCGATGATCGACGAGTTTCCGATTCTCTTCATCGCCGCCGCCTGCGCGCAGGGACAGACCGTGACGCGCGGGCTGGACGAATTGCGCGTCAAGGAATCGGACCGGATCAGCGTGATGGCCGAAGGTCTGGCAGCGATCGGCGTCATCGCCACGGAAACGCCCGATGGCCTCATCATCCAGGGTTCGGGTGGCGATCCCCTGCCCGGGGGCGGCACGATCGCGTCAAGGCTCGATCACCGCATCGCGATGAGCTTCGTCATCGCCGGCCTGGTCTCTAAAAGTGCCCTCACGATCGACGATATCGCGCCGATCGCCACCAGTTTTCCAGATTTTTTCTCCCTTGTGGAGATTTTGCAGAATCGAGTCGTTCAAACTCCATGATCATCGCCGTCGACGGACCCGCCGCATCGGGCAAAGGCACAATCGCGCGCGCCCTCGCCGCGCATTACAATCTGCCGCACATGGACACCGGGCTATTATACCGTGCGGTGGCGCATACGCTGGTTCATGGCCATGGTGAGGCGGAAAATGAACAGGATGCACTGGCGGCCTGCTCGTTCGATGATGCCTTGCTCGCCGATCCCGCGCTGAAGGGCGAAGAAATGGGGCGGGTCGCCTCGATCGTGTCCGCCCACCCGCTCGTCCGCTCCGCGCTGATGAAGCGTCAGCGCGATTTCGCCAGGCGCAAGCGCGGCGCGGTGCTGGACGGTCGCGATATCGGCACCGTGATCGCGCCCAATGCCGACGCCAAATTGTTCATCACCGCCACACCCAGGACGCGTGCGCTGCGCCGTCATGCGGAGATGCAGAAATCGGGCAGCCAGATGAGCTTCGATCATGTGCTGACCGATATCCGCGCACGCGATCGGCGTGACGCCGGGCGGGTGACCGCGCCCATGGCCCAGGCAGAGGATGCAGACTTGCTCGATACCAGCTTCCTCTCTATAGACGCGGCCGTCCAGCGTGCGATTGCGCTTGTGGACGCCCGGATCGGCGCAGCGGACCGCTGACCGTCCCCGAGGGTTTGAGTTGCAAGGCGCGAGAGCGGCACGGCGATAGGCCGCCTGCTTGACGCGCCCTTTTCGCTTTCCCTGCCGGCGCCCATAAGTGCCTGAAAACGCTGGATGCCGCATGGGCATGGGGTTCTTGCGGCAGTTCTGGTCAAGACCGCCGGATACAACCGGCTGGCCGGATAAAGTAGAAGACAGGACACTCTAACACATGGCTACACTGCCAAACCCGACCCGCGACGATTTCGCGGCAATGCTCAACGAATCTCTTGGTGGCGAAGACGAAGGCTTTGAAGGCCGCGTCGTAAAGGGCACCGTCACCGCCATTGAAAAAGACATGGCCGTCATCGACGTGGGCCTGAAATCCGAAGGCCGCGTGCCGCTGCGCGAATTCGCAGCGCCGGGCCAGAAGGCTGATCTCAAGGTCGGCGACGAAGTCGAAGTCTATGTCGATCGCGTCGAGAACGTCCATGGCGAAGCGATGCTTTCGCGCGATCGCGCCCGCCGCGAAGCCGCTTGGGACAAGCTCGAAGCCGAGTTCACCGAGAGCGCCCGCGTCGAAGGCGTCATCTTCGGCCGCGTCAAGGGCGGGTTCACCGTCGATCTCAACGGCGCCGTGGCCTTCCTGCCCGGTTCGCAGGTCGATATCCGCCCGGTGCGCGATGTCACCCCGCTGATGGACATCCCCCAGCCCTTCCAGATCCTCAAGATGGACCGTCGCCGCGGCAATATCGTGGTGTCGCGTCGCGCCATCCTCGAAGAGACCCGCGCGGAACAGCGTTCGGGCCTGATCCTGACGCTCACCGAGGGCCAGGTGATCGAAGGCATCGTGAAGAACATCACCGATTATGGTGCGTTCGTCGATCTGGGCGGCATCGATGGCCTGCTCCATGTCACCGATCTCAGCTACAAGCGCATCAATCACCCGTCCGAGATGATCAACATCGGCGACACGGTGAAGGTGCAGATCATCCGCATCAACCGCGAAACGCAGCGCATCAGCCTCGGCATGAAGCAGCTCGAAAGCGATCCATGGGATGGCGCGTCGGCCAAATATCCGATCGGTGCCAAGCTGTCGGGCCGCGTGACGAACATCACCGAATATGGTGCGTTCGTTGAGCTGGAAGCCGGCATCGAAGGTCTGGTCCACGTCTCCGAAATGAGCTGGACCAAGAAGAACGTGCATCCGGGCAAGATCGTCTCCACCTCGCAGGAAGTGGACGTCATCATCCTCGAGGTCGACGAAGACAAGCGTCGCATCTCGCTGGGCCTCAAGCAGGCGATCAACAATCCCTGGGAAGCATTCGCTGCCGGTCATCCCGTGGGCACCGAAGTCGAAGGCGAAGTCAAGAACGCCACCGAATTCGGCCTGTTCATCGGTCTGGATGGCGACGTGGACGGCATGGTTCACATGTCCGACATCGCATGGGGCATCTCCGGCGAAGACGCGCTCAACCTGCATCGCAAGGGCGAGAGCGTGAAGGCCATCGTTCTCGACATCGATGTCGAGAAGGAGCGCATCTCGCTCGGCATGAAGCAGCTTGAAAAGGGCGCGCCCGCTGTCGGCGGCACCGCCAACGCTGCGGCTTCGGGCCTCAACAAGAATGCGATCGTCACCGTCACGGTCCTCGAAGTTCGCGATGGCGGCCTCGAAGTCCAGCAGGGCGACGATGGCGCGACTGGCTTCATCAAGCGCACCGATCTCGGCCGCGACCGCGACGAGCAGCGTCCGGAGCGTTTCCAGGTTGGCCAGAAGTTCGATGCCATGGTCATCGGCTTCGATCGCTCCAAGAAGCCCAACTTCTCGGTCAAGGCGATGCAGATCGCCGACGAGAAGCAGGCTGTTGCGCAATATGGCTCGTCCGACTCGGGCGCGTCGTTGGGCGACATCCTCGGCGAGGCTTTGAAGGCGCGGACCGAAGAGAAGAAGTAATCGGACTTTAGTCCACACGCACAGAATGACGCCGTCGCCCATCCGGGCGGCGGCGTTTTTTTGTGCCTTTACAATTGCGTGCGCAAATTTGACGCCATTTTGGAAGGGATCGGCTGAAATCCGGCGGACGCGGGCGGCAACGGCTTGCAAATAAACCGGAATTTCGGCATGTTGATCGATGTTAGTCAATTGATGCTGTCCGTTGGCCACATACATTTTGACGTCCGTAGAACGGACCGACCGGGCGTTGTGGGGACGCCTCTCGGGCGTTCTTCACTATGGGGAATGCGATGATCCGGTCCGAACTTGTCCAGAAGCTGGCCGCCGAAAATGCCGATCTGTCGGCCAAGGATATCGAGCGCATCGTCGATGTGTTCTTCGATGAGATCAGCGCGCGGCTGGCCGAAGGCGGCCGCATCGAGCTGCGCGGCTTTGGCGCCTTCTCCACCCGCGCGCGGGGCGGCCGCACCGGCCGCAATCCTCGCACCGGAGAAGCGGTCGAGGTGGACGCCAAGCGCGTCCCCTATTTCAAGCCAGGCAAGGAAATGCGCGAGCGCCTGAACGTCTGACGGCGATGCTGGCCTATCCGGCGCCCCCCGTCACCCTGAACTTGTTTCAGGGTCCATTTAGAAGTCGCGACCATATTGCGGACGGACGAATGGATGCTGAAACAAGTCCAGCATGACGGCGTTCTGAAAGCCCCTCTCCGCCCCTCAGTTCTTCAGCCGATACCCTGTCTTGAACATCCAGCTTATGATGACGAGACAGATCGCCAGAAATCCGCAGGTCGCCGCCAGGCTGATGCCGATCGCCACATCGCCCTTGCCGAAGAAGGTCCAGCGAAAGCCGCTGATCAGATAGACGATGGGATTGAACAGAGCGACCGTGCGCCATGCGGCGGGCAGCATGTCGATCGAATAGAAGGCACCGCCCAGAAACGTCATCGGCATCACGATCAGCAGCGGCACCACCTGCAATTGCTCGAAGCTCTTCGCCCAGATGCCGATGATGAAGCCGAACAGGCAGAATGTCGCCGCGATCAGGACCATGAACCCCAGCATCAGCAATGGATGCGCCACCTGCACGTCCACGAACAGATGCGCGGTCGCGAAGATCACCAGCCCCAGCAGCAGCGATTTGGTCGCCGCGGCGCCCACATAGGCCACCACGGTCTCGAAAGGCGATACGGGGGCCGACAGCAGTTCATAGATAGTGCCGGCCCATTTGGGCATGTAGATCCCGAAGCTGGCGTTGGAGATGCTCTCGGTGAACATCGAAAGCATGATCAGTCCGGGCACGATGAACGCGCCATAAGGAACGCCACCCACCTCGGTCATCCGGGATCCGATCGCGGATCCGAACACGATGAAATAGAGCGAAGTCGTGATCACCGGGGTCAGCAGGCTCGTGAGGATCGTCCGCCCGAAACGCGCGATTTCGAATTTGTAGATCGACCAGACGGCGTGGCGGTTGAACATCATGATGCCTCTCCCGCCGGCGTGTGGACCAGATTCACGAATATCTCCTCAAGCGAGCTTTGCCGGGTGTTCAAATCCTTGAAGGCGATCCCCAGATCGCTCATCCGCCGCAGCAGGGAAGGAATGCCCGTGCGTTCGGCATTGGTGTCGAACACATATTCCAGCTCATTGCCATCGGCCTTCAGCGTCAATGCCCATTCGCCCAGTTCGGCTGGGATCGTCGTCATCGGTTCGGAAAGATTGAGCGTCAACGTCTTGCGGCCGAGCTTCTGCATCAGCACGCTCTTGTCTTCCACCAGGATGAGTTCGCCCTTGGTGATCACCCCGATCCGATCGGCCATTTCCTCGGCCTCTTCGATATAATGGGTGGTCAGGATGATCGTCACGCCGCTTTCCCGCAATTCGCGCACCAGCCCCCACATATCGCGCCGCAGCTCGACATCCACGCCCGCGGTGGGCTCATCGAGGAACAGGATCTGGGGTTCGTGGCTCAACGCCTTGGCGATCATCACCCGGCGCTTCATCCCGCCGGACAGTTCCTGGATCTTGGTGTTGCGCTTTTCCCAGAGCGACAGGTCTTTCAGGATCTTCTCGATATGCGCCGGATGGGGTGCCTTGCCGAAAAGGCCGCGTGAAAAAGTGACGGTCGCCATCACGGTCTCGAACGAATCCGTGTGCAATTCCTGCGGGACCAGCCCGATCTTTGTCCGCGCCGCCCGGAAATCCCGCACGATGTCATGCCCATCCGCGGTCACCGTGCCCGAACTGGGGTTCACGATCCCGCAGATGATGCTGATCATCGTCGTCTTGCCCGCGCCATTCGGCCCCAGCAGCGCGAAGATTTCGCCCTTGCGGATATCCAGATCGACGCGCTTGAGCGCCTGATGGCCGGATTTATAAGTCTTGGTGAGATTGGAAATCGAGATGATCGGCTGCATCGCACTCCCTTAGCCGGTCCGCCCGCCGATGCCCATGCGCAAAAGCCAATGCTTGACCCCGCGCGCCATCTGCGGTTTTGGTCTGCGCACAAGCGGACGTGGCGAAATCGGTAGACGCAGCAGACTTAAAATCTGCCTTCCTCTGGAAATGCGGGTTCAAGTCCCGCCGTCCGCACCAGCATGATGAAGGTTATGACGTCCAAGCGCGAGATGTGGTGGCGGCATCCCGGTGTGCATGACAGCGCTGATCTTCCGCGTTAAGACCTGATCGCATCCATGCGTCCCTTCGCCTGCCTCCTCGCGTCTCTGGCGCTGCTCCTCCCCGCCGCTTGCGGAGATGTGGGAGATGATGGTCCGCTCAGCGTGAGTGTGATCGGATCGCAGCCGGCGCTGGCGATCCCCGCACGCACCGAGCCATCCGCACCGCAGGCGGCGTTTCTGCCCGCCGTGGCGCAGGGACTCGTCTCGTTCGACGCCGCCGGCCAGATCGAAGCGGGTCTCGCCGAACGCTGGAACGTCTCCGATGACGGGATGAGCTATATCTTCCGGCTGCGCGATGCCGCCTGGGCTGATGGCCGTCCGGTCACGGCCAATGACGTGGTTGCGGGCCTGCGCGCCGCGATGAGCGATGGCGGCAACAACCGGCTGGCAATGCTATTAGGCGCGGTGGACAAGATCGTGGCGGTCACGCCGCAGGTGATCGAGATTCGCCTGAAAGCGCCCCGTCCCTTATTGTTGCCCCTGCTCGCCCAGCCGGAGTTGGGGCTGATCCGCCGCGCACAAGGCAGCGGCCCTTATCGGATCCTATCGTCAAAAGACGGCGTCATCGCGCTCGAAGCGCTGATTCCCAAGGACGCCGCCGAAGATCCGCAGGTTCATTATCCCGTGCAGATGCGGAGCGAACGCGCCGCGCTGGCGCTGATCCGGTTCAAGCGTGGCACGAGCGCCAGCGTCCTGGGCGGCACGTTCGCCGATTTGCCCATCGCCCGCGCCGCCAATCTGCCGCCGGCGCAATTGCGCTTCGATCCGGCGCAGGGGCTGTTCGGCCTGGCCGTGACTGCGAAAAGCGGCTTTCTGGGCCGGGCCGACAATCGCAATGCAGTGGCCATGGCGATCGACCGCGATGCGATCGCCGCTTTGTCCGGCGTGCGCGATTGGCGGCCTGTGCTCTCCCTCCTGCCAAAGAAGTTGGACATGGCGGGCGACCCTGCTTTGCCCGATTGGATCAGGCTCGGCCGCGACGTGCGCCTTGCACTTGCCAGCGCGCGCGTAAACGCCTGGATCGCGAGCTATGATGAGGTGCCGCCGCTGCGGATCGCGCTGCCCGACGGCCCTGGTTCCCGGATGCTCTTTGCCCGCCTCGCCAGCGATCTGCGCGCGATCGGGCTTCAAGCGGTGCGTGTGGGGGCGAAAGAGGCCGCCGATCTCCGGTTGATCGATTCGGTCTCCCCCAGTGACAGCGCGACCTGGTATCTGCGCCGGATCAACTGCGCGGCCGGTCTGCCGTGCGACAAGGCGGCCGAAAAGGCGCTGGAGGAGGCGCGCGACACGCTCTCTCTGCCGGAGCGTGCGCTGAAGCTGAAGGAGGCCGATGCCGCCTTCATCGTGCATATGCCCTTCATCCCCATCGCCGCACCGCTGCGCTGGTCGGCCGTTTCGCCCCGGCTGACGGGGTTTCAGCCCAATGCCCGCGCGGTGCATCCTTTGGGCCGCCTGTTGAAGGAATAGCCGACCGCTCCCATATCGGAGCGGCAAGGGAAGGATGGAGTGCCCGAATGCGTGTTTCGCCTGACCAGTTTGAGAAGATCGCCCGCAGCCTGCCCGAGATCGGCCGCGATCCCGCGTCCGTCCGCAAGCGGATCGAAACGATGGAGGCGCTATTGGAGCGTGGCTTCACTATGCCCGGCATCAACCGGCAATTCGGCCTGGACGCCATCATCGGCCTCATTCCCGTGCTGGGTGATGTGATCACGACAGCCATGGGCGCCTGGATCGTGTGGGAAGCCCGCAATCTGGGCATGTCCAAATTCCAGATCACCCGCATGGCGGCCAATGTCGGCGTGGATTCGCTGCTCGGCCTGGTGCCCTTCGTGGGCGATGCCTTCGATTTCTTCTTCCGGTCCAACACCAAGAATATGAAGATCATCAAAAGGCATCTGGACAAGCATCATCCGTCCACCGTGGTGATCGACGGCTAAGCGCGCAGCGATCACACCGCTCTGAAATCCAGTCCGACATCTGCTGCGGGTGCGGATTGGGTGAGACGCCCCACTGAAATATAGGTCACGCCGGTTTCGGCGATCGCCTTGATCGTATCCAGCCGCACCCCGCCCGAGGCTTCGGTGGGCACGCGGCGGCCGACCAGCATCACCGCGCCGCGCAGCGTGGCGGGATCCATATTATCCAGCAGCAGATGCGTCGCGCCCGCCGCCAGCGCGGGTTCGATCTGGTCCACCCGGTCCACCTCGACGATGATGCGCGCAATCCCCGCATCGACCGCACGCCGCACCGCCTCTTCGACGCTTCCCGCAACCGCGACATGATTATCCTTGATCATCGCCGCATCCCACAGGCCCATGCGATGATTGGTCGCGCCGCCGGTGCGCGTGGCATATTTCTCCAGCACACGAAGGCCCGGAATGGTCTTGCGCGTATCAAGCAGCACCGCGTCGGTCCCCGCGATCTTGTCGACGTAGCTGCGCGTCATCGTGGCGATGCCGGTTAGATGCTGCACGGTGTTGAGCGCGGACCGTTCGGCGGTGAGCAGCGCCCGCGCCTTGCCGCGCAGCCGCATAAGATCGCTGCCCGCCGCAACGCGGTCGCCATCCTTCACCAACGTCTCGATTTCCACATCGGGATCGAGCGCCCTGAAAAACGCTTCGGCCAGCGGCAGGCCGGCCACGGTGACCGCCTCACGGCTGTCCATCACGCCTTCGAACACCGCATCGGGGGGAATGACCGCAGCCGAAGTGATATCGCCGATCACGCCGAGATCCTCGGCGAGCGTGGCGGCGACGAAGGCGTGGAGATCGAAATCGGGGAGGGTAAAAGTCATGGCCAGATGCCTATCCCGCCACGCCCGCCGCCACAAGCTGGACGAGCGATCCAATTATGGCTATATTTATGGCCATAGGAGTATTTATGGCTCATTACAGCGTCGCGACGACCAAGGACAAGCTCTCCAGCCTGATCGACAAGGCGCTGGCGGGCGAAGAAGTGATCATCACGCGCCATGGCAAGCCGACGGTGGCATTGCGTATGGTGGAACAGCAAAAAAAATCCACTCAAGACATGGTGGCATGGCTTGAAAAACAGCGGAGCACGATGCCGAATATCAGTATCACATCGCTCGAGCTGAAGCGGCTGGATCAGGCGGATTACGAGCGTTGAGCCTCTATTTCGATACGAGCGTCTTGGTGCCGATCCATCTGATCGAACCGACGACTAATTTACTGACATCCTGGATCGCATTGCAATCCGGGCCATTCATTGTCAGCGATCTGGCAGCCGGTGAATTTAACGCCACTGTTTCAAGGCTGGTTCGTATGACCATGCTGACAGAGCAGGATGCTCAAACCACAATCGAAAAATTCGAAATCTGGCGCGATAGCTTCACGCATAAAGCGGCCAACGAGCCTGCGGATATTCGCATCGCCGCTCAGTTCGTCCGCGTACCAAAACCGAAGCTGCTGATGCCCGATGCCATCCACCTGGCCACATGCCAGCGACTGGGACACCGGCTCGTCACATTCGACCGCGAGCTGGTCGATATGGCGGAGGCACGCGGAATTGAGACCGTCATACCCGCTTGACCCTCAATCCCCCGTCACCCGCACCGGCCCCAAATCGCCCTGCCCCACCGTCGCGCTCGCCATTTCCAGCATCCGGTCCAGCGACCTTTTCGCGTCCAGCCGCAGCCCTTCCTCGATCTCGATCCGCGGCTCAAGATCGCGCAATGCGATATAGAGTTTCTCCATCGTGTTGAGCGCCATATAGGGGCAGATATTGCAATTGCAGTTGCCGTCCGCACCCGGCGCGCCGATGAAGGTCTTGCCCGGAATCTGCTTCTGCATCTGATGGATGATGTGCGGCTCGGTCGCCACGATCAGCGTATCCTCGGTCATCGCCATCGCATATTCCAGAATGCCGCGGGTGGAGCCCACATAATCGGCATGATCCAGCACATGCGGCGGGCATTCGGGATGCGCCGCCACGGGC
The DNA here is from genome assembly GCF_014199215.1 of Sphingobium boeckii. Taxonomy (GTDB): domain Bacteria; phylum Pseudomonadota; class Alphaproteobacteria; order Sphingomonadales; family Sphingomonadaceae; genus Sphingobium_A; species Sphingobium_A boeckii. The sequence goes on from NZ_JACIJC010000002.1 coordinate 565,768, forward strand.
GCGCCAGGATGCTGCGCCTTGAGCTTGAGCAATTCGGTTTCCGAGAACGCCTCGTGCACGATGCACACGCCCGGCCACAGCAGCATTTCCCGGCCGGTCTTGCGCATCATATAGCCGCCCAGATGCTTGTCCGGGCCGAAGATGATCTTCTGGTCCATCGGGATCTGGCTCAGGATCTTTTCCGCAGACGATGAGGTGACGATGATGTCGCTCAGCGCCTTCACCTCGGTCGAGCAATTGATATAGGTCAGCGCGATATGATCGGGATGCGCTTCCCGGAACGCCTTGAACTTGTCGGGCGGGCAAGAATCCTCAAGGCTGCACCCGGCATCCAGATCGGGCAGCACCACGATCTTGTCAGGCGAGAGGATCTTGGCGGTGTCCGCCATGAATTTCACGCCGCAAAAGGCGATCACGTCCGCGTCGGTCGCCGCCGCCTTGCGCGAGAGATCGAGGCTGTCGCCCACGAAATCGGCGATATCCTGCAATTCGGGCTTTTGATAATAATGGGCGAGGATCACCGCATTGCGCTCCTTGCGCAGCCGGTCGATCTCGGCGCGCAGGTCAAGCCCGGTCAGGCTGCCACCAATGCCACCGCGTGCGTCCATCACTCAAACTCCCTTCGCAGCGTCATTGCGCCGCATTTCCAATCACATTTTCCACCGCGCGGGACCGGTCCATCGGCTCTGTATTCGCGGCGTCGCCTTCGTCTGCGAAGCGCACATTCACCGTGGCCGTGATGCCCGCCGCGCGCAAGGGCATCGCGAAATTGCTCGCGATCGCGCGTCGCGTGGCATCACGCGCCAGCTTCATCGTGACCGGCTGAAGCGCCTGAGCCCGCAGATCGGCGGTGCCGCGCGCGCGATTGGCGGCATCCAGCGTCTTTTCGGCATCGGTCAGCGCCATCAGCAATCCGCCGCCATCATATTCGCGTATGCCCGCCAGATCGACTTCAGGCCCGGCGATCTCGATCGGCGGCAGCGTGATGGCCAGCGTCCCGGTCGCCGCATCCCAGGTGACATCCCGATCGCGCAGCTTGGATAGATCCACTTCATAGCGCACCATGCCCGGCATAATCGTGGTCTTGCGCGCGCTGAAACCGAAACGGCTCTGTTCGGACGTGACCACGGCCACGAAGCGCGCGGCGAATGCAGAGAGCCGGTTTTGCTCGCGCAATCCCTGCAGACTGGTCGCGGCGATGCTGTCCACACTGCCGCCCGTCGTCCGCTGCAACAAAAGAACCCCACCGATCAGAAGCGCCACCGCAAAGGCAGCAGCGATCAGCCATTTTCCCAGCGGCTTCATGCGTCGGCCAGCGCCCAGCGATCGGCATCCTCATGCACCACGCCGCGATCCCGAAGGTCGATCAGATGCGCCAGCACCGAGCGGCCCGCCGCGGGAAACAGCCGGGGATCCAGCCCCTTATACATCTGCTCGACCATCTCCGGCACCATGCCACCGCCCTTTTGCAGCAGGCGCAAGATCTGTCCCTCGCGTTGCTTGCGATGCCCCATCAACCCGCGCACGAAGCGCTGCGGCTTCGTCACGGGATCGCCATGCGCCGGATAATAGACCGCGTCATCCCGCCCCATGAGTAGATCGAGGCTCGCCATATAGGCGGCCATGTCCCCGTCAGGCGGCGAGACCACGGTCGTGGACCAACCCATCACATGATCGCCGGTGAACAGCGCCTTCTCCTCTGGCAGAGCAAGGCAAAGATGGTTTGAGGTATGCCCCGGCGTGGCCAGACCTTTGAGCGTCCAGCCTGGGCCTGATACGGCCTCGCCATCGCCCAGCACCCGATCGGGTGCATAGGATCGATCAAACGAAGCGTCCGCGCGCGGCCCGCTGTCGTCCAGCACCAGCGGCGCACAGCCGACGATCTCTGCGCCGGTCAGCGCCTTCAGCGGTGCGGCACCCGGGCTGTGATCCCGGTGGGTATGCGTGCAGACGATATAGGCGATCGTCTCGCCAGGCACCGCTGCCATGATCGCTTCGATATGCGCGGGATCATCGGGGCCGGGATCGATCACCGCGACTGAGCCAGCCCCTACGATATAGGTCTGCGTCCCCGAATAAGTGAATGGTCCCGGATTGGGTGCCAACACGCGCCGCACCAGCGGGGTGAGCCGCATGGCGTCTCCGGTCGGGAATGCGGCGCTGCCGGGCAAATCGTCCATGGTGCCCATTTGGCGATCTATCGCCGCGGAAACAAGATCGATCATGCGCGCCCGCGCCCATGGACGCACAGCACGCCGATGCTATCGAAGGCCCATCACCTCATCTTTCAGGCGCGCGATCTCCCGGTCCATTCCGGCCAGTGCCCTGGTGCGATGATCGCGATTGAGCGCGCCGTCTTCCGCCAAGGCCCGACGCGCACTGGTCAGCGCGTCCAGCGTGACCCTGGCGATTTTGGCCTCGCTCATGCCCGCGCCACAGACCGAGATATACGTGCGCTGCGCTTTTCCGGCTCCACCGCTGACAGCGACGGAGGCCTTGCCATCTCCAGCCTGGCAATCGCCCGGCGTGGAGAATGCGAAAGCCCCGGAGCCGTTGGAGACCAACGCCGTGCCGGCCGAATGATCGACCTGCATCCTGCGCATTTCCACCTCGGCAGCGCGGCGCGCCATATCGGCTGCACGCCGCGCCTGTTCGGCCTGTTTCAGACCCTCTTCCTGGGCTTTGCGGGCGTTCTCCATCCCCGCGTGCATTTCGGCGCTGGCTTCCGGCGGCCATACGTCCGCGGGCTCGGGCGGCGGCGGCGCAGCCATGGGTTCGAGCGGCTCTGGAGCGATCACCGGCATTGGCGGGGTCGCCATGCCCACCGCTTCGACCGCGGGCACGATCACTTTTTCCTTCATTTCACGCCGCATCTCGCGCGTCGTCTCAGCCGCGATCCCGCCCGACGCCGTGGCAATCAGCCCGCCGCCCACCAGCATGGCCGCAAGCATCGTTCCCGAAAGCCGGCGCTCACCCCCGCCCCTCATCATCCTCAGCCGCTTCTTGAGTTGATCGCGCGGGTTGAGCGAACAGGCGGCGACCGGCGTGCGCGTGCAGGCGGATTTCACCAGCGCCAGGCCATAGCTATGGCGCTCCGCTCCGCTGGCCCCCTCCAGCACGATCGCGTCGCACGCCAGTTCCTGATCGGTGCGGAACGCGCGCCAGGCGCGGTGCGCGAGCGGATTGAACCAGTGGAGCGAGAGCATCGCCAGTGCGAGCAGATTGACCGGAATATCCCCCCGGTCGTGATGGATCGCCTCATGCCGCATCGCCAGCCGCAATTCTTCCGCGCTGTAACGCGTGCGATAATCATGCGGCAGCACGATCCGGGGCAGGAAGATGCCTGCGGCGAACGGTCCCTCCACCGCCCGGCTCGCACACACCTCGATCCCGCGCACATCCAGTTCAGGCAGATCCGTGCAATCGTCGAGCGCGGCGCGCACGAAACGCCGATAGGAGATCAGATGCCAGCTCAGATGCACCACGGCCCCGGCAAGCCACAATGCCAGCATAGCCATGAGCCAGGGAAAGGCCTGCTCAGCCGGCACCGCGCCCATCGGCTCGCCCCCAGGGACGGCGAAAGCGGAAATGTCCACGATCACCGGGATGTGCGCCAGCGGCGGCGGACCAAAGCTCTCTGGAAGCGGCGGCAGGATCATCCGCAGCGCGGGCAGCAGCCACAGGAGATAAGCGATGCGCGCGCCGAACCGGGTCGCCACGCGATCCCGCACCAAAAGCACCAGCCCCATCAGCAGTGTCGACGCGATCAGCGTTTCCAAGATCCAGCCGGTCATGACTTGAGCGCCTTCAGCAGCGCTTCGATCTCGGCGATGTCGGCATCGGTCAATTCATCGCGTTCGGCCAGATGCGCCACCAGCGGCGTGATCCGTCCGCCAAACAACCGGTCCACCAGCCGCCGCGATTCGGTGGAAACATAATCCTCGCGGGCCACGGCGGGGCGATAGAGATAACGGCGCCCTTCCTCTTCATAAGCGAGCACACCCTTGCCAAGAAGACGGGACAGCATGGTTTTCACCGTGCGGTCGGACCATCCCCGCGCGGGATCGATGCGCTGATGAACGTCGGCGGCCGTTAACGGCGCTTCATCCCAAAGCACTTCCATCACGGCATGTTCGGCGTCGCTGATCCGTTCGGTCATGTGCTGGTCCCTCCCTGGCAACAGCGTTTCCTTACGATTACAGATGTAGTCGTGGATCGCTGAACAGTCAATGAACGGACCGACAGGCGGGATTGTCGGGGAATTTTACAGAATTGGTTCATGGTTAAAATCGGTCAACCATCGTATCCCGCGCAATCTGCCGCCTGAGCAAATTGGCACGCACCCTGCATCTCTCTGAAGCATACACGGTTTCCTTTCCGTGATCCCTTCAGAGCGGGGGCCGGCATTTCCCTGGTAAGACATGCCGCCCCCGCTCGCCCCGGATTTCCAGCCCTCCACGCGCCCCAACATTGACAGCCCGGATGGCGCGCGCTTGTATCGACGGCGGACATGATGACATCACATCGCCTCCTGCTCCTGCCAGTCGCGCTTCTCGCCATGGCGCAAGGGCCCGACCCGACGCGGATCTCCTCAGCCTCTCCGCTGGAAACGCTGCAAACGCTCGCGGGCGCGGGTGACGCCGCCGCGATGTTCTACCTGGGTGTAAAATATTCCGACGGCAACGGTGTCGCGAAGGACGAGGCCGAAGCGCTGCGCTGGTTTCGCGCGGTGGCGGAAAAGGGCCATGTCGGCGCTATGCTCAATATCGGCAATCGCTATTACCATGGCAATGGCGCGCCCGTGGACCGGGCCGAGGCCGCCAAATGGTTTCTGCGCGCAGCAAAGGCCGGCAATCCCGGTGCCATGTACAATCTGGCGATTGCCTATGCCGGCGGTCAGGGCGTCATCAAAAGCGAGACCGACGCGGTCAAATGGTTCAGAGCCGCCGCAGCCAAGGGCAATGAGCGCGCCAAGGCGGCGCTGCTGAGCCGGGGGTTGGCGCTGGAGGAGTAAGCCTGGGCTTGGAGGAATAAGCGAAAGATCGCACCCTCATCCGTTTGTCCCGAGCGAAGTCGAGGGACGGGTCACCGGCAAAGTGCGTGTCTCGACTTCGCTCGACATGAGCGGATTTGTAGGTTTAACCCGCCTGCGCGGCACCCTTGCCCGCAAACAATGTATGCAGCTCGCCCGCTTCATACATTTCCATCATGATATCCGATCCGCCGACGAATTCGCCGTTCACATAAAGCTGCGGAATCGTGGGCCAATCCGAATATTCCTTTATCCCCTGGCGGATGCCCTGATCCTGAAGCACGTCCACCGTCTCATAATCCGCGCCGAGATGATCGAGGATGGAGATGGCGCGGCTGGAAAAGCCGCATTGCGGGAAAAGCGGCGTGCCTTTCATGAACAGCAGAACATGATTGGCTTTCACCAATTCGTCGATCCGGGCCTGTGCGTCGTCGCTCATCTTGAAAACTCCTTATTCCGGCGCGACGGTGGTCAATTGCAGCGCGTGAAGCACGCCGCCCATCCGTCCGCCCAGCGCGGCATAAACCGCCTGATGCTGTTTCACGCGGGGCATTCCCCGAAAAGCGGCGCTGGTCACGCGCGCCGCATAATGATCGCCGTCGCCCGCCAGATCGGTGATCTCCACCGCGGCGTCGGGTATAGCCGCGACGATCATCGCCTCGATGTCTTCAGCGGCCATCGGCATGATTATTGCGCCTCGATAAACTGGCGGCGCGCTTCCACCATCTTTTCGACCAGCGCATTGCGCACCGTACTGTCATCGGTATCGACGCCAGCCGAGGTCAGATCGCCAAGCAGCTTACGGATCACGTCCTCGTCACCCGCCTCTTCGAAATCGGCCTGCACCACCGCCTTGGCATAAGCGTCGGTTTCTTCCGCCGTCAGCCCCATTTTCTCCGCAGCCCATTGCCCGAGCAGACGATTGCGCCGCGCGGTGAGCTTGAATTGCAGCTCTTCATCACGGGCGAACTGGGTTTCGAAAGCGCGTTCACGGTCGTTGAAGCTGGTCATTGGCGGTCCTTATCGTTGGTCGGAGCAGAAATAGGGACCATCGCTGCAATCCGCAACGGTGCGCGCATCATTCAGCGACGGTAACGACCAGTTTTCCTATCACATCGCGTGCGGCCATCTTGGCGATCGCGTCCCCGCCGCGCTCCAGCGGGAAGGTTTGCGTCACGCGCGGATTGATCTGCCCACCCTGCCACAGCCGGAAAAGCCGCGCCACATGGGCCTTATTGGCCTCTGGATCACGCGCGGCGAACGCGCCCCAGAACACCCCGCAAACGTCGCAGCTCTTGAGCAAGGTCAGGTTGAGCGGCAACCGCGGGATGCCCGCGGGAAAACCGACCACCAGATAGCGGCCTTCCCACGCGATAGAGCGCAGCGCGGGTTCGCAATAGTCCCCGCCAACGGGATCGTAGATCACATCCGCCCCGCCCGGCCCCAAGGCCGCCTTGAACGATTCCGCCAGCGCCTTGGACTGATCCTTGTCGAATGGCCCCCGGCCATAGATCACCACATCGTCCGCGCCCGCATCACGCGCGGCCTGCGCCTTGGCTTCGGACGAGACGGCGGCGATCACGCGCGCGCCGAAGGCCTTGCCCAGTTCGATCGCCGCCAGCCCGACGCCGCCTGCCGCGCCCAGCACCAGCAGCGTCTCGCCTTCCTTCAATTTACCGCGATCGACCAGCGCGTGGATCGTGGTGGCATAGGTGAGCAACAGTGCCGATCCCTCGACGAAACTGCGCTCATCGGGCAAGCGGAAGGCGCTGCTGGCGGGGATGACGAGCTTTTCGACCATGCCGCCGGAGCCGGCCGTGGCGATGATCCGATCGCCGCGCGACCATCCGGTCACGCCCGCGCCCACCGCCTCCACCACACCGGCGATCTCGGCGCCCGGCGAAAAGGGGCGCGGCGGTTTGAACTGATATTTGTCTTCGATGATCAGCACATCGGGATAATTGACCGAACATGCCTTGACCGCGATCAGCAAGTCTCCGGGGCCGGCAACGGGATCGGCAATATCCTCGACAACCAGCGTTTCGGGTCCGCCAACGGCTTTAGACAGCAAGGCTTTCATGCGATTTCTCTCCAGACACCCATGGCCGCTCGCTGGCGACCTTTTTTTCATAGGATGCAATATGCGCATCGCTCGTCAAAGTCAGGCCGATTTCATCGAGTCCGTTGATCAGGCATTGCTTGCGGAAAGGATCGATCTCGAAGGTGAAGCGATCCTGGAACGGCGTGGTTACCGTCTGGCTGTCCAGATCGACATGGATCGGATCGGTCTGCGCCACCTCGAGCAGCCGATCGACCGCCTCCTGCGGCAGCACCACGGTCAGGATGCCGTTCTTGAAGGCGTTGCTCGAATATATATCGGAAAAGCTCGGCGCGATCACCGCCCTGATGCCCATATCGAGCATAGCCCAGGCGGCATGTTCGCGGCTCGATCCGCAGCCGAAATTGTCGCCCGCGATCACGATCGGTGCACCGGCATAGGCCGGATTGTCGAACACATTATCCGGATCCTGGCGCAGCGCCTCGAACGCGCCCACGCCAAGACCGGAGCGGCTGATCGTCTTCAGCCAGTCCGCCGCGATGATCATATCGGTATCGACATTCTTCAGGCCCAGCGGATAAGCCTTGCCTTCGATGACGGACACGGGCTCCATTATCGCTTGCTCTCCGGCGTTGCCGGCTGCTCGGCGCTGTCGGCCTGTTCAGACCGCGGCGCAGATTTCGCCATCGCCGCATAGGCCGCCACGCCACTCAGGATCGCGCCGCCGAACAGCAATACCATCACCCGTTTCATATCATTCGCTCCCCAAAAGTTCGCGCACATCCGTCAGCCGCCCGGTCACCGCCGCCGCCGCCGCCATGGCGGGCGAGAGCAGATGGGTCCGTGCACCGGGGCCTTGCCGCCCCATGAAATTGCGGTTCGATGTCGAGGCGCAGCGTTCGCCCGCTGGCACCTTGTCCGGGTTCATGCCGAGACAGGCCGAACAGCCCGGCTCGCGCCATTCGAAGCCGGCATCGATGAAGATGCGGTCCAGCCCCTCGCGCTCCGCCTCGGCCTTTACCAGGCCGGAGCCGGGCACCACCAGCGCCTGCTTCACGCCCGCGGCGATGTGCTTGCCGCGCAGCACATGCGCCGCGGCGCGCAGATCTTCGATCCGGCTGTTGGTGCAGCTTCCGATGAAGATGTTCTCCACCGCCACATCCTGCATCCGCTGCCCGGCCTCAAGCCCCATATAGGCCAGAGACTTGGCCGCCGCATCGCGCTTCGAAGCATCCTCGAAGCTCGCGGGATCGGGCACCACGCCGGTCACGGGAACAACATCCTCGGGGCTGGTGCCCCATGTGACATTGGGCACGATGTCCGCGGCGTCGAGCAGCACCACTTTGTCATACCGCGCGCCCGCGTCGCTTGGCAGCGTCTTCCACCAGGCCACGGCCTCATCCCATGCAGCGCCCTTGGGAGCCATCGGCCGGCCTTTCAGATAGGCATATGTCTTGTCGTCAGGCGCGATCAGGCCGGAGCGCGCGCCATGTTCGATCGCCATGTTCGAAATGGTCAGACGCCCTTCGATCGACATGTCGCGGATCACCGAACCGGTATATTCCACCACATAGCCAGTGCCGCCCGCCGCGCCCAACTTGCCCACGATCGCCAGGATCACATCCTTGGGCGATACGCCGAAGCCCAAGGTGCCATCGACCCGGATTTCCATCGACTTGGATTGCTTGAGCATCAAAGTCTGCGTGGCGAGCACATGCTCCACCTCGCTCGTGCCGATGCCGAACGCCAGCGAACCCAGCGCGCCATGCGCGGCCGTGTGACTGTCGCCGCACACCATCGTCGTGCCCGGGAGGGTGAAGCCCTGTTCCGGCCCCACGACATGCACGATGCCCTGTTCGATATCGGTCGCGCCGATATAACGGATGCCGAATGCCGGCGCATTGGCTTCCAAAGCCTCAAGCTGCTGCGCCGACATCTTGTCGAGGATCGGCAGGCGGTTGCCCGCCGCATCACGCCGCGCCGTGGTCGGCAGGTTGTGATCGGGCACCGCAAGCGTCAGATCCGGCCGGCGCACCGTCCGCCCCGCCGCACGAAGCCCTTCGAACGCTTGCGGGCTGGTCACTTCATGCACCAGATGCCGGTCGATATAGATCAGGCAGGTGCCATCATCGCGCCGTTCGACGACATGCGCGTTCCAGATTTTCTCGTAGAGGGTTTGTTGCTTGCTCATGGGTCAAGGCCCATAGCGCCATTGCTCACGTCAGCGGAAGCGCGAAGTGCGCAACTTTCTTGCACAATGGATAGTCTAGCGCGCAATCGGCAACCGCCCGGCACCACCGCCGGGAGCCATTTTGTCCAGCCCCATCCAGTCGAAGACGGGCAGGCCGTAAAACATGTCGAACAGTTCGAGTTGCGCGCCCACCGGACGGTTGCTGTTGGAATTCCACAGCATCACGATCCCGGTCTTCGCCTGCGCATCGAACAGGATGAGCGACCGATAGCCGTCCACCGCACCGCGATGACCGACCAGCGCATGACCCATATAATTGAAATCGCGCCAACCCAAACCGTAAGTGGCGTCGGTCAGCGCGCGATCCGATGCGCCGCGCCCGCCATGCGGCGGAGTCGCCACCCGCGGCCTATGCAGCGTTTCCAGCGCCGCGCCCGACAGCACAGAGGGCACCGCACCCATCTGCGCGCGCATCCATTTGGCGAGATCGAAGATCGAGGAATTGACCCCGCCCGCTGCGGGCACACGATAATAGGCGTCCTTCATCGGCAATTCGCGCTGGCCGGCATGGGGCCGCGCCCAGCTTGCCGCGCTCTCGATCCCTGCCCGGCCCACGCTTGCGCTGGCCATGCCCAGCGGCGCGAACAGCTTTTCATGCACCACTTCGCCATAATCCAGGCCGGTCACACGCTGCACGATCTCGGTCGAAGCGTCGAACGCCACATTCTGATAGGTGTAGCAATTGGCCGGCGCGCAATAGGATGGCAGCAGACCCAGCGAAGCGCGGATGATTTTGGGATCCTCGCCATCCTCCAGCCGGTCATCATAGGCATTTTTGACGATCCCGGTGCGGTGCGAGAGCAGATCGGCGATGGTCACCCGGCTTTCCGCGCCGCCCGGCAGCCGCAGCGATGTGCGCATCTGGCTCACCGGTGTGTCGAGCGAGAGCTTCCCCTCCTGCGCCAGTTCGGCGACCACCGTCGCGGCGACGCCTTTGGAAAGCGAAGCCCAACGAAACACCGTCTTGGGCGTCACCGGATCGCCGGACCCGGCCACCGTCTCACCATAGCCTTTGACGAAGCTGATCCGGCCATCTTCCACCACGCCGACCGAGAGGCCGACCATGTCCTTCTGCGCCATGAGGCGCGCCAGACGCTGATCGAGCAGCGCATAATCAATGCGGGCGGAATGGAAGGAGACGGGATTCGTCGGCGCGGCGACGCTGGCGGTGTAGCTGGCGGCGCGCATGGACGGCTGGACAGCCGTCTTCTCCGCGGCCTGACCCGCATCGGCAGTGGCGAAGCTGTAAGCGGTGCCGCCCGCGGCGAACGCAAGCACCAGCGGCAAACCCAATTTCCAGCGACGGCCCCCGGCACCTTTGACTTTATTCAGCGACACCAATGGCCCTTTGCGGCTCTAAGATGCGTCGAAGTCTACGCTTTTCCGCGGCTTTGCCAAGAGTTTACAATTGCTTCCGCCGCAAAGGATCCACAGCCTGCCCCGCAAATGACTCGGCTGGGCGATTTGCCCACTTCCTTCTCCCTTCCACGCCTTCGTGGAGGGGCCGGGGGTGACCCTTTTTATTCTGCATTCAGCCATCAGGAGAGAAGAGCCACCCCCAGCCCCTCCAGCAAGGGCTGAAGGGAAGCTAAGCGGATTTCACGTTCAAACCGTATAATGCGCGGTCGTCTTGGCCGCGATCTCCTCGGCAGTCACGCCGGGGGCCGTTTCGACCAGCTTGAACGGCGTCTCGTGATCCGGGCGCTGGAACACGGCCAGATCGGTCACGATCATGTCCACCACGTTCTTGCCCGTCAGCGGCAGCGTGCAGGCGGGGATGAACTTGGGGCTGCCATCCTTGGCATTATGCTCCATCACCACGATGATTTTCTTGACGCCCGCGACCAGATCCATCGCGCCGCCCATGCCCTTGATCATCTTGCCTGGGATCATCCAATTGGCGATGTCGCCATTTTCGGCCACTTCCATCGCGCCAAGCACGGTGAGGTCGATATGCCCGCCGCGGATCATCGCGAAGCTGTCCGATGAGCTGAAATAAGCCGATTGCGGCAATTCGCTGATCGTCTGCTTGCCCGCATTGATCAGATCGGGATCCACCTCATCGGGATAGGGAAAGGGTCCGATGCCCAGCATCCCGTTTTCCGATTGCAGCGTGACCTCGATCCCGTCGGGAATATTATTCGCCACCAGCGTCGGGATTCCGATGCCCAGGTTCACATAAAAGCCATCCTGCAATTCCCTGGCAGCCCGCGCCGCCATCTGGTTGCGATCCCACGCCATATTATTTCTCCTCCACCGGATCGATCCAGCTTTTATCAGCAGGAAACACATCATCGAAGCCGCCCTTGAGCGCGCTTCCGTAAACGGGATTGGGCAAAACGAACCAGCCCTGCCCCCAGAGTTTCGCGATCGGACCGCTGGTCACTGCGGCGCGACGCGCGGCCACCGACGCGATCGCAAATCTGTCCGAAAAATCGCCAAGCTGATCGCCGACCAGAGCCACCACGCAAAAGCGTTTGGCGATTTCAGCGCGGCGGCCATCCTTACCGCTCTTTCCATCCACATCGCCCTTCAGGAACAGCGTCTCGCCATGTTTGAAGCTGCCAAGCCCGGCCGCCGCCAGCGCGCGTTCGGTGCCTTCGGCCGTGACAGCGCTGCGATTGGTGTTGAAGATGATCGCGACACCGGCCTGCCGGAGCGCGGCAAACGCGTCGACCGCACCCGGAACGGCGGTCACCGCCTGATCGCCCGTTTTTTCCCAGCGCTCCCAGCGCTTCTCGTCAAACGGCCCCGGCGCGCGCGCTTCCCATTCTTCCACGCCCAGATTGAGCAGCGCGGTCTCGTCCGCATCCAGCACCACGGCCTTGGGCTTGGCCTCGCAGGCTTCCCAGCGCGGCGCATCGAGCGTGGCGTCCGCGACCAGCACCCGGCTTTCCGCCGCGCCGCCCAGCACATATCGGGTCAGCGCCTGATAGGCCTGAACGCTGATCGCCGCTCCCTCGCCCGATCCGTAGAGATATTGGAATGCAGGCGGCGGCATGGCCGGAGCAGAGGAGGCCTGAGAGATATGCTGCTGTGCGCAACCCGACGCACCCATCAATAAATACAGCCCCAAAGCCGTTTTTCCCGCGCGGAGTCGAGGGGCATGGGGCCACGCACCAACGTGCCTCGACTTCGCTGGGGACAGACGGTTCAAAAGAAAATTCACGCCGCCTCGCGTTCCCGCGTGGTCGTGAATTCGATCTTCTTGTCATAGGGCGCGCCCAGCACGAGCCGCTTGATATAGACGCCGGGCACATGGATCGCATCGGGATCGAGGCTGCCCACGGGCACAATCTCCTCCACTTCGGCCACAGTCATGTGGCTCGCGGTCGCCATCGGCTGGTTGAAATTGCGCGCGGTCTTGCGGAAGATCAGATTGCCCGTCTCATCGGCCTTCCAGCCCTTGATGATCGAGAGATCCGCCACGATGCCGCGCTCGAGGATATAATCCTGCCCGTCGAAGCTCTTCACTTCCTTGCCCTCGGCCACCAGCGTGCCGACGCCCGTCTTGGTATAAAAACCGGGGATCCCCGCCCCGCCCGCGCGGCAGCGCTCGGCCAGGGTGCCCTGCGGACAAAATTCCACTTCGAGCTCGCCCGCCAGATATTGCCGCTCGAATTCCTTATTTTCGCCGACATAGGAAGAAATCATCTTCTTCACCTGCTTGGCGCGCAGCAATTTGCCCAGCCCCTCGCCGTCGATGCCGGCATTGTTGGAGGCAATGGTGAGGTCTTTCACGCCCGACGCCAGGATCGCATCGATCAGCCTTTCAGGGATGCCGCACAGGCCGAAGCCGCCAGCGCAGATGGTCATGCCGTCAAACAGAAGTCCGTCCAGCGCCGCGGCTGCATCGGGGTAGAGCTTCTTCATCTCAACGGTCTCCCAAAACCTTCTCAAACGCCAAGTGACATGTGCTGAAACGCCGGTCAATTGCACCGGAATCGACCTATGATTGCAATATATGCAATCGCAAAGCCCGCCGCGCAACCGAGCCTCTTCATTCCATCGGATAGTTGGGATAGTCATGGTGCATGACACATCAAAGAACAGGCGGCCGCATCCTCGTCGATCAGCTCGTGGCCCAGGGCTGCGACCGGATTTTCACCGTGCCGGGTGAGAGCTTTCTCGCGGTGCTCGATGCTCTGCATGACACGCCCGCCATCCAGACCGTCGTGTGCCGACAGGAAGGCGGCGTCGCCTTCATGGCCGAAGCCGATGGCGCGCTGACCAAAAGGCCCGGCATAGCCTTCGTCACCCGCGGTCCGGGCGCGACCAACGCTTCGATCGGCGTGCATGTGGCGATGCAGGATTCCACGCCGATGATCCTCTTCATCGGTGACGTCTCGCGCGGCGACCGGGATCGCGAGGCGTTTCAGGAAGTGGATTTCACTGCGATGTTCTCGCCCCTCGCCAAATGGGCGACGCGAATCGACGACGCCAAGCGGATTTCCGAATATGTCGCGCGCGCTTATGCCGTCGCCATTTCGGGCCGCCCTGGTCCGGTTGTGATCGCATTGCCGGAGGATATGTTGACCGATGTGGTGGAGGCGGTGGATCGCCCGCGCGTCGAAAAGCCCGCCCAGCCGGCCGATCCCGAAGCGATGATGGCGCTGGTCGATCTGCTGAAGGACGCCGCCGCGCCGGTCGCGATCGTGGGTGGTGCCGGATGGGACGAAGCCGCATCACATTATTTCCGGCAATGGGCCGAACGCATCGGACTGCCCGTCGCCTGCGCCTTCCGCCGTCAGGATGCGATCGCGAATGACAGTCCGGTCTGGGCAGGCAATCTGGGCTACGGCCCCAATCCCAAGCTGCTCCAGCGGATTCGCGAGGCCGATCTCCTCATCGTGGCCGGGCCGCGGCTGGGAGAGGCGACCACCGATGGCTATACGCTGATCACCCCCGATCATCCGGGGCAGACCCTGGTCCATATCCATCCCGATCCCAATGAACTGAACAGCGTCTACAAGACCTGCCTGCCCATCTGTGCCGACATGCGCGAATTTGCCGAGCTGGCCGCGCATTGGGAGGATGATCTGCTCGACTTCGACGCCGGCCGGCAGGCCCATGCCGAATGGCGCGCATGGTCCACCCCCGCGCCCAATGGGGCTGCGCTCGATCTCGGCCTGTGCGCAAAGGCGATGCGCGATACGCTGCCGGGCGATTCGATCATCTGCAACGGCGCAGGCAATTTCTCCGGCTGGTGGCATCGTTACTGGCATTATGCCGGTCCTGTGAGCCAGCTCGCGCCCACGGCGGGCGCGATGGGCTATGGCCTGCCCGCGGGTGTTGCCGCCGCTCTGCGTCATCCCGATCGCCAGATCATCGTGCTGGCGGGCGACGGCGATTTCCTGATGAACGGCCAGGAACTGTCCACCGCCATCCGCTATGGCTGCGACATGCTGGTGCTGGTGATCGACAATAAGGCTTACGGCACGATCCGGATGCACCAGGAACGCGAATATCCCGATCGCCTCTCCGCCACCGATCTGGTCAACCCCGATTTCGCCGCCCTCGCCCGCGCTTATGGCGCCTGGGCGGAGACGGTGCAGACGACGGAAGCCTTCGCGCCAGCACTCGCGCGCGCTCAGGCGGAGACAGGTGTCAAACTGCTGCACCTGAAGACCGAGGTGCAACATATCGGCGCTGGCGGCATTACGATCGAGAAAGTGCAGGCAGCGGGGCGGGCGGCGCGGGGCGGTTAGGTTTAGCTTGCCGGGCTAGGCCAGATTTCCAGCTTGAGATCGGGGATATCCTGGAAGTCTGCGCCGTTGATGGTGATCAGCGTGGCATCCAGCACGAGAGCTTGAGCGGCGATCATCCGATCGAATATACGTGACCGGGCATAGCCGCTGGTTGAAACGATTTTACTATATGCCGTGGCCTCGGCACTACCAAAGGCGAGCGTACCGAAGGTGTTCGACATTTCGTCCAAAACCCTGCGACGATGGCTTGCGCTTGATGGATCGCGCAATATGCCGCCTTCCATTTCCACTACAGTCACGATGGACAGCAGGATCGCGCCTTCCAAGGCGGCGACACGATTGACGATATCGGGATCGGCATCACGCAAGTGGATGGCGACATTAGTATCGAGCAAATACGTCACATCAGAGCCCAGGCCGGTTTGGTGCCTCTACGGGATCGCGTTTTTGAACACCATCTTCTGGAGGCCCGATCTCCCGAAGTAACGCAATAAAATCAGCTAAACTTTTCTTGGGCTTGGGATCTATAATCAGACGATCACCTACGCGCGTGATCGTCACATCAATATCCGCGCCATATGCAATCTCTTTAGGAAGGCGAACCGCTTCGCTATTTCCGCTTCGAAAGACCTTGCTGTCGATTTGACCCATACGTCCGTATATACGCGTAGGCACCGCTGAACTCAAGGCAAAAGAAAAAGCCCCGCTCCATTTAACTGGAACGGGGCTTCCTGCGACCCGCAGAGCTCTGCTCTACAGAATTGTGAAACTAGATGTCGTCGCCCAACGCGCCTTTGACCTTGCCGGCAAACTGCTGGGCCTTGCCCTTGCCTTCCTGCGCGGCACCTTCTTCGACCAGGCGCTCATTGCCATTGTTCTTGCCAACGGCCTGCTTCACCTTGCCGGCGGCTTCGTTGGCATTGCCTTTGATCTTGTCGACGAGTTCACCCATGACGCAACTCCTTTGCTACCGGTGACCACGCAGCCATTTGCGCGACCATTCAAGACAGTAACAAAACAGTAAAGCCCCGGTTCCGGATTTTGCGGCCAACGGTTCAACGCGGGCAATAGGCCGTTAGATCAGCCCCGCCAGCGGGCTGGAGGGATCGGCGTACATCCGCTTGCCCATCCGCCCGGCGCGATAGGACAGCCGCCCCGCTTCCACCGCCGCCTTCATCGCGGCCGCCATCATCACCGGATCCTTGGCCTCGGCGATCGCGGTGTTCATCAGCACGCCATCGCAGCCAAGCTCCATCGCGACCGCTGCGTCGGACGCGCTGCCAACGCCGGCGTCGACCAGCACGGGCACCTTGGCCCCCTCCACGATCAAGCGCACCGTCACGCGATTCTGGATGCCGAGGCCCGATCCGATCGGCGCGCCCAGCGGCATGATCGCCACCGCGCCCGCATCCTCAAGCCGTTTGGCCGCGATGGGATCGTCCACGCAATAGACCATCGGCAGGAATCCTTCATTGGCCAATATCTCGGTCGCGCGCAGCGTTTCCACCATATCGGGATAAAGCGTCTTCGCCTCCCCCAGCACCTCCAGCTTCACCAGATCCCAGCCGCCCGCCTCGCGTGCCAGCCGCAGCGTGCGGATCGCATCGTCTCCGGTGAAGCAGCCCGCGGTGTTGGGCAGATAGGTGATCTTTTTGGGGTCGATATAGTCGGTGAGCATCGGCGCGCCGGGATCGGCGATGTTCACGCGGCGCACCGCCACAGTCACGATTTCTGCGCCCGAAGCCGCAACGGCGGCCGCATTCTGCTCGAAATCCTTATATTTTCCGGTGCCGACGATGAGCCTGGAATTGAATGTCCGCCCCGCGACCGTCCAGCTATCGGACGACACCGCGATATGATCGCCGCCGCCCACGAAATGCACGATTTCCAGTTCATCGCCATCTTCCACCGTAACGCCGGCCAGGGTCGAACGCGGCACCACGACCAGATTGCGCTCCACCGCGACCTTGGCCGGATCAAGCCCCAGTTCCGCCGCCAGGTCCGCGAGCGTCAGCCCGTCTTTGACCCGGCGATGCTCGCCATTCACCCGGATGGAGATCGTACCGTCTGCGCTCATTCAACCTGACCTTTGCGTGTTCGCGTTGCGCGCCATATAGGGAGCAGCCAAGCCATGTCGCAACCGAAAGACCCATGATGAGCGATGCCACCACCGTCTTCGTGCTCAACGGCCCCAATCTGAACCTGCTCGGATTACGGGAACCGGAGATTTACGGCCATGACACGCTTGACGATATCGCCGGGCGGATGGAGGATCAGGCGCAGGAAATCGGCCTGACGATCGATTTCCGGCAATCCAATCATGAAGGCCATCTGGTCGATTGGCTGCACGAGGCCAATGCCGCGGGTGCCAAGGCCGTGCTGCTGAATGCGGGCGCTTATACGCATACGTCCGTTGCGCTGCATGATGCGATCAAGGCCATCAATGTCCCCGTGATCGAGGTGCATCTGTCCAATCCGCACAAGCGGGAGGAATTCCGCCACAAGAGCTATGTCGGCATGGCCGCCAAGGGAACCATCGCCGGCTTTGGCGCGCTGTCATACAGCCTGGCGCTGGACGCGGCGGCGTCTCTCTGACAATAGCGCGCCAACAAGGGTAACAATGAGGGTCGCATGACCACCGAAACAAACAACACCGCCATGCAGGTCGATCCCGCGCTGGTTCGTCAGCTCGCCGAACTGCTGGACGAAACGAAACTGACAGAAATCGAAGTGCAGGACGGGGATCGCCGCATCCGTGTGGCGCGCACCGTCTCGGTGGCCGCCGCAGCGCCGCTGGGCTATGCGCCGCCGCCTGCCGCTGCTGGCACGGAAGCGCCTTCTGCCGCAGCGCCGACGCCTGCCGCCGTCAATGCCGTGAAATCCCCGATGGTCGGCACCGTCTACCTGGCGGCAGAGCCGGGCGCGACGCCGTTCATCACCGTGGGTGCCACCGTGAAGGCGGGCGATACGCTGGTGATCATCGAAGCGATGAAGGTGATGAACCCGATCATCGCCACCGCCGCCGGCAAAGTGACTGCCATCCTGATCGACAATGGCCAGCCGGTCGAATTCGATCAGCCGCTTGTCGTGGTCGAGTAAAAACCCGTCATGGCCATCAAGAAACTGCTCATCGCCAATCGCGGCGAGATCGCGCTGCGCATTCACCGCGCGGCGCATGAAATGGGCATCAAGACCGTGGCGGTGCACTCCACCGCCGATACCGAGGCGATGCACGTCCGTCTGGCGGACGAAGCGATCTGCATCGGACCGCCACCTGCCGGCGAGAGCTATCTGAACATCCCGAACATCATTTCGGCGGCGGAAATCAGCGGCGCTGACGCGATCCATCCAGGCTACGGCTTTCTCTCCGAAAATGCGCAGTTCGCCGAGATCGTCGAGCTTCACAACATCATCTTCGTCGGGCCGAAACCCGAGCATATCCGCACCATGGGCGACAAGGTGGAGGCCAAGCGCACCGCCGGCGCGCTGGGGCTGCCGCTGGTCCCCGGATCGGATGGCGCGGTGTCCGAGATCGGCGAGGCGCGCAGGATCGCCGACGAGATCGGCTATCCAGTGATCATCAAGGCCGCATCGGGCGGCGGTGGCCGCGGCATGAAAGTGGTCGAGGATGAAAGTCAGCTCGAAACGCTGATGATGCAGGCCGGGCGCGAGGCCAAGGCCGCCTTTGGCGACGCCACGGTCTATATCGAGAAATATCTGGGCAATCCGCGCCACATCGAATTTCAGGTGTTCGGCGATGGCAAGGGCAATGCCATCCATCTGGGCGAACGCGATTGCTCGCTCCAGCGTCGCCATCAGAAGGTGCTGGAGGAAGCTCCCTCCCCCGTGCTCGGCCAGGAGGACCGTGAACGCATGGGCGGCATCTGCGCCAAGGCGATGGCCGATATGGCCTATCGCGGTGCCGGCACGATCGAATTTCTGTGGGAAAATGGCGAATTCTATTTCATCGAGATGAACACCCGGCTTCAGGTGGAGCATCCCGTGACCGAGGCGATCACCGGGCTCGATCTGGTCCGCGAACAGATCCGCATCGCCGAGGGTCATCCGCTCACCTTGCGCCAGGAAGATGTGCAGTTTCGCGGTCATGCGATCGAATGCCGCATCAATGCCGAGGATCCGCGGACCTTCGCGCCATCGCCCGGCCTGGTAAAAAGCTATCATGCGCCCGGCGGAATGCACGTCCGCGTCGATAGCGGGCTCTACGCCGGTTACCGAGTGCCGCCTTATTATGATTCGATGATCGCCAAGCTGATCGTCTACGGCACCACGCGTGATGGCGCGCTCCGCCGTTTGCGTCGTGCGCTGAACGAGTTCGTGATCGAGGGCATGAAGACCACGATCCCGCTACACCAGGCGCTGCTCGACGATCCCGATTTCCAGAAGGGCGATTATACGATCAAATGGCTCGAGGAATGGCTGGCGCGGCAGGGCGACGCCTGAGCGGCGAGACCGATCTCGTCACGCTGATCGCAGCGATGAGGCCAGTGCTTCACGCTGCACGCTACCGTTTCGAAACCGGCCATGCCGCGCCGCCCGATGCCTTTGCCATCATCCATGAGGATGAGGCGACCACGATCATCGCGCCCGCACCGGATGGCAATTGGGCACGGATCAGCCTTTCGGTGCATTCCAGTCTCTCTGCCGTAGGATTGAGCGCGGCGATCGCAAAGGCACTGGCGGATCGCGGCATCAGCGCCAATATTGTGGCGGGCTATTATCACGACCATATCTTCGTGCAGTGGGACAAGCGGCACGAGGCGATGAGCGCCCTGCACATTCTGTCGGAGACGAAATCATGAAGGCCACCATCTGGCACAATCCGAAATGCGGCACATCGCGCAAGACGCTGGAAATTCTCCAGAACACGCCGGGCGTGGATGTCACCGTGATCGAATATCTCAAAACCCCGCCCAGCGCCGAACAACTCGCCGCGCTCTATCAGCGCGCCGGGATCACGCCGCATGAAGGCCTGCGGAGCAAGGAGTCGCTCGCGACCGATCTCGATCTTGCCCATGTCAGCGAAAAGGCCGTGCTGGAAGCGATGGTGACCGATCCGATCCTGATCGAACGCCCGCTGGTGGAAACCGACAAGGGCGTCCGCCTTTGTCGCCCGCAGGAGAAGGTGCGCGAAATCCTCTGAGGGCGATGGGGTTCAGGACCCCTTATTGTCATTCCCGCGAAAACGGGAATCCATCGATGTTCGGCATGGCGCGGGTGACTCTGAATCCCCGCTTTTGCCGGGATGACACGCGGAGGCGCGCTCAATAAGCCCCTGCAATCTGCGCATTTGCAACCCGTCCCCCACCCGCTAAGCCGGGCAGCGAAAGGAGCGACATGGCGACGATCGCGGTTTACAGCATGAAAGGCGGGGTCGGCAAAACCACGCTCGCGGTCAATCTCGCATGGTCTTCCGCCGTGCAGTCCGCGCGCCGCACCTTGCTGTGGGATCTCGATCCGCAGGGCGGCGCGAGCTTTCTGATCGGCGACGGCAGCGCCAATCGGGATACCGCCCAATCTGTATTCGCCAAAGACGTCGAGCCGGAAAAGCTGATTCGGCCTTCCACGGTTCCGGGGCTGGACCTGCTGGCGGCGGATATTTCACTGCGCGGACTCGATCATCTGCTGTTTTCGCTCGGCAAGAAGAAGCGCCTGGCCAAGCTGCTGGAATCGCTGAACAAGAATTATGATCGTGTCATTCTCGATTGCCCGCCCGGGCTGACCGAGATCAGCGAACAGGTGATGCGCGCCGCCGATCTTATCCTCTCGCCCGTCATTCCCTCTCCGCTGTCTGAGCGCGCGCTCGATGAAATCGTGGCGTTCCTCGATCGACAAAGCGGCCGGCGCGCGCCGATGCTGCCGATCTTCTCGATGGTCGATCGCCGGCGCGCGCTGCACCGCGAGGCGATCGAGCGCAAGCCGGAATGGCCGGTGATCCCGATGGCGAGCGCGATCGAGCAAATGGCGGTGCACCGCGCACCTGTCGGCAGCTTCGCGCTCACGTCGCCCGCTGGCCAGGCCTTCTCCGGCCTTTGGAAGGGCGTGGAGCGCAAACTGGCCAAGAAGCCGTAAAGCCCAAGCCAAGCCCATTGAAGCGCGCTGCACACCGCGCCATATTCAAGTCGTGCAGCCGCTCGACACCACGATGCTCCTTCGCGCCTATGCCTGCGGGGTTTTTCCGATGGCGGATGATCGCGCTGCGGAGAAAGTCTATTGGGTGGAGCCCAAGAAGCGCGGGATCCTGCCCCTCAACGGATTCCACCTCTCGCATTCACTCGCCAAGACGCTGAAATCGGACAAATTCGTGGTGACGGCGGATCAGGCGTTCGACCACGTCATCCAGATGTGCGCCGAAGCGACCGATCTGCGCCCGGGCACCTGGATCAACGACCAGATTGAGACGGCGTGCCGCGATCTCCATGCCCGCGGTCATGCCCATTCGATCGAAGTGTGGCTGGACGGTGCACTGGTCGGCGGGCTTTACGGGATCCGGCTGGCCGGTGCCTTCTTCGGTGAAAGCATGTTCAGCCGGGCGCGTGACGCATCAAAGGTCGCGCTGGCGCATCTCGTCGCGCGGCTGAAGGTCGGCGGATTTTCGTTGCTCGATTGCCAGTTCATCACCGATCACCTCGCCTCGCTGGGCGCGATCGAAATCGGCCGCGACGATTATGTGGCGTTGCTCGATTCGGCACTGGCGACAGGCTCCGCGACCGGTTTCGCCTCGCCTGATTTCTTTGCACTCGATCGGCTTTCGCCCGCCGATGCGCCCGAAGAGACGGTCTCGGTTTCAGCGCCCACATCGGGCCATTTCATCGTGCAGGCCTTGGGCCAGACATCGTAGATCTGATGCTCGACCACGTTGAGCGACGGCGATTCCTTGTAGAGCCAACCTGAAAAGACGCGCTGCCACTGATCCTGCGGATTGCGCACGTCGAGCTGGATAAAGGCACCGGTCAGCTTTTCAGGCTCCCAGGGCGCGGTCTGTTCGCACGCGCGCAGGCGGATGATCACATCGCCGACGCGCACGGCCTGACCCGGTTTGATCCGCACGTCGCGCGCCAGGCCATTGCGCTTGTTGAGCAGGCCGATCACCGCCTCGCGCTGCGCCATCGGCGTTACGCCGCGGATCAGCGCCGGCGCGGCTGGCTTTGGCGCGGCTTGCGGCGCACGAATCGGTGCATTGTCAGCAGCAGCGGCATTGCTGGCTGGGTCGGCTTCATTCTGGAGGGCACGGGCACCCTGCCACCCGGCAAGGCCGAGCGCCACAGCGCCCAATCCACCGAGAAGCCAGCGATTCATCAGCCGCCCGGGGTCCAGGCCTCATAATCGCCCGTCGCCTGCGCGCGCTTGCCGCCGCGCTCCAGCGCGCCAGCGGGGCGATAGGCCTGATCCGAGCCAGTTGGATTGCGATTGCCCTCACGCTCCCACATCCGCGGTGGCGGCAGCGACTCATCAGGCACCGCGTCCAGCGTATTATGCAGCCAGCCATGCCAATCGGGCGGCACCCGGCTCGCGTCGTTCACGCCCTTGTAGATCACCCAGCGGCGGCGGAAGCCGTTCTGCGCCTTCTTGGCCTGATAATAGACATTGCCCAGACCGTCCTCGCCGACGCGCTCGCCGCCCATCATCGTGCCCAAAGCCGTGCCGAAGGTCGCGCCTTCCCACCAGGTGAAAATATTCTTGAATACGCCCATGCCCGCCCCGTTACCGCATCAAGGCGCGGCTGAAAACCGGTTTTGCGAAAATGAAGCCGGGATTATTCCGCCGCATCCTTCCACACCACCCGGTCACCCGCAGCGATGCCGAGCGCGGCGGATTTTCCGCCCGCGATTTCGAGCACGGCGGTCACGGGTTCCAGCGACGGCACCGGTTCCAGCGATTGCGGCACGGTTTCTTCGGCGATCCGGGCAATCCTGCCATCGGCGCGGATGAAGATGATATCGAGCGGTATCACCGTATTCTTCATCCAGAAGGTGCGCGGCTCGGGGGTTTCGGATGGGAACAGCATACCGCCGTCTTCGGGCAGTTCGGTGCGATACATCAGGCCCTGCGCCTGCGCTTCGGTGGTGCGCGCCACTTCGACACGGAATGTCCGTTCGCCCTGTGCGGTCAGAATCGTGACCGACAGCAGCGTCTTGTCGTCCACCGCCAGTGCGGCATCGCCCGACGCCTTGCCGGAGCAGCCCGTGATCGTCGCGCAAGCCAGCAGCGCGGCAGCGATCGTCATCCGCCATGTCATGAAGTCAGGCTGCCTCTTCCACCATCACCGCGAGCAAGCCCTTTTTGCCCGCCACGCAGCGCACTTTCAGCCTGTCCTCAGGCTCGATCGCCAGATGTCCGGCGCGGCGCAGCGTTTCCATATGGATGAAGATATCCTCGCCCGTGCCATCGCGCACCAGAAAGCCATAGCCTTTCACGCGATTGAACCATTTCACCGTCACGGATTCGAACGGCCCCGCATCGTCCATCAATGCTGCGGGATCGACATGGCCCTGGCGCGAACGCTCCATCCGCTCGACATCGGGCGCGATGGCAGTCGATAGATCGAAACTGATGATTTCGCGCGCCTGCAGCCCGCGCGCGCGCCGCACGGCGACGCATTCAAGCCGCGTGCCTTCGGGCAGACTGCGCCGCCCATGATCCCGTAAAACCGAGAAATGAATGAGAATATCGCCGGCTTCATCATCAGCAATCATGAAACCGAAACCGCGCGTGGCATCGAACCATTTGATCGCGCCGCTGAAATGTTCGCCGGGTTCCAGATCGGGCAGTGCGCCGCCCATGGCCGAAACGGCTCCTATCTGATCCAGTTGATCCTGGTCTAATTGACCGGTCTCATGCACGCGAGCCGCCCCCACCTCTGCTGCAACTATTACAATTCGTAACATGATTCGGATTAAATCCGAAACGGATTAACCCCGATTATGAACATCTGGTCAACGGGACTGGTTATTGTGTCACTCCGGCACATCGAGTGTTTCGCCCGGCAGGGCGGAGATGATGCGTCTGGCGTGATCGAACGGATGCCCTGCGCGGATCATGGCCGCCAATTGCTTTTCGCGTCGTGCGGGATCGATCGCGATCTCGCCCCAAGGGCCGATCCGTTTGCGCCGCGCATAGGCCAGGGCGGACTCCCAGCCGCGTTCCTGCGCGGCAGCGCGAACGGGCGCGGCGTCTTCCTCCGTAATTCCGGCCACGGTGAGCGCCTGGGACACCCGCCGCACGCCATAGCCCCGGCGACCGAGCGATTCAGCGCGCATCTCGGCAAAGGCGCGATCGTCGATATAGCCAAGCGCGGAAAATCGCTCCGCCAGAGCGATGATATCCGGCCCCGCACCATCGCCCGCCCAGCCGCGTTCGCGGAGCTTGCGCCTGAGATAGTCGCTCAATTTCCCACGCGTGGTGGCGTATTTTCCCACATAATGCAGCGCAAGCCGATTGAGCGCTTCGGCATCGAGCGGCTTGGGCTGGCGCGGTTCTCGCGGCCCGGATCTGGATTTATTGAAGCTCACCGCCATGATTATGCCACAGTCGAGCCGGAATTTGAACGCGCCGCATAGGTTAAGGGTTAAGACTGGATGAATTTGTGCCGGTTGCGTAATGGGCATGTGTCATTGCCAAAACCGGCTGGACGGGAGGATTGCGAGATGACTGGCGTAATCGAAACCGCAATGCCCGCTGTGAAGGCCGCTTCGATGGATAACCCCAATTTGATCTTGACCCCAACCCCGACCGACGATGCC
Organism: Sphingobium boeckii; assembly: GCF_014199215.1. Classification (GTDB taxonomy): domain Bacteria; phylum Pseudomonadota; class Alphaproteobacteria; order Sphingomonadales; family Sphingomonadaceae; genus Sphingobium_A; species Sphingobium_A boeckii. Next base: position 590,579 of record NZ_JACIJC010000002.1, read on the forward strand.
CTGCCCCGCCGCTATTCCGATTTCGAAACGCTGGGCGAGGCGCTCGATTATGCGGCCGCGGGCAAGCGCGGGCTGAATTTCCATGATCCACGCGGCAATCTGGCGCGGCCCTATCCTTTTGCCGATTTGCGTCACGACGCGATTCAGGCCGCACGCCGGCTGATCGCGCATGGCGTCAAGCCGCAAGACCGCATCGCGCTGGTCGCGGAGACGGGCGCTGAATTTGCCGCTTTGTTCTTCGGCGCGGTCTATGCCGGTGCCTGGCCGGTGCCCTTGCCTTTGCCCACATCATTCGGCGGCCGCGATTCCTATATCGATCAGCTCAGCGTGCAATTGCGCAGCTCGGACGCCAAGATGCTGTTTTACCCGCATGAACTGGCCGCGATGGCCGGGGACGCCGCGGCCGCCTGTGGCGTCGAAGGGCTTGATTGGGAAGGGTTCGCCCAGCGCCCCGCGCCCGAGGCATCGCTGCCCGCAGCCTCTGCCGACGATATCGCCTATCTGCAATATTCCAGCGGATCGACCCGCTTTCCGCATGGTGTGATCATCACGCATCGCGCCTTGCTCAACAATCTGGCCGCGCATTCGCACGGGATGGAATTGGGCGATACGGATCGCTGCATTTCCTGGCTGCCCTGGTATCACGACATGGGACTGGTCGGCTGCCTGCTCTCCCCCGTCGCCAATCAGGTATCCACCGATTATCTCAAGACCGAGGATTTTGCGCGCCGTCCGCTGGCGTGGCTCGATCTGATCAGCCGCAATCCCGGCACGTCGATGAGCTATTCGCCCACGTTCGGCTACGATATCTGCGCGCGCCGCATGTCCAGCCAGACCAAGGCAGTGGATCGCTTCGATCTGTCACGCTGGCGCGTGGCCGGCAATGGGGCCGACATGATCCGCCCCGATGTGATGCAGAGCTTCGTCGATGCGTTCGCCGATGCCGGATTCAAGGCGTCGGCCTTCGTGCCCAGCTATGGCCTGGCCGAAGCGACGCTGGCCGTCTCCATCATGCCGCCCGGCGAAGGCATTCGGGTCGAACTGGTGGAGGAAACCGAGCTTTCGGGCGCCGCCGGCAATGCCGATCGCCCGCAGCGCTATCGCGCGATCGTCAATTGCGGCAAGCCCTGCCGCGACATGGCGGTGCAGATCCGTGAGGAAGATGGCACGCCACTGCCCGAAAAGGCGATTGGCAAGGTCTGGTGCAAGGGTCCGTCGGTGATGGTCGGCTATTTCCGCGACCCCGAATCGACCGATGCCTGCCTGGCCGATGGCTGGCTGGATACCGGCGATATGGGCTACATGTCCGATGGTTACGTCTATATCGTGGGCCGCGCGAAAGACATGATCATCATCAATGGCAAGAATCACTGGCCACAGGATATCGAATGGGCGGTGGAACAGCTTCCCGGCTTTAAGGCGGGCGATATCGCCGCTTTCGCGATCACCACGCCGGGCGGCGAGGAAACCCCCGCCGTATTGGTGCATTGCCGCACCACCGACGATGCGGAGCGCCTGCGGCTGCGCAATGAAATCCGTGAAAAGGTGCGCTCGATCACCGGCATGAATTGCGTCGTCGAACTCGTGCCGCCGCGCACCCTGCCGCGCACCAGTTCCGGCAAACTCAGCCGCGCCAAGGCACGCAACCTGTATCTGTCGGGTGAAATCCAGCCGTTCGACATTGCCGCCTGAGGCGTGGCGGCAGTGCCCGAAAGATACTTAGTATCGCGCGCTGTGCGTTTAACGGCAAAGTCCCGCATTTTTAACAATTTTCCATAGTTTTTTTTCAAGAGTTAAACTGATCGCTAACCACTTCGGGCTATCCGCAGAGTGTGGAAAGTACATCGGGGAATCAAGACGCGACAACGAGGATCGGCTGGCGGGCGCTTTTGGGCCTGACCAACCCGCCGGGACTCGATTGGGGAGCGATTCGCGCCGCGCAGCTAGCGTGCGTGCAGGACCGCGCGCTCGTCCGGCTCTTCACCAATCTCTGCGGCCTGACGTTTCTCGTCATCGCGCTCCGCGCGCACATCGCGTCGCCGGTGCTTTATGGCTGGGCGGGTGCCACCGTGCTGCTCAACATCCATATCGCCGCCGCGCGTTGGCGCGTGCGCGAATGGAAGAGCAATTCCGCCACGCGGGCCGAACTTCATCGCGAAACGCTGAATTCGGTGCTCGTCGGCGGCATGTGGGCCATCCCCACGCTCTTCCTGGCCCCCGGCACGCCACCCGCCACCGTTTTCGCGATTTGGACGATCCTCGCTGCGCTGATGACCGGTTCGGCCTTCATGCTGACAGCCCTCCCGCTCGCCACGATGATCTTTCTGGGCATTTCCGGCCTGGCCATGATCCTCATGACGCATTTTGCGGGACTGGCGCTGATCGCCGGCACCTCGTTCATCTTTTGCGCGCTGTTGCTGACGACCTCGCTCATCAGCGGGCGGCGCTTCGTGGAGACGCTCGTATCCGAACTGGCGCTGGCGGAGAAGAAAGAGGTCGTCAGCCTGTTGCTGCGCGAATTCGAGGATAGCGGCGCTGACTGGCTCTGGCAGACCGATGCCGCCCGCTGCCTTACCCATGTATCGCCGCGCTTTGCCACCGCGCTTGAACTCACGCTGGCCGATCTCGATGGCAAGCCATTGCTCCAGGTGCTGGCCGGGGACACCTGGCAGGCAGGCAATTTCGCATCCGGCCTGCGCGATCTGGCGGAAAAATTGAAGCGGCGAGAGAGCTTCTCGAACCTCATCCTGCCGGTGAAAATCAATGGCGTCACCCGCTGGTGGGAATTGTCGGCCTCGCCGCGCACCGACGAACGCGGCACCTTCCTTGGTTTCCGCGGCGTGGGATCGGATGTGACCGAGCAGCGGGATTCTGCTGACAAGATCAATCGCCTGGCGCGCTATGACACGCTGACCGGCCTGCCCAATCGCATGTTGATTAACGAGACCTTGGTCCGCGCGATGGACGAGGCCGATCGCTGGAACCGGCATTGCGCGTTCATGATGATCGATCTCGATCGCTTCAAGGCGGTGAACGACACGCTGGGCCATCCGACTGGAGACAAATTGCTCACCGTGGTGGCTGGCCGCCTGCGCGCGCTGATGACCGAAAACGAATTGTGCGGCCGCATCGGCGGCGACGAATTCGCCGTGGTGATCCGGGATGGCGGCGATCTGGCCCGTCTGGAAGCGCTGGCGGGCGAGATCATCGCCGAACTGTCCCGCCCCTATGAGGTGGATCAGCATACCCTGTATATCGGTGCCAGCGTCGGCACCGCGATCGGCCCCAAGGATGGCCGCACCGCCGAAATGCTGATCCGCAGCGCCGATCTGGCGCTTTACCGCTCCAAGGATGCGGGCGGCGGCGCGCATCATTGCTATGAGCCACAGCTCCATGCCGATGCCGAAGAGCGCCGCACGCTGGAAATCTGGCTGCGCACCGCGCTGGAAAAGGGCGAGTTGCATCTGGCCTATCAGCCGGTGGTGATGGCGAATGACACCCGCGTGGTGGGCTTCGAAGCGCTGCTGCGCTGGACCCACCCGGAAAAGGGCGTGATCCCGCCCTATAAATTCATTCCCGTGGCCGAGGAGGCCCGCCTGATCACCCCGATCGGCGAATGGGTGCTCCGCACCGCCTGCATGGAGGCCGCCAATTGGCCCGCCGACGTGCGCATCGCGGTGAACGTATCGCCCGAACAGTTGAACGATCCCAATTTCGTGACGTCGGTCGTCTCCGCCCTGGCGCATTCCGGGCTGTCGCCGAGCCGGCTCGAGCTGGAAGTGACCGAAAGCGTGTTTCTGCGCGAAGGCACGCGTGCCATCGCCGTGCTCGACCAGATCCTGGGCCTCGGCATCAAGCTGGCGCTTGACGATTTCGGCACGGGCTATTCATCGCTCGGCTATCTGCGCAAGACCCAATTCTCCACGATCAAGGTAGACCGCAGCTTCGTTCAGGGTGCCGCCAAGAAGAGCGCGGAGAGCCTGGCGATCATCCGCGCCGTGGTCGCGATGGCAGACAGTCTGGGAATGACCACCACGGCCGAAGGCGCGGAAACCGAGGACGAGTTCCAGTTGATCCGCGAATTGGGCTGCACCAAGGTCCAGGGCTATCTCTTCGGTCGGCCGATGCCCGCCGAGGACGCCCGCGAGCTTATCGCCACCGCCAGCCGCCGCCGCTCGGCCGCGTGAACTCTTTTCGCAATCATCATGCGAGTCCAGCCTTGCGTCCTGCGCACACGCTCGCTATGTCCGCGCTCTTCCCGATCCTAGGGGTGTAGCTCAGTTGGTAGAGCATCGGTCTCCAAAACCGAGGGCCGTGGGTTCGAGTCCCTCCGCCCCTGCCACGCTTGCTTTTCAAGGCACGCGCGGTATAGGAACCGGGAATATGAGAGCGGGGTCAAGGTCGCACGGTTGAAGAACCGGACAGCGGCCACTGGCCTCGTTGTCGCTGTTTGTTTGAATGAAGAAGGGCGTGAAACGCGTGGCAAAGGTCAACCCGAGCGAGTTCATCCGGCAGGTCCGGGCCGAAACCGCGAAAGTGGTGTGGCCCACCAGCCGCGAAACGATCATGACCGTGGTGATGGTGGTCATCATGACCACGATCCTCGCCTTGTTCTTCTTCGGGATCGATTCCGCATTCAGTGCGATCGTAAAGGGTCTGCTCGGCCTCGTAAGCTGAGCACCGGTATTTAGGGAAACGCATGTCGCGCTGGTACATCATCCACGCCTATTCGGGCTTCGAGAACAAGGTCCGTGACGCGATCATGAGCGAGGCCAATCGCATGGGCCTCGAACAGCTCATCGATTCGGTCGAAGTGCCCACCGAGACGGTGACCGAAGTGCGCCGCGGCAAAAAGATCCAGTCGGAAAAGAAGTTCTTTCCCGGCTATGTCCTCGCCAAGCTCGAAATGAACGACGACGTTTATCACTTGGTGAAGAACACGCCGAAGGTGACCGGTTTCCTGGGTTCGATGGGCAAGCCCCAGCCGATCACCGAAGCCGAAGCCGCGCGCATCCTCAACACCAAGGAGGAGGCCGCAGCCGCGCCCAAGACGCAGATCCGGATCGATTACGAGATCGGTGATCAGGTCAAGGTGCTCGACGGGCCTTTCGCCAGCTTCACCGGCGTCGTCGAAGAACTGGATTTCGAAAAGAACCGGGTCAAGGTTTCGGTGTCGATCTTTGGTCGCGCCACCCCCGTCGAGCTCGATTTCGAGCAGGTCGAACGGGCGAAATAAAGAGATTTGGATCAGGGTGACGGCCCTGATCCAGACCGTGTCCCGGCGCAAGCCGGGGCACGGGAATATCGCGGGAGACGGTCTTTTGGGATCGTCGCTTGAACCGCTAAACTTGAACCGGCCGGGCCGCTTCGGCGATCCGGCCAGCAACAGAGTGAGTGAACAATGGCTAAGAAGATTACGGGCTATATCAAGCTCCAGGTGCCCGCGGGCGCCGCAAACCCCTCCCCGCCAATCGGCCCTGCTTTGGGCCAGCGCGGCGTCAACATCATGGAATTCTGCAAGGCGTTCAACGCTGCGACGGGCGATCTGGAAAAGGCCATGCCGATTCCCACGGTCATCACCGTCTATGCGGATCGCAGCTTCTCCTTCGTCACGAAGACGCCCCCGGCGAGCTTCCTGATCAAGAAGGCTGCCGGCCTCAAATCGGGCTCGAAAGAACCCGGCAAGATTTCCGCAGGCACGATCGCGCGCTCCAAGCTCGCCGAGATTGCCGAGATGAAGATGAAGGATCTGAACGCGAACGATCTCGAAGCCGCGACGAAGATCATCGAAGGCTCCGCACGCGCGATGGGCCTCGAAGTGGTGGAGGGCTGATATCATGGCATTCGTAAGCAAGAAGGCGAAGAAGCTCGCCGAGACCATCAACAGCGAAAAGCTGCATGGCGTTGACGAGGCGATTGCGCTGGCCAAGGCCAATGCAACCTCGAAGTTCGACGAGACCATCGAAGTCGCGCTGAACCTGGGCGTCGATCCCCGCCACGCAGACCAGATGGTTCGTGGCGTGGTGACCCTGCCCAAGGGCACCGGCAAGACCGTGCGCGTCGGCGTGTTCGCCAAGGGCGACAAGGCTGACGAAGCTCGCGCCGCTGGTGCGGACGTGGTTGGTGCCGAAGATCTCCTCGAGATCGTTCAGGGCGGCAAGATCGAATTCGATCGCTGCATCGCCACGCCCGATATGATGGGCCTCGTCGGCCGTCTCGGCAAGGTTCTCGGTCCCAAGGGCCTGATGCCAAACCCGAAGCTCGGCACGGTCACGATGAACGTCGCCGAAGCCGTGAAGGCCGCCAAGGGTGGCCAGGTTGAATATCGCGTCGAAAAGGCCGGTATTATCCATTCGGGCATCGGCAAGGCATCGTTCCCCGCCGCAGACCTTCGTGCGAATTTCGATGCGCTGGTTGACGCCGTGGTGAAGGCCAAGCCGTCGGGCGCCAAGGGCAAATATCTCCAGAAGATCGCCGTCAGCTCCACCATGGGGCCAGGCCTCAAGGTCGACACGTCGGAAGTCTCCGCCGCCTGATCGGGCGACAGAACAAACGAAAAGGGCCGGAGGAAACTCCGGCCCTTTTTTGTTGGGGACGTTGCCCGACGCTCGTGAAAGTCGATCAGCTTACAGCGCGCGTTGCGTTACAGAGATTGCAGGGATTTGATGAGATCGGATCGATGCTTGAAGACGCTCTCGTCGATCAACCTATATCCATCGAGCGCCGCCATATGCGTCATCCGTTTCAGCTTGGCCTGGTTCCGATACAAATCTTCAATGGCATCAGCCAGCATGACGGGGTCCATGGGCGTCATCAAACCACCACCGCGATTTTTGATAAGATCACGAGAATAGGCGCTTCCAAATCCTACGATGGGTGTCCCCGAAAGCAGTGCCTCTATCAAGCATCGTGGCGATTCCGCGCTTTTGTGGCAAAACATGAATATGTCCGCCGACTGTATCTGCCTCAGCAGAATTTGCCTGCCCGCGAGGTGCCCCTTGAATTTCACTTTCTTTTCAAGACCCGCTGCCAACACAATCGACCGCGCAACTTCTAGTTCCGGGCCCTCACCAAACCAGTTTGCATCTATTTGAATACCGCGACTCAACAGGATTTTCAGCGTTTCAATCCATTCAAAAACGCCTTTTTCCTGATGCACCCGGCCGCAATATGCGATCTTCAGGATCGGTTTGTTGATCTGGCGCATCTTTCTGCCAAGCGTTTCCCACCTTATGCGGGAATCCGGCCCCAGATGGACATTGTGCACCAAGTGGGGAGATGGGCTGAATTGCGAATAAGCTTGATAGGTGTCCATGCCGTGAAACAGACCCATGGCACTGCGACTGATGACGGCGCGCTCAAGCCGCTTGAGCAACTCGGCAATCACATGCCTGTACAGAAACCTCAGCCCATTTGAATTTCTCGCCTCTTGCAATTTTATTTGGGACTCTACCCGATCCGTCCAGATAGCAGCTTTTCGTTCTTTGCGATTTGCAAGCAAACCAGCCACCGCCGCCCAATCCCCCCATAACCCACCGATGGCGAAGCAAAGATGCTGGTGCTCTGCGATGAGAGATGACAATTGCTTGATCGCTAACGGAAGTCGCTTAACGAACTGCGCCAGACCCCATGATGCCGGAAGTGGCGCAAGTTTGAGATTTTCAAATCCCAGCATCTCTTTAACGGGCAATGTATTATTCGGCGCTTCTGAAACGCAGACCATTGGATTGCAAAGCGTGACAAAGTCAAAATTTTCCAGCCATAATCTCAATCCATTGCACGCTTGAGATTCTATAAAAAAACGCCCCTCTACATTGTATATCGGCAGAGGCAGAACAAGGAAAAGAGAACCAGATTTCCTGTTTTCTCCGTCTCTGCCCCTCTCACGATTTTCGACGTCGTTATATCCCGATGGTGGCAAATCGAGGGGTGAAATTGCAAGATCATTAAATAGCGAAGCTTTCGAATCGGTTTTGAGCATTAATAATCTTTTAATGTTTTATTCTCATGTTCAACTTAAATATTGAAATCGTTGCTATAATGGACGTTAGGCGCGGCAGGATCGAACCTCGAATTCGCGATCGTGCCATCACATCCCCTGCCCGCACCCAAACCTTGACCCCGCCCCACTTTCTGCTAAGCACCTCGCTCTGATCACCGGGTTCGCCCGATGATCGCCGTCCGAGACAGTTGGTGAGGGGGATTTGCCCCTCTTAATTTCCAGCCTAGACGGGGAAAAGTTTTAATGCCCTTGCGGCTGCGCGAATGCGCGTCGTTTCGGCTCTGCTCCTGGAGCAGGTGACCCTTCCCCTCGGATGAATGCCCCGCGGTTTCCGTGTGCGCTTTGGCGTGCGCTGATGACGCGGGTTTGCCGGTTTCGCACGGTGCGGAGCCGGGAATTGAGTGGAGAATGGCATGGATCGTGCTCAAAAAACTGAGCTGGTCGCCGAACTGAATGCTACCTTCGCCGAGACCAGCGTGGTCGTGATCACGCGCAATCTCGGGCTGACCGTCGCCCAGTCGACGGATCTGCGCACGAAGATGCGGGAAGCAGGCGCTAGCTTCAAAGTAGCCAAGAACAAGCTTGCCAAGCTCGCAATCGAAGGCACGCAATACGCTCCCATCGGCGACATGCTGACGGGGCCGACGGCGCTTTCGACCTCCATCGATCCGGTGGCACCTGCAAAGGTGATCGTTGAATTCGCGAAGACCAACGACAAGTTGGAAATCGTGGGTGGCGCGATGGGCGATACGCTTCTCGATGCGGACGGCGTGAAGGCACTTGCCTCGCTGCCGTCGCTTGATGAACTGCGCGCCAAGATCGTGGGGCTCATCGTGGCACCTGCGACCAAGATCGCAACCATCACGCAGGCACCGGCAGCACAGCTTGCCCGGGTTCTTGCCGCACATGCGGAAAAAGAAGCCGCTTGAACCGACCTTAACACCTGAACTGATGGGGCTTTGGCCCCGCATGGAGACTTAAAATGGCTGACCTTAACAAAATCGTCGACGACCTTTCGGCTCTGACCGTTCTCGAAGCGGCTGAGCTTTCGAAGCTGCTTGAAGAAAAGTGGGGCGTTTCGGCTGCTGCCGCTGTTGCTGCGCCTGCTGCTGGCGGCGGCGCTGCAGCTCCGGCTGCTGAAGAGCAGACCGAATTCGACGTCGTGCTCACCGGCGACGGTGGCAAGAAGATCAACGTCATCAAGGAAGTCCGCGCCATCACCGGTCTGGGCCTGACTGAAGCCAAGGCGCTCGTTGAAGCCGCGCCTAAGGCCGTCAAGGAAGGCGTTTCCAAGGACGAGGCCGAGAAGGTCAAGAAGCAGCTTGAAGAAGCCGGCGCGACCGTCGAACTCAAGTAATCGTCTTCTCCGAAATTTCGGACAAGAAAAGGAAGGGCGGCACCAGCGATGGTGCCGCCCTTTTTCTATGCGTTGATTACAAAGCGATCAGGCGCGTTCGAGATCACCATATAAGCGGGCCTCGACATTATCCTGCATGTCCGGCGCACCATCCATCAGGAACGGTGCCAGGCCCTCGCCCTCGCCCTGTGGCATCCCGATGGCGAAGGAGGCGGCAATACGGCCCTCGCTGCCATCGGGCAGGCGATAGCGCGCTTCCGCTCCGACCACTGGCAGGAATGCGGCATGGCCTTCACTGCTTACGGCGTGCACACCCGATTTGGGCAAGGCGATCGCCGTGTCCACGCGCTTGCCGTCGCCCGGCGCGATCGTCAGTTCGGTCAGTGCCGAATTGGCAGGCGCGGTGATCATCATCCGCTCATTGTCCGACAGTGCCGGGTCCGCGGTGAACATCCATGTCGAAATGCGCACATCCTCGGCAGGCACCGAACCCGCATTGCCGACCGTCAGCTCGAATTCGACGATCGCGTCATGGGCGTCCGTGCCCGCGCGGATCGGACGGAGACCGAGTTCGATCCAGGGACGGTCGCCGGTCGGCGCAGCACCTGCCATGATCGCATCGACCTCGGCTTCATTGGACGGCGTGATCGAAACCTCTTCAACCACCGGCGCTGGAGCGACTATGGGCGCAGCCATCAGCGGCGCTGCGGCAACCGGCGCCACATGGACCGGCTCGGAAACCATTTCATCGTAATAATCCTCGTCGACGCTCCGGCGACGGCGCGCGAAGAACATGCCGATCAACCCGATCGCCGCCAGCGCGGCGACGATCCATGGCCATACCGGCGCATCGTTATTGGCCACCTCCGCAGGGGGCGCGGTATCCGGCGCGGCTTCGGTTGGCGTGGCCAGCACCGGATCGGGTGCGGGTTCGACAACCGTCGGCGTGACCGGGACGGGCGTGACCACAGCATCTGACACTGGGGCGTCCGGCGCAGCGACTGGCGTTGCCGGAATAGTGCGCGGTGCAGCTTCGGCCCTGACCGTGCGGGCGGCGGGTCGCGCGGCGCGGGGTGCGGGTTGCGCGGCCGGCTGAACGTCGGGCGTCGGCAAAGGCTGCGCAACTTCCTTCGCCGGCATCATCACGATCCGCGGCGTGGATGACGCAGCCGGGCCGGCGGCCGGCGGCGCTGTAGTCGTACTGACGACCGGTGGCGGGGTGACCGGCGCGGGCGTTGCGGCAGGAGCCTCCTGTGCGAGGGCTGGCGTGATGGGGAGCGCGGCGGCCGCAAGAAGCAAAGCCAGGGCGCGGGGGTGAGCCATTTCGGTTTCCTCTCTCATAACGGGTTGAAAATGAGTGGAACCCGGATTCGGTCTCGCCCCAGCCTCGGAATTGCGGCAAAATGTTTGATAACACCGATGGTCCGATGAATCGGCGCGCAATCACGATCTGCGCCGATCCCCCTTCCCTTTCTCCAACACGCTCTCTATATGGGCGTCTTCACCACAGCCTTTCGGGAAATGATGCGCCGTCGCGCAGCGCATCGGTCGAATAGAGGGGTTGAGGCATCTTAGACGCTGAAAGCTGCGGTTTTCCTTGCCGGAAGACCTGCGGCTTTTTGTGTTTTCGCGCGACAGAATTCTGACGAATCACGCTTTATAATCACGAGGCAAGAAACCGACATGGCGACCAAATCGGCTCCCGCGACCGCGAAAAAGCGCATCCGCAAGGTTTTCGGCAACATCCACGAAGTCGTGCAGATGCCGAACCTGATCGAGGTGCAGCGCGAATCCTACGAACAGTTCCTGCGTTCCGATCCCAAGACGGGCTATGTATCCGGCCTGGAAAAGACGCTGCGCAGCGTGTTCCCGATCCGCGATTTCGCCGGCACGGCCGAGCTGGATTTCGTGCATTACGAGCTTGAAGATCCCAAGTTCGACACCGAGGAATGCCGCCAGCGCGGAATCACCTATGCCGCGCCGATGCGCGTCACGCTGCGCCTGATCGTGTTCGAGGTGGATGCCGATACCGAAACCCGCTCGGTGCTCGATATCAAGGAGCAGGACGTCTACATGGGCGACATGCCCCTGATGACGGGCAACGGTACCTTCGTGATCAACGGCACGGAGCGCGTGATCGTATCGCAGATGCACCGTTCGCCGGGCGTTCTGTTCGATCATGACCGTGGCAAGACCCATGCTTCGGGCAAATATCTCTTCGCAGCGCGCGTGATCCCGTATCGCGGTTCGTGGCTCGATTTCGAATTCGACGCCAAGGACATTGTGAACGTCCGCATCGATCGCAAGCGCAAGCTGCCCGTGACCGCCCTGCTTTATGCGCTGGGCCTGAATTCGGAGGAAATCCTCAACGAATTCTACAACACCGTGACCTATGTGCGTGGTCAGGGCGGCTGGCAGGTGCCTTTCGTCGCTGATCAGTGGCGCGGCCAGAAGCCCGTGTTCGACGTGGTCGATGCCAAGTCGGGCGAAGTGATCTTCCCGCTCGGCCAGAAGATCTCGCCGCGCGCCGCCAACAAGGCCGCCAAGGATGGCCTCGAAGGCCTGCTGATCCCGACCGAGGAAATCTTCGGCCGCTATTCGGCGCTCGACCTGATCAACGAAGCCACTGGCGAGATCTATGTCGAAGCCGGTGACGAAGTTTCGCCTGAAAATCTCGAAAAGCTGGACAAGGCCGGCGTCGATCGCATCGAACTGCTCGATATCGATCACGTCAATATCGGCCCGTGGATCCGCAACACGCTGAAGGCCGACAAGGCAGAAGACCGCGATCAGGCGTTGTCCGACATCTACCGCGTCATGCGTCCTGGCGAGCCGCCCACGAAGGAAACCGCGGAATCGCTGTTTGCCGGGCTGTTCTTCGATCCCGAGCGCTATGACCTGTCGGCCGTGGGCCGCGTGAAGCTCAACATGCGCCTCGATCTGGACGCCGAAGATACGGTGACCACGCTGCGCAGCGAAGACATTCTGGCCGTCGTGAAGACGCTGGTGGGCCTGAAGGACGGCAAGGGCGAAATCGACGATATCGATAACCTCGGTAACCGTCGCGTCCGTTCCGTGGGCGAGCTGCTTGAAAACCAGTATCGCATCGGCCTGCTGCGCATGGAGCGCGCCGTGAAGGAGCGCATGTCGTCGGTCGACGTGTCCACCGTGATGCCGAACGATCTGATCAATGCGAAGCCCGCCGTGGCCGCTGTCCGCGAATTCTTCGGTTCGTCGCAGCTTTCGCAGTTCATGGATCAGACCAATCCGCTGTCCGAAGTCACCCACAAGCGCCGCGTGTCGGCGCTTGGGCCAGGTGGTCTGACGCGCGAGCGCGCGGGCTTCGAAGTCCGCGACGTTCACCCGACCCATTATGGCCGCATCTGCCCGATCGAGACACCGGAAGGCCCGAACATCGGCCTGATCAACTCGCTCGCATCGTTCAGCCGCGTGAACAAATATGGCTTTATCGAAACGCCGTATCGCAAGGTCGTCGATCACAAGGTCACGCGCGACGTGGTCTATCTCTCCGCCATGGAAGAGGCCAAGCACACGATCGCCCAGGCGAACGCCGAGCTGGATGCCGACAGCCATTTCGTCGAGGATCTGATCTCGGCGCGTGAAGCCGGCGAATTCCTGATGGCACCGCGCGATCACGTCACGTTGATGGACGTCAGCCCCAAGCAGCTCGTTTCGGTTGCCGCATCGCTCATTCCATTCCTGGAAAACGATGACGCCAACCGCGCACTGATGGGCTCGAACATGCAGCGTCAGGCCGTGCCGCTCGTCCGCGCCGAGGCGCCCTTCGTGGGCACCGGCATGGAAGAGACCGTGGCCCGCGATTCCGGCGCTGCGATCGCTGCCAAGCGCGGCGGCATCGTCGATCAGGTGGACGCCACCCGCATCGTGATCCGCGCCACCGGCGAAGTCGCCGCTGGCCAGTCCGGCGTGGACATCTACACGCTGATGAAGTTCCAGCGTTCCAACCAGAACACCTGCATCAACCAGCGTCCGCTGGTGAAGGTGGGCGAAGTGGTGAACCCCGGTGATGTGATCGCCGATGGTCCTTCCACCGAGTTCGGTGAGCTGGCACTGGGCCGCAACACGCTCGTCGCGTTCATGCCCTGGAATGGCTATAACTATGAGGATGCCATCCTGATCTCCGAGCGCATCGTGAAGGACGACGTGTTCACTTCGATCCACATCGAGGAGTTCGAAGTCTCCGCACGCGATACCAAGCTCGGGCCTGAAGACATCACGCGCGATATCCCCAACGTCGGCGAGGAAGCACTTCGCAACCTCGACGAAGCGGGCATCGTCTATATCGGTGCCGAGGTCGAGCCGGGCGATATTCTCGCCGGCAAGATCACGCCCAAGGGCGAATCCCCGATGACTCCGGAGGAAAAGCTCCTTCGCGCGATCTTCGGCGAAAAGGCTTCGGATGTGCGCGATACCTCGCTGCGTCTGCCGCCGGGCGTGGCCGGCACGGTCGTCGAAGTCCGCGTGTTCAATCGTCATGGCATCGACAAGGACGAGCGCGCCATGGCCATCGAGCGTGAGGAAATCGAGCGCCTGAAGAAGGATAGCGACGATGAACGCGCCATCCTCAACCGCGCCACCTGGTCGCGTCTGAAGGAAATGCTGCTCGGTCAGATCGCTACTGCCGCGCCCAAGGGCGTCAAGAAGGGCATCGAGATCGACGAGGCTCTGCTTGAGGAAGTCGAGCGTCACGAATGGTGGAAATTCGCCGTTCAGGACGACAAGAGCCAGGCCGATCTTGAGGCCGTGAAGGCGCAATATGATGAAGCCGTGAAGGTGATTGTCGACAAGTTCGAAGATCGCCGCGACAAGCTGGAGCGTGGCGACGAACTGCCGCCGGGCGTGCTCAAGATGGTCAAGGTGTTCGTCGCGGTGAAGCGCAAGCTGCAGCCGGGCGATAAGATGGCCGGCCGTCACGGCAACAAGGGCATCATCTCGCGCATCCTGGCGCAGGAAGACATGCCGTTCCTCGCGGACGGCACGCCGGTCGATATCGTGCTGAACCCGCTGGGCGTGCCTTCGCGCATGAACGTCGGCCAGATCTTCGAGACCCATCTGGGCTGGGCCGCGCGCGGCCTGGGTCAGCAGATCACGAAGTCTCTGGAAGATTGGCGCGAAGCCAACCCCGAGGGCCATGGCGGCGTTCCGCCCCAGGCGGTCGTGGATCGTCTCAAGACCGTCTATGGCGAAACCTACCATGCCGAGATCGAGGCGCGCACCGCTACCGAAATCGTCGATATGGCCAAGCTGCTGAAGAATGGCGTGCCGATGGCGACGCCGGTGTTCGATGGTGCCCGCGAAGCGGACGTTTCAGCCATGCTCAGCCTTGCCGGGCTGGATACGTCCGGCCAGGTGGAGCTGTTCGACGGTCGCACCGGGGACACGTTCGATCGCAAGGTCACGGTTGGGTATATCTACATGCTCAAGCTGCATCACCTTGTGGACGACAAGATCCATGCCCGTTCGATTGGACCGTATTCGCTCGTCACGCAGCAGCCGCTGGGTGGTAAGGCGCAGTTCGGCGGACAGCGCTTCGGTGAAATGGAAGTCTGGGCACTCCAGGCTTACGGTGCCGCTTACACGCTGCAGGAAATGCTCACGGTGAAGTCCGATGACGTGGTCGGCCGCACCAAGGTGTATGAAGCGATCGTCAAGGGCGACGACACCTTCGAGGCCGGCATTCCCGAGAGCTTTAACGTGCTCGTCAAGGAAATGCGCTCGCTGGGCCTGAACGTCGAACTGAATTCGGTCGCCGAAAACACCGACGATCCAGCCATCGCTGCAGAGTAATGCCCTTCTCCCCTCCCGCTTGCGGGAGGGGCCGGGGGTGGGCCTGACCCACCTTCGCAGGATTTAAGAATGCCCACCCCTTACCCCTCTCGCTCGCGGGAGGGGAATTGGAGCAAACCATGAACGAACTGACCAATTTCGCAAACCCGGTCGCCAAGCCGGAAACCTTCGACCAGATCCAGATCGGGATCGCCTCTCCGGAGCGCATCCGGTCCTGGTCCTTCGGCGAGATCAAGAAGCCCGAAACCATCAACTACCGCACGTTCAAGCCAGAGCGTGACGGTCTCTTCTGCGCGCGCATCTTCGGTCCGATCAAGGATTACGAATGCCTGTGCGGCAAATACAAGCGCATGAAATACAAGGGCATCGTCTGCGAAAAGTGCGGCGTTGAAGTCACCGTCTCCAAGGTCCGCCGCGAGCGTATGGGCCATATCGAGCTGGCCGCCCCCGTCGCGCACATCTGGTTCCTGAAGTCGCTGCCGTCGCGCATCGGCCTGCTGCTCGATATGCAGCTCAAGCAGCTTGAGCGCGTCCTCTATTTCGAGGCCTATATCGTGATCGAGCCGGGCCTGACCCCGCTCGAGAAATTCCAGCTCATGACCGAAGACGAGCTGCTGACCGCGCAGGATGAATATGGCGAAGACGCCTTCTCCGCCGGGATCGGTGCCGAAGCCGTGCGCCGGATGCTCGAAGAGCTGGATCTCGAAGGCGAACGCAAGGAGCTGCTGGAAGAGCTGGCGGTCACCAAGTCCGAGCTGAAGCCCAAGAAGATCATCAAGCGCCTGAAAGTCGTTGAGAGCTTCATCGATTCGGGCAACCGCCCCGAGTGGATGATCCTCGAAGTGATCCCCGTGATCCCGCCCGAGCTGCGCCCGCTGGTGCCGCTGGACGGCGGCCGCTTCGCGACTTCGGATCTGAACGATCTCTATCGTCGCGTGATCAACCGCAACAACCGCCTGAAGCGCCTGATGGAGCTCCGCGCGCCGGACATCATCGTGCGCAATGAAAAGCGCATGTTGCAGGAAGCCGTCGATGCGCTGTTCGATAACGGCCGTCGCGGTCGCACGATCACGGGTGCCAACAAGCGTCCCCTGAAGTCGCTGTCCGACATGCTCAAGGGCAAGCAGGGCCGCTTCCGTCAGAACCTTCTCGGCAAGCGCGTCGATTATTCGGGTCGTTCGGTCATCGTGACCGGTCCTGAGCTCAAGCTGCACCAGTGCGGCCTGCCGAAGAAGATGGCGCTCGAGCTGTTCAAGCCGTTCATCTACGCCCGCCTCGATGCCAAGGGTCTCTCCATGACCCTCAAGCAGGCCAAGAAGTGGGTCGAAAAGGAACGCAAGGAAGTCTGGGACATTCTGGACGAAGTGATCCGCGAGCATCCGGTTCTGCTGAACCGCGCGCCCACGCTTCACCGTCTTGGCATCCAGGCGTTCGAACCCGTGCTGATCGAAGGCAAGGCGATCCAGCTTCACCCGCTGGTCTGCTCGGCCTTCAACGCCGATTTCGATGGCGATCAGATGGCCGTCCACGTTCCGCTGTCGCTCGAAGCGCAGTTGGAAGCGCGCGTGCTGATGATGTCCACCAACAACATCCTCTCGCCCGCCAACGGCAAGCCGATCATCGTCCCCTCGCAGGATATGGTCCTCGGCCTTT
Organism: Sphingobium boeckii; assembly: GCF_014199215.1. Lineage (GTDB taxonomy): Bacteria > Pseudomonadota > Alphaproteobacteria > Sphingomonadales > Sphingomonadaceae > Sphingobium_A > Sphingobium_A boeckii. Next base: position 607,420 of record NZ_JACIJC010000002.1, read on the forward strand.
ATTACCTCTCGATGCTCAAGGAAAACGAGCCCGGCGAAGGGATGCTGATCTCCGACATGTCGGAAGTGCATCAGGCCTTGAATGCCAAGGCCGTGACGCTGCACACCAAGATCATCAGCCGCGTTCCGCAGACCGATGAAGAGGGCAAACAGTATCTCAAGCGCTATGAGACGACCCCGGGCCGCATGTTGCTCGGCGAGACTCTGCCCAAGAGCCACAAGGTGCCGTTCGAAACCGTCAACCGGCTGCTGACCAAGAAGGAAATCGGCGACGTCATCGATATCGTCTATCGCCACACCGGCCAGAAAGAGACCGTGCTGTTCGCCGATGCCATCATGGCGCTGGGCTTCCGCCACGCGTTCCAGGCGGGCATCTCGTTCGGCAAGGACGATATGATCATTCCGGATTCGAAGGTCGGCCTGGTCGATAAGACCCGCGATCTCGTGAAGGATTTCGAGCAGCAATATCAGGACGGTCTGATCACGCAGCAGGAAAAGTATAACAAGGTCATCGATGCCTGGTCGGGCTGTGGTGATCAGGTTGCCGCCGCGATGATGAAGGAAATCCAGGCGGTCAAGAAGACCCCGGATGGCCGCGAAGCCCCGATCAACGCGATCTACATGATGGCGCATTCGGGTGCCCGTGGTTCCGCCGCCCAGATCAAGCAGCTCGCCGGTATGCGCGGCCTGATGGCCAAGCCTTCGGGCGAGATCATCGAAACGCCGATCATCTCGAACTTCAAGGAAGGCCTGACCGTCCTTGAATATTTCAACTCCACCCACGGCGCCCGCAAGGGTCTCGCGGATACGGCGTTGAAGACCGCAAACTCGGGTTATCTGACCCGCCGCCTCGTCGACGTGTCGCAGGATTGCGTCGTTGTCGAAGAGGATTGCGGCACCGAACGCGCGCTTGAAATGAAGGCGATCATCCAAGGTGGTTCCACCATCGCGTCGCTCGGTGAGCGCGTGCTGGGCCGCACCACGGCTGAAGACATTGTCGACAGCAAGGATAACAGCGTTCTGATCACCGCGGGCACCCTGCTCGACGAGCCGATGATCGCCCAGATCGAAGCGATCGGCATCCAGTCGGTCAAGATCCGCTCGCCGCTGATCTGCGAGACGGTGGGCGGCGTTTGCGGCCAGTGCTACGGGCGCGATCTCGCCCGCGGCACCCCGGTCAACATCGGTGAAGCTGTCGGCGTCATCGCCGCTCAGTCGATCGGTGAGCCGGGCACGCAGTTGACGATGCGTACCTTCCACATCGGCGGCGCGGCGCAGCTCAATGAGCAGTCGAACCTCGAAGCGGTGTCGGATGGCTCGGTCGAATATCGCGATCTGCGCATCATCGTCGACAAGCGCGACCGTCGCGTGGTTCTCGCGCGTTCGGGCGAACTGGCCATTCTGGACAGCGAAGGCCGCGAGCGTGCGGTCCATCGCATTCCTTACGGTGCGTATGTGCTGATCGAAGATGGCGCGAAGGTCACCAAGGGCGAGCGTCTGGCCGAATGGGATCCGTTCACCATGCCGGTGATCACGGAAAACCCCGGCATCGTGAAGTATCAGGATCTGATCGACGGCAAGACGCTGACCGAGCAGACCGATGAAGCCACCGGCATCGCGCAGCGGGTCGTGATCGAATATCGTGCGCCCACGCGTTCGAAGGAAGATCTCCGTCCGCGCCTGACCCTGCTGGATCAGGATTCGGGCGAAGCCGGCCGCTACATGCTGACCTCGGGCACCACGCTCTCGGTCGAGGATGGCGCTGAAGTCCATGCCGGTGACGTTCTGGCCCGTGCCAGCCGTGAATCCGCCAAGACCCGCGACATCACCGGTGGTCTGCCGCGCGTCGCCGAACTGTTCGAAGCGCGCAAGCCCAAGGAAAACGCGATCATCGCGAAGATCTCGGGCCGCGTCGTCTTCGGCAAGGATTACAAGGCGAAGCGCAAGATCGGTATCCAGCCCGAGGATGGCGGCGAGGTGGTCGAATACCTCATCCCCAAGTCCAAGGTGATCGACGTGCAGGAAGGCGATTACGTCAAGCGCGGCGACAATCTGATTGGCGGTTCGCCCGATCCGCACGATATTCTCGAAGTGCTCGGCATCGAGCCCTTGGCTGAATATCTCGTGTCGGAAATCCAGGAGGTCTATCGTCTCCAGGGCGTGAAGATCAACGACAAGCACATCGAAACGATCGTTCGTCAGATGCTGCAGAAGGTCGAGATCACCGATGGCGGGGATACCACCCTGCTGGCGGGCGAACAGGTTGATCGCGTCGAAATGGACGAGATCAACTCGAAGCTGCCCAAGAACCAGACCCCAGCGCAGGGCAAGCCCATCCTGCTCGGCATCACCAAGGCGTCGCTGCAGACCCGCAGCTTCATCTCGGCGGCGTCGTTCCAGGAAACCACGCGCGTCCTCACGGAAGCCGCGGTTCAGGGCAAGCAGGATACGCTGATCGGCCTGAAGGAAAACGTGATCGTCGGCCGTCTCATCCCGGCCGGCACGGGCGCGGGCATGAACCGCCTGCGCGTCACGGCCAACAGCCGCGACGCAGCGCTCCGCGCCAGCCAGCGTGCATGGCAGGAAAGCCTGATCGCGCCGAACTCGGCGGCTGAAGAACATGCCGCCGAACTGCGCCAGCCGGTGCAGGCCGACACGGGGGATGATCCCCTGGGTGCGGTCGTCGGCGAAAGCAACGGAGAGGACGGCGCGGAAGGATAAATCCTTCCGTTAGACGGACCACAAGAAGCCCCGTCGGAGCAATCCGGCGGGGCTTTTTCTGTTCCGGTCCTGCTTGAACCCGCCTCGCGGATCGACCATCATCATCCGATGTCCACGCGCCTGAAACTCAAAGCCCAGCTCTATTGCGGGGATGAAATCGCGATGGGGCCGGGCAAGGCCGCGCTGCTCGCTGCGATTGCCGAAACAGGCTCCATCTCCGCCGCCGGACGCGCGCTGGGGATGAGTTACCGGCGCACCTGGCTGCTGGTCGATGTAATGAATCGCTGCTGGAAGACGCCGCTGGTCGAGACCGCGGCGGGCGGCAGCAAGGGAGGCGGCGCGCGGCTGTCCGCGCTGGGGGGGCAGGTGCTCGATAGTTATCGCGTGCTGGAGACGGCAATCGAGCAAGCGGCCGCGGGCGCGGCATTCGATGCGCTGGCAGCGGCATTATTGACCCAGCCGAGGCAGGCCCAGAAGAAGTAAAGACGGCTGCCTAAAACCGTTTGTCCCGAGCGCAGTCGCGGGACGTTTGTCGCTTTACCCACGTCCCTCGACTGCGCTCGGGACAAACGGGATTGGAGTTTACGCCTTCACCACCATGACCGGCATCGCCGCGGCTTTCGCGCCCGATAGCTGCAGCACATACCGACCGGGCACGAGATCGAAATCGACGATCTTGCGGATCGTCGAGCAGGCCGGCCCATGGCTGTGCGTCGTAGAGGTCAATGCCTTGCCATCCTTGACCAGATCGATCCACGCGCCCTGCCCCAGCGCCACACGATAATGGCCGGACGTGGCGACATCGAATGTCATCACCGCGCCGAACGTGCCCGCATCGGCCGCACGGCCGGGGGCCACCACAAAGGTAAGAGCCGCGATCGGCGAGAGCGTCAGCGCGCGCGTCTGCCCCACTACGACCGCTCCGTCGGTCACGCGGGTCCACCCGTTCAGTTCGGCAGGCAGCGCCGCGTCCATCGCGCCACACGCCACAGGTGCCCTTTCTTCGGCCGCCAGGGCGGGCGCGACCGCCGCCATCATCGCCAGGCCTGCCGTCAAACCCTGCCACCGGTATCGCATGTCTATCCCCTGTTGAAATCATCGCTATATAGCGCCGTATATAGTGATTCGGCAGGCACTGCCAGAGCGTAAATGGGGAATTCATGCCAATATTCAGATCGTTGCTCATCACGGCATCGCTATGTGCGATGTCCGCGGCTCATGCGCAGGGCATTGCGCCCGCCAGCGATGACCAGGGTTTCAGCCTCGGCCAGATCATCGTCACCGCGCCCCCCTCCGCCGATACCCCGATCACCAGCGAAGGCGTGTCGAGCGAGGCGATCTATCGCTTCAACCGCAATACGCTGGACGAAGCTGCCAGCCTGATTCCCGGCGTGGTCGCGGCCAATAGCGGCGGATCGCGCAATGAACGCCTCATCTTCGTGCGCGGGTTCGATCGGTTTCAGGTGCCGCTCTCGATCGACGGCATCCGCGTCTATCTCCCCGCCGACAACCGGCTCGATTATGGCCGCTTCCTTACCCCCGATATCGCCGAGATCCAGGTCGCCAAGGGCTATGCCTCGGTGCTGGACGGCCCCGGCGCGATGGGCGGCGCGATCAATCTGGTGACACGCAAGCCTACACAAGCGTTCGAGGTCGAAATGCGCGGCACGCTGAACCTCGGCCGCGATGCCGATTATAATGGCTATACGATGTTCGGCCTGGTCGGCACGCGGCAGGATCATTGGTACGCTCAGGCGAGCTTCGCACGCACCTTTCAGGATCATTGGGATTTGCCGGGCGATTTCATGCCCACCGTGAACGAAGATGGCGGCAAGCGTGATTTCAGCCGCACCGAGGATTGGCGCGTCAACGCCAAGATCGGCTTTACGCCCAATGCGACGGACGAATATGCGATCAGCTACACGCGACAGGAAGGCAGCAAGAATGCGCCGTTGCACCTGACCGACACCAGCAACGTCTCACTGCGCAACTGGGTCTGGCCGACCTGGAATATCGAGAATATCTATTTCCTCTCGACCACCGCGCTCGGCGACACGGCCACGCTGAAGACGCGCGCTTATTATAACGCGCTCGATAATCTTCTGAAATCATTCGATAACATTAGCCAGACGACCCAGTTATTGGCCCGCGCGTTCGACAGCCCCTATGATGACAGAGCCTATGGCGGCTCGGCCGAACTCGCTGTTAATCTGACGCCCGCCGACAGTTTCAGTCTGGCGCTTCACTACCGCCGCGACGAGCATAAGGAGGCGCAAACCAGCCGGCCGGGCCTTTCCACCAGCGTGCCCGAGCCAGTGCAGACCAGCGCAGAGCGCACATGGAGCATTGCTGCTGAAAACCGTCTTGATCTGGCCCCGGCACTCAGCCTGACAATCGGCGCAAGCTATGACTGGCGCGATCTGGATACCGCACAAGAATATGGCGTTCCTCTGGGTCAGACCGGCGCAAACCGGCTTTACAGCTATCCACTGCGCAATGCCCACGCATGGAATGCACAGGGGCGACTGGACTGGCGAAGTGATGATGGCACCAGCGCATATCTGAGCCTCTCGTCGCGCGCGCGCTTCCCGACCTTGTTCGAACGATTCAGCAGCCAGTTCGGCACGGCAGAGGCCAATCCCGATCTGAAGCCCGAACGCGCCACCAATATCGAACTGGGCGGCGCCAGGCAGATCGGCCCCGTCCGCGCCTCGGCTTCGATCTTCTACAGCAAACTCGATGACGCTCTCGTCTCGGTGCGCACCACCGCCAATCTCAATCGGCGGGAGAATTATGGCTCGGCCGATTATTATGGGGGCGAAATCGCGCTGGACGCGCGGATCGGCACCACACTCGATGTGGGCGCGAATTACAGCTATATCCATCGCAGCTTCGATGTCGGCACCCCGGCCAGCGGCGGCCTGATCCGGCCGTTCCGCCTCACCGACGTGCCCGATCACAAGGGCATTGCCTATCTCAACTGGCGTCCGCTCGACGGTCTCGAAATCATGCCCAGCGTGGAATTCGCCTCAAAGCGCACGACTGTCACCCCGGCTTCGGCCAACGGCTTGGTGCCGGTCTATTACGACACCGGCAGCTATGTCACCGCAGGGCTGCGGATCGACTACGCCATCCTGCCCCAGGTCACGCTGGGCGTGGGCGCGCGCAATCTGTTCGATAAATATTATGTGCTGACGGACGGCTTCCCCGAACAGGGCCGCACGGTCTTCGCCAGCGTAAGGGCGCGGATTTAGGCGGCCAATCCCGCCAGCAGATCCGCGGCGAACACACTCAACGTATCATCGCGCGCGCCCATTATGACGATGCGGTCGCCAGGCTTGGCCAGCGCGAGCAGCCGGGTGCCGCAATCCGCGCGGTCTGCGATATGCTCGGCCTGCCGGCCGGCGGCGATCAGGTCCGCGGTGATTTCGGCGCTGCCCACGCTGCGATCCGTGGTGCCGCCATAATAGACCGGATCGGGCATGATCAGCACGTCATCGGCCGCCAGCCCGTGCGCAAAACAGGCAACCAGTTCCTTGCGCATCGTGCGCAGCGGACCAAATCCATGCGGCTGGAACATCACGAGCAGCCGCCCCGGAAAGGCATGGAGCGTGTTCAGGGTGGCGGCGATCTTGTCCGGATTATGCCCGAAATCGTCGATCACGGTGACGCCGCCCGCCTGCCCGATCACGTCGAGCCGGCGCTTGAGCCCGGCAAAGCCGCCGATCGCCGCAGCCGCATCGGCCAGTTTGACGCCGCACGCGCGCACCGCGCCGATCGCCGCCAGCGCATTGGACACATTATGCAGCCCCGGCACCTGCAGGCGGACATCTGCGCTCTCGTCCGCCGCCTTCTCGATCACGGTAAAGGCAATTCCGTCGGCTGCCTCCACCACATCCACCGCATTCAGATAGGCGTTACCCCGGCCGATGCCATAGCTCAGCCCCAGCCCCTCGGGCAGGATCGCGGCCAGCCGCGCCACTTCCTCATTGTCCAGATTGAGCACCGCGCAGCCCGCCTTGCCGATGAACGCGCCGAACAGAAGCCGCAATTCCTCCACCGTCTTGTGATCGAGGCTGAGATTGTTGAGCACCGCGATTTCGGGATCATAAAGCGCGATCGAGCCATCGCTTTCGTCCACCTCGCTCACGAACAGCGCCTCGTCCCCCACCAGGGCACTGGCGAAAGGGGTTTGGGCGCTGACGAAATTCTTCATCACCGCGCCGTTCATCACGGTGGGTGCGCGGCCGACCGCGTGGAGAATCCAGCCGATCATCCCGGTCACGGTCGATTTGCCGCTGGTCCCCGCCACGCCGATCCCGGTTTCCGACGCGTTGAACATTGCCGCGAGCAGATCGGCACGCCGCATCTCTGCGCAGCCCAGGGTGCGCGCACGGATCACATCGGGGATGCTGTCTTCCACCGCCGCCGATGTGACGAGGATCTGGTCAGCGCTGTGCAGACCGCTGCCATCCTGCGCGAAGAGCGCGATGCCCTGCGCCTCCAGAAACGCGAATTTATCGCCGATCCGCCCCTGATCGAGCGCGCGATCCGATCCTGTGACGTCATGGCCCCGCGCCTTGGCGATACACGCCAGCGGGAGCATCCCGCTCCCGCCCACGCCGCAGAAGAAATAGCTTTTGGCATTGCTCATGGCCGCGCTCTATTGACGCCGGAGGGAATCCACAAGCAGGGGGACCACCAACGGGCGGCGAAGGGCATCAAAAGCATGAGGATCGGAATCGTCGCGCCAAGCTGCCCGATCGATGATGATGTGGCGGATGGGGTGACGGCGCGCGCTGCGGCGCTTTATGGCGCAGATGCACCCGCGCTGATCTTCCACCCGCAATGCTGGCTGGTCGACGGGCATTTCGCGGGCAATGATGCAACCCGGCTGTCGGCCCTGGTCGAGATGGCGAACGACCCCGCGATCGATGCGATCTGGTTCGCGCGCGGCGGCTATGGGGCGGGGCGGATCGCTGCCGACGCGCTGCCGCTATTGAACGATGCCGCCCGCGCCAAGACCTGGATCGGCTATAGCGACGCAGGCGTAGTGCTGGCGGCCCTCTATGCAAAGGGCATCGGCACGGTGGCGCACGGCCCGATGCCCGCCGATATCCGGCGCGAAGACGGCGGCGCGGCGGTCGATCGCGCGCTCCGCTGGCTGGTCGAACGCGCGCCGGACACCGCGGAGCCGCACGCCCCTGCGGCCGCGTTCAATCTCACCATCCTCAGCCATATCATCGGCACCCCGCTCCAGCCGGACCTCGCCGGCCATGTGCTGATGCTGGAGGATGTGGCCGAATATCATTACCGCATCGACCGCGCTCTGGGCCATGTCACGTCCAATCCCGGCATCCGTCAGGTCGCCGGAATCCGCATGGGGCGGTTCAGCGACATCCCCGAAAATGACCGCCCCTTCGGCATGGAGGTGGAGACGATGGTCCGCCACTGGTGCCGCGTCTCCGGCATTCCCTTTCTCGGCACGGCGGACATCGGCCATGATGCGGCCAATATGATCGTGCCGTTCGGCTGAGCCTTGCGGATGGCAATTCCCCCGCCAAGTCTTTAGAGCGTGTCGACTTATGGACGTTTCGGATCTTCGCATCGCGCTGTTCAGCGGCAATTACAATTATGTGCGTGACGGCGCGAACCAGGCGCTCAACCGGCTGGTCGGCTATCTCCTGCGGCAGGGTGCGGCGGTGCGCGTCTATGCGCCGGTGGTGGACCTGCCCGCTTTCCCGCCCACCGGCGATCTGGTCGGCGTCCCTGCCATCCCCATCCCCGGCCGCAGCGAATATCGCGCGCCCTACATGCTCGGCCCGCGTGTGAAGCGCGATCTGAAGCGCTTCAATCCCAATCTGATCCATGTCGCCAGCCCCGAAATGCTGGGCCATCGCGCGGTCAATTATGCGCGGCGCAAGAACAAGCCGGTGATCGCGTCGGTCCACACCCGCTTCGAAACCTATCCGCGCTATTATGGGCTCGCCTTTCTGGAGCCGTTGATGGTGGCCATGCTGCGCCGCTTCTATCAGCGGTGCGACGCCATTTTCGCCCCGTCGGAATCCATGGCTCAGCTTCTGCGCGATCAGCGGATGAGCTATGATGTGGGCATCTGGTCGCGCGGGATCGATCAGGAGATCTTCAATCCCGGCCGCCGCGATCTGGAATGGCGGCGCAGCCTCGGCATCGCCGACAATGAAGTCGCGATCGGCTTCGTCGGCAGGCTGGTGATGGAAAAGGGGCTGGACGTCTATTCCGATACGATCGAGCGCCTCGCCCAGCGCGGCGTGAAGCATCGCGTGCTGATCGTGGGCGAAGGCCCGGCGGGCGAATGGTTTCGCAATCGCTTGCCCGATGCGGTGTTCGCCGGGTTTCAGGCGGGGCCGGATCTTGGTCGCGCGGTCGCCTCCATGGATATGCTGTTCAATCCGTCGGTCACGGAGACCTTCGGCAATGTCACGCTGGAGGCCATGGCGGCGGGCCTGCCCGTCATCGCCGCCAAGGCGACCGGCAGCCAGAGTTTGGTCAGCGACAAGGTCAGCGGCCGCCTGGTCCGCCCCGGCGCGATCGAGGAATTTGCCGACGCACTGCAATATTATTGCCAGAGCTCAGGCGCGCGTGCGTCGGCGGGCGATGCCGGGCAACGCGCGAGCAATCGCTATGGCTGGGATGCCGTCAACCAGGCGCTGGTCGATGGCTATCTCCGTGTGATCCGCCAGCGCGAAGCCGGCAGCCGCGCACCGCGGCGCAGTCCATTGCCTTACACGGATTGAGGAGCAACCAACCCGCCTTCATCCCGAACTTGTTTCAGCATCCATCCCTTCGTCCGCACATGGGTCGGGCCTAGAAAATGGACCTTGAAACGAGTTCAGGGTGACGGTTGTTGGGATCACACATCCCGCCAATCGAACGGCAACGGTGCCTCGCGAAAGGCGAAGCGATCCAGATGCCGCGCCACCGCGCCCTTCAGCGCCTCGAGCTGACCGGGCGACGAAGCGTCGATCCGGCATTCCAGCGCCTCTGCGCCAGCCGTCATCGTGAACAGGCCGTCGCCCGGCCAATCGGCACCGCGATTATCCCTGGGGAAAACCACGGTGCCTTGCGCGGGGGTGAAATCCACCGCCAGATTATGCGCCCAATGCTTGCAGAGTTGCTGGAGATAGCGGCTGCCGCTCTTGGTCGGCACGCTGGCGATGGCACTGTTCATTTCAGCCTCTCGATCTTTTGCGCGGCTTCATCGATGATGACCACGATCTGGCTCTTCACCTCATCGGTCGCATCCTCTTCGCTCAGCCGATCGTGCAGCGCTTGGCGAAAATTGCCCAAAGCGCGGCGGATCGATTTGCTGTCCGTCCGCGCGGCATCCTCGCCCAATGCGGCAAGCCTGGCGAACAGGGCGTCCACATCCTCTGCATGGTCCGCCAGATGCCCGGTGCCGGCTGCGGTGATGGCGAACAGCCTTTTGGCACCCTCGGATTTCGCCTCTTCGATCAGGCTCATATCCTCCAGCAAGGTCAGCGTGGGATAGATGACGCCGGGGCTCGGCGCATAAGCGCCGCCGGTGCGCTCTTCGATGGCGCGGATCAGATCATAGCCATGGCGCGGCTGATCGGCGATCAGCTTGAGCAACACGAGCTTGAGTTCGCCCGCATCGAACACACGCCGACCGCGGGTGCGTCCGCCGCCGCCATGTCCGCGGCCCCAGCCGCCTTCGATACCTTCGCGGCCAAACCGGCCGCCGCCGCGTGGCCCGAAGCCACGCATTTTGTGTCTGTGAAACATTCTCGAATCATTCCTTTTCATAACGAGATGTGTCTAAGATATATCTTGTAAGGATTTTGACAAGAGGTTGTCGTGAATTTTTTTCGTCATCCTTGCGAAACCGGGGATCCCCCCTGCTCCGTCAAGCCTCCGAAATTGATCCACCTCCTCATCCCCGCGCAGGCGGGGATCCATACGCTCGAAGCGATCCGGATAATCTGGAGCCTACGGATTCCCGCCTGCGCGGGAATGACGAGGTGGATATGGTCCTGGTTCGTGAGGAAAACCTGCCTGCGCGAGGATGACAGCTGAGCAAGGGGGGCCTATCTAATCCCCACATGGCCGATCTCTTCGCACCAGACCCCGATCCCGAAACCATCGCCGCCGATGCGCCGCTGGCCGATCGGCTGCGTCCGCAAAAGCTGGACGAAGTGGTGGGCCAGGATCATCTGACCGGCCCGGAAGGCGCGATCGGGCGGATGGTCGCGGCCGGGCGGCTGTCCTCGATGATCCTGTGGGGGCCACCGGGCACGGGCAAGACCACCATCGCCCGGCTGCTCGCCGAGGCGGTGGGCCTGCGCTTTGCCGCGATCTCCGCGGTCTTTTCCGGTGTCGCTGATCTCAAGAAGGTCTTCGCCGAAGCCCGCGAGCATGTTCGCACGGGTCAGCGCACCCTGCTGTTCGTGGACGAGATCCATCGGTTCAATCGCGCGCAGCAGGATGGCTTCCTGCCCTATGTGGAGGATGGCACGGTTACATTGGTCGGCGCGACCACCGAAAATCCCAGCTTCGAACTCAATTCAGCCTTGCTCTCGCGCAGTCAGGTGCTGATCCTCAACCGGCTCGATGCGGCCGCGCTCGGCCTGTTGCTCGATCGCGCGGAGGCGCTGAACGGCCACTCTTTGCCCCTCACCCCCGATGCGCGCGACGCCTTGGTGGCGACCGCGGATGGCGATGGCCGCTTCCTGCTCAATCAGGCCGAAACGCTCTTCTCGATCGATCTGCCCGAACCGCTCGATCCCGCCGCCCTTTCCGCTCTGCTTCACCGGCGCATGGCTGTGTATGACAAGGATCGCGAGGGGCATTACAATCTGATTTCCGCGCTGCACAAGGCGATGCGCGGCAGCGATCCGCAGGCCAGCCTCTATTATCTCGCTCGGATGCTGACCGCGGGCGAGGAACCGCTTTATGTGCTGCGCCGCATCGTGCGCTTCGCCAGCGAAGATATCGGCCTGGCCGATCCCCAGGCGCTGATCCAGTGCCTTGCCGCCAAGGACGCCTATGATTTCCTCGGCAGCCCCGAAGGCGAACTCGCGATTGCCCAAGCCTGCCTCTATTGCGCCACCGCGCCCAAATCGAATGCGGCCTACAAGGCGCAGAAAGCCGCGTGGAAATCCGCGCGCGACACCGGTTCGCTGATGCCGCCGAAGAATATCCTGAACGCGCCGACCAAGTTGATGAAGCAGATCGGCTATGGCAAGGATTATGGCTATGACCATGATAATGACGAAGGCTTTTCGGGCGATAATTATTGGCCCGAAGAGATGAAGCCCGAAACCTATTACGCCCCGGTCAATCGCGGCTTCGAAGCCAGGATCGCCGAGCGGCTGGCCCATTGGGATCAATTGCGGAGCAAGAAGAAAGAGGGGTAATTCCCCCCCCCCCAAAAAAAAACCGTCATTCCCGCGAAAGCGGGAATCCCGCTTCTTCCTTCGATCGGATGCTTGACGAAAAAGCGGGATCCCCACGTTCGCGAGGATGAAGATCAAGTGCCATTTAGAATCCCTGTCCTACACGCCCGAACTTTGCCATATCTCGGTCATGCCCAGCCGCCTCGCCTCGTCCTGCAACCTCGCCACTCATCGATCCATTCGATCAATAGCCCTTTTGCAGGCAACGGAAACAGGCCCGATAGATGGTGTGAACTTTGCCCCTATTCAGTGACCCAATCGATCAATCGCCGCGCCGTGCGCTGATCGTCATCGCCGCCCTGGCTCTGGCGGCAACACCCGCAGCCGCGCAGAAAAAGCCCCCGACCTCCTATGATCGGGCGATTGCCGCGGGCTATAAGGCGCTCACCCTGTGCAGCGGCATCTTCAACGTAGGCCGCACGCAGGCGCAGATCGAAGCGCTGGAACTGACCGGCATCTATCCCGAATATGATGCGATCGTGCCGACGCTTGAGGCAAAGGTCGAGAAATCGGGCGGCGGTCATACCGGCGCGGTGACGGTCGCGTTTGATGACAAACTCCCGCCACGCGCCGCCAATTGGACGATGAATCGCGGCTGCACGATCGCGCCGATCGGTCGTTCCGGCAGCATCGCTCTGATCAAATTTCAGACGCCTCCGGTTGATGGATCGGGCGCCCAGGATCAGGCCAAATGGCCGCTTGGCGAAGCCGGTCTGCCCGTGAAGATCAAGGCTCCTGCAAAATTGGCGGCCACGCTGTCCAACAGCTTCGAAAGTGCGGCCTATGGGGCCGGAATCCGCACCACCGGCACTATCGTCTTGCGCGATGGCAGGATCATCGCGGAACGCTATGCCGAAGGCTTTGGCATCCACACCTCTCAGCGCACCTGGTCTGTCGCAAAAAGCCTGACCGGAACCCTGGCTGGCGCATTGGCGTATCGCGGCGTGATCAGCATCGAAGCACAATCGGGCATCCCCGAATGGCAGACGGGCAGCGATCCGCGTGCTGCGATCACGCTGGATCAATTGCTGCGCATGGCCAGCGGTCTGCATAGCAACACTGCGGGCAATCGCACCGACGCGCTGTATTTCGGCGGCTCCAGCGTCACGCAGGAAACGGTCGCCTGGCCGCTCGATGCGCTTCCGGGAACGCGCTTCCGTTATGCCAATAATGATATCGTGCTCGCCATGCGCGCCATCCGCGCGCGGCTTGACGACGACGGAGCCTATGCCGGTCTCCCGCAGGATCTGTTTGGCAGCATCGGCATGACCCGCACCGTGGCCGAGACCGATTGGCAGGGCAATTTCATCCTTTCCAGCCAAGTCTGGTCCACGGCGCGTGATCTCGCCCGCTTCGGCCTGCTCTATCTGAACGACGGCGTCTGGAATGGCGAACGCATCCTGCCCCAAGGCTGGGTGAAATATGTCACCACGCCCTCCGGTCCGCAGCCCGATGGCCCCTTCGGCTATGGCGCCACATTCTGGCTGATGAGCAAATCACCGGGCGTCCCCGCCGACACTTATGCCGCCTTCGGCAATCGCGGGCAATTCGTCGTGATCGTGCCGAGTCGAAAGATCGTCATCGTCCGTCGCGGTGAAGATCCGGCCGGTGCCAATTTCGATATCGCGAAATTCACTGCGGACGTTCTAGCCGCGCTGCAATGAGCCATTTCACCCGCTTTGCGGTGATCGACTGGTCCGGGGCGAAGGGCGCCAGCCACAAGGGTATTGCGCTCGCCCTGTGCGAAGCGGGCGATGCTGCGCCCGTGCTGATCGCGCCGCCCGGCCGCGCCTGGTCACGCGAAGGGATCGCCCAATGGATTGAAAGCAAGGCTGATGAACCGCTGATCATCGGCATGGATTTCAGCTTCGCCCCGCCCCGCATCGCACGCGGCAGCTATCTGCCGGGCGATGAGGTGCCGGGCGATGCCAAGGCCTTCTGGGCCTATGTCGAGGCCCGCTGCCACGACATGGATCTGGGCGCGGCGAGCTTCCTCGAAAGCGCGCACCGCCGCCATTTCTATTTCGGTGCCGCCGATGGCCGCAAGGCGGATTTCATGCACCTGCGCGTCTGCGAGGCGCATTATAATGCGGGTGGCGGCGGCAAGCCCTCCACCGTCTATGATGCCATCGGCGCGGCGCAGGTGGCCAAAGCCAGCTTTGCCGGGATGCGTACTTTGCACCGGCTCAACCGCACCCTGCCCGTCTGGCCGTTCGATCCCCGCCCGCTGTCCGGCGCGCTGATCGTGGAAATCTACACCGCCATTGCCGCCCGCGCCGCGGGCCTGCGCAAGGGACGCAGCAAGATCCGCGATCCCGCGGCGCTGGACGCCGCGCTTGCGGTCCTGGGCAGTGCGCCTCATGTCCCGCTCCCGCGTTATGACGATCACGCAACCGACGCGATCGTGACCGCGGCCTGGCTCCGCGCGCGGGCGGCCGACCCCGGCTTATGGACCCCCGCCCCGCTCACGCCGGAAATATCTCAGGTCGAAGGCTGGACTTTCGGCGTGGAATGACCATTTAGACATGATGATACATTATTACATCAAAGTCCGCCGATGAGCGATGCTCGCACTCCGGCGATCGACATCGCCGAATCCGCCGCCGTCACCGCATCCCTGCTATGCCTAGCCCATTGCCTGTTGATCCCGCTCGCCATCGCCATGCTGCCACTGCTCAGCGATATGCTGACCCTGCCCGAAGCCTTCCACATCGGACTCCTCATTTTCGCCGCGCCCAGCGCGCTCTTCGCCCTCAGCCTGGGATGGCGCCAGCATGGCCGCGCCGCGCCGCTGGTGATCGGCCTGGGCGGCATCGCAGCGCTGTCCGCCGCCCTGGCCTTTCCGGTTCAGGAAGCCCTGCTGACCACCGCCGGCAGCATCCTCCTGATCACCGCCCACATCACAAACTGGCACCTGCGCCACGCCACCCGCCCCTGAACAAGAGGGCTGGACCTTTGTCCGAGTTTGAAGCAATGAAACACCCGATGCCGCCTTAGCTCAGCTGGTAGAGCAACTGATTTGTAATCAGTAGGTCATCCGTTCGAGTCGGATAGGCGGCACCATTGAAAACATTAGGAAATCTTAGATTTCCCCCCCTAATATTTGGCGAACTAAAGTTCGAAAGTAATCACGCGGTAAGCACGAGATTTTTTTAGCAAAGTCGCTCCAGCCCGGCGCTGGCTTCGTCTCGTTTTGGCACTCCGCGTTTTGAATTCGCCAACGTTATCGGAATTTTCCGATCATTCGCGGAAATGATTTCGGACCGTTTGCGATGCAACACCACAGTGTTTGATAATGGCTAAAATTTCTGCCCGCCCGCCCGCCCGCGCTCCGTGTGTTCACATTAAGCCCAGCTTTTTGGAAGTAACTTCGGCGTTATAGCGTCGGCTTTGAGTGATGAATTTTTTGCATCCGGTTGCACGATGGTAGCTCGATCGTGCTACATTATGTAAGATGCTGCCAGCTTGGTTACAGTTTTTATGCGTGTACTTGTTTGGCTAATTTTTGAGGCCATATTGCTTTTACAGCAAGGAAGGTATTAAAGGCCATTCAAGCGGCCACGAATCTATCAGCAGTTTTGTTAACCTAATGGCAACGGAACTCATGATAGAGTCGGTGGTATGTAACATTGCGTCTGCGTTTTGCACGACGAATGAGAAGGAGGCGAGTATGGAAATGAGTTCCGAGCGTAAGGCTCTCGCCGATCGGTATGCACGCATGCAGGCCGAGGAGGGCCTTGTAGACGTTAAGTTTCTGCTGTCTAACCCCGCAGAGGCGACGACTGATGAAGTGTACCGCGAGGTGAATGCCATGTATGAAGCACTTGAGCGCAAAGAAGCCAAGGTGCTGGATTTTGGTGACATCAGCGTACACTGAAACTTCTAAATATTGAAGAAGAGGCCTTACTGCGGTAGGGCCTTTTTTTTGCCCGCAGTCGGTAAGGTTATATGAACGTCGAAAACAACAAATTGTGCTCAACGTATCGCAAGGTTCAGTTGCTCCAACAGCATATGATGGCAGCTTGTCCTGGTCCCCAGGAGCCGACGTTGAGGATCATGGATCTTCGTTGGGCTATTCAAGACATGTACGCCCTGAAGATCGATATGTTCGAGGTCTCTTTTGCCGGTACCTATTTGAAGGGCAAAGTAGAGCGATACGCTAACAATAGTGCGAGGGTCTTGGTTAGAGCCAGCCTCAGCGATGTCGAAAAGCGCTCAACTGCTGTCAAAGAGCTTTGTCATTTAGTCATCGACGAAAAGGAAGATTGGTCGCCGCTTGGTGTCAACACGATCAACGAGGTAATAACGGACGCCTCGATGTTTGCCGCTGATGGGATCGGCCATACCAACCCCTCCGCGCCTTTGGTCTCTGAAGCGTTGGCAATCTTAGCCTCATCGGAACTTATGTATCCGGGTGAGTACCACGCGGCTGATCAAACGAAGCTAGATCAACAGCAAACGACGCTGTCCGCTATTGCACTCCAGCACGAGGTGCCAGGCTATCTGATCCAGCATGCCTTCACCAACCGCCCTCTCCGCGACAGAGTGTACGCGCAGATTGCTGCAGAGGTTAGCAGTAAAGCGGCGTAACGCGGACGCACCGCAGGCAAGCGTAATCTGCAGCCGTGCTTTAGCGCGGCACACAAAACGCCGTCACCCTCGCCGGCCCGTAAATCATCCCCCGCGTATTTGGCGGAGGCGCGACCTGGCGCCTAACTTCATCCCGTGCCCGCTGGCAAGACAACCCTGTCTTATATTCCGTTCGCGTGAACGCCGATCCGTCCGAGATCATGAGCGTATGAGGCCCAGGCCCCAACTTTTCGACCGGCGGCTTCTCCTGATACTTTTCCCACGGTCCAGCCTGACCGAGCGCCGCCATCGGCGTTATCATCAGCGCCGCACATAAAGCGATCCGCATAATCACCCCCTCCCGGCCTCACCAATTTACCGATGATTCAGTGTCATACCGTAAAACGAACATTATGCCTCGTAATAGATCACGTCACCCAGGCCGATGGAGCCCGCCAGTCCGAAAGACCAGCGGCGCAGAGATGGCCTTGAAATATGGCCTCTTTGCCGTTGCCGGCGGATTGTTTATCGGTATTGGCGCCGTGCATATCGAGCGAGGCACCGACCGCCGCGCTAAGCTAGCCGCCCTCCCTCAAGGCTATGAGTTCAGTGGATGCGACGAGGTTAGAGCTGCCGGGTTGGCGCCCCTCCACGCTTCCGATCCTGGCTTCTCTCAAAGAATGGACGGCGATGGTGACGGAGTGGCATGTGAGCCATATTACCGCTGAAGCTAGCACCCCGGCACCGTGTTGAAAAATAGCAGCGCGGGCCAACACCAACCATGAACCTTACCGTGCGGATCAAATAACCCGCCATTCATGCTTCACAGCGCAGATTGCCGTCGCCGACCCTGCGGACGGTAGGCCACCGGGCTGATTGCGACTCTGCCCGGTGGCCGCTTGCGGGTCGGTGCTTACCCAGTGATTACCGGTGACGACCCGTCCACGAGATTATCTCAAAGGAACGCCTAGAAGTAGGCCTCGCCCACTTCTGCACTTTCTAATCAGGGATTAGATGCTCAGATTGCACCACGCCGGTCGGCCTGGCACAATGCGGCAGGGGGATACTATGAAAAGCCTGATCGTCGCGACAGCCATTACCATTGGCGCATTTTCTTCCGGGGCTGCAGCCAGTTCAATCTTTGGCGCGAAGGGCGAGTTCTCAACGTTTCTTTCACGCTTAGAGTATGACCCTTCGAGTGCATGCTCAAAGCCGTCGAAGCCATACAGCAGCGATCAATACGCGTTCGACAGTTACAAGAGAGGCATATCGACTTACGTGTCGTGCCTAGAGGACGCCGCCAATTCGGACATTCGTTATGCGACCGAGGTAGTAAAAGAGGGCTACGACGAGGCCATGGAAGAGCTGACTTCGGAGATCAAGCGAGGATACTGAACGTCAGTTAGCGTCTCCGCTGTAAATGGAGTCGGCGCTTTGCTTCAGGTAAAATCCCTTCAGAAGCACTGTAGAGGGCGCGATCCACCTTATCGATCGCGGGAAGATCCATACAGTGAATCGTGGTAATTTCCGTCTGAAAGGCCTCCCAAATCCGCAACCGTTGATGCGGATCAATGACCTTCTCCTCGACCATATCCATTAGCAGCGCCCGGACCAAGTAGACGGGCGCAGCAGCTTGGTCAGCCAGCTTTCTCCGCAAATCCAGAATGTCCTTCTCGATCGCTGCCATTCTCTCATTCGGTGACATTGCCTAGCCCTCCCGATCTAGTCTTGCTTTAGACCGCGATCGACCAATCGACGGATCGCCTCAGCTCTAGTTGGGATGTCGGCTTGCCGCCTGCGCCACTCATCAACCTTGTCCATCCATCCGGGCGGCGTGACCATCTCAAAGCGGCCAGATTTTTCCTTGCTCATAAAAAACTACGTAGCACCCGTTTACACCGTAGGAAATCCGTATCATACGTAGGCAGGCCGGAAAGAGGGTGCAACCTCGATCCGGCCCTGACCACCAATCGTCCTTAGGAGACGTTCAATGGCTAATGCCGCAATACGGGCGGAATCCGTCCTCATCAACACACCCTCCCCGCGCGTGCTAGAATGCACGATATTCCCGAGCCGACGCGCTATTATGGGCGCTATCGCTCTAGCCCCTGCCATCGCAGCGACGACTCTGCCCGCATCCGCTACGATGAGCAGCGCTGCCTGGGACGCAGCGTTTGCCGATATGCAGCGTAAGAAAGCCGCCAGTGACGCCTACGATGATTATCTGAGCGAGCTTTGCGCCAGAATGAAGGCCAGCGCACCCGATGAGAATGCGATCGACTGGGAAGCGCTAGACGTGCCTCACAGGGCGCACATGCTCCACAGTGCTGATCTCGATGAGTATGAGCGCAACTTTGTCGAATATGGGCATCTGTGGGGCGGAGCTGGGAGCAAAGCGCGTGGGGTTGCGGCCATCGAAAGCATCAGGACGTTCCGCGAGGCGAAAGCCGCCAACGCAGCCGCCCATGGATGGGACGAGGCGTTTGACCGCCAAGAAGCGCTGACGGAAGAATATAGCGCGGCCATCTCCAAGCTTATCGAGATGCCAGCCCCGGATAAAGCCGCGCTGATGTGGAAATTGAATTACCTGTACGCGGACGAGGTGAGCGCCGGACATTCATCTGCGGCATATTGCGCTGCCTGGATTGGGGTTGTGATGGCCGACGCCGATCGCTTCCTTGGCGGGGAGGCTTGAGCCATGCAACACATGACAGTCGAGCGGGCATCGGCCCGCGGCATCGTCGCGTCGGCGCTCCCGGCACGTCTCGCCAGCTTTACGCCCGATCAGGAGCGGGCGTGGTTCACGCAGCGTGGTTACCGGGAAGCCGTGCCGCCCATGCGGGAACGGGAGATCATCGACCAGTTGCAGACCTGCCAGACGCCCAGCCAATACCGGGCATGGTTGAACGCCACACAGGCTGAGCGGGCACGCGCTACACAAGGGCAGATCGAGCGCATCGAAGGAGAGCGGCTCAAACGAGAATCCTATTTCGCCGATCTGGAAAGCCGCACGCGCATCCGCGAGATTGTCGATCGCGTAAAGGCCACACCACGCCCTCGGCCCACGTCAGGGCAACGTGACGGGAAGTTGCTGGCCGAGGTTTTGGCCGCGATCGATCGTCACGGTTTGGCGGAATCCCGATTTGGCCGTGAGGCGATCAACGATCCGCGTTGCGTCGAGGATCTGCGTAATGGCCGTCAGTTCAAGGCGCGCCTGTCAGCTCGGATCCGTGTCTTCATTGCCTCGCTCGACCGGGAGGCGGTGTAATGGCCTCTCGGATCACCCTGGCCGGGCAAAGCCAGATCGTGGGCGCCCATCTGCCCGTTGCCGTGCTCCTATCAGCAATCCCCAGCCTGCCTCGCCATATTCTCGATCGGCTCGTCGAGCAGATGATTTGCCGCATGGACGACATGGACCCCAATCCCGACGAAGAGGATAGCGAGACAGCCAGCCCGTGGGTCGATGGGGCCGGACGGTGGTCCGCGCCCTGGCCCGCCCCCTCAGGGCCATGGCACGAAGACGACGAAGATGGTCATGACCGCGAGCTGGTAGAAGAACGCGAAATCGAGGATTACGAAGGCGGCGCGGCCGATATCGCTTTCGACGGTCTGTTTCGGGGCGAACTGACTGCCTAAGGAACCGCAGCGCATTTTACGCATTTTACGTAATTGACGGGCGGCGCCGGCCAAGTTCCGCCATGTCTAATCATCCCAAGCCTAAGGCCCAGCATCATCGCTGGGTCTTTTTTTATGCATGACTTCCTGCGATGCTTGCCGAGGCGTTTTTCGGGGGGCGAATGAACACAAGGGAGAAATTCGGCATTACGGGGGCAATTATCGCCGTCGCCATTTTGTGCACTACCATTGGCCTTTACGGTCGCTCTCTTCTGTCACCTGCTGAGACCATCGCGAACCCGCCTGGTATGCCTGACTTTTGTCGAGTTAGCGTTAATGATCCACGATGCTCTGCAGCGGTTCAATGGAAGAGCGCGGACGCTGCTCGTGAAGCTGCGAACTGGGCTTGGTGGCAGCTGTGGATTAGCGCTGCCGGCGTCGTTGGCCTGGGCATTACACTTTGGTTCAATTTCCGTGCCCTGCGCTTGGCCGAGCATGAATCCAACGAAACCAAGGATGCTTTGCAGATTGCGCGGGAGAACGCTGCTGGTGCTGCTCGTGCAGCGCAGGCCGCGAGCGAGGGCAACCAAATCGCAAGAGAGGCGATGCAGAAGCAGCTTCGACCTTATGTTTATCTGGAGGATCTGCACGTCTCGATCACTCACCTGCTCTCGTACGATGCGCTGGCAGATTGTGGGACTGTAGAAATCGTGATCAAAAATTATGGGCAGTCGCCGGCCAAAGATGTTTCCATGGTGGCCCAGGTCATCCTCGGGGGTTACTGGAGCGATCGGCCCGGTGTGGATTTGCAGAGCGCCGCGAGGATCAACTTTGCGGATATTCCGTCCGGGGCGGTGCGACGGCAAGGGGGATACTCAGCACTGGATATTAAACGCGCTCACCAGCAATTGACCGACGCCACCGCAAGCATATTTGTGGAAGGCCAGATCCGGTACACCGACGCTTTTGGGAATACCTATTGGACGAATTTTCAGAGGGCACTGACCGGCGAAGATTATCACACTGGCCCGTCAGCGATCACGCCCCATTGGAATCAGGCAAAGTAGCATCTACCAGCTTTATATGGTTACCCGGTGATTACTACTTACAATGGACGCTAGCAAATAGCGACAGGACGAAGGCAATTCCGTGCGTTTCGAACTCCAGGCCATCTAACCATATGTTAGACGGTGCCTAATAGCCTCCGCGATTTTGGTTCATGTAAGCTTGCATGATCTTCTCGCGGTCGGGATCATTGCGCATTGCATCCGGCACCCTGACACGACCAGACCGGCCATTGCTCTCGAAGAAGAACTCACCCGGCCCGCCATCATTCGGCACCCACTTCATCAGCAAGCGATCCTGAATTTCGATGATCGTCTTATCGGCGATCACCTTACCAGGGTTTGCAGCCTGCCACGCGCCCACGTCGCGCATCACATCGCGCTCAAGCTCGTAGATCCTCGCACTTTGCTTCTGTACCTCGTCGCCCTTTTTGCCCGCGCTGGTCAGGCCAAGGGCCATGCGTGCCGGTGTGAGGATGCCCTTGATGCGCGCATGCGTGATCTGCTTTGCGTCGCCGTCGCCCTTCATCGCGGAACGGCGCCAGGTAAGGTACGTCTTGAAATCGCCATCGCTGAGCTTGTTGCGGACATCCTCTGGTCGCATCATAAGAAAAACCGCAGGGTCGCCAGCATAGGCATCTGAGAGGGCGGTCATCGCCGCCATGTCGGTTTCCCGAGGCGCCGGCTTCCGGTTGCGCTCAGCGATTCCTTCGAACTGCGCGCGCTGCTGCGGCGACAGACGCTTCAATATGCCAGCGGGCAGTTGCGTGACGCGCGTGAAGCCCGCGCCGAGATTGTTCGATACCTCCCACGCATTGTCCGCTGCGGCTGCTTGCTCCCGCTTCAGCAGATTCTCATCGCGCTGCACGCGACGATCGATCTCCGCTTTGACCCGCTCGATCTTTTCAAAGCTCCAGCCTTTCTGCCCCGCGATAAGATCGGCCCGCGCATACCATTCGGCTAAGTCGTGCTCCCGTGGAGCCTGTTGTGTGCCGGCGTGATCGGTGCGCTCGATGAACTTGGCGACATAATCACGCGTTTCGGCGGGCATGTGTTTTATCCAGCCCTCCCCGCCCTTCTTGAGTGCGGCTCTCATAGCACCAGGCCCAGCGTTGTAGGCGGCAGCAGCCATCAAAGGATCGCCAAAATCTTTTAGCTGCTTACGGAAATACGCTTTGCCAATCGCGGAATTGTAATCGGCATCAGATTTGAACTTGTTTGCATCCCATGTCAGCCCTGCCAACCTTGCCGCTTCAGGTCCGGTCGCGGGCATGACCTGTGCAATCCCCGTTGCGCCCTTCGGAGACGTGAGAGGCCGACCGCCTTTTCCAAATTGCCTGCCGCGGCTCTCCTGCGTGACAATGGCTTCGAACATGTCATCAACCGAAAGCAAGGCGCCATTACCCTCTGTGCCGCTCGTCGGAGGCGTCAGCACGGCGCTAAGTGAATCCACCTCTCTCGCAGCGTCCCGCGCAGCCATGGGCTCCTTGAGCGCTTGGGTGAGGCGCAGTCGATCGGTGTAGACGAGACTGGAATCGTTCGTGCGCACATAGTCGGCGGCGGCGTCGATGTTGTCCGCTGCCAGAAGCTGATCAGCCGTTGCGGCGTGGATCCCCGAAACGAACTTCCGTTTCTCGATGCCGGACACCTCGGCCGACCAGCCCTTGGACTGAGCCAGTGCATCGAGGGACGCCAACCCGGTATCGATGTGTTTTTGGGTAAGCTCCGGATCTCCATAACTCGCGATGGCGCTGTCACCGGAATCTGTCGCGCGCGCCTTACTGACCAACTCCCCCTCGATCTTCAGCTGGCCGAGCGCATGAGCACCGATGTCGTTGAGGTAAGTGGCCTCATATGGCGCCACCGAATCCTCATACATTGCGCGCATCCGCGGCGAGGTGGCGTCCTTCGCTATCCTTTTGCGTAATTCCTTGAGGTTTTTCTCCGTCTGTAAGCGGGTCTCCAATGCGTTCACGCCTTCGAGCGCCGTGAACTCACCGACCAAGGGTTTGGCCTCGGCCTGATACTGCAGCGCCAGCCGCTTGCGCATGGTATCTTCGAATTGCAGGCTGATCTGATCCTGGATCTCAGCCGTATCGGCGAGCGTGTTGCCTGCCTGGCGCAAGCCTTCACCAAGGCCATCGCTCAATTCGACTGCGCGGACGGCCCCAACTGGCCTCGTGGCAGCGCGAACAGCATTCCCCGGAGACACTGGAACTTGCGGCATCAGGCCGGCCCTCTCGATCCGATTGCGCCATACGCGTCACCAAAATTCTGAGCTGAACCTCCGACGCTGCCCTTGAGCTTTCCGTACTGGGTTGCGCCGCCGAGAATTGAAGATCCCATATCGAACACGCCCTTTACGATCGCGCCTTTAGCGGCGAGTTTCGCTGACTTGCCCTGTGCACTGTAATTAGCGGCTTCAATCTCGAATCCCCTCGCCTCGCGCACGGTGTTCTGCGCGATCGTCGCAGCATCCTCCTGGCCGTACATCGCGGTATCGCCAACAAGATCGGCTGCGGACCCAAACGAGATATCCAGCCCGTTAGCGGCCATCGCGGCACGCTGGGAACCCATGGTGGCCGACACTTTGCGATAGTGCTGCTGTTGCTCGATGTTGCCGCGTTCCATGGCATCCATCGCAGAACGATTGGCCTCATCGCGATTGACAGCCGCCTGAGCCGCCTGTCCCTTAGCTTGGGCGCTCGCCATGAGGGCAGAATAACCCTGACCAGCGGCTGCAACGCCGGCAGCGACAAGCGCAAGTGCGGGGCCACACATCTAGCGCGCCGCCGCGAGGGAGACAGGCAAAATCGATTGCCTGGTGATTACTTGGATTGTTTTGACCGCGAGCATCTGCATCGGACTTTCAGACAAGATGTTCAAAAACCTTTATAAATCAGTCGCCAGCCATCAAACGAGCGACTGATAAGATATTAGGCGGCGTACTAATTGGCCTCAAATTCGTCGAGAATATGCGCCGCTTGACGCTGCACGTTGGCATTCACCGACTTGGCGAAATCACTCAGCCCCGTGCGCTGGACCTGAAACCACGCATCCCGGCCGCGGATGTTGCTGACATCGATCCCGACGCCGAATAGCGCGCCGCCAACCAAGGTTGCTTCGCTGAGCTGGGAAGGGTGAAGCGCATCCCGGAAATTCACGAAACCATCGGTCGTTGGAAAACCGGAGAAATGTGGCTTGATCACGTCAAGCGCGGCATCGGTCGCCTCGCTGAATTTCGTATAGGCTTTGCCCAATACGGCGACAGCCTCCTCGATCTCCACCGATGCGTCCTCCCGGCGCTTGAGCAGCTTGTCCATGGCCTTCAGGGCCGCTTTGCGAGCGTTGATCGTGTCCGTCCGCGCACGGGCCCTGACAAAATTCAGAACTTCATCATGCGAGCGCCCGTGTGCGCAAGGTGCCTCGCAAAACTAGGAAATCCTTCCGGGCTTATGCATCCGCGCGATGGCGGAAGTAACGTTCGAACCCCAAGACGTGCGCCCGTGCATTCGCGATGTTTCCGGGATAATACGAACTCCCATCATATGCGCAGACATGCGCGCAATTGGCCCGAAGAAACAGGCTCAGGAGTTGCCTGGGTTCGGAAGGTATCGGTGACGGAACGTCAAAATGGACTCCGGACCCCATCCCGCGCGCGCAAGGCGGCTTCCGAAAACTCTCCAAGGGTCCATCACGTTTTGGCAACCTGTGACCTTTCCGACCGCGCCCAACGCAATCGAAGGTTTGCCAGCGCCGCTTTCCGACCCGCCTCGGTCTTCGGCCCCGTGCTCAGTCCACCGTGAAACCGACAGCGGCCATTGGCGAATATAGTTTTCACCCTGCACATCTTCCCCGATCTGGTTGTGGCGCGGCACATCGTTTTCTTTCTTGGCATTTTTCCATCCTTTCGATCTGTTCGGAACTCCATCCCACACGCACGCACACCCGCGCGTACTGGTCCGCTGAGCATAGAATTTCCCCATCACCCTGCCCCGCCGCTCATCGATGAAACCGCGAAAGGATCTGGATCATCCTCTTCTTCATGGGAGGGCGCGTCGGCCCCAAGGGACGCGCCCGGTATATATTTATATATAGGCTGTGTGTTTCCGGTCGTTTTCTGCGGGTTTCCGGAGGTTTCCGGTTGCTGTTTCCGGGAGGTTTCCGGAGAGGTTTCCGGTTGCCCAGGGGTAGCTTCCCGGAGCCCGTGAATGTCTTTCCCTTCACCCGTATCGCGATAAAGAAAGCCTCGCTCGATCGCCCCAATTCGATAGAGACGGTCCATTGCGTCAGCCAGGCGCTTCCGGTTCAGACCCTTGGCTTGCGGCATGACTTCGAATTGCTTGGGCGCATAGTTTGCCGCGGTGGGCTTTTCACTCACCTGCCGCCGCTGATCATTCCGCTCAGCCAAGCATGCCAGGAAGATCGCATTGTCGGCATTGGTGCGCGCGACCGCAGCAATCTCCTTCGCAGTGTCGGCTGGCAAATCCTTGTCCCGCACGAGCGCGAAATCATGCCAGCGAAAGGCGATATCCTCGCCAGCGCGGGCGTAATTGGCCTTCCCCAGCGACATGCGACGGATGTCGGGATCAGCATCGTCCGAACGCTCCATCAGAACCTGCGAGCGTACTGCGTTCAGCCAGGCGGTGGAGCCGGAGTAGCTATCGCCAGTCTTATTCCTGTGCGCAATCAACAGCACCGTAACGTCGAGATCGCCACACAATTGGTAGAGCAAATTGATGAATGCGGTGACCTGGCTGCGGTCGTTCTCGTTCCCCGCGAAGAGGTGGGCCACATTGTCCAGGGTGACCAGCTTTGCGCCCGTCTGGACGATCGTCGCCCGCAGGAGAGCATAGGCGGGGGTGGAGCGCATTCGGCCATCGTGTTCGAACGTGGCCAGCTCGTTATTCATCCGCCCACGCAGGCTTACGATATGCAGTTGCCCAGCAAGGGCATGAAGGGTGGTGCCGATCGCTTCGGCGATCTTGGCCAGCCGCCAGTGATTTTCGCGATTGTCGTCCTCGGCAGTGATGTAGAGCGCAGGCCCCGCAATCACATCCATACCGAGGAATTTCCGGCCGGCAGCGGCACAAGCGCTTATCTGCAATGCCAAGGTCGATTTGTTGGTTCCGCCGTCACCCGTGATGATGACCACGTCCTCGCGCGGGATGAATGGCGCCATGAGAAATGTCTTCGGCGTCGGCTTCGTTGCCGCCCAGAGGTTCAGGTCGGCCAGCTCGAACGTTTCCACGGGCTCAGTAAGTCCGCGATGCGCCAACGCCTGTAGATCGTCGGCAGTGCCACCCCACTCCATGATGTCCTCGCCCTCGGCGAGACCTGGTAGCTCAATGATAAGACATTCAGCAGCGACACTGTCCAACTTGGATTGCAGCGATCCTGCGATGCGCGCGCCAGCCTTATCGTTATCGGGCAGGATGATTACCGTGCGATCAGCGAACACGCTCAGATCGCCCGGAAGATCCTTGCTGCTGGTGGCGACAAAGCCCCACGATGCCAGCTTGTCGGCTTTTTGCTCGCCTTCCGCGATATAGACCGGCACATCGAGCGCCGCCGCGAGGATATCAGGCAAGCGATAAGGCAACGGATCGCAACCACGGTCCGCCCGCCATCCGCCGACACCGTCTGGATGCTGCCATTGAAAGGTCTTACTGCCATCGGGTTTATCGATCCGAACCTTTCGGCACACCGTAACGCCATCCGCATCCTGAAACTCGAAATAAGTCCGGCCAGGCTCGCGAGGTTTCCGCTTTGGAGCGAGCGCGGTCCGCGGGCGAGACGGTTCCCATTTCGGCAACACGCCCTTGGCCCGCAACTCGTCCTTAATCGCAAGCGGATCGCCACCGTTTTCCGAATGGATCAGCACGCCGTCAGGCGCAGTGGGTGCGAGGCTCGCCCAGCTTCCACGATCCTTTTTGCTATGTCCCGGCGTTGGGAACATCGCACGCGTGCCGGAGACCTCCCCGCCCATCGCTGCGGCTATTTTTGCTAACTGGCTCATGCATCACCGCCTATCGCCGCTGCACGGCGCCGCTCTACGGACGCCAGAGAGCGCTCGATGATCGGTAGACCTTGCCGACGCCCGCCGTTCACCAGTTGCCACAGGACCACGTGCTTTGCCCCGCTGGCGGTTTCAGTCATGGGATGAGGCGTGCGCCCTGCCACGCGACCGTACCAAGTGCCATCGGCGCGTTCCTGCACGATCCACGCCCGCGCAAGCTTCACAGGGAGCTTGATCACGTTGCTCATGATGCACCGCCAGTCCGATCGATTATCTTCCAGCCGTGCGTCATCCGCAGGCCACCCGCCCAGCCGCGTGCCTCGCGGTAAGTTGCGAACTCGCGATCCCAATCCTTATCGGCCAAGGGCGGTTTAATACGGACATCAAATCCCACGCCGAAAACTTCGTGTGCGATTTCGATTGAGTGCTGTGATGTCTGGTTCACGACGCCCACGCCCCCTCATCAAATCCTTCGGGGGCGGTTCCCTCAATTGGCGCGCCATAGCGATGAGCAGCGGCAAGCGCATTTTCCCAAGCCAGGAATGCGCAGTTGCCGGTGTGAAGATGCAGGTATTTGCTGGCGTCGATTGCAAAGCCATCAGGCTCGCCCCAAAACAGCCACACGCTACGTTCGTCCACCTTCACGCGCAGGTTTGCCCGCAGCAGCACATCCCGCTCCCATGGGCGGAAGTTGAGAATCACGGCGGTCATGCGTCTTCACCCGATGTCAGATCGCGCACGTCCCACAGATAGCTCAGCCGCAGCGCGTTGGCGTAAAGGCGGGCCTGGCGGTACGTTGGCCGATCGGCATCCAGATTGACGTCCTCTAAGGGCGGCACGACGCGGATATGATAGCCGCGGATATTGGCCATGGGCGCGATGTGGATAGTGTGGCGCTGCCTCTCCATTACGCAGCCTCCGGATCATCGCCGAGGATTGTCAGATGGCGCTCGACCCAAGAACTATCGATCATGGGGATGCCGAGCGACCGTGAGCGCGCAGCGGCCACCCGGAAAGCCTCCGAGTAATCCACGAAGACGCCGCCGAAAATCACAGACTCATTTGCCAGAGTGATCTGCACCCGGAATTCGCCCGGCGTGTAAGGATTGTCCATCAGCGTGATCCGGTCGGGCGCAAATTCCGGCCCCGTCTCGCCTGGGTGCATTGAAAACACTTCACCCATGATCGGCCTCCACAATATTTGCGCGAGCGATGCTGGCAGTGTATGAGAAGCGTGACCCGGTGCCTCCAAGCAAAGGTCCGACGCCATCCCTAGCCGGATGGCGTTTTCGTTTGGGCGGGCCGACATTCATGCGGCGACCGTTTGGGAGGTGCTGTTAACGACATGGGCCGCGACCCAAGCATCGAGGTCGGAAACGCGATAGCGCACCGCCTTACCCATTTTCAAAAAAGGCGGCCCCCCACCATAAATACGACGATTGGTTAGGGTCTTTTTAGACAGCCCGAGCCGCTTAGCGGCTATCGCTGTATCGACAACAGTTTCGTCCATCTTCTTGCCTCGCAATTATTGGCGACGGCAATCCAGATATCAGGTTTAATTTTGCTTTGTTCGACGTTCCACCAAGTTCCACTACCCTGCAGTCCCTTGACGGCCCCCTATGTGCTCGAAAGTCTAAGCATTCGCTTGGACCGGCATCGGGATAACGTTTGTCGTATCTCCAGCTACAAGCGACCGCTCAATATGCACCGCCCAGGCATCGAGCGCGGCCCGCTTCTCAGCCTTCCAATCATGGCGCTGATAGACGCCGGCAATCCCCGACTTCGATCCGCTCAAGTGATTTAGCACAGCCTCGGTTACCTCAAACCGAACACCTAGACGCTGCAGCCCAGTCGCGACCGTGCGGCGCAGATCGTGTAGTTTCCAATGCGGGACATCCTCGGCTTCCTCGCCGCGCTCCTTAGCCTCTTTCGCTCCTATTTCTGCCATCGCCTTATCGATGCGGGTTTTCGCACGTGAATGCCCAGACACCGAAGTTTCGCCAGTTGTCGTGAACACGAAGCCACGCCGCGGCCATGTGTCGCCTTTTGCCATCCCATCCAGCTCGGCAATCGCCAGCGCGCTCAAGGGGCATTCATGGCCATCCTTGTTCTTGCTGCGGCTTCCAGGCAGCGACCACATGGCACTGGCGCGGTCCAGTTCCTTCCAGTCCAAGCCGGACACTTCCTCGAGACGCTTGCCCGTCGAGATAAGCAACCGGATCAACGGGCCAAATGGATAATCCATCTTCCCAGATGTAATCCACGCCAGTCTCAATTCTCCATCATCCAATACTCTATCGCGCGACTGCGGCAGGGGCGGCGCTTCCATCCCGGTCAACGGAGATTCCTTTATGTCGCCCTCGCTAATTGCCCAATTAAACATGCGCCGAAGGAACGCGAACAGGTTGCGGCGGGTTGCGCCTCTCTTTTTGATCTTCTCTTGGTCAAGGACAGCGCGCATATCGGCGCGGGTTATGGTGTTGATCGGCTTGTCACCTAAAACCGGATTGGCATATCGCGTTAACGTCGCGAGCGCATCGGCGTGAGAGGCCGGCCACTTAATCTTCAAGCACTGTTCGGAAAACCGACTAAGGTAGACACGAAAGGCCAGATCGACCGCCTGGCGCTGCCTATCCCGCTTATCCTGAACGATATCCAATCCCTGCCCCACCAGCACCGCGAGGCGCTTTGCCTCCTTCCGCGCATCGTCAGGAGTCAGATTGCCGTGCTTGCCCATGGTGACGCGCTGGGTCCTGGCTCCGCGCCCGCCCAGTCGATACTGGAACACATAGGATTTGGCGCCTGCCGTGGTCACCTTGAGGCCAAAACCCTTCACCTCGTCGTCCCACAAAAATTGCTCAGACGCGCCCTTCGCCAGCGCATCGACTGACCGTTTTGTGATCCTACCAATTGCCATTTTACCGCTCTCCAGTAATCACGCAGTAATCACCGTAGCGGGTATCAGGGGGAACATCAAGGTAACTGGGGGTACGACTCATCTAGGCTTTCAGCCAGTTATCGCCGACACATCGGCAGAAACGCTTAGGCATACCGTCTAATTTGTAATCAGTAGGTCATCCGTTCGAGTCGGATAGGCGGCACCATGTTTTCAGTGACTTAGCCTTCGGATGGGTTAGTCGATGGAAAGCCAGGTAGCAAATAGGTATCGCCGCACTGCTGTTAAGGGTACCACCCTTTGCAGGTATCAGATTTCCGCTCTATCCCTCATAGTCGGCCAAAATAGCGAATATAATTTTTGCCGTTTTTTGGCCGCTATGCAGGTTGCGGTGTGTAAGGAGTAGACACGGGGCCGACATAGAGAGATCGGACGCTGCTGCCATCGTACACGGCCTCACGCACATCGGAGCTCTTGAGGTCCGCCAACGACGGATTTAAAGATGGATTTGCTGAGACGAACAGTGGGATCCAGGCAACGGTTACCGCTTGGTTAAAACGTTATTGGAGACGCAATGATCCCGGGGGGAAGGTGAAGCGAGGCGGTGCGGAACAAATTCTGCTCCGGATCACGCAGGACCGCCTGCCATTGACCATAATAGGTCACGAAAGGCGCTTTTACCAATGTTCCGTTGAGCGTCCCGACACGCGCGGCTGTGGCGTCAACCTCTTCAAAACAAGGCATTTCGATGGTCGGAAACCCACCATCCCCGGGCACCCCAACGGACGCGTCTTCCAAGTTCAAAAGCGTGCGTGCCATGGGTGCGTGAAAGCCGAACAACAAATTGTCGGCTTGGAGGGCCCGAAATATCGGACTGCGATAGCGCGTGGCTTCCTGCCAGCCGAACATAGCCTGATAAAAAGACAGTTGGGCATCAATGTCGCGGCAGAGAATTGTGTATATGACATTCATCATCGCGGCTCAGCCATAGGTCTTCTGTACCATCGCGACCATATGCTCGCCGACCGTACAGGGTGGGAGGAGCGGCGGGCGATCGGCACTTTGCGCGCCGGGAATGGGTTCGATGAACGCCTCAAAATCGAGATCTGTGAAAAACACGACGGACTGTCGATTGCGTCGGCCCGCGCTCTTATTGATGACGCGATGAAAGTTTGAGTGGTAAAGGCCGTTTGTCCACCGTGGAATCATATCGCCCAGATTGACGACGAAGGTTCCATCAACAGGGTCGGCCGACACCCAACTGCCGTCCCGCATCTGGATTTCTAGGCCGCCATTCGCATCTTGGGCGAGAATAGTAATCGCGCCCCAATCCGTGTGTTTGCCCGCGCCAAAGGTGCGGGAGTCGGCCTTGGCGGAATGCGGCGGGTACCACAGAAGACGGAGTGTGTCGGAAGGATGGACGTTGAGCTTTTGGAAATAATCTTCGGAAAGCTCCAGAGAAAGCGCCAGTAGCTGAAGCAACGTTCGGGACAAGTCGTTTACACTCTCCATATAAAGTTCGCAGGTTTCCCGGAAGTCGGAAACCCCCTCTGGCCACAGGTTTTGACCATAAGATGAGTATCCTTTTAGGACATACGGATGGTCGGCTGCACATTCCCAACCGCACTGATAGCTTTCCTTAATATCGTCGTGCGCGGCGGCATCCAATGTTTGGCTGCCGATCGTCCCATAGCCCCGCATCGCACCATCCGGCCGTGACGAGACGGCTTGCTTGACGTCAGTCGGTGACTGGAAGAATTGCTTAGCGACAGCAAACTGCCGACGCACTAATTCTGCGGAAATTCCATGTCCGCTCACGTAGAAGAAACCGCATGTTTCCGCGGCCGCGCGGATCTGTTCCGCGACTACGTGCCTCCGTGGTTCGTCGGGTGCGAGGGAATCGGTCAGATCAATCAAGGGAATGGTCAATGGCTGTCTCGTGTTGAGGTTAAGTATGTGGGCAGCTTCATTCGATGTGATCGTTCAACGCGCAAATCATGCTTCGACAACTGATCGGCGTAGAAAAATTCTGCTTCCGGTCTTTCAAACTCTATATTTTTCTGGTCCGGAATGAATGTCGATCAGTGCCATGTCCGAATTGTAGAAATCTCGAATTTGGGTCCACCCAACACGACAAGATCTTGCGCGATACTGGCGATCATCACATTCCCTTGGTCGTTCGAGGATCGGCGAGCGTGCCCTCTGCCTCCGCTCGCCATTGTGCCAAACGCCTGTCTCGATCGGCTCCCTCGATCCACGCCATTTCCAACGACATCATTGCCAGATCCATCATGTCCTGCCGTGTCCATGAAAAGGCTTGTTGGCCCAGAACATATTCCTGGGCCAGATCCGTTTGAAAAAACGCTGGATCGTCCGTGCCAAGGCAGGTGTTGAGGCCAGCGCGCCGGAATTCATCGACCGGATGATGGAATGGAGAAGGAAAAAGGCCGGGAGCCATGAAACAATTGGCGGTGATCGCAGACGTGATACCTATTCCGGCTTCCCGGTATTGAGCGATCAGGCCTGGCTGGCCCTGAAGGTCGCAGGCGTGATCAGCACGGTCCAGCGGCAAGTCCAGTCCATCCATGACATCTTGCGGCGTGCAGATGTGGCACGTGGTGCTAAAACCTTCCTTCTTCGCAAATTCCAAAGCGGGTGCGAACAGCCGCACCGGATGAACGAACGCGCCATCGTTCCCGATGCCGACAACGGGCACTCCCGCATCCCTGGCGGCCATAGCCTCGACGATCACATCCATGGCAACGGCTGGGTCATCGGCACGATCGGTTTCCAGAATGATCCCACCGCTCAGACCGTTATGCCGCTTCATCTCGTCGAAGGCGCGGCCCATGGCTCTCAGTGCTTTGGCGACGGGAACGGGGCTATGCCGCAGTTCTCCCGGAGTGGTCATCATCTCGATATGGCGACAGCCGCAACGCACAGCGTCCTGCAACGCGTGGATCGTGGCGGCCTCGAACATGTCCTCCGTGACCAATGCAGCAGCAATGTCTCGCAAGCCCGAGAAGAACCCGTCCGCATTGACATAGTCCTTCGCAACCCTGTCATAAGCGCTTTGCGTGGCGGGAAAGGTATGGCGTAGGGAGCCGAGAAAATGCATATGCAATTCCGCCTTCGGCAGACGACGCGCGAGGATCTGCATGGCAACGGCCTCAGCCAGTGGCCCCGTCTCCGCCTGCTCGATGCTCCATTCCTTGACCATGTCGTTCATGCTGTTTCCTTCTGAAGATTTTGGCCACGATATTGCTCGCTTGAGCAGGAACTCTAGATTTGCCCTGCCTTGAGAAACTCAACCGCGTGGTGCGCTGCTCGAGCGGACAAGGCCATGTAGGTCAGCGACGGATTCTGGCATCCGCTTGAGGCCATCGCCGAGCCATCCGTGATAAACAGGTTCGGGACGTCGTGCGCCTGATTGTAGCGATTGAGGACCGATTTGCGCGGATCCTTGCCCATACAAGCCGTTCCCATCTCGTGGATGCCCATGCCCGCGGGGCCGAGTTCGCCGGGAGAGGGAGCCGGCTGCCCCGGCAGCAGCTGAGAA
The DNA here is from genome assembly GCF_014199215.1 of Sphingobium boeckii. Taxonomy (GTDB): domain Bacteria; phylum Pseudomonadota; class Alphaproteobacteria; order Sphingomonadales; family Sphingomonadaceae; genus Sphingobium_A; species Sphingobium_A boeckii. The sequence continues at coordinate 641,317 of NZ_JACIJC010000002.1, forward strand.
GGCACTATAGTCGCCCCGGAAGCCCGCAACATCGCTTCGGCATCTTCGTCGATCTGCTTCGCCATCTTCCGTTCATTCTCGCCGTGGGTAATGTCGATATGCGCAATCGGCATGCCCCACTGGTCGGTCCGGGTGGCGTGCAGCGTTACCCGATTGCTGGGATTGGGCAGCATCTCGCCGAAGGAATAGAGATTGATGGTCCAGGGCGGGAGCTTGCGAATAGACTCCTTGAAGTCCGCGCCTGTCCCTTTTGCGAGGGCAACGGCTTCGCGCCATCCGCCGCGAGTGATGCTGCCTTGATACAGATAGCCACGCAAAAAATCCCCGTCTTCGGAGATATTACGGTAGCGCGGAATGCAAATGCCGGTGGGACGTCGACCGTAATAGGTTCTATCCAGAAAGCCGGGATAGATGCCCGTGGTGCCCTGGGTTCCAATATGATCCATAAGGTTCCGGCCCACTTGGTCGGACGAGTTCGCAAGGCCGTTCGGATTGTCGCCTGACCGTGAATTCAGCAGGATCTGAGTTGTCGGGATCGTCGATGCGCACAGGAACACGATCTTCGCGTCATAACTGCGATGCGCCTTGGTATGGGCATCGATTACCCGCACCCCCGTCGCCTTGCCGATCTTGGCATCATAGATGACGCTGTGGACGATCGCATCGGTCACGATGGTCAAATTCCCGGTACGCTCGGCCGCCGGTAGCGAGGAACTGAGACTGCAGTGATAGGCACCGAACGTGCAGCCCCGCTCGCACAGCGAACGATACTGGCAGGGGTTGCGGCCCAATTCGATGTGGTGCGGTTTGGCTTCGGAAAGGTGCGCGCAGCGTCCGGGGATGACGTGGCGGCCCGGAAATGCCTTGGCCATCTGCGCCTGGAAATCCCTTTCGGCATCGTTGAGCGCCATCGGGGGTAGAAAATTGCCATCCGGCAGTTGATCCAGTCCCTCTTTCGACCCCGAAACGCCGATAAAGTTCTCGATATGATCGTACCATGGCGCAATATCGACATAGCGGATCGGCCAATCCGATCCATGCCCGTCCTTCGCATTGGCCGCGAAGTCCACTTCGCCCATGCGGTATGTCTGGCGCCCCCACATAATCGAGCGGCCGCCGAGATGATAACCGCGGATCCAGAGAAACGGCTTGTTCTCCGGCGTGGAATAGGGATGCTCGGAATCCTTGACCCAATAATGCTTGGTCGCCGAGTTCACCGCGTAGCACAGACTCTGAATGGGATAGTCGCGCGCCAGTTCCTCTTGCGGGATCATGTTGCCCGTCGGCAGATCCCACGGCATCATCGAATCGGTATAGTCAGTGCCGTGCTCGAGCTTGCGCCCGCGCTCGATCACCAAGGTTTTAAGGCCGCGTTCACACAGTTCCTTTGCGGCGATTGCGCCGCTCATCCCGGAACCGACTACGATTGCATCGAACATTTGTAGCTCCCTTTGCGCTGCGATCAAGCGCCGCCCTGCGTGCGAGTTTCAGGAGTGACCGGCAGCGACGGATCCCATCGGCCCGGAACATGTTCATAGCGCAGCTCTGCGGTAGAGCCGGGTTCGGACATGTAATATAACGAGACGATCAGCATCTTGATGGTCGCGAATATGGGGGTGTTTTTCGCGCCTCCCTCATCGAACATAGCTAGAACCGATTGGCGTCGCGCATCGTCCAGGTCAGCAAAGCCCCGACCCCTGCTCGATCGCGCGGCACTGTTGATCTCCGCGAGCCCATCGAGCAGTTGGGTGCGGGATTGGGGCGAGGCCCATTTGTCCAGCAGTTCCTCAAACAGCGCAGGCACTTTCGCATCGACAGCGCCGGGCGTGTCCGTCCTCGGGATGATGGCATCAGACAGAGCGATCACCAGAGCGCGGCTTAAAGGGCCGAGGGTGGCAACGCCTGGCGTATCTGCAGATGCCGCTGACACAGCACTCGGCACAATCGCCATTCCCACGAGCAGCATCGCGCTCTGGATCAACTGCCTTCGGTCAAGCACCGCGCGGTCTTTCATGTCTGCGCCCTCCTAGGCCGCAAGTTTTGAAAGATAGTCGAATGACTTCGCGATCGACTCCATCGGCGGCGTGGTGAAGGCCTCCTGCTCGACATAGAAATGCCGCACCCCGGCCGCATAGGCCGCGGGCAGGATCTTGGCCCAGTCGAGCGTGCCCGACCCGACCTCCGTCGCTTCCATCAGAAATGCGAAATTGGGCTTGGTTGACGCGCCGACATCCTTGACATGGAGCTGACGAACCCGGCCTCTGTGCTTATGCAGAAATGCTATGGGATCCAGCCCCGCAGCGGCAAGCCACGCAATATCGAGTTCGAAAGTGACCAAGCCGGGATCCGTTTGCTGCCAAAGGATGTCCCATCCTGTCATGCTCCCGACCGAAGCGAATTCAATGTTGTGATTGTGATAGCCGACCGAAATTCCGAACGGCTTCATGGCCGCTGCCTTTTCATTCAACATCGCAGCCGTGCGTTTCCAGAGATCGGCTCCAGCGGCGGTGAAAATGCGCAGCACTGCGGCTCCCCAATCCTCGCCCGCAAAAGGCTGCGCGCCGCTTGCCGAAAAGGGCGGCATGGGCAGGATCAGCCGGTTTATCCCCAAGGTTCCCAAATCGTCGGCTAGTCGTTGCGGCTCGCTATCGAATGATAAGGTGCCGGGAGAAGCGCCATCCAAGCCGGACAAATGCATGCTGCTGAGAGAAAGTCCCGCACGGTCAGCAGCGGCTTTGACTTCAACCGCCTTGAGGCCGAACAATCCGGCCAGCTCAATATCCCGGTATCCGATTGCGGCGACGCGGGATAAAGTGCCTTCAAGATCTGGAGCCGCGACTTCTCCGAGGGTGTAGAGTTGCAGGCCGATAGGGCGTTGAACGCGCCGGAAGAATGGCACTTTAGATTTGGCGAACAGGCGCTCGGAAAAAGCCCCGCCCGCATAAATCGCGCCAGCGCCCGTAAGAAAAGTGCGGCGATCCAATATTGGCATCATGGATTTGTACGTCCGCGGCAGCCGACAATCATATCGGTTATATCATTCATATCCCTACCATCCGCTCGATCAGAACTTGACGCCGACGCGCACACCAAACTTCCGAGGATCCAGAAATTGCGATTGACCGTCAAAGCCGAAGTTGGCGTTTGTAATGACAATATTGTCTTCCAGATTCTCAACGTAGGCACCAAGATAGAATGTGTTATCGGGTGCATTGTAAGTAATCGACAAATCAGTCTTGGTGTAGGAAGGCTGATAATAGTCAATCAGATTGGCCGTATCGGTGAGATAATATTTCGCGCTCATTCTAGTGTTCACCCGAGCAACGATGGAAGCACCTGAGGACAGCGGATATGTGTAGTCCATACCCACCGTCACGACCGAAGATGGACTTCGCGGCAGATGATGGCCGGAGAAGTTGACAAATATGGGCAGATCGCTGGTAAGGACACCAGGCGTAAACCGCTCATACCGGGCGTCCAGAAGGTCGAGACCCGCTCGGAACCGGAGGCCTCGGACGGGCTGCGCGATGAATTCCAGTTCAATGCCATCGATCTGCGCCGCAGCGGCATTCTGGGTCAACTGACAGACGCCGCAGCTTGCGAAAGCGCCAGACTGCGTGACCTGTAATCCCTTGTAGTCATAGTGAAATATCGATGCATTCAAGCGAACGGCGTTGTCGGCAAAGCGCAGTTTAACACCCGCCTCATAAGCGGTCAGGGTCTCGGGCTTATAATAAAGCTCGTCTTCGGTGAATGAGCAGAAATCACCCGATCCGATGGCGCAGCCATCGTTGAACCCGCCCGCCTTATAGCCCGTTGCAACGCTAGCGTAGAACAGCCCAATTGGTGAATCATAGTCCAATCCGGCCCGCCAGGTGGTGCGCGAAAAGGTACGCGACGCGTCGTTGATCGCGGACAGAATGCTGTTGCCAGGCACCCCTTGGCTGGGATCCAGCAGGATGAGCGTGATGCCCTGGCGAGATTTCCGATCGTTGGAATAGCGCGCGCCGGCGGTCAGGCGGACGTTCGGAAAAATTTCCAGATTGGCTTGCCCAAAAACCGACTTATTGATCGCAATAGTCGGGTTCTGAACGAAGCTCAGCCCGGTTACATAGTCAGGAAAACCGAAAGCGACAGGGTTGAGGAACGTTGCGACAATGCTGGACTTTTCCTTGAAATAATAACCACCGACCTGAACCTGCAACGGCCCCTTATCGTAGGCGAGGCGGACCTCATGCGACATTTGCCAGTATTTTTGACCGGGGGCCGTAAATCCGATGCCAAAACCTGTCGCCTGGTTGTTCCGATCTGAATCCCGGTACGATCCCAGATACGTGAGTGCCAGGCCGCGGGACAAGCCGACATTCAGTTCACCACTAATGCCATATTCCCGGTCATCGCGAAACGGACGGATAAGCTGAGCCGAGTTATTGACGCGAAGATCGCGGGAAGATCCGCCGACATAGATCGGCCTGACCGCAGTCAGTGTGGTGGGATCCGAGAGAGGGGCAGTCGGATCAAAAAAGTTTTCGGTCGACGCAGAACTGATCGTCGTGCCCTTCATCGTGGAATAGTCGCCGATGATTTTCAGGCTGATAGCGTCGATCGGCTTCCACAACGCGGTCAAACGCGAAGAAAAATTCTCCTTGAACGGGTCATAACTGTACCCGTCGCTGGCCCCGTTGATTGCATAGCTATCGGAACGATCGTAGTTCACCGCAGCCCGGACGGCAAAGGTATCGCTCAATGGAATATTCACCATGCCAGTCGCATTGACATGGTTAAAGCTTTCGTAGCTCACATCAGCCCGGGCACCCAAGTTGAATTCGGGATCATGGGTGATGACGTTCACAACACCCGCAGTGGTGTTGCGACCGTACAGCGTGCCCTGCGGCCCACGCAACACTTCCACCCGCTGCACGTCAAAGAAACTGACCTCCTGCGACTGCGGCCGTGCCAGATAAATTCCGTTCAGCAGAAATGCTGCCGACGGATCACCCTTTTCGCTGCCATCGTTACTCGTAACACCGCGAATGGTGATCTGAAGTCCGTCTCCTCGCACCAAGGAGGTGTTCGGCAATAAGCCATTGAGCTGGGTGGGATTGGTAACCCCGCGCTCAATGAGCTGGTCCCCGCTCAGGGCAGTAAGGGAAAGAGGGGTTTTGGACGCGAATGTCTGAACCCGGTTTGCCGTCACGACAATATCACCGTCAGGGGCGCCCTCATCAGGAGAGGCTTGTGGTGGCGAGACATCTTGCGCGGCCGCTGGTGTGGCAAAAATCGAAATCGCAATTACCGATGTCAAACGAGTAAGTTTGTTCTTGGTCATGCTGCCCCCAAAGCAATAATATAAATCACTCATCAGTCATATTATTTGAGTAATTCATAGAAGATCGTTGCCGATGAATATTAATGGATACATTGATTGTAGACAGCGGAAACTGATCGCTCTGGGCTATCAGAATTGCAGCTCGCAGAAAGCTGGGCCGTCGATGGGAATTTTATACATACGTGCGCGCATAACTTAAGTGCTATATTTAGTGCATAGCATCCGAAAAATCCGCACAGGTCATTCGCCCAAATGTCTTTTCATGATGCTTGCCCCTTGCGACCATCTCGCCTTGGTTGTCAGCATTGCGTAAACTGCGTCCGGCACGGCATAAGATTGTGTGACGCGATAATATTGCGGTTGACGAGCTTGGAAGCGTGCTGACCGGGGAGGAGCGCGAAGGATCACTGCAGGTAGTCCGAAAAAGCCGCCGGCCTTCCTCTCTACGCCATTCATCCAAGATCCCCCTGAAGGGCCGTTATCTCGATCTGTCTGTTACCCTGTTATAGCCAGCTATGCTCGCCGCGAAGGCAACCATGGCTTTTCGCCGATCCAGAACGGTGCGCGGCGAAGAAACTGTCTCGATCCTTGCGCGACGCGCTTTAGCGAAGATAGAAATTATTCCGGCACCTTGATCTGCAAGGATGAAATCTGGAAGGTGAAATCACACGAAGGGGAACCGCCGCGCTCCAAGCGCGCGATACGGAAGGGTAGGTTTCGACAGAATAAATTTGCGGCTGGGAGACCGGAATGGGTCGAAGACCGAAACATGGTAGGTGGAGCCAAGTACTACCGCATACGTTCCGTGTGCTCATGTTCCTAAAGTTCGACACCAAAGCCTTATGAGCCCTTAGATGATTTTGGCGAGCGACTAACGGCCTCCAAACGAAGCTTTTAATCGCTTCATCGGAGTTAACGGACTAAACCCTTGTCAGTGATCCAAAGCGGAAACACTTGCGTGACTGCGTGGGGAGCAGACCCGCTGTCCGGCTACACTATATTCTTTTGTAAGCCTGACAATCAGATCGGCCGCGGAGGTGAGAGCCTCGATTGTGCCTACGCCTTGTCCGGCAGCCCAGATGTCGCGCCAAACCTTTGCGGCCAGCGTGTCGTCAAACTTCATCGTGGTTATGTCACCGGCAGGCAGATTGTCTGGATCCAGCCCGCTGGAAACGATCGAGCTGCGCAAATAATTGCCATGCACGCCGGTGAAATAGTCCGAATAGACGATGTCCCTGGCCGTACTGTCGATCAAAGCCTGCTTATATTCCGGGATGGCATTAGCCTCTGTAGTGGCAATGAAAGGTGTGCCGATATAGGCTAAATCGGCCCCCATGGCCTGCGCTGCCAGAATGCCGCCGCCGGTCGAGATCGCTCCGGACAAGGCCAATGGGCCATCGAACCAGCGGCGGATTTCGCTGATGAGCGCGAAAGGCGATAGCCTGCCGCCATGACCGCCCGCGCCGGTGGCGACGGCGATCAGGCCATCGGCACCCTTCTCCACGGCTTTGCGGGCGAACGGATCGTCGATGATATCGTGCAGCGTGATCCCGCCCCAATCGTGAACCGCCGCGTTCAGATCTTCTCGCGCGCCAAGCGAGGTGATGATGATCGGCACCTTCCATTTCTCGCACACGGCCAGATCCTGATCGATGCGACCATTGGACCGGTGAACGATCTGGTTGACCGCGAAGGGCGCTGAAAGAGACTGGGGATTGTCCCGATCCCAGGCCGCTAGCTCCTCGGTGATGCGGTGCAGCCATTCGTCGAGCAAACTCTGGGGTCGCGCGTTCAGCGCAGGAAAAGAGCCCACGATTCCTGCCTTGCATTGGGCAATCACCAGTTCGGGACCAGAGACGATGAACATGGGTGAGCCGATCACCGGCAAGCGCAGTCGATCGAACAGGCTGGGAAGAGTCACTGCGATTTCCTCAGGATATATGATGCTTGTGCACGATCGTAAGGCCGAGGGTGGCCGCGATCGCGTCCGCCTCGGGCGCTGCCGAAGTCGCGGCTCCGGCGGTCCAGGCGACCGTGATCCGGCGCGCGCCGAGATCGTCGCAATAGATGCTGTCAATGCCAGCGACCCCCTGCAGGAGCTCGCTCATCCGCATGGCCGAGGCTTTCTGCCGCAGTTGATAGCGCGCGATCTTGCCCACTAGGGTGAGCGGGAGGTCGTCGACGAAAATCACGCGCTTCGGGCGGGCTGGGGGCTCGTCTATCCCTTCCCCGACAAAAGCGAGCAGTTCGGCTTCGGATACTTTCGCCCCGGGTTTGCGAACCGCATAGACGATTGGCAATTCGCCTGCGAACGCATCCGGCATGGCCACCGCTGCGGCGATCACGATGTCGGGATGGCGAGCCACCACATCCTCGATCGCAAGCGGATCGATATTGTGGCCGCCGCGGATGATCACGTCCTTGGCGCGGCCGAGCAGCTTGAGTTGGCCGTCGGGCAGGAATTCGGCGAGGTCGCCCGACGCATACCAGCCGTCGGTGAGGCCATCGACCAGGCCATCCACGGTGCGATATCCGCTGAAGAGCATCGGCCCGCGCACGTACAGCTCATGCGGCGCATCCGGCGCGATCGGGACGAGACGCGCCTCGAGCAGAGGCGCGGGATAGCCGACCGCCTGTTCGCGCATCACGCCATCCATGACCTGATAGGCGCCCGCACCGCTCATCTCGGTCATCCCGAGGCCCTGGACCATCGGCACACCGACGAGCTTTACGAGACGATCGACCAGCTCGGCGGGGATGGAGGCGGCACCCGTGAACATCGATCGCAATTCGGGCCACCGGGCCGAAGGTTCGCCCTGCGCCGCGATCTGCGACCATGATGCGGGCGCAAGGGCGATGATGTTCGTCTTCATGCGCGCGGCAATCTGCCATAGCGCTGCGACCGTATCGGGATCCCGCGCGCCGGCGATGCTGCAGTTCATGAGCGTAGCCCCGGCCGAAAAGATACCGAGGCCGACGATAAACGCACCGCCGACATGGAAAAAGGGGAAAAGCTGAAGGATGCGCTCACCATCCCGCCAGCCGATGCCCACCGACGACGTATGGATCGACGCCATCACCGCATCGAGGCTGAGCTCGGCGAGCTTGGGAGCCCCGGTGGTGCCGCCCGTGTGAAACAGAAAGGCGGGTCGTGCGCCGGACACCGCCGGGATAGCGGTCGGGTCGCCGGTGGCAAGGAAGTCGTCCCACCTGAAATGGCGTGCGCTGCATTGCGCGAGTTCGGCCGACGCGCCATGGCCGGCATCGATCTCGATGACGATGTCCACCCCCGCGATACGCACGGCCTGTGCCACCGTTTCGGCAAGCTTCATTGCGGGATGCGCGCCGAACGCCACAATCGCTTTGACGTGAGCAAATCTGAGTTGGGCAGCCAGCGCTTCGGCCGAAAGCAGAAGATTGAGCGGGAAGGCAATGGCGACGCTTGCGGTGCCGGCGAGCGCCAGCAGCGTTTCGGGCAGGGACGGCGCGACGATCGCCACCGTGTCACTCTCGGTGATGCCAGCCGACACCAACGCTCCGGCAAACCGCGCTGCGATATCGGCCGCTTGCGCATATCTGTAAATCCGGGGCGCGATGTCATCCGCGTGACGAAGATGAACAAAGGCCTCTCGATCGGGATAACGCGACGCCTGATCTTGCAACATCGCGACAGGGTCCGGCATCTGGCTGATGCGGCGACGGGCCTCGATCTCGCGCTGCTTTTTATCTTCAGCTTTCATGCCTGGTCTCCTGAAAATCCGACTGGCCGCTGGCATTGCGGATGGCCAGTCCCCGAGCAGTGTTGACGACCGGCCTCATGGCCTTGTGGACGCCGCAATCGTTGGTGCATTCGATCCGTGCCTGATCGAACGCGCGATGATCACCTTCATAATCTCGCTCGTGCCTCCATACACGCGCATGACCCGGCTATCGGCAAAAAGATTGGTGATCGGATATTCCATCATATAGCCATAGCCACCAAAAAGCTGCTGGCACGCGTCGATGACGGTGAACGCGGTTTCGGTGAGCCAGAGCTTGGCCATGGCGGCCAATGCGTCATCCAGATCATCATTCAAGAGTTGAACCATGAGCTGGTCGAAGAATGCGCGGCCCACGGTCGCCTGCGTCTTTGCATTGGCCAGGGTAAATTGCACGGACTGAAAATCGAACAGCAATTTGCCGAACGCGTCCCGCTGCAAGGCGTAGTCCGTCGCGAGTTCGACCCCGCGCTCCATATTGATCAGCGCTGACTGAGCGATCGTCATGCGTTCCCAAGCCAGTTGCTGCATGAGCTGATAGAAGCCCTGGCCGGGCGTTTCCCCGAGCAAATGATCCGCGGGAATGAACACGTCATCAAAGAACAACTCCGACGTGTCCTGCGCGTGCATACCCAATTTATCGAGATTGCGCCCGCGGCGAAAGCCATCGGCCGTCTCGGTCTCGACAACAGCCAGCGAGAGAGCACCGTCACTGCCGGATAACCGCGCCGCCACGAGGATCAGGTTCGCCGTCTGTCCATTGGTAATGAAGGTTTTCTGCCCGTTCAGGCGCCAGCCGCCCTCGCAAGGCGATAGCGAGGTGCGAATCCCTTTCAGATCGGAACCCGCGCCGGGCTCCGTCATTGCGATCGCGCCGATCACATCGCCCTGCGCCATGCCGGGCAACCAGCGCCCACGCTGCTCTTCGGTGCCGTAAGCAAGGATGTAATGGGCAACGATCCCCGAATGGATGCTGTGTGCCACGCCCAGATTGCCGCCAAGACCGGCCCGGCTGAGCTCCTGCAGGATCACCGCCTCATGCGCCAATGTGCCGCCGCCGCCGCCATATTCCTCCGGGATGCTGGCGCAGAAGAGGCCCGCAGCAGCGACCTTTTTCCATGATTCCGAAGTGATCTGGCGTTGCGATTCCCATGCCGACACATCGGGCAGGAGATCGCTGGCAATGAACCGCGCCACCTGATCGCTCAAGAGGTTGAGTTCGTCATCCATCCATGGAGATGCCCCGAGTTTCATCCTGCCCCTATATCTACCGTTCAGTAGAATAATAGCAGAAAACCTCCACTTCTTGTCAAGCACCAGAGATGCCCAATCGTCTCATTTGGTTGAGAAATGAGACATGTGGCGATTTTCGCTGGTGATTTCGGCAGCGCGATAGATGGCACAGGTATCCTTTCCCAGTTTCCACCTTGCTACCGTATGGTAGAATATATAATGAACGATCGTCCGTCACAGACTCGCGAACGAATGTGAAGCGGCGGACGATTGTCGATGAGCATCGACAATTAGGATTTTTAGGAGGGGTTGATATGATGAGATACGCAATGCTGTTCGGTGCCGCTTCGGCGTGCGCGATCGCAACATCGAGCCTGGCGCAAACGCCGGTCGAAACGCAGACCGACGATACCGAAATGACAAACGAGATCGTCGTCACGGCCCAAAAGCGTGAGGAATCGCTTCGGGATGTGCCGATGTCCGTGACCGCCCTGACGGGTGCCCAGCTTGCAAGCAAAGGGATCACCGACGTCCAGGGTCTGATGAAAGTGACGCCGGGGTTCAGCTTTGTGGAAAGCGGAAGCGCTGTTCCCGTATATTCCCTGCGCGGTGTCGGTTTTTTTGACACGGCCGCGGGTGCGCGCCCTACCGTCAGCGTCTATCAGGACCAGATTCCCATCCCCTTTTCAATCGAGACGACAGGGGCATCTTTCGATCTGGAGCGGGTCGAAGTGCTGAAAGGACCCCAAGGTATCCTGTTCGGCCAGAATGCAACCGGCGGCGCGATCAACTATATCGCCGCCAAGCCATCCGCGGATTTTGGCGCAGGCGCGAGCGTCAGCTATGCGCGATTCAACACGGTCGACGTCTCGGGTTATTTGACGGGGCCGCTAGGGCCGACATTGAACGCCCGCCTCGCGGTGCGCGGGCAGCGTGGCGACGACTATCAATATAGCTACACCCGCGATGATACTCACGGGGCCAAGCGTTTCCTGCAAGGCCGATTCCTGCTCGACTGGAAGCCTTCGAGCGCGTTGAGCGTCGAATTGGGCGTCAGCGGCTTCCGCGATCGGTCCGATACGCAGGCCGGTCAGTTGCAGCAAGTGCTCCTCCAGACGCCGGCGCGCGCGAGCTTCGTGCCGCTGCTCATCCCTTATCCGACCGCTCCCGCCAGCAACCGGGCTGCCGATTTCGACGCTGGCGAAGCATTTCGGCGCAATAACAAATATTATCAGCTTTCACTTCGTGGCGACTATTACCTGAACGACATGCTGACGGTGACGTCGATCACCGCATATTCCGACATGAGCGTCCATCAGCGGATCGATCAGGACGGCACGTCGCTCACAGCCTCGACGTCGGACGTTCGCGCCAACCTATCGTCCTTCTCGCAGGAATTGCGCCTTGCCGGTGATATGGGCGCTGTGCAGTTCGTGGTGGGCGGATACCTCAGCCATGACAAGGCGAGGGAAGACAATGTTTATGATCTTCCCTATTCGACAATCTCGCGCACGCTGCCGACCGGCCATCTGCCGAACTTCATCCTGAGCAGTGACCAGAATTTCAAGACTGCCGCCGTCTTTGGCAATGTCGATATCAAGATCGGCGAAGCGCTGACAGCCCATGCAGGGGCGCGTTACACGAATGCGAAGAACGCATATTCCGCGTGTAACAGGGCGGGTAGTGCGACGACCGCCGCCACATTGACCGCCTTCTACAATATCCTGCGGGCGGGCGCCGGGAGCGCGCCCATTGCCCCGCTTGCGACCGGCGATTGCGTCACGCTCGACGCGACGCTTACGCCAGTGCCGCTGATGGACAATCTCGATCAGGATAATGTCTCCTGGCGGCTCGGCCTCGACTGGAAGCCCGCAGGTGAAGGCCTGATCTACGCGAATGTGAGCCGCGGCTACAAGGCCGGCAGCGTATCGACGCCACCCGCACTGGCGACGGCTGCCTTCGTCCCCGCGACGCAGGAGTCGGTGCTCGCCTATGAAGTGGGTTTCAAATTCCCGATCAAGCGCCGCTATCTCGAAGCATCCGGCGCGTTGTTCTATTATGATTATTCGGACAAGCAGGTGCTCGGCCGTGTGCTCACGCAGCCGACCCAATTGGGTGCACTCCAGGCGCTGGTGAACGTGCCGCAGTCGCGCATTCAGGGCGCGGAGTTTCAGATCAACTCCAATCCCGTGCGCGGGCTGTCCCTCATGATTGGCGGCACCTACCTCGATTCCAAGGTCACCCGCGATTTCATCAATTACACGATCACGGCGGTCCAAACCAACTTCAAGGGCAATGCGTTTCCCTACACGCCGAAATATCAGCTCGTGGCCGACGCCCAATATGAAATGCCCATCGGCAATTTGATAGGTATGATCGGATCCAATATGAACTATCGCAGCACCACGAATTCGGGCTTCGGAAACCTGCCGTCGCTGAACATCGACGGATATACGCTCATCGATGTGCGGGCAGCGATCAGGACGGAAGATCGTCGCTGGCAGGCGATGCTGTTCGTCCGCAATCTGACGGACAAATATTATTGGACGAATGTCGCCCGTCTCACGGATACGATCCGTCGCTATGCGGGCGAGCCGCGGACATATGGCGTTCAACTCAGCACTAAATTCTAAACCACGCAGGCGCGCTCCCTAGCAGGAGCGCGCCTTTCAATCGTCCTTCTTCTTTGGCCGGGCCTTCACTGCCTTGCCAAAGGCGGTGCCGGTCGGTGTGAGGCCGTGCATCAGCAGATCAAGATAAGCTTCGGCGACGTCGCGAGCGTTGAATTCCCCGCCGGTTCTGAACCAGCGCGGGATGCCGTTAAAAGCGCCGAACATCGCGCGTGTCGCAATGATGGGATTGCAGCGCCCGATCGACCCATCTTCCTGACCATCCATGACCATCTGGCATACGGCGTCTTCGATTGCGCGCCGTGCCAGAGTGTCGTTTTTTCGAGCCTCTGGGTTCAGCGCTTGAGGGTCTACCAGCGCGATGCACCGGCCGAAATCACCGCACATGATTTCCGTATAGGTGGAGAAGAAATGGCGGAGCTTGCCAGCGCCGGTGACGTTAATCTTCTTCGTCTTCTCCATCGCCTGTTGCAGGGCGTTACGTCCCACCAGGACGCATTGAAAGAGAAGGTCGTCCTTGTTCTTGGCGTAATAATACAGCACCGGCTTCGACACGCCGAGACGGTCAGCCAAGCTGCTGACCGACGTCTGATGATAACCCTCTTCGGCAAAGGCCAGAGCCACTTTGTGAAGAATTTCCATGCGGCGGGCTTCGAAAGCCGCCGTCCTGTCGCCCGTCTTGGCCAAGTCTCGACGGATAGATTGCGTGCCCAAAGCGTTTTGCTCACTCGTGCTGGAAGCTCACGACATCGCGCCAAACGGAACGCGAGCCTGCCTCACATGGCCCGAAGCTATAAGCGGACCGACCGATCGCGCAACATTTCCCTGCGATGCCGCAATGGCAATCACTTAGCCGCGGCCGCGCTAGGAGAGCGGCGAGGGGTGCCCCCCTTCACAGGTAAGCACGGCCAATATTGAGTGACCAACGCGGTTGAGGAAGAAAATGCGGCCAACCGACTCATCTCCCCGCGAGGAGCGCCCTTATTCTCATCAACTGAGGGCCCAGCCTCCGCCCTTGACGATGTGAGCGTCACGCTCGCGCAGGTCGATACCCAGGTCGAGGAGCGAGACGAGGTCGCTCGCGGTTTCTCCGAACAATCGATTAAGCGCGCGCATTTCAGGTGGGAAGTCGGCGGAGAGACGTTCAATTCCATTCACGAGTTCACGAGCCGCATTTGACAAGATGCGCTTTGCGCCTTGGCCGGGCAAACCGATATCAGCACAAAACTGCAGCAAATCGGCAGAGGTCAGCTCTGCCGGGAGTTTGGCTTCGCCCAGGCGAAACGCAAAGTCCTCCTTGAACCCCGCGACCGTCTGGACCGGGACAAGGTCATAGAACGGTGCCAGCGTGATCGATTGGCCAGGCCCGTAGAGCAGCGCATTGTTCTTGGCGTGGTTGTCATTGTTGCCAACCAGAAGATTGAACAACGTCATGCGCAAGAACGTCTCCCGCGCACGCGCGGGTTGGTCGGTCACTGCCAATATTCTTCCAATCACCTGCGCATCGAAGCGGCGCTGGAGCGTGCCCCGGCGTTCATATTTGAGGTCCGCAGGAAGGCCTGCGGCTTGCGCGAAATCTTCCTGGTGCTGGCGCTGGATGAAATTGCCCTCGACGTGCCGGTCGAAGCGCTGGATCAGCAGAACCTCATGGCCATTGACCGTATCAGCCACCGAACTGCCGACCCGCAATCCGCATTGTGCGGCAAGAAGCGTGAGAAACGCCTCGTCTCTCGCCTCGTGGCGATAATTCGGGTCCGGCAATTTGAGGATGTGGGTCGTGGGCGCGCCGCTCTTTTGCTTGGGGATCGCAAATCGGCCATCAGGTATCGCGGCGAGCGAAATCTTCAGCCTAACGCCGGCGACTGGCGAGGGGTCGCGCAATTCGTCGGGAAGCGGGCGTCCCGTAGCCAGCCGTTCTACAAGCTCGGCAAATATCGCGTCGTCAATCGGATCGTAGTCCTCCAGCATATGGCCTGGGCGCTTGATTGGCGGGTGGTCGATCGGCAGCACGCTGACAGCGCCGGCGCAATCCGATCCCATGAGCGCGAGAAGTCCTGCGATATTCCCCCGATCGATGCCTTCGCGCGAGATGACTGTCTGGAGCAGGTTGTTCTCCTGGAGGAGATTGTCGAAAAAGGCTCGGACCGGCGCATCACCGAACGGCTCATCGCCAAGCGGTAACGACAGCGACAATGCATGGCGTTCAGCATTGCCGAGCCATTCAGGCGTGTAGGCAAAAGCGAGGCTGGAATCGTCGCCTTTGACAAGGTGGCCGATCGGCTCTGCCGAAGCCTCAAGCCATACGTTCAAGATCAGCGTCATGCGCTTCGGCTGCGCGCGGTGATATCGATCCCTGCAGCCAGGGCACAAGCAAGCACCTTGTCAAATTCCAAGGAGCCCTTGCCTCCGCTTTCGAGCTCGGAAATGAACCGTCGCCCCACACCAGCGTGTGCAGCGAACTCGGCCTGATTGAGTTTCATGGCCTTGCGCGCTTTTCGGATCATTGCTCCCAGATCTGAAACGGTGCGAATTGGTGCCTGCGTCGGAGAAAGCTTCGTTTCGGTTTTGGTCCCGGCAGCCGGTGATGCAGGGCGGGTGAGTTGCCGCGCGAGGTCGATCGCCCGCTGCGTCGGCGCATCTTGAAAAGTGCGGATCCGGTCTTGAAGCAGCGGCTGCATGACACTGTCGCCCGCTGACTGAATCTCACCCAAGGGGCTGCGCAGCCTCTTTAACGAGCCAATGGAATCAAGCATTTTGAACACGCCATCACGTTCCCGCATTTCGCGCAGGAGGCGGGCAGCGTCGGTTTCTTTAAGAAAAGACATCCTGCTCCCTTTCGGGAGCAGGATGGGCGCAGAATGGGCAAAAGTCAATATATTGACCCGAGCGGGATCAAATTAGAAATTCCGAAGCTCTGATTGACATTTTGCACCTGTTCGGGATCGATGACGACGTTGAGCTTTGAATTCGACGATCTGTTCAAACGTACCAAGGATGATTTAGCCAACGTTCAACAACCACTTTGATATTGTTAAACGTTGGCATATATATTTCACGAGCGCAACTATGTAATTGATTTTACACGATATTGTTATGTTTTGTAATCAGTAGGTCGTCAGTTCGACGACTGACAGGCGGCACCATTTTTTTCAATGACTTACCTGCATTTATTTTACCAAAAACAACCGCGGACGACCCGGGCTGTGTCCAAAAGTGGGTACAGTCCCATTTTCACCATCCGCCGTTTTCTGCCGATCTTCAGCGTCCTCGGTTGGGCCTGAAAAATCAGTTGTTCGGCATAAGGCTGGAGATGCTTCACAGACGAATGCGCATAACGCCGCACCATCGATTCGGACTTCCAGCCACCCAGTTCCTGAAGCACCCATGTGGGCACGTCCTTCTGCCGGAGCCACGTCGCCCAGCTATGGCACAAATCATGCCAGCGGAAATTTTTGATCCCGCAGCGTATCAATGCCTTTTTCCATGCCTGAGTGTTCACTTGGCAGATTGGTCTGCCAGCATAAGTGAACACGCGAGTCTTATGCTTGCCCTGTTGGCGCGTAAGCACCGCCAGTGCGAGATCGTTGAGAGGGACACCCAAGGCATCACCATTCTTCGTATCCCCATGCCCGATCGTGGCAATGCGGCGGTCCATATCCACGCGGTCCCAACTTAGGTCCCGAATATTTCCTGCCTCAAGCCCGTCGCGAGCGCGAACAGCCAAGCTCCTTCTGATGACCGGGCAGTTCCACCGAAAGCCGCTTGGGCGCTTTATGCGAACGATCAACCCTAAATTTGGCGATTGATTAGGTTGCACGCGCTCAATAGGCCTTTCATCGGAAGTTTCAGGGTTATTCTTGAATCTCAATTGTTACAAAAAAGTGGCTAAGCCACGCAGCCGGGGGGTTCATCTCATGAGAACTAAATTATACGCGACCGTGGCGCACATGGCGGTGATGATCGCCATCGCGGTGCCACAATTGGCTCATGCGCAGACTGAAGCGAGCGCGCCCGAAAACGAAGAGGTCGATAGCGCGACACCGCAGGGCGAGATCATCGTCACCGCGCAGAAGCGCTCCCAGCGCGTTGCTGACATTCCCATCTCGATCACCGCACTGAGCGGCGCAACGCTCGAAAAGCTGAGGATCACCCAGAGCGACCAGCTCGTCGCGGTCACCCCCGGCCTCGCCTGGGGCGGCGCGACCGGAAAGTCGAAGCCCGCCATCTTCCTGCGCGGCGTCGGCGTGGACGACTATCATTCGACCTCAAACAGCCCGGTCGGCACCTATTCCGATGGCGTCTACATGGGCAACAGCTTCGGCTATGGCCAGCTCGTCCTCGACCTTGACCGCATCGAAGTCTTGCGCGGCCCCCAAGGAACATTGTGGGGCAAGAACACGACCGGCGGCGTGATCAACTATATTCCCCGGCTCGCTGAGGTCGGCGAAGACGCCAACATGTCGGCAGAATTGGGCGTCGGCAAATATGGCGGGCTCACGACGAAGTTGGCAGCCGGTATCCCGCTCACCGACACGCTCGCGGTTCGTGTTGCCTTTGGGCGCGAACGCACGACGGGTTATTACACACCAGTTGCTGGTTCGGCGGATGAGCATGGCAAGAGCACATGGTATGGCGTGCGCGGTTCCATCGCCTATGAGCCCAGCGCCAACGTCAGCATCGTCGGCGAACTCAATTACAGCAATCTCGACGGCGAGGCGCCGCCGATGAAGTTGTTGGGGACATTCGATCCCGCCACCTTCTTCAATTTTGCGCCGTGCACCGCCGCCGATAGCGGGCAGTTGGGCACGAGCTGCGTTGATGCCTTCGGATACTCCAGTTCGGCTGATCCCTACGAAACATCCGGAACAATGGATTCCACCGAACGGGTCACGACCTTCGCGCCTATCCTGAAGATCGAGATCGGCCTGGGCGACTACACGCTTAACTCCCTCACATCCTATAGCCGCAGCAAGCGTCGCTTCCAGCAGGACGCCGACTTCAGCCCTTCGCCCTATCAGTGGAACTTCTTCAACGATGATTTCGAATCGGGAAGCCAGGAACTGCGCCTGTCGTCTCCGACGACCGGCAAGCTGAGCTGGATGCTGGGGCTCTATGGCTATAACGACAAGGCCGTGTCCTACAATACGAGCAGCAGCCCGGCTTTCGCGGCCACGCAGATCGCTGGATTTTACACCAACAAATCACAATCCTATGGCGCGTTTGCCGACGCCACTTATCATGTGACCGAGAAATTGAACGTCACCGTTGGCGCCCGTTACACCCGCGATCAGCGTCAATTCAATGGCCGGTTGATCAACTATGCCGCCGTCCCTGATGGGATCTATGATCAGGAAACCGTGTTGGCGAACAATCTGGGGCCGCGTATCGATTTCTCGCCCGGCACGTCACGTTCCGACGACAATCTGAGCGGTCGCATCGTGGCCGATTATCACTTTACGGATCGCTTCATGGCCTTCGCCAGCTTTTCCCGCGGGTTCAAGGGCGGCGATGCAAACAGCGGCGCAGCAAAGCCCGTTGATTTCTACATCACAGGCCCGGAACATCTCACGGCCTATGAAGCCGGTATCAAGGGCGATATCATTCCCGGGCTGCTGACGACCGAGACCAGCGGATTCTACTATGATTATCGGGACGCGCAGGTCTATATCCAGCTTCTCGACGATGACCCCAATGATGACGTCATCTACCGAAGCACGCTTTCGAACGCAGGCAAGGTCAAGATCTACGGCATTGACGGCAATCTTAGCCTGACGCCGACCAGGAACTTGACGGTCGATTTCAACTACGCTTATTTGAACTCCAGCTACACGAGCTATCAATCGTCCGACGGCACGATCGACTATAGCGGCAATGTGACGCCTTTTGCTGCAAAATGGCAGCTTAACGGCCGGATATCGCACACCTTGCCGCTTGGTGGTGAGATGTCGCTCGATACGGGAGTCAACGTCGCTTACCGGTCGATGGCCTATTTCACGTCGGACAATGATCCCATCGTATCGCAGCCGGCCTACACGCTGGTCGATCTGAATGCGTCGCTCAACATCAACAAGAATGTGAGCATCTCGGGCTGGATCAAGAACGTGACCGATAAATTCTATTGGTCGGGCGGATATAGCCTGGCCGCTTATGGCGTGAATTTCCTTATGCCCGGCGCGCCGCGCACGTTCGGTGGCTCCGTCCGCCTGAACTTCTAAACTGCATAGAGTTGTGGCCCGCGGGTTGCCTACGGCATCCTGCGGGCTCTTCTTGTTTTAAGGCCGTGCTGCCTGAACCGAGTGGAGCGAATTGCTTGACGATCCCCCTGATCGACCTCACCGACGCCCTGACGGCCGATGCTTCCGGGCGGGAGCAGGTTGCCGATCAAATCCGGGTGGCCGCCGAGACCTGTGGTTTCTTCTACATCAGCAATCACGGCGTTCCGCAGGCGTTGATCGACCGGCAGTTCGAAGAGGCGGAACGGTTCTTCAAACGCCCCAAGGAGGCCAAGCAGGCGGTGGCGCTTCAATCCCATGGCCCAATGCGCGGCTATGAGGCCATTGGCAGCCAGACCCTGGATTCCGCCGCCCATGCCGATCTGAAGGAAAGTTTCCAGTGCGGCCGCGAATATGCCGCGGATCACCCTTATGTGCTGAAGGGATATTCCTCCTACGGCGCGAATGTCTGGCCCAGCGACATCCCCGAATTCCAGAAAGCGTGCGAATGTTACTTCGATGCCATGACGAGACTGTCTGGCACGCTGATGCAGTTGCTCGCACGCTCGCTCGACCTGCCCGAGGATTATTTTGGCCGGCTGAACGCTTGCCCTTCCGACACCCTGCGTCTGCTGTGGTACCCGCCGCATCCGGCCCGCTCCGATGCTCGCACCTTCGGTGCCGGTGCCCATACGGATTGGGGGGCGTTGACCATCCTGGCCCAGGACGCGAACGGCGGCCTTGAAGTGCAGATGCAGGATGGGCGCTGGGCACCTGCGGATCCCATCCACGGAACCTTCGTCATCAATCTCGGCGACATGATCCCCCGCCTGACCCACGGCCGCTATCGTTCGAACCTGCATCGGGTGATCAACAAGAATGCGGAAGCGCGGCATCGGCAGTCAGTCGTCTTCTTCACGGATCTGGATTTCGAAGCGCTGATAGAGCCGATCGCGGGCCTGGCGGCGGCGCAGCACGATCAAACGGATCGTGCACCCTTTACGGTCGGCGAGCATATGGCGCAAAAGGTGCGTGAAACCTACGGCTAAGCCGGATTTCCCCCTTTCCGCTTTTCAACTGGGTTACGCTTGGCGGCGCAGCGCCGCCCAGAAACTCGCGACCTCGCTTACGGCTGCAGAATAATGCGGCCAAAAGGAGAACCCGTCTCGGCGTGATGGTGTGCTGCCGCCGCATCGGCCAAAGGAAAGATGCGGTCGATCGGCATCGCGATTTCGCCCGTCACCATCCTGTCCATCAGCCCCGCGAGCGTCGCTCTCACACGCGGCGTGCCAAGTTCCTTGCCAAACAACATGCCATGCACCGTCACGCCTCCCATCACGACATCCATCATATCGAGCGCAACCTGATGGCCTGGTGCGAGGCCGACCAGAACCATGCGGCCGCGATAGGGAAGCAACCTCAGCAGATCGCTACAGCTTTCGTCGCCGGCCATCTCCAGATAGAGATTGATCGGCTGGCCTTGCGCCGCTTCGGCGATCCGGCCCGCGATGCCAGCGCCACGACGATCGACGCCCGCAGTCATGCCAAGCCCGCGCAACCTGTCCAGCCGCTCTTCCGAAGAGGCGGTGCCGATAACGTGCGCGCCCGCCGCCGCGGCCAGTTGCACGGCAACGATGCCGACGCCCGACGAAGCGCCGTGGAGCAACACCGTCTCCCCCCTGCTCAGTCCGCCAATGGCGAACAGCGCCTCGTTGGCCGTTCCAAAAGCCACGGGCACCGTCGCCGCCTGGACGAGGTCGAGCGCGGCTGGCACGGCGTAGACCGTCTCTTCGGGAACGGCCATCAATTCGGCGTGACTGCCCAGCCAGTGGAATGCGGTCACCCGGTCTCCGGCAACGAAGCGCGTGACTGCAGAGCCAACGGCCTCGACGACGCCCGCCGCCTGATAACCGATAACGTGAAACGGGCCGGCCACCACACCCGCGCGACGGTGAAACAGATCTCCGGCTTCGATCGCGATCGCGTGGTTCCGGATCAGGACATCGCCGGGGCCGACGACAGGATCCGGGATGTCGCCATATCGCAGCACATCGGGGCCGCCGGTTTGCGTCAGATAGGCGGCTTTCACTCAGATTCTCCTCACGATGCCATGGCATGGCGGGCTGCCCCTTCATGCCCATCAGCGGGTGCCGCGCCCTCAAGCCTCGGCAAACGCCATCGCTGCTATGCAGGGCTGCGGTCTGTCGACTCAAGATGACCGGACACCGGCTCCGCATCGTCGCGGATCAGACGGGTCGAAGCGTAAAACGCAAGAGCGGACAACAGATAACCAATGGTCATCACCGCAATCAACCCTGCCAGACCCATGGCCTGGATCAGCCAACCGATCAGTGCCGGAGCAACCGATGCGGAGATCAGAATCGCGCTGGACGCCGCAATCGCCAGCTTTCCGGTTCGGTCCAGCGAACTGCAAAAGCCGAACATGAAGGGCATGATGAACGCGTAGATGGTCTGCGCCACCACGAAGGAGAGCCCGAAAACGATTGGCGTTGTGGCGGAAAAAAAGATGGTCGAAGCGATCAGCGTGGCGACGATCCCGCCGAGAAGCGGCGGCAACCGGCCATAACGGGTGCCGATTGTCGAAGCCAGCCACGCCCCCCCGAAACAAAGCGCCGTGCCGACCGACAAGGTCATGCCGAAAAATTCGGCCGTGACATGGGCAGCTTCGGCCACCACGCCGGAGAAAGCCCAAAGGCCGACGCTGAATGTCGAGAAAAGGCCAATGGCCGCCAGCGGAAGGAGCATCACGCCCCGTGACCGGACAATCGCTTCATGGTCCTCAGTAGCGGTTCGGTCAGGCAAACGCGCAGGCAGCAAGGCGACCAGCGGAAGCAAAACGACGACCCACGCGCCATCAATCGCATAGACGCCCCATCCATCCGTCAGGGCACCGATATAGACCATGAATGGCAACACGACGATGCCTGCAAGCGCGCTGGCTGCATAGCTGCCGGCATAGATTCGATCCGGTTCCCGCTGGGCGGACAGGACGACATTGGCAGCGCATACGCACATGGCTGCGCCCACGCCTGCGACAACGCGAAGAAAAAGAAGCAGATACAGTGGCTCTGCAAGGCTGGACGCGAAATGCGCGATCGCAGCGATCACCGCCCCGGACAAGGCAAGGCGTCGCGGCGACATACGAGACGCGAGGGATGCCAGCAGAAACGCCGAGATGGCCGTCGTCACCAGTTCGACCGTCTGCACCAAGCCGGCCATGCCTTCGGTCAGTCCCCTGCCCTGCCGCAGCCCCTCGATCAGCACGGGGCTGAGATTTTGCGAGCCGAAGCCGATGGCTTGCAACGTCGCGGCCATGGCGAGCATGATCGGCGCGGCGGCACGAAGGCTCTCGAAACGTGGCAGCTTTTTTCCATTGATGACTTCGGCTGGGGCTTGGCTACTCACATCAAAGTCCTTTTCATGGAAACCCCAGCGATCACGCCGCAACCGGAGCGCGGGTCGAACGTGGATCCTCGATCAAGCCTTCGGCCGCCATGCGCCAGGCAGCCAGCCGCTCGTCACGATCCCGCGGATCGATCCACGCCATTTCAAGCGAGGTCATCGCCACTTCGACCATGTCATAGCGGTCCCAACCGTAAACCTGTTGCGCCTGAAGATACTCCTGGGCGATGTCGGTATGAAAGAATGACGGGTCATCGGTGCCGATCGACGTCTTGATGCCGAATCGGCGGAATTCATCAGCGGGATGGTCGGCGGGAGACTTGACCACACCGGGCATCATGTAAGCCACAGCACCTGGCGCCGAAGTGATCGGGATATTCCGAGCCTTATACTGCGCCATGAGTTCCGGTCTGCCCTTGAGATCGTAAGCGTGATCGGCCCGATCGAGTGGCAGTGCGAGTCCTTCGATCACGTCCTGTGGCGTATCGAGATGGCAGGTGGTGTGGAAACCCTGCTTCCGCGCAAATTCCAGTGCAGGCGCGAAATCGATGACGGGATTGATAAGATCCCCATCATTGCCGATGCCCAGAACGGGAGCACCCGCGTCGCGCGCCTTCATAGCCAATTCGACCACGTCGAAACCGCGCTTCGGATCATCGGCGCGATCGGTCCCGAGGATTATTCCGCCCGTTACTCCGGTATAACGCCTGATCTCTTCGAACGCCCGGCCCATAGCGAGGAGCGCATCGATCGGCGGAACGGGGCTGAACCCGATCTCGCCCGGCGTCGCCATCACCTCCACATGAACGCAGCCGCAGTTGATATGCTCTTCGAGCAGCCGCAGCGTCGCCTGTTCGAACATGTGCGCACTAGTCAGCGACGGCGCGACCTGGCGAAGGCGGGCAAAAAAGTCGGTCGCGCCGGCATATTCGTCGGGAAGCAGTCGCTGGGAATTATCCGCAAAAGGAAAGGAGCGGCGGACGGCACCGAGGAAATGCACATGCAACTCGGCTTTGGGCAGGCGGCGAGCCAGAACCCGCATGGCCTGCGCGTCGGACAGCACCCCGGCTTCGGCCTGTTCAGGGGTCCAGTCCCCATAGGATTCGGAATGCAAGCAAGACCCTCCTTGACGAGACCCGTTCATGTCGACCCAGTTCGAATCAAAATGCGACCGGCTACTGCGCTACAACTAGCGCGATGGCCGGCCGAGACCATAAGCATCTTTAGGCCCAGCCGACCTAAGAATGAGGTGGCGACATCTCCTCACCCGGAAGGAAAATGCCACCGCAACTCGGGTCAACCGACTGCTCAGAACAAACTCAGTCGTCCTCCGTTCCTGGCGTGGTCGCGCAACGCCTCCAGACGGGCGGGGCTGGAAACGGCATCCCGCAGTCCGGGTTTCAGACCGAACGCCATAACCTGCTTCGATTCGTTCACGCGCGGCCATTGGGGGCGCCCGGCGCGGTTAGGATTGCCGGTCTTGATGAAGGCGATCAGATCATCCTGCACCTGGCTTGAGACGGTTCGGTCGCCCGCGGCGAAGGGACGGGTGGCGGGATCGAGGTTTCCGAAAAAATAGGAGATTCCGGCCGAGTGAAACGATCCGAAATTTGGCCCGGCACGGGTCGGCGAAGGATGATCATACACATATTGGTATATGATCTGGTCGCTGCTGGACGCACGCGCGCTCGTCCACCGCGACAGCGAGGTCATATAGCGATCCCGCGCCAGCACCTTGGCCGAGACGGCGGCCTCAGCGTCGGTTGCATGAGGATAGAGCGCCAGGATGCGATCTGCGCGGGAGCCGAACCACCCCTTCACCAAAGACTCGAAATCCGCGACCGTCCTGACCATGATGAGGAAGTTCTCATCCTGATTGAAGCCGGTCATCATCGGCACCGGTGAGCGGGGCCGGCTGGAGCCGAGATCGGGATCGGCGGGAAGCGCCCATTGATCGACCACGGGCCAGAACGGGAAGGTGATCGCCGCGGGCGGCAGTTCCTGGTTCCATGGGACAGCGGCGAGGATCTTCTCGGCCGGAAGCGCGCGCAGAGCCGCAACATCGGGCGCTCCGAGCTTTTCAGCAAAGGATGCGCCAAAGGTCTCGGCATCCCGCAGATTCGGTGCTGGAAAGCCCATTCCGCTGCCGCTTAACACCACGGCCCGATGAAACAGCCCTGCCGCCAGCGGCGAGAGGATAAGCCCATTGGTCGAGATCGCGCCGGCGGATTCGCCCATGACGGTCACGTTCCCCGGATCACCGCCAAAGGCGGTGATGTTGCGATGGACCCAGCGCAGCGCCGCAGCCTGATCTTGAAGGCCATAGGTGCCAGAGGAATGATGCGGATCTTCCGCGGACAGTCCTGGATGGGCGAGATAGCCAAATGGCCCCAGCCGATAGTTGAGCGTGACGACCACGACGCCTTTCGCCGCCAGCGCGGCCCCATCGAACATCGGCATGGCACCCGACCCGATCGAGAATCCGCCGCCATGGATCCAGACTAGGACCGGGCGCCGCGCCGCCGCAGCCTTTTTTGTCCAGATGTTGAGGAACAGACAGTCCTCGGCAAAGGGTCCCGGCGTCACGAATTCTTCGGTGTAAGCGCCGCCCGGCGCGCCGGGTGCCTGAACGCAGCTTGCGCCAAAGGTTTTCGCGGCCTTCACGCCCTGCCAAGCCGTCGCCGGTTGCGGTGAGCGCCATCGGTTCGCGCCGACGGGAGGCGCGGCGTAAGGGATGCCGAGATAGGAATCGATACCGTCGCGTGTGTTGCCAGCAAGTTTACCCTGTTCGGTCGATACGGGCGTTTCGGAAGCCGCCACCACCAAATTGGGCGATCCGAGAAGCGCTATCGCCGCCAGGGCGGCGACTGGCGTCTTCTTTCCGGACGTCGAAAGACGCCTGGCTATATTTGAAAATTTCCGTGCGAGGATGTCCATCGATTCGTCTCCGTCGTTCCGGCCATGCCGCTGCGCGCAATGTGGCGAGAAGTGCCGTCAACGCAAGTCTCTCGAATCGAGGCGTTGCGACGTCCTAAAATCGGCAATTGATCTTGCCCTAACGCACCCCCTAAGCTCTCGGCTTGTTCGCTTTCTGAAGGATTAAGAACATCAAGAGTCTTGTACTGGCGGCGCTATTAGCCGCGGCCGTCTCCAGTCCTGCAGCCGCGCGCGCTGTCACAGACTGCGCGCTACGCGACGCCCCGTTTTCGGCTGATTTGCCGGTGCTGGATATCATGCTGAGCCCGGCGGCCAATGCGGTTTTCGAAAAGGCTCTGCCGAAACCCATCAGCCAGCTTCCACCCGACCTGTTAAGCACGAAGACCCCGACATTCGGCGCGATCACCCCCCTTCGCGACGCCGGCTGGATGACGGGCATCAAGGACGAGGCGATCCCGGCAATCGACGCCGAACTCAGGAAAATCCCTGTCACTGCTGCCGATCGCGTCTCCCGCTGCGCGCGCTACGATAATGACGTTCCCCACTTCAACCTGCCCGCCGGCAAGCCCCGCCTGCTGCTGTTCGAGAAGATCACCGGCTTTCGCGATGGCCCTTCGGTCGATGCCGCGCGCGACGCTTTCCTGGCGATGGCGGAGCGCAACGGCTGGGCCATCGCGCTCACCGAAAGCGCCGGCGCGTTCAATCCCAAAACATTGAGTCAGTTCGATGCAGTGATCTGGAACAACATCAGCGGTGACGTCCTGACCCTGTCGCAGCGCGATGCATTTCGGACATGGATGGAAAATGGTGGCGGATTTGTCGGCGTCCACGGTTCGGGCGGCGAAACCTTCTATCTTTGGGACTGGTATCCCGACACGCTGATCGGCGCGCGGTTTCTGGCGCATATCATGGATCCGCACTATCAGGATGCCCGGGTTGTGGTGGATGACGTCAATCATCCGATCGCCAAGGGGCTGCCTCGCGACTGGATGATGAGCGACGAATGGTATTCCTTCAAAGCCAATCCGCGCGCCTCGGGTGCCAAGATCATCGCCACACTGGATGAGAGCACTTATACCCCCGCCGGATTTTATGGGGAGAGCATCCGAATGGGCGATCACCCGATCGCCTGGACCAATTGCATAGGCAAGGGTCGATCCTTTTATTCAGCGATCGGACACCGGCCTGAGACCTATTCACAGCCCGAATATGTCACAATGCTGCAATCGGCGATCGCGTGGGCGGCGACATCGGGCAAAGGCACTTGCCCGGCCAAATGATGGTTTGAGCGCGGCTTTCAGGCCATCGCAATTTCCAGCATGGCCCGCCCTAATCAATGCGTTTGTCCCCCGCACTGCATTCGCTAGACTGAAACCATGACGGTGCGGACAACACCAAGGGGCATATGATGAACGACGCAGCCACGCTTCACAGACGGCAATTGCTGCAGCGGGCGATGCTGCTTGCCGGCCTGGCAGCCATCCCGAGCGAAATTCTCGCTGCCGTGCCGGAAAGCGCTGCGCCGCTGCTCGACAAAGCGAGTTTCAATCTGGTTACGGCCGTGGCGGACACTCTGATCCCGCGAACTGACACGCCAGGCGCTGTGGATGCCGACGTTCCGTCTTTGCTCGGAGACATGCTGAAGGGATGGGCGTCCGCCGCAACGCGCAGCGAATTGCTGGGCGCGTTGCAGGGGATCGACAGCGCTGCCCGTGCACGCGCCGGAATGACGTTCGCGGCGTTGGACCCAAGGCAACGTCATTTGATCCTGACCGAAATCGACGGATCGATCCCGGCCATGATCCCGGGCTACGCGCGTTTGAAGGATCTGATGACGATCCTCTATTATCTCTCCGAGCCAGGCTCGACGATCGAGCTGCGTTACGAACAAGTCCCAGGTCGGTGGGATCCATCGCTGCCCGTGACGCCAGAAAGCCGCACCGAAGGCGGGGCAACGCTGTTTTGATGAAAGTATATCATGTTTGATGCTATCGTAATCGGTTCGGGCATGAGCGGCGGCATAGCCGCGAAAGAACTGTGTGAGCGTGGATTGAAAACGCTCATCCTCGAGCGCGGCCGCAAGCTGACGCATGGCGAGGATTATACCGATTCACTGATGCCGTGGGAATTGCCCCACGCCAACAAGATCCCCGAGGACGAGCTTGCTGATTATCCGGTGCAGAGCCAATGCTATGCGATGACGGCAGCGAACAAGAGCTTTTGGGTGAATGACCGGGAGCACCCTTATTCCACGCCCGACGACAAGCCGTTTGTGTGGATCCGCGGCTATCATCTCGGCGGCCGGTCGCTCATGTGGGCGCGTCAGAGCTACCGGCTGAGTGAATCGGATTTTGCTGCCAATGGCAAAGATGGTCACGGTTCGGACTGGCCGATCCGTTATGCCGACATTGCGCCCTGGTACGATCATGTCGAAAAGTTCATCGGCGTCTCCGGATCGAAGGAAGGTCTGGAGCAACTGCCCGACGGCGAGTTCCTGCCGGCAATGGCGCTCAACGACGCTGAAGTCGATTTCCAGAGCAAGATCGAGAGAAGTTTTCCGGGCCGGCGCGTCATCCCCGGTCGCTGCGCACACTTGTCGGAAGCCAAGGAGCATCATCTCGAACTAGGACGGAATCCCTGCCAATACCGATCCTTGTGCGAACGCGGATGCTCCTTCGGCGCATATCATTCCAGCCTCAGTTCATCCCTGCCCGCGGCTGAGCGGACCGGCAATCTGACCACGATCACCGATGCGATCGTCCACAGCCTGATCCAGGATCCGAAGACCAAGAAGGTTACCGGCGTGCGCGTGATCGATGCTCACACCAAGGAGGGGCGGATATATGAAGCAAAGATCGTCTTCCTGTGCGCCTCGACGATCGGGACGGCACAGATCCTGCTCAATTCGAAATCAGCCGAAAATCAGACCGGTCTCGCCAATTCGTCCGATATGGTGGGACGCAATCTCATGGATCATGTCAACACCGCGGGCGCGCTGGGCGTCTATCCCGGACTTCTCGATCGCACCTATTTCGGCCGTCGCCCTACCGGCTTCTATATTCCCCGATATCGCCATGTGACCGAGGCCGCCGAATTCATGCGGGGCTATGGCTTCCAGGGCGGCATTTCGCGCGCCGGCTGGCACGAGGCCGCATTCGCAACACCCGGGGTCGGTGCCGAATATAAAGCGGCGATCCGCAAGCCCGGCCCATGGACCATCTTTCTGAGCGGTTATGGAGAGATGCTGCCCAATCCTGACAATCGGGTCACGCTGCATCCCAACCGGATCGACCAATGGGGCATCCCGATCCCGCATATCGAGATCAGCCACGGCGACAACGATCGGCGTGTCGCCAAACAGATGGATCTCGATGCGGAAACGATGCTGATTGCAGCGGGTGCCACGATCATCAAAGCGACGCCACCCTCGGGCGAGGCTGATGCACAACCGGTCAGCATCGCTGCCGCGGGAAGCGGCGTCCACGAAATGGGGACGGCGTGCATGGGCAAGGATCCGCGAACGTCCGTTCTCAACGGATTCAACCAGGCGCATGATGTGCCAAACCTGTTCATCACGGACGGATCGGCTATGGCCTCGACCGGAACCCAGAACCCCTCGCTGACCTATATGGCGCTGTCCGCCCGCGCGGCCTATCATGCGACCGAATTCCTCAAGGCGGGACAGGTCTGATCCAGGCCGCCTGACTAAATGGCGCGATCGCGTCGCTTCAAGCAAAACGGGCCTCTGCACGAGCGGCTTCACATGGTGGCCCCCGTCCCGGCACGCATCGTGCGATCGACGTGGACTTTGACAGGATCGCGGACTTTGACAGGATCAAGGTCATCCATCTGATGCCTCGCCTGGGCTTTTCTTGTGATCAATCAATTCTGTGGAGACATTCGATGCGCGACGCCAAAGCCCAAGAAATTAGCGACGGCATTCTGCAAATGTATCGTTCGAGAGACGCAGGATTTCTGGCCAAAATGGCGGCCGACGATTTCGTTTTCTGGGACAATGTGAGCGTTGTCGAAAAAACCGTCGACACCATCATGACGGAGTTCAATCAACACGTCGGGCAATTTGAATCCCTGGATGCCACGCCGGTGCGGTTCGAGCCGTTGAGCGACGGGTTCCTGCTGCAATATGTCGTCCAGGGTTTTGTCGAGCGCGATGAAAGCGCGAAGGACCAGCATGTTTGCCTGATCGTTCGATTGAAGGAGGGGCGGATCGCCCGCATCGACGAATATTGCGATTCCGGCGGGTGAATGCGTTGCACCGGCGGTCGCGGACGGCGCGCGCCATCTGATGATCGCCGCTCCATTGACAGTCAGATGTTGAGTGGCAAATTACGACATCCAGCGATTGTGACGTTCGACCAGAGCCACACCCACAGCGTAAAGCGGCCATAGGGAAGATTGATTGCCAATAGGAAAATTATTGCCAAACGGATAACTCGTGATAGGACCAATTTGCGAATGTTGGAGCCTGCAAGTTATGAAGACGGATGTGTTGGTTCTTGGCGCTGGCATCGTCGGCACGGCATCTGCACTCGAACTTCAGCGGCGAGGACGTTCGGTGGCGGTCGTCGATCTGCGCGAACCCGGTGCCGAAACATCGTTCGGCAATGCCGGCTTCGTCCAGAGCGAAGCGTTCATGCCGCCCTTGTTTCCGCGCCAACTGGCGACCCTGGTCCGGTACGCGCGCAATAAATCGATCGACGTGCATTATCACGCGACAGCACTCGGCGGTATGCTGAAGCCCTTCTTTCAATATTGGCGCAATTCGGCTCCCGATCGGGCGATGCAGATCGCCAAGGCCCGGGCACCGCTCATTTCGCGTTCGACCGCCGACCACCTCGAACTGGCAGCGGAAGTGGGTGCACAAGATCTGTATCACCAGACCGGTTTCGTCCAGGGATTTCGCCGCGAAGAGCCCTTGGCCGCTCTGATCGAATCCATCCGGCCCATCTGCGAACAGTTTTCGGTCCCGTTCGACGTTATGGACGCGGATCTGCTCCATGCGCAGGAGCCGAATATATCTCGGGACTTCATCGGCGGCGTCCATTGGACCGCACCCTATACCGTGCGCGATCCAGGCGATCTCGTCGCGTATTATGCGCAAGCCATCCGCAATGGCGGTGGGGTGATCGCGCGGGGCGATGCGCAGTCTCTAGAGCGCCATGCCGAGGGATGGACCATGCCATCCTCCGAAGGCCCGATCGTGGCGCGTGAGGTTGTCATCTGCCTTGGCCCTTGGGCCCCGCCAGTCGTTGCAAAGTTCGGCTATCGGCCGCCGATGTTCCACAAGCGCGGCTATCATTTGAATTACGCCGCCGCGCCTGGTGCGCTGAACCGGCCGTTTGCGGATTCGGACCATGGCTATGTCCTTGCGCCCATGCGGCATGGGATTCGCCTGCTCACGGGTGCCGAATTTGCGCCGGTCAGCGCACCTTCAACCCCCGTGCAGATCGGGCGCGCCGAACCACTTGCCCGTGCTGCGCTGCCGGCGCTCGGCATGGCGGCCGATTCGACCCCGTGGCTGGGCGCGCGCCCGTGTATGCCCGACATGTTGCCCGTGATCGGAGCCGGTTCGGAGCGCGGCCTATGGTATGCTTTCGGACACGCTCATCAAGGCTTCACCATGGGGCCGACCACTGGCGTGCTCCTCGCCCAATTGATCACCGGCGAGGAGCCGTTTACCGATCCCAAACCGTACCGACCGGACAGGTTTTGACCGCTTAGCCGTCCCCTGTCCGTCCGACGGCTTTAGCCGCGCTGGGACGTCCGGCTGGCGATGGCATCGATCTCCACGAGCGCGCCGGGCAGCGCGAGGCCGGAAATGACCGTCGATCGCGCCGGGCAAGGAGCCTTGAAACGCTCAGCATAAACCCCGTTGAATTCACCGAACAGGCTTGCATCGGTAAGCCACACGCTGGTCTTGACGACATTGTCGAGGGTCAGGCCCAGCTCGGCCAGCACGCCTTCGAGAGCGTCGATCACCACCTCGGTCTGCTCCGCCACGGTTTCGCCGGCGATCTTGCCTTCTCGAAACGCGATCTGGCCGGAGAGAAATACCAGATCCCCTGTTTCTATCGCGGCGGAAATAGGAACATTCACGGCAGGGGACTTAACGATCTTCATGGGTTGTCCTTCTTCAAGAGATCGGACGCCGAACATGCGCCCGCGCCTCCCCTACTACCTCTTATCCGATTGACAATCTCATTTCCGGATGGAAAATACCTGTCTCTCAACAAAGGATTGCAGATGGCGCGACAAGGCAGTTCATTCGTCGACAGAATTCTGCTGCCCGGGCTGGCGTTCAAGGCGTGCGTCATCGGCGGTGGTTATGCCACGGGTCGCGAGTTGGTCGAGTATTTTCTGAAGAACGGCCCGGCCAACGGCCTTCTCGCAATGATCGTTGTGACGATCGTATGGAGCGTGGTCTGCGCCCTGACATTCCTATTCGCCTTTGTGATGAAATCCTACAATTATCAGGACTTCTTTCGTCACATCCTGGGCCGCTTCGCCATCGTGTTCGAAATCCTATACTTGGCTTCCATCGTGCTGCTGCTCGCCGTATTCGGCGCAGCCGCGGGCGAGATCGGGTTTTCGTTGTTCGGTGCTCCCAGGCTGGCCGGCACGATGGCAATGGTGGCAGCCATTCTCGCCGTGACCTATTCGGGCCAGAAGGGTGTGGAGGAACTGTTCAAATATGTTTCGATCCTCCTTTACCTGGTTTACGCGATCTTTCTGGTGGTCACGCTGTCGCGCTTCGGCGGTGAAGTCGCAGGCGCGTTCGCCCTGCCAGCTCCCCCTTCGAATTGGCTGTTCGACGGACTCACCTTCTCGGCCTATAACGTGCTGGCTGCAGTGCTGATCCTGCCGGTGCTGCGTCATCAGACCCGCGCGCGCGACGCGGTCGTGTCCGGCCTCCTGAGCGGGCCGCTCGCCATGATACCGGCCATATTGTTCTTCATCTGCCTGCTGCCCTTCTATCCGACGGTGCTCTCGCAACCGCTTCCGTCTGATTATGTGTTGCAGGCACTGGGCAGCCCGATGCTGCGCTTCGCGTTCCAGACGATGATCTTCTTCGCCCTGCTGGAGAGCAGCGTCGGCAGCGTTCAAGCGTTTCAGGCCCGTATTTCTGCCCTGGCCGAGCGATCGGAAAGCAGGATGCTGGGCCAAGTCCGGTGGATTTTTCCTCTCGTAATCACGATCGGATCCATCTTCATCGCTGAGGGCATCGGCTTGATAACGCTGATCGCCAAGGGCTATCGCCTATTCGGCTATGCGATCGTGCTGGTCTATCTGATTCCGCTGTTTGCGATCGCATTGCCCAAGTTGCGGCGTCTCAAATTCAAATCCGCTGAGGGCAATGGCGCCAGCGTAGTGGGAGAGTGAAAATGCAAGACTATTTTATGCTTATCAACGGCCAGCTCGTCCCCGGGGCCAAGAGCTTTGACGTCATCGATCCCGCCAACGAAAGCGTGCTGGCGCGGTGCCCCTGGGCGTCCGAAGAGCAATTGAACGAAGCCGTGGCCGCCGCCAAATCCGCTTTCCCCGCTTGGGCTTCCACGCCGATCGCCCAGCGCAGCGCGCTTCTGGTGAAGATTGCGGATGCGATCGACGCCGACGCGCCGAATCTGGCGCGTCTTTTGACGCAAGAGCAAGGCAAGCCGCTCCCCGAGGCAGAAGCGGAGATACTGTATTCCGCGTTGTTTATCCGGAGGTTTGCAACCTTTTCGCTGGAGCCCAAGACGATCGAAGACAGCGAAGGTCGCCTCGTCGAGGTTCATCGGCGACCCTTGGGCGTCGTCGCGGCGATCGTTCCGTGGAACTTCCCGGTGCTGATCGCGACCTACAAATTCCCCTTCGCGCTTCTGGCCGGCAATACAGTCGTCCTGAAGCCAGCGCCGACAACGCCGCTCACCATGTTGCGCATCGCATCATTGGTGGCCGACATTCTGCCGCCGGGCGTTTTCAACGTCATAGCCGACCAGAATGACCTTGGTCAGAAGCTGGCGGAACACCCCTCCATCGCCAAGATATCCTTCACCGGCTCCACCGCGACCGGGCGCAAGGTGATGGCGTCCGCAGCCTCAACCCTGAAAAGGATGACCCTTGAACTCGGCGGCAACGACGCAGCGATCGTGCTGGGTGATGTCGATCCCGTCGCCGTCGCGAAGGACATCTATGGCAGTGCGTTCATGAACGCTGGCCAAGTGTGCATCGCGATCAAACGCGTTTACGCTCATGCCGACATTTACGACGCGCTTTGCGACGAGCTCGCGCGCCTCGCCGATGCGGCGATCGTCGATGACGGCCTGAAGCAGGGCGTGCAGATGGGACCGCTGCAAAACAAGGCGCAGTTCGACAAGGTCAAGGCGCTGCTGGAAGAAGCACGCGGCGATGGAGCCATCGTCGCCGGTGGCGTGGTCGAAGACCGTCCGGGCTATTTTGTCCGGCCGACAATCATTCGGGACATTACCGATGGCAGCCGCCTGGTGGACGAGGAGCAATTCGGACCGATCCTGCCCATCGTTCGCTATGAAGACGTGGAAGACGCCTTGCGGTCTGCAAACGCGTCGGAATATGGCCTCGGAGGCTCGATCTGGTCGAAAGACCGCGCTACGGCGCGTGATCTCGCGCTGCGCATGGAAGCGGGCACGGTCTGGATCAACAAGCATCTCGATTTCGGCCCCGACATCCCGTTCGCCGGCGCTAAGCAATCGGGCATCGGCGTGGAAGTCGCCCAAGACGGGCTTGACGAATATACGCAGATCCAGGTTTTGAACGAAGCGCGATAGGCCGGACGAAAGATC
Source organism: Sphingobium boeckii (assembly GCF_014199215.1). Lineage (GTDB taxonomy): Bacteria > Pseudomonadota > Alphaproteobacteria > Sphingomonadales > Sphingomonadaceae > Sphingobium_A > Sphingobium_A boeckii. The sequence continues at coordinate 675,661 of NZ_JACIJC010000002.1, forward strand.
GAAGGTGGCGGTCCGCGTCCACTAACCACCGCGTTGCGCTTGGCACGGACACCTCTTAAGAGGTCGCCATGAACAAAGACAAACCGCAACTGGGCTCGATTATCCGCAACTTGCGTTCCGAACGCGGCTGGACGCTGAAGCAGATGAGCGAAGCGGTGGACATCACCATGTCGACCCTTTCGAAGATCGAGCGTGGGCAATTAACGCTGTCTTACGACAAATTGCAGCAGGTCAGCGACAGTCTGGGCATCAGCTTGTCGGACCTGTTTGCGCCCAACCGGAATTGGGTTGCGGCGGATGCGCCGGTGACTGGGCGCCGCGCCATCGACACTTTGGAAAAGGCGCTCCGCGTCAATACCAACAATGGCGATATCTTCTATCTTTGCACCGAGCTTCGCCAGAAGCAGATGGTCCCGCTCGTCTGCCAGGTCAAAGCCCGCAACCTGGATGAGTTCGGACCATTATCTCATCACCGCGGCGAAGAGTTCGTCTATGTGCTCGAAGGCAGCGTCAACGTGGTGACTGAATTCTATAGCGATTTCATCCTCAATCAGGGGGAGTGCATGTATTTCGATTCAAGCATGGCTCACGCCTATCTCATTGCGCCGGGGTTCGAAACCGCAAGCATCCTGAGCGTCGGCATGAGCGATCGCGCGCAGGTTTGACAATCGGGTCACAACAAGTTTTCCGATTGACCCAATTTGTCTGATCGGATAAATTGGATTCTCATAAATTGTCCGTATGGCGTTTAGACGCCATGCTCGATTGAGGATGCCGGTTGTGATATTGAAGCCCACCAGCAGGATGCCGAATATCACCAAGCTTCAGTGCTTGCTCGCAGCGACGTGCCTCATGCCGTTCGGCTCCCACGCGCTGGCGCAAACACCGGCAGCAGCGGAGACAATGATCGTCTCGGGCATCGGCGGCCCGGAAGCGCCGGTCCTCATCGGACGCGATGTCTATTACGTAGGCTGGACCGATAACATCCTCGCCAAATGGGATGGACACCAGGCCAAGGTGTTGCACCACGATGCCACCTGCGAACATAATGGACTGGCCGCCACCGCGGATGGCCACCTGCTTCTCGCTTGCCTGGCGGACGCCGGAGCGATCGTGAAATTGACCCGCGACGGCAAGGAAATCCAGCGCTGGAAAACCGACGTAGCCGGCAGGCCGCTCAAAGGCGGCGTCAATGATTTCGCGGTCACGCCTAATGGCGGCATCTATGCGACCATCTCGGGGCCGCTGTCGGATCCGCCCGGGCTGATTGCCGGCAAGGTGCTATATCTGGCCCCGGGCGCGCACGATTGGGTCGAAATGGCGGATGCGCTCAACTACGCCAACGGCCTCGCAGTTTCGCCTGATGGACGCACGCTCTACGTCGCCGAGTCGATCGGGAACTCGATCACGAAATTCACGATCCAGGCGAATGGCACCCTTTCAGATCGTGCCAATTTTGCGCTGCTGAACGTGCTGGTGCGCGACAAGATCCAATCGGCATTCATCGGCCCCGACGGCATCAAGGTGGACCGCGCAGGAAACCTCTACGTCGCCCAATTCAACGGCGGCAAGGTGATCAAGATTTCGCCGACCGGCAAACTGATTCATGTGTTTGAGATCGCTGCCGGCGACGGCGTGACAAATGTCGCGCTCAGCCCGGATGAGCGCGCGCTTTATGTTACTACTGTTCGTGATCCGTCGGATCCCAAGGCGACGGGATCGCTCATCCGTATGCCGAACCTGACTGCGCCTTAAAGACCAGTGCGCCATCTGTGCGCAAGACGAGCCAGGTTCGGGCCATTCGATTCCAGGCGGCGCGCGGTGTTTTGGTCCGATGCCCCATTGGCAAGATGTGGGACCGCTGTTGGATAGGGAGGCCACGATGAACGATACTATCGGTGCAGCGCTCCACCGGGCGGCACGCAAATTCCGCGATCGCACGGCAATCAGCTTCGGAGACCGGAGCTGGAGCTTTCGCGATCTGGATCGGGCGGCCGGAAATGTGGCCCGCGGACTCCTCGCAACGGGGCTGCAAAAGGGAGACAGAGTCGCGGTCTTCGGGGCGAATTCAGACGCTTACCTGCTGTGCTGGCTCGGATGCGCCCGAGCCGGGCTGGTCCATGTGCCAATCAACAACAAACTGTCCAGCGGCGAATTGGCCTATATTGTCGGGCAATCCGGATCCCGCGCGATGTTCTGCGATGCCGACCGCCTGGCGGAAGTGGCCGCCCTACCCGACCTGCCTTCGCTCTCGATCTTCGGCACACTGGCTGCGGATGCCGGGTTGGATGTGCTTCGCCTGGCTGGTCAAGGCGACGGCTCACCGCCCGATGTCGCGGTCGAAGGCCATGACCTGGCACAGATCCAATACACGTCCGGAACCACGTCTGCCCCCAAGGGCGCGATGATGACGCACGCAGCGATTCTTGCCGAATATATGTCCTGTATTCACGATCTCGAATATGCGGAAGGCGATGCGTGTCTGGCCGCTCTGCCGCTTTATCATACCGCGCAGATGCACGCATTCTCCATGCCGCAATTGCTGGCCGGGGGAACGATATGGATATTGGACCGGCCCGATCCCATGCTCGTGTTCGAAAGGGTGCGGCGGCATAGGATCGTTTCATTCTTCGCGCCTCCGACGGTATGGATCAGCCTGCTGCGTCACCCCGCGTTTGACGACCACGATCTGACGTCCCTGACCAAGCTTTATTATGGCGCGTCGATCATGCCCCGGCCCGTGCTTGACGAGATCGCGCGACGCCTGCCCAATGGCGGCCTTTTCAACGTCTATGGCCAGAGCGAGATCGGGCCGGTTGCCACGGTTCTGAAGCCGGGCGAACACGCCGCACGTCCCACGTCAGCGGGGCGTCCGGTATTGAATGTCGAAACGCGAATCGTCGACGAACAGATGAACGAAGTGCCGGCGGGTGCGCGCGGCGAGATCGTCCATAGATCGCCTCAGCTCTTGGCCGGCTATTGGCAGCGTGACGACGAGACCGAGGCGGCCTTCAAAGGGGGATGGTTTCATTCCGGCGATGTCGGGATCATGGACGAGCAAGGCTATCTCCACATCGTCGATCGTGTCCGCGACGTGATCAACACCGGAGGCGTCTTGGTCGCCAGCCGCGAGGTCGAGGATGTGCTGTTTACCCATCCCGCAGTTTCGGAGGTTTCGGTCATCGGCTTGCCGGATGACAAATGGATCGAGGGCGTAACCGCTGTGGTGATCCTTCGCGCTGACGCCGCGGCCAGCGAGGGTGAATTGATCGATCATGCGCGCCGCTCGCTCGCCGCCTATAAGGTGCCGAAGCGTGTCTATTTCGTCGATGATCTGCCGCGCAACGCAGCGGGCAAGATCCTGAAGCGCGAGCTTCGCGAACATTTCGGCGCGACGCGCGATCCATCCAATGATCGCGGCCTATCGATCATCCCAAATGTCCAAGAATTGTCTGGAGATCACACATCATGAATAAAACGAAAAAGCCCCTGTCCTTCGGCGTGATCCAGGGTCTGGCAATGTCCGGCATGGTTACCGGCATCTGGGCGCATCCCGATAACAATTCGCACAACTTCCTTGCCTTGAATCACTGGATTGATCTGGCGCGCAAGCTCGAGTCCGGCGGCATCGACTTCCTCTTCTTCGCCGATCAATTCGCCTATCCGTTGAAGAACGGCACTCTGGCGCCACGCACTGTTCAGGATGCCGTGTCGTTTCCCATGGGCGATCCTGTGGTGCTGCTCTCGGCGCTTGCAGCCGCCACGACGCACCTCGGGCTCGTGACGACGATGTCGACCATGACCGAGGCCCCGCCCCATATCGCGCGTCGCCTGTCCACGCTGGACAGCCTTTCCGGTGGCCGGATCGGATGGAATGTCGTGACCGGCGCAAACCAGCAGTCCACCACCCGGATCTTCGGGACCGCCCTGCGCGAACACGGCGAGCGCTATGCCATCGCCGACGACTTCCTGGAACTGGTGCTCAAATTCTGGGAGGGAAGCTGGGAAGATGGTGCCGTCCTGAACGACAAGGCGGGCCGCGTCTATGCGGATCCCGCCAAGGTGCATGAGATCAAGCATCAAGGCCCGTATTTCAGCGCCGAGGGCGCGATGATGGTGCCGCCTTCACCGCAGCGCACTCCCGTTCTCTTTCAGGCCGGCACGTCGAGCGCCGGGCGCAGGTTCGCAGCAAAGTTCGCCGAAGCGGTCTTCATTTCCGGAAGCAATCCAAGCAAGGCGATCGCCGACATCACAGCCATACGCACGCTGGCGCAAGAAGAGTTCGGCCGCGATCCCGGGTCGATCAAATTCATGGCTGGCGCGTTGTTCATCACCGGGGACACCGAAGCGGAAGCGCGTCGCCGGCGCGAAGAAGCGGCATCCTATTCAACGATGGAATCGGCCATGCTGGAATGGTCCTACCACACCGGCATGGAGCTGACCGAAGCCGATCTCGACAAGCCCATTCCCGGACAGACGAATGCGGTGGATGCGAAATCGCTCGTCGAAAAATATGCCGCTGGCAAGGGCGAGCAGCAGCAGCCGCAGACCATCGGCGAGATGCTTGAGCATCTGCGCCGCAATGGTCCGACAGGGCTTGGCTTCACCGGAACGCCCGAGCAGATCGCTGATGAAGTCGAAGCATTCGTCGACCAGACCGGTGTCGATGGGTTCCTGATCGAGCCGTTCTTGACGCCTTCGACCTATGACGATTTCGTGGATGGCATCATGCCCGCGCTGCGCAAGCGCGGCTTGGCCAAGAGCGGCTATGCGGGATCCACGCTACGCGAGCACCTCTTCGGCGAAGGGCACGCGCGACTGGGGAACGACCATATCGCAGCATCATTCCGGCGCTGACGAGCCGCTTTGCCGTGTTCGAAACGGCGCTCGACATCGGCAGGCATGTCGGCATTTTTACGATTAAGGAGACGAACAATGGCAGATTCTTATAACCTCTACGGCAAGGTCGCGCTGGTCACCGGCGCGGCCCAGGGCATCGGCGAACATAGCGCCCGGCGCCTGGCCTCGCTCGGTGCCAGCCTGATCTGCACCGACGTGAATGAAGCGGGTGCCGCAGGTGTCGCTGCCGATATCTGCGCGCAGGGCGGCAAGGCGATCGCGGTCTCGCTCGACGTTGGCGACGAGATCGCCTGGCAGGCTGTGGTCGCCAAGGCGATGGAAACCTTCGGCAAGGTCGATATCCTGGTCAACAATGCCGGCAAGCTGGAATTCGAACTCATCCAGGACATGGAACTGGAGTCGTTCGACCGGATGATGCGCGTGAACGTGCGCGGCACATTCCTGGGCTGCAAATATATCCTGCCCGCCATGCAGGCGGCCGGCGGCGGAGCGATCGTCAACATCTCGTCCAACTCCGCCATGGTCTCCGACATGCCCGGCTGCGCGGCCTATTCCGCCTCCAAGGGCGCGACGCGGGCGATGACCAAGGGCGTGGCGATAGATTATGTGCCGTTCAACATCCGGGTAAACTCCGTGCATCCCGGGCTTATCGCAACCCCGATCGCCAAGCCCTTTATCGACGATCCCGAATCGCTGCCCATCGTGCTTGGCCGCACCCCCATGAAACGGCCCGGCGAGCCCGAAGAAGTCGCCAATCTGGTGGCCTTCCTTGCATCCGATCAGTCATCTTTCATGACGGGCTCCGAAGTCGTCATCGACGGTGGTTTCACCGCTTGCTGATCCATGCGGCACAAGGGCGTCCGCTTCGCATCCCCTCTTGTTTGAAAGGGCAACGCAATGATCGATGAAGCTCCTCTCGTCACCATTCAGCGAAACTTTCCCAGGCCTGATGAGCAGGCCATCGCGCCATTCAGAACAGCATTCTCGAGCAATGTCGTGGATGCCATGGGTGGCCGCGGCGCGCTGGATCACAGCATCAGGCCGATGACGGGCATCGATCCGATCGGCATTCGCATCGTCGGCACGGTGCTGACATGCCACGCAGGGCCGGCCGACACATTGGCGCTGCTCGCCGCGATCGAGATCGCGCTGCCCGGCGATGTGCTGCTTTGCGCTACCGACGCATTCACTGGCACCTGTGTCGCCGGTGATACGGTGTTGGGTCTCGCCCGGAATCGCGGGGTGGCCGGCTTCATCACCGATGGCGTCGTGCGCGACGTCAAGGGTATCCTGGCAACCCGAATCCCGGTCTATTGCCGGGGGATCAGCCCTAATTCACCGCACAATAACGGCCCCGGCACGGTCGGATTGCCGATCGTTATCGGAGGCGTGCAGGCCCAGTCCGGCGACGTCGTGATCGCCGATTGCGACGGTGTCGTCATCGTCCCCCGGGTGGAGTTGGCGGCGCTGGCCCAGAAGCTGCTGGACGTCGAGGCGGCGGAAAAAGGCGTCGAGAAGATGGTGCGCGAAGGCCTGACCGCGCCGAGCGATCTGCTGCCCATACTCAAGTCGGACCGCATCAAATATGTTTGACGTTGCGTGCTGCTGAATGCCCATCACGCTGGATAGATTTGTGCGAACGGAGCAGCGGGCTGGATAGCCCGATGCTCCGTTCGCACCATCAAGGTGCCGGATCGTTTCGTGGCGGCTGAAACGTCATACACATAGCAGCATCGGATTTTCGACCAGTTCCCGAAATGCCTGCATGAACTGCGCCGCGGTCGCGCCGTCGATGGCGCGGTGATCGAAGCTGCCTGTCGCCGACATGATCGTTGCCAATCCGATAGCGCCTTCCACCTTCCATGGTTGCTCAACGCCCGCGGCGACGCCCAGGATCATTGCCTGAGGCGGATTGATGACCGGTATCATCTCGTCAATGCCGAACATCCCCAGGTTCGAAAGCGAAGCGGTGCCTCCGCTATAGTCCTCAGGTGCCAGCTTTCCGTCTCGCGCCTTTTGTGCCAGCGCCTTGCTGTTCCGCGCTATCGCCTTGAGCGAGAGGCTGTCGGCGGCGCGAATGACCGGCGTCACCAATCCACCCTCGATCGCGACCGCCATTGCGATGTCCGCCCGGCCGAAATGATGCAGGGTATCGCCGCCGAACTGCACATTCGCGTCCGGCACCGCGATCAACGCCGCGGCCATGGCCTTGATCAACATGTCGTTGACACTGATCCGGTCCGTGCCATCTGTCAGGCTGCCGTTAAGCGCGCCCCGCAGCGCCAGCAGCGCATCGAGATTGCAGCGCGCCGTCAGGTAGAAGTGCGGCACGGTTTGCTTCGCTTCCGACAGTCGCCGTGCGATCGTGCGTCTCATGCTCGATAATGGCGTGGTTTGGACAGGAAGGTCGGCGGGTGGCGGCGCGATTTCGGCCCGCGGCGCGCACGTCGGACCAACCGCCCGCGCGCCAGCATCGGGCTGCGCGAGGCCAAGATCGACCCGCACGATGCGGCCGTTGGGTCCGGTTCCGGTGACGGTCGAAAGATCAATTCCCTGGATCCTGGCGATCCGCTGAACCAGGGGACCGGCCTTGATGCCGTCGAGGATCGGCTCAGGCGCGATGACCGGCACATCCGGCGCGGGCTTGGCCGACGAGGAAGTCAAAGGGACGGCAGCCTCCCGCGTCGGCTGGGCATCCATGTCGCCCGCCTGCGCAAGCAAAGCTATGACCGTGCCCACCGCAACATCCTGCGGCCCCTCACCGACAACGATTTGCAAGATTGTGCCGTTGTCGATCGACTCCAATTCCATGGTCGCCTTGTCAGTCTCTATCTCTGCCAAGAGATCACCGGTGCGGATGATGTCGCCCTCCGCAACCAGCCACTTGACCAGGGAGCCCTTTTCCATGGTTGGCGACAAAGCGGGCATCTTCAATTCGACGGTCATGTCAGTGGCCCAGAAAAAGTTCGGCGGCGGCGTCGATGATCGCCTCGCTATCGAGTCGATAGGCGCGGTGAAGGTCCGGCAAATCGCCGGTCTGGCCAAAGCGGTCGGTGCCGAGCGGGCTCACCCTCATGCCGGCGACGCCGCCCAGCCATGACAAGGCACCAGGCGATCCATCGAGTACAGTGACCAGCCCGGCCCCCGGCGCAAGGTGAGACAGCAGCATCTGGGCATGACACGGCATTGGCTCGGAGCCGTTCCAGCGCGCCGCGCGCTGCGCAGACCAGCCGCGGTGGAGCAGATCGGGAGAGGTGACATTGAGCAGGCCGAGGCCCGGCAGATCGTCGGCCAATTGTTCCCAGGCCAACAGCGCCTCGGGTGCAACCGCGCCGGTGAAGACGATCGCCGCCTCGGCCCCTTGCGTCGGTTTGCGCAACCAATATCCACCCTTCAGCGCATCCGCCTCCCAGGCGTCGTCCGCCCTTTCGACCTGCGGGATCGATCGGGTGGTCAGCCGCAAATAGGCAGAGCCGCCATTCGGTGACTGCATATGCTCGAACGCCCAGCGCATCATGGCCGCCACCTCATCGGCATAGGCCGGCTCGAAATAGGTGAGATTGGGCTGGCCCATGCCGATCAGAGGTGTGTTGATCGATTGGTGCGCTCCGCCTTCGGCCGCCAGCGTCAGGCCGGACGGCGTGCCCACCAGCAAAAAGCGCGCATCCGAATAACAGCCGTAGTTCAGGGCATCCAGCCCGCGCGCGATGAACGGATCATAGACCGTGCCCACCGGCAGCAACCGCGTACCGAAATGCGGCGCGGCAAGGCCCAGCGACGTCAGCAAGAGGAAGAAATTGTTCTCCGCGATACCCAGCTCGATATGTTGTCCAGCCGCGTGCTGGGACCATTTTTGGGTCGACGGGATGCTCGCTGCCTGGAAGACGTCGGCCAGTTCGCTGCGCCGGAACAATCCACGCTGGTTCACGAAAGCCCCGAGATTGGTCGTCTGGGTCACGTCCGGCGCGGTGGTGACGATCCGGTCGGCAAGTTCCTCGCCCGATTTCGCGAGATCGAGCAGGATTCGTCCGAATGCCGCCTGAGTCGATTGCTCGGCGCCTGCCGGTGCGGGCAATCGCGGAATCGCACCGGCGGGAACGTGTGGCTCCACCCTGCCCCGCGCGATCGGACTGGTCTCCACAAAGGCCTTGAGATCAGCGGCGATGTTGTCGGTCAGGCCACCCCATGGGGTCCATTCCTCACCCTCGGCAATGCGCAGTCCGGTCCGAAACTGGTCCATCTGGGCCGGATTCATCATGCCGGAATGATTGTCCTTATGGCCAGCGAGTGGCAGGCTATGGCCCTTCACGGTATAGGCAATAAACAATGTCGGCTTGTCGTCCTGCGCCGCATCAAACGCGTCGATCAGAGTCTCGATGCAATGGCCGCCAAGGTTCGTCATCAGCCGTGCGAGGCCCTCGTCGTCGAAGCTGTCGATCAACTCAACAGCGGCCCGATCGTCCCCGATGTCGGCCAACAGCCGCGCACGCCAGGCCGCCCCGCCCTGGTAGGTAAGCACCGCGAATTCGGCATTCGGGCAATTGTCGATCCAGGCCTCCAGGGTCTTGCCGCCAGGGCGCTTGAAGGCCTCACGCTGACGCTTGCCATATTTCAAGGTCACGACGCGCCAGCCGCACGTCTCGAAAATGTCGTCAAAGCGGCGGAACATGCGATCGGCCGTGGTGGCGTCCAGCGACTGGCGGTTATAATCGACCACCCACCAGCAGTTCCTCAGATCGTGCTTATAGCCCTCGATCAGGCACTCATATATATTGCCCTCGTCCAGTTCGGCATCACCCATCAGCGCGATCATCCGTCCGGCGTCCTCCTCGCGCACACGGCCGTGGGCGATCAGGTAATCCTGAACCAGACTGGAAAATGCCGTGACGGCGACGCCCAGCCCCACCGAGCCGGTCGAGAAGTCGACCGGGATCGTATCCTTCGTGCGGCTGGGATAGGATTGCACCCCACCAAGGCCGCGAAAGCGCTGCATGTGATCGAGAGTCTGGTTACCCAGCAGATAGTGGATGGCGTGCAGCAAGGGACCGGCATGAGGCTTGACCGCCACCTTGTCCTGCGGTCGCAGCCCATAAAAATAGAGCGCTGCCATGATCGCGGTCATCGAAGCGCAACTCGCCTGATGCCCGCCGACCTTGAGCCCATCGCGCTTGGGACGGATGTGGTTGGCATTATGGATCATCCAGGATGACAGCCACAGCAGCCGCGTTTCCAAATGCTCGAGCGCGCTCACCAAATCCTGCCGGGAACGAGAGTTGACCAAATCCATGAGCCGCTTTCTTTTTGGAGATAGATGCGCATTACGACGGATAGCCTGGCATGTCCTTGCGAAGTCTATCGACTTGCCAAACATAATTGGCAGATTATGCTTATATCAATCAATTATAAGGTGGATTATGCCGATGAATAAGTTGGATGCAATGGACTGCAGAATCCTCGCGGAGCTTCAGGCCGACGGTCGCATGTCCAATCAGGAATTATCTGAAAGAGTCGGTCTTTCGCCCTCCCCGTGCTTACGTCGACTGCGCCAACTCGAAGAGCGAGGCGTTATCTCGCGTTATGTCGCGCTGGTCGATCCAGATGCCGTGGGGCTGGCGGTGACGGCGTTCGTGCGTGTGCGACTAGGCAGTCAGGACGACAAGCACCTCGCGATTTTCGAGCAGGCCGTGGCCGGCTTTCCGGAAGTCATGGAATGTTATCTGATGACGGGCGACGCCGATTATCATCTGCGCGTGGTGGTCGGATCACTTGGCGATTTCGAAGACTTCCTGCGGCACAAACTCACCAGGATCAAAGGTGTTTCGCAGGTGACGACCAGTTTCGGACTGCGCCCGATCGTCTACCGGACCGAACTGCCGGCGCGCGCCTCGTAGCGGGGGGCTTTGAGTCCCGATTTCAGCCCACAACCGGCGCGATCGACAGGCCCGCGCTCGGACGGGCAAGCGCCCATCCGGCCCCACCGAAAAAGGCGAGCGCGATCAGGGCACCGGCAACGATGCCAAGCGGCACCGATCCCCCCATCAGAAGCGGGAGGTTCTTGAACTCCAGGCACACCACCATGGCGAGGCCGATCACGCCCAGGCTCGGCGCCACGAGCGTATGCCAGGGCCGGGTGTCGACCGGATTTTTGCGAAAAAAGACCACAACGGCGACGCATGTGAGCATCATCAGGATCACCACGCCCACGCCGGCGATCCCGCCGGACCAAGTTGCAACCTCGACGATCGGGTCGAGACCTAACACGACCGCGGCGAGGATCCCGGCCAGGGTCCATAGAGTCGTCACATAGGATGCGATGGCGGGTGAGCCATGCGTGGGATGCACGCGTCCCAGGCCGCGCGGCAGCACGCCGCTGTTCGCCAGGCTGAATTGATAGCGCGCCACCACATTATGCAGACTGAGGCAGGCGGCAAAGGCGCTGGTGACGATCAGGATGCTGGTGATATCCGCTGCGACCTTTCCAGCCACGATGAAGGCGGTGTCCACGAGCATCGTCCCCGGGTCCGCCGTGACGCGGTTCAGGAAGTGGCTGTCCCCCCAGGCCGTGACCATCGACCAGGAGGTGAGTGCGTAGAGAAAGCCGATGAGCCCCAGCGCCCAATAGGTTGCGCGCGGTATCGTCCGCGCCGGATCTTTCACTTCGTCGCGGAAGATGGCGGTGCTTTCCATGCCGACGAATGCCAGCATGGCGAACATGAGACCAAGCGCCGGCGAGCCGGAAAAGATGGCGGCTGGATCGATGATCCCGGTCGAATAGCCTTCGGGGCCGACATTGATGATCGCGGCACCGTCTATGACCAGAATGATCGCGGTTTCCGCGATCAGGAGGCCGCCAAGCACCTGGCCGGACAAGTCGATGCGCTTATATCCCAGAATGCCGATCAGGGAGATCGCCACAAGCGCCCAGATCCACCATTGGCCACCGGGCGCGCCGAACTGAATCAGAAGATTGGCGACCGATGCGCCGACGAAAGCTACCACCCCGACAAGGTTGACGGCATAGGCCGTCAAAGCCAGCATACCGCTCCCGACGCCCATCGGCCGTCCCAGCGCTTCCCTGATATAGGAATAAAATGCGCCGGGATGCTTCACATGCGGCGTCATCGCCACGAAGCCGACCGTGAACAACGACAGCAGGACCATTCCCGCCAGGAACATCGCAGGAAGCCCTGCGCCATTGCCCACCAGCGCCCCAAGGGGCACATTCGCCGCCGCCACGGTGAGCGGCGCGGCGAAGGCGACGACCATGAAGGTCAGCGTCCGCACGCCGATCGCGCCGGAGAGCTTTCCCGCTTCGGGACCGTCGCCCTGAATTGCGGCCTCAATGCCCTTTTCACCGTTGTCGCTCATTGATCGTGCTTTCGTGAAAAGGAGCAGCCGATGTTACTTGATCTTGTAATTGACCTCGACGCCGAACCAGCGCGGACGCCCCATGAACCGCTCGGTCAGCCCCAGCGAGGACAGATCATAATTGATCGTTGAGTATTTCGTGCCGGTAAAATTCTTCACAAAGGCTGCGATGCTGTAGCTTCCGTCGGCAAAATCCAGACCAATCCGTGCATTCGGCACGACGTATTTACCCTGATAGGTGGTCGATGCGTTCGCAATGCTGAAATAATGCCCGGACATATATTTGGCGTCGACCTGCGCCGAAGCCGTGGCTCCGCCGAGTTTCCATTCATAGCGCAGCATCGCCGAAAACGACCATTGCGGCGCGAAGGGAAGTTTCCGCGTCCTGAAACTGCCGTTGGGCAACGGTATGTTCTTCGCTCGCGCCTGAAGGAAGGTCACCCCGCCCGAAGCCGTCAGGCCGTCCACGGGAGTCAGAAACAACTCCGCTTCGCCGCCCTTTATGGAGGCATCCGCATTGAACAGGAATTGCGTGAGCCCCTGAAAATCAAACGCCTGATAGTTCTGGTAATCGTAATAGAATAGGGCACCGTTCAAATGGCCCAGACGGTTCGGCAGTGTCCATTTCGACCCGCCTTCGTAAGCATTCAGCACCTCGCTGTCGAAGCGAAGCTGGGAAATGTCATCAATGCCGGAATAGACCTGAGGCGCGTTGAACCCGCCGCTTTTCAAGCCCCTGTTCCAACTTGCATAGAGCAGCAAGTCTGAACTCGGCTTGTAGTTAAGCTGCGCGCGCGCCGACCAATCCCCCTTATTGTTGCGTGCCTCGGGATAAAGATCGGGATTGAAAGCCAGAAGCTCCCCCAGATCATCGCCCGCATTGTTGAACAGAGTGGTCACATAATCCAGCGACTTCCTCTCTTCCGTCCAGCGAAAGCCGCCAATCGCAGTCAATTGATCATTGAACGAATATTCGACCTGACCATAAGCGGCGAAAGACCGTGTTTTCTGCTTGAAGTCGCTCAAGAACTGGCTGTCGAACGGCGCGAGCCTGGCCAGGCTCCCATAATCGCCTACCAGCGAAAGATAGTAGAGACCGCCGTTCCAGCGGAACTGGCCCGCAGTGCCATCCAAGCGGAACTCCTGGCTGAACTGACGGACTTTGGAGCGCGTAGTGCTCGTGATGTAATCGACCGGGCCTGAGTCCGAATCCTCCGAATAGCGCTTGGTCAGATGACTGTAATCGGTGATCGAATGCAGCGTGACATCACCGAGGGACCATTCCAACTTGCCGGTGGCAGCCCGGGTATCGACACGCGTGTAGCCGAGATAGTCATAATCACCCGCATAGAGATCGTCATCGGTATCGACATAACCGACGGGATCGCAGCCATTGCATGTGCCGAAGGGGTTTTCATCCAATCCGATGAAACGGCCCAGGCCGTCAGCGCCCAGCGTCGAGGTGACATGCTCATATCCCCCGCCCCGCGCTTCGAGCCGCGTGCCGCGGACATTCAAAAGCACGTCGAGATCCGGCGACGGCTTGATCAGCAATTGCAATCGACCGCCGAGTTCATTGTCATTGCCGAGATCCTTGCCAAGCCGGTTTTCGATATAGCCATCGTGATGCTTGCCCGCGAGCGAGAGCCGAAAGGCCACCTGCTCGCCAATCCCGGCGCCGAACGCGCCCTCTCCGCGATATTCGCCATAAGAGCCGACACCCGCCGTCAGATAACCATCGGGTTCGAACGTCGGCTTTTTGGAGATGAAATGGACCAGCCCGCCCGTGGCGTTGCGGCCGAACAGCGTGCCCTGCGGACCGCGCAATACTTCGACCCGTTCCATGTCGAACAACAGGAAGCCGGCACCCGCCGGCTGGCCCAGATAGACGTCGTCGACATAGGTCGCGACCGGGCTCTCTTGCTGATCGCCAAAGTCGCTCTGCGAAACCCCGCGCAGGGAAAAATATATGGTCGAGCCGCCATTGGCTGGCACCACCTGCAGTCCGGATGTCTGCGCCCCCAGATCAGTGCTGGACATCACGCCAAGCTGTTTAAGCTGGTCGCCGCTCAATGCGGTCACCGATACACCGATATCCTGCAATCGTTCGGCGCGCCGTTGCGCCGTCACCACGATTTCGCCGCTGTCTTCCTGAGCGAAGGCCGGCGAAGCGGCCCCTGCAAGAAGAAGAAAAATCGATGCCCGAATGCGATTGGATATCATCTGTCACCCCCGTTTCAGCCGAATATGACAGATGGGTAACATTGAATATCGGATATGACAATAGTGCGAAATATGGATATTAGTTGCATCGTAAAGCAATTTATTTGCCGCTTGGATATTTCATTTTGAGCGCCCACAATCGCGCCTCCGCGGGCGTTTCGACACAAGGCATGAGGCGAGAAATCAAGGTATCTCTTGCCTTTTCATTGCTCGTATAAAGCGCGCCCTTTTGACAGATTTTGAAAACACCTGATTATGCCAATCCTATATCAGGACCGGCATTGGGCAAATCCACGCCCTTGCGGAAATGCGGAATTTCGGCGTCAATTTTCCGTTGACACAATGGATATCCATTCGGATAACTCTCGACACGAGGCAGAAAGTTCATGTTCGGACGTGCCAAAAAGCCGTGAAAAGACTGCCGACCTCAGAACAGGACATCAGCCATGCAAAAGACGGCAGAATGGACGAATTGGGCCGGGAATGTCAGCGCCCATCCAGCCCGGTTCAGCAAACCTGATAGTGAGCCGGCGGTGATCGACACCCTCTTCGAGGCCCGGAGCGAGGGGCGTGGTGTCCGCATGGTCGGTGCGGCACATTCTTTCTCCCCCGTCTGCGCCACTGATGGCGTGCTGATGTCCCTGGACGGATTGCAGGGCGTACTGGATGCCGATCCTCAGACCGCATCGGCGACTGTCTATGCCGGCAGCAGGATCAGCGATCTGGGCGCGCCGCTCGCCGCAGCCGGACTGGCGCTCGCCAATCAGGGCGATATCGACGTTCAGTCGCTGGCCGGCGCGATCTCGACGGGAACGCACGGGACAGGGCCGACATTGGGGAATTTGTCTTCGCGCGTCGCTGGTCTGCGCTTGGTGCTTGGGAATGGGACGGTTCTCGACTGTTCGCCGGAGCGCGAGCCCGAAATCTTCCATGCCGCGCGAATCGGCGTCGGCGCTCTTGGCGTGATCACAAGGATAGTGCTCCGTGTCATACCGTCTTATCGCCTGCACGAGCGCCATTGGATCGAGCCCACGGAAACCTGCATGGCGCGATTGGACGAACGCATCTCGAACAATCGGCACTTCGAATTCTTCTGGTTGCCGCTGCACGATCTTTGCGCGCTCAAGACACTCAATCCGACATCGGCCATGCCCTATGGCAATGAAGCGTTCGCCAGCGCATTGGATCTAGACGAAGACACGCTCAATGCGCCCCAGGATCCCACCATCGCCTCATTCTTCGAAGCGCCGGAACGCGTGGACTGGAGTTGGCGCATCTTTCCCTCGGTCAGAACAGCGAGGATGCGTGAAATGGAATTTGCCGTGGAGGCGGTGAACGGCCCCGCTTGCTTCGACGAGATCTGTCGGATGATAAGAAGCAAATATCCCGCGCTGGGATGGCCGGTCGAATATCGCACCCTTGCCCAGGATGATATTCCCTTAAGCCAGGCCTATGGCAGGGATAGCGTAACGATTTCAGTGCATCAGGATATCGCGCTGCCATGGGAAGATCTGTTCGCCGATGCCGAAGCCGTCTTTCGAAACCATCGTGGGCGGCCGCATTGGGGGAAACTGCATTCGCATCGGGCGAACGAACTCAGCGCGCTTTATCCCGAGTGGAACAAGTTCATGGACATTCGCGAGCGGCTCGATCCGGATCGCATGTTCATGAACGAGCATTTGAGGCAGATTTTCGGTTAGCCATTTCCTACTTCCCTTAACATCGGCCACTTATCCGGCAGTCGCGATCTCCTCGCGCTCGATGGCGGCGGCGTAGCGGCGCGCCAGCACGGCGCAAATCATGAGCTGAAACTGGTGGAAAAACATCAGCGGCAGGATCACGACGCCGATCTGCGGGGCCGTGAATAACACCCCCGCCATCGGGACGCCGGAAGCGAGGCTCTTCTTCGATCCGCAAAATTGCAGCACGATGCTGTCTTCGCGGCTGAAACCGAACCAGCGACCGACCTCCCGGCTCAACAGCAAGACGATCGTAAGGAGGATCGCCGACAGCAGCGCGACGGTTCCGAAATAAGCGAGCGATATCCGAGCCCACAGGCCCTCGACGACCGCGGCGCTGAATGCGGTATAGACCACCAGCAGGATGGACCCGCGATCGACGACCATCAGCATCGTCTTGCGGCGAGCGATCCATTCCGCAATCCACGGGCGCAGAAAATGCCCTGCGAGGAAGGGCAAAAGAAGTTGGAAGACGATCGTCATCACCGCGTCCACGGAAAAACCGCCCTGCTTTCCCGTGATCAGGAGGGCAACGAGTAGCGGCGTGATGAAGATTCCGGCAAGGTTCGAGAAGGACGCGCTACAGACGGCGGCGGCGACATTACCTCTCGCCATCGCCGTGAAGGCGATGGAAGACTGAACCGTTGACGGCAGAAGCGTGAGAAACAACATGCCCGTTCCGATGGCCGGATCGAGATGCGGGATGGCGCGGATCGCGATGCCGCATAGTGGAAATATCACGAACGTCATGGCGGCGACCGTCAGGTGCAGACGCCAATGGCGCGCGCCATCGACGACGGCCTGCCGGGAAAGGCGCGCGCCATGCAGAAAAAACAGCGCGAAAATGCCTGCGTCCGCGCAAATCCCTGCAACGGTCGCGCCGATCCCCCGCGCCGGAAGGATCGAGGCAAGCAGCACCATCGAGGCCAGCAGAATAATATAGGTGTCAATATTGAGGCGGGTCAGCAGGCGCTTCATGATGCCTGCCCCTCGATGGACACATGGGCGGCCACGATCTTCCATCCGTCCGGGAAACGCACCCATGTCTGGCTCTGCCGACCGCGGGGGCCATTCCCTTCCCGAAAAAATTCGGCGTTCGCCGTCGCCAGATCGTTGCCAAATGATGCGATGGCGACGCGGCCCAGACGCCGCTGGGGCGAACCGCCGCGCCCTTTGCGAAACCCGCGGATTTCATCGATGCCGTACAACACCTCCCCTACCCCGAACCGCACCGTGGTCGGCGCGTCGTGGAACAGGGCGTCAAGCTCTGCGAGATCATCGGCCATAAGCGCGCGCTCATACCGTGCGAACTGAAATTCGACCTCTGCGATCACGTGAGGGTCGTTGATCTTCATGCGTGGGCCTCCTGCGGGACGGCATGTGCGGCGGCGAGCCCGCGCGCTTCAAGGGTTCTGGCGAAGTGCAGCAAATCGGTGTCCCGCCCTTTCGCGGCGATCAATTGCACGCCCATCGGCAGCCCTTCCACCGGGAGCGGCGCAGCAATGACGGGCAGGCCGAGATAGCTGATCGGCTGGGTGTACAGGCCCAGATTGGCGCGCGCCGATTGCGGCTTTCCATCGACCGCGATGAAAGGATCCGCGATCAAGGGGGCCGGCCCGAACGTGGCGGGCGCGATCAGCACATCATGAGTCTCCAGCGCCGCTGCCATGACGGCCCCGAAAATGTCCCGATATCGCATGGCCTCGTGATAGATGGCTTCGGGGATCGCTGCCCCGGCGATAAGGCGATCGCGCGTCATGGGATCATAGGAAAGGGGATCGGTGCCAAGGGCGTCACGATGATATGCGCCGCCTTCAAATGCGGTGATGAGAAAGGCAGCCGAGCGCGCACGATCGACCTCGGCGAGTTGCACGGTCGGCAGACCTCCAAGCCCGATGGACAGCGCTTCAAGCGCCGCTGTCATTTGCGAAGCGAGGTTGTCATGGAACCAGCCTCCCAACAGCGCCGGCCGCTGGAAGGGGACGGACGACGACGCGGCATTGCCCCGCAGCACTTCGTCCACAGCGGCAAGGTCGCTGGCCGAGCGGGCGAATGCGCCCATATCGTCCAGCGTGTGCACGAACGGATAGACGCCCTCCATCGGCAGCGACGCATGGGTCGGCTTGATCCCGTAAATCCCGCAAAGCGATGCCGGTATCCGGATCGATCCATTCGTATCGGATCCCAGCGCGAAAGGCACCAGGCCCGCGGCCACCGCCGCCGCCGATCCACCCGATGATCCGCCCGCAAAGCGATCGACGTCGTGGGGATTTAGCGTGATGCCCCAATGGGCATTGTCCGTGACGAAGCCATAAGCGAATTCATCCATGTTCAAAGTCGCAACCAGGACTGCGCCAGAAGCCTGCAGGCGCTGGATGGCCTCCGCATCGGACGAAGCCGGCGGCGCATCTTTCAAGCGGGCCGCACCCGCCGTGGTCGAAAGCCCCTCCACATCAAACAGATCCTTCACACCAAAGGGCACGCCCGCCAGAGGGCCGGGATCCCGGCCTGCTGCCACCTCGGCGTCTACCGCCGCGGCATCCCGCAAGGCGCGTTCATCCAGCGTGCGTGTCACAGCGTTGATGGCCGGGTTATGCTCAGCGATCCGCCCAAGCGCGGCGCTGACCAGTTCGACGGCCGAAATGCGGCCGGATTTCACGGCGGCGGCGCTTTCGAGCACCCCCAAGATCACCGTCTTGCCCGTCACCGCGGCAGCCCCCGGAGAACGTCGACATGCCATTGGAGCAGACGAGCATTCGCCGCTACCCCGGCAATGCACGCCGGCGGCAAAACGACGCCAAGACGATCGGCCACTTCTGCGGCCAGTTGCGCGTCGGTCGATCGCAATTCGACGAAGATCGGGTGTTCTCTATCCATGGTCTTGCTTCTCGATGGAGTGTTCAGGATGCTGGTTTCAGCGAAAGCACCGCTGTCCCGCTTTCGGCCGGCACTGCGCCATGCTCAGCCATATCGGCTTAGACGCAGCGCTTTCACGATCCCCGTCCGCGAGCAAATTTGGCGGCATTCATGACCCGGATATCCTTTCCCATCTCAGCTTCCGCGATAGGTGGAGTAGGAAAAGGGCGATGTCAGCAGCGGCACATGATAATGGCCGCCGTCCGCAGCCATTGCGAAATCTATGGGAACCGCGTCGAGAAAGGGCGGATCGGAGAGTGCCACGCCCTTCGACCGAAAATAATCGGCCACGCCGAAAATGAGCCGATACGAACCGGGTGGCAAAGCCAGTTCCCGAAGGGGGGGGCAGCGGCCATCGGAATCCGTGACGCCCTCATACAGAATCGCGCCGTCACGCAGCAGCGTGACCTTCATGCCATCGGCAGGCCGGCCATGGACGACATCCAGAACGTGGGTGGAAAGACTCATGCGGCAGCCGCCTCATTCGCTGAAATTCCCGTGAATTCCGGTTCTGCATAAGCGAGATAATCGGCCACGATTTCGGCATGATCATCAACGAAAAGTTGATCCGCCACGCCGCTCACCAGGCGCGGCAAAGCCTGTTTCAAACCCGAGATGGCCGACGCCGAGAGACCGAAATTGATGAGGCCGGAATAGTTGAACGCGAACAGCCCATAGAGCGCCTCGGCGTCCGCGGGAGTCTTGGGCAGGAACTCGAATCCAGCGCCAAGATAGGGATGGGCATCGACGACCAAATCCCTTTCATCATCAGACGCATTGTGACGGTCTCGCCACAATGCGATGCGTTCCGCAAACAGGGACAACTCAGGCCGCAGCGCGGGGTCCGTCACCAGACCGGTCGAAAGAATGAGGAAATCAAATGTTTCTCGGCCTTTTGGTGTGGTGACGATCGCCCCCGTCGGACCATCCTCGACATCGAGCCACGGCGTCCCGAGATGCAGACGAAAGCCGGGATAGCTGGCGGCGCGGGCGAAGGTGTCATTGGTCGGGGGCTGATTGCGCGCGAAAAAGCTCTTCATCATCCGGTATTTCACGGTGTCGTCCAGCGCCGGAAAACGAGAGATCAATCCGGCACCTTCCATGAAGCGGATCGGATTGACCGTGGGCAGCGCCTTGCGGCGCACGAAGACATGAACCTCGCCTGCCGCCTCCGACAACGCATGTTGCGCATTGTCGAACGCGGAAGCGCCGCCACCGAGGATCGCGATCCTTTTGCCTTTCAGCGCGGCGAAGTCGATCGCTTCGGATGTGTGAGCATAACGCAAGCGCGGGAGCTTCGCCGAGATCATCGCCGGGACATGCCATTGCCCCCCGCCCTGAATCCCCGTCGCCAGCACGACCTTGCGCGCGAGAATGGTGGAACGATCCGCCAGCATCAAGCGAAAAAGACCGGGGTGCACCGGCGCGATCGATATGACCTTGGCGTTGTTCCTGACGGGGATATCCAGCACGCGTCGATACCAGCGAAGATAATCGAACCATTCCCCACGCGGAATTTTGTCGAGCGCGGCCCAGCCCTCCGCCCCGTGCATCGCCTCCCAATAGGCACGAAAGGTGAGCGACGGGATGCCATAGTCGATCGAGGTCAGATGCTTTGGCGTGCGAAGGGTGATCATCCGGGCGTAGGTTTTCCACGGCCCTTCCATGCCTTCTGGATTTTCGTCCAGCACGAGGATGTTCGAAATCCGCTCGCGCAACAATCCGAAGGCTGCGCCCAGACCACTTTGCCCTCCGCCGACGATAACGACATCGTGAACGTGATCGCCGCCCAAAGGCCGGCTACGGGTCCAGGATGGCGCGCCATAGCCCAGACATTCGAGGTCGTGGGCGACCCGCGCCGCGTGCTGCGCCAGCGTCATGTCAAATCCTCCAGTCGCAATCTTACGATCTCGCCGATTTGCGCAATGGCCGTGTCGATTTCGGCCGAACGATCATTGTCCAGGCGGGCGCTCATCGCCGCCAATATGCCCGCCTTATCGGTCAAGCGGACGCAGATGATGAAAGGGAAACCGAACTTATCGGCATAGCGCCCGTTCAGATCGTGAAAGCGCGCGAATTCATCGGCGGTCAGTCGATCGAGGCCGGCGGATGCCTGTTCGGCAGCGGAGTCACGGGTCAAATTCCGGTCCAGCGCCGCCTTTCCGGCCAACTCCGGATGGGCCCGGATCAAGGCCAGTTGTTCGTCGCGCGTGGCGTCATGTACCACTTGCATCAGGCCCGCATGAAGATCGGCAAAGGGCCGGCGGGCGGCTGCGCGCTCGATCACCCATGGCGAGTGTTCGAACAATTCCGCATAGCGCGACACGAAAGCAGCGTCATTGTCAGTCACAGGGATGGGTGTCCTGCCAGTGCCGCGCAATGTCGAGCCGGGTGGCGATCCAGGCATCACCGCTTTCCAATATGTGATCAACGAAGCGCGCCACCGCAGCAGCGCGGGCGGGCCGACCCGCGATGCGGCCATGCAGGCCAATCGACATCATGCGTCCGCCCTCAGCGCGCAGGTAATCGAACGTGTCCCGCAGATAGCGGAAGAATTGCTCCCCTTCTGTAAACCCGTTCAATGCGACCATCTTCATGTCGTTGGCATCGAGCGAATAGGGCATGATGAGTTGCGCGCGACCGTGCCGCCGGTCGTAATAAGGCAGGTCGTCGGCGTAGGAGTCCGCGTCATAGGTAAAGCCCCCCTCCTCCACCACGAGCCGGGCCGTATTGGGCGAGGTCCGCCCCTGATACCAGCCAAGCGGCCGCGCGCCGGTCAGCCGTGTGTGGATTTCGATGGCGCGCGCAATATGTTCGCGCTCCATCTCTTCTGCGACATGTTGATAGTCGATCCAGCGATAGCCGTGGCTCGCGATTTCCCAATCGGCTTTCAACATCGCCTCGACCACTGTCGGGTTCATCTCCATCGCCGTTGCGACGCCGAAGACGGTGACCGGCACCTGCCGGGCGGCGAAAAGCCGGTGCAGCCGCCAGAAACCGGCGCGACTGCCATATTCATACAAGCTTTCCATCGCCATGGCGCGCATCGGGTGCCCCGCGGCACCCACCATTTCGGAAAGAAAAGCCTCTGATCCCTTGTCGCCATGGAGGACGCTGCTCTCCGCACCCTCTTCATAATTGATGACGAATTGCACGGCGATGCGGGCACCATCCGGCCACTGCGGGTCCGGCGGCGTCATGCCATAACCGACGAGATCGCGCGTGGTGCTCATATGCCATTCCAGGCGTCAAGCGCGGCATCGACCGCACAGCCTGCGCTTGAGCGATGGCCTTCGGCGCGCAGAACCGCCTCGAGCGCGCCCAGCGTAATGAGAATCTTATGCTTGCGGGCATTGTAACCCATCGCGCCGAACCGCCAGACCTTGCCCGCAAGCGGACCGAAGGCCGTGCCGATCTCGATCTCGAAATCTTCGCGCATCCGGCGCCGCACCGCTTCGCCATCCACCCCTTCGGGAATATAAGCGGCCGTCACATTGGTCATGCGATAGCGATCGTCGCCAAAGAGCCGCAGCCCCATGGCACGCAGCCCCGCCGACATGGCCCGTCCTGAAGCGGTGTGACGCGCGAAACGGGTAGCAAGTCCCTCTTCAAGAACGATACGCGCACACTCCCGCGCACCGTAAAGCATCGTCGTCGCCTCCGTATGATGGTTGAGGCGCTTGTCGGACCAATAGTCCATGATCATGCCCAGATCGAAATAGTTCGACCCGATGATGATGCCGTCCCCATCGTCATGGTCGCCGGTTCTCAGACCCTGCTCCACATGCTTGCGCCGCTGGATATGATCCGCCGCGCGCGCCGACACGGTGATGGGTGCCGAACCGGATGGGCCGGCGAGGCATTTCTGCAAGCCCGCCGTCACGATGTCCGCCCCCCAACGGTCAGCCGCCACTTCCATGCCGCCCAGCGTCGCCGTCGTATCGACATAAAGCAGGGCACCCGCCTCCCGACACAGCACGCCAAGTCCTTCAAGCGGCTGCGCCATGGTCGTCGACGTGTCACCATGGGGCGTTGCAACGACCTTCGGCCCGACGCGTTCGATCGCCGCGGCAATGGCGTCGAGCGGCACGACTTCGCCCCAAGGCGCGTCGACCGTTTCGACGTGCGCGCCGATCCGCTTGAATATCTCGCTCAACAACAGTCCGAAGCGTCCGAAATTCACGACCAACACGGTGTCGCCCGGCGACGCGAGACTGATGAGGGCAGCCTCGATCCCGGCGCGCGCCGTGCCATCGACAAGAAAGGTCCAGGGGTTTTCCGTGCCGAAAATCGGCCGATACAGGCCCATGACTTCGTTCATATAGGTCGTCATCTCGGGATCGAACTGCCCGAGCAGATCGGCCGACATCGCGCGCAACACACGCGGATGCGCATTGATGGGACCCGGCCCCATCAAAAGCCGCTGGGGCGGATCGATTTCACCCACATTACGCACCTTGCATATCCTCCAGACGTTTGATGAAGCGAAGCATGACATTGCCCGCAAGGCCAGCGTCATCGGTCGTGACGCTTTCGGCGGGGTTGTGGCTGACGCCTCCACGACACCGGATGAACAGCATCGCTGTGGGACATAAAGACGACAATATCATCGCATCATGGCCAGCGCCGGACATCAGCCGACGAACAGGCACGCCTTCGGCTGCGATCGCCTGGTCCAGCGCTTCCATAAGTGCGGGATGGCAGGGGCTTGCCGGCAATTCGTGCAAGAGTTCGACGGTCGATGCGATCTGCCGCTCCGCCGCGATGACGTCGAAGCGCGTCACTATCGTTTCAGCCAATTTGGCGCATTCCAGATCCGTGGCCGCCCTGACATCGAGCGTGAAGCGCGCGCTGCCGGGAATCACATTGGCAGCGCCCGGCGCAGCGTGCAGCACGCCGACCGTCGCGACATTCTGCCCGCCTGCGGCACGCGCGATCTCCTCGACCGCCAGGATCATCGCTGCAGCCGTAGCCAGGGCGTCGCGGCGGAGCGCCATGGACGTCGTTCCGGCGTGCCCTGCCCGCCCTGCCAACGAAATCTGGAAACGCTTTTGCGCCGCGATGGCGGTGACGGTGCCAAGTGCCAGCCCTTCCGCCTCCAGCAACGGCCCCTGCTCAATATGCGCTTCCAGATAGGCGATCGCCCCGGGATGCCGTGCCGCAGCGAAGCCAGAAAGATCGTCCGCCACCGGCGCGCCCGCCTCTGCGCCATAACGGGCCAGCGCCGCGTTCAAACCGATCCCCATGGCGTCCACGGGTTCGGTCTCATCGACATCGAGCACACCGGCGACGGCGCGGCTTGTCAACATCGCGAGCGGAAAGCGGGATCCTTCCTCGTCGCCAAAGGCATAGACTTCGATGGGAAAACTCATGCGCTCGCCCGCCGCGTGCAGCGACGCCACACACTCGATCCCGAGCATGATTCCCAGTGGCCCATCATAGCGCCCCGCATCGCGAACGCTATCGAGATGGCTACCGATAATCAGCGGCGGGCCATCCGTCGTCCCCGGATAACGCCCGATCAAATTGCCCGCTGCGTCCGTCCGCGTGGTCATGCCCACTTCGACCATCCACTGCGCGACCGTCCGTTGCGCGGCGATATAGGCAGGCGTCAGATAGGCGCGATAAAGGCCGCCCGGCGTATCGCTGTAAGGCGCGACGCCCAGATGATCGCAGCGGTTGACCGCGCGCTTACCGTTCACCATGTGCCGACCGCTCCGTCTGACCGTGGATCGGTCGCGCCTTCGAGCATACCCGTCGGATGCCGGACCACCGCGCCCGCATGTCCCATCACAGACGTCATCGGTCCAAGCATTTCGACGTCATGCCCAGCGGCCTTCAAAGCGGCCACCGTCTCCGGATCGATCCTGTCTTCCAGCTTCAGCGTGGTGCTGGTTTCGCCCCATGTCCGGCCCAGCAGCCAACGCGGCCGGGAAATCGCGTCCTGGAGCGGAACATCGAACCAGGCGTAGCGGCTGAAGATCGCGGCTTGGGTCTGGGGCTGCCCCTCGCCCCCCATCGTGCCATAGGCCATCGCCCGTCCGTCATCGAATATCGCGAGCGCGGGATTGAGCGTGTGGAAAGGCTTGCGCCCCGGCTTGAGCGCATTCCAGCCATCCGGCGCAAGGCGGAAACTCGCACCGCGATTTTGCCAGACGATCCCGGTTTCGGGCAAAACGAGTCCAGAGCCAAATTCGAAATAGGTGGATTGGATGCAACTGACCACCTGGCCGCGCGCGTCCGCCGCGCCAAACCAGGTCGTATCCCCCAGAGCGGAGCGATGCGGCCAGGCGAGCGCCCTATCCGGATCGATCCGCCCGACCATGTCGGCCAACATGCTGCGATCGTCCAGTATTTCCTGCGCCTTCACTGCCATATAGGCGGGATCGCCGACATGACGATCCCGCACCAGAAATGCCTGCTTGGTCGCCTCGATCAGCCCATGGAGGTGAGCGAACCCCTCCCCTTGGGAAACACGCAATTCATCGAAAAGCGCCAGGATCAGCAGCGAGGCAAGCCCCTGCGTCGGCGGCGCGGTGTTGAACAGGCGCGCGTTGCGCACGGAGATCGACAAGGGCGCTGGTTCGGTCGCATCATGAGCAGCCAGATCCCGCGCGGCAACGGGACTGCCCAGAGTAGCGAGATCGGAGGCGATCGCGCGCGCCAGTTTGCCGTCGTAAAAATCCCGAAGCCCATTGTCCGCGAGCGCCCTCAGCGTAGCGGCCAATGCGGGCTGCCGCAGACGATCATTTTCCGCCAGCGGCCGTCCGTCCGCGGTAAAGACGGCGCGATAGTCGCCCGGCTGGGCGGTCAGTTCGGCATGTTTGGCAGTTGCGATCTCGGCGGCACCGCGGGTGACCGCAACACCATCACCGGCCATCTCGATAGCATCGCGCAACAGGCGTCCAAGCCCCAATTTGCCCGTGTCGCCCGCCAGCGCGCGCGCCCAGCCCGAGACCGTACCCGCCACCGTGTTGGCCGCGAGCGGCCCGCGCCACGGGATGTCGCTCAGCCCCTCATATAATTCCAGATCCGCCCGCTCAGCCGCGGCACCGCAGGCGTCAATGGCATGAACCCGCCCATCGGGTTCATGAATGAGCCAGAACCCGTCGCCGCCAATGCCGGTCATGTGCGGATAGACCGCCGCCAGCGCCGCCGCCATGGCGACACAGGCCTCGACCGCGGTCCCGCCATCTTTGAGCACGTCAAGACCGGCGCGACTGGCGAGATGATGCGGCGCCGTGGTCACGCCTTTGTAGCTGCGCAGAGAGTGCATCATGTCAGCGTCCGAATATGGCGTGCATCGCAAAGGTTCGAAACATCGCGGGCGCACGCACGCACGGAATCGCCGTGCCCGCTGCTATGTTCGATTTGATCCGCGGCATTTTTCATAAACCTTCTTGAGTCCGACCATGAAGCCCGCCCCGTTGCGGCTCAACAAGCGAATTTCGATGCAACCAACCGAAAAAAGTGCGCGCGAAGGGTCGCAGCGGCGCAATTATGCAGGCGCGATCTTCGCGTGAACCAATCGACGTTCAGAATTGATGAGGCAAGCCCAGTTGGAGCAATTGGGCAAGCGTCGCAATGGCGATGATGTCTGGCTCCTTCCCCGATATGCCACCGATTCCGATCGGCGACGTCAGGCGCGCCCGCGCCTCGGACGCAACCCCCTCGCGCTCGAGCCGGGACAAAAATCGCGCTTTCTTGGTCGCCGAGCCGATCAGGCCCACAAAGGCAACGGGCTCGCGCGTCAGGGACGCATAGGTCAGCCTGAAGTCCAGACCGTGATCATGCGTGAGAATGATGATCGCCGCTTCTTCCGGGGCTTGCGACACGCAATGTTCGATCTCCGATTCCGGCACAATAACCGCACCTTCGACCGCTTCGAAGTCGGGCCGCGTATCGAACCACGCCAGTTGGAACGGCAGGCCTTGCGCGTGACGCGCGATGGCCTGTCCCACATGACCGGCCCCAAACAGATAGAGCGGACGGCGGCGCGGTCCGATCGTTTCGCAAAAGCTATCCCCCTCCTGCGGGAGGTCGCCGCGCGCAGGGAGAAGTGTCGGCAATGTCTCGGCGCAAATGCGCCGCTCCACCCGGTCCACCATGAGCTTGGAGACCACTCGTTGCCCGTCAGTCGCGTCCGTGAGCCAGGCGAGACCTGCCGGATCGATATGCTCCACCAACAGCCGGACCCGCCCGCCGCAGCACTGGCCCAGCAACGGCCCCAAAGGATAATCCTGAATCCGCCAGCTCCCCGGCGCAAGGCGCAGGATGGCCAAGGCCTGCTCCACCGCACGAAATTCGAGCTGACCGCCGCCAATCGTGCCCTGCGTCCCGCCAGCGGTTACGACCATTCGGGTGCCCGCCCCCCTTGGGGCAGACCCTTCGCTCGCAAGAATGCTGATCATCGCCGCCGGTTCACGATCGACGCTGTCGCGCAGCGAAGTCACCCAGTCGTACATCAGTCGCGATAGCCCCGGACGGCGCGGAGAATATTCTCGGGTGTCGCGGGCGCGTTGAGCGGTGGCAGGGACCGCTTTTCAGGCGAGATTGCAGCGATCGCGCGGCCGATCGCTGAAAAGACGCAATTTGCGAGCGAGAATGGCGGCTCGCCGACCGCCTTTGAACGATGGATCGTCGGCTCCAAATTCTCATCCTGCCATAGCGAGATGCGGAAATGACGCGGGCGATCCGATGCTGTTGGAATTTTATACGTCGCAGGCGAATGTGTGAGCAGCCGGCCCTTTGCGTCGAACATCAATTCTTCGGTCGTCAGCCATCCCTGCCCCTGGATGAACGCCCCTTCGATCTGCCCGAGATCGATCGCCGGATTGAGCGAACGCCCGACATCGTGGACGATATCGACCGCAAGCACCCGGTGCTCGCCCGTCAAAATATCGACCGCGACTTCCGCCAGGGCGGCGCCATATGCGAAATAATAAAACGGCCGCCCCTTATGCGTGGATCGATCGTAGGCGATGCCGGGTGTCGCATAATAGCCCGTGGCCGAAAGCGATATCCGGCCCATATGCGCTCTGCGCGCCAGATCTGCGAAGGAAAGCTTTTCCTTGCCCGCAACCACGCCGTCCGCCGCAAAAGCGACTTCGCTTTCAGCACAGGCAAAGGTTTGCGCCAGAAATGCGGTCAGCCGGTCGCGGATGGTCATCGCGGCGTTATGCGCGGCCATGCCATTGAGATCCGCGCCAGATGATGCCGCCGTTGCCGACGTGTTCGGCACCTTGTCTGTCCGGGTCGCCGTGATGCGCACCTGAGAGACCGGCACCGCGAAAACATCCGCAACCACCTGCGCCACCTTGATATAGAGCCCCTGCCCCATCTCGGTGCCGCCATGATTGATCTGGATGCTTCCATCTGCATAGACATGCACGAGCGCGCCCGCCTGGTTCAAATGGGTCGTGGTGAAGCTGATCCCGAATTTCACCGGCGTCAGCGCAATCGCTTTTTTGAGAATGGCGCTGCCGGCATTGAAGGCTTCGATGCTGGCGGCCCGCTCATCATAACGTCCCTCCCGCCGGAGACGGGCAATGATTTCGGGCGCGATGTTATCAGCAACCACCATATCATAAGGCGTGACGTTGCGGCCGGGTCCGTAGAGATTGGATATACGGACATCCAGAGGATCCCGTCCCAGAAACGCAGCCACCTCATCCATGATGCGTTCGATCGCCAACATGCCCTGCGGCCCGCCAAAACCGCGAAAGGCGGTGTTGGATACGGTGTGCGTCTTCAAGCGCTCAGAAACGATCTCGATGTCAGGCAGCCAGTAGCAATTGTCGACATGAAACATCGCGCGATCATTGATCGCCGGCGAAAGGTCCACGGTGGCACCACAGCGGGATGCCAGCCGCAATTGAAGGCCAAGGATATGGCCTTGATCATCGAAGCCGACATCATAGTCGATCCGGAAATCGTGGCGCTTTCCGGTGATGATCATGTCATCATCGCGATCACAGCGGAATTTGGTAGGCCTGCCCGTCAGATGAGCCGCCAGTGCCGCCGCTGCGGCGAAAAGCGCCGCCTGCGTCTCCTTGCCACCGAAGGCACCGCCCATCCGCCTCACCTCGACGGTGACGTCGGCGGAACTGAGATTGAGCATGGCCGCAACAAGATGCTGGATCTCGCTCGGGTGTTGGGTCGAACTCAATATGTGAACCTGGCCATCCTCGCCGGGGGTGGCGATGGCGATCTGGCCCTCCAGGTAGAAATGATCCTGTCCGCCGATATCGAAGCCCCCTGAGACACGGTGCGCGGCTGCAGACAGAGCGGCTCGCGCATCGCCCCGCGCCATGCGCTGGGTGGGTTCGATAAAGGACGATGACGCGCGGGCCTCAGCGATCGTCAGGCAGGCAGCGCGTGGCTCATAAGAGATCCGCGCGAGCCGGGCCGCCTGGCGCGCGGCGCGCTGGCTTGTCGCAACCACGAGAAAGAGCGCCTGGCCGACGCACATTACCTCGCCATCGGCCAGCAGACGATCATCCTTTGCGACCGGGCTGACATCGTTCGCACCCGGAATATCCGCCGCCGTAAAGACCGCAACCACGCCTTGCGCAGCGCGCACGGCGGACAAATCCATGTGCGCGATGCGGGCATGGGCCTCCTCGCTCTGTCCGAAGGCTAGATGGAGCATGTCGATCGGCTCGGCGCCGTCATCGACATAGCCCGCGGCACCGCTGACATGAAGTCGCGCGCTGTCATGCGCATTCGAGGGTTTTGCAGCAATGCGCAAAGCAGGATCACACTCAGCCATGACTGCTCTCCAGCGCCAATACGGAGATGTCTTCTCCCTGCGCCCGATACCAGAGCCGCCAGAGAAGATTGGCGGCGACCTCGGCACGATAGGTCGCCGTCCCACGCACATCGGTGATCGGAGAGAAATCGCCGGCCAAAGCGATGGTTCCTGATGCGATCGTCTCAGCGGCGAACGGCTTTCCGACCAGAGCCGCCTCGCATCCGCTCGCGCGGCACGGCGTCGCCGCCATCCCGCCAAATGCGATCCGCGCGCGAACGATCAGCCCGTTTTCCACGGTCAGCGCAAACGCGCCGCATACCGCAGAGATATCGCTGTCGAAGCGACGCGAGAGCTTGGAAATATGGATGATGTCCTGAGGGGCAGGCCTTGGTATCCATAGGCTTTCGACATATTCGCCCGGCTGACGATCCTGCCGGCCATAGTCGAGGAAGAAATTTTCGAGCGGCATGGTCCGTCGACCCGCCGTGCTGCAAAGGGTGAGTTCGGCACCCAGCGCAATCAGGGCCGGCGGCCCGTCGCCGATCGGCGATCCGTTGGCGATGTTGCCTCCGATCGTCCCGGCATTGCGCACTTGCAATCCGCCGATCCGCCTCACCAACTCACCCAGATCCGGGTGCAGGCGTGAGAAAGCCGCATGGGCGTCCGCATAGGGGACACCGGCGCCCAGCGTCACGCCGGCCTCGTCCTCCACGATCGCCTTCATTCCCGCGACATTTCCGATGAACACCATCGTCTCGATGGTCTTCAAGCCCTTGGTCACCCAAAGCCCGACATCCGTAGCCCCCGCGATGATGCGCGCATCGGGATGAGCAGCCAGAAGACCGGCAAGCGCTTCGGGTGTGCGCGGCGCAAACCAGCGGCGATCTTCAAACACGCCCCCGGCGCAAGCGGTTTCGGCCATTTCGCGCAACGCCACCATCGTCGGTTGATCGTCACGGCTCAACTTGCCGATGCCATCGCCCGCGGCAAGGATGGGGCCATAGCCCGTGCAACGGCAAAGGTTGCCGGCAACGACGTCCGCAACGGGCAGGTCATGGCCGCTGGCGCCGATCGTGCGGCCATAAAGAGACATGACGAAACCGGGCGTGCAAAATCCGCATTGCGAACTGCCATTCTCCGCCATGCAGGCTTGAAGCGGATTGAGCTTGCCGTCCACAGCAAGGCTCTCCACCGTCAGCAAGGCCTTGCCGTCCAGCATGGGCAGAAACAGGATGCAGGCGTTGACCGAGCGCCATCGCATGGTCTCCGCGCCTTCATCCAGCTCGCCCAGAAGCACCGTGCAGGCACCGCAATCGCCCTCGGCGCATCCCTCCTTCGTGCCGGTGCGCCTCAGGCGGTATCTCAGATAGTTCAGGATGGTCGAAGTCGGATCCACATCCGTAATTTCGACGATCTCGCCATCAAGAAGGAAACGAACACTCATTTTAACATTTTCCGCTTGTACTGGGGATGCGGCGCGGCGTTCCGACGCCCAAAGTCCGGCAGACCCGGCGCGAACATCGCATCACACGGCGGACCTGCAATATCAGCAAGGCCAAAGCATTGCGCCCGCTGCCCGCGCGATGGGGGTCAAGATCCAGGCACTTTACTCGTCCTTGGATCAGCCAAGCTCCGCTCGGCCTCCGCCCGCCACTGCACCAGACGAACATCGCGATCCGGTCCGTCGATCCACGACATCTCCAGCGACGCCATCGCCATCTCCAGCAGCTCTTCCCGGCTCCAGCTATAAGCCTGCTGCGCGATGACATATTCCTGGGCAAGATCGGTGTAGAAGAAGGCCGCATCATCGGTCCCCAGACATGTCTGCAGACCGGCAAGCCGGAACTCGTTCACCGGGTGATCCGCGGGTGTCGGAAAAATACCCGGCCCCATCAAGCATAGACAGGATATGCACGACGTCACACCGATCCCCGCCTCGCGATATTTCGCGATCAGATCCGGCCTTCCCTTGAGATCATAAGCGTGGTCGGCACGGTCCAGCGGCAGATCCAGCCCCTCGATCACGTCCTGCGGGGTGCAGAGATGGCAGGTGGTGCGAAACCCCTCGCGCTTTGCATATTCGAAAGCAGGGGCGAACAGGCGCACGGGATGGACGAAATCACCATCGTTTCCAATGCCCAACACCGGCACCCCGGCGTCTCTCGCCGTCATCGCGTCGACCACGACGCCCATGCCAGCCGCTGGATCGTCCGCGCGGTCTGTCGCCAGAATGAGGCCGCCAGTCACGCCGTGATACCGCCTGATCTGATCGAATGCCCGCCCCATGGCCTTGAGGGCGTCCGATACCGGAACCGGGCCGCACCGAAGCTCGCCCGGCGTGGCGAACATTTCGATGTGCCGACAACCGCACTTTATCGCATCCTGCAGAACGTGCAGCGTCGCCGCCTCGTACATGTCTTCGCTGGTCAGCGCCGCCGCCATCGCCCGCAGCCCCGAAAAGAAACCGTCGGCGTTCACATAGTCCTTCGCGGCCCCGTCCCAGGCCTGTGCGGTAAAAGGGAAGGAATTGCGGATCGAGCCGAGGAAGTGCATGTGCAACTCGGCCTTGGGAAGCCTGCGCGCCAGCATCTTCAGCGCCAGAGAATCAGCGATCGATCCGCGTTCAGCCTCTTCCTGCGTCCATTCCCGTGTCAGTTCCAAGCTCATGCAATCCTTGCCTTCGAGGGCCGATCTTCGAAGATCGCCTTGAAGACAACATCATAGGGCGCTCGCCTTTCGATGCCATCTGTATGATTCGAGCGCGATGTTCGCAAAATTCTACGATCGCCGCGCTTTGACCGACCGTAGCGGTTCCGCTTGGGGCGGATCGATTTTTCAGCACAGGTCGACCGAAACTCTATGCTGGCGCGATGCCCGACCACTTGGGATGCTGCTTCATCGCGCAGAACGGCGTTTGGAGCGGAGCAGGCCAGTAAAATTAGGATAACTCAATCGGCTGGAAGGATGGTTTATGTATCATGCGGAGCAAGGTCTGAAAGCTGAGGTAATTCCGTTAATCGATCTGTCTGATTTCAACGACGCCACCGCGCGCATCGCGATCAGCGCTAATATTCGCGCAGCTTGCTTGTCAGTTGGCTTCTTCCTCATCAAAGGCCATGGCGTTCCCAAAGAAATCTGCGATGCCGCCGCCGCCGCATCGAGGCGGTATTTCGCGCTGCCCGAAGAAGAACGAATAAAAGACCTGATCGACCCGCGATTCCGCAGGGGCTTCATGCCGTCGTCCGATGGACAGCGCGAAGTGCTCGAGAGTTTTGAGCTTTCGCTTGATCTGCCTCTGGATGATCCGGACGTGATGGCAGGTCATTTCCTGCATGGTCCCAACCGATGGCCTGCGGACAAGCCTTGGTTGCATGAGGCGGTTGAGCCTTACCGCCAAGCGGTGCTTGCTTTGGGCGAAAGGCTGGAAAGGCTTTTTGCTCTGAGCCTCGATCTCGACGAAAACTATTTCGTGGAGCTTTGCAGAAAACCAACTTTTCATCTGCGCCTGATGCACAATATGCCGCAGACCGAAGAAGAGAAGAAAGACCACATGGCTGTCGGCGAGCATACCGACTTCGGTATGTTGACGATCCTTATGCAGGATCCGAACGGGGGTTTGGAGGTTCAAACACGCGACGGCGAATGGGTGAAAGCGCCTTATGTCGAAGACACATTCGTGATCAACGTCGGCGATATGCTCGAACTTTGGACCAACAATCTCTACGTCTCCACGCCGCATCGCGTGATCGGCCTCACCGGCCAGGATCGTTACTCCATCCCCGCATTCTTCAGCCCGTCCTTCGACACTTTGGTCGAATGTATTCCGAGCTGCCTGGCACCGGGCGAGAAACCGAAATTCGCTCCCTTGCAGGGAGGCGAATATCTGACTCAACGACTGAGCCGCGAAAGCGACAAGGTCTCGGATGAATATGAAGGCGTCGGCGGCCATCGCAAATTGGCCATTTAAGTCATCGCGCTGCGCCCTTAGAGCGCGATGACTTTAGGTCGATCCAACCTGTCATTGCGAACGTAGCGAAGCAATCCAGAGCAGTTTATGCCACCTTGGACTGCGGCGTCGCTGCACTCCTCGCAATGACGGAGCCATGTAATGTCATGACGCTCTAATGTGTTGCGCTCTGCGCTGACGCGGCCTGACATTCAGTCTCGGACAACAGGGTGCGGCTCGCATCAAGCGCAGGCATCGGAAATACGCCTCCCATGAGCGCAAAATTTGGCAGGCGGCGGAGCCGTTCCGTCCACCGGCGCACGGCGGGATAGGGCATACGCGCGATCCCGCCCTCCTCGCTGAGGATGACATGGACGAACAATGCGATGTCCGCGATCGTGGGCTCCGCGCCGGCGACCAGCCAGTCATCGCCGCCGCGTTCGCCGAACCAGAGATGCTTTTCCGTCATGCGTAAAAGATCATGGGCCTCCCGGCGACGGCGCTCGATATCGGTAGCCATCCCGATGGAATCATGGAGGCGAGCGGCACCCGCGCTGGACTGAAGCAGACGGGCGATCGAAAGCCATTCCTGAACCGCGGCAAGACGCCCGGCATCCGCGGTCGGCAACCAGCGCGCGCTGCTGTCATACCGCGCGGCAAGATAGACGAGCGCCGCCAGCCAATCGCGTAGAAACGCGTCGCCCGTATCGAGCACGGGCAATGTTCCCAATGGGTTGATCGCCAGAAACGCCTCTTCCCGATGTTGCCGGCCAGGATAGCAATCAACCGTCTTGAGATCCAGTTCGACCCCCAGCAACCCGCTCAACAATCGGACGGCATAGCATTCGGGAAGCATGGCATTGTCATATAACAGCATGATCGGCCTCCAATTGGCGGCGCAGTCGTTCCAGCGCAGAGTCAAGCGTGCGCAGGGAAGCCTCATCGCGCGCAATCCCCCGGATAACGCTTTGCCCCTCCGCCAGCGGCTGAACAAAGAAGGTGGCCCCCGTCAATTCGGCCGCCAAGAGCGCCGCTTCCACGGTTGCGGCGGGCCGGTTTACGGGCAACGCGCGCATCACGACACCATCGCGCACCAAGGGGACAGTGCCTTCGCTGTGGTCCTCGGCCACTCTTGTCCACACCAATCCGCCGCGTTCGATCACGGGAAAGATCGTCGCGCGAATGACCGCAGCCGGCTTTTGGGTAGGATGTGCAGGGATATGGGTACAGGCACCGCTGCCACTGGCGAAGCGCCAGGCGTGATACTGGCACTGCAATTCATTGCCGACAGCCACGCCTATCGAGAAGCGCACGCCGCGATGGGGGCAGCGATCCTCCCACACATTGACCTCCCCTTCGGCAGATCGCCAGACGGCGAGCGCCTGGCCTTCCAATTGGGTTTGATAGACATGCCCCGTCGGCAAATCGGAGGACGCGGCCACGGGATGCCATCCGATTGACGCAATCATGCCGGCACGCCCGCTGCTTCACGCACCACGCCATAGGTCACCCCCAATTGCGCGAGCCAGCGCCGATAGGCGATTGATGTCTTGTCGGCCAGGATCGGAATCTCCATGCGCGGGCCGATGGGCAGACGTTTGGGATTTTGATTTTCGAGGATCGGCTTGTCCTGAAGAAATATGAGTTGCTGATATCCGCGTATGTCCGCCGCGCTGTAGGCGCTGCCGGGGACCAGCAAAAGCGTGTGGGCGACGCAATGATCCTCGTCGACGGGCTGCGCGAACAGATATGCGGTTGTCACAAGCGTGCCGCTGTCCAAAAGTATTTTTTGGAACCAGGCCGTCAACGGCCGTTCCACTTTATAGCTATATCCGATCATCACGCCCTGATTGTCCATCAGCGCATTGGGCTGAAAGACTTCGCATCCCGTCACGAGCACCCCCCCGCCCGGCAGAGTTTCGACGTTATAGCTGGCCACCGCCGTTTCGGGTTCTGCGCCGAGATATCCGGCGTGGACATAACCCAGATGCCCGAGATCGAGAAAATTCTCGATCGCGCGGCCGGCGGACGCATGGACGGAGACCGCGCCGCCGATGACAGCCGTCATATCCTCGACTGCGAGTTCCGGAACGTCGATGATCGGCTGCATCGGTGTCCCAAGGCAGGCCCATATGAACCCGTAGCGCACGTCGCACAGAACGGGCACGCCATCGGACTGCACGATTCCAACGCTGCCATCTTCCGCACGCGCAATCTGAAGCGCGACGCCGAGCAGGGCTGTGGCGAACGTCTCGCCATGCAACAAGGCGGCGGTGTCGCCAACGACATGCCAATCGTTCCAGAGTATCGGATCCAACGCTTTTTCCTCTTGGCTTGTCCAAGCATGATACCGCCTCGGCGCCGCTACAATAAAGAGCAGATTTTAGGGCTGACCGTTCGATTATTGATGGGCTTAGCCCATCGGCTGCACCATTGCGCCTATGGCCCTTTACGGCTTGGGCTTCGCGGACGCTCTTAGGGGATTTACGGACACGAAGCTCGAAGGGTCATTCGGATCCCCGCGCCCGCTATACCGATATTGCAGGGGATAGGCGTAGATCGGCCGGGAGAAGGTCGTTTTCTGCGTGGGATTGCGGAAATATTGCGTGACGTCCTGCGTGGCCCAATCGGTGGAGGGCACATGGCGCGCCATCAGCACATCGGGCGCCTGACCCCTTTCCACCCAGGCTTCGAGATAGGAAAGCTGGTCGATCGCATTTGCGCCAGGCCCGCCGCCGCAATGCGCACGACCAGGGATCATGAACAGCCGGGCGAAGGCCTTGGTCGCAGCCTCTCCGCCCATGGCCTTCTGCACCATCTCGTAATAGTCGATCGTGTTGAGGGAAAACGGCGTGCCGTCATCGTGCCAGCCTTGCATGATCAGCAGCTTGCCGCCGCGATCGCGATAGGCCCGAAGATCGGGATTGCTGGCTTCGTAAATGGCGCTCATCAGGCGCATCCGCTGGGGATCCTTATCCCAATCGAATGTGGACGCGTCCCAATCCGGGCCGGGATCCTGCCCGAAGGCCATGTATTTCATGAAGTCGGAGGAGAAACGCTCCGGCGAAGTGAAAGAGAAATAGCCGTCTTCCGACCCCAGAACGGAATGCGAAAGATAGATTTTGCGTCCTTTTGAATCGACCGGGCCGGAATAGATTTTGCGCGCGGCCTCCACCTGCAGCGGCGACAGGCACGCCTTGGTGCGGCTGGCCGTGCACGCAATCTCAACCGGATCGAAATTGCACTGGCGCGGATCACCGATCACACCGTCACGAACATTGTCATTCATGTCACATTTCGCGATCACAGCCTGTTTCAGCGCCTCGATATCGGTCGGACCGAATAGCGACTGACCATCCTGTCCGCGTGTGGCCAGCATATTCCAGTGAAAAATCGCAAAGGAATCGCACAGACGCGACGCCGGATCATTTGCCATGATCCCGTCATAGTCTTCCGGAAATTTCTGCGCGGCGGCCAGCGCCTGTCGCCCGCCGCCGGAGCAGCCAGTGAAATAGGACCATTTCGGTGCCGCGCCATAATAGCGCGTGGCAATGCCCTTGGCCGCGAGCGCGGTGACGTGGATCGCCCGAAAGCCATAATCCACCTCTCCCTTCAGATTATCGAGCGCCCATGTGCCATCATCCATCTGCGACTTATGGCCCTGATCGGAAATGACACAGGTATAGCCCCGACGCACGGCATCATCACATTGCGCCGTCTCCGTAGAAAAGCGGGTGCCCCCGCAAAAACCGCCGCATCCCACCTGGAGAAAGCGGCTGTTCCATGTTTCCGGCAGTCGCAGCTCGAAACCGACGGTCGAAGTGACATAGCCTTCGACCAGACAGTAATCGGGCTGCTCGCCGTCGCCGCTCACCACCTTCGCCGTGATGATTTGCGCAGGCGCATCCTGGATCCGGCCGAAATCCGTCCCCATGAGCGCTTCGCAACGCGCCTTATGCGGCACGCTCGCGGTCTGAGCCGCGGCCGAAGGGCCGATCAGGAGCGTCATCGACGCCAGCATAAGCGAGAAGGCGGACAACAGGATTTTGATCACGAACACACCTCTTTTCGTGCCGGTTTCAATAGATGTCTTGCGTGAAAAAGCCGAAATCAAGATTTCCCATATTCCCTCACGCCGCCGGACCGTCCATCATATGGTCGTTCACATAGCGTTGGGGCGGACGCCTCTCCATCAACTTTATTAGGGCGTGGCATCGCAAATTTGCGGCACCCGGCCGAACGCATTCCAGATTCACGTTCAAACCGTCGTCAAACGTGCCGCTTAAACCGAGGGTTCGTTCTGGTTCATCATGACCTCGGACAAATGTTTGATAAAAAGTGACGATGGAATGGACAACGATCGTCCGCTCGCCGCGATGAGAGAAAGATTGGATAGCGGCGCTTTTTCCTCGACGAATGGCAGGAATATGAGCCCTCCCGATTCAACCTCGTCGAACACGTCTATCGCCGTGACCAGCGCTGCACCGCATCCCAGATAAGCGAGTTGCTTGGCCAAGGTGAAGCTGCTGGTCTCGAACGCCGCGAGCGGCACGGTGCCGATCCCCCGCTGCCAAAAAGCGTCGATCCCGGCGCGAAGCGAAAGACTGCCGTCAGGGATGATGAGCGGATATTTGCTGCATTCATCGATCGTCACATCGACTTGGGTGAGCGGATGCCCCGGGATCACGGCTACGCCCAGCTTGTACAACACCGTCTTTTCCAACCGGAGTGCGTGGGTGTTGGGCGGATTGAAAGTGAGACCGACATCGAATTGGTTCGCCAGCACCAGATCGGCGACCGTCGCGGCCGGCGCAACCTGGACGCGATGGCTGATGGCAGGGTAATTCCGATGAAATGCCGCAAGCGCCTTGCCGATGAATGCGAGCGCGCCCTCAACCGTAACGATGGAGACTTCACCGCGGCGGAGTCCCTGCAAATCATCGATATGAGACTTTGCTTTCGAAAGCTCCCGCTTGGTGCGCCGCACGGTTTCGACCAATATCTCGCCCGCCGCGGTCAGGATGAGGCCTTTGGTGGTCCGTTCGAACAAAGGCGCGCCGATATATTGCTCGAGCTGCAATATCTGCCGATCGACCGCGGAGGCCGCGATATTCAGATGATCCGATGCACGACGAATGGAACCCCTCCGCGCCACCTCGTCGAAATACATGAGCGCTCTAGAATGAAGCATACAGGAGCCGACCTTATTTTTCTATTTTTAAGGGATAACACCTAGCAAAATATAGAGCAACTACAAGCTGGCACTTCATTGGGGGGGACAACGTCAAGCTGGCCTGTCGGCATCGTTACGGAGGCCGGTGTGGCCTATGACATCGACCTGTTCGCACTGTCCGCCTGCGAAACCGCCGGTATAGGCCGATCCGATCACATCAATCGCACCCCCGTCTGCTCTGCTAATGGCCGTATCGACAGTCGCGGCTCCATTATCCACATTGATGCGTAGATTCTGATCATCGCCGCCGATGACGCGCAGCCGATCGGGGACGGGATTGAAATCAACACCCAAGATCCCGCTGGTGGGGACAACGGAACTGGCGCTCACGAATGTTGCGATTCCCGCGGTCGTCAGCGAATAGATGCGACCACTATTGGCGGCGATTCCGTAAATGACGCCATTTGAGGATCTCATATCGATCCCACCCAGCACATCGCCTGCAGCCAGTCCGCTGATCAGCGCTGAACTGCCGATCAGTGTTGGGCTGGCGGAGTCGAAGGTCACAATCCGCTGATCGAGCGTCACCCCGATCAATTGTTCGGCCCGCGCCACCGATATTGGCGCGAGCACAATCGCGGCGGCGAAGAGCAATTTCCACGGCTTCGACATGAGGCATCTCCCTGTTCGGCCGAAAACCAGCCGACGAAAGATACGCAGACGACACGTCTTTGGACGCGGCTTGGCATCGAGAAATTTGGGATTGGCGAAATTTTGTTTTGATATGTCCTTTGGCGCAGGCGGCATCTGTCTTCGCCTTGTTCCACAGCGGTTCAATCTCGGTGCCGCGCTGCCGGTAAAAAGGACGGACGATCACCCGTTTTCACCGACACCACACGGCCCACTCATAATGTCGCCGCCGAGGAGTGCCGATCCACAGGGCGAGCCAGTCACCGGGTGATGGCAGTCGGAGCATCGGCATGGCCTGGATTTTTACTGGACCTCATCCGGTGCCGCGTCGAAAGCCACCGTCTCCGCCGGGCGCAAGGCCACGAAGCGATCCGGCGCGATGGCGCGCGCCGCAAGGCCCGCCCTCAACCTCAAGGCAGGTTCATCTCTGGGTTCGTCCGTCAGTTTGAATGTGCCCCAATGAATGCCGATGGCGGCCCGGGCATCAAGATCCAGCATGATCTGAATGGCCTCTTCCGGATCGGTATGCTGGGCGGCCATGAACCAGCGCGGATCATAGGCACCGATGGGGATGAGCGCGAGATCGGTGGGGCCGAAGCGTGCGCGCAGATCGCGAAAGATCGCGCCCGTGCCATAGCCGGTATCACCGGCGAAATAGATGAGCTGACCCTGCGTCCGCAGCATGAACCCGCCCCACAGGGCCATGCGCCGGTCCCGCATGCCGCGCGAGGACCAATGGAGCGCCGGCACGATATGCGCTTCGACGCCGGGTGCGATGTCGAACCGGTCGAACCAGTCGCCCGTCGCGACCCGCGCTTTGGGTATATGACGATGAATGATGCGATCATTGCCGAGCGGCGTGACGATCAACGGATCATGGCGGGCGTGCAAAGCGCGTAATGTGGCGATGTCGAGATGGTCGTAATGATTGTGCGATAACAGGATCGCATCGATGGGCGGAAGATCGTCCATGGCGATGCCGGGCAGCGTCACCCGGCGTGGCCCGGCAAAGGCCAGCGGACTGGCGCGACCGGACCAGACCGGATCAGTGAGCACATTCAGACCGCCGACCTGGATCAGCAGGGTGGCGTGCCCGATCATCGTGACGCGCAATCCTTTCACCTTGGCGGCAGGGACGACGGGGGCCACAGGAACCGATACCGGCCACGCCGTTTTCGGCGCGGTGCGATGCCAGCGCAGCACATCGCCCAAGGAACGGTCTGTCTCCGGCTCGCCTGCCGGGTTCAGGAAGCGGAGGCCGTCGAAATGCGCGGAGATGGGGCCGTCATAATAGCGGTTGCGGGCAGACATTCAGGATGGCCTCGGTCGATGGAGCGGGAGGTGGGCTCAAAGGCCAAGATGGCGGCGCGTCTCCCGGCGTCAAGCGACACTGTGAGGATCAGCACCGCCACGCTGGATTTTCGTCAGGCCGCGGCCTTCGACCAGGCGATGGCATCGGCACCGGCGGGCAGCACCATCGGACAGCCCGGATCGGTCGCGGCGCGGAACACCGCCTCGGCCACATCCTGCGCGGTCGTCAGATCGCCCGATGCCGCGGTTTCCATCATCGCCATGGTTTGGCTGGCAAACCCCTCATAGGCCAAGGGGAACCAGCCGCCTTCGGCGATGCGCGCCCGCGCGGACACCGCAAAATCGGTCGACGGTGCCATGCCCGGCAAGACCACTCTGGCGCGGATACCGAAGTCGGCAAGCTCCAATGCGGCGGACTCGGTCAGCGCCGTCATCGCCGCCTTGCTGGCACGGTAGACCGAAAGCAGCGGCAGCGGCTTGAGCGTCGAACTCGAACTGACATTGACGATCACGCCCGAGCGCCTTTCGCGCATGTCCGGGAGCACCGCCTGCATCATCGCCACCGTGCCGAACAGATTGGTCTCGAATATGTCGCGCACCGTTTGCATCGACGTGCCCTCGACCGCATTGAGCCAACCAATGCCCGCATTGTTGACCAGCACATCGATCGGCCCGGCCTGGGCGACCGCCGCTGCGATGCTGGCCGCATCGGTGACGTCGAGCGGCAAAACGCGCAACCTGTCGGAAACCGGCAAGACGCTGGCCGCAGGATCACGCATCGTCGCGATGACCGACCAGCCTTGATCGAGAAAATAGCGTGCGGTTTCACGGCCAAAGCCGGTCGAGCAGCCTGTGATGAGAACGGTATTCATAGCATTGTTCCTTGCAACGGTCTGGGTATGGGTCCAATATATGAAGGATCATTCAGGTTTGGAATTCGCATATGAACCGCCCCGCACCATCGCTGCTTCAACCGCGGAAAATGCCGCAACAGGCCCGCTCGGCTGCGACGATCGAGGCGATCTACACCGCGACCATTCAGGTTTTGCTGGCTGACGGGGTTGGACGCCTTACGACGACGCGGGTCGCCGAACGGGCGGGCGTTTCGGTCGGCACGATGTATCAATATTATCCGCACAAGCAGGCGCTTCTCTTCGCGGTCGTCGAGCGGCAGCTTGAGGCGATTATTGCGTCCATGCTGACGGCAGCCGAGGGTCTTGAGGGCAGTGACCTGGCAACGCTTGCGGAGGGTCTGGCAATCGCGTGGCTCGACGCCAAGACCGCCGACATGGTCGCATCGCGCGCGATCTATGGCATTGCCGCCGAGTTCGATCTGGGCGAGGTGATGGGCAATGCCATGAAACAGATGATCGAGGTCATCGGCCGATTACTGGCTGCCGCCCCCGACGCGCGGTTCACCGATATCGGATCTATTGCCTTCATGCTGGCGACATTGCTGGGCGGTTCGGTGCGCGTGGTGATGGAGCTTGAAGCCTCGCAAGAGCATCTTTCATGCCTGCGCAGAGAATTGCCCCGCGTCTGTCAGGCATATCTTGCGGCAGCCACTTGAGGCGGGGAAGTCATCGCCTGCAATCAGGCACCTATGGATGATTTTGGACGTTATAGCGATCGCATGACCATTCTCATCCCCATTCTGGGCGACCAGCTTTCACACGGCCTGGCCTCCCTGCACGATATCGCGCGGGCTGATGCGGTCATTGTGATGGTGGAGGTTGCCGAGGAAACCACTTATGTGCGGCATCACAAGCGCAAGATCGCGTTGATCCTGTCGGCCATGCGGCACTTCGCCGATGAACTGCGCGCCGATGGCTGGGTGGTCGACTATATCCGTCTCGACGATCCCGAAAACAGCGGGAGCTTTACCGGAGAGATTGCCCGCGCGATCAAACGCCATCAACCAAAGTCAATCCGCATCGTCGAGCCTGGCGAGTGGCGCGTCGCGAAGATGATCAAGGATTGGGCGAAGCATTTCGGTCTGCCGGTCGATGTCCTGCCCGATGACCGGTTCATCTGCAGCATCCTTGAATTTCAGACCTGGGCGCAGGCGCGGGGCGATCTGGTGATGGAATTCTTCTATCGCGACATGCGGCGCAAGACCGGCCTGCTGATGACTGCCGATGGCAAGCCGGAGAGCGATCAATGGAATCTGGACAAGGACAACCGTGCCCCGCCCAGGCGCGGCCTTGATTATCCCGCACCGCTGCCGATCGTTCCCGACGCCATGACGCGCGATGTCATGGCGCTTGTCGCGGATCGCTTCCCCGGCCATTTCGGGCGGCTGGACGGGTTCGCCCTACCCGTGACTGCGACAGAGGCCCGGCGCGCGCTCCATCATTTCATCCGCACGGCGCTGCCTGCCTTCGGCACCTATCAGGATGCGATGGTGACGGGTCAGGACTGGCTTTATCACAGTTGGCTCAGCCCGGCCATCAACCTCGGGCTGCTGACCCCGCTGGCGGTCGCGCAGGCGGCGGCGGATGCCTATGCGGCGGGCGACATCCCGCTAAACGCCGCCGAGGGCTTTATCCGGCAGATCATCGGCTGGCGCGAATATGTGCGCGGCTATTATTGGATGGAAATGCCCGAAGTCGCCACCGCCAATGTGCTGGAAGCGACGCGCGCCCTGCCGGAATTCTACTGGACCGGACACACCGATATGCTGTGCATGGCGGAAGCCGTGCGCAACACGCGAGATAATGCCTATGCGCATCACATCCAGCGGCTCATGATCTTGGGCAATTTCGCGATGCTGGCCGGGGTGGATCCCGGGGACGTGGCGGACTGGTTTCTGGTCGTCTATGCCGATGCCTATGAATGGGTGGAATTGCCCAATGTGATCGGCATGAGCCAGCACGCCGATGGCGGCCGCCTTGCCACCAAGCCCTATGCCGGTGGTGGAGCCTATATCAATCGCATGTCGGATCACTGTGGCCGGTGCCGCTATGACGTCAAACAGAAGACCGGG
This sequence comes from Sphingobium boeckii, assembly GCF_014199215.1. Taxonomy (GTDB): domain Bacteria; phylum Pseudomonadota; class Alphaproteobacteria; order Sphingomonadales; family Sphingomonadaceae; genus Sphingobium_A; species Sphingobium_A boeckii. Next base: position 719,626 of record NZ_JACIJC010000002.1, read on the forward strand.
CCGGACGCCTGCCCGTTCAACGCGCTTTACTGGGATTTTCTGGCGCGCCACGAGCGCCGCTTTCGCCGCAATCGCCGCATGGTACAGATGTACGCCAACTGGGACAGGATGGCCCCGGAAATGCGCGCAGCCTATCGCGCGAGCGCCGCCGCATTTCTGGCCACGCTCAAGCCGGCTGCCAAAGGGTGGGCGCGCTGACGTGTCGGAAAACACGTCATGCGCTGATGACACACCCTTTGGCCGGGATGGCTGACCGCGAAAGCCATCTCCCGCATCACCCGTTCAGATTGTGTGCCCATTTTGGCTGGATGGGGGCTGGGAGACCGGTTTCTTCGGCGCAATTGGCGCGGAGGTTTTCCATGGTGGGGCCGAAGTCGAACACGTCGATCGTGCCGCGGTCTGTGCGCAGGGTATTGCGCAGCGCGGTGGTCGCAGC